>JANSYI010000028.1 GCA_024742475.1 bacterium | reverse complement strand
GACCCGAAGGGTCGCGCAGCGCTAAAGATGGCCTGCGGCTGACCGAAAAACCCCCGCGCAGCCTCCCAACGAGCCTCCCCTCACCCCGCAGGGGCGCGTCGACGCTGAGGAGGCGTCCGCACCCACCCTCGACGCCCAAGCGAGCAGACCCGCAGGGTCGCGCAGCGCTAAAGCTGGCCTGCGGCTGACCGAAAAAACCCCGCGCAGCCTCCCAAGGAGCCTCCCCTCACCCCGCAGGGGGGAGGCGACGCAGAGGAGGCGTCAGCACCCACCCTCGAAGCCCAAGCGAGCAGACTCGAAGGGTCGCGCAGCGCTAAAGATGGCCTGCGGCTGACCGAAAAACCCCCGCGCAGCCTCCCAAGGAGCCTCCCCTCACCCCGCAGGGGGGAGGCGACGCAGAGGAGGCGTCAGCACCCACCCTCGAAGCCGCAATCGAACTGCGCGCGAATGGTCGGGTTGGGCGACTCGAGGAACTCGAACACGTCGGCGGTGAGGAGCTGCTCGGCCAGCTCGGTGTGCTCGGGCGCGAACTCTTCGACGACGATGCCGGGGTTGGTCGTCAAGAACAGCGCCCTCTCGACGTACTCGAGGTGCTGGAAGTCGATCTCGGCGCCGTCGAACCATCCGTCGCCATCGAGGCCGTCCCGGTAGGCTTCGTACGTGTCCTGCTCGCGCTCGTCGGCGTGACCGTCGATGAGCATCATCGAATAGAAGTGTCCGAGCAGGCTGATACGGTCGGCCGACGTCGAGCCCTGGAACTCGTCTTCCATGCACTCCTGCGTGTCCGAGAGGCTGTCGGCCTCGGTCCACGCCCCGACCATCGCGGCTTGCCGGGCCACCTCGTCCTCTGCCAGGACGAACCACGACCCCTCATCGAGCGCGTAGGGCTTGGCGAGGAAGGCCACGAACAGGTTCTTCTCCTCCTCGGACACCTCGCCGTCGCGCCACGCCATGGCGGCCATGCCTCGGAAGACGCAGTCGCGAGGGCGCTGGTCGGCCATGTAGGTGCTGGCCTCGAGCATGACGTCGCCGAGCCACCGCTTGGACATCGCCTCGACGGAATGGCCCAGGTGCCACGTCGCCGCGGCGTCCAGACCCGCGCTGACCAGCACCGCAGCCCCGAGCGTCGCCCACCCGAGGATCGTGCGACCGATGCCGCGCGCCGTGCCTTCGAGCGCGGCCTCGGCGATCTCCTGTTGGGCTTTGCGGCTGAAGAAGTCGAGCAGCAGACCGATCGACCGGTTCGCCACGCGCTCGGCGACCTCGGCTCCGAGCGTGACCCCGAACTTTCGCGCGAGCCGCTTGGAGAGGATCGGGACCAGCATGTTCGAGATCACGATGTCGGCAGCCTCGGTGGCCAGCCCTTCACCCATCAGGAGCATGCTGAGCAAATAGAGGTTGTCGCCCTCACGAATGTCCCAGCCGTAGACCGCTCCGATCTCGAAGGTCATCTGTGCGTGGAGCTTGAGCAGCAGGAACGTCTCGGCGGAGATCGAAAGGGCCGTGCCGGCGATGGGCACGAGCGCGACCACGCCAGCCCCCGCGCCCACGGCGGCTGCCGCAGCCGTGTACTTGCGGATGATGTGCCGCGTCTTCGCTTCGCGCGTGAGACCCGAGGGCCGAATGCGGCCGTCGCCATCGATGACCTCGCCGAAGTTCTCGGCGTTGATCACCTCGTAGTCGTGGTTGAGCACGTTGGTGCCGCGATACATCGTGGCCATCGCGGCCCCGATGACGCCGGAGTCGTACATGAGCTGCAAGCTGCGCTGCATGTCGGGCGTCAGCCCCTCGACGTCGGAGAAGTCCTGCTCCTCGCCCACGCTCGTGTCGTCGGTCTTGCCGTTGATCTCGGTCTCGGAGAACTGGCCCAGCGGAACCACGTTGGCCGCGACGTAGGCCCCGAGCATGTCGCCGACCACGTCGGCGTGCAGGGTGGCCAGGACGTCGACCCCGTCGCGGTAGTTGCCCGGCGGCAGCTCCAAGACCATCTCGCCGTCCTCGTCGACCTCGACCGGCGGCAGCTCGAAGTCTCCCTCGGGGAGCTGCGAGACCATCGCCGCGACCTGATCGAGCGCCTGAAGCTGCGCGTCGGTGAGCTTGTGCTCGAGGTAGTTCGCGTGCTCGATGATCTGGGTCAGCGCCTTCTTGGGTTCGTAGCCGAAGCGCACCTCGTCCTCGAGGTCGAGCATCGCCTTGGCCACCTCCATGTCGTCGCCGCTCCAGCACAGCGTCGAGGACGGCGGGCACGCGGCGTCGGCCTTGCCCCCGAGCGCGAAGGGCTCCTCGGCCGAGGTCGAGTCCTGCGCGCTCTCGCAGCCGGCGACGCCGACGCTCAATGCCATCGCTGCGCTGATGATTCGGTTCGTCATGTTCATTCCGCGTCCCCCTGAGAGGATGTCAGCCTACATGACACGACATTGCGTTACAACGGCGCACCGCCGCGCCCGCCGGATGCGCGATTGTGCGCTTGCTACGGCATCACCGAGATGTCGAGGTCGTAGGTGTTGGCGGCGCCCAGATAGCCCTGAACCGAGAGATAGAAGGTGCACGGCGCACAGCCGGGCGTGTCGATCGTCCACTCGATGTGTTCGTCGTCGGTCGCGCTCTGGCCGTTGCTCGGGCTGCACGAGCCGGGACACGGCGTGAGATCCGTGCCGTCGGTGTCGTGGAAGTGGAAGTCGAGATCGCCCTGGGCGTGCTCGAACGTCAGGTCCGCGACCAGGGTCTCGCCCGTGCTGAGCGCGACGGCGTGATAGTCGGCGTCGTTGGAGCAGACCGCCCGCCCGGTGGAGGTGAACGGCAGGCTGACCGATGGGGCCTGCGCCGGCGTGTCGTCGTCCTCGGCGCTGTCGTCTTGGCACACGCCCGCGCAGTTCTCCGCGTCGAAGGTGTACAGGAGGTCGTAGTCGCGGCTGCCCTCCCCCGCCGAGAACACGCGCAGGTAGTACGTGCCCGGAGCGACACACGCCTCGAGCAGCTCCTCGCTGCCGGCGGTCGCCGCCGTTTCGAGCTCGGCGCCACCGATGTCGTACAGGCCTAAATCGAGGTCGGCCTCGCCGCCGCCGCCGGTGATGAGCCCGCCGACGGTGCCGTCTTCACCGACCGAGATTCGGAACCAGTCCTCGTCGCCCTCGCAGTAGGTCAACGCGCCCAGGGACGCGTCGGGATCGATGGCACCCTGCATGCTGGCCTGGGCCCGCGTGTCGTTCTCCTCGCGCGCGTCGTCCTCGCACGGCGGCGGGGGCTCGTCACCGCAGGCCGTGGGCATGCACTGCTCGGCCGTGACGCCGTCGACCGAGGAGACCTCGACACAGCGCAATCCGTTCTCGCACCCGCCCGCGCACGCGACCAAGCAGTGTGTCGCCCCGTCCTCGCCCACGACCGCGCACACGTCCGCGTCGCCGCCACACTGCACGTCGGCGCTGCACGGCTCACACACGCCCGCGCCCCCGTTTCCACCGGGGTTGGTCACTTCGATGGCGAACGCGCCCATCTCGGGCAGGTCGGTGAGGTGGTCGCACTCTCCCTCGGCGTCGTCGTCGTCGACGGCGGAGAACAGGTAGTAGAGGTCTGCGGTCGTGCCCTCGGGCTCGCCCGCCACGGGGTTGGGCACGGTCGCGCTCCAGATGCCCAGCTGCAGGTCGCCGCTTTGCAGCTCCATCTCCACGAGCGAGAGCTCGCTGAAGTCGATCGGCTCTCGGGGCTCCTCGAGGCTGTAGTAGACCAGCGGCGGACCCTTGAGCCCGAGGTCGTCGCTGACCTCGGCGGTGAGTTCGAGGTCGAGCACGGTCGAGAGGTCCATCGACTCGTGCATGATCGTGGGGCCCTTGCCCGGACAGCCGGCGCCGTCGCCGGGTCGCAGCACGATGAGGTAGTTCTTGATGACCGGCTCGTTGTCACCGTCGTCGGCGAAGAGCGTCAGCGGGAAGCGGTCGGAGGCGAGCTGGTCCTTGTTTGGGCACCACTGCCAATGCGCGGTGAGGCCCGTGACCTGCTCGAGCACCGCGTCTTCGATCAGCGGCTCGGCCTGCCCGATCGTGACCGCGGCGTCGTCTTGGTCCTCGACGACGACGTCGAGGTCGAGGCAATCGTCCGTGGCGAGATCGAGCGTGGTCCCCGAGCCCAGCGGCTCGCGAAACAGCGGCGCCGTGCCCTCGAGCGCCGTGCGAATGTCGATCGTTGCGGTGACCGTGTCGGCGTGTGTGCCATCGCTGGCCGTGAAGTCGAACGGCCACTGCCCGACGTCCGCGCCCAGCGGCGTGAAGCGAAACACCGCGGTCCCGTCGGGCCGCTCGGAGATGCTCGCGCGCTGCGCGAGATCGTCGAGGTCGGCCGTGAAGTCGTAGGAGAGGTCGTCGCCATCGGGGTCGGTCGCCCGGAGCGTGATGACCAGTTCGGTGCCCACGGCCGCGACCTGGTCGTCGACCGCTTCGAGGCGCGGCGGACGGCTGTCCTCGGCACACGCGGCGGCTGCGTGCGCGAGCGCGAGCAGGGCGGCAAGACGGACGGTGCGCGAGGAGACCATGACGAGAGCAGAAGCATCGCACGACAGGCGGCGACACCTTGTCCTACACGATCCTACGCGCGCGGCAACCGTCGGGCGTTGGCGGGGATGGAGCCAACGCGAGGGCGATGGACCGTCAGTCCACCGTTCGCAGCAGGCTCGAGCGCTTGGGACCCGTGGCGGAGAGCTTGCTCGTCTCCATCGCGGCCTTGGCTGCAATGTTGCTCAGCGCCTGCGCGATGGGACTGTCGGGGGCAGTCTCGACGATCGGCGCGCCCGACTCGCCGCCGAAGGCGACCTTGGGGTCGATGGGCACGTGCCCCAGGACGCCCACGTCGAACTCGGCCGCCAGCTTCTTGCCACCGCCTACGCCGAAGATCTCGTCGTGGTGCCCGCACGACGGGCAGCGGTAGTACGACATGTTCTCGACCACGCCCACGACGGGCACTTCGAGCTTCTTGAACATGTTGACCGCCTTGCGGACGTCGATGAGCGCGACCTCTTGCGGCGTGGTCACGATGACCGAGGCGGTGATCGGCACCAGCTGCCCCAGCGAGAGCTGCGCGTCGCCGGTGCCCGGCGGCAGGTCGACGATGAGGTAGTCGAGGTCGCCCCAGCGCACGTCCTCGAGGAACTGCGTGAGTAGCTTGTGAATCATCGGGCCGCGCCAGATGACCGCTTTGCCCGGCTCGACGAAGTAGTCGACGCTCATCACCGGCATGCCGCGGTAGATCGCCGGCGAGATGCCCCCGCCGCCCTCGGCGGTGCCCGCCTCGCGCTCTGCGTTGCCGAGCATCTTGGGGATCGATGGGCCGTAGATGTCGGCGTCGAGCAGCCCCACCTTGGCGCCCAGTGCCCGGAGCGCCATCGCCGTGTTGACGCTCAGCGTGCTCTTGCCCACGCCGCCCTTGCCCGCCGCGATCGCGATGATGTTCTTGACCGTGGGGAGCCGGTTGAGGTCCTGACGCGCCGGCTTCTGCGGCACCCGCAGGCCCCACTCGATGTCGATCGAGGGGAGCTCCAGCGTGGCCAAGGCGTCTCGAATCGACGTCTCGAGGCCCTCTCGCAGCGGGAAGCCCGGCGAGATGAGGTCGATGCCCAGCGTGACGGAGGCGTCGTCTCCGACCGTGACGTCCGTGAGTTGTCCGGTGGCGACGATGCCGTGGCCCGTCGCGGGATCTTCGATCGCCGCGAGGGCGGCGCGAATCTTCTCGGCGTCAATGGCGGTCATGGGCGGGGAGCGTGTCTAGCACTGGCTTGACCGCCAAGCTACCTTTACGTCAGGTTTCCCCCAGAAACGCACCGGACGCGCACCCCATGGCCGTACTCGACGTCGTCAAATACCCCGACCCCCGCCTTCGCGAGCCCACCTTCGAGGTGGAGACCATCGACGAGGGCATTGCAGAGCTCGTCCGCGACATGACCGACACCATGTACGCCCTCAACGGCGCGGGAATCGCTGCGATCCAGGTGGGTCGTCTCGAGCGCATCTTCCTCATCGACGGCCGCGTCGCCGGGGGGGACGACGACAGCCCCCCCGTCGTGTGCATCAACCCCAAGGTCGCCGAAACCGGCAAGGGTCTGACGATCGCCGAAGAGGGCTGCCTGAGCTTCCCCAACGTCTTCGTCGACGTGAAGCGCCCTCGGTGGGCGAAGATCGAGGCGACCAACCTCGAGGGTGAGACCTTCACGATCGAGGGCGAGGGTCTGCTCGGCCGCGCGCTCCAGCACGAGTTCGATCACCTCACCGGCCAGCTGCTCATCGACATGGTCGGCATGGTCAAGAAGGAGATGATCAAGCGCAAGATGAAGCGCTACCACGCCACCGAGGCGTCGCCGTAGCCCTACGCTACAGGTCGACGACCGCAAGCCAGAGGCTGGCGGCGAAGACCAGGAACCCCGACTGAGGGTCGGCGAGCCCCGCCACCACCACGCGCCCACGATCGTCGAAGGTGAACGCGAGGCTGAGATCGCGCTCGGTACCGAAGCCGAACGAGCGCGACCACAGCTGCGTCCCGTCGGGGGCCATGCGGATCAAGTTCGCGTCGATGTCCGTCTCGGAGAAGCGCGATCCGAGCAGCACGAGCTGCCCTTGGGGATCCACCTCGATGTCGGAGACGGTGAGCGAGGTGTCCCCCGAGTCCAGGTCGAAGCTCTCCACCGGGTTTCCGCCGGCGTCCCACCGGATGATGCGAATGTCGCCGCTCACGTCCGGTGCCAGGCCGAACGCCAGGATCGCATCGCCGTTGGGCGCCGTGGTCGACGCGCCGACGTGGAAGTCGGACGTGTCGACATCCGCGGGAACGGTCTGCTGCCACGCCTCGGATCCATCCTCGGCCAAGATCTTGCGGATGTTCCACGAGCACGGGTCCGCGCTGCAGTTCAGCGCATCCAGCAGCACGTTGCCGTCGTCATCGGACGACATGTGCGTGGCCCCGAGGTCGCTGACCGTGAACGCCACGGTCGGCACCTGCCACAGGGCCCCGCCCCCCGAGATTCGGCTCAGCGTGTCGCCGGGGCCGTGGAGAATGAGGTCGTTGTCCGGGCCACGCACGAGGCCGGGAATGTTGAACGAGTTGGCGTCGGTCCCGACCTCCTCGTAGGGGACGGTGGGCGGGAGCCCATCGAGCGGGACGCTGACCACCGTCGTCTCGAAGAACTCGGCCGTGGGCGTGAACGTGGTCCCGGTCATGAACAGTCGGCCGGCGCTCTCGAGCAGCACGGGCTCTCCGGTGCCCATGATCTGCTCGCCGTCCGCGAGCGCCTCGGCGGGCACGCGCACGTTCCACTCGACCTCGGAGAGGTCCGCGGTGACCCGTGCCGCCCGCAGCCCAAACGCGCTGGTCTCTTGGTCCATGGTCGAGGTGGTGACGAAGATGCTGCCGTCTTCGGCCACCGCCACGCCGCCGCCCGGGGCATACGCCAAACCGCCGGCCTCGAGGACGTCCGTCGCGACGTGCACGATGTTGGCGCCGATCACGTCCACCTCCAGCGAGACGGCGCTCTCGTCGGTCTGATCGGCGTCGTCGTACGCCGTGGCCGAGAACTGAATCGTCGCGTTGTCGAGGCTGGTCAGCAGGACCTCGGTCTCATAGGGCGCCTCGTCGTCGGTCGCGATCAGCTCACCGTCGCGGTAGAACTCGACGCGGTCGACTGCGCTGTCATCGGTGGCCTCGGCGAGCAGCGGCACGCGGTCGGCCCCCTCGAGCGCGTCGGGGTCGGTCTCCCCGGCGACCAACAGCGTGACCTCCGGCGGCGCGTCGGTCGGGCCGCCCGTGCTCGACGAGCTCTCGTCGACCGCCTCGGTCGTGCTCGATGTGCCAGGGTCCACCCCGGTCGTGATCGGCGTGCCCGACGAGCCGGGCCCGCCCGTGCTCGGCATGCCCGTCGTCGGAGCGCCCGTCGTGCTGTCGGTGTCGGTATCCGTGTCGGCGGCGGAGTTCGGATCGTCCCCGCACGCGACGAGCAGCGACGTGGCGAGGAGGAGGTGCGCACGAGAGGAAGCCATGCAACGAAGGTCGCACAGCCCAGGCTCACGGGCCACACCCTCGTCGGCCCTTCATCGTGATCCTCGGGCGCTCTTCGGCCCTGGGGCTCAGTTGAGCAGCGTTTTCGGGATGCGACCGTCGTCGAGCAGGCGCGCACACAGCTCGGCCGCGAAATCGCTGAGGACCTCGACGCGCGCGTCACCGTCGGCCGCGTCGAGGGTCGCCTGCTGCATGGTCAGCATCGCCGAGTGCTGCGTGGACGCGCTGCCCTGGGTCAGGCCCAGCGTCGGCAGGATCGCAGCGACCGCATACGTGAGCACCCGAGGGTCGGGGATTCGCAGCACCGACTCCACGAGCTGAGCGTCGTCGGGGCGCAGGGTCGAGGCGATGCGCTCGAGCTGGGCCTCGAGCACGTCGAGCGCCGACCGGTCGTTGGGCTCGAGTTCGTCGAGCAGAGCGCACTCGACCAAGCGAAAGCTGTGCTCGGGCGGAAGCTCGCGCACTCTGCGAAGGCGTCGCGCGCCGGCGAGCCGGATGAAGCGTCGCCCGTCGGGCAACCTCTGGTGGGAGATGAGCCGCCCTACGCCGAACACAGCCTCGATGTCGGGCCGCTCCTCGTAGTCGTTCTCGTAGCCCGGACGCAGCAGCGGGACCCCGATGTACTGGCCACCATCGCGCGCATGGTCGACGAGCTCGAGGTAGCGCGGCTCGAACACGTTGAGCGGGAGCACCATGCCCGGCAACAAGACCGCGTTGGGCAGCGGGAAGATCGGCACTGCGCGAAGCAGGTCGGCCTCCAGGCCCTCGTCGTCGTCGAACATTCGCAGTGATCCTAGACCCTTTCTGCGCCGGCGCGAGCAAGCCGGGCTAGAACAGTCGTTGGTGGGGGCGCACGGGGTCAAGGCGCACGGTTGGCGTAGACGATGGCGCTGCGCGCCCAAGGCGTGTCGGCCGCGGTGTCCACCCGGAGCCGATTGATCGCCCCGTACCGCTGCTCGAATCGCACGTACCCCTCGGGGCCCAGCCCACAAGCGGCCGCGAGGATGACCCTGGCGACCGAGTTGTGCACGTACACCACGATGTCGCCCTCGGCGTCGCGCACGACCGCCTCGACCACCGGGAGCACCCTGTCGGCCACGGTCCGCACGCTCTCCCCTCCGCCGGGAAAGGCGTAGTCGAGCATGTCCATATAGGAGCGACCGGCCAGCTCGGGCATGCGCTCGAGCGCCTCGGCCATCGGCACGCCCTCGAGCACACCAAGGTGCATCTCTCGCAGCGCCGCGTTCGTCGTGACCTCGACGCCGCACCGGGCAGCGATCGCCTGCGCGCCGCGGGTACATCGAGACAGGTCGCTGCTGACGATCGTGCGAATGGGCCTAGAGCCGAAGAACTCCGCTTGCGCACGCACGTGCCCCTCCCCCACCGGCGAGAGCCCGACATCGAGCTGACCGTAGAAGATCGTGCGATCCTCGGGCTCGCCGTGCCGGAGCACGTAGACCGTCTTCGTGCTCACGCGAAGAGCCCGTCCTGAAGCGCCGCGCGGTCCTTCAGCTCTCCGCGAAACGCCGAGGTCACGACCGATGTGCCATGTCGCTGCTCGGGAATCCGCAGGCAGGCGTGCTCGCCGTGCATGACGCAGCCCGCACCACGAGCGCCGACGTGCTCCATCAACGCGTCGACGACCTCGCTGCACGCCCGCTCCTGCAGCGTGAGCCGAGCGGTGAAGCAGCGCACGAGGTCGGCGAGCCGGCCAAACCCAAGCAGCGCCTCCCCGGGTAGATACGCGACGGTGGCCTTGCCGATGTAGGGCAGCAGGTGGTGCGGGCACATCCCCGCAAATGGGATGTCGCGCACCACGACCAGGGACGTGGGCGCCTCGCCGACCACCAGGTCTCCGAGGATCTGCGCCGGGTCCATGGCGTAGCCAGACAGAAACGACGTACGCCACAGCTTCGAGACCCTCGCCGGCGTCCCCACGAGGTCCTTGTGCTCGGGGTCGAGCTTGCACGCGTCGATCAGCGCACGAACGGCACCTTGCAGGGCGGCGTCGACATCCATCGCTCGCTCAATACCACGCTCACTCCGAGGCGAGCCCGTCTTCGAAGGGCCCGGCGGCGCGACCGAGCTCGCGCGTGCGCCAGATCTGCCGGAACGGGCGCGGCAGCGCGCCGAGCTCGGGCAAGCGCTCGCAGCCCTCGCACGACACCCGCGCCTGCACTGCCGTGCACGTGCTGCAGATCGCGAGCAGCGACACCGTCTCGCCGAACTCGTCGCGCAGGCGCTGGAGCAGCTCGAGCTTGCGCTGCAGCGCCGCGATCTGTCCGTCGAGCACGCTGCGCAGCGACGCGGTCGCGTCGGCGTCGCTGACGGCACGATCACGCATGTCGAGCACGGTGGTGACGTCCTCGAGCGACCAGCCCGCCTCGCGCAGCGCGATGACGAACTCGAGCCGTTCGAGCTCGGCCGGCGCGAACTGACGGTGGCCCCCCGAGGTCCGCTCGGCGTGAAGCAGCCCCTGCCGCTCGTAGTAGCGAACGGTTCGCGCGGTGCACCCGGCACCGTCGGTCATGTCGCGGAGCGACAGGCGTTCCTTGGGGCCCGACACGGCTGCGCTCGACGCTGGCGCACCGCGGAGAAAGTGTCAATCGCGGTAGAGTGCGCCGATGCCCACCGCATTGGTCACCGGCGGCGCCGTCCGGGTCGGCCGCGCGATCGTGCTCGCGCTGCTCGAGGCCGGCTACCGGGTCCACGTGCACTGCAACACCTCGCTCGACGAGGCCCGCGCGCTGCTGGCCGAACACCCCGGCGGAGTCGCGAGCGTGCTGCAGGCCGACCTCTGCGACCCCTCCGCCCGCGCTCGCCTCGCCGCGGGCGTGGGCGACCGCCTCGACTTGCTGGTCAACAGCGCGGCTTCGTATGAAAAGGGGGACTTCGCCGGTCGTTGCGACGACGACCTGCGCCGGGTGCTCGAGCTGAACCTCGTCGCGCCGCTCTCGCTGGTCCGGCACTGCCTGCCCGCGCTGCGAGCCGCCGAGGGCTCGGTCATCAACATCGTCGACCTCGGGGGCCGGCACCCCTGGGCCGGCTACCTCGACCACTGCGTGTCCAAGGCCGCGCTCGAGACCGCGACCCGGGCCCTGGCGGTGGAGCTGGCGCCACTGCGCGTCAACGCAGTGGCCCCCGGGACCGTGTCCTGGCCCGCTGACGACCGCGCGGGCCCCGGCTCGCAGGCCCGGGCCCGTCTGCTCGCCAAGGTCCCGCGCGGGCGGATCGGAAGCCCGCACGACGTGGCCGACGCGGTGCGTTTCCTCGCATCTGCACCCCACATCAGCGGCCACACCCTGGTGGTCGACGGCGGATCCCTGGCCGGGGTCGGTGGATCGCACGCCTGAAACCGCCCAAACGGCGCGCCGGGGCCTTGACCGACGCCCCTGCCCCTCCTATATGTGCCGGCCACTCATGACGACGACGCAAGAGCAACCCGCCGAAGCTGCCGAGCCCGAGGTCGGCACCGACACCAAAGCCCAGTACGAGCCGGTGCAGGGCCGCCCCCTCGAGGTCAAGGTCGACGACCGTGGCGTCGAGCGAGCCATCCGCAAGCTCCGTCGTCTCATGGCCAGCGAAGGCGTGCTCCGAGAGATCAAGCGTCGCCGCCACTACGAGAAGCCCAGCGTTCGCCACAAGCGGAAAGAACGCGAGGCCGAGCGTCGCCGCAAGCGTCGCGAGCGTAAGAAGATCTACGAGCGGTAGAGGTCGTCGAGGCCGCGCCCGAGCGCGCGGTATGGCGTGGCCGCCGGGTTGGGTATGCTCCCGCCCATGGCTCGCGTCGTCGTCCCCCGTCTTCCCGACAGCACCGCGTCCGTCGCTCCGGCTTCGGGGACGCAGGCGGACCCTCCGACGGTCGTCGCCATTCGACTCGCATTCGGCGTGGGCACAGCGGACTCCGCTCCCACGCCGAAGTCGTTCAAGGTCACCTATCACCTGTCGATTCCCGTCTTCAGCCTCGGCGGGCTGGATCCCGACGGGGTCTACGAGTTCGACGCCGCTGCGCTCTTCGAGACGATCACGTCTCGGGCGCAGCGTCGGCGTTGGGGCGTGCGCCTCGAGCTCGAGCTCGAGCAGTCTCCTGCGGCTGTGTCCCTGGCGGACGTGTTCGTGCAAGCCCCGTTCGGCGACGACCTGGGCCTGACGGTCTTGGGCCAAAGCGGCCGCGGCAAGCCCCTGCCCGGCGGCGGACGCTCGGTCGTCGTGGCCTCGGGCCTGGTCACCAGCGCCTCCGAAGTCGGCAAGCTCTCGGGCGAGTACACGGTGCAGCTTCGCGACGCCGAGGAGAACCCCACCGTCGTGTCCGCCGTCCGCCCACTCCGTATCAACGCCACGCAGTTCGAGTTCGAGGGCTGACGAAAGCCTGCAACGCTCGGCGCCCGTGGCCGACCCCAGGGGCGTTGGCCATCTCTCGACGCACCCTGCTGGTCGGCGCAGCCACGTGGACGGCCGTCGGCGCGCACGCGTGGTGGCGCAGGCCGCCGCCGCCGCCGAGGGGCACGCGGCTGGTCAGCTGGAACCTGCGCAACTTCAGCGGACGCTCGGATGCCACATCCCGCCACGCCCCCGGCCACGATCTCGAGCGACTCGCTGGCCACCTCGAAGTGCTGGACGCCGACGTCTACTGCTTTCAGGAGGTCCTCGAGCCCTCAGCCCTCGAGCCGCTCCTGCCGGGCTTTCGGCTGGAGGCGTCCGAGACCGGAGGCGGGCACGGGCAGCATCTGGTCATCGCGCGCCGCCGGGACCTCGCGGCGACGCCGGCTCGGACGGATCCCTGCACGGCACTGACCCCGCGCCTGCGTCCCGTCCTCTCCCAAAGGATCGCGCTGCCTCTTGGGCAGGTGTCCGTCGCGGTCGTGCACCTCAAAGCCTCCCAACGCGGCTTCGAGGTCCGTCGGGCGCAACGCGCCGCGCTTGTGCAGCGCCTGCGCTCGCTGCCCACGCCGCGGCTGGTGGTGGGAGACTTCAACACAACGGGCTCCACCGTCGTGTCCTCCCAGGCCGAGATCGCCTCGTGGGCCGACGCCCTCTCGCAGGTGGATTTACACAGGGTGACGCCGGCGGAGCCGTGCACCGCCTACTGGGAGGGCGCCCGGTTCGACCGGTTCAAGGAACCCTCGACCCTCGACCACGTCTTCGTCGATGGGGCGCCCCCATTCGCCTCGGCGGTGCGCGTTGCCCCGGGGACGCTGTGTGATCGACACCACTGCGGGGTCCTGTCCTCGACCGACGCCTACCCCGACTTGGACTACGAGCGCGTGAGCGATCACTGCCCGCTGGTCATCGACGTATCGGCGTAACGGCAGTTTCGTGACCCTGTCTTGGCCGTGGAAAGCGGCGTTCCTTTAGCAAAACGCCGGGCCCGTGGATCCGCCCTCGCCCGCGGCCCGACTACCGCGCTCGAACGAGATTCGGGCGGTTGCGTCCGAGCCGTCGTTCACTACGCCTCACCCTCGTGGGCCGCGTAAAAAACGGCCCGACTTTTGAACAACCGCCCACCCACAGGGTCCAACACCCGGCCCGTGCCTCGACGACCGACCGGGGGGCACAGGCCACCGGCCAACTCCACCTCTCGCAAAGTAAACGGCCACTGTGTTGCCTCATAGATCGGGCTGTGGGAGTATCCCGGCGCCTTCGGACGCCGCTCCTCCCGGCCCACTTGCCGAACCGGTCGTCAAGGTGCCACCGACACACGTCGGTCGATGAATCAGGAGAATCGGACAACAATGACTACTTTCAAGAACAAGGGCATCTCGCTCGTCGCCGTCGGCCTCTTCGCGGGCATCACCGCCACCGCAGTCCAAGGCTGTGACGAGGGCGGCCTGTGTGGACCATGTGGTGTCGTCGCCGAAGGCGCCGTCTCCATCTCGGGCAGCGCGCAGCTCGACGGCTTCTTCTCGGCCGTCGCCGACCTCAACCAGGTCTTCGTCTCGGTCCAGGCCGACTTCGAAGCCAACGTCCGCGGCCTCGCCGAGGTCTGGGGCTACACCGAGCTCGGCGCGAACATCGACGCCGACGCGGTGGCCGGCCTGATGGGCCACATCCAGGGCGAGATCAACGCCAACGTTCAAGGCGGCATCAGCCTCAACTACGTGCCGCCGCGCTGCTCCGCCAGCGTGTCGGTGGCCGTCGAAGCCCAAGCCAGCTGCGAAGCCCAGGCCGGATGCGACGTCGAGGTCGACCCCGGTGAGGTCTCCGTGGCCTGCGAAGGTCAGTGCAACGGTGGCTGCTCGGCCGAATGCTCGGGCGCCGTCAGCTGCGAAGCGTCCGTCATGGGCGGCGCGTTCGAGTGCGAAGGCTCCTGCGAGGGCACCTGCGCCCTCGAGGTCGCCGCGGGCTGCGAAGGCACCTGCAACGGCACCTGCACCGTCAACGGTGAGGTCCAGGGCACCGAAGGCAACTTCGAAGGAAGCTGCGCCGGCGAGTGCGAAGGCACCTGCGAGATGTCCGCGGGCGGCAACTGCGAGGGCTCCTGCCAAGGCTCCTGCGTCGTCGAAGCGCCCAGCGCCGACTTCAGCTGCAACGGCGAGCCCCCCACCTGCCGCGGCGAATGCTCCGGCGAGTGCAGCGGCTCGTGCGAAGGCACCGCTACCCCGCCCTCGGCCTCGGCCGAGTGCGACGCGTCCGCCGACTGCCAGGCCTCGGCCTCGGCCCAGGGCAGCGCCAACTTCGAGTGCTCGCCCCCCTCGCTCGAGTTCGCCTTCGAGCTCTCCGGTGGCCTCGACGCCAGCGCCCAGGCCGAGTTCCGCGGCCGCATCAACGAGCTCCGCGTCCGCGGTGCCGCCATCCTCCAGGGCTTCGCGCAGCTGCGCGGCGTCATCGACGGCGACATCAACGGTGACGGCTCGGCCGACATCACCCCGCCGCTGGTCGCCATCCGTGGCTCGCTCGAGGGCATCATCGAAGGCGGCGCCAGCGGTGACCTCTTCGCCGACGTGCCTCCCGGACGCATCAACTGCGTCATCCCGGCCTTCCGCGAGTCGGTCGAGATCCTCGGCGAAGTTGCCGGCAACGCCAGCGGCACCATCTCGGCGCAGGCTCAGTTCAGCGCCAGCCTGTTCTCCATCGCCGGCTAGGCGAATCCGCTAGACTCAGCGCATGAGTCCCAAGACCGGTCGCACCATCGCCGTCGCGTTGGCCGCGACCGGTCTCTTGCTTTCGGCGGTCCTCGAGTACGTCCACGTCAAGACGTACCTCGATGTGACCGCCGATTCGTTTTGCACGGTGGCCGCCACGCTCGACTGCGGCCAGGTGGCGCTCTCGCGCCTGTCGGTGTTCTTGGGCCTGCCCATGCCCGTGTGGGGCCTGCTGGGCTTCGGCTCGATGCTGGTCGCCGCGTGGAGCCGCTCGCGCCTGCTCTTTCCGCTCGCCGCGTTCTCGGCCGTCGCTTCGGTGGCGCTGTTCTTCGAGTCGTGGCTGCACGTCGGATCGCTGTGCCTTCTGTGCGAGGCCGTGCACGTGGTCGCCATCGCGCTGGCCATCGTGGCGTGGCGCATGCCCGAGCCCGAGGCGATCACCCGGGAGGTGGTGTGGAACGCCCTCGGCGTCCCCGCGGCGCTGGCCGTGATCGCGATGATCTTCGTACCGCCCTACTGGGTGTTCGCGTCTTGGAACGACGGCCCGCCCGCGCCCACCGGCACCACCGATGAGGGCCGTCACTGGGTCGGCGACCCCGATGCCGACCTCGTGCTGCACGAGTACATCGACTACCACTGCCCCCACTGTGCGATCAGCTCCAACCTCATGAAGATGGAGCTGGTCCAAGGGGGCGAGTTCCAGATCGTCCGCCGGCACCAGCCCCGCAACCCCTGCACCGTCCGCCAAAAAGAGGTGTGCACCGCCATGCGAGCCGTCCACTGCGCGGGCCAGCAAGGCAAGTTCTGGGAGATGGACAGCTGGCTCTTCGCCCACGTCGCGGGCAAGGGCTACGTGGACACCCGCCCGGGCGCCGAGGAGTTGGGCCTCGACGCCGGCGCCTACGCGGCCTGCATCGACAGCGACGAGACCTGGGAATGGGCCGCCGCCGAGTCGAAGATCGCCAAGAAGACGCGCATCCTCGAGACGCCGACGTACATCGTCGACGGCAAGAAGCTCGACGCCAAAGAGGCGCGCGCGCTGGTGGACTGAGCTGGAGCGTCCCCCGCCCCTACGGCGCGATGCTCAGGACGAAGAGGTCTCGCTCCCCGGTTGGGCTCAGGGTCGTCCCCGCTTCGGTCCACGTGCCCGCAAAGGTCCCCGTGACCACCAGGCTCCCCGCGGCGGTGACGATCGCGTCGTAGCCCTCCTCGGTGGCGCTGGTGCCTCGAGCGTCCGCCCACAGGCCGGCGCCGTCGGACGCTCGAATGCCGGTGAGGACGAGGTCGTAGCCGCCGGCGCCGGTCACCGCGGTGTCGGCGTAGCTCGCGGGGCTACCGAAGAAGGAGCCGGCGGTGACGAGGTTTCCGCCCGTGTCCAGGGCGATGCCGCGGGCGTAGTCGAGGCCGGAGCCGCCGTCTTGGCGCGCCCACAGGACGGAGCCCGACGCGTCGTAGGCGACCAGCAGCGCATCGGAGAGGCCCGAGGCGGTCATCGCGACGCCTCCCACGGTCAGTGAGCCCCCGAACGTGCCGGTGACGTAGGCGTTGCCAGATGCGTCCACGACCACCTTGCGCGCGAACACGCTGCCGGTGCCGCCGTGGTGTTCGGTCCACACGGTGTTGCCCGCGACGTCCACACGCATGACGAGGCCGTCGAGCCCCGTGCCGGTCGAGGTCATCGCGCCGCCGCCGTAGTCGACGGTGCCGTCGAAGCTCCCGACGAGCAACGCCCCCCCGGTGTCGCTCACCGCTGCGCCGTGAAGGCCGTCGCTGCCGCTGCCCGCGAGCCTTCGGGAGAAGCGGTGGCCGCCCGCGGCGGTCAGTCCCAACGCGAACCCGTCCTGCCCACCGCCGGCTGCCAGCGCGCCGCCGCCGAAGTCGATCGCCCCGCTCCCGAGGACCACCCCCACCGCGACCAGATCGCCCGCATCGTTCGAGGCGAGATCGTGACCGAGCAGCGAGACACCGGCTGCCCCGAATCGCTCGGACCACAGCGGGGCCCCGGTCTGGTCGAAGCTCGCGACGAGAAGGTCCCGGTCGCCCATCGGGGTGCTCAGCCCAGCACCTGCATCGAGAGAGCCTTCGGACTCGAGCAAGACGAAGACGTCCCCGGACCCGTCGACCGCCACGCCGCGGGCGTTGTCGTAGTCGGGGCCCGAGATCAGTCGTGACCATCGGTAGCTCCCCGACGCGTCGTAGCTGACGACGAACGCGTCGCTGTCTTGCGTGGCCTGCGGGCCCGCGCCCAGGTCGATGCTCGGCCCATAGGTGTTCCCGACCACGTAGACGTTGCCGGCGCCATCGGCCGCGACCGCGGCGCCCTCGGGCGCGCGATCGAAGCTCGGCCCGCCCAACCCCCCGAACCACGAGAGCGGTTGGCTGCACGACTCGGTGAGCTCGATCGGACTCGCCATCACGTTGTTGAGCTCGTCGCGCTCCGCGACGGCGTCGAGTTCATCGATGACCGTGAGCAGATACTGCGGCCCGGTGGCGTGGCTCGTCGGGATCTGGTTGACGCCCAACGAGACCGCCCGCGTCACGCCGGCCGCCATGCCGCCGGTGATCTGGTCGCGGCCTCCGAGCAGGAGCCGGTCCGTGGCGTCCCACTGCGTGTCCGCCGAGAGGTACCAGGCCACGCCGACCGTCCCGGAGACCGGGTCGGCGCCGTCGTTGGTCACGCTCAGCGAGGCTCGGCTCGCGATGTCCTCGCCCAGGCACGCCTCGTCGGGCACGGTCAGCGCCGAGATGACCAGGTCGACCGGTCCGCAGCTCCCACACCCCAACGACTCGACCTCGCTCACGCACAGCGAATCCCACGCGACGTTGCAGCAGTAGGGATCCGCATCGCAGACACACGACTCCGTGTCCGGGCGCTCGCAGCCGGGATCCCCCGAGGTGCCGCAGCACGCCACCTCGCTGCCGCAGGTTCCACAGCCCAGCGAGTCGACCTCGCCCACGCACAGCGAGTCCCACGCGGTATTGCAGCAGTACGGGTCAGCCTCGCAGACGCAGGCCTGCACCGGGACGTCCGCACAGCCGGCCGCACCGCTCACGCAACAGTCTTCGGCCGCCGCGACAGGGTCCACCGGAGCGGGCCGGATCGCGTCGGCGCCCGGCCGCGCCGGCGCCTGCACGGGCTCGGTGTCCGGCTGCTCGTCGAGCGCGGGGCCCTCGGCGTCGCACCCGACGCAGAGCAAGAGTCCGGAGGCAATGGATGTGAACTTCGCACGCGCGTTCATCGGTGCGCGGGGTAGTGGCGCCTCGGAGTCGAGCGTTCCCGACAATCTCATGGGCCGGAGTTCTTCGCGCTGCGCGAGGGTCGTCCGAACGACTCGGGATCAATTCTCGCGGCAGTCCGACCAACCCGACGTGCGAACCCCAGCCGCCAGCCTCAGCATCCTTCAGGTCCTCGCCGCGATGGCGTTCACGGCGGGCGGCATGGCCCTCGCCCAGGGCATGGGCGCCGCCCATGCGAAACCGACCGTCAAACAGGACGGCAAGGCCGTCACACCGAGCGGCTCGCCCACCTCGCCCGACACGGTGAGGATTCCCGATGGAAAGCAGAGCTTCTACGTCCGCACCGACAGCGCCAACGCGGTCGTCGGCGCCGTCATCGTCCCCGACGCGAAGTGCGACGACGAAGACGACATCGCATTCAGCTCCAGCTGCTACGCCCTCGATGGCAAATTGGTCTCCGAACGCATGGTCCACTGGACCACCAACCAGCGCCGCGCTGCCGTGCAGTGCCGTTTCTTCAACGACACGACGCAGACCCTCAAGGTCGAGGCGCACATCTTCTGCCTCCGCAACGACGCAGACGATTGAGCGCTAGAAGCACAGCGTCATCAGCCGGCTCATGCGCGGCGGCCACGCCGAGAGGTCGATGATGCCGGGCTCGAAGTCCTGCACCCACAGGAAGCCTCTCCACGCTTCGGGGGTTTGCGTGGGGGAGAAGCACCCAGCCCCGAGGCCCCCACCACCGGTGGCGTGCACGAGGTCCCAGTCGCCCGCCGGCAGCTCGTTCTCTTCGCTCACCGTATCCGCCGGCACGTTCTCGAAGCTCTCGAACGCCTGGCCCTCGCCTCCGAACACGCGGCCGATGGTGAACGCTGCCCCGGTCCAGTTGGCCGCGCGACCGATCGCGGTCGTCTCGTCTTCGCGGCCGAAGACGTCGCGTAGCAGCGTGAGTTCTTCGTCGGTGTCGAGCACGAGCACGTAGCGCTCTCCGGCGTCGAGCTCGTACTGGCCGTCGGCGCTCACCCCTCCGCTCTGGTCTTGGGCGTAGAACTGCTGTGAGCCCGGGCGGAAGCGCTGCACCTCGAGCACGCACTCCTCGCCGGGAAAGCACTGCGGAGCGCTCGCGACCGGACTGACCGACGGAGGGGTCGGGATCAGAAAGTCGATCGGGCTCGTGGTCGCTGGCGCGGTGAATGCCACCTCGGGATCGCGACGCAGGCGACGGCTGTCCCCCTCGATGGTCACCGCGATGGCGGAGATCGAGTCGGGCTCGCCAGGCCACTCCTGGCGTACGTCACCGGTCACCACCATCATGAACTCGCCCGGTGGCGGAACGTCGGAGACCTCTACGGTGGCGAACGTGTAGAAGCGCGGGGCACCGATGCCCCCCGAGGACACCGTGTAGCCGATCGAGCAGCCGGACGACTCGCAGTCGGGCAGGTCGCTGCCCACGAGCGTCTCTCCGGGCGGCAGCATGCCCTCGGACACGCCGCCGCGCTCGATCGTCAGCGGGTCGGGTCGCCCGGCGTGCACGAAGCGGACGGTGTTGCCCGACAGCGAGAGGGCCTGCTCGAACGTGGGCGTGTCTCCGCCGTCTTGCGTGACGCAGTCGTGCTCCCCGCGACTGGCCACCGCCGCCCACTGCTCGTCGGCGCGCAGCGGGAACCACGCCGAGCAACCGACGGCTTCCAGCGTGCCCGCGCGGGCGAACACCACGCGCCGAGCGTCGCGCGAGACGCCCTCGATGCGCGTCGCGTCGCCCGGCGCGAGGTCGGTCGCGACCGGCTGGGCGTCGCCGACGAGCCATACGTCGAGGGCGTCTGCAATCGGCAGCGCGTGTACGGCGAGCACGTTGCCCTCCCCCTCGTCCCCGAGATCGCCAAAGTCGGGCGGCTCGCCCTCGCCCCAGCTGGGGACCTCCGCGCCGCCGCTCGACGACGCGTCGCTCGAGCTCGAGTCGGCCCCGGTCGGCTCGATGGTGGTGGTCCCGGTGCTGCTGCTCGTGGGCGCGCCGCTCGTGGGCAAGTCGGTGCTCGACGCCGTCGCGTCGGGCCCCATCGATCCACTCGTGCCACCGTCGGTATCGAGCGCGGGGTCTTCGGGGTTGAAGCACGCGGTCGTCAGCGCAAGGCAAGCCAGATACGAGAAGCGACGAGACACGCTTCAACGTACCGGCGACCGGCAAGCAGGGCAAAGCCCCGCGCGATTTCAGCCCGGGATGGTGACTGGAGGACCGCCGTCGCAGGTCCACAGCCAGTTGTCGACGATGACCGCCGAGTCGAGGGCGGTGTCGGCCAGGTCGAAGATCGCGAAGTAGACCTCGATCTGCTCGCCGGGCACGACGGGCGCGTTGGTGGTGAGCCACCGCGTGCCGGCGTGTCCCTGCGCCGCCGTACCGGCCAGCTCGGGCGCGCTGCACCCGGCTGCGCATTCGGGGTCGTTGAACGCCCCACCTGGCACGTCCTTGAAGTCGAGGAAGCCCGCGTTGAGCGAGATCGGCGAACCGAACTCGTCGAACGAGATGTTGCCCGTCCACGCTTCGGACTCCAGCCACGCGACGTACATGTCGTTGTACTGGGTCTGATAGTAGACGGGGTACTCGACCGAGAAGAAGGCGAAGTCGTACGTGAAGCCGAACGTGTTCGCGGGGACCTCGGCGCTCAGCCGCATGTAGGCGAGGTCGTTGGCCGTACCGCCCTGCGCGTACTGCACGTCGATCGTGTTCGAGCAGTCGCCGGTGCCCACGAGCGCCGGGTTGTCGGCGCACGTCTCGGTCCCGGAGACCGGGACCCGGGTCATGGGGTCGGGAAGGTCGGGAAGGTTGCCGCCGCCCATCGATGTTCCGATGGTGCCACCGACGGTCGTCACCATCTCCGAGGCGATGCCGCTGGAGAGGATGACGAACTTCTCGCCTTCGCGCGGCGGGAACTCGTCGGAGGTGCCGAAGTTGCCCTCGTGCACGTAGATCTGGTCGGGATCTCCCGAGAAGGACCCTTCGACCTGCGGCCCCGCTGCACAGTTGAGCCCGATCGCGTGCCACGGGTCGTCGTCCTCGTCGTCGCAGTTCACCGGGTTGGGCGCGCCGCAGAAGGAACCGTCGACGTCGGGGAACTGCCCGAAGTCGAAGATGACCGGCGGCTCGACCGGTTCGTCGTCCCCCGTGCTCGTCCCAGGCCCGGAGGTCGTCCCGCCGGAGGCGTCGCCCGTCGTCGAGCCCGGCCCGCCCGAGGAGGCGTCCGCGCCGGCGGTCACCCCCGCCGTGGTCAGCGACGTCGCGTCGGGTGACCCTTCGTCGGCCGCGTCGCCCGAGTCACACGCTGCGCCGCCGAGAACCAGCAGCGCGCACAAAAACCCCCGTACCATCATCAATGCAAGACTCCTCGAATCCCGCGGTGCGTGTCAAACGCGTCACACCGCGCCCCTTCGATGTCCGGCGGCGCCTCCAGCCTTCATTCTTTTTGGGGTGCGCAGACTCCGGCGCGAGTCGGACGTAGGTTTTCGCCCCCATCTGAGCCATTCTTGCGCCATGCACCCACGTGGCCGCCACTGCAAGATCCTTTGCACCCTCGGTCCTGCCAGCAGCTCCCCCGAGGTCATCGGGGCCTTGATCGACGCCGGCATGAACGCCGCGCGCCTCAACTTCTCTCACGGCACTCACGAAGACCACGCCAAGACGTTCAAGACGCTCCGCCGCGAGGCCAGCCGACGCAACACCGCGGTCGCGATCCTCGCCGACCTGCAGGGTCCCAAGCTTCGCGTCGGCAAGATTCCCGGCAAGGGCTTTGCCCTCGAGCAAGGGCACAAGCTCGCGATCAGCGTCAACCCGGATGGCCCGGTCGAGCAAGATGGCGACATCGCTCGCGTCACCACGACCTACGCTCAGCTGACGACCGACTGCGAGACCGGTGACCGGATCCTCCTCGACGACGGCAACATCGAGCTGACCGTGGCCGGCGCCGAGGACGACGTCCTGATGACCACCGTCGTGCAGGGCGGGCTGCTCTCGTCGAACAAGGGCATCAACATCCCCGGGCGAAAGCTGGCCGTCCCCGCGCTGACCGAGCGGGACCGCGTCGACCTCGAGTTCGCGCTCGAGCTGGGCGTCGACGTCGTCGCGCTCTCGTTCGTGCGCAACCCCGAAGACCTCGAGCTCGCGCGCGAGGTGATGCGCGCGAAGGACCGCGTGGTCCCGCTGATCGCCAAGATCGAGAAGCCCGAGGCCGTCGAGCGCCTCGAGGAGATCGTGGACTCGGCCGAGGGCATCATGGTCGCCCGTGGCGACCTCGGGGTCGAGATGGGACCCGAGCAGGTCCCCATCATTCAAAAGCGCGCCATCGAGATGTGCAACCGCACCGGCCGGCTCGTCATCACGGCGACACAGATGCTCGACTCGATGATCACCAAGCCACGCCCCACGCGGGCGGAGGCGTCCGACGTCGCCAACGCCGTGCTCGACGGCAGCGACACCGTGATGCTCAGCGGAGAGACGGCCACGGGCGTGCACCCGGTGCTCGTCGTCCGCACGATGGACAAGATCATCCGCAGCACCGAGAGCGCGCCGCGAAACTGGAGCCGCCCTCGGGTCGACCTCAAGCTCGGTCACACCACCAACGCCATCGCGCTCGCAGCCGTGACCTCGGCGGAGAGCTGGCCCGAGACCGAGGGCATCCTCTGCTACACGATGTCGGGCGGCATGGCCCGGCTCGTCTCGGAGTACCGCCCACGCAAGCCGATCATCGCCTTCACCTCCAACCGCGACACCTACCAGTCGCTCGCGCTGTACTGGGGCGTCATGCCGCTGCTGTTCACCCACACCAGCAACGACGTGGAGTCGATGCTCATCGACATGGACCAGGCGATCCTCCGACGCGAGCTGTTCGCCGAAGGGGCCCGGGTCATCGTGACGTTCGCGCACCCCCTGCAGCGCCGCCGCTCGGTGAACCTGCTCAAGCTCCACGAAGTGGGCACGGCGCTCAACCCCCAGAACGAGTGAAAAAGGGTATTGCCTGCCGAGGCGGAGGGTGCTATCAACCGCCTCCCGCGCGAAGGTGGCGGAATTGGTAGACGCGCCAGACTAAGGATCTGGTGGGGTTACACCTGTGAGGGTTCGAGTCCCTCCCTTCGCACAACACAACTCGAACGAGCCCGCCGGCGCCCGCCGAGCGGGCTTTTTCGTATCGTCACGGGGGCGTTGGGGCCTCAGCGGACCGGCCCGTTGGGGCCTCCGCGGCACCCTGGACGAAGTGGCCCGGGTCGAACCGGGGCCCGTCCCCGATTTTCGGCTATTCTGCGCCCATGGGAGCGCGCCAGCCGACGACGCCGCGCGAAGCACCCGCGCGGGCACCCACCGTCGCGGGCTTCTACGCGGCGCTGATGCTCGGCGGGTTCTTCTGGCACGCCGTCTCCCAAGACAGCAACGACGTGTGGCGCCTCGACCCCGAGCAGGGCTGGCTGACGCTCGTGCTCACCCCGCTTTGGGGCGTGGGCTTCGGCCTCGTCACGGTGCAAGTGTTCCGTGCGCTCGAGCTGCGCATGCGGTGGTTGACCGAGCTGCACAAGGAGTTCGGCGCCATCTTCGGCCGGCCGCAGCCACGCGAGCTGGTCTTGCTCGCCGGCGCCAGCGCGCTGGGCGAGGAGGTCCTCTTTCGCGGCGCGATGATGGACGCCTGGGGCCTTTGGATCAGCTCGCTGGTGTTCGCGCTGCTGCACATCCCCAAGCGGCGTGCCCTGTGGCCGTGGACGATCAGCTCGCTCATCGTCGGCCTCGCCCTGGGCTGTCTCACGCTGCTCACCGGCAACCTGGGCGCAGCGGTCGCGGCCCACTTCACGATCAACCTGCTCAACATGGCGTACATCACCCGCAACCGGCCTCGCGTGTACGTCGAGCGCGTCCAGCCCCCACAGTGACGGTTTTTTCGGTCGCGCAGTCGCCACCGCCATAGTGCGGGCATGGTGCTCTCGCGACGCAGCATGCTCCGTACCCTCGGAACCTCTCTGGCCGCGGCCTCGGCCTCCAACCTCGTCTGGACCGGCCGCGCGCGCGCCTCCGACCTGGCGCTCTCCGACCGCATCGACCTGCTGTACAGCAACCAGTTCCACTTCAACGCCCGCGGAGAGCCCCAGATCACCGTCGGGCTGATGACCGGTCAGACCCAGGTGGAGCTATCGTCTCCCGGGGGATTCGACATTCTGCCCTCGGGCGACGGCGGCACGCGGATTCGGGCCGGCAACCGCATCCGCGTCGACCTCGGCAAGACGGTCGCCGCAGAGCAGACCTACACGCTCGTCCTCGAGGAGCTCGCGGGCAAGCAGGCGCTGCGCCCCGACGCCGCGATGAAGCGCTGGCGACACAAGGGGTTCGCTCCGTCCGATGTGGAGGTCGGCACCGTCTTCGGGGTCGAGGGCCACGTGCTCGACAACCGGCGCATGCTCGTTACCTCGGGCCGCTTCAGCTCCGAGGCCGTCGCGCTCGAGCACGCCTTCGAGGCCAAGAAGGACCACGGCGCCGTGGGCAAGCTGCACCCGCGCGTCGCGAAGCGCTCCGAGGGTGGCATGACCGCCCGCGACCTCGAGCACGACGTCGAAGTCGCGGCCGAGGGCGTGCTGTGGTTCGCGCCGCGCGGCGGAGGCCCCGTCACGGTGCATGACGTCTTGTGGGGCACGACCATGGGCAAGGGCCAGCGCTCCGATCGCAAGTACCTCGGCAACGTGTACGTGGCGATCGACGCGGCGGGAAAGCTCTCGGTCGTGAACCTGGTCTCCGAGTCCGACCTGCTCGCAGGCTTGGTGCCCGCCGAGATCTTCGCGAGCGCGCCGATGGAAGCCCTCAAGGCTCAGGCCGTCGCCGCGCGCGGCCAGCTCGTCACCAAGGTGGGTACGCGGCACCTCGCCGACCCCTTCCTCGTGTGCGCCGAGCAGCACTGCCAGGTCTACAAAGGCCGCGGCCACGAACACCCCCGCACGACGAAGGCCGTCAAGCAGACGGTCGGGCTCGTCGCCATGCGCCCCTCCCTCACGCAGCTCGTCGACACCGTGTACTCGGCCAACAGCGGCGGGCACACCGAGCACAACGACGTCGTCTGGCCCGGCGCCGCCGACCCCCAACTTCGCGGGCGACCCGACCCCAAGCTCGGCAAGTCGTTCGCCGAGGGCATCGACGCGCAGAACATCGCCGCGTTCCTCCGCAAGCCGCCGGTGTCGTTCAGCCAGCCGCCCGAGAAGAGCGCGCAGACCCCCTACCGGTGGACCGCGACCATCGACCCGAGCGCGGTCGCGGGCAACCCCGGCGTGCCCAAGGACATCGGCATCATCAAGGCGATGCGCGTCGCCGACCGCGGACGCAGCGGACGCGCGACCACCCTCGAGCTCACCGGGAGCAAGCGCTCGGTCACCATCCGCGGCGAGCTCCGCATTCGTCGCGCCCTCGGCGGCCTCAAGAGCTCGATGTTCATCGTCAGCGACAAGGACAAGTACGGGCGCTTCGTGCTCGAGGGTGGCGGGCACGGACACGGTGTCGGGCTCTGCCAGCACGGCGCGATGGGCATGGCGCGCGCTGGCAAGGACGTGCGAGACATCCTCGGCCACTACTACTCCGACTGTCGCGTCGTGAAGCTGTGGTAGCGGCAGGCGAGGCTCAGCGCTTGCGAACGCACTGCACGCGCGCCGCCGGCTCTTGCTGCAGGTAGAGGTTCTCCGCCCCGCTCTTGGCGTCGACCGCGTACGCGTCGTCGTCGTGGGGGCCCTTGTCGCGCGACCAGTAGAGGCCCGACTCGATGATGCGTGACCGACGAAGGCGCGCGAGCTGGCGCCGCGTGGGCAGCCGCCACCCGGGCAGTCCCGCGACGCGCTTGCGTCGACACGCGGCTTTGGCTCGCCCCCAGTCGACCGACTCGGAGCCGGCCTTGGCGATGAGCAGCGAGTCGATCGCCCGAACCTTGCCGCTGCGGACCGCGTCGTCGACCTTGAGCGCCTCGGAGTCCGTGGGCGGCGGGGGCACGCTCGAGGCGACCGGCGCGGGCGGGTCGAGCGTTGCAGGCGCGGGAGCCTGGCCGGCCGCCGTCGACGTGCCGCCCGACCCGGGCGTGGGGTCTCGTGTGGGCGTCGGTTCGGGCTCGGGCGTCGCAGCTGCGCTCGGACGCTCCGTCCCGGGCATCGGGTCCGGCTTCGGGTCCGGCTTCGGGTCCGGCTTCGGGCCTGGCTTCGGCTTGGCGACCGCGGACCCGGTGGACTCCGTCTCGGGTACGCCAGGGCCCTGCGCGGCCCTTTCGGGCGCAGGCGTGCGCTCAGCCTGGGGCTGCGGACCCGCCGTCACGCCGGCGGAGCGGGCATCGGGCGTCGAGGGGCGCTCGGGCGCACGCGCGGCAAACAGCGCGACGCCACCGAGCGCGACCGCACCCAGCGTCGCGAGCAGCCACCCGCGTCGCGACTCGGAGCGCTCGAGCTCCGTAGGTGCCGCCGCGCCGTCCTCGGGCTCCTGAGCCCTGCGCCGGGTGTCGGTGGGGGTGAGGTCGGTTGGAATCGCGTCGGGCAACGCGACGCCGGCGAGGGGCTCGGCCACCCGAACCCCCGCGAGGCTGCTCGACAGGCTGCCCTCGCGATCGCCCGAGTCACGAGAGAGGTCGTCGATGGGCTCGGGCGATGGGGCGCTGCGCTGCAGGTCATCGGAGTGGGGCGTCGCCTCGGGCGCGGCGGCACTCGTGGGTTGCGCGGCATCGGGCGCGTCGGCGACCGCCTCGGGCGCAGGGAGCTCTTCCACCGCCTCGCGTCGAGGGTCGGCGCTGGGGCGCGTCGGGCCCCTGCGTTCGAGCACCGCCTCGGCGGCGACGATCTCATCGTGGAATGCACGCGCCAACGCCTCGGCCTGTTCTTGGGCCGCTCGCTCTGCCTCCTCGCGTGCCCGTCGCTCCGCGAGTTCCGCGGCCTTGCGCTCGGCTTCGGCGCGCGCTCGCTCCTCTTCCTCTCGCGCCCGCCTCTCGCGGTCTCGGGCGAGCACTTCGGCTTCCCGCGGGTCGAGTACCCGCGGGTCGTCCGCTTCGGGCCCTTCGACGCTGGACCCATCGAGATCCGGCCCGTCGAAGTTGGGGATGGAGCTTCGCGCCGCCGACTCCCCAGGCATGACGACGACATCGCGGCGATGGACACGAGCATCGCCGGGGCCCCGCGAGCCCGGTTTGCTCCGCGCGGCGGACTCCATCGCGGCCTCGATCTCCGGCAGGCACCGAAGGGGCTGCTGCTCATCGAGCTCGACGACGAGCAGCTGGTGACGCGGACCCTTGCGCGCCGAGAACAACCCGGTGAGGCGAAGGACGTGGCTGCGATCGAGGTCTTGGGACTGACACAGCACGAACAGCGCCGCGCCGCGCATGCGATCGGTCGCCGACGAGAGCAGCGACGCGTCGTTCTCGACGCCCGCGACCAGCTCCGGCGCGCGGCCAGCCCGGTTGAGCGCGTCGACGAGCTGGACCAGCGTCACTTCGCTGTCTTCTGCGCACAGCAGCAGCAGCGGCACGTCGTTGATGGCGTCGTCTCGCACGGGGGTTGGCTCCGCGACCGCCGGGGTCGCGCCGAGGGAGTATGCCTGAGCACCCGCACGTCGATCGTGGATTTTCCCTGCATCGACCGGCAATACAACCGTGGCATAACGCCCGCATGAGCGAGAATCTGCAGCGAGTCGCAGTCCTGGGCGCGGGCACGATGGGTCATGGGATTGCGCACGTATGTGCCGCGGCGGGATACACCACCGCGTTGTTCGACGTCTCCGCCGGCGCCGTCGAGGCGGGCCTGTCCAAGGTGACGGCGAACCTCGACAAGGGCGTCGCCCGCGGAAAGGTCACCGAGGCGCAAAAGGCCACGACCCTGCAGAACCTCCGCGGAGAACCCGATTTCGACGCGGCCGTCGCTGCGGCCGACCTGGTGATCGAGGCCGTGCCCGAGAAGCTCGGGCTCAAGCACGACGTGCTCGGACGCGCCGCCAAGGGCGCCGCGCAGGGCGCGATTCTGGGCACCAACACGAGTTCGCTGTCCATCGGCGCCATCGCCCAGGCCGTGCCCGACCCCAGCCGCGTCATCGGCCTGCACTTCTTCAACCCGGTGCACATCATGAAGCTGCTCGAGATCATCGTCGGGCCCCAGACCTCTCCCGAGGTCTACGCTCGCGCCGCGGCGTTCGGCGAGCGCATCGGCAAGCAGACGATCAAGATCTCGGACTCGCCCGGCTTCGCCACGAGCCGCCTCGGCCTCGTCATCGGTCTCGAGGCGATCCGCATGGTCGAGCAGGGCGTGGGCTCTCCCGAAGACATCGACAAGGCGATGACGCTCGGCTACGGCTTTCCGATGGGGCCACTTCGGCTGACCGATCTCGTCGGGCTCGACGTGCGGCTGCACATCGCCGAGTACCTCTGCGAGAAGCTCGACGATGGCGCCCACTTCGAGCCGCCAGCGCTGCTGCGCCAGATGGTCGCCGAGGGCAAGCTCGGCAAGAAGTCCGGCCAGGGATTCTACGCCTGGTAGCGCCCTCAGGACGGAGGCGGCAAGCGGATGGGCACCACCTGGGTGCCCGGCGTGCCCAGCTCGAGGCCCGGGGCGGTGATGCGACGGGCATCCTTGTAGACCGAGACCGAGTAGTGGCCCGCGGGCGCGTCGGCCACGGTGAACACACCCTGCTCATCCGTCATCCGCACGATCTGCGTCGGCGCTGCGTCGGCGCCGGCCGAGTCGGGGTCGGGCACGAGGAACACCGCCGCGCGCGCCAGCGGGGCGGAGGTCTCGGCCGCCACCACGCGACCGAGCAGGCACGAGCGCACCTCGACGCACCTCGGGCCCACGATGGTGACCCCGCCTAGCGCGTGAACCGGTGGCTGCGCCGAGGGAAGCGGCGTTCCGCGGCATCCCGCCGATGCCATCGCAACGAACAAGAACGTGCCTCGAGCTGCCTTTCCCAAACGATCCATGGTCATTCATCCCGAGTCGGGGACCCCAACGGTGCCAAGGTTCGCGTCGGGGTACTAGAGCGGACCGGGCGGCGCTCCAGCATTCCAGGTCCCAACGAGCGGCGCGGCCTGCCCTAACACCCGCCCGTGGCGCATTGCACGGCCTGAGGCCGCGTCGTAGGCTTGGACCGAGATTCGGCATGGTTGGAATTCGTCGCGCGATCGCACTCCTCCTCCTCGGGTTCTACGTGACCCAGTTCGCCATGACCGCATGGCTGGGGCCCGATGAGCTCTACGCCGCCTATTTGGGCCTGGCGCTGTGTTACGGCCTGGCGTTCGTCGGGCTCGCGGCCGAGTGGTTCTGGGCCCGATGGTTCGCCATCGGCGTGGGCAACTTCGGGTCGCTGCTGATCTTGGTGCTGCTTCAGGTCGGCATGGAGCCCATCATCGCGTTCTTCGGGTTCACGCACCTGGCGATTTCGGTGTTCCTCTCCGGGGAAGGCATGGCGGCCAAGTACGAGTACTCCGAGGCCGCCGCCGAGCGGTGGAACCTGCAAGAAGAGTCGCTGACCCTGATGCGCCGCGCGGTGAAGTCGGCGGGCAGCACCATCCCCATCCTCATCCTCTACACCCTCGGACCCAGCCCGGAGTTCATGCACTGGGTCGCGCTCGGCCTCGGCGGCGCAGGGCTCGTCGGCCTGCTTCGCGGACGCACCTGGGGCGTCCTGGCGCTCGGCAGCGCGGGCCTCATCGCCGCGTGTGAGTTCTTCCTGGGCGATCCAAGCAGCGGATACCTCATCCTCTCGCCGTTCGGCTACCCGATGGTCAGCGGCACCGTGGTCAACCTTCTCGCCGCGGGGCTGCTCGCCGTGCCCATATTCTTCGCCCGCCCGATGCTCCGCATGCTTCGCGCGCGCTGAGCTCTCGTGCCTCGCGCGGCGGGCTGTAGACTGCCGGCCATGCGAACGCCCCTTTGGCTGGCGCCTCTCGTCCTCGGCGCTTGCGCGACCGCCCGCCCTGCCGCGGCCCGCTCGTCGGCGCCCGTGCAGTATCGCGTCGACCTGACGCATGGAGCCACGCAGTACGTGCACGTGCAGGCCCGGATCCCCAGCAAGGCCGCGCGGACGAAGCTGGCCCTGCCCGCGTGGACGCCCGGCTCGTACAAGATTCGAGACTTCGCCAAGCACGTCTACGGCCTGAGCGCGACCTCCATCGACGGCCGCCCGCTGCAGGTCGAGCTGGTCGACAAGCAGACGTGGGAGGTTCGCAACGGCGGCAAGCCCTTCGACGTGCGCTACCGGGTGTTCGCCGCGACGCCCAGCGTCCGCACCAGCCTGCTCGATGACACGCACGCCTCGATCAACGGCGCGAGCATCTTCGTGTTCGAGCCCGGCAAGCTGGGCCGCCCACGCCGCGTGGAGATCGAGGCGCCGCAGGGGTGGACGGTGCACACCGCCCTGCCCTCACGCGATGGAGCCTTGCTCGCCGACGACTACGACGTGCTCGTCGACAGTCCGATCGAGGTCGGCACGCCCACCGTGGCGCGCTACGACCAAGGCGGCACCGCGTTCGAGTACGTGCTGACCAGCCCCGACGCCCTGAAGCTCGACCGCGCCCGGCTGCTCGACGACGCTCGAGCGTTGACCGCCGCGTTCGGCGAGATGATGGGCGGCTTCCCGATGAAGCGGTACGTCTTCTTGATGCACGTCGGCGACGAGGGCGGCGGTGGGCTCGAGCACGCCGACAGCACCATGATGATGATGCGCAGCGCCGCGTTCGAACGCAGCAGCGGCTACGACCGCGCCGCTCGCCTCCTCGCCCACGAGTTCTTCCACCTGTGGAACGTCAAGCGGATCCACGACGAGGCGCTCGGCCCGTTCGACTACCTCTCCGAGACGTACACGCGGCTGCTGTGGTTTCACGAGGGGTTCACCGAGACGATGGAGAGCCTCGCGATGCGGCGCAGCGGGCTGTGGACGCAGCAGGAGTACCTCGACCACGTCGGGCGCAGCCTCAGCAGCTACAGCCGCAAGCCCGGCCGGGACGCCATGCCCCTGGCCGAGACCAGCTTTCGCGCCTGGACCCATGGCTACCAGCCCGAGAAGAACCATCGCAACGAGACGATCAGCTACTACGAGAAGGGCGATCTGCTCGGCGTCTGCCTCGACTTGCGGATCCGACTGGCGAGCGAGGGCAAGGGCTCGCTGCCGGGGGTGTTTCGCCGCCTCATGCGGGAGTACGCCGAGCAGGGCAAGGGCATCACCGCGCAGGCGGTCGTCGACGCGGCCTCGGCCGAGGCCGGCGTCGACCTCAGCCCGTTCTTCGCTCGTTACGTCGAGGGGGTCGAGCCGCTCCCGCTGCGTGCGCTCCTCGAGGAGGCCGGCGTCGTCGTGAAGGCCCGCCCGGTGTGGAGCAAGGCCGGTGGCGCGGACCTGCCCGACGCCGCGGCCAAGCGCGCGTGGACCGGCCTGGAGCTCGCTGGCACCACCGTTCGCAACGTGGTGCCGAGCAGCCCCGCCGAGGCCGCCGCGGTCATGCGCGGGGACGAGATCATCGCGGTGCAGGGCCGCCGCGTGACCAGCGAAGACGCGCTGCGGCACGCGCTGGGTCGCGTCGGACCGGGTGCTCGCGCCTCGCTCACCGCATTCCGTGGCTCGCGCCTGCTCGAGCTCGAGCTCGACGTACAGGAGAGCCCGCACCGCATCTACACGCTCAGCCTTCCGGCCGAGCCCGGCCCGGCGCTGAAGAGCTGGCTAGAGCGTTGACCGGTTTGATTCCACGCCCCGATGCACCCCTGGGGCCGCTTCTGGCGGTGTCGGGCGGCGCTCGCAGCCTAGGCGTCGGGTAGGAACGGCGGCGAGGGGATCTGCCGCGCTTTGGGCGAGACGACGCTCCACACCAGCGCGATGACCAGCCACGTCGACGGCAGCAGCGCCATGTAGTCGGGCATGAAGCGGAGGAACGCGAACAGGAAGCCCGACGCAGCGCCCACGACGATGATGACGGTGATGAGCTTCTGCTTCGCGGGTCGAAGCTTGGGCTGCGGCAGGTTCGACGCCATGAGGAACGCACCCAGCAGCATGGCCGCCGGCAGGTAGGACCACGCCCCGACCGAGAGCTGCAGCTCGCCAAAGACCCGCGGCTCGTCGAACGCCCCGGGGTTGCCCAGCACGGTGTCGGGCGCGGTGTACTTGAGCAGCACCAGCACCCAGATCACCAAGAGCCCCGCCGCGAGCGTTGTGGGCACGCCCAAGAACACGTCCGGTGACGACTCCGACTCGGCCACGACGTTGAACTTGGCCAGCCGGAAGACGGTGGCGAGCACCCACAGCGCGCACGCGCCGAGCAGCAGCCCACGTCCGAAGCCGTCGGTGAAGCCGAGTGCGGGCACGGCCGAGAGCATCGTATAGACGAGGAACGCGGGCGCGACTCCAAAGTTGATGGCGTCGGCGAACGAGTCCATCTGCACGCCGAACGGACTCGTCGCCTTGAAGGTGCGAGCGACGAGGCCGTCCATGCGGTCGAGCATCACCGCCCAGGTGATGAACCACCCGGCATCCACGAAGCGGCCGTCGGAGGTCGCCACGAGGGAGAGCAGACCGAACAACAGACCGGTCGAGGTGACCAGGTTGGGCGCAAGGTAGCGGAGGAACCTCGGCATCGGCGGGGACGGAGTATAGACACGCTTGCGACGCCAGGGTCGCAACGCCTCATCTGCGCGAAAGCACGTCCGTTTCGGCGCGCTTGCGGCCGCTCACGCCGGCCCGAACAGCTCGTCGAGCAGGGCGCGGCAGCCTCGATCGACGAGCGCGTAGACCTGCTGGAACTCGGGCTCGCCACCGCGCACGGGGTCGGGGACGTCGAGCTCCCCACCGCCGGCGTTCGGCGTCTCGATGGCGCGTAGCAGCCGAACCCGCGCCTGGTCGCCCTCGACCGCGCCAAAGGCCGACAGCCGGCGCAGCCGCTCGACGTCGGCCAGGTTGGCCCGATCCATGACGATGACGTGGGCGAACCGCTGCAGGTCTTCGGGGCTGATCGTGCGAGACGTGCCCGCGCTGTCCAGCGAGATGCCATGGGCCTGCGCCACGTGCAGGCTGCCGTGGTGCGGCGCGATGCCGTTGGCCGCCCAGGTGCCCGCGCTGTCGACGTCGAGCTGGTCGAGCACGCCGCGCTCACGGGCCCGGTGCACGAACAGCCCGTGCGCCAGGGGCGAGCGACACATGTTCGCGTGGCAGACGAACAGGACTCCGATGCGGTCGGTGGCCATTAGAGCAGCGCCCGGACCTCGGGGTCGTCCTTGACGATGTCCCAGGTGGGATCGAAATCGATCTGCTCGAGCAGCTTCTTGCCGCCCTTGCGCTCGGCCACCTGCTTGAGCAGCTTGACCACGTCGTCCACGTCGCCGGTCACGGCCTTCTGCTTGGCGAGCCGGAACACGGGGTCGGCGTAGGTCTCGTCCTTTTCGGCCGACCACTCGTAGAACACCTTGGCGCGCTCGGGAGCCTTGTAGAGGTAGTCGCCACGGGCCTTGGCCGCCCGCGCGAGTTCTTTGACGGTGGCGCCGGCCTTCTCGGCCTCGGCCAGGGCCTCGAGCGCGCGCTCGTCGGTGGTCTTGGTGGTGCGCGCCTCCTTGAGCAGGGACGCCGAGTCCGAGCCGCCGGCCTCGCCACCGCCCTCGGCCGCTTCGTCTTCGCCGCTCTCGGCCGCTTCGCCTTCATCACCGTCGGCCTCACCGCCGGCCTCACCGTCGGCCTCACCGCCGTCGTCACCGTCGGCCTCCCCGTCTTCGTCACCGTCGGCCTCTCTCTCTTCGCCTTCGTCACCGCCCTCGGCGGGCTCGGCGGACTCGCCTGCGGCCTCACCGTCGGGCGCCTCGATGTCCTCTTCGGGGAGCTTGGGGTCCTCCTTGGGGGGTGCGCCGTCGACCTTGGTCGGGGCCTTCGCTTCATCCGTAGGCGCCTTCTTCGCCTCCACGGGCTTGCTGTCAGCGGGTGTCTTCTCGCCTCCGCTGCATCCGAGCGCGAGGAGAACGGACGCGAACGAGGCAGCCAGCACAGGAGCGCGGCGCGCACAGCGGTCGAGCATGCGCAGAGCCTAGCAGCCCGTGGCGCGACTCGTCACGCCGGGACGCCTTGGTTTCGCGGTCGCGGAACATTGCGCGTAACCGAGGCAAATTCCCCGAATACACACCTGTTGCGTATGCTCGGCCTGCCCATGGTTCCTCTTCTATTTACGGTCGCCCTGGCCAGCGCACCCGTTGGCGACGCCGCCTTGGAAGCCAAGGTCAAGGACGTCTTCGACGAGTACTGCACGGCTTGCCACGCCGAGGGTGGAGATCTGAACGACCCCAGCGAGTTCCCCTTGGAAGGGGACTTGTCCGTGCTGGTCGGTCGGAAGTCCAACGAGACGGACAAGCTCCTCATCGCCCCCGGAGATCCCAACGCCAGCTACCTGATGGACAAGATCCTCGGGACGAAGGCGATGAAGGAAGACCTGATGCCGCTGGGCGATGACCCGCTCTCGGCCGACAACTTGCAGCTGGTCAAGGACTGGATCGCGTCGATCCCTGCCGAGAAGGCAGCCGCAGCCGCCGTCCCCCCGCCGGCCGCCGCGACCGCTGCTCCCGCGCCCGACCCCGCGCTCCGGGCCGAGGCGCAGGCGGTGTTCGACGAGTACTGCACGACCTGCCACGCCGAGGGCGGCAGCCTCGACGACGCCAGCGAGTTCCCGCTCGAGGGCGACCTCTCGGTGCTCATCGGGCGCAAGTCGAACGAGTCCGACAAGCTGCTCATCGCGCCGGGCGATCCGGACGGCAGCTACCTGATGGACAAGGTCCTCGGGACGCCGGACATGAAGGAAGAGCTCATGCCGCTGGGCGACGACCCCCTGCCCGCCGACAAGATCGCGGCGATGCGCGCCTGGATCGCGGCGATGCCCAGCGAGACGGGCAGCGGCGACGGACCCGTTGCGTCCGATGGAGGTGACGATGGCGGCGACGCGATCACGCCGCCCAAGAAGAAGTACAAGCCGTTCCACGGCGAGAAGCACATCGTGCTGCCCACCACCACGACGCTGGGCAAGAAGACGTTCCAGTACCGCATCGACCACCGCTTCGGCCGCATCGGCACCGAGCGCGGCGCCTTCGGCATGGACGCGGGCGTGGTGATGAACATGGGCATCGCCTACGGCATCATCGACGGCCTCGACGTGGGGCTCTCGCGCACCAACTCCCGCAAGGCGTGGGAGCTGAGCGCCAAGTACGTGCCCCTGCGCCAAGAAGAGGACCAGATGCTCTCGATCGGCCTGTACGCGTCGGCGGACGCCCTGCGCGACTTCGACGTGGAGAACCGCTTCTCGGGCAACTTCATGCTGCTCGTCAGCCGCCTGTGGTTCGAGCGCTGGGCGACGATGTTCGAGGTCAGCTACCACACCGGCACCAACAAGAGCAGCCGCGTCCTCATCGACTTCGACGACGGCGAAGGCCCGGTCCCGGTCGAGGACACGCGCGGCACGCTGACGATGGGTCTCGCCTCGCAGGTCTGGCTCGGCAAGCGCAAGCGCTGGTCGTTCGACGCCGAGTACTTCATCCCCGTGCCCGACGTGGGCACGCCCAACCTCTTCTACGTCCGTGGCGGCGACGCCGACCCCGACGGCACGAAGATCGGCTCGTGGGGCCTGGGCGCCGGCTACTACACCGGAAAACACTTCTTCCAGCTGTTCTTCACCAACAACCGGGAGATCCACCCCAACCTCGCGGCGCCGGGCGGCCAATCGGGCAACCCGTTCACCACCGACGACGGGGTCAAGGAAGGCAACCCGTTCAACGAGTTCAACTTCTACCTCGGCTTCAACCTGGTGCGTCAGTTCACCCTCGGCAAGAACGCCGCCCGGTGGAAGAAAGAGCGAAAAGCAAAATCGGAGGCATCCAAATGATGCGCGCAACGGTACTGACGCTGAGCGTGTCGCTGCTCGCCTTGGGCGGCTGCGACCAAGTGAAGAAGATCGAAGGCGAGAGCGAGACGGGCTCGGGCGACGCGGTGCCCGAACCCGTGCAGCAGGTCCTCGATGAGAACTGCGCCACGCCCGGCTGCCACGTCTCAGGGGCCACCGCGCCTGACCTCTCGGAGGCCTCGGGTGGCGCGTGGCTGAGTCAAGCCGGTGCAGGGGGCCCCTACGTCGTGTTCGGCAACGTCGAGGGGAGCTATTTGGTCGAGAAGACCTTCCCCAACCCAGCCTCGGGCGGCCAGATGCCGCCGGGCGGCATGCTCGCCCCCGAAGACCAAGCGCTCCTCGTGGGCTGGGTGGCGGGCGTGGAGTTCCCCGACGCAGACAGCGGCGGCAGTGACACGGACGCCACGGACACCGACGACCCGACCGCGGCCTCGGACACCGACGACACGGGCAGCGACCTGGTGCTCTGCTCGATCGAGGTGGTCGCGCCGGACATCACCAGCCCGGTCGTCTCGGGTGACGGGGCCGGCGTCATCCCCTCCTCCATCGGGGGCGCTCTCGAGCGCAACTGCGGCTGCCACTACACCGACCAGACGTCCGACCCCACGCTGTACTTCCCCTACAACGGGGGCACGCAGCTGCGGACACTGCAGAACTTCACCGACAACTACGCGGGCGCCAACTCGACCTACGCCGGGTCCCCCGCGTGGGAGGCCGTGCAGGATCGGGTGATCGTGCAGCAGAACATGCCCACGGCGGTGTGCGAGGTCGAAGGGGGCGGCGCCATCACGGCCGAGGACTTCGCCCTGTTCGAGGCCTGGTTCGAGCAAGGCGCCCCCGACGGCGCGAGCTTCACGCCGCCCGCGTAGGGCCCAAAAAGACGACGCCGCGTGTTCACGGAGAACACGCGGCGTTCGTGTGTGGAGCGCGCGATGCTCACGCGGGCGCGGCGGACGATTCCTTGCCGTCGGGGCGCGGCGGCAGCGGGCGCTTGGACGCCTTGATGCCCACGTCCCCGTCGGTCTGCACGTCGGGGTGCACCTCGAGCTCGGCAACCCCACCGGCCACCACCAGCTCGGCCACGGGCGTGCCCTCGGGGATCTCCTCGCCATTGCTGAAGCGGGTGATCTTGGGCAGCGGGTTGGCCTTCTCGTGCTTGGCCAGCTGCTTCTCGAGGTCGTCCTTGGTCTCGTCGTCGAGCGTGTTCCAGCCCAGGCGACCCCGACACTTGGGGAAGCGTGAGCAGCCCAGCCATGGACCGCGCTTGCCTCGGCGCAGGTTGAGCGGCGCGTCGCACTTGGGGCACTCGAGCTCGGTTTCGACGGGCGGGATCGACGGATATTTCACGCCGCCCTTCTTGTCGAGGTTCAGCACGAAGGTGCTCTCGGGGTAGTTGATCGAGGTGAGGAACGGGCCGAAGCGACCGTTGCGGAGCTCCATCTGCGAGCCGTCCTCGGGCACCGCGATGTCGACCCGCTCGGGCAGCAGCGGGCGCCCTGCCCGGTCGATCGGCGCCGAGTAGTCGCAGTCGGGGTAGGTCGAGCACGACAGGAAGCGACCGTTGCGACCGAAGCGATACAGCGTCTGCGCGCCGCACTTTGGGCACTTGTAGATCGCCGGCTGCGTCTCGGCCTTGGCATGCGTCATGCTCTCGTGCGCGACCTCGAGGGCCTCGGTGAACGGCTGGTGAAAGCGCGAGAGCATCTCCTGCCAGTCGGCCTCGTCGTCCTCGATGAGGTCGAGCTCGTTCTCCATCGATCGGGTGTACCCGACGGACATGAGGCTGGGAAACGCCTCGATGAGCTTGTCGGTCACCACTTCGCCGAGGTCGGTGGCATAGAAGCGCCTGTCGATGTTCTCGACGTAGCGGCGATCTTGAATGACGCTGATGATCGACGCGTAGGTGGACGGGCGGCCGATGCCCTCGGCTTCGAGCGTCTTGACCAGCGAAGCTTCGGTGTATCGCGGCGGTGGCGAGGAGAACTTCTGGTCGGGGTCGATGGAGAACGGCGCGGCAGGATCGCCCTCGGCCAGGTCGGGCAGCGTCTGCTCATCGCTGGCCGTGGGGACGCCAACGACCTTGTAGAAGCCGTCGAAGGCGAGCACGCGGCCGGTGGCCTTGAGCGTGGCGCCCGTCTTCTGGTCGGAGCGCTCGAAGAGCACGGCGGTCGCGTCCCACTTGGCGGGGACCATCTGGCCGCCGACGAAGCGGCGCCAGATGAGGTCGTAGAGGCGGTACTGGTCGGGCGTGAGCGACGACTCGAGCTCCTTGGGCGTGCGGGCGGCCGACGTGGGCCGGATCGCCTCGTGCGCCTCCTGGGCGTCCTTGTTGGACGAGCTCCAGGTGTTGGGCTTGTCGGGCAGGTACTCGGCCCCCAGACCCTGCACGTACGACCGCGCGTCGGCGATCGCCTCGGGCGAGAGGTTGGTGGAGTCGGTACGCATGTAGGTGATGAGACCCACCTGGCCCTCACCGGGGACTTCGATGCCTTCGTACAGCTGCTGCGCGGCTCGCATGGTCCGCTGGGCGGTGAAGCCCAGCTGGTTGGCGGCGGCGATCTGCAGCGAGGAGGTGATGAAGGGACCGGGCGGACGCGACGTGGTGCGCCGGGTCTCGATCGACTTGATGGCGTACAGGGCCTTGGGGTCGAGCGTGCCGACCACGACCCGCTTCATCGCGGCGGGACCCTTGCCCTCGGGGTCGGCGGTGCTCTCCACCTTCACGTCGGTCAAACCCACCGCTTCGGCGACCTTCTTGATGTCTTTCGAGAGGTCGCGCGGCGCGTCGGCCTTGCACCCGAGATCGAACTTCTTGCCTGCGATCGAGACCAGCTCGGTCTTGAGGCCCTTGTGCTCGGCCAGCCAGGCGTTGCGCGCCTTGAGCGTGGGCGGCTTGTTCTTCTCGTCGCGCGTGGCGAGCAGCTTCGTCCACGCCTTGGCGAGCTTGGGCGCGGTCTTGGGGTCGAGCGCGAGGTGGGCGGTGACCTTCCAGTACTCGTCGGGGACGAACGCCTCGATCTCGCGCTCACGCTCGACGATCAAGCGTACCGCGACCGACTGCACGCGGCCTGCGGACAGGCCTCGGGCGACCTTCTTCCACAGCAGCGGCGAGGCTTGATAGCCGACGATGCGGTCGAGGATACGGCGGGCCTGCTGCGCGTTGACCTTGGCCACGTCGATCTCGTGCGGCTCGGAGAACGCGCGCTGGACCTCGGTCTTGGTGATGGCGTTGAAGACGACGCGCTTGGCCTGCGTGGGCTCGACGCCGAGCTCCTGCGCGAGGTGCCAGGCGATCGCCTCCCCCTCGCGGTCGAGGTCTGTCGCAAACCAGATCTCTCGGGCGTCCTTGGCCAGGCGCTTGAGCTCGTTGACCGTCTTGGCCTTGCCGGGCAGGACCTCGTAGGTGGGCACGAAGCCGTTGTCGAGGTCGACCCCCGGAACCGGCTGCTTGACCCCCTTGGGCGACTTCGCGGGCAGGTCGCGAATGTGGCCGACCGAGGCGTGCACGACGAAGTCATCGCCGAGGTACTTGTTGATCGTCTTGGCCTTCGCAGGAGACTCGACGATGACCAGCTGACGACCGGCACCGCTCCCGGCCTTCTTGCTCGTCGTCTTCTTGGCCGTCTTCTTCTTGGAGACCTTCTTTTTGGTCGCCTTCTTGGCGGTCTTCTTGGTGGTCTTCTTGGCCACCTTCTTCTTGGTCACCTTCTTCTTGGTGACCTTCTTCTTCGTCGCCTTCTTGGCCACCTTCTTCTTGGTGGTCTTCTTGGCGGAGGTGCTCTTCTTGGCAGTGGCCATCGGGTGTACTTCGAGCGCGAGAAGCGCAAAGGCCGCCCTTGGGGGGCCGGTGGGACGCGAATGTATGCGCTTTGGTGGGCAACGCCAACGCGAGGTTGGCGCACTCCAGGCCCGCGAGCGCAGCCCGGTGTGGGTGCACCGGGGATTGGGTGCGGGATTTCGGAGGTTTCGAGGCTCTGATGCCCGCCGGCGATTTGGGGGCTTCAGCGGCTGGCCTCAACGCGAAACGCCACGGGATGGCGCGTATACCGCTACCCGTGGCGTTGCTGACGCGAGGACGACTAGGCGCCGGCGACCGGCGGCGCGATGAGGCCCATGTTGATCTGCTCGCACGCGTTCAGGTAGCCCTCGACCTCGGTCGGGCAGGCTTGGCCGGGCTGCAGCGCCATGCAGAAGCCGCGCTGGTCGGCGACGCTGAGCTCGTTGAGGCACTGCGAGAACGGCGAGTCGGGGTCTTGAACCGCAGACGTGGTGTCGGTGGTCATCGTGAACGTCGCGCAGCCCTCACCGCCGGGGTCTTGGTGCGTGGCGTGACGCGCGGGCTCCCAGCGGGTGCTGCCGGCGCGAATGTCAGCACCGGTCGCGGGCCGCCACGTGCCGTCGTCGTCTTGAATGCAATCCTCGGGCTCGATTTCTACCGTCTGGCAGCAGACGCGGTCGGCTCCGCAGACGGTCTGCTTGTCGCCCTCGTCCCAGGTGGGGTTGCACGGGACTGGGCAGTTGGCCGCGGCGGCCTCGAACAAGCCGGCGCCCGAAGGGAGGTCCTCCGTACGCACGCACATGCCCTTGGTGCCCAGACCGTTGTTCAAGCCCGAGAAGTAGGGCGTACCGCCGCTCCCAGCGCCCGCAGCTGTCTGATAGGCCGGCAACCCGCCGCCGACCGCAGCGGGGTCGTCGGAGCAGCAAAAGTGCGTACTCGGGCAGTTGTCGGACTGACGCGGGTTACAACGAAAGGCCACGGTCGGGTAGTTCACATCGATGCACGACGTGGCGACGACGGCACCAAGACCTACAGCGATGCCGTTGAGGACGAGGAAACGGAGGACTCGCATTGACCGCATGGATCCGGCCCGAACGTTGCACGGCAACGCGGCGATGTAAAGTTCCGCGCCCGGTGCGTGCTGCGGCGCGGCCTCATGCACCAGGCGGGACAAACGCCCAGCAATCTTCGGCCCAGCCGTTGAAATCTCCCAGTGCTTTGGCGCGTCTGCAGGCTGGAGGCTACGATCGAATCGATGCGCTACACCGGCTTGACGCGCGAAAGAGACCAGAATTCAGGATTCGCCAAGGGACTGGCCCTGGCGCTGACCCTGGCGGTGGGGTGCTCGGGGGCAAGCAAGGAGGGCAAGCCCGCCGAATCGGAGCTCGGGCGCACGACGGCGTTTGGCCAGGCCGATGAGGCAGACCCCGAGGAGCCGGCGCAGGCCGACGCCGAGACGATCCTCCCCCTGGGCGAGATCACCAAGACCAGCTTCCGCGAGCACCCCGCGCAGAAGGCGTGGATCATGGCGCCCGGCGAAGAGCCCACCGCGATGGACATCGGGCAGGCCGAGGCCCGCGGCTACACCATCGTCGACCTGTCCAACACCTGGACGCCCTACATCTTCACCGAGAAGACCCCCGGGGCCGAGGACTCGACCCCCAACGGCTACCGCGAAAAATACATCGGGCTGGCCAACGACCAGATCGACTCCGATGGCGACGCGCTCGGCGAGCACGGCCACAACTACCTCGAACTCTACGGCATCCCTCCCTCGCTGTCGGTGATCAAGGCCGAGTGGGACGCGCACGCCTCCGACATCAACCCCTGCCTCGAGGAGGCAGGATTCGACCCCGAGGTCTTCAAGCGGTTCGACGGAAAGATCGTCTATCGCAAGTCGGGTCAGAGCAAGCGCAACCGCACCGCGAAGATGCGCTTGGCCAAGCTCAAGAAGGACATGAAGAAGGCGAAGCTCTCGTTCGGTGACCCGGCCGACCTCGAGGCCGCCAAGACCGACCCCCGCACGCAGAAGTCCTACGAGAACTGGCGCGCGTTCCAAGACGAGGTCGACGTGATCGACCACGCCCAGCGCCGCTTTCGCTGCGAGCACCTGTTCAACAACGGCACCGACGGGCGCGGCAAGTTCACCAAGGGCGTGTACGACTCGGCGACCACGCACGCGCTCGCCAACTTCGAGCGCAAGCACGACATCATGGGTTGGGGCCACTTCAAGCGCGACAACCTCGACATGCTCGCGCTCGCGCCCGACGAGGCCAGCCACGAGCGGGTGCTTCGAGCCGTGACCGAACGCGTCGTCACCTCGGCGGGCATCCTCGAGGACGGATCCGCTGCGCAGTGGAAGCGCGGCAAGTTCCGCTGGAAGGACACCGACGGCAACGAGCACGAGCTGCGCGACCTGGTCACCGAGTACAGCGCAGCCGCGGTCGAAGCCTTGGGCCTGCAGACGCCCGACTCGGCCGAAGCCGCCCTCGCGAAGCTCTCGGACCTCGGCGAGGGCAACTTCGAGAACCTGCTCGTGGCCATCAAGATGCCGCCCAAGCCGGCCTACTACAGCGACAACATGCAGTTCTCGGCCGTCATCGATCGCGGAGACGTCTGGTACGAGTTCCCCTACACCGAGGACGGCAAGAAGAAGTCACAGCCGCGCTCCCGCTACCCGCACCTGACGCTGTACGTCCACTACGCCGACCAGAAGATCCCGCTCGTGCACTGGCGCACCACCATCGGCTCGTGGCGCAACGAGATCAAGGACGGGGAGGTGATGCTCAAGTACAAGAACTCGGACGTCGGCGATCGCGTCTGGAAGGACATCGTCGCTGCGCCGGTTTGGATTCCGCCCGCGACCACGCCGCCGGCCGAGCTCATCAAGGGCAAGTGGAAGAACGGCAAGTTCCGCCGCGGGGTGAACTACGACGAGATCGGACCGGGGTTCCGCTCGGCGTACGGGCTGGTCGCCGCGTACCACATCAAGCAGTCCAAGGACGCCGAGGGCAACGTGGTCTCCGAGTTCGACAACTCGATCCGCACGCACGGCAGCGTCGACTACATGTCGATCCTCCGCCGCTTCTCGCACGGCTGTCACCGCCTCTACAACATGGACGCGGTTCGGCTCTTCACCTTCGTCCTGCAGCACCGCGACTACACGCGCATCGGGCAGGTCCCCGTAGGCGTGGGCCGCAAGCTCGAGCACGACGGGCGCACCTTCCACATGAAGATCGGCACGCGCGGCTACAAGTACGAGCTGGTCGAGCCGATCCCCGTCACCGTGACGCGCGGCCGGATCCGGGGCAGCCGGTCGACCCCCCTCGAGGGCTACCTCGAGCGACCGCTCACCGAAGAAGAGAAGGCCGCGGCCGCCGAAGAGGCCATGAAGGAAGCCGGCGAAGCGGTCGAAGACGCGCTCACCCCGTTCTTTTAATATTGGGGGAACCTCTCGGTTCCCCGTCCTCCGGGGGCGAAGCCCCCTGCGGCCTCCCCTCCAAGATCGGGCGCGGCGCGCCCTCGCTCGCGGACCCGTGGGGTCCGCTCCTCCGCCTCCGCGGCTTCTTCGCTTGCTTGGGGGAACCTCTCGGTTCCCCGTCCTCCGGGGGCGAAGCCCCCTGCGGCCTCCCTTCCAAGGCCATTGGGGGAACCTCTCGGTTCCCCGTCCTCCGGGGGCGAAGCCCCCTGCGGCCTCCCTTCCAAGATCGGGCGCGGCGCGCTCTCGCTCGCGGGTTCCTTTAGGGGGAACCTCTCGGTTCCCTCGCTGCGGCCGGCGAAGCCGCCCTTCGCTCGCCCTCCAAGTTCGGGCGCGGCGCGCCCTCGCTCGCAGACCCTCGGGGTCCGCTCCTCCGCCTCCGCGGCTTCTTCGCTTGCTCTGGCTTCACATTCTTGCGAGGCCGGACGGGGCGCAGGGGATTCGTGCGGAAGCGCCGCATGATGGCGTGGTGGGGTGTGCGTGGGGCTGCTAGGTTGCCGCGCCTATGGAACCGCAGTTCCAGACCTCGTTCGAGCGCAACCTCCTCCCCGAGCAGCGGCGCGCCGTCCTTCGGGCGCTCTCCGACAAGGTCCCACAAGACGCGACCGTCGGTGACCTGGTCGACGCCGCGCGGGCGCTGGGGTGGAGCGAGCCCATGGGCGCGCTGACGCTGCAAGACTTCGCGAACGCGCTGCTGGGCGCGGCGAAAGAGCCGGAGCCGGCGACCGCCGAGGTGAAGCGCGAGCCCGAGGCGCCCGCGCCTGCAAAGCCCGCGCGCAAGAAGCCGGTGGGAAAGAAACCCACCAAAGCCACCATGGCCAGCTCGAACGCCGCGCTCGAGTCTCTGAAGGCGCGCCTCGACGCGGACGAGCCGATGAGTCTCGAGGAGGCGGCCGAGGTACTGGTGCCCATTGTCTCCAACATGGAGACCGCCACGATGCAGCAGCTCGAAGAGTTCACGGGCATCGGCCGTCGAAAGCTCCGCTTCCACATCGGCCAGCTCGTTCGCCACGAATATCTCGAGCGGCATGGGATGGGACGTGGGACGTATTACACTGCGTGCGATTGAGCCGATTGCACCCAATGGTCCGCTGACTAAGCCGGTCATACCCAAAGCCCCCAGACGATGAGACGCCGCGCCAAGACCACGAAAGCCTCTCTGTGCATCGCCGCCGGACTCGGACTCGCCGCCTTCCTCGGCGATGCGACCGAGGCATCGGCAGCACCCTCGCCTGGAACTCGCATCGCGAGCCGTGGCGGCAACACGGGCGTCGGGCTCAGCCTCGGCGACCCGATGGGTCTGTCGATCAAGCATTTCTTCCATCCCGCGCACGCGCTGCAGTTCCACCTCGCGTGGTTGCCGCTGCACCTGGGCGATGGAGGTGTGTTGGTCGACTACCTCTGGACGCCTGGCGTCTTCGTCTCCAACAGCACGCTCGACTTCATGCCCTACATCGGGCTCGGCGTGGGCCTCGGGTTCGACAGCAACCAGGCGGGCCTGATCGTCAAGCCGCCGCTCGGCCTCGCCTTCCACTGGAAGGAAGTTCCGCTCGACACGGTGCTCGAGGGCACCTGGTCGCCGTACATGATCTACGGCCCCTGCAGCGGCGGCCGCGATGCATGCTTCGTGGCGGCGGCGGGCGATGTGTCGGTGAAGGTTCGGTATTACTTTTAGGGGGAACCTCTCGGTTCCCTCGCTGCGGGGGCGGAGCCCCCTGCGCTCTCCCTCCAAGTTCGGGCGCGGGGCGCCCTTTCTCGTCGCTTCGCTCCTCCCTCGCCGGTGGGCGTCGGAGGTTGGGTGAGCGGCCTCGCCGGTGGGCGTCGGAGGTTGAGTGAGCGCCCGTGTCCACTCGTGGGGCTAGAAGCCGGCGGCGTTTAGGAGTTTGGTGGTGACGCTGGGGATGCCGCCGGGGGGGCGGTCGCCGGGGGACACCCAGGCGACCTCGCCGGTGAGCGCGAGCGCGGGGCGCTTGGGGACGTTGGCGCGGCACACGGACAGCTCCCAGATGCGGTGCGTGAACACGTGGCGCACCGCCCCCACGCGTGACCACCGGTCGATGACCTCGGCGTCCTCGAACACGGTGCCCAGCTCGGTCGGCCCGTCTTCGTCGGTGACCAGCGGCAGACACCACATGCTCGCGAGCAAGCCGGTCGCCGGGCGCTTGATCATCAACAAGCGCTTGCGGCTGACGACCGCGAGCGCGCAGAGCCGGTCGAGCGGCTGCGCGACCTTCTTTCGGGGCGCGGGAATGGTCGCGGTCCGCCCTGTTGCCAAGGCGTTGCAGTGGTCGCGAATCGGGCAGGCCTCGCAGCGCGGGCTCTTGGGTGTGCACACCGTCGCGCCGAGCTCCATCAGCGCCTGCGCCAACACGCGCGGGCGGCCGCGCGTCAGGATCGCCTCCGTGAGGCGCCAGTGCCCCTTGGCGGTCGCGTCTTGCTGCTTGGGTTCGTCGATACCGCACACCCGCGACAGCACCCTCGCCACGTTGCCATCGACCAGCGGCTGCGGCTTGTCGAACGCGATCGATGCGATGGCACCCGCGGTGTACTTGCCGATGCCCGGCACCCCGAGCAGCGATGCGCCATCGCCCGGCACCGTGCCCCCGAACGTGTCGCGCACGTGCTGCGCCCCTTTGTGCAGCAGACGCGCGCGACGGTAGTAGCCGAGCCCGCTCCACGCTTCGAGCACCTCCGACTGCTCCGCGTCGGCGAGCGCTTCCACGGTGGGGAAACGCGCCAGGAAGTCCGCGTAGTAGCGCTCGACGGTCTCCACCCGGGTCTGCTGCAGCATGATCTCCGACACCCAGATGGCGTACGGGTCTGCCGTCCGTCGCCACGTGAGGTCGCGGTGGGAGGCCTCGAACCACGGCGCCAAACCGGCCGCCAACGCGGTCGCCAAGGCCGAATCGGGGGCTTCCGTCACGGCCGCCAGCCTGGCACGGCCCGGCGGACTTGGCGAGCGATGGGCGAGTCGGCTAAGAAGGCGGGCTCAGGCTCGGCATGTTCCGCAAGCGCGACACCCACATTCACTTCGTCGGCATCGGCGGCATCGGCATGAGTGGCATCGCCGAGGTGTTGGTCAACCTCGGCTACAAGGTGACCGGCACCGACATTGCGGACAACGACACGACGCGGCGGCTCACCGAGCTGGGCGCCACCGTGTACAAGGGGCACAGCCCCGAGCACCTCGGCGACGCAGACGTGGTCGTCACCTCGAGCGCCGTCGGCCGTGACAACTCGGAGGTCGTCGCAGCCCGACAGCGGAAGATCCCCGTCATCCCCCGCGCGGAGATGCTGGCCGAGCTGATGCGCCTCAAGGAAGGCATCGCCGTCGCCGGGTCGCACGGCAAGACGACCACGACGTCGATGATCGCGTCCATTCTCGCGGCGGCCGACCTCGACCCGACGGTCGTGATCGGGGGCAAGGTCAACCAGTTCGGCAGCAACGCGCGCTTGGGCCACAGCGATCTGCTGCTCGCCGAGGCCGACGAGAGCGACGGCTCGTTCCTCTACCTCACCCCGACGTTCGCGGTCATCACCAACATCGACAACGAGCACCTCGACCACTACGGCACGCTCGAGCGGGTGCTCGAGGCGTTCGTCGGCTTTGCCAACCGGGTACCGTTCTACGGAGCCTCGGTCGTGTGTCTCGACGACCCGAACGTGGCCTCCGTCCTCCCGCAGCTGCACAAGTCCACCACGACCTACGCGATCGACCGCGCGGACGCGGACTACGTCGCCGCCGAAGTCCGGCACGCCGGCGTGCACACGACCTTTCGCGTGCTGTGCAAAGGCCACGATCGCGGCACGTTCACCCTGCACATGCCGGGGATTCACAACGTCGCCAACGCGCTGGCCGCGATCGCGATCGCCGACCTCTTCGACATCCCCTCCGAGACGATCCGCAAAGGCCTGGCGGAGTTCGACGGCGTGCAGCGACGCTTCACCCTCAAGGGCGAAGCGGCTGGCGTCATGGTCGTCGACGACTACGGTCACCACCCCACCGAGATCCGAGCCACCATCGCGGGCGCACGCACGAGCTTTGCGGATCGCCGCATCGTGGCGGTGATGCAGCCCCACCGCTACAGCCGGCTGCGCGACAACTTCGACGCGTTCGCGGCGTGTCTCGACGACGCCGATGCCGTCGTGGTCACCGACGTCCATGCCGCGGGCGAGGCCCCGATTCCGGGTATCGACGGGGAGGCGCTCGCCAACGCGATTCGCGCGCGGCAGCCTGGCCGTGAGGTCGAGTACCGCAGCGACTTCGAAGCGCTGCCCGGACAGCTCGCCAGCTCGTGTCGTGCAGGTGACCTCGTACTCACCCTCGGCGCCGGCTCGATCACCCGGATCGGACCCCGACTCGTCGAGCGGCTCGAAGCGAAGTAGGGTGCGTCCATGAGCGAGTCCATCCTCGAGCAGATCCGCAGCTCCGTCGAAGAGGCGATCCCCGGCGCCGTCGTGCAAGCCACAGGCGGCGGTGGGCACTACACCCTCGAGGTCACCTCCGAGGCCTTCGCGGGCAAGAACCGAGTGCAGCAGCAGCGCCTCGTCCTCAGTGCCATCGCCCACCTCATGAAGGGCGACGCGGCGCCCGTGCACGCGGTCGACTCGCTCAAGACCCACACGCCGTAACGCGTCGTGTAGCTCCAACGTAAACGACGTAAACGACGGGTAGCGGCCTTGAATCTGGGCTTTCGGACGGCGTCCGAGGCTCCGTGCCACGTCTCCACCGCCCGCTTTCGCTTGCCGTTGTCACACTCGTCGCCGCCTGTGGTGACGACGCAGCCTCGACCGAGGCCGATACCACGGGCGCCGCGACGACCGGGGGTGCGACATCAGAGCCAACGGCGGGCTCAGGATCGACCACAACACCCGACTCCACCACGACGACATCCTCGGGCGGCGGGAGTACCGACGACTCGGCAGAGAGTTCAGGGGCGGGTTCGGAGTCGGAATCCTCCGGAGAGCCGGGTCCCAACCTTCCCCCCGTACTCGCCTTCGACAGCTTCGCGTTCTATCGCGAGCAACCTACCGGCTCGCTGGTCATCCCCGCGCCCGGCCCACTCGCGAACGACTCCGATCCCGAGGGCGGTCCGTTGACGGTATTCGCCGAGGAAGGCGTCACCAGCCGAGACCGGCCCTACACCATCGCCGAGGACGGTGCGATCGAGGTCGAGCTCGATGGCATCTTCGGAGAGTTCGACAGCTTCCAGTATGCGGTTCGCGACGACGCGCGAAACTTCGAGTTCGAGAACGTTCAGCTTCAGGTCATCGCCGGCCGTCGCGTCGAGGACGACGACGCATACATCCTCTGCCCCGACGACACGGTCGGCTGCGGACACGAGATCGCGGCCGCCGGCGACGTCAACGGCGATGGCGTGGACGACCTCGTGGTGGGGTGGCCGACCGCGGAGGCCGACCGCGGGCATGCCTATGTCGTGTACGGAGACCCCAGTCGCGGGACGCGCTCGCTCGATGCCCTGGGATCCGGCGGTGTGCGCATCCAGGGTGTCGACGACGACCTCGGGTTTGGCAGCAACGTCGCCGGTCTCGGCGACGTCAACGGGGACGGGTTCGACGACTTCGCCGTGCTCGACCGCGACGCGTACGTCATCTACGGGGGTGACGCCCTCGCGGACACCACCATCACGGCTCTCGCGGCGTCGAACGCGGCCATCGAGATCAGTCGCAACACCCCGTTCGGCGACTTCTACTTGGACGTCGATGGGCTCGGTGGCGACGTCGATGGCGACGGGCTCGACGACTTCGTGCTAGGAGCCGTCAGCAACGATGACGACGGGTCTCACTCGCACGCGTACGTGGTCCGAGGCCGGGCCGGCGGCGGCGAGATCACCCAGGCGAGCCTCGAGTCGGGCGCAACGGGGTGGTGGATCCGCGACGACTTCGAGGTTGGCGGTATCGCGACCGGGGCCGAGGTCGCCGTCCGAGGGCTCGGCGACGTCGATGGCGACGACGTACCCGACTTCGCGCTGGTGCGCTCCCCTGCCAGAGACGACACCCCTGGCGGCTACGTGGTCTTCGGGCAAGCCAGTACGGACCCCCTCTCCGCCACCACACTCACCGCAGGCGTCGATGGCGTGTACTTCGAGACCGCGACCGAGCAGACCCATCTCGAGTCGCTCGCCGTCATCCCCGACTACGGAGGTCCGGGCGTACTCGGCCTTGCGGTGGGAGAGGCTCGCTTCGACGGCAACGACGGTCGCGTCGTCGTCGTGACCACCTTTGATGCCCACCTCGACCTCGAGGTGGACGGTGTGAGGTTCGAGGGCTCCGAGTGCAGCGCGGGCGTCGACCTGGGCTCGGCCGGCGATGTCGATGGCGACGGGCGCGGCGACGTGTTCGTGCATCAGACCTGCAACCCCAGCGCCCCACAGAACGGACCCCGCACACACATCGTGTTCGCGAGCGACGAGGACATCGCCCTCGACGACACTCCCAGCGGGTCGGTGGGCACGGTGCTCGACCACCCCGAGAGCGCTGCCGACGACGGATACGGGCTGGCCGGAGTCCAGCGATATGTCGAGCTGGACTTCGACGGTGATGGAGCCATGGACCACGTGATCGCCGACCCTGCACGCGGAGTCATCCTCGTGCTTTGGGGCTGACCTCCCGCCTCGTTCATTCAGGTCAGTCGATGCGCGCCGCGATCCACTCGCGAATGCTCTCGACCACCGGCGTGCGGAGATCGGGCGGCTCGTTGTGCAACTCGTGATAGTAGCCGCCCCACGACTGCAGCGTCTGATCGTTGTCCTCGGGCGCCCGGAGCGTCGCGAACGCCTCTTGGCTGGCCTCGTGGGCGCAGATCTGGTCGCCCGTCCCCACGTACCAGTAAAGGGGTGTGGAGACGTCCTTGACCTCGGCCATCACGCGCAGCCGTGCCTCGTTCATGCGCTGAAACCATCGAGCGGAGACGACGGTGGTGCGGCGCTCGTCCGCCAGGTAGCGCTCGACCTGTGCGGGGTCGCGACTGATGTGGTTCGCGTCCAGCTCGGTCGGCAGTGAAAGGCCCGGCGCGACGAAGGCCGCGACCTTGCCCAGCATGACCTTGAGCGCGGGCGGCTCCATCGCCAGCCGTAGCAGCGGAGCCGAGAGCACGACGCCGCGGACCCATTCGGGCACGATGCCCGCGACCAAGGCGTTGAGCGTGATGAGCCCTCCCATGCTGTGCCCGAACACGAACCAAGGCACCGCGCCGGGTTTGCAGTCGGGTCGGTCCTTCGCGTACGCGTTCATCACGTGCACGAGGTCGTGCCCGTAGACGTCGAAGCTCTCTACGTGCCCGCGCTTGCCTCCCGATGCCCCTTCCCCACGATGGTCCGGGCCGAGCACCCACGCCCCGATCGACTCGAGGTCCTCGGCCAGCGCCGCATAGCGACCGACGTGCTCGCCCTGCCCGTGCGACACCACGACCACGCAACGCACCTCGTCGGGCATCCACGACTCCGCCCGCAGCGTCGTCCCATCAGGAGTCTCAATCTCACGTCGCTCGTGCTTCATCGGCCTCGCCACAGCCTATCCCATTCGAGAGCCACGCCCTCTGCCCGTCCTCCGCCCCACCACCGACGACACGCGGACGAAGGCGCGAGCCAACGGCGAACGAGCGAGCGCGCAGGGAGACGCGGAGGGGCGCTCCCCCCCACCACCGACGACACGCGGACGAAGGAGCGAGCCAACGGCGAGCGAGCGCGCAGGGGCGCTCCCCCCCACCACCGACGACACGAGGACGAAGGAGCGAGCCAACGGCGAGCGAGCGAGGGCGCCTGCGCCCGAACTTGGAGGGAGAGCGAAGGGGGCTCCGCCCCCGCAGCGAGGGAACCGAGAGGTTCCCCTAAAAAATATCCCGAACCCAGTCGGTGATCCGGCGGAAGGTGCCGGGGCCGTCCTCCCGAGCCGAGCGCTTGCGCGGTGCCGTCTCGGCGGCGTCGGCCATCGGCTCGTGGGTCGCGCCGTAGAGGACCAGACCCACGCCGGTGGCGAACTTGGGGTCGGAGACCATCGACGCGAAGCCCCCTTCGGCCAGCGAGACCACGCCTTGACGCTCGCCGCCGGGAATCGACGTGGGGACGCCTTGGCGCACGGGCATCTGAAAGATGTCCTCGGCGATCTCGACCATGCCCTCCATCTGGGAGGCACCGCCAGTGAGCACGAGCCCGCTGGCGGCCAGCTCTGCGCAGCCGCTGGCGAGCAGCTCTTGCTGGGCCATGAGGAGGATCTCTTCGACTCGGGGCTCGATGATCTCGGCCAGGAACCGCCGCTTGAACTCGCGGGGTGGTCGCGGTCCGACCCCCGGCACCTCGATGACGTCGTCGCCTTCGATCATGCTGATCAGCGAGCAGCCGTGCTTGCGCTTGATCGCTTCGGCTTCAGCCACGCTGGTCCGGAGCCCGTGGGCGACGTCCTGCGTGATGCGGTGGCCACCCATGACGATGACCGAGGTGAACACGTTGCTGCCCTCGGAGCAGACCGACAGGTCCGTGGTGCCGCCCCCGATGTCGATGATTGCGACGCCGAGGTCCCGCTCGTCGGCGTGAAGCACCGCTTGCGAGCTCGCGAGCGGCTCGAGCACGACCTCGACGACCTCGAGGCCAGCGCGGTTGCAGCACTTGACGATGTTCTGCACCGACGTCAGCGACGCGGTGAGCACGTGCGCCTTGACCTCCATGCGCACCCCGTTCATGCCGATGGGGTCGCGGATCTGGCCCTGGCCGTCGATGATGTACTCGAGCGGTATGGTGTGCAGGATCTGTCGGTCGAGCGGAATGTTGACCGCTTTGGCCTGCTCGATGACCCGCGCCACGTCGAGGTCCTCGACCTCGCGGCTACGCATGCTCACTTGGCCGTAGCTGTTGAAGCCCTGTACGTGACCGCCGGCGATGCCCACGTAGACCGACTGCACGTCGGCTGCCGCCATCTGCTCGGCCTCGGCCACCGCAGCGGCGATGCTGCCCGTGGTCGCCTCGATGTTCACGACGACGCCCTGTCGAAGGCCTTCGGAGGGACTCGTGCCCACGCCCAGCACCTCGATGCCGTTCTCCGTCACTTCGCCGATGATCGCCGCCACCTTCGTGGTGCCAACGTCCAGTCCGCAGATGATTTCTCCAACCTCGGCCATGACTCCTCCGTTTACTCGTAGCGCGGCAGTCGGGACTTGCCGCCGTGGCCCCCTTTACGGGCCTTCTTCTTTTTCTTGGCGTCTTTGTGGGCATCCAGAGCGAGCTTGTGCTCGAGCGCCCGTTGTTCGGCCTGCGCGGCCGCGTCTTCGACGAACTCGGGAACATCTTTGGTGGGGAAGAAGCTCGCCACCACGCGTTCCTTCCCTTCGGTCGCACTCGTCGCGTCCAAGTGCGCGACCGCAAGCTTGTCGGACTCTTCGCCCAGCGCTGCACGCAGCGCGTCGTAGCGGGTGAGCGCCGCCTCGACTCCCGTGCGGCCCAACCGAAGCTGGCTGCCCAGGTCGGCCGTGTACAGCGTGGCCGAGCCCGTGTCGTCGATGTTGATCTCGCTCAGGCGCGGACGCTGTTTGGTGCCGTAGATCTCGAGGATGTCGAGCGCCCGTCGGACGATCTTCTGCGCGTGCTCGGGCTCGGTGAAGACCGACTGCGCCTCGACGCCGGTGATGACCGGCAGCGTGCCCCGCTCTCCGGTCTCGAGCGGCTTGAACGGAATCCCGTCGTCGCCCACGAGGTAGAAGTCACCGGCCAACAGCACCGCGCGCGGCTGGTGCTCGTGCACCTCGACGATGAGCGTGTCGGGAAGCTCGCGGGTCACGCTGGCCCGGCGCACCCAGGGGTGCTCGGAGATCTTCGAGGCCAAGCCATCGACCTCGAGCGAGAGGATGTTGGTGCCGGGGGTGATGCCCATCAGCGCGCGAAGCTCCGCGTCGCTGACGTGGGGCGTCGGCTCGAAGATCAGCGCCCGGGCTTCGAAGCGCGGCGAGGTCGTGGCGTAGTCGTATGCGTGCTGCACACCCACCAGTGCCCCGTAGGACAAGCCTCCGGCGACGCCCAGGCGCAGGGCCCAGCGGGCGGCCGTCCGGGCCCATTTGGGCAGGTGACCGAGGGCTCCAGGGGGGATCTGCTCCCCGCCGCGGCGACGCGTCGCGGGGGCTGGGCGGGACGCATCAGCGCCGTGCGACGTGGCCCGCGGCACCCGACGACGGTTGCTCACAGGCGCCTTGGAGGCCTTCTTGGCCCGTCGTCGCCCGGGTCGGGTCTTGCTCTGCGTCCGCTTCGACATCGTCGGAAAACTGCTCAATTCGGCCAGCTAGAGGGTCGTATCTCGGCAATACAGGGACGCGCCGTTCAAGGCAAGAAACCGTCGCGTGCCGGCGCCCTCGGGCGCTGCGGCCTGTGGATTGCGGCTGCGCGGGAGGCCGCACGCCCCCCCAAAATTCGCCCGAATCCGATCTCCTCTGTAGGCGGCGGAATTCGGCCAATTGGGGGCATTTTTCGGTTGTCTGTCGATCCGACCTGCCTACAATCCATTCGCAACGGGCTGCCCAAGACGCAGGCCGTGCCTACGAAACACAGGCGAGAAGACAATGGCGAAGGCAAAGAAAGCATCCAAGAAGAAACCCCGCGAAGTGGTCGTCGTCGGCTCCAAGGTCAAGGACGTCGTTCGTAACGCTGGCCTGCGCAGCGATGGCGAGCTGGTCCAGGCCGTGTCCGAGAAGGTCCACGACCTCCTCGAAGCCGCAATTCAGCGCGCCCAGGACAACAAGCGCGGCACCGTCCGCCCCTACGACCTCTAAGCGGTCATGCACCGCGCTCGCCTCGGCAAGCGCGAACGAAAGAAGGCGTCCGGGAGCTCCCGTGACGCCTTCTCTCTTTGGTTCTGCCCTCGACGAACGCTCAGCGCATGAAGCCGTCGCCCGAGTCGTTGGGGCGGCGACGCAAGAACGCGGGGATGTCCTGCGGGTCACTGCTGGGCTGGACCTCGGGGGCAGGCCAACCGTTGCTCGACGAGGACGATCGCGGCTCCGGCTGAGAGGGCTGCTGCGGCGCAGACCCGCGCGCGTTGCCACGCACGAGCGATGCCGAAGACTTCTGCGGCGGCTGCCCGGTCGCCGTCATGAAGGCGTTGCCCTGCGGTTGCCGCATGGCGGGGCCAGGGGTGACCATCTGACGACCTCGGGGCCCCATGGTGCCGGCAGCGACGATGGAGCTCTGTCGGCGATGGCCGTGGCTCTTTATCGCGTGCTCGAGCACCTCTTCGGCCGGTGCGTGCTGGTCGAACCCCGTCGCAATGACGGTGATGCGCAGCGTCTCGCCCATCGAGTCGTCGATGACGGCGCCAAAGATGATGTTGCAGTCTTCGTGCGCGGCCTCTTGAACGAGCGACGCGGCCTCTTCGACTTCGTGCAGCTTCAGGTCGGGCCCGGCCGTGATGTTGATCAGAATGCCCTGCGCCCCCTCGATAGTGACGTCCTCGAGCAGCGGGCTGTTGATCGCCTGCTGGGCGGCCACGACGGCGCGGCCCTCTTCGCTCGCGATGCCCATGCCCATCAGCGCGCGGCCCTGGTCGGACATGATCGTGCGCACGTCGGCGAAGTCGACGTTGATGATGCCCGGGATGGTGATGAGGTCCGAGACCCCCTGCGTCGCGTGCTGCAGGACCTCGTCGGCGAGCTTGAAGCTGTCGAGCAGGCTCGTCGACGTGCTGGTGACGTCGAGCAGGCGATCGTTGGGAATGGTGATGAGGGTGTCGACGGCCTGCTCGAGGGTCTCGATGCCCGTGCCGGCGATGCGACCGCGGCGACGACCTTCGAAGCGGAAGGGCTTGGTGACGACGCCGACGCACAGCGCCCCGCACTCGCGGGCCACTTGCGCCACGATCGGTGCCGCGCCCGTTCCGGTGCCGCCGCCCATGCCGGCGGTGACGAAGACCATGTCGGCGCCCTGAAGCGCCTCCGTGAGCTCGTGGACGCTCTCGAGCGCCGCTTCGCGACCGCGGTCGGGGTTGGCACCCGCGCCCAGGCCCCGGGTGACGGCGCTGCCGAGCTGGATGCGTGTGGGCGCCAGGTTCTTCTCCAGCGCCTGAACATCCGTGTTCGCGCTGAGGAACTCCACGCCCTCGACGTTGTGGGCGATCATCGTGTTGACCGCGTTGCCTCCCGCACCCCCGACACCGATCACCTTGATGCGTGCGTGGTCCGGATATGCGTCCTCGAGTTCGAAATGCGCCATGTCGTGGTCCGTCTTCGGGTGTTTGATCGGGCTGCTCGCGCGAGAGGGCGCGAGGCACTGTCGACCCATACAGGGATCGGATCTGCACCCGCAAAAAAACGACTGATTTCCTCGGCTTGGCGGTGTGACTCGATCTCACATGCTCAAACGACCAGCGCCTGTCGCATGGCGTCGCGCGCCGCCGCGTCCAGCGTGAGGCCCAGCCAGTGCTGCAACGCGAGCACGCCTTGCCCCCAGAGCATCGGGAGTCCGTCCATCGTTGCACGGCCGCACGCACGCGCACGCTCGACCAGCGGCGTTGCGGGGTAGACGAGGTCGGCCACCGCAGCGTCGATCGGCATCCGCTCGAGCGGGAGCGGGACGGGGAAGCCCGGCGCCCCACCCCGCATGCCGACGGTCGTGCCGTTGACCAGCAGGGCGGCGCCCTCGAGCGCCACCTCCAGGCCTTCATATCCGCGACGCTCGACGTCCCAGTCGGGCAGCGCCGCGGGTCGGCGAGAGACCCATCGCACGGCGCACCCTTCCTCGACCAGCGCGTGCACGACCGCCCGAGAGGCACCCCCACCGCCGAGCACGACCGCCCGCGATGGCACGGCGCCCACGAGCCCCCGCAGAGCCTCGAGGAAACCCGCGCCATCGGTGTTGCGCCCCACCACGCCCTCTGGTGTGAAGCAGACCGTGTTGACGGCCCCGATCGCCTCGGCCTCGGGGGACAGCGCGTCCATCAGACCCAGGGCGTGGGTCTTGAGCGGGACGGTGAGGTTGAGCCCGCCAAACCCCATCGCCGCCGCGCCGGCGATCGCCGAAGGCAACGCGTCGGGCGTCACGTCGAAGGCGAGGTAGCGGTGCGGCAGGCCGAGGGCCTCGAACGCCGCCGTGTGCATCGCGGGCGATCTCGAGTGGCCGATGGGGTGGCCGAGCACGCCAAAGCACCGCGGCTGCGTCACGACGTCTCCTTGGTCGCGGTGACCGTGGCGGCGAGCGCTCCCGACGAGAGCCGAATCTGCACGGCGTCTCCGGGCGCGACCTCACCCGCGCGCGTGAGGGCAGCCCCCTGCGCGTTGGTGACCACGGAATAACCACGCGCGAGCACCGAGAGCGGAGACAACGCGTGCAGTGACGCGGCGGCCTTGGTCAGGCGCAACCGCCCGCGCTCTCCGATCGCCCGGCCGCCACGCTCGAGCCGGCTATATGCGGACTCGAGCCGTGCGCGCTCCGCCGAGCCCAACTGCGACCCCAGGGCGTGAAGCCCCTCGTGTGCGGCCTCGAAGCGCGCTCGCGCCTCGCCCGAGAGGGCGCCCCCTGCCCGCTCGAGCCGGGCGCGAAGCCCCGTCAGCCGCTGGGCGTCCGCCGAGACCTTGGCCCGCGGGTGCACCGCGCTGAGCCGGCGCTCCAGCTGTCGAAGCCGCGCGCGCCCGGGCACGACGAGGCGCTGCCCGTGCCCGAGCAGTCGCCCCCGGTCGCCGTCGAGGCGGGCCCGCACGTTCAAGGCCGCGCGCTCGATGCCCCGGGCCATGCGGCGCTCGAGCGTGGCCAACCGGTGCTCGAGCTCCCCGCGGTCGGGCACCACCAGCTCGGCGGCGTGAGAGGGCGTGGCCGCACGCACGTCGGCCACCATGTCGCTGACCGACACGTCGACCTCGTGTCCGACCGCGCTGACGATGGGAATCGGGCTCTTTGCGATCGTGCGCGCGAGCCGTTCGTCGTTGAAGGCCCACAGGTCTTCGACCGACCCACCGCCGCGCCCGACGATGATGACGTCGATGTCGTCGAACCGGCACAGCCGCTCGATGCCGGCGATGATCGTCCGTGGGGCGTCGGGACCTTGAACGACGGCAGAGGCGAGGAGGATGCGCGAGGGGCATCGACGGCGGGCCACCTTCAAGATGTCGTGAATCGCCGCGCCGTGCCCCGAGGTGACCACGCCGATCCGGCGAGGCCAGCGAGGCAGCGGACGCTTGCGCGCGGGGTCGAAGAGCCCCTCCTCTTGCAGCCTGCGCTTGAGGGCCTCGAGTTCCTGCATGCGCGCGCCGAGCCCGGCGGGCTCACATCGCTCCGCGTAGAGCTGGAACTTGCCCGACTTGAGGTACAGGCCGACGTTGCCGAACACGCGCAGCAGCTGACCGTCGTGCATCTCGAACGCCTGACGCTCGACGTTGCTGCGCCACATGGTGACCGGGACGGAGGCGAAGTCGTCCTTGAGCGTGAAGTAGGCATGCCCCGAGGCGACGATCCGCAGCCCCGAGACCTCCCCTTCGACGCACAGGCGAGGGAACCGCAGCTCGAGCAGGCGGTTGACGCCTTGCACGAGCTGGCTGACCGAGATGACCGGGGGCCCGTCACCGCGATCGGGAGGTCGGCCCGACCCGCCGCGCCGGAACGAGAGCTGGCTCTGCGCCATCGGCCGATGGTAGCGACTTTGCGGGAAATTTGGGCCGAAGCGGCGCCGGGGGTCTACTCACCCGGTGAAGGTGCGTGCACTGGCAGCGGTCCTGGCGCTGTGTCTGCCTGGGTGTGGACAGTTCTTTCAAGAGCTCGAGTCCGCGGACTCGGCCGAGGGCGAGGACACCGACGGCGAGGACACCGACGCTGACACCGACGCGGCCGCCCTCATGGGGGACTGCGAGTTTCCCGTCGACGACCGCTGCGGCGACCAAGACACGATCGAGCAGTGCAACCCGGACTCCCTGACCTTCGAGGTGCACAACTGCACGGCGCTGTGCGGCCAGAACGTGAACTTCAGCTGCGTCGCCACCGGCACCGCGCAGCACGGCTGCTACTGTGTCGAGCCGGGGCCCACCAAGGTCTACTCGTGCACCGAGCTCGAGGGCTGCCTGGCGGCCTGCGGTGGCGACCCAAGCGGCGCGTGCGAGGACCAATGCTTCGCCCGCACGACGGCGCCGACGATCCGGCTCTTCGGTGCCTTGGTGTTCTGCGCCAACGACGACTGCCACGAGACGTGCATCGATCGGCCGGAGTTCTGCGGCAGCTGTATCGCGGACACGATCGCCACCGGTCGTGGCGCATGCAACCTCGCGCGCTCCGTCTGCGACGCCGACATCAACGACGACCCGAACGCGCCCTGGGGCTGACGTGATCGACTTCGACGCGCTGGGCGCCGAGCTCGAGGTCTCTTGGGCGCTCGCCGACCGCGACGAGGAGCGCTTCGCCGACATCGCCGCCGACGCGCTGGACGGCCTCGCCGCGCAGTTCGACCTCGAAGCGTTCCTCGACACCATGCTCGAGCGCCGAAGCGGCGGTCGGCAGCAGCTCGCCGGGCTGGGCGCCTTTGGCCAGCCGGGTTTCACGACCTTTCACGGAGAGGGTTTCGTCGTCGAGGTGTACGTGTGGACCGACTCGCTCTCGGCGATTCACAACCACCCGTTCTGCGGCGCGTTCACGGTCCTGCACGGCCACAGCGTGCACGCCGTCTACCAGACGAGCCGTCCATCCCGGGCGGGCGCTCGCGGTCAGCTGCTCGACGTCCGGCTGAAGTCCTTGGACCGCGTACTCGCAGGCGAGGTCCACAAGTTCTCGCTGCGCCGCTACCCGCTGGTGCACGCGCTCATCCACGTGCCGACGCCGAGCGTGTCGATGGTCGTGCGCACCGTTCGGACCGAGGGCTACTACCGCTACCTTCCGCCTTCGGTCGCCCTGCCCATGCAGGCCATGCCCGAGCCGGGGTCTCGACGACTCGCGCTGCTCGAGACGCTCGTTCGCATCGAGCACCCCAGCGCCCTGCAGAGGGTCTGTGCCGCGCTGCGCACCGCCGACTTCGAGACCGCGGTGCACCTGCTGTCGCTGACCTGGCCGGGCGCCGATGCTCAGGCCCGCGCGGCGCTGTGGGAGGCGAACGCGGTACTCCACGGCGACCGCCGCGACGCGATCGAGGGCGCGCTGCGCAGGGCCCAGCGCATCGAAGAGGCGTCGGCGATTCGGCACGGACTCCGCGATCCCGATCATCGACTGTGCGCGACCGTACTCGCCTACGCCGAGAGCCGCAGCCAAGTCCGCCGCGCGCTCGGAGACGACGCGGGGGCGCTGCTGCATGCGTTCATCGACGAGGCGGGGCTCTTCTCCCCCGACGAAGCCGCCTCGGCCACGATCGCGCACGCGCTCGTCGAGGGCCGCAACGACGACACGATCCTCGAGACGCTCGGCGCGGAATACGGGCACGACGCGATCCTCCCGCAGCGAGACGCGGTGCGCACCTACGCCGCAGAGTCGATCTTCTCCGTGCTGCGTGACCGCGAGCAGAGCTTGATACCCTGAGGCGTGCATCGAGCTTGGCCGTCGAGGGGGAACGTCATCGGGTTCGCGGTAGGCGCAGCGCTGCTGGCCGCCGCCGCACCCGCGCACGCGGAGATTCCATACGCCAAGGGCGTCACGCCGGGCGAGCTGCGGGGCATCGCGCTCACCGAGGACTCGCCGTGGCCGGCGAGCTACTGGGAGTACATCCCGTCCGACTTCGACCCCGACGGGGACACGCTCTACCCCATGCTGATGACGCTCGGCGGCATCGGCACGATGGACACCGTCTCGGTATGTCCCGACCTCGCCCAGACGTGCACCGTCGCGCAGTGTGAGGCAGAGCCTGCAATCGACGGCTTGTGCCGCGTGTACCGACGCGGGCCCGCGGTCGAGATCCGCCAGGGCGTGTGGGACGACATGGAGCGGCCCTTCATCGTCATCCAGCCCCAAAACCGAGAGCCCACGTTCTCCGCCGAGGACTACGACCGCGACGAGCTCGACGCGTTGGTGCAGTTCGTGGTCGACAACTATCCGGTCGACCCGCGGCGCCTGTACATCCTCGGCAACAGCCAAGGCGGGCGGGCGACGTACCAATACCTCGCGCTCTACGCCCGGCGCATGGCGGCCGCGAGCGCGGGGCCCGGCGGCGTGATCGCCGAGGCCGACTTTGGCTGCCGTCTGCAGGACACGGCCCTGTGGGCGTTCCACGGCGAGAACGACGTCGACTCCAACGTCGCGCCAGGGGCCTTCGACCCGTGCTTCGTCGCGCGCAACATCAGCCGCGCGAACGAGCCGGGGCTCTACGACGACGTCTACGAGACGTGCGCCGACCGCATGGACATCCCGTTCCCCGAGGCGCGCATGACCATGTTCCAGAACACGGCGCACAACGCTTGGACGCCCGGCTACGAGAACGTCACCCAGGGCTTTGCCACGGCGGCATGGACCGCGGACGAGATGTGCGGCTTCGAGACCAACTGGGTGCAGTACGACCCCCTGGAGTACGCCGATGGCGTCTACACGTGGCTCCTCGAGCATGACCGCCCCGGTGTCGACGCTGGCGATCCGCTCGTCGTCCCCGGCGACGTGGACACCGCCACGATCACCCCGGTCATCGTCGACGACGACGCCTGGACGGCGAGCTGGGAGCAGCTGAGCGGCCCCGCGATCACGATGACCCCGGGCATGGACGGCACGCTCGAGCTGTCCGAGTTCGACTACGACGCCACCTATACGTTCCGACTCTTCGTGGTCGACGCCGACAACCAATGGGACGAGGACACCGTCGAGGTCACCATCGAACCCGAGGTGAGCGAAGGTGGCTCGAGCAGCTCCTCGGGCGGCGACACGTCCACGAGTACCGGCGGCGACGACTCGACCTCCTCTGGGGGGTCTTCGGGCTCCTCGGGCGGCAGCGGCACCACGGGCGGCTCCTCGGGCGGGGGCGAGGCGTCCACCACCGCGGGCGGCGCGACGACGTCGGGCTCGGCCTCCGCGTCGGGGTCCGATGACGGCCCGGGTGGCTCGGACGCCTCGCCGAGCACCGCGTCCGACTCGAACGGCGACACCAGCGAGAGCGGCGACGACACCGACACCGACGCGTCGGGTCCGTCGGGCTCGGCCGGGGGCTGCACGACCGGCGGCACGCCGTCGTTCGGGTACTTCGCGCTGCTCGCCTTCGGGCTCGTCCGCCGTCGGCGCTGAGTCGGCTCGCGTTGGTGCGTGGCCCCCGGTAGGCTGCGCACCGCATGCCCGAGTCGATCACGATCCCCGACCCCGCCGCGGGCCCCGACGCCACCGGAGTCCTGCGCGTCGACCACCGCAGCGGTCCCAGCGAGACCACGCTGGTGCTGCTCGGCGGAATGACCCAGACGCTCGCGAGCTGGTCGGGCCAGCTTCGTCCGATGAGCGAGACGCGTTCGGTGATGGCCTACGAGGCCCGGGGCCAAGGCGGCACCGCGCTGTCGCTGCACAACTGCGGCTTCGACCAGCACGTCAACGACTTCGAAGCCTTGCTCGACGCCAAGGGGCTCGAGCAGGTCGACCTCGCGGGGTTCTCGTTCGGAGGGCGGGTCAGCCTCGCCATCGCGGCCACGCTGCCCCACCGCGTCCGCCGGCTCGTCGTCAGCGGCGTCGCGCTCGATCGGGGCATCTTGGGCAAGCTCATCGTGCAGGGTTGGATCGCCGCGCTCGAGACGGGCAACCTCGAGGCCCTCGCGCGGGTGAGCCTGCCCGACATCCTCGGCCCGGCCTACCTGGAGAAGAACGCTCACCTCGTCGAGGGCATGATCAAGGCCTCCACCTCCCGCAACGACTACGCGGGGGTCAAGGCGCTGTTCGAGCACACGATGCGCCTGCCCGCGGACTCCCCGTGGCACGCCCGCGCGCTCGCCCCTGCCGTGAAGTGCCCCGTGCTGACCATCGGGGGGACCCTGGACCGCCTCGCACCTCCTGCCGAGGTCCGAGCCCTCGCCGATGCGTGCGGGGGCGAGTTCCTCGAGGTCGACGGGGCGGGACACACCGTGGCCATCGAAGCGCCCCAGCTGTGGCGCGAGGCGGTCGAGCGCTTCCTGGACGCCTGAGCGCGCGCCCCCTCGTGCTGGCATCGACGGCGCTGGGGAACCTTTCCCGCGCTCGGGGGCACATGGGCCATCGGAAGCCCGCCATGACCTGCCCACGCCTCACGCACACGGCCCTCGCGCTCCTCTCGCTCGGCTGCACCCAAGACCGCGACGGCGGAGCGTTCGACACCGACGCCGTCACTCCTCCAGGCACATCGGCCGCGAGCACGGGGACCGACGAGGTCGAGCCCGCGTCGAGCTCCAGCAGCACGGACCCCACCGAGTCGCCCGGCTCGGGCATCGACCCCGATGGCGAGGTCGGCTGCGACGCGGTCGACTTCTTGTTCGTCATCGACAACAGCGGATCGATGGCGGACGAGCAGCAGCAGCTCGTCGAGTCGGTCCCCGGGTTCGTCGCCGCGATCGAGGCGAGGCTTCCGCCCGGCACCGGCACGTACCACATCATGGTGACCGACTCCGATCCATGGGTGTACGGCGGCTGTGAAGACGCGTGCACCGAGTCGGCCGCGTGCGAAATGGCGAGCACCGACGGCAGCTGCGACTGCGGCTACCCGTGCGCGCTGCGAAGCCTCTGCACCGACATCGGCGACTACGTGTGCGGCCAGACGGCGCCGATGGAGTGCGAGGACATCTTGGGTGCTGGCATCACCCACCCGCGGGGACGCGACGCGTCGAACACCGAGTGCGACTTCGCGTCGGGCCGCCGCTTCATCGCCAGCGGGGAGCCCGACCTCGCCTCCGCCTTCGACTGCGCCGCGCGGGTCGGCACGAACTCGTCGCTCGGTGAAAAGCCGATGGAGTCGATGATTCAGGCGTTGACGGGCGAGGGAGACGTCGCCGCGTGCAACGAGGGTTTCCTGCGGGACGACGCGGTCCTCGTCGTCGTCGTCATCACCGACGAAGACGACAACGGCCCCAACGCCGACGATCTCGAGGGCGACTCGATGGGCAATCCGCAAGCCTGGAGGGACGCTTTGGTGGCCGCCAAGAATGGCAACGAGGACGCCATCATCGCGATGGCGCTCATCGGCGACGCAGATGTGCCCGGGGGAATCTGCCAGCCGCTCGACCCGATGACGTTCGAGGGCGCCGAGCCGGCGCCGAGGATCCGCGAGTTCGCCGCGCTGTTTGGACCTCAGGGCATCGTGGGGTCGGTCTGTGCGGACAGCTACGTCGAGTTCTTCGAGTCCGCGGTCGAGACCATCGGCACCGCGTGCGACGATTTCGTCCCGGTCGGCTGACGTGTGACTGTAAGGCCGCCGCGCGCGCCTCGTTGGCGAGGCGTGGGACGTTGGACGTGGGTGGTCGGGGCGGTGATGTGGATCGGGTGCGCGCCTTCGCCAAGCACCTCGCCGCTGTGGCCCCAAGACGATGCCGTGGTGTCCTCTCGCATCAGCGCCGCTCGCATGTACCAGACCGCCGAGGCCATGGTCGCCGAGGGCTACTACGCCGACGCGGTGCGTCTGATGCGTCACGCGATCCTGTCGTTGCCTCGGACCGAGGACACCGACGACCTCAGGCATGCGCTCGTAATGCGGATGGCCCACGTGCAGCTCCTCGCCGCGCAGGCTGGACACGACACCGCATACGCCCAGGACGCGGCCACCATGCTGCTCGCCTACGGCGATCGCCACGAGCGCCTGTTCGCGGACGCCCGCGCGGACGAGCGCGACGACATCTATGAGCTTCTCTTCGAGGCCGAGACCTTCGCTCAGCAGCTCCAGGCCCCGACCACGGCCGCCGCTGCGCAGCCTCGCCTGTCCTCCCGCGTGGTGGCCGAGCCCGTCGACACCCACGAGGGCGAGCCACTCGAAGCCGAGTTCAGCCGCGACGTACAGGTTCGACGCGAGTGGTTCTACGACCCCGACGACCCCACGGTGCGCAAGAACCTCGAGTCGTGGTTCTCGACCGCCGACGGCTACCAGTTCATGACGACACCGGGCACGGCGGTGCTCTCGGGACCCCGCCCGATGGTCCGCCGGACCGGTCGGCTCGAATCCGTCGCCTTGCAAGACAGCCGCCCCCCACAGCGCAGGGAGCTGCGCTCGGTCGCCCGCTCGGTGCTTCGCTCGTCACGCGAGGGGCTCCGCGACTGCTACCGCTCGGCGGCGGCGCGCGGCGGAGTGCTTCAGACCGACACCACAATCGAGCTCACCGTGACGACCGGTGGCGAGGTGCGCGATGTCGTCGTCGTGTCCGGGGACGTGGTGGACGGCCTCGGCGATGCGTGCGTCATCGAAGAGATCGCCCACGTCGACCTCGGGGAGACGGGCCCCACCGCGGCCCTGCGGCTGCGCATGCCCCTGCTGTTCTTCTACGACGGCCCCGACACCATGTCCGAGAACGCACGCACCGACGGCGCTCGAAACTACGACGGCCCCGAGCCAGCCCGACACCCCGGCATCGACGACTTCGCGTATCCGACGCTACCGTGACCCCGCGACGTCCTCGATGGCGTCGCAAAGCCTCGGCCACACCTCGGGCGGGAGGTCGTGCCCCATGCCCTCGATGGACATGAGCGTGCCGTTGCGCAGAGCTTGGGCCGTCTGCACGCCACCCCGGTGCCGGACCAGGGGGTCGGCCGTGCCGTGAACGACCAGCGCGGGGACATCGAGTCGCCGAAGGCACGGGCGCCGGTCCTCGCTGGCGAGGATCGCCATCGTCTGGCGCACGAAGCCCTGCGGGGAGGGGCCCCGCTCGAAGTGTTGTTTGCCCAGCGCATAGCGCTCGTCGGGGTCGGGGCGAAAATGCGGGGGCCCGCTGCCGATCTCGGCGAAGAGCTTCACCCACGCCTCGCCCGTCTCCTCGGCCGTGCGAGGACGAGACGCGAGCATCGCCTGCATCGCGCGTGGCCGCGGAAGCTTCGAGATCCGATCGCCGGGATGAGACATGATCGACGTGAGCGAGGCGACCCTGTCGGGACCGCGAATCGCCATGAGCTGCGCCACCATCCCCCCCATCGACGCCCCCACCACGTGGGCCCTCTCCCACCCCAGCGCGTCCATCAGGCCCAGCGCGTCGTCGGCGAGGTCGCCCAGCGTATAGGGGGCATCGACGCGCTGTCCCGTCATCCACCGCAGGATCTGCGTGCGCAGCGACGGCACGCCGAGGTGATCCAGCCGGGTCGAGGCCCCGACGTCTCGGTTGTCGAATCGCGCGACCTGGAACCCGCGCGCAGCCAGCATGTCGCACATGGGGTCTCGCCAAACGATCTTCTGCGCCCCCACGCCCATCACCAGGAGCAGCGGCGTGCCTTCCCCACGCAGGTCGTAGTCCAGCTCGATCGTCCCGACGCGTGCGATGGGCATCGACGGGGTTGTAGCAAGCAGGTCCGGACACCACTACCCTCGTGCGGTGCAACTCCCCGCCCTGGTCGCTGATCCGCACGACGCCCCTGCGCTGGCCCGGGCCGTGCTCGCGCAGCCCCCCGCGCCGCTGACCGAGGTCGCCGCGTTCCTCGGGGCGCCTGCCGTCGAGCTCGAAGCCAGCGCCATCTCGGCTCGAGTCGCGATTGCGGCCGCCAACGAGGGCCGATGTTTCGTGCACCACGAACACCGTCTCGCGCCGCTGATGGGCGAGGAGACCCAGCCCGAGCTCGACGTGGGCATGGGAGAGGAGCTGGTGCCCGAAGACTGGCGCGACGGCGTCTTGCACGTGCCCAAGTACTTCTCGGCCTTTCTCGAGGCGCCGCTGCCCGTCTTCAACCCCAGCCACCGCCCGAAGTGGCGGCCGCACGAGCTCGTGCACAAGCTCGCGCGCTTCGCCTGGCGGCCCGACATCACCCGGTTCGAGGCGTATCTCACCGCCCGACTCAGCGAGCTGCTGCCGGTCGTGCACTGGTACGGGTTCGACGAGATCGGACGGCACGTCGGACACGAGCACGGCACCGTGCGACCCGACCGTGCCTTCTACCAGCGCGCCGAGCGAGCCGTGCGTCCCTACTGGGAGGCTCAAACCACGCCCGCCGCCGCCGAGCTCGCCGCCGCCCATGCGCTCGAACATCTCGACACCGAGCTGGGTGCATGCGCGCGCGAGCTGTCCACGGGCGAGATTCAGGCCACGCCGCGGCCGGGGCTCGACGCCAGCAGCGACGCGGTCGGCTACCTCCGCGCTCACTGGAACCGCATCACCGCGTGGAGCTTTGGCGCCTGGGTCGAACGCTTCACGCAACCCGGGCGCGATCGCTTCGAGACGTGTGCGGAGCACCTCCAACACGTGCGGACCCTGGCCCACGACCTGCTCACGCGGCCCTACGCGCTCGAGCCCGAGGCACAGCGGGTCGGCACGCGGGACCGCCACGCGGCGTCCGATCTCGCGTACCGGCTCCTCCTCCACATCGAAGCGCTCGACAGCGACGCGGCCGAAGACGCGCTGATGCCCAGCGTCGACGCGCTCGCACAGGGGCAGCGCGTCGAGGACGTCATGCCCGGCCTCACCACGCGGCTTCGCAGCCTGGACCCCGCCACGGCCGAACGTCCCCTCGCGGGCGGATGGGGGTGGATCGCAGCGACCGAAGGCACGCTCCGATCCCTCGAGGCGGGGCTTCGCACGGCCTTGCCGCGAGCCCTCGATCCCAGCGACGTCCCCGCCCTCGCCGAAGCACTCGCGGGCGAGGACCCTACGTCGGTGGCGCTGGCCCAGCGTGCGGCGACGACGCTCGCAGCCGGCAACCACGCGCGCGCAGACGAAGCGATGCTGGAGGCGTTCTTGCGCAACCCGCCGGGCGCAGACCTCGACGCCGAACGGTTCGGCGGCCTGCCCGACGAGCCGCACACAGGCGCCAGGATCCGTCTCAACGCGACGATCCGACGCATGCGGACGACGCGGTCAGCGCTCGACGCCGTCCTCGGAGACGCGAGCGATGGGCCGGCCACGCTCGAGGTGGTCGCGATCCGCTGGAACGGCGAGCCGCGCGTGCTCGAGGTCACCCGCGCGGTGGCCGAGGCGCTCGAGTCCGCCGAGGGCGGCGTTCTCCCCACCGGCGAGGAGGCCGAGCTCTTGCTCGAGCGCGGGTTCGTCGTTTGGCTGCCCGCGCCCCGCTGAGCGCCTCCCCCCGGCCCGAATCGTCAGCTCGCGCTCGGCCTTTTTTCGCCCGACGTCCCGCGGCGCCGAGAAACTGCGGCATCATCGGGGCATGCCTCGCACCAGGCGTCGTCACTTCATCCAGGGCTCGCTCGGCATCAGCGCTGCGGCCCTGTTCTCGAACCTCTTCGCCCGCCGCGCGTCGGCGAGCGCGTACGGAGACCTGGTCCCCGACCCCAACGGCGTCCTCGACCTGCCCGAGGGCTTCTCCTACGTGGTCCTGCAAGAGGCCGGAGACGCCATGAGCGACGGCTACGTCGTTCCGGCGCGCCCCGACGGCATGGCGTGTTTCGAGCTCGCAGACGGCAACTGGTCGCTCATGCGCAACCACGAGGTCAGCCGTGGCGACGAAGCCAGCGGCGCCTACTCGGCCGATGCCGTGCCCAAGGAAGCCTACGACCCCGACGGCTACGGCGGCGTAACCCGGGTGGTCATCGACCCGAGCTCGGGCGAGGTGGTCTCGAGCAACCTCGTGCTCGCGGGGACCTTCCGCAACTGCGCGGGCGGGCCGAGCCCGTGGGGTTGGCTGTCGTGCGAGGAGAACGTCGAAGACAACCACGGCTACGTCTTTGCGTGCCCCGAGGACGCCGAGGCGGTGGTGCCCGCCGAGCCGATCCTCGGGTTCGGTCGATTCAACCACGAGGCTGCGGCCGTCGACCCGGCCACCTTGGTCACCTATCTCACCGAAGACCGGGGCGACGGTTGCTTCTACCGACACGTCCCCGACTCGAAGGACACCCCCTTCGAGGGGCGCCTGCAGGCGCTGCGCATCGTCGACACCGACGCGTTCGAGACGGCGCCGCTGGGCAAGGTCGGAGAGATGTTCGACATCGAGTGGGTCGATGTCGAGGAGCCCAACCCCGCCGACGACGACATCCGCTACGCCGCGCAGGCGTTGGGGGCGTCGGTCTTCATTCGTGGCGAAGGGCTCTGGTACTTCGACGGCGAGGTCTACTTCTCCTGCACCAACGGAGGCCCGGCGGGCCTCGGGCAGATCTTCCGCGTCATCGACAACGGCGACACCGGCACCCTCGAACTCATCGCCGTCTCCGACAGCGGCGACACGCTCGACTTTCCCGACAACATCACGGTCGCGCCGTGGGGAGAGCTGTTCATCGCCGAGGACGGCAGCGGTGACCAGTACGTCCGATTCATCGACGCCGACGGCTCGATCTGCGACTTCGCCCGCAACGCGATCAGCGACAGCGAGCTGGCAGGCGTGTGTTTCTCGCCCGACGGCACCGCGATGTTCGTGAACATTCAAGGCGACGGGTTGACCCTCATGGTCACCGGACCCTTCCCCGTCGACGACGGCGGCGGGTCGACCGGCGGGGACACGAGCGGCGGCGCAGACGACAGCTCCGGCGGCGGCAGCGACTCCAACGCGAGCACCAGCGACGGCGCCTCGGCCAGCGGCACGACGGGTGAGCCTCCAACCTCCGATTCCGACGCAGCCACCAGCGGCAGCGACACCGACGGTGACTCCGCCGGCGGTGCAGGAGGCGGCGGCGGTGGATGCAGCGTCGACGGAGACAACGCCTCGGGCGCAGTGGGTCTGGGCGCAGCCGCGCTCGCGGCCGCCGTGCTGCGCTTGCCATCCGACGCCGACGCCGACGAGTAGCCGAGCGTCACGGGCTGCGGCGGGTCAGCAGTTGACGTCGCCGCTGCCCGACACCGCGATGGTGCAGGTCGCTCCTCCGTGCACGCTGACGTCTCCGCTCCCGACGATCGAGCCGGTGACGGTCTTCGTCGCCGAGAGCCGCACGTCCCCGCTGCCACGCAGCTGCACCGTGGCGGTCTCGACTTCGAGGGTGCGGGCGCCGATGTCGCCCGATCCGCTCACCGAGAACGACACCGACTCGGCTTTGCCACTCGCTTCGACGTCGCCGCTGCCCGTCACCGCGATCGACAACGAGTCTTCATCGAGCCCGTCGACTTCGATGTCGCCACTGCCCGAGACGGAGACCCCCTCGAGTGAGGGCACCGTCACGCGCACGAGCATGCGACCGGCGTTGACGTGCACACCCCGCGCGAGCCGGACCTGCAGCGTGCCGCCTTCGACCACGGTTTGAATGTCCTCGATGATCTTGGGTGACGCCTCGACCTCCACGCTGTGGGTGGGGCCGACCTCGACGTCGACGTCGACCGACCCCGAGACGTCGATCGACTCGAACGCGTCGACCGAACGTGACTGTGTCGTGGTGTCGACACCCGCGACGTCTCCGAGGTTGAGGGTGCAGGCAGAGGCGATGAGTCCGAGGCAGGCGAGCGGAGCGAGTCTCATGTCTGCAACCTTGAACCGTCCGCCCCCCGGCCGGTTTGCCGCGCGGTGTTGTGCCAACTCACAGGACCTCTACGCTGCGCGCAGCTTCAGGATCGCGCGTGCCTCCTGGGGAGAGGCAATCGCGCGACCAGCGTTGCGCGCACACTGCACAATCGACTCGATGAGCTGGCCGTTGCCCGTCGTCCGCTCCCCGTCGGGCAGGTAGAAGGTGTCCTCGACGCCCGTCCGCAGCGCCCCACCGAGCTCGGCGGCCCTTTGGTGCAGCGCCCAGATGTCGGCGCGCCCGATGGCGGTGACCTCCCAGGTGCTCCCGGGCTTGATGTACTTCAGGAGCAGTGGCAGCAGGTCGGGGTCGGCAGGCATGCCCGAGGCGACGCCCATCACGAAGTTGTAGTGGGGCCGCTCGGCCATGCCGTTCTCGACGAACAGGCCCACCGAGCGAACGATGCCCGTGTCGAAGCACTCGAACTCCGGCATCGCGCCGAGCGGGCGCATGGCGTCGAGCATCTCCTGCACCTTCGAGACGGGGTTGTCGAAGACCATCGGCGGCCACGCCCACGAGCCGTCGCGGCGGGTCTTGAGGTAGTTGAGCGTGCCCGCGTTGCAGGCGGCGATCTCCGGGTTGACCCGCGGCATCGCGGCGACCGGCGCGGACACGTCAGGGCCCATCACCCCTGTGCTCATGTTGATGATGACCCCCGGGCATGCTTCGCGGATCGCGTCGGTGATGACGCCACAGACCGCGGGGTCCCAGGTCGGCAGGTGTCCCATGCCGTCTTCTTGGCGGCGATAGTGCACGTGCATCACGCTCGCCCCCGCGTCGAACGCCTCCTTGGCAGCGGCGGCCATCTGCTCGGGCGTCACCGGGACGGGGTGTTGTTTGGGATTGGTCAGGACGCCCGTCAGGGCGCAGGTCACAACAGCCTTGTCGCTCATGTTTCGCTCTCCGTTTCGGGGTCCGTGACCCGCAGCAAGATCTCATCACCCGCAACCTGCGTTCCCGCCTGTGCGGACACGTTACGCACCACGCCCGCGCTCGGGGCTTCGATGCGGTGCTCCATCTTCATCGCCTCGACGGTCACCAACAGCTGCCCCTTCTCGACCGTGGCGCCCTCCTCCACCAGCACCGAGACGACGGTGCCCGACAGGGGCGAGCGCACCGTGCCGTCGCTGGCCTCGGCCGACGCTGCGCGGGGGTCGGGCTCCTCGAAGCGGGTCGCATGTCCGCCGAGACTGACCCAGACCAGGTTGTCTCGGGCCGCGTAGGCGGCCGAGCACTGGACGCCGTCGATCTCGAAGCGGATCCACCCCTGGCGGTCGGACAACACCCGCAGCACGAGGGTCTCCTCGCCGACCGTGACCGAGGCGTCGTCTCGCCCCGACAGCGCCACCGCGACGCTTCGCTCGTCCTCTGAGACGCGCAGCGTGATGGGGGAGCGCAACTCTCCGCTGCTGCGCCACGCCTGCCCGTCACCGAACGCGGGGTCGAGGGCGTGCGCGCGGGCGAGCAGCACCCCCGCGAGCGCCCACGCGTGCGCGGAGACCTCCGGGCGCGGCGGCGGCTCGGCGAAGCGCGCGTCGAGCGTGTCGGTCTTGATCGTGCCGGCGATCATGTCGGGGTCGCCCAGCAGCGCCTGCAAGAACGTCAGGTTTGTGACCGGGCCCAAGAAGACCGTCTCGGCCAACCCGCGTCGCAGCTTTCGCATCGCTTCGTCGCGGTCGCGCCCGTGCGCGATCAGCTTGGCCAGCATCGGGTCGTAGAAGGCGGAGACCTCCCCCCCGCTGCGGATCCCCGCGTCGACGCGGAGCCCTGCCGCGGGCTCGAAGCGCTCGATCGGTCCGGTCTGCGGCAGGAAGCCGGCGTAGGGGTCCTCGGCGTAGAGCCGGACCTCGATCGCGTGCCCGTCCATGCGCAGCGCCTCCTGCGTGATCGGCAGCGCCTTGCCCGCGGCCACATCGAGCTGCCAGGCCACCAGGTCGTGCCCCGTGACGCACTCGGTCACCGGGTGTTCGACCTGCAGCCGGGTGTTCATCTCCAAGAAGTAGAAGTCGCCCGCGTCGTCGAGCAGGAACTCGACCGTCCCGGCACCGACGTAGCCGATCGCCCTGGCGGCTGCGACGGCCGCATCCCCCATCTTGGTGCGCAGCGCCGCATCGACGGCCGGCGAGGGCGCCTCCTCCACGACCTTTTGGTGACGCCGCTGCGCCGAGCACTCCCGCTCGCCCAGGTGGACCACGTTGCCGTGTGTATCGGCGAACACCTGGACCTCCACGTGGCGAGCACCGGTGACCAGGCGCTCGAGGAAGACCTCGGGGTTGCCGAACGCCGACGCCGCTTCGGACTGCGCGGAGGCGATGGCCTCGGCGAGGTGCGAGACATCGGTCACCTTTCGCATGCCGCGACCACCACCGCCTGCACTGGCCTTGACCAGCAGCGGCAGCCCCAGCGTTTCCGCCTCGGCGACGAGCGTCTCGACCGAGGCGTTTTGGCCGAGGTAGCTCGGCGCGGTCGGAACGTCCGCCTCGATCATGCGGCGCTTGGCAGTCACCTTGTCACCCATCAGCGCGATGGCCTCCGGCGGCGGACCCACGAAGGTCAACCCCGCCTCGGCGCAGCGCCTGGCAAAGTCGGCGTTCTCGCTGAGGAAGCCGTAACCCGGGTGAACTGCGTCGGCGCCCGTCCGCTCGGCCGCGGCCAATAGCGCGTCCACGTCGAGATAGCTCTCGCCCACGGGCGCGGGCCCGATGCAGACGGCTTGGTCGGCCAACGCGACGTGGGGGGCGTCCGCGTCCGCCTCGGAGTACACGGCGACGGTGCGGTAGCCCAGTTCATGGGCCGTTCGAAGCACGCGCACCGCGATCTCGCCGCGGTTGGCCACCATCACGGTCGAGAAGCTCACGCCGCACCTCCCGAAGGCCAGCTCGGCTCGCGCTTCTGCATGAACGCCATCATCCCCTCCATGCCTTCGGGGCCTCGGGCTGCCTGCACGAACGCCTCGGCGGCTCCATCGAGCAGCGCCTCGAGCTCCACCCGCCCCACGTCGTTCATGATCCGCTTCGTCGTCGCGACCGCCCCGGGCCCGCAGCGCCGGATCTGCGTCAGCGTGCGGGCGAGCAGCTCCTCGAGCGCCTCTGGGGTCTCGGCCACCTCGTGAGCCAGGCCAATTGCGACCGCTCGATGTCCGTCGAACCGGCCCCCGGTCACCGCCAGCCTACGTGCCTGGGACAGGCCCAGCCGTCGCACCAGGAACGGCGCGATCTGGGCCGGCGGGATGCCCAAGCCGGTCTCGGGCAGGCCGAACTTGGCGTCGGCCGCCGTGAGCGTGACATCGGCGACGCTCGCCAGACCGAAGCCCCCACCGAGCACCGCGCCTTCGCACACGGCCACGACGGCCTGCGGCGCCCGGTCGACCTTGGTGATGATCTCACCGAAACGCCGGTTGACGGTGTACAGCGCGTCCTTGCCGTCATCGCCCTGCGGCCGTCCGCGCGCGGCGGCCATGTCCTTGATGTCGCCGCCGGCGCAGAAGTGGCCGCCCGCGCCTCGCAGCACCACCACCCGCACGTCCCGGCGCTCGGCGATCGCGTCGAAGGTGGCCTCGAGCTCCGAGACCGTCTTCAAGCTCATCGCGTTGCGCACCTTTGGGCGATTGAGCAGCACCGTGAGCACGCCGTCCTCGAGGGACAGCATCAGATGTTCGGTCTGTGGCAGCGACATCGGTCAGCCTTTCTTCCGCCGGGGCAAGGTGCCCTCGAGCTTGCAGATGATGCTGAGCATGATCTCGTCTGCACCGCCGCCGATGGAGATGAGCCTGCCGTCGCGGAAGAAGCGGGAGATCTTCGATTCCCACATGTAGCCCATGCCGCCCCAGAACTGCAGGCATCCGTCGGCGACTTCGCGGGCGAGGCGGCCCGCCTTGAGCTTGGCCATCGAGGCGAGTCGCGTGACGTCCTTGCCCGAGATGTACTGCTCGGTCGCGCTCCAGACCAGGGCCCGCAGCGCTTCGACCTCGGTCGCGAGCTCGGCCAGCTTGAAGTGGACGTACTGGTTGTCGCGAATGGTCGCGCCGAAGGCTTCGCGCTGCCCGGTGTACTCCTTGGTGATCATCAGCGCGTGCTCGAGGGCGCCGATGACGTTGGCCGCTCCCCACAGGCGCTCCTCTTGGAACTGGAGCATCTGCAGCGTGAACCCCATGCCCTCTTGCCCGATGACGTTGCGTGCAGGCACGCGCACGTCGTCGAAGAACAGCTGCGCCGTGTCCGACGCCCACATGCCGATCTTGTCGAGCTTGCGGGCCCGCTCCACCCCCTTGGCGTCGAGCGGCACCATGATGAGCGACTTGTTCTTGTGCGGCTTGCCCTCGGAGGTGTTCGCCAGCATGCACATCCAGTCGGCCTGCATGCCGTTGGTGATCCACATCTTCGTGCCGTTGATGATGTAGTCGTCGCCGTCACGACGTGCGGTGGTCTTGATGCTCGCGACGTCGCTGCCCGCTCCGGGCTCGCTCACGCCGACGCAGCCCACGGCGTCTCCGGAGATCGCAGGGTCGAGGAACTCCTTCTTGAGTTCGGGGCTGCCGAACTTGGCCAACGCGGGCGTGCACATGTCGGTCTGCACCCCGATTGCCATCGGGATGGCGCCGCAGTCACACCACCCGAGCGTCTCGGCGGCGAGCACGGAGTACGAGTAGTCCAGGGCGAGCCCGCCGTTCTCCTCGGGCTTGCTGATCCCCAAGAACCCCTGGTCGCCGAGCTTCTTGAAGAGCTCGTGGGCGGGGAAGATCTTCTCGTTCTCCCACGCCTCGACGTTGGGGTTGATCTCGCGATCGATGAACTTGCGGAGCGAGTCGCGCAGCTGGTCGTGCTCTTCGGTGAATTTCATGGGGACTCCTGATGCGGTTGGGGGTTAGAAGCGGGCGACGCCGAAGGTGTTCGGGTTGACGGTGCGCGTCGCTGCCTCTCTGCAGGTGGCCAGCGACATGCCCAGCACGCGCCGAGTGTCTCGGGGATCGATGATGCCGTCGTCCCAGATACGGGCCGACGCGAAGAGTGCGCCCGACTCGGAGTCGAGCTTGTCGGCGATGGCGCCGGTCATCTTCTCCAGGTTCTCCGGCGGGATTTCGACCCCCTGCCGGGCGAACTTGGCGACGGTGATGATCTCCATGACCTTGGCCGCCTGCGCGCCCCCCATCACCGAGATGCGCGCGTTGGGCCAGGCGAAGATGAAGCGCGGGTCGAAGGCGCGTCCGCACATGCCGTAGTTACCAGCGCCGAACGCCCCACCCACGAGCATGGTGATCTGCGGAACCGTCGCGTTGGCGACCGCCTGGATCATCTTGGCGCCGTGCTTGACGATGCCCGCCTGCTCGGCCTGCGTCCCCACCATGAACCCCGTGGTGTTCTGCAGGTAGATGATCGGCGTTCCGGACTGGCAGCAGGCCTGAATGAAGTGCCCGGCCTTCGTCGCGCCGTCGGCGAAGATCGGCCCGTTGTTGCCGATGATGCCGCACGCGTGGCCTTCGATCCGCGCGTGGCCGCAGACGGTCTGCGGCCCGTAGTCGCGGCCGAAGTCGAGGAAGTCGGACCCATCGACGACGCGCGCGATGATCTCGCGAACGTCGTAGGGCTCGCCGTAGTCGACCGGCACGGCGCCGGCGAGCTCGTCGGGGTCGTAGCGCGGCGGCACGACCGGCGCGGGCGCAGACGTCTGGGTCCGGTCCCAGTTGAGCTTGTCCATGAGCTCGCGGGCGAGGGCGATCGCGTCACCGTCGGACTCGGCGATGTACTCCGCCGTGCCCGCAACCTTGGCGTGCATCTCGGCGCCGCCGAGCGCCTCTTCGTCTGCGTCTTCGCCGAGCGCGGCCTTGACCAGTGGCGGACCGGCCAAGAAGATCTTGGAGCGCCCGCGTACGACGACCACGTAGTCGGACAGCCCGGGGATGTAGGCGCCGCCGGCGGTGGATGAGCCATGCACGACCGTGATGAGCGGCAGGCCGGCCGCCGAGAGCCGCGCCATGTTGGCGAACACGCGCCCGCCTTCGACGAAGAGCTCGCTCTGGTAGATGAGGTTCGCCCCCGCGCTCTCGACGAGGTTGATCGTCGGCAGCTTGTTCTCGAGCGCGATCTCCTGGGCGCGCAGCGTCTTTCGCAAGCCCATCGGAGAGATCGCGCCGCCCTTGATCGCGCTGTCGGAGGCGGAGACCAGCGTGCGGCGGCCCTGCACGAAGCCGATGCCGATGATGTTGCTGCCACCGGCGATCGACGACTTCCCGTCGTCATCGTGCATCTTGTACCCGGCCAACGTCGACAGCTCGAGGAAGGGCGAGCCCCGGTCGAGCAGGCGCTCGACCCTCTGCCTTGGCAGAAGCTGACCACGCTTTTGAAACTTCGCTGCCTTGGACGCCGAGTGCTCGCGGACCTTGCCTTCGAGCGCGCGGAACTCGCTGACCAACGACAGCATCGCCTCCCGGTTGCGGGCGAACGTTTCGGATTTGGCGTCGATCTTCGACCGCAAGCGGGGCATCTACTCGCTCTCCTTTTCGAGTTCTTCGAGGACTTTGGGCGTCACGGCGCGATGGAACCCGTCGTAGGGCTTGGACGCGTCGTGTTTGGGTGTGGGCCAGACGCTGTTGAACAGCGGCGCGCCTCCGTCGACCGGCAGCGTGATGCCGGTGATGAACGCGGCCGCTTCGCTCAGCAGGAAGCAGATGCCCGCGCTGATCTCCGCCTCCGTCGAGAGTCGCTTGAGCGGGACCGACTCGGCGAGCTTGGGGATCATCGCCTTGGCCGCGCCGTCGTAGGTGTCCATGCCGCTGCTGGCGACCCACCCCGGCGCCAGGGCGTTGACGCGGACGCCAGCGGCTGCCCACTCGACGGCCGCGGTCTTCGTGAAGTTGACCATGCCCGCTCTCGCGGCGCCCGAGTGCCCCATGCCCGGCATGCCCTTCCACATGTCCGCGACGATGTTCACGATGGCACCGCCGCGACGGTTCATGCACTGCATGAACACCTCGCGTGCCACCAAGAAGCCGCCGACGAGGTTGGTGCGTACGACCGTCTCGAACCCCTTTTGATTGATCATCGCCAGCGGTGCCGGGTACTGCCCGCCGGCGTTGTTGACCAGACCGTCGATGGCGTCGTGTCGCTCGAGCAGCGCCTTCACCACGGCCTTGACGCGTTCCTCGTCACGGATGTCGAGCGGCTCGAGGTCGGCCTTGCCCCCGTCCTCACCGATCTCGGCCGCGACGCGCTCGAGCTTGTCGCGCTTGCGACCGATGAGAATGACGGTCGCACCGAGCGAGGCGAGCTCGTGCGCGGTGCAGCGGCCGATGCCGCTTCCTCCACCGGTCACGACGATCGTCTGGCCCTCGAACAACCCCGAACGAAACACGGATCGATACGTCATGCGCGCTGGGTCCTCCAACCCACGCGATGCTATCGAGGCCAGCGGGCCAGAGCGCAACCGGGCTCGCCTGCAGATTCGCATCGTCGCCACGACCGCAGGCTCCGACTGCAAACACGCAGGATGGATGAACCGCGCGCGGGATGGTAGGAACGTGGGCGATGAGCATCGAATCGGCGACGACGAAGATCAAAGAGAAGGTCGGCGAGGACTGCGGCCTCGCATCGACCCTGAAGTTCGACTGCGGTGACGACGGCGTCATCTTCCTCGACGCCAACACCGTCCCCAACGTGGTCACCAACGAAGACACGGACGCAGCGTGCACCGTGAAGCTGTCCTTGGAGGACCTCGAGGCGATGATCGGTGGCGATCTCGACCCCATGGCCGCGTTCTCGCTGGGCAAGCTTCAGCTCGAGGGTGACATGGCCGTCGCCATGAAGCTTGGCAACATCATCAAGTAGCCCCCCTCAGGGCATCTCCCAAGCGCCACCGTCACCTGCCCTCGGGCAGGCGGTGGCGTCGGCAATTCAGACGCTGAACGTCGCGGTGACCGGGAGGTGGTCGCTCGGCGTATCCCAGCCGCGGGGCTTGGGATCGTGCACGACCTTCACGCAGCGTTCGGCCATCGACCCGGTCGCGTACACGTGGTCGATACGGAAGCCCTCGTTGCGCTCGAAGCCCTGAGTCCGGTAGTCGAACCAAGTGTAGTGCCCGGGCCCGGGCTCGTGCTTGCGAAAGCAGTCGGTGAACCCGAACTCGAGGATCGCCTGCAGCCGAGCCTTCTCCTCGTCGGTGAACAGCATCTTGCCCCGAAGCGCGTCCGGGTCGTAGACGTCGCGATCCTCGAGCGCGATGTTGAAGTCGCCGACCACGACGATGTCCTCCTCGGGCGAGTAGTGGCTCGCGATCTCCTCGCGCAGCCGCTCCAGCCAAGCGAGCTTGAACTCGAACGGCTCGGTGCCCAGCGAGGTCCCGTTGGGCACGTAGAGGTTGTAGACCCGCACGCCGCCCACGAGCACGTTGAGGATGCGAGGGTGTCGGTCATCGGGCCCCTCGAGGAACCCCGAGTGGGTCTCGGCGGGCTTGGACTTGGTCAGCGTGGCAACCCCACACAAGGCGCGGCCACCGTGAATCGTCACCTCGTAGCCCAGCTCGAGGAACGGCACCTTGGGGAAGAGCGCGTCTTCGACCTTGGTCTCCTGCAGGCATACGATGTCCGGCTCGTGCTCGGCGAGGTACTCCGAGACGTGGTCGAGTCGGGCCCGGATGGAGTTCACATTCCAGGTGGTGATCGTCAGCTCGCCCATGCGGCGCGCACTGTACTACCTCGACGCTGGCTGAGCAGCACGCCGAGGCTCGCGCGCGCTCAGCAGCCCGGTCCGTCGGGGCACTTGCCCTCGCGCGGGGTCGACGATCCCACCCCGACCGAGCACCACTGCGGGGAGAACGTCGGCTGGTCGGTCTGCCACGGGCTCTCCCCGGGACCGAGCCAGTAGGGGTGGTCGAGGAAGAACCGCCACATGCCTGCGAACGGCGTGAGCTCGGGGTCGGGAGTCTCGAAGGGCGGCGCGGCATGGCCACAGTTGTGTTCGCACTCGATGACCGCATGTCCATCCGCCTCGAGCTCGGCCTCGAGGTTCGCGGACGTCTCGGCGAAATCGACCGCGATGCAGAAGTCCTCGGGCCCGCCCCACAGCACCATCGCTGGGAGGATGTGCTCGGCGCCGCCCCATTCACGCACCAAGCCGCCCGTGCCGCCGGACAGCGAGACGATCGACGCGAGGTACTCGCTTCGCGCCCAGCCCAGCTGCGAGGTGAACAGTGCCCCCGCGCTCACCCCGACGCTCGTCACGCACGTGTTGTCGATCGGATACGACTCGGCGGCGCATGCAAGCAGATCGTCGAAGTAGACGAATTCCTCCTGCACCCGCGCGTCGCTGTCGACGGTGGTGAACGGCCACCGGAACAACAGGTCGCCCTTGTCGACGGCGACCAGCGCGAGGAACCGGAACTGATCGACCGCGCTTTGCACCTCGGCCACTTCGATGAAGTCCTCCGCGCTACCTCCGAGCCAGTGCCAAAGCATGGCCACCGGGAGCTGCTCGTCGGGCTGGAGGTCCGAGGGCGCGACCACGATGACCTCGCGCGCTTCGCCCGAGCTGGCGAACGTGTTCACCCCGGGCACGAAGGCAGGGCACTCACCGCTGGGAGCGGGCAGCGGCGCCGGGGCCTCGGCATCGTCCGGCGGCGTGCTTCCGCACAGGTAGTCGAACGGATCCGTGGGCTCGATGGGCCCCCCGCTGGTGCCCGGGTCCGTGGTCTCTTCCGCCGACCCCCCGCTCGACGAGTCCGCGCTGACCGTCGTCTCGGACGCCGACGCCGACGCCGAGTCCGAAGTCTCGGTGCCGGGATCCGTCGTCGCCGGCGCGCCGGTCGTCGTCGCGCCGCTCGAGCTCGACGTCCCTTCCGCCGCCGAGTCGTCCGAATCCGCAGCACACCCACACAGCGTCACGAACGCCGTCAACCCCCCAACAAGCCAAGTCTTCTGCACGGTAGCTCGCATCATGCCAGTCTCAGGGCAGGTTCGGTAGCGGCACCCCCGGACTCCATCGGCGGGGCCCCTCGGCCGCAGCCGCCGCTCACAGGACGCTTGCCATGATCGACGCCGCCTCAGCGAGAGCCCGCTACGCCGCCCTTCGCGAGCGAGATCGAACCATCGCGTCCATGCAGAGCAAGCAGCGGATGCGGCCGGTCTTTGCGCATCTGCTCGACGAGCGGGCTCGCGACGCGCTCAACGATGACCTTCGCGAGCAGCTCCTGGCCGTGCGCAAGGACGCCACGACCCTGGCGCTCGAGCTGGGCCGGCGTGCGCTGCTCGAGGTCGGGGTCGACGATCTCGGCCGCCTCGGCGCTGCGCTGCGGCGGCTCGAGACGCACCTGGACGACGCGCCCGCCGAGGCCCTCGACGCCTGCTTCGACCTGCTCACGTTCCTCGACGAGCGAGCCGAGCTGTGGGGCAGCGAGTCGTGGAGCCCGGCCCCGCTCGATGGATGAGCGTGTATCGTGCGGCCCCGATGTCCCGCGCTTCGTCCTGGACCCTCGCGCTCTCGCTCATCGTCCTTCCGGCCTGCGAACGCGGGTCCGCGGGTGGGCCAGCGTCCCCCGCCGACGCAACCCCTGCCGCGCAGGTCAACGTGGCGCTCGACCCACAGCGCCTCGTCGAAGACATCGAGGTGCTCGCCGACGACGGCTGGGCGGGGCGCTTCACCAAGGACCTCGAGCATCTATCGCTGGCGGCGAACTACATCGCAAAGAGCCACGAAGCCGCGGGACTGCGCCCGGTGGGCGACAGCTTCCTCGTCGACTTCGAGTACCCCGCGGGCAAGAAACCCGGCGACGGCTTCTACCTCTGGCTCGAGCGCGAGGCCGACACCGTCCAGCTCCCCGAGGCCGAGGTCGTGCCGGCGTTCTTCGGCCCGCGCCGTGCGGTGGTCGGGCCACCGGTCTGGGTCGCGGCCGACAGCGTCGATGGTGTGAAGGGACGCCCCGTCCTCACCCCCGCTCCGTCCGGCGACCTCCCTGCGCGGATCAAGGCGTTGGCCGACGCCGGCGCGAGCGCGGTGCTGCTCGTCGGCGACGCCAGCTCCGCCGCCGCGCCGGTTACCGAGGGCCCCATCTCCGCCGCGTTCATCTCCCCCCAGACAGCGCGCGAGACGCTCGGCATCGTCACCGACGCGCCGCGCAAGGCCGCCGAGGTTGCCAACCTGAAGGTCTCGCTGACCCGGTCCGAGGTCGACAAGACCGGCACCGCGCCCAACGTGCTCGCCTGGATCGAAGGCAGCGAACACCCCGAGGAGATCGTGCTCCTCGGCGCGCACTACGACCACATCGGCACCAAGGAGTTCGGCACGTTCTGCCGAGGCCCCTCCGACGATGCCGACCCCGACGACGCGATCTGCAACGGCGCCGACGACAACGCCAGCGGCACGTCCGTGCTCATGAACATCGCCCGGGCCATGGGCTCGAGCGGCTACCGACCCAAGCGCACGATCGTGTTCGCGAGCTTCGCCGCCGAGGAGCTCGGCCTGCACGGCTCGAGAGCGCTCGCCGAACATCCTCCCGCCGCCGCGCCGTTCTCCAGCGGCACGGTCGTCGCGATGCTCAACATGGACATGGTCGGCCGACTCGGCGAGGAGGGGCTGCAGGTCGGCGGCGAGAAGACGAGCGCAGCCTGGCCAGCCCTCATCGCCGCCGAAGCGCCCGCTTCGCTGAAGATCGTGCACCCGGCGTCGGTGACGGGGCGCAGCGACCACGCCCACTGGTACCGGATGGGGGTGCCGGTCCTGTTCTTCTTCACGGGCCTGCACGACGACTACCACCGCACCTCCGATGAGCTTTCGACCCTCAACCTCGAGGGCATGACGGGCATTGCGGAGCTGATCCTCGGCGTCACCTTGGCGCTGGCCGAGGGGGCCCCCGTCCCCCCCGCGCCCCGATGAGCGGCGCGCCGGTCACATTCAGCTGGTCACGCCGGCGCGGTTCGTGTCAGCGTCGAGGGGTTGCGTTGGTGGATTCCATGGATCGTCGTCGTCGGGCTGGGCCTCCCCTGCCCCGCTCGCGCCGAGTTCTGTGGCGACGGCGTCCTCGACCCTGGCGAGGCCTGTGACCTCGGGCTCGGCAACGACGCGGGCGGTGCGTGCACGCCCGCCTGTACCGCGGCGACCTGCGGCGACGGCGTGCAGAGTCTCGACGAGTCGTGCGACGACGGCAACATCATCGATGCAGACGGGTGCGCCGCGACGTGTCGCGACGAGCAAGCCCCGCTCGTCTGGGAGACCTTCGATGGACGCGCGCTGCAAGACGAGTGGTTCGTCGACCTCGAGCGCGTCTCGGGCACTACGTTCGTGCTGCATCACGGCGCAGACGCTTGGCAGCAGTGGGCCAGCCGCATCGCGGCCTACGACGCCGAGGGGCAGCGCTGGTCGGTGTTCTCCGGTGGCCCAGATTCGGGCCGCTTCGACGCGCTGACGGTCACGGGCGACCGCGTCATCGCGGTGGGTCGCCGGGGTGTCGTGCCGCAGTGGCAGGGCGCCCTCGCCTCGTACACCCACGCCGGCCAGGCGGTGGGGGAGTCGTTGTTTCCGCAGACCGAGCACCTCACGGCCGTCGCCGTCGCCGCCAATGGGGACCTGTTTCTGGGCGGCACCACGGTCAATGACGACGCCGACCGATGGTTTGGTCGGTATGCGCTCGCCACCGACGCGCTGGTGTGGAGCCGCGACTTTCCACGCATCGGCGGCACGGAGTCCGTCGAGGCGCTCGTCAGCCGCGAGGGCGCCGGGCTGTACGCCACGGGCATCGTCGGCAACGACGCTTTCGTGCTGCGCCTCGACCCGGGCTCGGGGGAGCCCCTCTGGGATGTTCACCGACTTCCCGAAGGCTCGACGTTTCGCGCAGAGTCCCTCGATCTCGTCGTGATGGAGGACAGGCTCGTACTAGCCGGACGCGCCTTCCGAGCCGTCGACACCGTCTACGGCTGGGACACCGACGGGTGGGTTGCATCGTTCACGCACGACGGGGCGTTGCAGTGGGAGGCGTTCGACGCAGGATCCCTCCCCACCGGCGACGGGTTCTTCGCGCTCGCGGCAACCGAAGCCGGCGCGGTCGTGGCCGCCGGGTATCGCCACCGCCAGGCCCTCGCCACGTTCGTGGACTGGGACGTGGACGCAGTCCTCGTCGAGTTCGACGCGCAGGGAGGCCGGGGTCGCGAGCTCGTCTTCGACGGCCCGACACACCTCTCGGACTCGTTCAGCGACCTCGCCTGGCTCGGCGAGGACCGGTTCGTCGTCGCCGGGCAGTCCCATGCGTCCATGGAGGCCGAAGTCGGCCTCGTCGCCGAGTTCACCCTGCCCGCGATCGCGCCCCCGAAGGCCAGCTCCCCTCCCACACGCGCGCCGGTGCACTTGCCCCCAGCGCGCGGCTCCGCGGCGCCTCACACCCAGACCCTCTACGTGAACTTTGGCGGCGGCTCGCTTCGCCCCGGCGACGATGGGCGCCTGGGCCAGCTGCCGTGCATCGACGCGGGGTTCGACTTCCCCGGAAGCGAGGCCCACCACGTGTTCGTCGGCGCCGTCATGGAGCGCGTCCGGATGCTGCTCGAGCCCTTCGACGTTCGAGTCGTGTGGGAGGCGCGGCCGCCCGCCGCGCTGCCCTACACCACGGTGCTCGTGGGCGGCCACGCGGCGCAGATCGGCGTCGACGCGGCCGCCGGAGGGTTTGCGTGCGCCATCGACTGCGGCAACCTCGTCGACAACGAGCTGGTCTTCGCGTTCGAGGACGGCACGCCCGAGACGTTGGCCAACACGATCGTGCACGAGGCCGGACACGCCTGGGGCCTCGACCACGTGATCGAGCAAGACGCCGTCATGTCGCCGTTCGCCAGCGGTACCGAGGCCGCCCTCGTCGACGGGTGCATCGACATCTCGGCGGAGACGACCCGTCCCACGTGCATGGACGCCCACGCCGAGTTCTGTCCGTCAGGCCAGCAAGACGCCCACGCGGAGCTTCTCGCCCGCTTCGGCGAGCGCCGCCCAGACTTTCTGCCGCCCAGAATCGTGGGTGTCCCCGAGGCCGGCGTCGAGGTCGAGCCCGGCGAGCCGATCGCGTTCTCCCTGTGGGTCGAGGATGACTCGGCCAACCCCGGCATCGAGCTCCGGGTCGACGCATTGGGCATTCGCGAGACGCTCGACCCCAGCGCGCTCGCTTTCGACGTCTACCTGCCTCCCGGAGAACACATCGTCGACTTCGAAGCGGTCGACCACGCGGGCAACGTCACGACGGAATCCGTCGCCGTGCGGGTGGAGACCGCGGAGGCCGAGGGCGGCAGCAGCAGCGGCGGCGGCGACGAGGACACGGACATCCCAGAGACCACGGCGACGGACTCCGCGGACCCTGACCAGGGCGGCGCGTCCGCATCGGGGTGCGGCTGCAACACGTACACCGGTCCCGGTGCGGCCGATCTCTTGGGCGTGCTGCTGGTGGGGCTCGCGGCGTGGCCGCGTCGGCGTTCCCGCTCGCGATCAGATCACGTCCCCGTGAGCCACCCGCGAATCCAGCGATAGACCTCGGCCCGGTCGAGCAGGTCCAGATGCCCGCAGCCCTCGACGACCTGCGCGTCGCCTGTCCCACCGCCAAACCCGAGGTCCGCGTCGGGGTGCAACCCGAGCGCGCTGTCGACCGGAACGAGCCCGTCGCCGCCCAGGCGCCCGAGCGTCCCCGCGACCGCGTAACACGCCACGCCTTCGGGGAGCCCGATCCGCGTGCGAGGGTCGCCGCCGCGCGCGAACCGGTCGCGCCCCTCCCAATCCGCCCGCACGACGTTGCCGTAGCGCAGGTCGGTCACGCCCGCGCTGCGGATCTTGCCCAGCCGCGCCAGCGGTGCGCTGTACCGACTCGCTCCCAGGACGTCGTCGACCCAGTTGCCGGCCCGCTCGAGCGGCGCGCCGTGATGTGGCGTTCCCAAGGTGATCAGAGCGTCGAGCGCCGAGCGCCAAGCGTGGCCTCGCTGCTCGGCGGCCCAGCACGCGGCCCGCGACACGAGGCCCCCCATGCTGTGCCCGAGCAGCGCGATGCTCCGCACGGGCACGGGCCAGACGCGGACGAGGCGCTCGAGGTGCTCCGCAAGGCGTTCGCCGTTGGTCGAGACGTGCAGGCCGCTGTTGTAGCGGACGCCGATGCGCGTCCAACCGCCGTCGCGACCGAGGGCCAACCCATGGTCGTGACCCGACCGCAGCCACTGCGCTTCGGTCATGCACGAACCATGGACCATGACCACGACGCGGTCCGTCGCGCGGGTGAGCGCGTTGCGGACCGCCAGCGGCTCATCCAGTGGGAGCGCCCGCCCCCCGAGGGTCAGCGCCATGGACACCGCCAGCGGGTTCCCGCGCTCTTCGAGGTAGTCGCCCAGGACGCCGTTGACGACCGCGAGCAGCGCGTCCGCCTCACCGCTGCTGGAGGAGGCGCCCAAGACCGGCTCGAGCATGGCGAGCGCCCCGTCGACACCCGCACCGACCAGGCCTGCCGCTGCCCGCACGCCTCCAACCGAGACACGCGTGAGCGCCGGGGCCCCCCCGAACGCGTCATGCATCGCCTCGACGAGCGCCGCCACGCCCTGCGTCGCCTCGACCGCGAGACGGTTGGCACCCCGCAGGCTCTTCGCTCGACTCTGCGACGTGTCTCCCATGCGCATCCTCGGTGTGGTCGCCGCAGCGTCGGCGACTCGCGGGCTCAGCCCTCGGGCTCGAAGTCCTGACAGATCTGGTCGACGTTGTCGGTGAGGACCTGCTCGACGACCATCGGCACGTTCGCACCGCACAGGTCGGCGGTGATACCTTGCTCGCCCAGCATGTCGGCGAACGCGTACAGGCGGGTGGCGTGGAACACAGCGCAGTCGGGTCCGTTGCAGCCGCAGCTTCCCGGCTGGTTGCAGAAGTTGACGCCATCATTCGACGCGGGATCGCCGGCGATCGTGATGACCGCGACGCCGTCCTCTTGCCCGGCCTTCACCGTGTCGACGAGCAGGGTCCGCAGCGCCGCGAGATCGCTCGGTGGGGTGCTGCAGCCGATGCCTTCGAAACACCATCCGGCTTGGTCGTACGCACCGTAGTCGTCGACGTCGGTGACGAGCACCAGGACCAGCAGCGCGTCGTCCCTCACGAAGTTGGTCGTGTCGCTAACCAGGAGGTTCACCGCGGACGTCAGGGCGTGCTCGCAACCCGTGGGCGGGTCGCCGAGGTTGTCGATTTGGCCGGCGGCGCCGTTGAACGCCAGGGACATCGTCTCCAGCTCGGTCACCGTGGAGTCGAACCACGGGTCGGGCTCGAGCCACCCCAGCGGCACCATGAACCCGTGGTCGTTGGCGGTCGTGAGCCCGACGCGGTAGTCGATGCCGCCGCCGTTGAGCCCCTCGAGCGTGACGAGGATCTGGCTGAACGCGTTGGTTGCCGCCAGCGCGGCCCTCTCCTCGTTCATCGAACCGGACGAGTCGAGCGCGAACAACACGTCGATCGCGCGACAGCCCGACGATGGGTCGACCCCCGTCTCGCCGTCGCCGACGTCGAGCAGCAGGCCCCCGCCCGAGCTGCTGTCGACCCCCGCCGTGGTCGAGCCGGACGCGCTCGTCGGCGTCGTGGTCACGCCCGCGGTCGGGTCCCCGGTCGTCGTGCTCTCGGTCGTCGCGTTGCCCGACGTCTCGGTGGTGTTCACCACGATGCAAACGTCACCGACGCACTCCAACCCCGGGTCACATCCCCCGCCTGGCGTGCACGCACAGTCGAGCGATCCCACCGAGCACGACGCGGTCGCATCAGAGTCGCAGGCGACCACCGACCCGAGCAACGCCCCACCCACCAACCCCAATCCAATGAAAAGCCCCCGCATCCCTGCACAGTGTCGCGTCCCGACGGCTTCGCTGGCAAGCCGGAGCGTGTGCCCACTGTCGGGAACCGTGACACAGCGGTCACCCCACCCCGACACTCCAGCAGCCCGTGGTGAACCCCGGCGCGGCGGGTCGCGAAGAAGACGAGAGAGACGTCGTGTCGGGTTTCACCACAGGCTGCTAGGGTCCTGCGCGCCCGCGCATGCTCTCGCTCGCCTACAGCCTCGCCAAGCCGCTCCTGTTCGCGCTCGACCCCGAGCGTGCGCACACCCTGACGCTGACGATGGTCGAGCGGTTCGGCGGACTGCTGCCTCAGCATCCACCCGACCCCAGGCTCGCGGTCGAGATCGCTGGGGTGTCGTTTCCCTCGCCCGTGGGCCTCGCGGCAGGTCTCGACAAGGAGGGCGTCGCGCTGCCTGCCTGGGAGCGCCTGGGGTTTGGGTTCACCGAGATCGGCACCATCACGCCCAAGCCTCAGCCGGGCAACGCCAAGCCCCGCATCCACCGTTTTCCCGAGCACGCCACCCTGGTCAACAGCATGGGCTTTCCCAGCGAAGGCGCCGACGTGGTGCTGGCCCGCCTGCGGTCGCTGCGGGCTTCGGGCAAGTGGCCCTCGACCCCCGTCGGCATCAACATCGGCAAGAACAAGGACACCGCCCCCGACGACGCGCACGAGGACTACGCGATTTGTGCACGCGCCTTCGCCCCCTTCGCAGACTATCTCGTCGTCAACGTGTCGTCGCCCAACACGCCCGGTCTGCGCGCCCTGGCTCGAGCGGACAGCCTCCGCAAGCTCCTCGACGCCGCGATTGCGGGCGCCAATGAGACCCCCGTGTTCGTCAAGGTGTCCCCCGACGCGCACCCGGATGACCTCGAGCAGTCCATCGACGCGGCGGCCGCGGCCGGGGTGCAAGGCGTCGTGGCCGCCAACACCACGACCACGCGCCCGGAGGGCGTGGGCGAAGGGTTGCCCGGTGGCTTGTCGGGCCGGCTGCTGCGCGACATCGCAACGCCCGCGATCGCGCGCACGCTCGAGCTGTGCACGACGCGTGCGCTCCCGGTGATCGGCGTCGGTGGCGTCTCGAGCCCCGCCGACGCGATGGCGCTGCTCGACCTCGGCTGCGCCGCCGTCCAGCTCTACACCGGCCTCATCTTCGAGGGGCCCACGCTGCCCAGCCGGATCAACTCGGCCTTGGCTGCCCGGCTCGGCGCGTAGCCCTCGGCTACTCCAGGGCCTCGTCCCCGTCGTCCTCGGCGAGCTCGTCGGGGTCACACTCGAACGCGTCCTTGGCGTAGTGCTTGCGCTTTGGCGCCGGCTTGACGCTCTTGCTCGGCAGGCGCTTGGCCAGGCGCGCGACGACCTTGGCGTACGCGTCCTGGCTCGCGAGGTTCGTCCACTCGTTCGGGTCGGCCCCGTGATCGTAGAGTTCCTCGGCGCCCTTCTTGTATCGCGTGTATCGCCAGCGCTCGGTGCGAACGGAGTGGTTGCCGCGCCCCCACGTGGTGACCGCCGAGCGCTTCTTGTCTGCGTTGGGATCGGCGAGAAGCCCTTTGAGCGAGCGGCCCTCGACCGCGTCGTTTGGCGGCAGGCCGCACACGTCGGTGAGCGTCGGGTAGAGGTCGAGCAGGCTCACCGCCCGGGTACACACGCCGGGGCGAGAGACCGGCGGGCCCGCCACGATGAGCGGAACCCGCGTGGCCTCCTCCCACAGCGTGAACTTGCGCCACTTGAGTTTCTCCCCCAGGTGCCACCCATGGTCGGACCACAGGACCACCACCGTATCGTCGGCGGCCGGGCTCTTGCGCAGCGCGTCGATGAGCCGCCCGACCATCGCGTCGGCGAAGGCACAAGAGGCCAGGTATGCCTGCACCGCGTGCTTCCACTGGTCGGCCGCGACAATCCGCGCGTGGTCCTTGTCGTACTTGAGGTTCTTCAGCGCCGCCTTGGGGATGTCTGCGCGATCGTCGGGGCGAATCGTCGGCAACGAGCAGTCTTCCAACGGAAAGAGGTCGAACCACTCCTGGGGCACGTACCAGGGCAAGTGCGGGCGATAGAGGCCGCAGGCGAGGAAGGTCGGCTTTGCGCCGGCCCCCGGGAGGTTGTCGATCACCCAGTCGACCACCTTCGCGTCGCTCATGTCCGCGTTGGACTTGTCGAGCGGGCCCCAGTCGAAGTTCCCCATCTTGGGGATTCCGCTCTTGCCCGCCTTCTTGCCGCGCTTGATCTCCGCCCGATCCTTGGGGGTCTGCCGACACCGCGACGGGAAGTAGTCGTTCCACGCGTCGGGGTCGGGAAATGGGCCGTGGAACATCTTGCCCGCACCAATCGCGCGATAGCCGTTGCGCTTGAAGTGATCGGGAATGGTCACCGCGTCGGGCAGGTGCTGCCGCCACGGGTGGCTGTTGGCGTAGATGCCCGTGCTCGACGGCCGCAGCCCCGTCATCGTGGCCGCGCGCGAACCGTTGCACGACGGCGCCGCGCAGTGGGCGTTGGCAAAGAGCATGCCGCGCTTGGCCAGCGCGTCGATGTGCGGCGTCCGGGCCTGCGGGTTGCCCCCCAGCACGCCGACCCAGTCGTTCATGTCGTCGATCGAGATGAACAAGACGTGCGGCTGCGCGACGCGCTGGATCACCGCCGGCGCCTTCGGTTCGGCGATGGGCTCTGGGACCGAATCCGGGCGCGCAGCCTCCTGCGCCGACTTCGGCGCGGTCCCCTCTGACACCGGCGGCACGTCGGGTGTGACAGCGGCGGCCGGGGGAGTGGGCTCGGCCTGTGGCGCCGCATCGGACGGCGGTTTGGGCGGGTCGTCGCACCCGCTCACGAGCCACTGCGCGCCCAAGGCCGTCAGCGACTCGAGACACACGCGTCGCGACACGAGGACGGGCTTGGGCATCTGGGTCGACATCATCGGCCCTGTCAGGGAGGAGGGGAAGAACAAAAGGCGACCGTCGGCGATGCGAGCTTGCCCGGCCATGCACCGCACGTAGACTGACTGTGGAGCGCCGCCCCCGGACGGGACGAGCGCCCGCCTCTGCTTGGATTGACGTCTCATGTCGAACACCCACGCCACGCTCACCGGGTGCCTTGGCATCCTCTGCTCGTTCCTGCTCTCCGGCTGCGACGCGGCTGACGACGGGGGCGAGACGCCCGCCTCGTCGAGTACGGCCGGCACGACATCCGACGGCGCCGAAGACCCCACCGAGTCCTCGGGGCAGGCCGACGATTCCCCGAGCGACATCGACGCGACCTGCGCCGAGATCACCGACCCCCAAACCTGCGAATCGATGGGCGGGTTCGACGACGAGACCGCGAGCGGATGGCTGTGCAACTGGGAGACGTGGGTCGAGGTCGAACTCGTCGATGGTGCGTGCAGCTTTGGCGAGGTTCAATCCGCTTGCACCGGCGAGTCCTACAGCACCGCGGGCTGCGCGGCATGGGGCAGCTGTGAACAGGGTGGCATTCACGCGGCGGTCACGGTCGCTGCCGATGGGACCGTGCAGCTCGGCACCTCTCCGAACGGATGGTGCTTCGGCGCCTACGAAGACGCCTGCGGCGCGGGCAACCCCAACGCCGAGGATCCGGCCGAGTGCGCATGCGCGTGCGACCCGGGCTGGCCTGGCGCCTGACTCAGTCGCTCGCGGACGAGGCCGCGGCCGCCTCGCGGCGGGGAGCGACGACCCAGCGGTGGAACGCCCAGGCGGCGATGAACCAGCCCATGCCCAAGAACACCGAAGGGTCGAGGTCCTTGGCCAACATGATGAGCACGAACACGCTCGAGCCGGCATACAGCAGCGGCGTGACGGGGTACCCCCACGTGCGATACGGACGCGGCTGGTCGGGCATCTTTCGGCGCAGCACGAACACGGCCATGACGGTCATCGTGCCGGTGATGAGCATCGCCGCCGAGGTGTAGTTGACCAGCTGCTCGAAGCGCTGGCTCATCATCAAGACGATCGTCCAGCCCGCTTGCATCCACAGCGCGACCGCGGGGGTGCCGAAGCGCCCGAGCGTGCCGGCTTGCTCGACACACTGGCCATCTCGAGCCATCGCGAACGCAATCCGGGAGCCGGTGATGACGGTGCCGTTGATCGAGCCCAGCATCGCCAGGAGGATCAGCGTGGTCACCACGAAGACGCCAAGGCCACCGAACAAGGAGCGTGCGGCCGCGGTGCCGGCCTCGCCCGTGTTGGCGAGGTCGTCCATCGAAAACACGGTCAAGAACCCCACGCACAGCATGAAGTACAAGACGGTGACGCCGAGCGTGCCGCCGACGAGCGCCCGCGGCAGGTTCTTGCCGGGGTTGCGAATCTCGCCCCCGACGAAGATCGCGGCGTTCCACCCCGAGTAGGCGAAGTACACCGGCAAGAAGGCGAGCGCGATGGCGGAGATGCCCGGGAGCTCGAACGTGTCGGCGCTGGCACCCGACCAGGCACCATCGTGTCCCGACTGCAGGAGCACGGCGACCGAGGCGACGACGAGGATTGCGACGGGCACCCCCGTGAGCGCCACCTGGAACCGCCCCGAGAGCACCACGCCGACGTGGTTGAGCCCAGTCAAGACGACCACGATGACCACCGCCCAGAACATGGCGGGGTCCATCGGCACCCCGAGCATCGCCGGGACGTCGTAGGAGGACCCGAAGACGATCGGAAACTGAAACTTGGCCGTGCCCACGGCCATCGCGGCGAGCGACCCTGGAAAGATGGCCAGCAGTTGCAGCCACCCGGCCGCATACGCCCAGCCTGGGCCGTACGCGCGGCGCAAGTAGGGATAGTCACCCCCGGCGGTCGGCATCATGCTGCCGAGCTCGGCGACCGACAGGGCCCCGCACAGGGCCGAGAGCCCGCCGACCATCCACATCACCAAGAACGCGCCGGGGCGGTCGAGCTGGGCGGCCACCACGGGCGGGGCGATGAAGATCCCGATGCCCAGCATCGATCCCGCGACCAACGCCATCGCCGGCAGCGCCCCCAGAGCGCGGGTCTGTGTCGAAGAGTCGGTCACGGAGGAGGAGCCGGAGCGTACCCCAGCCGGGTTGGTTCGCCCAAGGACGCGCGAGAGCGGCCACGGACTTCCACGATGTGACATCCGCGGCACGCGCGTTGACACCCCGCAGGCCCAAACGTACGTTCGCGCGGATTCCGTGCGATTCCTACGCGCCACCCTCGCCGCCGCGCTCGCCTTCGCGCCTGCGCTCGGTTGCAAGACGGGGCCCGATCTGTCGGCCGACTACGCCCAGACCGCCCGCGAAAACTACGAGCTGGCCATCGGCGAGTTCACGGACAAGGACTGGGAGGAGTCGATCCAGTACGCCGACTTCGTCCGCATCCGCTTCCCGTTCTCCCGCTACGCGGTCGAGGCCGAGCTGCTGATCGCCCGCGCCGAGTTCGAGCAGGCCAACTACATCACCGCCCAAGACGCGTTCCGGCAGTTCGCCAAGCTCCACCCCACCCACGAGCACACGCGCAACGGCTGGGCCAGCTTCATGGCCGCCGCCTCGGCGTTCATGAACGCACCCCGCGGCTTCTTCTTGCTGCCGCCCCCCGAGCAGCGCGACCAGACGCCCTTGCGCGAAGCGATGGTGGAGCTGCGTTACTACTTCGACCACTACGCGGGCACGATCACCGAAGGCTACGCGGTCAAGCTCCGCGACGAGGTCAAGCGCCAGCTGCTCATGCACGAGCTGTACGTCGCCGAGTTCTATCTCGACCGCAACAAGCCCGAGGGCGCGATCGGTCGGCTCGAGACGGCCCACGACACCTACCCGGGCATCGGGCTCGACGCGGAGGTGCTCTTCCTGCTCGGTCTGACCTATCTGCGGATGGACGAGATCGAGCTGGCGCGCAACACCTTCACCGAGCTGCAGACCCAGCATCCCACGCACCATCACGGCAAGCAGGCGCGGGTCTACCTCAAGTACATCTACGACGACTTCGGGCCCTCGGACCCCAACCGAGCCCGGCCCGATCGGAGCCTTCCGGTTCCCAAGCCGCCCAAAGAGCCCAAGAACCGCGACCGCCCGGCGAAGCCCGAGGCGCGCGTCCGCCCCGAGGGCACGACGCCGCCCGCATCGTCCAGTCCGGCCACGCCCTGATCGAGGCCGAGCCCGGTACCATGGGTGTCGCGATGGACGCCCAGCTCAAGCACCACCTCACGGTCGGCCGGGACTTCTACCAGGCCGGTGAGTACGAGAAGGCGACGCCCCACCTCGAAGCCGTGCTGGAGAGTCACGCCGACTTCGCCGACGTCCACAACATGCTGGGCGTCATCCACTACGAGGCAGGGCGCGCCGCCAAGGCTCGACACGCGCTGGAGACCGCGCTGAAGATCAACCCGACGTACACCGAGGCGGCGCTCAACCTCGCGGTCGTCTACAACGAGCTGGGCAAGTACGACGAAGCCAAGCAGGTCTACGCACAAGCCCAGGGCCAGCGCGATACGAGCGGGCTCGACAAGCTCGACAGCTTCGTCCGCGGGAAGATCGCCAACATGCACGCCGAGCTCGGTGACGCGTACGTGGCCGTGGGTCTGCTCGACCACGCGACCAAGGAGTACGGCAAGGCGCTGCGGGTGTGCCCGACCTTCGTCGACATCCGCACCAAGCTCGGCACCACGCTGCGCGACCTTGGCCGCATCGACAAGGCGCTCGACGAGCTGATCGCGGTGCGCGAGTCCTCCCCGGACTACCTGCAGGCCAGGATTCACCTCGGGGTCACGCTGTGGCGGGCCGATCGCATCCCCGAGGCCCGCGCCGAGTGGGATCACGTGCTGCGCGAAGATCCGAGCAACCGCAGCTGCCGCGTCTATCTCAAGATGACCGCGGCGGCCGACGACTGACGCGACGCACGCTCGAGCCGTACGCAAACGTCGCAGGGGGCTGCCCTGTGACAGGATGTCACGCTCGCGGTGATCTAGGTCTCGACCGATGCCGAAATCAGGCCCGGGCAGCAGCCCCGGCGCCACGATCGCTGGCCCACCCCATCCCTTTCGGCTAACGTTCCGCGGTCGCCGCCATGGGGTTCAGCATCACCAACAAGTTCCTCGACTTCACGCTCCTGACGGGCGCGGAGTGGGTCATGTGGCTGCTCATCGCGCTCAGCGTGCTCAGCGTCTACGTCATGATCGAGCGCGCCATGTTCTACCGGTCCGCCGCCGCGGCCGAGACGGGCGTGCACCGCAAGCTGTTCAACGCGCTGACCGAGCGCGACATGGAGCTCGCCGAGGGCCTGACCAAGGACAGCGAGGCACCGAGCGCCCGCATCATCTCCGAAATGGTTTCCGTCGCCGACCGCGGCAAGACCGCGCTCAAGTCGGCGATGGAGGCTGGCCGCGCCGAAGAAAAGGTCCGGCTCGAGCGCAATCTCAGCATCCTGGGCACGCTCGGGGCCAACGCGCCGTTCATCGGCCTGTTCGGCACCGTCATCGGCATCATCGTCGCCTTCGACAAGCTCGGCGCCGCCGGGGCCAAACCAACGCCCGAGCAGAGCGCCGCGGTCATGGACGGCATCGCCGAGGCCCTCGTCGCGACGGCGGTCGGCCTGCTCGTCGCCATCCCGGCGGTGGTCGCCTACAACGTCTACCAGCGCCGCGTGAAGCGGACCCTGGCCCATGCCGACACCATCGCGGCCTCGGCCCTGGCCATCATGATCGACGCCGAGGGCTCGGATAGCTCGAGCGAAAAGGACGACTGAGCATGGCGGGATCGGTCGACGACGGCGACGAAATTTCGGGGATCAACGTCACGCCGTTGGTCGACATCATGCTCGTGCTGCTGATCATCTTCATGGTGACGACCAGCATGATCACCAATGTCGACCAGGAAGGCCTGGCGATCGACAAGCCCGAGGCCAGCTCGGGCAGCACCATCGAGGGCGCCAGCATCCTCATCCAGTGCGACCCCGACGGCAAGATCGCCGTCGACGCCAAAGAGGTCAGCTCCGACGAGGAGATCAAGTCGGCAATCGCCGCGAAACTCGCCGAAGATCCTGACACGCAGGGGATCGTTCAATGCGATGAACAGTCCAACGTCGGCCAGATGGTCCGGCTCATCGACCTCCTGCGCGACGCGGGCGTGAAGAAGTACGCCATCGCGACGAAGAAGCCCCAAGCACAGGGCTGATCGGCACCACCCCCCACTCAATGGCTCGCCCCCGCACCATCATCGACGAGGCCCTCGCGCCTCTGGTCGTGTCGTTGGTGTTCCACTTGGTCGCCTACCTGGCCATCGACTGGCTCAAGCCCGAGTGCGGTGACGGCGAGGTGCACGCGTCCGAGGAGTGCGACGACGGCAACCTGCGCTCGGGCGACGGCTGCAACAAGGCGTGCGAGCTCGAACCCGTCTGCGGCAACGGCATCATCGAAGAAGACGGCGGGGAGAAGTGCGACGACGGCAACACCCGCGACGGCGACGGCTGCAACGCCCAGTGCGAGCTCGAGGTCGAGCTGCGCGAGGTGGAGCTCGAGGAACCCGAACCCGAACCCGAGCCGGAGCCGGAGCCCGAGCCCGAACCCGAGCCCGAAGTCGAACCACCGCCTCCTCCCGAGGAGCCCCCTCCCCCGCCGCCGAAGAAGGTCAAGAAGAAGGCCCCCAAGCCTTCCGACCCCGCGCCGGCCGAAGCACCGCCGGCGCCCGCCATCGAGCTGCCGATGGACACCGTGATCCCCAGCAGCCAGTCGGGTGTCACCGTGATCGGCGGGGACAAGACGCGTCCGGGCGAGGCCGGAGGCAGCCGCGACGGGGTCAAGGGCGGAAAGCCCGGCGCCAAGGGCAAGGTCAAGAACGGCACCGGATCGGCCCCGGCAGGCCCGGCCAAGGGCACCGGCTCCTCGTGGGCGCCCAAGAGCGAGCTGTACATCGCGCAGCTCCCCAAACCGCTCCAGCAAGTCAAGCTCGAGTGCCCCGCTGCCCGCGACCTGGGCATCTCGGGCACGGTCGTGCTGCGGGTTCAGGTCCGCAAGAACGGCACGGTCCGCTCGGCCAAGGTCGTCAAGGGCATCGGCAACGGCTGCGACAAGATCGCGGTGAAGGCCCTCAAGAAGACGAAGTTCAGGCCCGCGAAGGGCACCGACGGCAAGTCGGCCGACTTCGAGATCGCCCGATACGAATACGTCTACCGGGCCTCGCGGTAGGCCTGCGCTGCCGGGGTTCTTGCGTGCCCCCCTTCGGTGAGGGGGCACTCCGAACCCCTCCGGCGGGCAGGGTCTGCGCTCGGCCCTTCTTTTTGTCCCGCTCCGCACCCCCTCCGGGGGTGCGGAGCTCTCTTGCTTTGGAGGTCTCTAGTCTGTGCCGGCGACTCTCCATTCGCAGCGTCGTCGGACGGGGGCTTTGCGAAGTGGGGCGGAACAACTTAGCCTCGCGGCGATGATCCGCATTCGCGGCATGCACAAGAGCTACTCCACTGGCAAGGTGGTCACCGAGGTGCTGCGAGGTGTGGACCTCGACATCGAGGATGGGGAGTTCATCTCGGTGATCGGGCCTTCGGGGTCGGGCAAGAGCACGCTGCTGCACGCGGTCGGCGGGCTCGACAGCGACTACAAGGGGTCGATCGAGGTCGACGGCAAGGACCTGGCGACGCTCAGCGACGCGGAGCTGTCCGGGTATCGCAACGAGACGGTCGGGTTCGTCTTCCAGTCGTTCTACCTGCTACCGCATCTGACGTGCCTGGAGAACATCGCGCTGCCTGCGGTATTCAAGCGAGGCGCCCAGATGGACACGCAGGCCGCCAACGCGCGCGCCAAGGCGGTGCTCGAGCAGGTCGACCTGGCCGAGAAGGCCGACGCGCTGCCCACGATGCTCTCGGGGGGTCAGCGACAGCGCATCGCCATCGCGCGGGCGCTGTTCAACGAGCCCAAGGTGATGCTGTGTGATGAGCCCACGGGCAACCTCGACAGCAAGACCGGCGCGGCGGTCATCGAGCTCTTCCGCACGCTCAACGAACGAGACGGAATCACCGTGATCATCGTGACGCACGACCCACGCATCGCAGACTCGACGCCCCGCAAGATCCTCGTCGCCGACGGATCCCTCACCGAGGTGGACGACGCAGACCCCGACGCGGAGGCAGACGCATGAGAGCCGGACGCATGTTTCGGGTCGTCGCGGCCAACCTCGAGCGCAGCCGCAACCACTTCATGCTGGCCTCGGTCGGCATCGTGGTCGGCATCGCGACGTTCGCGTTCTTCATCTCCTTGGGCTTGGGGGTGCGCAGCGTGGTGTTGGGCAAGATCTTCCCGCTCGATCAGCTCGAGGTCGTGCCCAAGTCTCTCGACCTCGCCGTGGGGCCGCTGGCGCTCGGCGGCGCCGAGGTCATCGACCAGTCCAAGGTCGAGGAGTTGCAGGCCATCGATGGCGTGGAGATCGTCTATCCCAAGATGCGGCTGACCGTCCCTTCCCTGGGCATCGGCGGCAAGGAGGTGCTCGGCGCCGATCTGCGCTCGGAGATGATCGCCGACGGCATCGAGCCGGACCTGGTGACCGAGGACATCGACGGTGAGCGCCCCTTCCGCGACTTCGACGATCCCGAGTCGCCCGACTACGTGGCGCCCGAGCCGTGCGAGACCGACGCGGACTGCGGCGAGGATCGCTACTGCGGCAACCCGCCCGCCCACAAGAGGGCACGGCGCAACGACGACGCCGAGCCCGCGCAGGTCTGCCGGCACTACATCCCAATCATCGCCTCGGAGCACGTGGTCGAGCTGTACAACGGCGCGCTCCGCCGAGCGCACGGGTTCCCCAAGCTCAACCCGGACTTCGTGCTGGGCATCAAGTTCGACCTCAAGGTCGGCGCGTCCATGGTCAGCGCGTCGGCCAAGGACAGCATCATCCGCGAAAAGGGCATGCTGGTCGGCTTCTCGCGCAAGGCCATCACCTTGGGCATCACGATGCCCATCGGCTACACCAAGCGCTTCAACGTCGCGTTCGGCAAGCCCGAGGATGCGCAGCGCTACCACTCGGTCATCTTGGTGGTGCCCGAAAAAGACGACGTCGCAGCGGTGGCCAAGGCGGTCGAAGACCTCAACCTCGAGGTCGCGGACACGGGGGCGGAGCAAGCCGCTCTGCTGATCGCGATCTTCATCGCGGTGTTCAGCCTGGTCAGCGCGGTCATCGTGGGCATCGCGGCGGTCAACATCATGCACGTGTTCTTCATGCTGGTGTACGAGCGTCAGCACGAGATCGGCATCATGCGCGCGGTCGGTGCGTCCCGCGGGGACATCACCACGATCATCTTGGGCGAGGCCGCCGCCCTCGGTCTGGTCGCCGGGCTGGCAGGGATTCTGCTCGCGTTCGGAGCGGCGGCCGGTTTCGACGCCATCTCGGCCAACTACATCCCCGACTTCCCCTACAAGCCGCAGAGCTACTTCACGTTCCCCCCGTGGCTCATCGCGTCGTCCCTGGGGTTCTCGGTGGCCTTCTGCGTGCTCGGAGCCTTCCTGCCTGCACGGCGTGCCGCGCGAATGCAACCCGCCGCGGTGCTCTCGGGGCACTGACCCCGGCGCGCGGCGCATGCGTTGACGGAGGCCGCCACAATGCCGTCAACTACGCCCATGCGTTGGGGTGGTGTGTGGCTCGTGTCGGCGATCCTTTCGGCCGGCTGCACGGAGTTCGTGAGCGCGACCGAGGACACGCAGACCGGTTCGGGCTCTGCGGACGCCTCGGGGACGAGCACGGGCGCCGCGCAGGGCACCACCGCGGCGTCCGATTCGCTCGGCGGGGGATCGTCCAGCACCGATGCCTCGGACGCGACGACGACGACGACGCTCGACCCCGCGACCGATGGCATCGAGACCGACGGGGACGACGCGGTCTGCGGCAACGGCCGGCAGGAGCCCGGCGAGGAGTGCGACGATGGCAACACGAACGAGCGAGACGGCTGCTCGACCCGCTGCACGTCCGCGAGCTGTGAGGATGGCGAGCGCAACGGGGACGAGACGGACGTCGACTGCGGCGGATCGTGCCTGAGCCCGTGCGAGGTGGGCGAGGGCTGCCGGGCCACCCGCGACTGCGACGGCGTGGTGTGCGACCTCCGTCGGAACGTATGCGCCGAGCCCTCCTGCACCGACGGTCTGCTCAACCAGGGCGAGCTGTCGATCGACTGCGGAGCGGTCTGCAACACCGCGCCCACCAACGTGATCGTCAACGGGGGCTTCGAGATGAACACCACGGGCTGGGACGTGGTCGCGCCCGAGGTCAACGAGCAGAACGCCTACTTCGGGGACGGGTCGGAGAACCTCGTGATGGAAATCGACGCGGGCAACGACACGACCTCCAGCTGGACCCAGGCGTTTGACGTCTCCGCCGACGATGTCGACCAGGTCCGCACGCTCACCTTCCACGTCGGCGACCGCAACGGTCAGTCCGGCGACGAAGGAGGCCTGCTCATCCGAATCTTCGACCCCGGCGGCACGCCCCTTCCGCTGCAAGGCATCTCGGGCGCAGGCTTCGTCGACGAGGGCGGCAACCAGCTCGCCGTCGACGCCCTGCAGACAGGCGCGTTCGCGCTCGCGACGATCCAGTTCACCCCCGCCACCGACGGCGAGCACCGCCTCGAGCTGCTCGAGCAGACCGACGGCCCGGGGCTGGGCAACGGGGGCGGCATCGTCGTGGACGACGTCGGGGTGTCGATGATCGCCTGCGAGTGACCGGGGCGACCTCAGGAGTCGTCGGCCGGCGGGGCGCTCACCGGGGGTCCGGCGTCGTCCTCGGCGTGCTCGCCTACGCAGTCTTCGCAGCTGGACATCGCCTCTTGGCACTCTTGCTGCCCCTCGCGGCACAGGGCCTGGTACGAGCCTTCTTGCGGGTGCCGGTCGGCGATGTCGCAGAGCTTGACCTGGACCTCGCAGATGCTCGCCGAGAGGCTGCACAGGTCGTGGCATGCCTGGGTGTCGGCCATGGCGTCGTCCATGCGGGCGGCCTGCTCGCCGCGCAGACGCTCGAGGCGCTTTTCGAGCTCGGGGACGCTGTCGCCCTCCTGCACGCCGATGGGGTCGGGGCCCTCGCGGGTGTCGCCGCGCAGGCCCGGTGTGACGGGCTTGCCGCCGCCGCTGGCGGTGGGTGTGCATCCGGTGGCGATCGAGACGATGCCCCAAAGCACCCCTGCGTGAAGGGAGGTCCGGGAGAGCGTGTAGCGCGTCATCGTTCGAGCTCCTGTCGCAGAATCGACATCATTCGGATCGAGCGGGCGTAGGTTCCAGCCGCCAGGGCATCATCGCCGGTCCGCGTCGCCGCGTCACCGAGCATGATGAGCGCTTCGGCGCTCGCCCGATCGAGAGGCACCGAGCGGCTGGGCTCCAGCATCGGCACGAGGAGCTCCTTGGCCTCCGCGGCCGCGTCCGACTCGATGAGCAGCCCCGCGATGCGCGATGCCAGCTCGAGCTGGACGATCTCCGCCTCGGGCAGCCCCGCGGGCACCTCGAGATCGAGGCCCCTTTGCAGGGTGGCCACCGCGGCCGCACCGCGTTGGTCGTCCGCCTCGCGCTGGATCGCAGCCACCGCACGGAGGTATGCGAGCCCTTCGGCGCTCGGCGTGCTCGGGACGATCTCGTGCGTCTTCAACGTGCCGTCGGGCGTGGCCGACGTGCTCGCGGCGACTTCCGTGTGCACGACCTCGCCCTCCGCGTCCGCATCGTCGTCACAGGCGGCGACGACCACGGTGCCGAGCGTCGCGCAGAGCACCGCAATGCGCTGTATCCGGGACGAGCTCATCCTTCGGCCTCCAGGCGTCGAGCATACGCGTCCGCCATCGCCTCGGCCCGTGCGCTTCCCCGCGGCTGACCGCTGAGACGGTCGAGCGCAGCCAGGCTCGCTCGGGCCTGCATCGAGAGCACGTCGAGCTCCTCGGCGGTCACTGCCGCCACATCGGCTGGCGCTTGCGCCACGGAGGCCGGCTCGTCCTGCGAGGCGTCGGAGGGTGAGAGCACGGGGACCAGCACCACCGCCGCCGCTGCGGCGAACAGGGCGACCACGGCCCCGAGGAGAAGCGGGCGCTTCGCAGGCGTGGGAGCCGGAGCCTCGGCCTGTTTCGTTCGCAGCTCGACCGTCCGCCAGACGCGAGCCTGCGCGAGCTCCGAGAGCTCCGCGTCCGCATCGTCCCACTCGGGCTGTGCCCATCGGGCCAGCGTCTGCACGGTGGAGACGTCGATGTCCGGCGCGTCTGCGAGCGCGAACGCCAGCGCCTCGTCGTCGCTCGGATCGTCGGTGAGCGGGTCTTCGCCCAGCGCCGCGAGCTCGGCCGCGATGCGTTCTCGCTCCGCGGGATCTGGATTGGGTTTGGCGTCAGGACTGCTCATGATGCCCCTTCGAAGTCTCGCTCCGGTGTCTCTCCGTAGCGTTGTACATAAACCTTCCGGAACGCTTTGCACGCCCGGAACAGCAGGACGTCGAGCGTGCCGATGGAGACGTCCATCTCGCTCGCCGCGGCCTCACGCGGCATCTGCTGCACGAGCCGCAGCTGCACGACCTTGCGGTAGCGAGGGTTGATCCCCTCGAGGCAGGCGTCGATGCGCTCCCGCATGAGGCCGGCCATCTGCTTGCGCGACACGGCTGCTTCCCCCCCGAGATCTCCGGGGTCGGGCAGGATGTTCTCGAACCCGACTGGCCACGCGCCCACCCGGCCGCTCTTGCGCAGGTGGTCGAGGCAGAGGTTCTTCGCGATGCGGATGAGCCACGGCAGCAGCCCGCGGCCCTGCCACTTGAACTTGTGGAGGTTCTCGATGGCGCGCACGAACGTGTCCGCCAGCAGATCCTCGGCCAGCGTCCGGTCGTGCACCGTCGGCACGATCGCGTAGCGGTACACCGACGGTGCGAACCGTTGATACAGAGCGCGAAACGCGGCCCGGTCTCCCGCCTGGGCTCGTTCGACCAGCGCTCGCTCGTCGTCCTTGGACTCATCGTGGGTTGGGTCCGTCACCGATTTCCCATTGCGTTGGTGGCGCTGCGCTTGCGGGGCGCGGGCCCGGGCGGGTTCGCCCTGGGGTATGAGCGCGGGAATGGGCGTCACTGGGGACGGGGGCTCCTTCGCCTCCCACAACGCGCGACCCGTGGGGACCTTACATCGACGGCAGGCTCCCGAAAACGCCGTTGCGACGCGGACGCCCGTGCGCCGAATGCGCCCAGCGCGCTCCCTTCTGGGCCTTCGACGGCTCCCACGCGTCATGAGACGCGAAGCGAACGCACGGCCCCCGACCGCGGCGTGGCGTGACCTCGGGACCGGCCAGCCCCTCCTGCTCGACGGATTGCTCGGCAACGCCCGCGCCCTGGCCGCGAGGGCCGAGGTGCTCGCGCTCGACGAGGAGCGCGTCTTGTCCCCCACCAAGGCCGAAGGCTCGGGTCCACGGTGCATGTGGCTGAGCAAGGAGCTGCTCGACCCAGCGATCGGGGCCGTCGTCGACCTGATGGACGCCGCGATCGCGACGCTCAACGACCGGGGAGAGCTCGGCACCGGCGAGCTCGAGGCCCTCCTCTCCCTCGAGGACACCGCGACGAGCGACGCACCCGCGCAGCCCGACCGACGCGGACCCGATCCCCGGTGCATCGCGACCATCTACTACGCAAACGAATGGCGGCCCGGCGACGGCGGCGAGCTCGTGCTGTACGACGACGCGGGACGATGCACGCGCGTGATCGAGCCGCTGGCCGACCGCCTGGTCGTCTTCGTCACCCAGACACCCCACGCGCTCCGCCCGATCGTCCGCGGACCGCACGTGAGCATCACCGGGTACCTCCGGCGCCCCGTCTGAGCCCACCGGCACAGACACCAGCGTCCCGCGCCGACGCTCAGACGAGATCGCCCAGTACGCGGCGCCTTGCGGCCTCGCGCTGCCGCTCCCGATACGCCGCGTGCGATGCGTCGCCCTCGCGTGCCGCCGCGTCGCTCTTCGCGTCGAGGATCTGCACCTCGTACGGAAAGAAGAAGCGTCCGCCCGGAAAACCATCCCGGGCGGGCAGGCGCAGCATCTCGCGGCAGGTGAACTGGATCGAGCGAAAGCTCTCGTTGCTGAATCGGTTGTGGTCGGACGCGACGTGGGTCGGCACGTGCCGATCGGCCAGGCGTCCCAACCAGCTGACCAGCTCGGCGCGCGTGAGCGAGTTCGCGGCCGGGCCGATGCGCGCCATCTGGGCGTCGTACCAGTCGGGATCCAGCAGCGTGTTCCGGCAGCGCGAGGGCATGACGTTGGCGAGCATCACGATGTGGTGGACCCGCAGGTAGTGCACGACCAAGAACGCATCGAGCCTGCCTCGCGTCACGAAGCGCAGCCCTTGGCGATCGTAGATCTCGGTCGCCACGTTCTCGGCCGCGGCGAGCAGCTTGACCACCACCGACGAGAGCGTCTTGGGCTGGCGGAACTCGACGCGCACGAGCGGGATGGCGTCCGCGCCCCGGCCGAGCGTCGTCCGGCCCTCGTCAATCGTGACGTGTGGACCGAGCCTCGCCTCGACGGCTGCCCGAACCTGCCCCCCGAAGGCGAGATCGGTGAACGAATGGGCGTGTGCGCACGTGTGCATGACGCGAAGCACGGCACACGCCCACCTCTGACGCAGCGATCCGTCGGTGTGACTCGCCCAGACCAGCAGCGTCCTGACGTCCAGCATCTTCCGCACGGCCTCGGGCACCGCGGCACCGGGAGGGAGCAGCTCCTCTTCCAGAAAGGACATCGCCTCCTTGCGGATGGCCTGCAGCTCCTTGCGCTGCGTGGGGTCGCGCAGGTCGAACCCGTAGGCCGCGAGGAACTCGCCGGCGTCCGCCCTCGAGACCAGGTTGAGCCGGGGGTTGTCGAGCGCCGAACGTCCAGCGATGAGGGTTCGCAGCGCGCCGCGTGAGACCCCGAGCGCGTCGTCCCCGGAGGAGGGGCCACCGGTCATGCGTAGACCCTAGCAGCGGAGAAAACCGCCGCGAGACGAAACTGCACGCCGGTCGATGACGTCAAAGGCTGTGGAATCGCGTTTACAGCCGGCAGGCATTGACCCGAGCGTCTCCTGGCGGTATCGCCCCCCTGCCCCGCGGGCCCCTTCTTCCCTGCGAGTCCCCCTTCGCCGTGTCCCCGCTCCTGCTACCGCTCCTCCTCGTCCTGGCTCCCGAGGCTTCGGCCGATGCCCCCGCGCGCAGCACGGCGCCGCGCCCCAGCACGGGCGGTGCGGCTGGTCCGGACGGCACGGCGGGTCCGGCTGATGCGACCGCGGAGGACCCCTCCGCGGTCGAGCCACCCTCGCCCTCCGAGGCGCCCATGCCGAGCGAGCCCGCGGCGGTCCCGCCCAGCATTGGCCTCAGCGACGGCTACGAGCCCCCCTTCCCCTCCGAGCCCCTCGAGCTCAGCCAGGTCCTCACCGACGCCGCGGCCACCAACCTCGACCTGGTCCTCGGCCAGACCGACATCGAGATCGCCGAGACGCAGATCATGGCCGCAGTCGGGGCCTACGACGTCATCCTCACCGCCGGGCTCAACGCGTCCTTCTCGGAGAGCCCGCAGCGCGGTTCTCAGTTCGCCTTCGCCCTCGGGTCGCGGGCGGCCGGTGCCAACGTCGGGTTTCAGCGTGCGCTCGAGACCGGCGGCCAGGTCTCGCTGAGCCTCACCGTCGACCGCACGCTGACCGACCAGCCCGTCAACTTCTTCGACGCCACCCAGGGCGCCACCACGCTGTCCTCGTACCGCATCGCCCCCACGCTGACGATCAGCCACCCGCTGCTACGGGGTGCCGGCCTCGAGGTCAACATGGCCAACCGCGACAAGGCCCAGATCGCCGTCACACAGGCCGAGGCGGGCCGACAGCTCACGGCGCAGAACCTCGCGCGCGACATCATCAGCGCCTACTGGGACGTCCTGTTCGCCCACCGTGATCTGGACAACAAGCGGCGAAGCGTCGAGCAGGTGCAGCGGCAGCTCGAGCGGACCGAAGCGCTGGTCTCCGCCGGGCGCCTGTCTCCGGTCGACATCAAGGCGGTCGAGCAGGCCATCGCCCAGCGCGAGGCCGACGTGCTCGTCTCGGAGAACAACCTCCTCGACGCCAGCCTCAACCTGCGGACGCTGCTCGGCCAAGACTTCGCCGACCGCGACCTGCTGGGCGTGATGCCGGCGACCGACCCGGTCGTGGTGCCGCGCCCCATCGACATCAAGGACGAGATCGACCGCGCGCTGCAGGCCAACCCGCAGATTCGGCAGCTGGAGCTCTCCCGGGCCAGCCTGCGCATCGACGAGATGGTCGCGGCCAACGCCCGCCTCCCTCAGCTCGACTTCCAGGGGTCCATCTCGCCGCAGGGTCGCTCGGTCGACAGCTTTCCCGACGCCTCCACGGGCGACCCCGGCAGCACGGGCGGCTGGGCCGAGGCCTTCCGCAACATCTTCAGCGAAGACGTCGGCCAAGACGGCGTGCTCGCCGACTGGACCGTCAGCGGGCAGCTCACGCTGACCTGGGACGTGCAGAACCGGACCCCCAAGGCGCAGCACCAGGCCGCCAAGCTGCAGATGCGCCGCAACCAAGAGCAGCTGCAGCAGGTCCGCCAGCAGATCTCCGCCGGGGTCATTCGCGCCGCCAGCAGCCTGCGCACCGCCGGCAAGTCGATCGAGGTCGCAGAGGTCTCGCTCGAGCTGGCCCAAGAGAACCTCGAGGCCGAACAGGCGCGCTTCGACGTCGGCCGCTCCACCAACTTCGACGTGCTGCAGCGGCTCGACGAGATCGACACTGCCGCGGCCTCGGCGCTCAGCGCTCAGATCAACTACCTCAAGGCGCTCGCCCAGCTCCAGGCGCTCAACGGCGAGATCTTGCCGGCCTACGGCTTGGCTGAGTAGCCGGTTTCAGCCTCTCCTGCGCACTCGCGGGAACCCCGCGCCTTCCGAGGTTGTCTGAGTTGTCGCGCCTCGTCCGTGCGTGATAACTTGCCTCGACGCGGTGCAGCCGCGCCGGCCACTCGGCGCCTCACCCCCACTCGGAGACGGAGAAACACATGTCCTCGGCAGAGATCGCTGACAACCGCTGGGAAGTAGCAGCAACAAAACCCCCTGTGACCTCCCCCGGAGGGATCGCTCAGATCATCCTGATGAGCCTCTTCGCGCTCATCTTCGTCTGGATCATGGTCGGCGCCGTGCAGGGCCTCATCATGCCCGAGAGCGAAGGCCTGGCCGGCGAGTACAAGAACCTCAACGCCACCGAGACGCCGGCCGAAGCACCCGCCGAATAGGTCTCGGCCCACAGCCGGTTGCAACTCCGGCTCTCTCGAAGCCCCCTCGACGCACACATCGCGGTGCTCGACCGGGGGCTTTCGCGTTGGTCGCCGACTCAACCGAAGCCGACGAACGACAGCATCTGGCCCGTGCCCTTGCCGTCTCGCCGGTACGAGAAGTAGCGCTCCGGGTGCGTGTGGGTGCAGGCGCCGACGCGCTCGATGTTCTCCGGCGCCAGCCCGGCCCGCTCGAGCTGGGCCCTGACGACGGCGACGAGGTCGACGTGGGGTTTGGCATAGGTCCGTACGTCGACGAACGCCGCATCGAACTGCGCCGCGACCTCGGGCCCGACCTCGAAGGCTGCGAGCTCGATGCATGGACCGATCGCCGCGACCAGAGTACGCGGGTCGACCTCCAGCGCCGCGACGGCGGTCTCGGCGATGCGGGCCACCGTGCTCCTCCAGCCGCTATGCACCGCGGCCGCGACCGCGCCCGAGGTGTCGGCGAGCAAGATGGGCACGCAGTCGGCCGTGGACACCGCGACGGTCAGCCCATCCTCGCGGCGACACCACAGCCCATCGGCCTCGGAGGCGTCCGTCAGCGCGGTCGCCCGGAGCACCTCGCCTCCATGCACTTGCTTGACGCGCCGCAGGCTTGCGGGATCGTACGCCCCCGCCGCCGCCACCCGCCGCAGGTTCTCGGCAACCGCCGAAGGCTCGTCGCCCCACTTGAGCCCGAGGTTCAGTGACGAGAAGCGCCCCTGGCTGACGCCGCCGAGGCGGTTGGTGAAGCCGTGCTCGAGCCCGGGGATCGTCGAGAGCTTCTCGCTACGTTCGAGCACCGAGCCAGGCTACAACGAACGGCAAGGATTGCGCGACACAGCGCGGGAGCAGCGTCCACGATGACGCCGTGACCCGCGGCGGTATCGTCTACAAGGCCGCGATGGCGCTGTCCGGCGGCTTCCTCGTCGTCTTCTTGTTGGTGCACTGCCTTGGCAACCTGCAGCTGCTCCTGCCCGAGCCGATCGCCCGCCCGGCCTTCAACGCCTACGCCCACGCTCTGGGCGGCAGCGTCGTGATCAAGGTCGCCAGCGTGCTGACCTACGGCTCGATTGCGGCGCACGTCCTCGTGGCCGGGGTGCTCGACTGGCGGCACCGCGGCCGGCGACCCTCCTACGCCAAGACGCCGCCAGGCCGCGGGCTCGCGCGCTCGATGTCCGCGCTGGGCGCGGTGACGCTGCTCTTCCTCATCGTCCACCTGCAGACGTTTTGGTATCGCTTCCACTTCGGGGACATCGCGCTGGATGCAGCAGGCCGAAAGGACCTCTATGGCGTGGTGCTGGTCGCGTTCGGGGAACCCTGGCTGGTCGCCGTACACACGCTGAGCATGGTCGCGCTCGGCCTCCACCTCCAGCGTGGTCTGCCGGCCGCAGCGCGGAGCCTCGGCATCTACGGCGAACGACCCAGCGCCCTCGTCGCTCGCGCCGCGCCGATGCTCGCGTGGAGCGTCGCTGGCTGCTTCGCTGCCATGCCGCTGTACATCTTCTTGTGGGGAGCTCGGTGATGGTCGTCCCCGACGCGAGGCTGCCCACGGGGCCCATCGAGCACGGCTGGCGACGTCGCTGCGCCGAGCTCCGCCTGGTCAACCCCGCCAACAAGCGGGCGCTTCACGTGCTCGTGGTCGGCGCGGGCCTGGCGGGGGCGGGCGCGGCCGCCTCCCTCGCCGAGCAGGGCTATCGCGTCACGTGTTTCTGCTACCAGGACAGCGCGCGACGAGCCCACTCCATTGCAGCCCAAGGGGGAATCAACGCCGCCAAGAACTACGCCAACGACGGCGACAACGTGCACCGGCTGTTCGAAGACACGCTGCGCGGCGGCGACTACCGAAGCCGAGAGGCCAACGTCTATCGGCTGGCCGAGCTGTCTGGACTCGTCATCGACCACTGCGCCGCCCAGGGCGTGCCCTTCGCCCGAGAGTACGGAGGCCACCTGGCCAACCGGTCGTTCGGTGGGGTGCAGGTGGAGCGGACGTTCTACGCCCGCGGCCAGACCGGACAACAGCTCTTGCTCGCCGCCTACGGCGCCCTGGCCCGCCAGGTCCGCCGCGGCCGCGTCACGATGCTGCCCCGGCGAGAGGTGCTCGATCTCGTCGTTCGCGAGGGCGAGGCGCAGGGCGTCATCGTCCGCAACCTGCGGACCGGAGCGCTCGAGCGCTACGCCGGACACGCAGTGGTGCTTGCCACTGGCGGCTACGGCACGATCTACAACCTCTCCACCCTCGCGATGGGCTGCAACGCCACGGCGGCCTGGCGGGCGCACGTGCGCGGCGCACTGTTTGCCAACCCGAGCTTCGTGCAGATCCACCCCACCTGCCTCATGGCGCACGGCGAGCACCAGGCGAAGCTGACGCTGATGTCCGAGTCCCTGCGCAACCACGGGCGCATCTGGGTGCCTGCAAAGCCGCACGACGACCGAGCCCCCGAGGACATCCCGGACGCCGAGCGCGACTACTACCTCGAGCGCAAATATCCGGCGTATGGAAACCTGGCCCCTCGAGACATCGCTTCGCGCGCGGCCAAGGAGGTGTGCGATCGAGGGCACGGCGTCCCCCCGACGGGCCGCGGCGTCTACCTCGACTTCGCTGACGCAATCGCGCGAGAGGGGCGCGGCGCCATGAAGGAACGCTACGGCACCTCTTTGCGATGTACGCCACGATCACCGGGGACGACCCGTACACCACGCCCATGCGGATCTACCCGGCCGCACACTTCACGATGGGCGGGCTGTGGGTCGACTACCACCTGATGACGAGCGTGCGGCGGCTCTACGCGCTGGGGGAGTGCAACTTCGCCGACCACGGTGCCAATCGCCTAGGGGCCAATTCGCTGCTGCAGGCGTGTGTCGACGGCAACTTCATCCTACCGGCCACCCTGGGGCACGACCTCGCCGACGTCGTCGGTCGCGGCGAGCCCGACCCGCGCTCACCGGCCTTCGCGCAAGCGCAACGGGCGGTCCAAGACAGGATCGACGGCCTTATGCAGACGCAGGGGAGCACCACGCCGCGGGCGTACCACCGGCGCCTCGGCGCGCTGCTGTGGGACCGCTGCGGGCTCTCCCGCTCCGCCGACGGCCTCGACGAGGCCCTCGCCCACATCGACGCCCTTCGCGAAGACTTCGACCGGGACGTCCGGGTGGTGGGCCGGCCCGACGCGATGAACCCTGAGCTCGAGCGGGCGCTGCGGGTCCGCGACTTCATCGACCTCGCCGCCCTCATGGTCCGTGACGCGCGCGCCCGCGAAGAGTCCTGCGGCGCGCACTATCGCATCGAGCACCAACGTGCGGACGGGGAGGCGCGAAGGGACGACGATCGGTTCAGCCACGTCAGCGCGTGGCAGCACGGCGAGGTCCCCACGCACCACGCCGAGCCCCTCTCGTTCAGCCTCAGCCACCCCCGCGTCCGGAGCTACACATCGTGAAGATCCACCTCCGCGTATGGCGACAAGCTGGCCCCGACGCGCCCGGGGACTTCAAGACGTACGCCGTGGACGACGTCGACCCGAGCATGTCGTTCTTCGACATGCTCGACCATCTCAATGAGTCCCTGGCCGAGCGCAATGAGCGAACGATCGTGTTCGACCACGACTGTCGCGAAGGGATCTGTGGGCAGTGCGGCGTGGTCATCGATGGGCGTCCCCACGGACCCGGCCGGGCCACGACCTCGTGCCAGGTCCACATGCGCGACTTTCCCGACGGCGCGACGATCGTCGTCGAGCCCTGGCGCGCCCCCTCGTTCCCCATCGACTGCGACCTCGTCGTCGACCGCTCCGCGCTCGACCGCATCATCGAGGCCGGAGGCTACGTCTCCGTCAAGACCGGCGCCGCCCCCGACGCCCACGCCGTCCCGGTCGCCAAACCCGACGCCGAAGCGGCCTTCGACGCCGCGGCATGCATCGGATGCGGAGCCTGCGTCGCGGTCTGCAAGAACGCGTCGGCGATGCTGTTCGTCGGTGCCAAGGTCACCCACCTCGCCAGTCTCCCGCAGGGACGCGTCGAGCGGGCCGAGCGAGCCCTGGGCATGGTCGATGCGATGGAGGCCGAAGGCTTCGGCGGCTGCTCGCAGACCGGCGCCTGCGCCGAGGTCTGCCCCAAGGAGATCCCACTGACGACGATCGCGCGGCTCGACTACGAGTACCTGCGTGCTCGGTTGTTGCGGTTCATTCGATAGCGTCGCGCTCACCGGGCGGCGGGGTTTTCGAGCCGGAGCCACAGCGGGTTGTGGTCTGCGACGTGCTGCCCGTCGGCGGTCGGCCGATCGATCACATCGGCCGCCGCTGGAGACAGGCCCCGTCCGGCGAACCAGTCGATGCGCAGCGGGACTCGGCCGTTCCATGGCTCGAGCCGGCGGTGTAGCCACTCGAACACCGGCCGCGGCAGGTATTCGAGGCTCTTGTCGACCAGTTCGGGGTCGTGCAGGTCGTAGTAGACGGTCCCCTTGTCGGGGTTGGTGTAGCCCTCGGTCTCCAGTCCGGCGTCGTGGAGGGCCCGGAACGTGCGGCGCTCGAAGGTCCGCTCGGGGATCATGTACGCCTCAATCGTGCGGTCGAAGCCGAGGAACGCGAGCTTGCGGACGACGTTGATCGCGAGGCCGGGTGCGCTGCCCAGGTCGTACGTGTTGGTGTTGAGGTCGCCGCCGAGCAGGACACGTTCGTTGCCGAAGCGCTCGATCGCCCGCACGACGATGCGCATCTGCCGAGCGCGATGGCGCGGCGGCGCAAACGGGTCGAGGTGCACGACGGCGACCGTGGTCGGTCCCTCGGGCAGCTCGACCTCGCAGAGGAGGGCGCGCTTCCAGCCCAACCGACGCTCGGTCACGTGGAACTTGTCGACGTATTCGGGCAGAGGAACGCCGCACACCCGGCGTACGGGATATCGCGTGAGCAGCGTGACCCCATGCAGCGACTCCGCGTTGGCCTGCCCGTGGCCTTGCTCGGCCGAGTCGCCCGGTGAGAGCACGAGATGGCTCGGGGCGAAGACGTAGCCCAGGCCCAGCGCCTCGGCGAGCAGGCGCGGTACATGACGGTTGCCCGAGCGCCCCATGCCCCAGTCGGCCTCGCACAACAAGTAGAGGTCGGCCTCGCCCAGCGGCGCCCGGGAGCCGAGCACGCGCCGCAGCGCGTCGAACCGCTTGCCACGCTCGATGTTCCACAGCACCGCCTCGACCCGGTCGGCCGAGGGGTTCGGTGCCGTCGCGCGGAGATCCCACGCGAAGCCGGATAGCGTGCGATCGACGACGTCCTGGTGCTCCCGAAACGAGCGGTCACGACACAGGGCTCGCCGACTTCGCGCCCTCGACCAGCGAGACAGGAGGTCTGCGGACAGGCCGTGCTCGAGGGAGCGCCGCGGCCGCGTGACGTTGACGATCGGCTCGACGACCTCCGCCCAGCGCAGTCGCGGGTCCAACACGGGCAGCGGCATCGAGAACTTCACCCGGCCACGATGGTCTCGGATCGCCGCCGGTTCAAGAGACCCGCAGCACCTCGAGCAGCGTCTGCAGCTCGGGCGCCAGCGCAGACTCGAAACGGACCGGCCGGCCCGTCGCGGGGTGCTCGAAGCCGAGGAGCTCCGCATGAAGGGCGTGCCGACCCAGCTGCGTCCACAGGCTTCGCCGCGAGGGATCGCGGGGCGGCTTGCCGTAGAGCGCGTCGCCAAAGATCGGACAGCCCAGGTGGCGTGCGTGCATGCGGATCTGGTGCGTGCGACCGGTCTGCAGCGTGAAGTGGGCGAGCGCCGCAGTGGGCATCCGCTCGACCACGGTCACGTGGGTGATCGCCCGCCTCGACGAGCCGGCCTGCACGGGGGCGAAGCGCTTGCGCTCAGTCGGGTCGCGGTTGTGGGGGGTGTCCACCGTACGCGCCTCGAAGCGCGGAACGCCGCTGAGGATGCCGACGTAGCGGCGCTCGATACTGTGCGCCTGGAACTGCGCTGCCAACGAAGCCGCGGCTGCCGGCGTCTTGGTGAAGACCATCGCGCCCGACGTATCCCGGTCGAGTCGATGCACGACGCCGGGCCGCGTCGCGTCGTTGCCCGGCAGCACCGGCAACCCGTCGGAGCCCACACCGAGGTGATGCAGCACCCCGTTGACCAGCGTGCCCCCAGGATGCCCCGCGGAGGGATGCACGACGACGCCCGCCGGCTTGTCGACCACCAGCACGTCGTCGTCTTCGTGCAGGATCGACAGCGGCACCGGCTCGGGCACGGCCGACAGAGGGGCGGGAGGATGCAACACCACCGAGACGTGCATCGGCCGCGACACCTCGAGCGATGGCTTGAGGGCGCGGCCGTCTTCGGTCACCTCGCCGGCGTCGAACGAGGCCCGCAGCGCGTTGCGGGACAGCACGTGGCCGGCGTCGCGAAGCGCCTCGACCAGCGCGCGATCGAGTCGCTGCCCGCGCGCGCCCTCGCCGAGCGCGAGCGTGACGGGCTTCCCGTCGACCGGGCCAGTCCCGCCCAACGCGCTACCAGATCGGCGACTCGAGCGCGGCCATCGGCTTGATGACGCGGTCGACGATGGCGCGGTCGTAGAAGTTCCGCTTGAACATCTCGGGCGTGACCCCGCTGCGGAACAGGTCGCGACCCTCGGTGATCAGCTCGGACAGATCGGGATCGTCGAAGAAGCTGTCGTTCTTCAGCGCCTCTTCGATCTTCGCCTTGTTGTAGAGGTAGATGTCCGAGGCGATCGCCCGCGCCTTTTGCTGCGCGCGCTTCTCGTTGTCGATGATGGCGGCCATCGCTGTCAGGATGCCAGAGTCGACCGCGCCCAGCCAGTCCAGGGCGTACATGTGGGCCCTGGCCGTGGCAGACTCGGCCGACGTGGAATCGTCGCTGACCAGCCTCAGCGAGAGCCTGAGCTCCCTGCTGGCCGCTACCGTGGCGTTCGCCATCGGTACGTCGGTCGTGCTGCGGGACCGCAAGCGCGAGCAGTTCGTCCTGTTTGCGTTCTTCTGCTTCAACTTGGGCCTGTACCACCTGGGCCGGTTCTTCTTCGGCTTCTCGGGTGTGCACCTGTTCGGATGGTTCGCCCAGACCGTCTCGCTGCTGCTCCCGTGGAGCGCCGACCGCAGCCTGTCCAGCTTCGTGCCCGCGGTCGACCACCGCGGCGGCCGCATCCAGCGCTTCACCGGGCTGTTCCTCGTCGTCGCCCAGACCGTCTCGCTGTTCTTCCCCGCCCTCGAGGAGCATCCGCTGTGGGACGTGGTCCCCTTCGTGCTCGTGGTGTTCGTGATGGGCGGGCTGCTCTTCGCCGCGACCCGCGTGTGGCGAGCGGCTCGAGCGGCCGAAGGGACCGCCGCCGCCCCGCGCCTGCGCTACCTCTTCTACGCCACGGTCATCGCGCTCGCGCTCGGCTCCCCGTTCGTGCCGGCGGTCGGCCCGATCGTCACCGCCGTCTACCTCTACTTCGTCGCCCAGACCCTGGTCCGCGAGCGCCTGCTCGACCTCCCCGAGGTCGCGCTGCGCATCATCTCGATGGCGACGCTCATCGTCATCGTCACCGGGCTCTACGCCCTGCTGTTGCTTTGGATCCCCACGGCCAACAAGGGCACGCGCTCGCTCTTCCTCTTCAACGCCGCCGTCGCTTCGTTCGCGGTCATCGTGTTGATGGAGCCGATCCGCACCGAGATCGAGAGCCGCATCGAAGGGTGGTTCCTGCGCGACCGACCGATCCTGCGCAGCATCCTCGTGCAGCTGCGGCACAAGCTCACCGGGGTCATCGACTCCGACGAGATGGCGCGGGTGGTGATGGAGGAGCTCGAGGCGTCACACCGGGTTACCAAGGCGTCGCTGTATCTGCTCGACCGCCAGGGCACCTCGCTCGCGCTGGCCAGCCACCTGGGGCCCGCGTCCCTGCCCCGCCTCGACCTCGCCACCCGCCGCCCGCTGCTCGACCGGCTGCTGCAGGAAGGGCCGCTGCTGCGCGACGTCTTGCAGCGTTCGCGCCAGCGCGGGCGCCCCGAGGACCGGGCCGAGCACACGCAGGTGCTCGAGACGCTCGAGGAGCTCAAGGCATCGCTCGCCCTGCCGATCATCGGCCGCGCGCGCCGGGACATCGACGACCCCGGCGCGGCGCCGCAGCTGCTCGGCGCCCTCTTCGTCGACGACGAGCGCCTGCTCGAGCCCTTCTCGCGCGAAGAGGTGCGCCTGTTCGAAGGCGTGGTCGCCCAGGCCGCCACGACCCTGCAAAACTCCGAGGTCTACGAGGCTCGCAAGGAGCGTGACCGCCTTGCCGCGCTCGGTGAGATGGCCGCCGGCCTCGCCCACGAGATCCGCAACCCGCTGGGCGCGATCAAGGGCGCCGTGTTGGTGGTCGAGCCGAGCAAGGACCAGTTCGACGACGACGTACGGGAGTACCTCGACATCATCGTCGAGGAGGTCGACCGCCTCAACCGCGTGGTGTCGCAGTTCCTCACCTACTCGCGACCGTTCGCAGGTGAGCTGGGCAAGGTGCAGATGGGCGCCGTCGTCAAGGCCACCTTGCGCCTGCTCACCGACGAGCAGCGAGCGAAGGTCACCTTCGAGGAGCCCGAGGACTTCCCGCCCATCCGCGGCGACGGGGACGCGCTGCGGCAGGTGCTGCACAACCTGATCCTCAACGCCTTCGACGCGATCGCCCACCAGGAGGAGGACGGCCGCATCGGCGTCGAGATCGAGTTCCGCCGCCGCGGGCTGCTGCGCGCCGACGCCCTGGCCGTCACCGTCTGGGACAACGGCCACGGCCTCTCGCACCAGACGATCACCAACCTCTTCGTTCCGTTTCACACGACCAAGAGCGGCGGCACCGGCTTGGGCCTGCCGATCAGCCAGCGCATCGTCGAGAACCACCGCGGCGTCATCGAGGTCGGCAACGGCCCAAGCGGCGGCGCGCGCTTCACGGTGCTGCTGCCGGTCACCGAAGCCGACGCGGCGGCCAGCTCGGTCGGGCGGCCGCGCGTGCTGCCCGAGCCCGAGCCCGACCGCGCGTCGGGCGAAGACGTCGTTCCGCCCGAGGTGGCCAAGTCGCCCGCGGGTGTGGGACCGTAGGGCCGTGACGTCTGCGCGCGTGCTCCTGGTCGACGACGAGCCCAACCTCCGCAAGGTGTTGGGTGCGCTGCTTCGGCAGGAGGGCTACGAGGTGCACCCCGAGCCTGACGGGCAGTCGGCGCTGGAGACGGTGCGGACGGCCCCCTCGGGCACGTTCGACGTCGTGATCTCCGACCTTCGCATGCCTCGACTCGACGGCATGGGGCTGCTGCAGGCCCTCGGTGATGAAGACCCGGATCTGCCGGTCGTCATCCTCACCGCTCACGGCACGGTCGACAACGCGGTCGAGGCGGTGAAGCTCGGCGCGTTCGACTACCTGGAGAAGCCGTTCGAGCGCGACCAGATCCGCTCGGTGCTCGGTCGCGCCGCCGCCCGGCGAGCCCGCAGCGGCGCCTCCTTGGGCCAGCGCGAGAACCTGCCGACCCCCACCGAGGAGACGCTCGACCCCAGCGTCGAGGTGGGCATGATCGGCAGCTCTCCGAAGATCGAAGAGGTTCGCGAGATCGTCCGGACCGCGGCCGCGAGCCCTTCGACCGTCCTCATCACCGGGGAGAGCGGCACGGGCAAGGAGCTGGTCGCCCGCGCCCTGCACCTGGGCTCCCCCCGCCGCGACCAGCCGTTCATCCGGGTCAACTGTGCAGCCATCCCGGCCGGCCTGGTCGAGTCCGAGCTGTTCGGCCACGAGCGCGGCGCGTTCACGGGCGCCGTCTCGGCCCGCGCGGGTCGCTTCGAACTCGCCCACGGCGGCACGCTCTTCCTCGACGAAGTCTCCGAGATCCCCCTCGAGATTCAGGTCAAGCTCCTGCGCGCGATTCAAGAGTCCGAGTTCGAGCGCGTCGGCGGCGTGAAGACGCTGCAGGTCGACGTGCGGCTCATCGCGGCCAGCAACCGCAACCTCGAGGACGACATCAAGGAGAAGCGGTTCCGAGAGGACCTCTACTACCGGCTCAACGTGGTCCCGGTGCCCCTGCCCGCCCTGCGCGAGCGCATCGGCGACCTCCCCCTGCTCATCGACCACTTCGTCGAGCGGTGCAACGAGCGGCTGGGCAAGTCGGTGCGCGGGTTCTCGGCCGATGCGCTCGAGGTCCTCTCGAGGTACGGATGGCCCGGCAACATCCGCGAGCTCGAGAACCTGGTCGAGCGGATGGTGCTCTTCGCGTCCTCGGAAGAGATCGGCCCCGACGACCTGCCCGACACGTTCACCGGCAGCGCGCCGACCCCCGACTCGGAAGACGCGACCGATGGCGATCTGCACCCGCCCGGTGACGGCGCGCCGATCCCCCACGGCGAGGAGAGCACCGACGAGCGGCTGCTGCGGCTCCCCCTCAAAGCCCTGGGCCTCGACCTCAAGGAAGCCGTCCGTGCAGGCTCGCGCCTGGTCGAGGAGGCGCTCATCACCGAGGCCCTCGAGCAGACCCAGGGCAACGTCACGCGGTCGGCTCGCCTGCTGGGAATCAGCCGGCGCAGCCTGCAATCGAAGATGAAAGAGCTCGGCCTGCGGGAGACCTGAGCCCAGGGGCTGAACACCCTCCCACGCCGAGGTCCCACGCGCGCCCACACCGGGACCTCCAGGTCCCGACAAACATTGACCTTCTCAGCCGTGCGCTGGTAGCGTGCTCTCGCTCGGGCGCGTCTTCTTGGACCCGTCTGCGATTGACGATCATGCGTACGCGCAAGCTCCCTCGCCGCTCGAACCGCTCCCTTCGATGCATGCAGCTCGCGGTCGCGCTGTCCGTGACGGCGGGCACCGCGGCGACCTCGACCGACGCACGGGCGGCCGACGTCACCCGCGTCGCCACGGCCTTCGAGGACGACAACGTCTTCGACGTGCACCTGGGCGTCGCTTACGACTTCAACTACAAGCGCGCGGCGATCCTCCGCGAGTGGAACAGCGGCCGGCCCGGGGACAACGAGAACCGCCTGGTCAAGGACCTCGTCTACGAGCAGTTCCGCCACACGCTCACGCCCAGCCTGGAGTTCGGGCTCTTCCGCGACCTTGGCCTCTACTTCGAGCTGCCCGTGATCCTGTCCGACTCTCGGCAGTACAGCTTCGACCAGCGCGCCGATGACTGCGTGTTCGGTAGCCCCAGCGGCTCGCCGACGGCCACCTGCGTCAACAAGGGCAACAGCACGACGCTTCGCGACGAGATCCTGCCCAGCTCGGGCTTCGACGCCACCAACTCGGGCAACCCCTACCTGCCCTTCGGCGGGCCCGACAGCGAGCTCATCTTCAAAGGCCCGGTGCGCCGCGGCCTCGACCAGCTCAACGTCGGCCTCAAGTACGCGATCCTCAATCAGGAGAAGCGCAGCCACATGCCCACGTGGCTCATCGCGTTCGAGGGCCGCTTTGCGGTCGGGCGCGCGATGACCTTCAGCCGCAACATCCAGGGCAACACCCCCGACGGCAACACCCGCGTCGGGCGTCGCATCCACGAGCTGGGCGTGTGGACGGCGCTGTCTCGACGCTATCGCTTCCTCGACCCTTACTTCACCGCGCACTGGCGTCAGTCCCTGCGCGCCTCGGGCAGCATCTTTCAAGACTTCGGTCGTGAAGGCTCGCAAGACACGGTCAACCCGCAGTCGCAGGCGGGCCTCTCCATCGGCACCGAGATCGTGCCGTGGGAGCGCAAGGCCAAGAACCTCAAGGTCGCGGTCGTGCTCGCGGGCAGCTCCGTCCTCCACTACGGCGGCCGCGGCTACTCGGAGATCTGGGAGCTGCTGGCCGACAGCCCCGCGATGGTCGGGTCCTACGACCCCACATCGCAGGCGCTCGACGCCAACGGCGACCCGGTCAACGCCGGCAGCTTCTGTGATCGCGGCGCCGCCCTGGCCTTCGCGCAGCAGAACCCCGGCGACCCGGGCTACCTCGCCGCGGGCGGCGGCTCTTGTCAGAAGTTCGAGGGCATCACCGACCTTCAGGACTACGCCACCTTCGGGTTCACCGGCGGCCTGAACTTCACCCTCGGCAAGATCGCCCGCATCGGCCTCGGCGTGAACGCCAGCACCGACACCCGTCACTTCATCACGGCCGCGGGCCGCGGTGACGCCGACCTGGCAGGCTCGGGCGGCAGCAACCCCGACGAGGTCGAAGCCGGCACCCGCGAGGTCAACCCCGTCCGGCGCGACGTCGTCGACAACGTCGGCCGCCGCTATGCCGTCGATGACGTGTTCAACCTGCACACGTACTTGCGGTTGATGCTGGTGTTTTAACGGTAGAGGGGAACCTCTCGGTTCCCCTCGCTGCGGGGGCGCAGCCCCCTTCGCTTCACCGCGGGTTCCTCTATGGGGAACCTCTCGGTTCCCTCGCTGCGGCCGGCGAAGCCGCCCTTCGCTCGCCCTCCAAGGTCGGCCGCGGGGCGCCCTCGCTCGCGGGTTCCTTCATGGGGAACCTCTCGGTTCCCTCGCTGCGGCCGGCGAAGCCGCCCTTCGCTCCCCCTCCAAGTTCGGGCGCGGGCGCCCTCGCTCGCTCGCCTTCAGCTCGCTTCTCCGCGTTCGCTTCGGCAGTGGTGGGGGGGAGTCCCCTTCGCGCGCCCTCCAAGTTCGGGCGCGGGGCGGCCTAGCTCGCGGGTTCCTTCATGGGGAACCTCTCGGTTCCCTCGCTGCGGCCGGCGAAGCCG
>JANSYI010000020.1 GCA_024742475.1 bacterium | reverse complement strand
GGTGAACGAGATGTGGTGTTCCCGTACGGCACGTACCTGATGGTTGAACGGTACGGCGTCAACGTCGCAAAAAGCTGAACCCTTTTCGGTCCTGGCACCCACAGGTGAGCCTTGCGCTCGCCCGTGAGTGCTGGTTTCGCGTGTTCGGCGATTGAGGAATCGCGCTCGGGGAGCTTGCTTCCGGGCGTTACGAGCTGACTTCGTGGGTTCGGCAACTGCCGAAGAGCTTCAGAAGGCGAGGATCGGTTCGTCAGCCGGGGAACAACCCTGGGACGGGGAAGATGGGGACGGGGAAGAGGGGGCGGGGGGAAGATTGGTGCGGGGTGGGCACTGGATTGTTGCGCGGGGCCCGGTTGTAGGCCGGCGGCGAAGCGCTACACCGTGCTCCATGACGCGACACCGTTCGATCGTCCTCGCTGTGGGCCTGGCCCTCTCTGTCACCGCGTGCTCCAACCCCGCCGACGGAAAGCCGCAGGCGAAGGTCGAAGACGCTGCTCCCAAGGACAAGGCGGACGAAGCTACGGCCGCCAAGGCGGGTTCGACCTACGCCGTCAACTCCGCCTCGAGCACGCTCGGGTTCGTAGGCTCGAAGGTCACCGGATCGCACGAGGGCGGGTTCAAGACGTTCTCCGCCGAACTCTCCGCCGACGACGGCAAGGTCGAGGGCGGGAGCGTGTCGGTCTCGATCGACGTCGACAGCATGTTCAGCGACAGCGAGAAGCTCACCGAGCACCTCGAGAGCGCGGACTTCTTCGACGTGGCGAAATATCCCAAGGCGACGTTCGAATCCACCGAGATCAAGGCCGGAGGTTCGGAGGGCTACAGTCACACGGTCGTCGGCAACCTCGAGATGCACGGAGTCACCAAGAAGATCACCTTCCCCGCCAACATCGCGGTCAAAGGTGACCAGGTCGACGTCGACACCGAGTTCTCGATCAACCGCAAAGACTTCGAGATGACCTACGCGGGCAAGGCCGACGATCTCATTCGCGACGAAGTCGTCATCAAGCTCGATCTCACCTTCGACGGCAAAGCCTGACCGGGCTCACCAAGACACGTCGAAGGTCAAGAAGCCGTCGGGAAGACGGCTGTCGTCGGGCTCGATCTTCGGCGTCTCCCCGCGGCCCGACACGATGCCGTAGAGCGAACCGTAGCTGCTGTGAAGCATACGCTCCACCCGGTGTGATTGCGGCAAGCCGGCGTAGAGCACCTGGACCCCGGTCTTGGTCTCCGTCGTGGAGACGCTGCCGAGGTTGCGGGTGGTCACCTGCCACGCGCGCCCGAGCCACTTGAGGTGGCCCGCTGGGTTCGAGCCGAAGATGCGTCCGGCCGATTGGAACAGGGGGCCGAACAGCTTCGAGTCAGCCCAGCGGTTGACCGACTCGGCGAAGAACGTCCGATAGGCTTCCGCACCGATCGCCTTGAACGTGGCGTCGGCGATGGCATCGATGTGCACGGTCGACATCCACGTCAGGCTCCGGCCCTGCTCGATCGCGAGGATATGTGCCGGGTCGACCTTCGCGAGGATCTGCTCCGCTGCGGGGAGCTCCCGCACGCGGGCGAGTGTTCCGCGGCACGTCACCACCCGGTACTGCGGACCATCTCCCACGCACTGCAATGGTGCGACAACTCGCCCGCGGTTGCGAGTGTGATTGCGGAACCGCCTGCTCGTGCCCCGGACCAGGAATACCAGCGATGGGTCCCTGGTACGCTGCCGCGGCCTTGGACGGTTCAATCCACCAAAGTGCGGCCCTCGATGGGCTCAGCTGCGAGGGCTGTGGCGCGGCGCTCAACGTCGCCTCCGGCGAACGCACCGCGAAGTGTCCGTACTGCGCGTCACCGAACGTCGTCGCGCGTCCGCGCTCGGCCGGTGAGGACCCGACGTTCGTGGTGGGCTTCGTCATCCCCGAGGACGACGCGCGCAAGAGGGCGCGCGCCTGGATCCGCAGCACGTGGTTCGTCAAGACGGCGTTCGCAAAGGCCGACGTCAGCGACGTTCGGGGCGTGTACTTGCCCGCGTACTTGTACTCGGGCTCGGCCACGGTGCAGTACTCGGCGCAAATCGGCGAGAACTACACGGTCACCGAGACGTACACGACCACGGACGCCAACGGCAAAACGGTCACGCGCACGCGCACCAAGGTGAAGACCGAGTGGCGCTCGCTGTCCGGGCAGTGGGCGGCTTACCTCGACGATGTGCTCGTGACCGCGTCGCGTGGTCTGGACAACGCCGAACTCGAGGCGATCGAGCCCTACGACCTTCGGGCGCTGCGTCGCTTCACTCCGAAGATTCTCTCGGGGTGGTTGGCAGAGGACCCGTCGCGCGCGGTGTCGGAGTGTGCCGAGCTCGCGCGGCAGGAAGCGGTCGAGCAGGTAGGCTCGCGGCTCGCGGCGCACATGCCCGGCGACACCCACCGAGACCTCCGCCACGAGACCACGTTTCAACACGAACACGGCGCGTTGATGTTGCTCCCGGTCTGGGTGCTCGCCGTGAAGTACGACCCGCAGGAGCCTCCGGTTCGCATGGTGCTCAACGGTCAAACCGGGGCGATCACGGGGACACCCCCGCGGTCGTGGATCAAGATCGCGGGCGCGGTCGTCGTGCTCATCCTCGCGATTGCGCTCACCGTGTGGATGGGAGCTCGGGCATGAGCGAACGCGTCTGCACCCGATGTGAATCCCCGCTGGAGATCGAGGACCTCCGCTGCGCCGTCTGTGCCTTGCCCACGCCCGTGCTCACCAGGGGCGAGCGTCCCGACGAGACCGTCGCGCAGATCCTTCGGTGCAACGGCTGCGGGGCAGGGGTTCGCTACAGCGCCGAAGCGCAGGCGCCACGCTGCGACTTCTGCGGTTCCTTGATGGAGGTCGAAGTGCCCGAGGACCCGGTCGAGCAGGCCGAGGCGTACGTCGACTTCACCGTGACCGACGCGGAGGCCAAAGCGGCGCTGGGGCGCTGGCTCGGATCGCTGGGCTTCTTTCGTCCGTCCGACCTGCAGGCCGAGGCCGCGGTGGGCGGGCTCAAGCCGCTGTGGTGGGTGGGGTGGATGTTCGACGCCGCGGCTGCGGTGTGCTGGGCCGCCGACTCCGACGCGGGGGCGGGCCGCTCTGCATGGGCGCCGCACTCGGGCCGCTTCTCGATGGAGGTGGACAACGTGGTGGTGCCTGCCTCGGTGGGGCTCACCGCCAAGGAGTGCGAGATCCTTGCGCCGCGCTACGACCTGGGGCGCACGAGCGCGGAGCCTCGCGGCCACGCAAACGCCACGGTCGAGCAGTTCACCGTGCAGCGCTCTGCGGCGCGCAAGATCATCTCCGAGTCGCTCGAGGACGTCGCTCGGGCGAGGGCCACGGGGCACATCCCCGGGGGCTCGGTGCGAAACCTGCGGGTGAGCGTGCTGCCCTCGAAGCTCACCACTCGGCACATGGCGTTTCCGGCGTTCGTCCTGGCGTACCGCTACAAGGACAAGCTCTACCGGGCGGTCGTGCACGGACACGACGCGGACTGCGTGATCGCCGAGGCGCCGCTTTCGTGGGCGAAGATCGCCGTGGTCGTCGCGGTAGTGCTCGCGACGGCGGCTCTCGTGGTGGGGGCGCTCTCCCTGTGAGACACGGGCCGCTGGGCCCATGCATTCGGGGAAAACGCTCGTTCGCGGAACCTTTGTGGGTCGCAGACGCACGTGTAGTTCATGCGGAAGGTTCGGAGCGTCTCGGTCGCGGTAGCGCTGCTCGTCTTGGGCTGTGATTCGAGCGAAGGACGTGCAGATGCGCCGTTCGCACCGACCGGTGGGAAGGCGGACGCGCCGACCAGCGCCATCGAGGCGTTCGACTTCGACGCGCTCGCGCGGGACCTGGTCGAACAGGCGTCCGAACCCGCGGACGGAGACGCGCCGCCGGTCGAGCCCGAGGACCACGACGACGGGGACGACGGCAGCGCGGACACGGGCGACGACGGCGGCGCGGACACGGGCGAGCCCGACGGCGCAGACACGGGCGAGCCCGAAGCGCCCTGCGGCGGGTTCGAGTGCGCGGACGGGACCTGCATCGACGCGAGCTGGGAATGCGACGGGCTGAGCGATTGCGCCGCGGCCGAAGACGAGGCCAACTGCGGCGAGGCGTGCTCGGGACACACGTGTGGCGACGGGACGTGCATTCAGGCCGACTGGGTCTGCGATGCGTTCGTCGACTGTGCCGACGGATCCGACGAGGCCGCATGCGGCGTCTCTCAGCCAGGCTTCGACCTCACCGGCCAGCGCGCCCCAGCCAAGCTCGACGGTACGTGCGTCTTCACGACCACCGCCACGGGGGCGGTCACGGGTGCCGCCGCGGCAGAGGTCATCAGCACGAGCTGCGTCGGCGGTGGTGTCCTGGTCGGCGTCGCGAGTGCGCCCACGGGAGCCGGTGCTGCGGGTGGGTTCGGAGTCGCTGCGGTGTGCGGCGTCGCCGACGTCACCCAGATCGACGCGATCGCAGGCGGCCTGGCAGGCGCGGTCACGGGCCTCGTCGGTGGGGTGACCTTCTGCGACGGCGGCATCGTCGACCAAGCGAACAGCTTCATCGACTGGCTGTGGGGCAACGAGCCCGAGTCGATCCCGGTTTACACCATTCAAGCGCCCACGCAGTCCGACGAAGACGAGCGAGCCCAGCTGGGTGCGGTCGCGGAGTCATTGCTCGACGAGGCGTGCGGTGCCGACTCCCCTGAGGCCGCGCAGGACGACTGCCGGCTGCTGTTCCACTACACCAACGCCGAGGGCTTCGCGGGCATCTCGAGCCACGCGGAGATGGCGATCCTCCCCGACGCGCAGGGCCGCGTGTTCGTGACGTGGGTGCCCTACACCCCCTCGCAGGTGGTCAACGAGCTCGTGTTCCAGGGCGCCAACGAAGGGAAGGGCGACTACATGTTCGCCTTCCGCATCAACTCGGACGTACACCTCGAGCCCAACCCAAACACGATGGAGCTCATCCACCACGGCACGCTTCGCCTGCGCACCCGCGCCGAAGTCGTCTACGCGGGCCCCAACCCGATGGCCGTGTTCGAGTAGCTCAGGCGCTGGGGAGGTTGCTGCGGTACAGGGCGTCGACGTCGAGCTCGAGCCCAGGACGACCTGGGCGTCGCTTCAAACGCTCCGGGTCCGTAGCGGCGCGGCGAGCAGCATCGCAAGGCCCGGCAGCCCGACGCCCGCCATCGCCGCCAGCTCGAGGCTGCCCGTACTCACGGCGAAGCTCCCTGCTGCCGCGTAGATCGCACCGATGACGAGGTTGGCCAGTGTCGTCGTCACCAGCACGCGGGCTCGCGGCATACCCCCGCTCCCGGCCACGACGACCGACGCCTCGGCGAGCACGGGCACGGCCCGCAGCGCGACGAGCAGCGCCAACCCGCGCTTGGCCGCGAACGCCTCGAGCCGCTCGCGCTGCGCATCGTCGACCCACCGCGCCACGCCAGCCCGACCCGCCGAACGGCCGAGCTCGTACCCGACCCACGCCCCGAGTGAGAGCCCGACCGCGACGAGAACCGTGCCCGCGACGGCACCGAACACCGCGCCCGCTCCGACCGCGACCAGGCTCGAGGGGACCGGCAATACGAGGTCCCCCGCGAGCAGGGCGACGAGCACGAACGCCAGCGCGACGGACGGCGTCGCCCCTTCGAGCAGCGCGGCTGCGTAGGCGTCGAAGGCATCGCCGAAGAGGGCGAAGGGGACGAGGATCGCGGCGAAGAGCGCGAAGAGCAGGAGGGTCCCTCGGGACACGAAGGGACGGTAACGCAGTCGGCGGGCGGTGGGTTCACTCAGGTTTGTGCCGCGTCCGCGCGGGGATGCGGTGCGGACGAGAGAACGCGTTTGAAGCACCAATGGCATGGTTGTGTCTCGCGGGTGTCCGCCCCCTTCGACCCCTCGCTGGGTCGACCGCATTGAAGCTACTGTTCGCAACGCTATGAATCTGACCCACCCAACGCGCAAAAAGTGACCCACCCCAGCGCTGAGCTGTTGAGCCCGACGCCTCGCGGGGTCGACCCCATCGAAGCGTCGTGCCGATGGCCGGAACGCCTCGAACCAGCTTCCCCTCAGCCCGTCACCGGGCCGACCGCGCATCCCGTTCAACCGCTGCACCACACCGCCAGCTCGTTGCCACCCGGATCCCTAAACTGAAACCGCCGCCCCCCCGGGAACTCGAAGATCTCCTCGCTGATCGTCCCGCCCGCCCGCTCCACCGCGTCGCGGGTGGCGTCGAGGTCTCGGGAGTACAGCACCACGAGGGGGCCGCCGGGGCGGACGTCGCCTTTGCACAGGCCGCCTTGTTCGCGGGTCTCGCCGGCGATGCCGGCGTAGTCGGGGCCGTAGTCGGTGAAGGACCAGCCGAAGGCGGCGGTGTAGAAGGCCTTGGCGGCGGGGAGGTCGGGGACGGTGATTTCGATGTAGTCGATGGCGTGGTGGGTGTGAGGTGCGGGCTCGGTCATGGGGTTGGAGTACGGAATCGGGGCTTCGGCGTCCAGATGGGGTCCTGACACGAGCTGTCAGTAGACTGCATCGAGGCGGTGTACGCTCCGGCGCGATGGTGAAACGTTCCGTCTCGCTCGCTGCGCTGCTCGTCCTGTGTGCCTGCAATGTCGGGGGCTCGGTCTCGGCGTCGACCAAGCCGCCCGCCGCGGCGCCACCTGCTGCGGAGGACGAAGGCGAGGGGGAAGCGCCCGAGCGGACGAGCCCGGCCGCGTCGATGCAGGCCAAGGTCGATCAGTTCGCGGTCGCAGAGCTCACGGCCGACATCTCGAGCCTGCCGCAGAGCGAACGTGACGCGCTCGAGGCGTTGATCGAGGCGTCGAAGCACCTCGATCCGATCTTCGATCGGCAAGCGTGGGCGGGCAACCCCGACCTCGAGCAGCAGCTCGCGGATGCGACCGACGACGAAGGCAAGGCGCGCTACGCCTACTTCCGGATGATGCGGGGGCCGTGGGATCGGCAGAACGACCACGAGCCGTTCGCAATCGACAAGCCCCACCCCAAGGGCGCAGGGTTCTACCCCGAAGGCATGACCGCCGAAGACTTCGAGGCGTGGCTGACGGCCCACCCCGGGGACCGCGAGGCGTTCGAGGGGCTCTTCACCGTGATCGAGCGCGAGGGCGAATCCTACGTCGCGGTGCCCTACTCCAAGGCGTACGCGAAGTGGCTCGAGCCGGCGGCCAAGGATCTGGAGCGGGCGGCCACGCTGACCAAGAACAAGTCGCTGAAGCGGTTCTTGAAGCTGCGCGCCAAGGGCTTTCGCACCGACGACTACTACGCCTCGGACAAGGCGTGGATGGATCTCGACAGCCGCGTCGAGATCACGATCGGGCCCTACGAGACCTACGAGGACAAGCTGATGAACTACAAGGCTTCGTTCGAGTCGTTCGTCACCGTCAGCGACCCCAAGGCTTCGAAGGCGCTGGCCAAGTACAAGAAGTACCTGCCCAAGATGGAGCAGAACCTGCCCGTCGACGACAGCGTCAAGACCAAGCGTGGCGCGCAGAGTCCCATTCGGGTGGTCGACCTGGTGTTCACCTCCGGCGACGCGCGGACGTCGGTGCAGACGATCGCGTTCAACCTCCCCAACGACGAGCGCGTACGCAAGGAGAAGGGCGCCAAGAAGGTGCTGCTGCGCAACCTCATCGAGACCAAGTTCGACGCGATCATGAAGCCGATCGGCGAGCGCGTGCTCGCGCCCAAGCACCACGCTTCGCTCTCGGGCGACGCGTTCTTTCACCAGGTGCTCTTTCACGAGCTGTCGCACTCGCTCGGTCCCGCGTTCACCCAAAAGGATGGCCGCAAGGTCGAGGTTCGCGTCGCGATCGGGCCCGCCTACTCGGCGATCGAAGAGTGCAAGGCCGACGTCATGGGCGCCTACAACATCCTGTACATGATCGACCAAGGCGAGCTCCCCGCGGACTTCCGCGAGAAGCTGCTGGTGTCGTACTTCGGGGGCCTCTTCCGCAGCGTGCGATTTGGCGTCGCCGAGGCGCATGGGCGCGGGGCCGCGGTGCAGATCAACCGCTTCCTCGAGGAGGGGTCCGTCACGGTGGGCCCCAAGGGGCGCTTTCAGATCGGCTTCGCCAAGCTCGAGCAGAGCATCAGCGACCTGGTGCGCGATCTCGTCATGCTCCAGCACAACGGCGATCGCGCGGCGGTAGAGGCCTTCCTCGACCAATACGGCGTGCTGAGCGACCCCATGGCGAACGCGCTGGGCAGGCTCGATGGCATTCCGGTCGACATTCGGCCCGTCTACCCGCTGGCGGGTGAGACCGGGCCCCGGTAGCGGCCGATCGCCCGCTTGCGCGAACCCGGCGCGCTCCGCAGACTATGAACATGGGCGAGGCAGCCAAACGCACCGATCCTCTGTGGCTACGGATCGTCGTCGCGCTCGTCTTCAGCTGCGTGTTGGGCGTGCTCACGTTGATGGTGCTCGGCGACTCGCTCGGCGAGCTCGGCTTCGTGGTCGCCGGCGGTGTCACGCTCGTCTCCACCGTCGTCATGGCCACCAAGGCCAAGCGCATCGGCAAGATCGCCACGTGGTTCATGGAGGCCCTCTCGGGGCTGTGAGACTGCGGCGCTGACAGCTCCGGTGGCTCTGCCGTACCCTTCGCGCATGGCTTGGAATCCCTCTCAGCGGCTGGCGTGGTTGGGCATGAGCGTCCTCGCGTGGGGCTGCGCGGACGACCCACCGACGAGCGGCGACGAAGGCATCCCGGCCACTACCGCGGCGAGCACGTCGAGCACGTCCGGATCGACCGGACCTTCGGGCACGAGCGCGATGCTCGACGACACGGGGGCTCCGGGGTCCACAGCCACGTCGTCCCCGGCCGACGACGACGGCGGCCCGCCGCCCATCGACTTCGACCTCGGCATCATCCCCGACGTCGGCGAGGTGGAAGAGCTCGGATGCCAAGGCATCGACTTCCTCTTCGTGATCGACAACTCCGGCAGCATGTCCGCGCAGCAGACTCAGCTGCTCGCCAGCTTCCCGGGCTTCATCGACGCCATCGAGACCTCGCTGGACAACGTCGACTCGTACCACGTGGGTGTGATCACCTCCGACGCCTACTCGGGCAACGCGCCGGGCTGCCAGAGCATCGGCGATCTGGTCACGCAGACTGCCGGCTCGCAATCCTCCAACAGCGTGTGCACGCCCTTCTCCTCGGGCCTTCGCTTCGCGACCGACGAGGACGACCTGCAGACCGCCTTCCCCTGCATCGCTCAGGTCGGCACCACGGGCAGCTTCATCGAAGAGCCGGTCACCGCCACCGTCGCGGCGCTCGATCCCGTCAAGGCGCAGCCGGGGGCCTGCAATGAGGGGTTCATTCGCGAAGACGCCATCCTCGTGGTGGTCATCGTCACCGACGACCCGCCGTTCGACTTCGACATGGACGATGCGCACCCGGGAACGGACACGTCGGGCTGGTACGACGCCGTGGTCGCGGCCAAGGGCGGCGAGGTCGAGTCGATCGTGATGATCGGTTTCGTCCCGACACCGGACGACCTCTCGTGCACCTTTCAAGACAGCCCGAACCTGGTCGGCTTCATCGAGCAGTTTGGCGAGCAGGGCGTGCTCGCGAGCGTGTGCGAGGACGATTATGGGCCGGTCTTCGCCTCGACGATCGAGACGATCGAGACGACCTGCGACAACTTCGTGCCCCAGGGATGATGCGCACAGTCCGCACGGGCTCGCCGTTTCGGTGCGTCGCCGGGCATGCGACACTCCGTGCACCCCCTGGATCTCGGGGCGCTCGCGAGGATCGATGGAGAGCGTCGGCCAGTCGTCACAACACTTCTACCTCGTCCAGCGCTTCGGCCCCGCGGTCATCGTGCGCCGGACGAAGCGTCGGCATCAGCACATGTCTGAGGTCGGAACAGCGTTTGCGTCCATCTACGACCAGCTCGAGGGCGTCGACCTCTCGAGCACGCCGCTGGTGGTCGACCTTCGGCTCGTCGTGGGTCGCAACGACGACTCGTTCGAAGCCGAGGTCGCGCCGCACCGCCGAGAGCTCATCGCCAGCTTCGCCCGGACGGCGATTCTCGTCCGTACGACGATCGGAGCGCTTCAGGTCAAGCGCATGTTCGCGGCCGAAGGCATCGACGTCGAGGTCTTCACGTCCGAACCCGAATGCCTGGATTGGCTGCACTCCCCTCAACCATGACCATGCCGAGCTACACCCTCTACCACTCCCCCCTCTCGCAGCACTCTCGCCGGGTCCAGGCGCTCCTCGAGGAGGCGTCGATCGACTATCAGGTCCATCCGATCGCACTGGAGAAGGGCGGACACATGGACCCGTCCTACCTGGCGATCAACCCCAACCACCAGCTGCCGACGCTGGTGGTCGACGACGAGCCTCTCACCGAGTCCAACGCGATCCTGCGATACCTGTGCAACGCGCACGAGCTTTCGCAGTGGTACCCGACTCGAGCGCTGGCGCGGGCGCGAGTCGATCAGTGGCTCGACTGGAATCAGTGCCGGCTGGCGGACCCAGTGACGCAGCTGGTCATCAACGTCGCCATCCTCGGCGACAAGGGCGACCCCAAGGCCATCGAGAGCGCTCGCACCCGGCTGCCGCCCATCCTCGGCGTCCTCGAGCAGCACCTCGATGGACGCTCCTTCGTGGCCTCGGACGAGCAGCCGACCATCGCCGACCTGTCGATCGCCAGCAACATCACGCAGCTCGGCTTTGCTCAGGCCACGCCCACCGACCCCAACATCACGCGCTGGTACGAGACCATCGCCTCGCGTCCGGGCTTCGTTGCGTCCATGCCGCCAGCACCTCGCTAGCACCGGATCTGCAGCGCATTGCCGTCGCGCTCGACCGTCGCCGATGCCTGCGAGGCGATCGTGTGGAGCACGGCGGACACGGGCGCGTTGGAGGTGCTCACGTCGACGAGCACGTCCTCGCATCCGCTGGCGGTGATCGGCATGTCCGCCGCGTCACTGAGGGTGCCGAGCACGTCGGAGAGAGGGACCGCGACCACGGCCATGTCCACGCGGGCGTGTTTGCGATCGGGTCGCGGCTCGTCGCAGCCGACCAACAGGGCGCCGTCCTCCGATCGCGCGTAGGTGAGAGAGAGGGTGTCGCCGATGACGACCAGCAGCGAGCGCAGGGTGACGGCGTCGAGCTTCAGCGAGAGCGTGCCTTCGACGCAGTCGTCGAGCGTCACGGGCTGCCCGGAGATGTCTTGCACGAGCTTCATGACGTCGCGCACGGGGGCGTCGGCGAGCTCGAGGTCGATGCGCTCCTTGGGCAGGGATGCGAGTGGGTCGTCTGCGCTGGGGGAGACGGCCGCGGAGAGGACGGCGAAGAGGGTGAGTTTGTCGAACATTTCAATCGTCTCGGTCGGTGGGTGGTCGTCGTCGAACGCCTACGTCGATGCGGACCTCATCGTCCGCAGCCGACACGAGCAGGCGCGTCTGGTATTCGGGGGTCGCAGGCAGAGGTGTCGGGCGGCTGAACCACCAAAGGGCCACCGCGGCTGCCAGCGCGCCGGTCATGAGCACCGCGCGGCGCACGGGTCTGCCTCGCGACGACCAGGCGTCTTCGGCGTCGCGAGCCTGCGCGCCGGGTGGGGGCGTGCCTTGGTCGAGCCAGGCACGAAATGCGTCTCGTTCGTCGTTCATGCGTCCTCCTTGGCGAGCTCGTGCACGGTGGGCCCCACCTCGCGGCGAAGGGCACGCAAACCCTTCGACAGCGCGAGCCGGGCCGCGTTGGGTGTCATCTCCAGCTCGGCGGCGATCTCCCCGGGCGACATGCCGAGGTCGAGATGGAGCGTCACCACCGCGCGCTGGCGCGGCGAGAGCTGTTCGAGCGAGCGCCCGATCTCCGCTGCCGCGAGAGAGAGCGCGGAGGCATGCTCGGGATCGGTCGGTGCCCCAGCGGCCGGGCCCGCTCGACTCCACCACCGCGTAACGCGTCTGCGCAGGGTCAGCGACGCGTTGAGCGTGGTCCGATGCAGCCACGTGGACACGCGGGCGTCGGGCCTCCAGCGCGGCGCAACGTCGAGGAGCCGGATGAACACGTCTTGTGCCACGTCTCGGGCTTCCTCGGCGTCCCCGACGATGCCAAAGGCCAACCTGACGACGGCGCGATGGTGCTCGCGGTGCAGCCTGTCGAACGCCTCCCGTTCGCCCGCAGCGATGCGTGCGAGCAGCAAGGCGTCTCGCTGGCGTGGGTCGGGCTCGGTCACGTCTCGTTGATGCCGCCGGGGCGCGATTCATGTCCGCGCGGCGAGAACATTGTGGCACCACGGGGATCGGGGGTCGTCGGCTATAGTGCGGCCGCGGCCATGGATCGACGCAACTTCCTCCTGGGGTCTGGGCTCGCGCTCACCGCTCTGACGGCCTGCTCCGACGACGCCGAAGCTGCGGCTGCGCCCCCGGATCCGGCCGCCCCCGAGAAGCCCGGACCGCCGCCGCTGCCCGTGCCCAAGCTCGGACCTCAGCCGCCCGATGGTCGTCAGGTCGCCTACGCGCAGCAGGGCGAGGACATGGTCATCATGCAGGCGCTCGGCATGCTGGGCATCATGGCGCCGCGCTACCTCGACATCGGAGCCTTTCATCCGACGATCGGCAGCAACACGTACCTGGCCTACGTCTCGGGCGGGAGCGGGGTCCTCGTCGAGCCCAACCCCCCCATGGCCAAGATGCTCGCCGAGGTGCGGACCCGTGACGTGGTCGTGGCGGCGGGCGTGGGCACGGGCGATGCGACCGAGGCCGACTACTACCTCATGCGCGACCGCCCCCAGCTCAACACGTTCTCCAAGGCGCAGGTCGATCGCTATGTCGCAGAGGGCGGCGCGCTCGAAAAGGCGATCAAGATGAAGCTCGTCTCCATCGACGCGCTGCTGCAGGAGCACTTCGCCGAGGGCATCGACCTGCTCAGCGTCGACGTCGAGGGGCTCGACCTCGAGATCCTCCGCTCCATGAGCCCCACTGGCCCGCGCCCAGCGGTGATCTGCGTGGAGACCAGCGTCTACGGCACCACGGGCCTCGTGCCGGAGATCTTCAGCCTGCTCGCCGAGCGGGGCTACGCCGCCCGCGGGGGGTCGATGATCAACACCGTGTTCGTGGACGTCGAGCGCATGCGAGAGAAGGCTCCCGAGGGTGCCACGGTCGCGCTCTCGCTCGGCGGGTGAAGTGGGCGTTCACTCGAGTGCGATGCCCGCGTAGAGCTCGTCGACCGCGAGCGACACCGCAGGCGAGTCGAGCACGACGGACTCGCCGTCGCAGAACTCGAGCTTGACGCTGCTGAGCTCGAGTAGGTTCAGGTAACTCCGCGTAGGAGTGGTGAACCCGCCTCGCCATCGTCGTTCGAAACTAGCACGCGAACGCGTGGAGCGGCCGCTAGCAGTCGTAGCCCATCGTGACGCTCTCCTCGCCGTCGAGCTCGAACTCTTCACCATCGAGCTCGATGACCACGGTGACGTCGCGAGGCTCGTCGCTGACCGTGGGGCAGCCGGTCTGCAAAGAGAACGACACCGAGGTCGACTCTCCGGGCTCGAGCGCGACGGCCTCTTCGGCGAGCACTTCGTCGCGCCGCGAGAAGTGCAGCCACCGGACCGATGACCGAAGCGGCTCATCGCCCGCGGTGACGGTGAGTCGCAGATAGCTCGACCCGTAGAAGTCGCCGCCCGGGCACGGGTCGATGCACTGCGACTCCATCGAACGAAACTCGACGGTGGCCTGGGCGACCTCGGACGTTTCACAGCCAGCCAGAAGGAGAACGAGGCAGCTCAGCGTTCTGCGCATGTCCACAGAGCCTGCAAGCACCGTGCTCGCGCCGAAGCACCGGCGCCTCGAGAGCCCAAGGGGGGGCTCACGACATCTGCGTCAGTCGGGGTGCGTCGATGCGACACTCGGGTCGGTCGAGAGGCTCGCCTCGAGAAGCGCTCCGCGGCGCGGAAGCGCCCGGTTCGGCCTGTGTTGAGACAACTCGCGTCGAGCCGGTACGATGCAGGCCGAGCGCTGGGTGCTTCGGCGCGGCGGGGCGGACGAGACCGATGGAAGTCTCTTGCAGAGCGTGGGCGTTCTTTCAGCAGGCTGAGGCCAAAGGCTACGTCGACCTCGACCAGCTTCTGGAGGGGTCGAGTCTCGAGCGCGCCGTCTTGGAGCGACCGACCGCGAGCGTGCCCTGGGCCGAGTGGCGCCCCATGGTCGAGCGGTACGCCGAACTGGTGGGGGGGGAGGATGTCGCCGCGCAGCAGGCTGCGGACCTCCTGCTCGAGAGCAAGCTCGGCGGCTCGCTCAGCGCGTTCGCGATGTTCATCGCCGGTCCCGCCGACTACATCCGCCTCGTCATCAAGCGCATCGCACCTTCGCTCTTCCGCTTCGTCGAGTGGAGATGCACGACGCTGCCCGACCGTCGGCTCGAGGTCTCGGTCGAGATTCGCCCACCGCACGAGGGCTCGGCGGTGTGGATGGCCCTTGCCCGGGCAGGCATTCGTGCGATCCCGCAGTTCGTTGGGGCTCCGGCCGCGGCGTGCAGTGGGGAGCTGGGGCCTCGCGGCGGCACGCTGATCCTCACTCCGCCTCCCGACAAGAGCTTTCTGTCCAAGGTGCGGCGCTGGTTCTTCTTTTGGAGAGGGGCCGCGGCGATCTCCTCCGAGCTCGAGTTTCACCAAAAGGCGCTGCTCGACACGGAACGCTCGCTGCTGGAGAGCGAGGCAGCCATGCGTGCGATGGTCGAGGCCCTGCCGGACACGCTGGTCTTGCTCGACCGTGAACTCACCGTGCGCAGGGTTCACCCCGGGTCGGATCTGGGCGAGCTCGCGACGACGGTGGCGGCGATGCAGGGCAAGAACATCTCCGAGGCGCTGCGAGACGCGGGGCTCGGCGACCCGCTCCAGGTTCGAGCGGCCCTAGACCACGCGAAACGAGCGCTGGCCGCAGGAGCGCCGCACGCCTTCGAGTACGCCGAGCCCTTGGCTGGGCGGGAGCTCGTCCTCGATGTCCGCCTGATCCCCTACGGCCGTGAGCGTCTGCTCATCCTCGTTCGAGACCAGACCCGGCAGCGAGAGCTAGAGCGTCAGATCGCGGTCACAGAGCGCATGGCGTCCATGGGGCAGCTCGCCGCAGGCGTCGCGCACGAGATCAACAATCCGCTCACGGTGCTGAGCGCAAACCTCTCCGAGATGCAGACCTCTCCGCTCGTCGAAGAGTGTCAGCAGAGCGTAGGCCGCATCACCGACGTCGTCCGCGACTTGTCTCGGTTCTCGCGTACAGACCCCGTCGAGCTGCTCGAACTCGACATCTGCGCGGTCGTCGATGCAGCGGCCGCCATGGCTCGACACGAGCTGCGCCACCGTGCTGCGCTGAAGGTCGACATCGACCCGGGTCTGCCCCCGATCGTCACCGACCAAAACCGCCTCGTTCAGGTCCTCGTCAACGTGCTGGTCAACGCTGCCCACGCCACGGAGGGAAGCGGAGGCACCATCGAGCTCAGCGTGCAGGCGGACGACGCTCATCCCGACCTCGTCATTCGAGTGGACGACGATGGGCCGGGCATTCGCGAAGACGTGCTGCCGCGCGTCTTCGACCCCTTCGTCACGACCAAGGCGCCCGGGGAAGGCACGGGGCTCGGGCTCTCCGTCTGTCGGACCGCCATCACCGTGCTCGGCGGGACGATTCGTGCAGAAAACCGCCCCAGCGGCGGTGCGCGTTTCGAGATTCGGCTCCCCATCGGTCAGCCCGAGCCCACCGCACCGCGGCGAGTCCGCGCCGCCGCCCCGCGCGACCTCACCGTCTTGATCGTCGACGACGAGGTGACCGTCGGCCGCGCAGTCGGGCGGCTGCTCCGTGGGAACGAGGTCGTCCTGGTGGGCTCGGTCGCCGAAGCCGAGAAGGCCCTCGCCGACGGCCTCGAGCCCGACGTCATCTTGTGTGACCTGATGATGCCAACGACCACCGGCGCCGCGTGGTTCGACTCGCTTCAAGGCCGCGACGTCTTGCGCCGGAAGTTCATCTTCATGACCGGTGGCGCCGTCTCAGCCGAGGCGCGGACCTTCGAAGAGCGCGACGACATCACGCGGCTCCTCAAGCCCTTCAGAGCCCACGAGCTTTGGGAGGCGGTCGCGATGAAGAGCACCGCTGGGGGCGAGACGTTCGTCGAGCGGTGATGTACGGTTCCGGCCGCTCCATGCCCACGCGGATCAACAAGTACCTCAGCGAGGTTGGCTACTGCTCGCGGCGCGCGGCGGACAAGCTGATCGAGCAGGGCAGGGTGACGATCAACGGGTCGGTGCCCGAGATGGGCACGAAGGTCGAGGCCGGCGACGTGGTGGCGGTCGATGGCATCGCGGTCGATGGCGACCAGGCGCAGCGGCGCGTGTACCTGGCGTTCAACAAGCCGGTGGGCATCGTGTGCACCACCGACACGCGCGTCGAGCCCGACAACATCATCGACTACATCAACTACCCCACGCGGATCTTTCCGGTCGGGCGTCTCGACAAGATGAGTCAGGGGCTCATCTTCCTCACCGACGACGGCGACATCGTCAACAAGATCCTCCGCGCGCGGAACAACCACGAGAAGGAGTACGTGGTCACGGTCGACAAGCCGGTGACCCGTGACTTCGTGCGCAAGATGGGCGAAGGCGTGCCAATCCTCGACACGGTCACGCGCCCATGCACCGTCGTGCAGCTCGGCAAGCACGTCTTCCGAATCGTTCTCACCCAGGGGCTCAACCGCCAGATCCGGCGCATGTGCGAGCACTTCGACTACCGCGTCCGCAAGCTCGAGCGCATCCGCATCATGAACATGAAGCTCGATGTCCCCGTGGGGCAGTGGCGCGAGTTCACGCCGGCCGAGCTCGCCGAGCTGCTCGCGCTGTGCGAGGGCTCGGCCAAGACCGTGGATTGAACGTCCTGGGGGCCTGCGTTGATCGTTCTGCTCAACAAGCCGTTCGGGGTGCTCAGTCAGTTCACTTCGCAGGAAGGCCACGAGACGCTGGCCGACTACGTGGACGTACCCAACGTCTATGCCGCAGGACGGCTCGACAAGGACTCCGAGGGGCTGCTCGTGCTCACCGATGACGGGGCGCTGCAGCATCGCATCGCCTCGCCCAAGGCGCGCACGAAGATGCCCAAGACGTACTGGGTTCAGGTCGAGCGCGAGCCCCAGGCCGAGGCGCTCGAGCGGCTTCGCCGAGGGGTGATGCTCAAGGACGGCAAGACCAGGCCCGCAGGAGTTCGCCGCATCGAGCCGCCACAGCTCTGGCCCCGCGACCCGCCGATTCGGGAGCGCAAGTCGATCCCCACGGCGTGGTTGGAGGTCGTCTTGAAGGAAGGTCGCAACCGGCAGGTGCGCCGCATGACGGCCCACGTCGGCCATCCGACGCTCCGGCTCGTGCGCTACGCGGTCGGAGCCTGGACCCTCGACGGCCTGGCGCCCGGTCAGACGCGAATCCTCTGAAAATTTCCGGGTGCGCAGCGCCGCCGCTAGGCTCGGGCCGATGGCATGGTTGCTTGGAATTCCCGTTGTGCTTGCATCCACCCTGGGCGTGACGGCGATTCAGCCGGCACTCGAAGAGGACGCGGCCTCGGCCGACGCTGAGGCCGTCGCGGCGACCGAAACGACGACCGCGGACGACAGCGCGGGCTGGGAGGAGACCAGCATCGAGAGTGAAGCGGTGGCCGACGAGGGCGTCGACGACACCGAGGCCGAAGCGGACGTCGAAGAGGAGATCGAGACGTCGACGACCTCGCTGAGCGCGAGCACGTCGAGCACCGACGACCTCACCCCGATCGCCGCCCCTCCGCCAGCCTCGGGCGGCATCGACCCGTTCGACGGCCGCTTGGGCGTGGGAGCGATCCGCACGATCGCCGGGCTCAACGGTATCAACCTGCGCTACTTCGTGACCGACCAGTTCGCCGTCGGTGCCAGCGCAGGCGTGGCGTTGTTCACGTTCAAGGAGAACGATCCCGAGTCGACGGATCCTCCCTGTCCCGACGAGATGTGCAACCTCGAGGACACCCGCACGGTCGCGTTCATGGCGTTCAACATCGAGGGGCTGTACTTCCTGCGCCTCGGTCGAGAGGCAGGCCAGCTCCCGTTCCGCGCCGACTTCGGCATCGGTGGCCGCTTCGGCGTGATGACCTCGGCCAACGCCACCGACGTGGAGGACAACCTCGACGATCCGACCGAGCTGCACATCGAGATCCCCCTCGTGTTTCAGCTGATGTTCGGCAACAACTTCGCGCTCTCCCCCGAGCTCGGCATGGACTTCCGCATCATCCCCGGAAGCCGCGAAGAGGGCGACGACAACGGGGGCATCTATGGCAGCACGCTGGCCGGCTTCGGCGCGAGCGAAGGCCCCGGCTTCGGCTGGGACCTCACCCCCGGCGTCGGCCTCTTCGGCGGCGCTTCGATGCACTACTACTTCTAAGTCACACGCGCTCGACGGTGATCGACAGTGAGTCGTCGTCGGGCGTGGGTCCGCAGAAGCCGGACCATTCGGCGTTGAAGTCGACCGACAGCTCGGTCACGGTCACGCTCTGATCGGCCTCGAGCGAGGGGACGGAGAGCTGCACGACCTGGGTTTGGCAGCGCTCGCCCGAGCTCCCCCAGTCGCGGTCGGTCACCAGCGAAATCTTCGTTGGCTCGGCGGTGCTCGTCGCGCTCGTCGTCTCCGTGTACGAGTCCTCCTCGGACTCCAGCGACTCGAGCGTGAACTCCACCTCGCCGGCGCTGCTGGAGACCGTCCCGGAGAACGACCCGTAGCCGTTCAGGTTGGCGGGCGTGCCACCGGTCATGCACAGCGTCACCTCGAACGCTGCGACGGGCTCGTCCGCCGTCAGGACCACGTCCTCGCCGATGTCCTGCTGCGTCTGCGCCGTGCCCGGCTGGCACGCGAACGCGAGCGTCGCCCCGAGGAAGATCGTACGAAGAGGTCTGCGTCGTGCGGGCGTACTCGTCACGCGCGAAGTCTACGACAGCCCCTGCCGGCTGGGCGTCCGGGCCGCACGTCGAGACCCGGCGAAGGCCAAGCCGACGAGGACTGCACCGACGAGGCCAATGGCGGCAAAGGTGGCCATGACCCGAAAGGTCGTCGTGAACGCCGGAACGTAGAGATGATAGCGACGTGGCATACCCTGCCAGCCGACGACCAACATCATCGAGCACGCGAGGCCAAACCCGCCCGCGAGCATGGATACGCCCGTCCGAAGCAGCCGCTCCCGAGGCGTGCGGTTAGCGAGCAGTTCGGGCTCGTTCGCGACCACGAGCACGAGCCCGAGGAAGAGCGCCAGGGCGCTCGCGTGCTCGGGTGCCACGAGCATGTATGTGTCGCGCAGGAAGCTCGGGGCGCCGCTCCGTAGATAGGCGTGGGTCATGATCCGAAGCGCCACGCACCCGGCGATCGCGATCGGTCCGATCGCCCCTGCATGCAGCCGCCGCGAGGCGTTGCGCAGGTGGAGGAGCAGCACGAGCGTGAACAGCAGGACCGAGAGCGAGGCGACCACGCTGACCGCGGCCGCCTTGGGCAGCCACGGCATCAACGTCGGCGCGATCATGGCGGCGCCAGCGAGGGCACGATTGGGAATTGGGCGACCCACGTGGCGCTCCATCGCGTGCGCGGCAAGCCCCATCACGACGGGCACGGACAGCAGGAGTAGGTTGGCGAGACCGCCCGACGGCATCGCGATGCCCAACGAGGCGGCAAAGAGGCGCGCGATGACTTGCAAGCACAGCAGCAGTTGCAGCACCGCGGCGGCCCCGAGTCCCGCGACCAGCAGCGGTGACTTCGCGATGCGGGCGCGGTGAGTGGCCAGCGTGCCAACGATCGCGAGCCCCAGACAGCCGAGTCCCGCGACCATGAGCGCGTGTGACCACCGGCTCGGATGAGAGGCGAGCAGCAGCGCGAGGCCGATCACCCACGCCACGACGGAGACGGGCACCAGCCACCAACCGCTGAGCGTCCGAAGCTCGAGCGCCCGAGGCAGCGCGATCGCAGAAAGCACCCCAGCTCCCAATGGCAGCACGCTTCCCCAGATTGCGATGCTGTGTATCGTGTACACATCCTGAAAGGTCGCTGGCGAGAGCTCAGCGTCGGGTCCCAGATGCTCCCACTGCAGGACCGCGCCCGTCGACAAGCTCACGAGGGTGAGCACCACGACGAGCGCGAAGTGGACGCGCATCGAGATCCAAAACGCTCGTGCGCCGCGGGCAGGATCGGAGGCGGGACGCTCCTCGAGGGGGCGCGCGCAGAGTTCCTCGGCCTTCACCCGCTCAATCGACCGAGGCGAGCACGCCCAGCGCAGGAGAGCGCTTGGCGGTGCTGGGTGGGGCGTCGTCTTGGGGCTCGTAGAACTGCGCGTACCACTTGCGCAGCTTCATGATGGAGCCGTCGCCGTCGCAGAGGACGGGGCGCGAGTGGTACTCCTTGTGCTCCCAGATCTGCATGTCTTCGCGGTAGGTCTTCATCATCTGCCAGGTGATGAACTTCTGCAGGACTCGGGAGTAGCCGGGGATGGGGGTCTTGCGCACCATCACCGTGATGCGGTGGTTGGTGTACTCCTCGTCGACGGGCACGATCGAGCTGAAGACGAACGCCTTTGCGCCGCCGGGGAGCCGGGGAAAGTGTAGGTAGTGGAAGCCCGGCTCGGCCATGTGGAACTCGATCTTGAAGTGGAGTTCCTGGCCGAAGCGGTGGACCGAGGACGTCTGGTCGACACGCAGCTCGTCACGCTCGGTGAAGAAGGCGTTCGTGGGCATCGCGTGGCCGTGCACCGCCCAGAAGTGCGGGCTGTCCACGGAGTTCTCCATGATGTCCTGGCCGTGGATGCGGATGTTGAACTCGAACGTCTTGGGCTCGAGGTAGTTGCGCTCGTCGAAGTCGTAGATCGGCGGGAGCGCGGCGTCTTGCGGCGTGCTGCCTGCCTTGTCGCGGTACATGAAGATCATCCCGTGTTTCTCGACCACGGTGTGTGACTTCACCGCGGCCTTCTTGGGGATCTTCTTGGCGTAGGCGATCTTGGTGCAGGTGCCGGTGCGGTCGAACTCCCACGCGTGATACGGGCAGCGGACCGAGTTGCCCTGCACCGAGCCGCCTTCGGAGAAGTGCGCGCCTAGGTGCGGGCACACGTCGTCGATCAGCCCGACCTTGCCGTCCTGCCCGCGAAAGAGCGTGTACTCGCGGCCGAACTGTTTGACCTTGCGAAGCTGGCCCTTCGCGAGGTCTCGGCTCCACGCGATCTGAAACCAGCCTTCGGTGTATGCGGGAATGTCGTACCGACGCCCTGCAGCGACCATGCGATCGGTTACCGCGAATCGGTGTCGGTCTTCAAGGCTGCGGCGTTCATTGCGAATCTGCGGGCTGTTCACGCCCGCGCGCGAAAGCGGCGCAGGAGGACCCTCAGGAGCCCCAGCTGCAGCACGACCGAGGCCATCAGGGGTGCCACGGCGGCGGCCTGCCCCTCGAGCGCCATCCAGTAGGCCTTGGCGACCAAGAAGGGGGGGAAGACCCCGAGCAGCCACTGCCAGGGCTCGGGCACGAAGTAGCCCACCAAGATCAGCAACCCCGCCAGCCCGCCGAACTTGGTGTACGCCAAGCCTTGAATCTTGTTGTCGGCGAACGTGGCGTAGGCGAGCACGGAGAGCGGGGCCGACAGGGAGGCTGCCATCGCGAGCGGCACGAGCTGCCACAGCGGGACGAGGCACCATCCGATCGAAAGCGCGAGGTAGACGATCATGAAGAAGGCGAAGACCGCCGACGCGGTCACGCGATACCCCGCGTAGCGCTGCAGCGACAAGGGGGTGACGCGCATGGCCTCGAGCGTCGCGTCCTCCTTCTCGCCCAGCAGGACGAACCCGAAGATGATGCCGGGGAAGTTGGAGCCCTGCCAAAGCGCCACGAACACGACGAATGCGGGGAACGTGTCGGAGAACCGCAGCGTCGAGGCCTGTGAGGGCATCACGCCCGCGTCGGCCAGCGCCAGGTCGATGGCCGGCAGGGCGAAGCGCATCGCGATGCCCATCAGCAGCACCACGGCCGTCATCGTGGCGAGCATCTTGTCGCGCGCGATGAGCCGGACGTCGTTGCGAAGCAGGTGGCGCAGCAGGTTCACGGCCGGACCCCCTGGTGAATGATGTGCAGGACGAACGCCCGGTGCGCCCAGATCGCGGTGGCCAGCAGACTGAGCGCGGTGCCCACCACCGCGTAGGCCCACTCCCAGGGCTCGAGCGGCATGAACGCTGCGCGCAGGAACATCGCGGGCGGGGCCGAGGGGACGAGCAGCGCGAGCTTGCTGGGCAGCGCGCCCACGAAGTAGAGCGCCGGGATCTGCAAGACCAGCGCGACGAGCCCCATCGGCATGAGCGCCTCCATGATTCGGCTGTAGCGGACCACGACGATCAGCCCCACGAGCGTCTGCATGGCACCCAGGCAGATCAGCCCCACGAGCAGCCACGGCACGGTGGCGCCCCCGAGCATGGAGGGGTCGAGCCACGCGACGGTGCCGCCCGTGAGCACGAGGCCCTCGAACACTGCCAGACCCGTGAGCGATGCCACCTTGGCGGCCAGGTACTCGCGCGGGCGCAGCGGCGAGACCGCGACCGCCTCGAGTGTGCCGTCGTCGCGCTCGAGCAAGACCATCGCGACGACGTAGAGCAGGGTGCTTCCGCCGACGACGAACAGCACCGCCATCGGCACGGTGCGGTGCAGCGACTCGGGGGAGGAGAGCCAGATGAGCGCGCCGACCATGACGGCGGCAAACAGGACCGAGATCCCATAGAGCTGGTTGCGGGCCTGCAGGGCGACGTCGGTGCGCGTGGCTGCGAGGACGCGGTTCATGCGTCGAGCCTCTGGCCGGTGACCTCGATGAACACGTTCTCGAGCGTGGTCTCTTGCGAGTGCATGGTCTCGATGCGCGCTCCGGATCGAATCAGCGCGAGGAAGCGTTCGTCGTCGCCCAAGCCGTCGAGCTCGAAGCTCTCGCGTCGAGACTCGCCCTGGGGGTCGATCCACTCGACGCAGACCGTGCGCGAACCGAAGCGCTTCTCGAGCGCAGCGGGTGAGTCGATGGCGGCGATGCCCCCGTCACAGATGAAGGCCACGCGATCGCACAAGGCCTCGGCCACGGACATGTCGTGGGTCGTGACGAAGACGGTGGTGCCCTCGCTCTGCAGCCGCCGCACCAGATCCTTGACGCGCTTGGCGTTGACCGGGTCGAGCCCGCTGGTGGGCTCGTCGAGGAACAGCAGCTTGGGTCGGTGCAGCAGGCTGCGGGCGACGTTGAGGCGGATCTTCATGCCCTTGCTGAAGTCGGAGACCCGCTTGTCGGCGTGCGCTGCGAGGTCGACCCATCGCAGCGCCTCCATCGGGTCGACGAGCGGCCCTCGGTACAGGGCGCCGAAGTGCTGCAGGTTCTCGATCGCGGTCAACCGCTGGTGATGGTTGGGGAACTCGAAGCTGACGCCGACCTGCTCGTAGAGCTCGGGGCCCCAGTCGCGAACCTCCTTGCCCATGACCTGCGCGCGGCCCCGGTAGCCCTCGAGCAACCCGATCAGGATCCGCTGCGTGGTCGACTTGCCCGATCCCGAGGGGCCGAGGAAGCCGAGGATCTCCCCGTCGGCGATGTCGAAGTCGAGACCCTCGAGCGTGGGCTTCGGCGCGCCGGGGTAGGTGAACACGAGGTCTTGGACGGTGATCATCGCGTCTCCCGACTCTCCATGAGTGCGTGCAGCCGCGCTCGGGCTGCGGTGTAGACCTCGGTGAGCACGGCCTTGCCCGCGTCGCTGGCGGCCTGCACGTCCGGCGGGGTGAGTGCGCGGTCCATGATGGTGGCGACGCCGTCGAGGGTGTCTTCGAGCGAAGGAATCTCCTCGGGCGGGACGACGCCGTCGACGCTGAGCATCCCGTGGGAGATCATGTTCATGATGTGGGCGACGACCTTGGCGTCGATGTCGTCGCGCACGGCGCCTGCCTCCTGCATCAGCGCGATGACCTCGTGCCGCGTGTGGTGCCCACGACTGGCGGCCATGAACACGTTGCCCGGCCTGCGGATGTAGCGGCCGAGCAGCCCCGTGTCGCGGGTCATGAGCGCGGCCATGAACGGGCTCCCGTGCAGGCCGAGCAGCGTGGCCTTGTACATCCCGCCGAGCGTCCCGCCGCGGGGGTCGTCGATGACCGCCTCGTACCAACGCTCCGAGAGCGCATGCAGCTCGCGCAGCATCAGCGCCTCGAGCAGCGCCTCCTTCGACTCGAAGTGGAGATACACCGAGCCCTTGCCCACCCCCGCCTCGCGCGCCACGTCGGCCACGGTGGTCTTGTCGAACCCGTGGCGAACGAAGAGCTCGGCGGCCGTCTCGAGCAGCCGGGTCCGGCGCGCGCTGGGGTCTTCTCGGACCATGTTATGACTAATTGACCGATGTCGGTGTTTGGGTCAAATGCAGAATCTGCACGGAGAGGAGAAATCGGGGAGCCTCCGGGGGTTCCAGCCAGTGGGTTGCGAGATGCTTGGTCCATGCGTGCGCGTTATTGGTCGTCGGTCGTCTTGCTCTGTGGAGGCTGTTTCAACCCCGAGCCACCCGAGGGGATGGGGCTCGAGACGGAGTCGGACACCGACGGGCCAGGTGAGACCGAGAGCGGGCAGACCTCCGACGGTCCCACGGGGCCCGGGACCGAGACCGACACCAACGACAGTGATCCCACCGATACCGACTCTGACACCGACGACCCCGACCCCACCGAAGGTGGCGACCCCGTGTGTGGCGACGGGCAGGTCGAGGGCGACGAGGTCTGCGACGACGGCGTGAACGACGGGAGCTACGGCGGCTGCGCGGCGGACTGCTCGGCCGCGGGCCCGTACTGCGGAGACGGCGAGGTCACCGACGACGAGGCGTGCGACGACGGTGACAACGACGGGAGCTACGGTGGTTGCAACGACGACTGCACGCCCGCGGCGTTCTGCGGCGACGGTTCTCTCGACGCGGGCGACGAACTCTGCGACGAAGGTGCCGACAACGAGAACGGCGGTGGGTGCAACATCGACTGCACCACGTCGGGCACCCTGCTCTTCGAGTCGCTGCAGACGGGACTCACGTTCTGCGACGGCGCGTTCGCGAGTGCGGCCCGGTTCAACAGCGAGGGCAACGGACTCATCGCGGCGACGGGTTATTGCGGGCAGGATTCGCAGCTGCTCCAGGAGTTCTCGCCGCAGCTCGAGGTCGTCCAGGACTTCGACGTCTTGCTTCCGCAGACGCCGATCAGCGAGACGACGATGGTCGGCGACAAGTGGGTGATGTCGGCCAGCGGTTGCAACTACGCGATCGAAGACGGCATGTTCATCGAAGCGTGCGGGGACGGCCGCCTCTCCGGTCGCTCGTCGCTCGCCAGTGTTGGCGACCCCGGCTTCTTGGCGCTCGACTATGGCAACCGCCTGGGTCTGTACGGGCCCATGTCTCCGAGTGTCGGCGACACTCCTGTCTGGGAGGCCACGACCCCCGAACCTGGCTTCTACGAGTACGACTGGTACCGGGCCGCACCCGGGCCCGCGGGATCGATCCTCGTGGTGGGCCAGCGACGACAGCCCACCTCCATGGCAGAGGTCGGCCTGCTCGTGCAGTACACCGCGGCGGGCAACGAGGCTGACTCCAACACCTACGCCGCGGTCGAGCAGTTCGACGACATCGCGACGGGCCCCGACGGCGCGCCGCTGGTGTACTCGCGCATCGGCTACGGCGAGCCCGGCTACCCCGGCGGCATCCTCACGCAGATGGACGCGTCGTTCGACGTCGTCTGGAACCTGCAGCTCTCCGACCCCGGCGACATTCGCTTCGCCATCTACGGGTCGGGCGCTCCCGTCGTGCTCGCCCAGGACAGCCTCGGCAAAGGGATCTACCAGCTGCGCAAGCTCGACCCCGCCGACGGTTCGATGGTCTGGTCGGTGGATGTGCCCCAGGTGAGCTACGACGCCAGGATCGCGGTCGCGCCCGACGACTACATCTGGATCAGCGCCGGCGGCTACGGCCCCGAGGGCGGGCAGCTGTGGGTCGGTCGCGTGAGCCCGTAGCCCAGTTCGGTTCGCGTTCGGAGACCGCCCTCGCGTATCATCGAGCCACGTGACGGAGGCCCGTGGCTCCAATCTTCACCACATGCGCAGCTACGTGCAGTCGAAGCATGGCGGCGCGTCGTGGGCCTCGGTGCTCGACTCGATGCAACCGGGCGACGCCAGCGTCCTGCGAGGCCTCCTGCCCGTGGGCTGGTATCCGCTCGATCTGCAGTACCGGCTGATCCGCGCCGTCGATGACGTGCTCGGCGCCGGCGATGGGGCCCTGATCGCGGACATCGGGCGCTACGAAGCTCGGCAGGATCTCACGGTCGTGCACCGGCTCTTCCTGCGCATGGCCAACCCCGGGGTCGTGCTCCAGCAGTCGGGCCGGTACTGGGATCGCTTCTACAAGTCGGGGCGGTGGGAGGTTCGTCGCCACAGCTCGACACGCGCGACCGCGCGCCTCGTCGATCTCCGGCCGTTCGACCCGCTCATGGCCGACTACCTCGGCGCCTACATTCACGAGATGTGGGTGCTCATGAACGCGGACGTCCATCGGATGGACGCCAGCGCGAGCGGCGGCGTGATCAGGCTCGAAGGGCAGTGGCGCTGACCCACGCGTCGGCCGTCTCGAAGGTGCGCAAGGGCTTGCTGGTGGCTGATCTGGCTGCCGGATCTGGGCGAATGGCTACTTTCGTTGCCACGTCGCGAGCACGTACATCCGGGGAATCCGTAGGCGGGCACGTTGGCACGCAATGTGCTCTGTGGGCACACATCGGACCCGCGCGTCCGCTCGGTGGTGAAGATGTTCCGCAAGTCGCTCCTCGTTCTCGCTCTTCTGTCCCTCGGTGCCTCTGCGTGTGACGCCGGCGAAACGCCCGACTCGGGTGACGCGCCGCTGTCGGATCTCGACGCCCTCCTCGAAGGCGCGCCGACCAACGACGAGCTGCCCTTCGAGATCAAGGCCGACGGCCCCGTGCCGCGCCAGCACGACGACCTGCTCGAGCTTCAGTCCCCGGTCAAGAGCCAGGGTCGCCGCGGCGTCTGCTCGATCTTCTCCACCGTGGGGCTGATGGAGCACCTCTACCTCGCCGCCGGCATGGAGAACCCCGACTTCTCCGAGCAGTACATGCAGTGGTCGGCCAAGTTCGAGGTGGGCTCGTTCCCCCAAAGCTCGGGTAGCAACGCCTTCTACAACCTCCGCGCTGCCAGCCAGTTCGGCATCCCCGCCGAAGAGGCGTGGCCCTACGAGATCGACCAGTGGGACGAGGACGACGACGCCGAGTGTGACGGCGAGGACGACCAGCCCACGCGTTGCTACACCAACGGTCAGCCGCCCGCCGAGGCGCTCGAAGCCGAGAAGTTCCATCTCCCGCCGGGTCGCTGGCTCAACTCCACCCGCGCCTCGATCATGGATCACATCCGCGTCAACGGGACGGGTGTCATCGTGGGCATGGAGTTCTTCTACCAGGCGTGGAACCACCGCAAGACCGAGCTCCACCGCGACCTCGGCTCGTGGGATCAGGGCATCGTCCGCATGCCCAACGACGAGGACATCGAGGTCAGCCGTGAAGCCCCGGCCGGACACTCGATCCTCATCGTCGGCTGGGACCTCGACATGCAGTTCCCCCGCGTCGACGGCGAGGGCAACACGATCCTCGACGCCGACGGCAACCCGGTGATGGAGACCGGCTTCTACCTGTTCAAGAACAGCTGGGGCACCGAAGGCTTCGGCATCGACCACCCCGCGGGCGCAGGCTACGGCTGGCTCTCCATGGAGTACGTCGACCGCTTCGGACGCGCGCGCGTCTCCGACGTCCCCGACTTCACCCCGCCCGTCGACCCCATCGACCCCGACGAGCCGGTCGAGCCCGGCAACGACACCTTCACCTCCGAAGCGCGGGTCGAGATCCCCGACAACGACGACGCCGGCATCTCCTCGGTGCTCGAAGTGCCCGAAGGCGCGGCAGTCGGCGCCGTGTCCGTCCAGGTTGGCATCGACCACACGTGGCGCGGTGACCTCATCGTCCGCCTGCGTCACGGCGACGTGGTCGAGGTGCTGCACGAGCGCTCCGGCGGTGCCCAAGACGACCTCGAGCTCGACCTCGTGACCGACGCGTTCGAAGGCATGGACCGCGAGGGCGAGTGGGTCCTCGAGGTCATCGACACCGCGCGTCTCGACACCGGCAGCCTCAACCGCTGGTCGATCACCCTCTGATTTCTCCCTACTCCTGGCTTGGTTTGACGACGGGCCCTCCTGCGTGTGCCAACGCAGGGGGGCCTCTCGTATGGTTGACGGCCCATGGTTGCGGAACGGGGCGCCCATCGCGCGGAGCTCACTGACTTTCCGTGCAACTCGGCCTGGCGGGAGGTATCCGTTTGTCTTACACTGTGCGCATGGCATCGGAGAATCGCCGTTCGCGCCGGGTGAAGACCTGGTTCCCGGTTCGCATGCGCAACTCGGGCCGTCGCAATACGGCGGTGGCGAAGGATGTCAGCGACCGCGGCATCCTCTTGGCCGCTCGCAAGCGTCTCGAGCCCGGCACCGAGGTTCACGTCTCGCTGCACGTCGATCCCGAGTCGGGCTCGCCCCGTCTGGTGCACGGCCGGGTCGTGCGGCAAGAAGCCAACGCCAACGACCCCGGCGGGTTGTGGCCCTACAAGGTCGCGATCGAGTTCGACAAGGCCGATCCCGAGCTGCTTGCGGCCGTGCGTTCGGCGGGCTGAGTCTGCTTCGCGCGCGTGCACTTTCGCGCAGTTGTGGAAGAGCCGCACATCGAAGCGACCACCGTTCACCCTTCTGGCGGCGTTGCCGTCGTTGGCAACGCTCTTGCACTGACGAAGGGCATGTTGAAAGCAGCCATCGTCCTCCTCGTACTTGCCATCGTCGCCGCCGTCTTCGGCTTTGGTGGAATCGCCGCCAGCATGGCTGGCCTCGGCAAGATCGCCTTCTTCATCTTCTTGGTGCTCGCCATCCTCGGCTTCATCCGCGGCTCGATGAAGTAGACCGACGCCGCTTCACCGCTCGGCTTTGTCGATCATCTCCTGTGCAGTGGCCTCCTCTTCGGCGCTCGCCTCGGGGCCTTCTTGGTTCCGGGGGGCCGAGGCGTCGAGCTGCAGGCGGATGAAGATTGGAAAGTGGTCCGATCCGATCGCCTCGAGGCGCTCCATCGCGACCAGATAGAAGTGCTCCGAGTGAAACACGTGATCGAGCGGCCAGCGCAAGAACCAATGCTTGGCGTGGTAGCTGTTGAACATGCCACGCCCGATCCGCGGATCGAGCAGTCCGCTGATCTCCTGAAACAACGACGTGGTCGATGACCACGCGACATCGTTGAGATCACCCGCGACGATTGCGGGCCGACTCCGATCCTCGACGCGTTTGCCGACGATCAGGATCTCGGCGTCTCGTTCTTTCGTGTCGGTGGCCTCCTGCGGCGCAGGTGGACGCGGATGCAGGAAGTGCAGATCCACAGAGTACCCGTTGGGCAGCCACGCGCGCGCGTGGATCGAAGGCACATCGTCTTGAACGATGTGCTCGACCCGCGCGTTCGTCAGCCGCAGCCGGGAGTAGACCAGCATGCCGTAGGTGTTGTCGCGCGGAGCAAAGACCGTGTGGGGATGGGATGCCTGCAGCGACTCGAGCTGCTCCTGCCACCACGCGTCCGGCTCCACGACGGCGATCACATCGGGATCGCGGCTTCGCACGGCCTCGAGAAAGGCCGCGGAATCGCGATTCTCCATTTTCACGTTCGCGACCAGCAGTGAAAGCTCTCCGCCGCTCTCGCCCGAGCGTGCGGGCTGAACCTGCTTTGGAAACAGCGGCGTGTACGGGACGATCTTGGTGGCTTGGGCTGCCACACATAGACCCATCACGCTCGCGGCCAGCCATCGCCAGCGCCACTGCCCGCGCAGGGCGAAGAAACACGCAGGCACGGCGACGATGGCCAGCACGAGGGCCTGCATCCGCGGAAAATCGAAGGCACGGATCCACCACACGTTGCTCGTCAGCGCCGGGGTGATGCTCGCCACGACGACCAGCGCACCAAGGAGCGCGGCCAAGACCCGTTGCGCGACCTTCAACCAACGCGGCATGCCCGAGGCGTCCCCCACTGCGCGGAGCGTACAGCCAGGGCGCCGCCCCGCGGTAGAGGCTGGCACGGATCCTGCTCCCTCTGTGCTGCATGACCCCCGAAGGCAACACCAACGATATCGACCAACTCAACAGCCTCCTGCGTGGGGAGCTCTCGGCCGTCGAAACCTACGAGCAGTGCATCGAGAAGATGGACGACGACCTCATGAAGAGGCAGCTCACGTCGCTTCAGGCCTCGCACGTGACCCGTGCGACCAAGCTCAAGAGCCGCATCCGGGCCATGGGTGGCGAGCCCGACAGCGACTCGGGCGCGTGGGGAGCGTTCGCCAAGCTCGTCGAAGGCGGCGCCAAGATCTTCGGCAAGAAGGCGGCCCTCTCGGCTCTCGAAGAAGGCGAGGACCACGGCAAGAAGGACTACGCCGACGTCGAAGACCTCACCCCCGAGGTTCGACACTTCGTCCAGACCGTGCTCGTGCCCGAACAACAGCGCACCCACGACTCCCTCAAGACCCTCAAGGAGCAGGTCTAGTCCCGCACGACCGAGCGCTCTCGCTCGGCACGACCGCACACCCCAACCCCTCTTCAGGATCGCTGGATCCTGTGGAGGGGCTTTCTGCGTTCAGGCCGGTGGACGAGGCGGCTCGGGGTCGGGCTGGAGCATCTTCATCATCCGCGACTCACCCGCTGTCGAGGGGGCGGCCAGCGACTCGCCGCGGTCGGTTCTGGGTCCGAACCATGAGACCGGCATGGACTCGGCCACCAGCTGCGCCACGCTCAGCGTCTGCACGCCCGCCTCGTCTGAGAGGGCCTCGGCGAACGCCCAGGGGCGCTCGCTGCGACCGATCACCTGCGACTGCGGGAAGCGTGAGCGCAGCGTCATCGCCAGCCGGAGGTTCGCCCGATCTTGCCCCGAGCCGACTACGAACACCGGGTCGGCCCGGTCGGCGTCGAGGTTCCCGACGACGTCCTCCCAGACGCGAGGGTCGCGAATGTCGCCGTCGAGCACGATGCGCTCGTAGTCGTCGCGAAATCCAACCTGTTCGCCGAACACGGCCGTGCGCCGCGTCGCCTCGAGGTCGACGATGATGACGCGGTCGAAGTCTCCCGAGGCGCCTTGCTGAAGCTCTTCGAGCACGGTCTGGCCAAAGCGCCCAAAGCCAGCCAGCACCACCTGGTCGATGTGCTCGGTCTGCTGGAAGTGTCCGAGCAGGTGCTCCTCGACCAGGTGCGTCGCCGCGATCTGGTGTCCATTGAACACCTGGCACCGCTTGGCGAGCCTCGTTGCGGCCATCGAGCGCATGAAGCCCAGGTCGCCGACGTGTGCGATGACGTGTTCGCCGTCGTCGGGGATGCGCTCGAGGACCAGCGTGGCCGCGTCGAGGTTGGTGAAGTCGTCGTCGGTCAGCAAGAGCACGCGCGCGGCCTTCGACAGCCGCAGCCGGCCCAGCACCGCCTCGGACGTGATGTCGCCCTCGACCAGCGGGACGTTGAACTCGTCGCGCAAGAACTCCGCCGTCGCGTGCTCCGAAGGGTCGGCGACCACGACGACCGACATGCGCGGGTGCAGCTCCCGGAGACGCCGCAGGTACAGCACGGTGAGTCGCGAGCAGCCCGCCACGATCACGTGGCCCTCGAGGCGCCGCAAGAGAAAGGAGTCGACACCAACCAGTCGCCAGATCGCCTCGATGACCGCCGACGCCGTGATGAGCGGCGCGATGAAGTAGGCCGTCCACAAGGCGGCGCGGCCCCACCACGGTCCGCCCACCGGGGTGCCCAGGTCCATGCCCCCGAAGATGAACAAGCCCAGCGTGTAGTAGAGCTTGGTCAGCAGGCCCGCGTGCACCACATCGAGCCGCTCCGACACGCCCACGCCGCTGAGCAAGCCGAACAGCCCCAGGGTCACGGCACCGAGCAACAGCACGGACCGCCACCGAAACCACCGCCAGCGACCCGCGGCATGCGGGATCCCCATGCCGAGGTATCGGAGCGGATCCATGGCGGGCCGAGGATCCCACGCCCTCGGGGCGCGGTCTAGGCCAGCAAGCTGCGGAGCATCCAGGCGGTCTTCTCGTGGACCTGCAGCCGCTGGGTGAGCAGGTCGAGCGTGGACTGGTCGTTGGCGGACTCGGCGGGCGCGAGCGCGGCGCGGGTCGTTCGGATGACGGTCTCGTGGCCTTGGACCAGCTGCGCCACCATCTCCATCGCTGCGGGGACGTCGGTGGCCTCTTCGACGCTGCTGAGCCGGGCGAAGTCCTTGTAGCTGCCGGGGGCGAACGAGCCGAGCGATCGGATCCGCTCCGCGAGCAGGTCGACGGCGTTCCACATCTCGACGTACTGCGTCATGAACATCGCGTGCAGGTCGTTGAACTTCGGCCCGGTGACGTTCCAGTGGAAGTTGTGGGTCTTGAGGTAGAGCGTGTAGGTGTCGGCCAACACACGCTCCATGGCGGCGACGATCTCTTTGCGGGCGTCTTCGGCGATTCCGATGTCCATGCGCGGCTCATACCATGCGGGTCCGTGACGATGCTCGGCCGAATCTGCGTCTACTGTGCCTCCTCGCCTGGTCGAAACGAGGCGATCACCCACGCGACGGTGGCCCTGGGCAAGGCGTTCGTCGCCCGGGGGACGGAGCTGGTCTACGGCGGAGGCAGCGTCGGGCTCATGGGCCTCTTGGCCGACACCGTTCTCGCCGGGGGTGGCCACGTGACCGGTGTGATCCCCACGCGCTTGTTCTCCTCCGAGGTGGCACACCGCCGCGTCACCCGGCTCATCGAGGTCGAGACGATGCACGAGCGAAAGCGGGCGATGTTCGAGCACGCCGACGGGTTCATCGCGTTGCCCGGAGGCTTCGGCACGCTCGAAGAGCTGGCGGAGATCGTCACCTGGGCGCAGATCGGCATGCACCAAAAGCCGGTGGGTCTGCTCAACGTCGACGGCTACTACGATGCCTTGCTTCGCTGGTTGGATCGTTCGGTGGAGGACGGCTTCATGGTCACGGCTACGCGCGATCGACTGCTGCGAGAGACGACCGTGGACGCGCTGCTGACCACGCTCGATGGCGCGGGCGCTCCCTTGGAATGAACGGCCCTTCCTGCGCATCAATGAAGCGATGCAACGGAAGACGTGGATGGGATGCGCGGCGGGTTTGCTCCTGGTGGCGGGGGTCGTCGGAGGCGCACGGGCGCACGACTACAACGCCTCCTCGACCGATCTGCTCATCCGCGGCAGCAACCACGGCTCGGGCCCTTTCTCGGTGCCCAAGGCCGGCCCGCACCAAGGGCACCACGGCAGCACCGTGGTCATCGACGCGCACGGCCTCTTGGTGGCCGAGCGCAACGCGGCCTCGGTGGTGCGCGCCGACGAGGACGGCAACCCCGTCGCCACGCTCGGGTTCACGGGCACGCTCGGCGAGCTGGTGACCAACGGGTCGATGACGTTCGTCGCCGACCGAGCCGGCTCTCGCCTCGTTCGCCTCGACACCTCGAGCGCAGACCAGCTCGCCGAGGATGCGAGCGCGACCGTACCCGAGCCGTACGGGCTGGCGCTCTCGCCCGATGGCAAGACGGTCTACGTCACCAGCGTCTCGGACCACCGGCTGTTCGCGTTCGACACCCAGACGATGAAGGAGTCGTGGTCGGTCGAGCTTCGCGCCGAGCCGCGCGGTGTCGCGGTGTCCCCCGATGGCACGCGCGCGATGGTCGGGTTCCTCAGCTCGGGCGCGCTGGCCGAGGTGCATCTGGACACCCGCGGCGAGAGGGTCAAGTGGCACGCCCTCGACCCGCGCGACCACGTGAAGGTGGAGATGGTCGAGGACGATTGGAGCGAGGAGATGGTGCCCTCGGCCACCATCGCCGAGGCCCGCAGCAGGTTTCAAGTGCCCACCGACCAGGGCCGCCGACACGCGCGCAACGTGTTCGCGTTGACGTATCTGGGCCACGGACAGGTCGCCGCTCCGCACCAGATCTCGACGCCGCAGATGAAGCGCGTCCCCTCCCGAGGCATGCAAGACAGCTACGGGGGCGGGCCCGAAGCCGTCCCTGCCATCACCCACGAGCTGGCGATCGTCAGCCCGCGCGAGGTTGGCCAGGCCGACGTGAACATCTCGGCGCTCAACACCATTCATCAGCCGCGTGCCGTCGCGTACGACCTCGCCCACGACCGCATCTTCGTGGCGGGCTACGGCGATGACGAGCTGCTCGCAATCGGCGACGCGTCGCTACCCTCGGCCCACAGCCTCTGGCACGTCGACCGCAAGTACGACATGCCCAAACACGCCTGCGGACCCGACGGTCTCGTGGTCGACGGCGACGACGTGTGGATGCACTGCGAGCTCAGTCGCAAGCTCATTCGCTTCGAGACGGCCAAGTTCGACATCTACGATCAGTCCTGGCACACCGAGAGCCAGTCGGCGGTGCGCGTGGGGCCCGAGCTGGCTGCCTCCTCCCGACCCGCCGAGGTCGAGCGTGGCGCGGAGATCTTCCGGCGCGGCGGCAACTCGAGCATCTCGGACCTGGGCACGATGGCGTGCGCGTCGTGCCACCCCGAAGGTCGTCAGGACGGCCTGAGCTGGCGCCTGGGAGGGTCGATCCTCCAGACCCCCATGCTCGCGGGCAGGGTCGGCGGTACGGAGCCCTACAAGTGGGGAGGCGTCGATCCGACGCTGCGCAAGAGCTTCAAGCACACGATTGTGCGGCTCGGCGGGTCGGGGCTGAGCAGCGGTCAGCTCAGTGACCTCGAGGCGTACGTTCGCTGGCTTCCCTCGGCGCCTCGTCCGACGGTCGCTGACGCCACTGCCGTCGAACGCGGACGCAAGATCTTCACCGACACGCTCAGCTGCGATGGCTGCCACGGCGGCGACGTCATGGCCGACAACAACCAGTATCCGTTCGACGCGTGGGGCCTCGAGGAGACCGACACCCCCTCGCTCGTGGGCCTCGCCCACACCGGCCCCTACTACCACGATGGAAGCGCCGTCGACCTTTGGGCGTTGGTCACCGACAAGGGCAGCGTGCACGAGATGGCCGACTTCTCCTTCCTCACCGAACCCCAAGCCCGCGACCTCGTCGCCTACCTGGAGACCCTCTGATGAACGTCCGCATCCTCGCTTGTGTCGCCCTGTTGGGGGCTGGCTGTGTGAACACCCCTGCGGATGCAGGTGTTGGTCGCGGGACCGCGACCGCCCAGGCGCGCGAGCCCGTCGCCGACTCCGCTGAGGCGGTCGATGTCGAGACCGGTCGGTTGCGGCCATCGCTGACGCTGCGGGCTCATCGTCACGCGGGCATGCGGGAGGTCGCGCTCTCCCCCGACGGCTCCGCCGCGCTGACGCTCGACCGCCGCGGTGGTGTACGGCTGTGGACCGAGGCGTCCAACGATGCCGTTCCCTTCGAGCTTCCCGTGCGCGAGCCGCTTTGGATGTCGCTCGCGGCCGCCGATGGCGGCTACCTCGCGGCGTTCGTCGATACCGCGGGCGGATCCCACATCGGCCGCATCGCCGTGAGCGAGGGCAGGGCCATCTGGACCACCGCGTTCGACGTGCCGCCCATGGAGCCGATGTTCGAGCTGCACGTCTTGGCTGGTGGCGATCGGATCCTCGCACTCGGCGTGGACCACCGCGTGCGGCTCTTCGACGCGCAAGGCAACACGCTGGCCGAGCTCGACGAGCACGGCGTCATACCGTGGCAGCTGCGGGTCGAGCACGACGAGCACGGTGTGCACGCGGCGGTCGTGCAGTTCGCACCCGTGAGGATTCAGCGGCTCGATGTCGGCGACGCGGCCTTGAAGCTGATCGGCGACGCCCACACGGTCGACATCGACCAGAGCCCCAACCGCAACGACATCAGCATGAGCAGCGATGGCCGGTACGCCACGGCCATGCAGAAGCGAGCGCCAAAGTCCGGCCGCTTCGAGGTCGAGCTCATCGATCTCACCGACGGCACGCGGCGCATGCTCGTGGCGGAGTCCGCCGAGCGCGTTCGGCCGCGGGTGCATCCGGGCGCCGAGGCGGTGTTCGCCGAGACCGGGGGCGGCACGGCGATGGTCCTGCCCCTCGAGCAGGCCGTCCCTTGGCAGCCCGGTGCCGACCGCGACGCGCTCACACCCATCGTGCCCGAGGTCGTGCACATGTCGGGATCGAACGAGACGACGATGGCTCACGCGGAGGTCCGAGGCGGCACGCGAGCGCTCGCGTGGGATGGCACGTTGCATCTGCAGTCGCTCGGTGACGGCGAGGCCGCGGTCGCCTCGGCCGAATCGTTCTCTCCCCACGCGGTCGGGCTCGACGCGCAGGGCAGCACCGTCGCCTGGGCCACGCAGGACTCGGTCGTCATCGAACCGCTCGACGGGTCGGCCGAGCCTCGCGTGTTCTCGCGGACGGGCCCAAAGCCCGAGCTGATCGCCTTCGTCGGCGAAGACCACTGGGTCTCGCTCGGCGCCAAGGGCAAGGTCGTGCTGCGCGAGCGCGACACCGGAGAGGTCGTGGCGTCCACCTCGATGTCCGTCTCTTGGGGCGTGGCCGTCGCGGGCTGGCGCCCCACCCCCACGGGCGGCTCCATCGTCGTGGGCAGCACCAAGCCCCAGGCGTCGCTCGAGGTGCTCGAGGTCGACGGCGATGCCCTCGGCCAGGCGCGTACGATCTCGCTGCGCGACCGCGCGCAGTGGCCCGAGGGCGGAAAACCCCGCGGTCACGAGAGCACCGACTGGCTGAAGGCGCAGGGCATGGACATGGGGGCCCTGGGTCTGCGCAGGTTCGAGGTCGTGGCCACGGTTCCCGAGCCGGGGCGAGACCGCAGCGTCATCGTGCAGTTCGAGCACGGGTTCAACCTGTGGGGCGACGCGCTTCTGACGATGGTCGACGAGGGCGAGCGCGCGTGGGTGCACGAGACCTCCAGCCTTCGAAGCTCCGCGTGGTCCGCAAATGGCAGCCGGTTCGCCTTCGCCGACGGCTCCGGGGGCTACGTGCTCGACGCGGAGTCGGGCTCCATCGTCCACGCCCGTCGTTGGTCGCCCGAACTTCCGTCCTGAAGCCCCACCGATTCCCGATCGCGCTGCGCCTCTGCATGGCGCACCATGTCAGGGTGTCGCGCGGCCTCCCGATCCTGATCGCGCTCGTGCTGTGCGGATGCAAGGGGGAGTCGTCCGACCCGATCGAGGCGCCTCCCGCGGCACCTCCCGACGTGGGCGGGCCCAACGCCGAGGTCGTCGCGGTCGAGGCCGACGACGTGCCCGCCATCGCGCCCACCGATCTCCCCCTGGTGCTCATGGCGACGATGGTCTCGGAGGACCCCACGCGGAGCCGGGCGACCGTGCGCGACGAAGAGCGGGCCTCGATCACCACCTACGCCGTCGGTGATGCCGTGCGGCCCGGCGTCACGATCGCTGCGGTGCAAAAGGACACGGTCGTCTTGCGCAACGGCGGCGAGGACGAACGGCTCGACTTCCCGCAGGAGCCGGTCTCGATGACCGGGCGCGAGGTGTTCTATCCCGACTTCGTCGACTTCGACGCGCGCGCCAACTCGATGGACGACGCAATCCAGCTCCAGCCGGGGCCGGGCTACGTGGTCAAGCGAGCGGCGCATGCGTGGGGCACTCCTCGAACGGTCGCGGCCATTCGCGCGGCCGTGAAGGGCTACCTCGACCGAGGTCTCGCGGGGCCTTCCGTGCACGTCGGCGACATCAGCCTCAAGAGCGGCGGCCCGTTTCCGCCGCACCTTTCGCATCGAGACGGACGCGATGTCGACGTCGGCTACGTGCTTCGAGGCGACGGGGCCGACACGGTCCGCTTCGTCACCGCCACGCGAGGCCGGCTCGACGTCGTTCGGACCTGGGCTCTCCTCGACGCGTTCTTGTCGACCGAGCGCGTCCGCTACATCTTCGTCGACTACGGCCTCCAGCGGATCCTCTACGACTATGCCAAGCAGCAGGGCGTCGAGCAGGGCCGCCTCGATGCGCTCTTCCAGTACCCCGGCGGCTCGGCGGCGAGCCGGGGTGTGATTCGCCATTGGCGGGGACACACCAACCACTTCCACGTGCGCTTCGAGCCGTGAGCGTCGCGCGGCCACCCGGGGCCATTTGCCTCATCGGGTCGAGTTGGGCTGAGGCGGCTTGGCGGTCGGTCGGAACGGGGTGTCGCGGTGCATGCGGGCGAGGCCCCGCTCGGCCTGCTGAAACGAGAGGAACTGCTCGGACCGGCCCTCGACGCTGACCACGATCGACGTGACGCGAGCGGTGCCGCGCCGGCGTAGTCGGGCGATGGAGCGTGCGAACAGGCTGGTCGCGTGTGCCAGCGGCGCGTTGGTGTGAAATCCGCACAAGGCGGCGCCGTCGTCGGATTCGATCGCGATGGAGACGCGTTTGTTCCGGTCCTGGGACATCGAGGTGGGTCGGTGCAAGCCCCGGACCACACCCGACCAGCCAGTCGCCGCTGCTGGCCCATGGAGCCAAGATCTGGACTGGGCCCACCGACGAAGGTACTTCGTCGTCACCGATGTCTTCGCCGAGCGAGTCACCGCCACCGTGTCGTCGGTCGGCGCGCCCCCGCTCGAACCGCCTTCGCCGCTCGAGCCTGCGCCGCTCTCAACGGGTCGAACAACAGGCTGCGGACGAGAGAAGCGACCCAGGGTTTGGATCACGCCTTCGTGGGCTCTATTCTCCGAGCCCGGATCAGAGGCGGTCCAAGGTCTGCGTGAGGCGCCGACACGCGTACGAGACGCCATCGGCGTGCCGTCGTTCGAGCTCGAGCAGCTCGCGATCCTGTCGGTGCAGGGCTTCGCGCTCCCAGTGCTCGCGGGCCGGACCGATCGCGAGGTGGTCGACGGTCCCGAGCAGCTCGGTCAGCGCCCGCACGTCACGGTCGCCTGCGAGCTGGGGGACTTCTTCGGCCAGCGCCAAGAGCCGCTGCACACCGTCGAAGAGCGGCACCCGCTTGCGGAGGATGTCCTCCATGCACAAACGCATGCGAACGGTCGGCGGCACTTCGCTCATCGGGCGCAATGGTGCCCGAGCGGACGGCGTGGGCTCAAGAGTAGAAGGCCGAGGGCCATAGCTTTGCGACGATCGCCCGCTTGGAGCGCTCGCGCTTCCAGTAGTCCGACTCGAGGTCGATGGGGTGCGCCTGCTGGAGCATCTCCTCGAGCTGGCGTTCGAGCGCCGCGGCGAATGCAACGTCCTGCACGACGACGTTGGCCTCGTGCTCCCAATAGCTCGCGGTGGCGTCGAGGTTGGCCGAGCCGATGCTCGACACACTTGCGTCGCAGGACATCACCTTGCCGTGCACGTAGGGGCGGACCACTCCACCGTGCGGGACGATCGTCGGGTGGGGCGGGACGACGTACTCGAAGACCTCGGCGCCGCGTCGAATGAGGGGCTCGAGCCGCTGCTTGACCATGTGTTCGAACAGCTCGCGGTAGACCGGGCCCGGAAAGAAGGTGCCGTCGGCTCGGCGGGCGACGGCGTTGCCGGTGAGCAGAACCAGCCGGACGCCCCGCGCGAGGGCGCGGTGCATCGCCGAGGCCAACGAGGGCACGATGGGGAAGTCGTTGACGATGTAGACGTGCTTCCGGGCGGCGTCGAGCATCGCCTCGTACTGCAGCATGCCGTTGGCGTCGCGCAGCCCGTTGTGCACGACGAGGCGTGCTGCGCTGCTGCCACGGACCGCTTGCGGCTCGGGGCCGAGGTCGGGGTGGTCGGCTCCGCCGTAGGTCGACCACGCCTGGGCGAAGGTGCGCTGCAGCTCCTCGATGAGCGGACCTTCCACCTCGACGTGGGCGTCGAGCCACGGGATGTGCTCGTGGGCGGTGTGGTGGTGTATCGGCGTCTCGTCGAACCCGCGATAGTACGCGTCGGAGATGTTCCTGCCGGTGACGAAGCCGACGCGGCCGTCGACGACCAGAAGCTTGCGGTGGTCGCGTTGCTTGAGCTTCACGCTGTCGAGCGGTTGGCCGAGCCCGATGGGGGACCCTACGACCACGTCAATGTTGGGCTCGAGCGAGAGACTCTCGACCAGCGGGTTCTTGCGGCCCAGCACCTGCTCCCCCGAGTAGAGCGCGTCGACGATGACGCGCACGCGCACGCCCTGCCGTGCACGCCGGACCAGGCGGACCACGAGCGCGTTGGAGACCTGCCCCTCCCGAAAGATGTACGTCTGCAGGTGAATCGACCGCTCGGCCTCGTCGACGAGCGCGAACAGCCTGTGCCGGGCGAGTCGGTTGTCGAACTCGGGGGTGAGCCGGTTTCCGGGCACGAGGCGGGTCTCGGTGGCTTGGTCGAGTCGCCAGGTCAAGGCGTCGGCCACCTCGCGGGCCGTGACGAACGCCTTGGCTTCGTCCTGCAGGGACTCGATCTTGGTCGGCGTGACGTCGCCGGGGCACAGCACGCCGACGGTGTGGGGCTCGGGGCCGGGCACGGGGAGCTCGCTGATGCCCGCGACCACCGGGACGCCGCTGGCGCGGAGTCGACGGACGGCGGTGAGCCCGAAGACGTGGCTGAAGTCGGCGCTGCCCGGTTCGATGTCGCGGACGTGGTCGGGGTGAGTGAGCACGGCGCCGTCGGGAAGGCCGTGCAGCTCGATCGCGGCGCGAATGAGCACGGTGCGGTCCTCGGGCGCGAGGTCGAAGTAGAACACCTGCACGCCTGCGAGCTCGAGCTGCCGCACCGCAGCGATGAGAAGACCGTCGGGCTGCAGCGCGAGGCGGGCGTCGACACCGACGACGGCGTCGCTCGACGCGATGTAGACGACCAGCTCGCCAGCAACGCCGGGTGGACCGAGGCTGGCGCCCGTGGGGTCGAGTGGCTCGAGCAGCACCGTGTGTCGGCCGGGCGCGTCGAACTCGACCTCGATGCCGCAGGGCCCGTGCTCCTCGAGCCGGCACGTGCCGAGCACCCGCTCCCCCGTTGTGAAGCGAACCTGCGCGGCGCCCATGTGCACGATCGGGCCGACCTTGGCTTCGAGCCACACCGCGGAGTCCGCTGCGGCCAGGACGTCGCGACCGGTGGGCACACCCAGGAAGCGGCGCACCGAAGCGCTCCCTTGCCAGCGAGCGAGCGACTCGGCGACCTGTCGAGCGACGACCGCGGGCATGGAGGTCGAGTCGTCGGTCGCCTTCGACTCGCGGAGCGTCGCGAGGACCTCGCGCGCGCGGTCGAGCAGAGAGAACTCGCCGTCGCTCACGTTGGCATTCTAAGCGGCGACGGCCTCGAGCGGGGAAAAACGCGTCAGTGCAGCTGCGCGAACGACCCCTCGAAGAGCTCGACGGTGTCTTCCTCGGGCATGCGGCGCAAGGACAGCAGGGCGGAGGCGTCGACGCTCGCTGCAACCTCCGCGCTGGCGGTGGTCACGATCCACTGCGCCCGGGGGAGGGCGCTGCGCAGAGTCGGGATGAGCTCGCACGCGACCTCGGGCGGCTGATGGAGGTCCACCTCGTCGATCGCGATGACGCCCGGAGAGGTTCGCGGGTCTTGGCCGGGATAGGCGGCCCACAGCGTGCGAATGGGCATCGCGGCGATGGTGAGCAGGTGGCGCACGTGGGTCGGCAGGCGGTCGAAGATCGAGACGTCGCCCGAGGGGGTGGTGAACGAGGGCTCGAGCGAGACCGGGTCGACGCCCTCGTATCCGTAGCCCACCAGGTCGAGCACGGCGCCGATGGCATCGCGCATGGCGTTGCCCAGGATGCGGGTGTCCCAGGGGCGGCTGCTCGTCTCGCGCAGCCGGTTTCGCTCGCGCTGCGTCTTGGGAGCCACGGCGGCCGACACCTCGGCGTAGGCTATTGCGAGCTTGGTGTCTCGCGTGCTCTCCGAGCGCGACGCGTCGTCGAAGTTGGACGAGGTCTTGACGTCGTAGTGGGCCGCGGTGCGCAGCGGGGCGTGCAGCGAAACCGCCTGGGGCGAGAACCATCGGCTGGCGGGGACGACACAGAACACGAAGCCGCCACGCTCCTTCGCCTGCTTGTCGAACATCGCCTGCTCCCGCCGCTGCAGGACGGAGTCGGTCTCCTCGCCGTGGTGCCGCATGTTGGGCGTGCACACGACGAGCGGGTGCGGCCGGTCGGGGTCGTCGTCGCCCAGGTGCCAGTGACACATCGCCTGGGCGGGCGCGGTCGCGCCGGGCATCGAGCGCCCCAGCAGCGCCACCGCGTGACCGGGGCGCGTGGCCGAGAGCACGCGAAGCAACGTCGTCTTGCCGACGCCGCCGCCGCCATGAAGCACCGACACCATGCGCGGTTCTCCGTCGATGTCGCAGAACGGCACGTCCACCGTGCCAAACGGCGTGACACCGAACAGCTGCGCGTGCGTCAGATACATGCCCGAGAAGTGTAGCGCCGCGATTCGCCGCGGCGCCACACGATCCCAGGCGCGCGTCGAGGTCGGAGATTCGCGCGTACATTACCGCCGCAGCGTCGGTGTCGGCGCGGGTGCGACCCAGGGATCGAGTCTCGCAGGGTGCGGCCGTGTGCGAGGCAGTCGGGTGTCAGTCGCCCTCGGACGAGCTGTGTTGCGCCAACTCGACGCTGAACGAGTCCGCGTTCGTGAGCGACTCCTCGCATGCCGTCGTGGGCGAGAGTCCGGATACCCGCACGCGGGGCCGCTCCAAGCGGATCTCCTCGTCGCCCGTGAGGTCGTCCGATGAGACCTGCACCACCGCCCCGGCGCAGCGGCGGCCCACCCCCGACCAATCCTCGAGGTCGTTGAGCGAAACGGTCGCGAGCCCGCTGCCGAAGACGGCGCCCGTGCCGTCCATCACGGGTTCGCTCTCGCCGCTCTCGCCGCTCTCGCCGCTCTCGCCGCTCTCGTCGATGTCACCGTCGAGGCGCCCGAGCGTAGCCGTCCTCCCCGCGGGCGCGTCGACCCTCAGCGAGAAGGTGGCGGAGACTGCGACGGTTTGCCAGACGAGTTCCTCGAGACAGTAGGTCGTTTCGAACGTCACCGAAGGCGCGTCGGCGGTCAGGACGAAGACCTCGTCGAGCTCAGCCTCTACGACGGTGTCGGACGGTCGGCATGTCGCCATCAGGAGCAGAAGGCCGACTGCTTCTCGTCTCCAACGCCGTGGACCGATTGGCTGCGCTGGGGCCCGACGTGACGCCATCGCCGACACCCTATCGAAAGTCGAGCGTCGACGAACTCAGAGCAGCGGAACTTCCGCGAAGCGGACGTCTAGGGCCGCTGTGTTCGACGCAGACCGCTCCAACTTCCGCATTCGGGACGTTCGGTCGTGCTGAGCGATCCGCCTCCCCCACGATCCCAGCCCCGCATCAAGGACACGCGTCGAGGTCGGCGATCCACGCGGCGATCACCGCGGCACCTTCGGTATCGGCGCGGGTGCGACCCAGAGGCGGCATGCGAGCGCTGCCCTCGGCGTGCAGCCTCGCGAGCAGGACGGAGCGCTCGGGCGCGCCTGGCACGACGATGGCGGGGTCGTCGAGCGCGAGGTCGCCTGCGCGCGGCGAGCCGCAGAGGTTGGTGTCTTCGAGGGGAAGGTCGTAGCGCAGGTCGAGGTTGCTTCGGCCGCCGGTGCCTTCGTCGCGGTGGCACGGCGAGCAGTTGACGTGGAGGTAGGCGCGGGCGCGCTGCTCGAGGGGCGCGTCGGCGTCGAGCGCTGGCAGGGCGACGGCCTCGGGGGCGTCGGGCACGAGCGCGGCGAGGCTCTCCGCAGAGAGCTGTCCGGCTTCGAGCCCCAGCGATCGGCCGGCGGCGCCGGTGTGGCAGGCCATGCAGTCGCGAGGCCCGGGCAGCACCCATGGCGCGCCATCGACGGTCTCGGTGCGCGTCTCCTCGACGAAGGTGGCGTCGGTGCCCTCGGCGTTCCAGGCCCAGGTGTAGCCGGCCCATCCGTCGTCCTCGTGCCGGACGAGCAGGCGCGTCTCGATCGGGCGGTCGGCGCTGTCGAAGAACGACTTCACGAGCACCGTCCCCGTCGGCAGGTCGAGGTCGCCGTCGTCTCCAACCGCGGCGGCGCTGCCTTCGGGCATGGCGATGAAGCGCTCCTTGTCGGCGCCGTCGGACCAGAACGGATGGTTGACGTCGTAGGCGATGGCGCCGGGGCCGGGCGCGTGCAGATCGGTTGGGTCGACGCAGCCGGTCTGCAGGATCGAGCGCGGGAAACGATCGGGCTCGTTCGAGGGCTCGGCGGGCCTCAGCGCGTAGACCGAACCGTCGAAGTAGTTGATGCCGTACAGCTCGCCGGCGTCGTCTTCGGCCCACGCGGCGATGCCACGGGCGCCTTCGCCGAGCACCTCGGGGTCACCACCCTCGGAGGGGACGCCGAACACGGAGCCGAAGTAGAAGTCGCTGTAGAGCACCGTGCCCGACAGGTCGGGGATCAGGTCGCCGCGGTAGGCGTAGCCCGCAACGATCGACGCGGTGCCCGTGTTGCGGTACTGCGCGTGGGGGGGCTGCAGATCCGCGTCGTCGCAGCGGTCCGAGCCGAAGCAGTCGGTGCCCTCGGTGGTCTTCCAGCCGTAGTTGCCGCCTCGCTCGACGCGGTTGAGCTCCTCCCACGCGTGTTGGCCGACGTCACCGACCCACATCTGCCCGGTCTCGCGATCGAACGACCAGCGGTACGGGTTGCGAAAGCCCCACGCGTAGATCTCGGGCAGGCCGCCGCCGCTCGCGAACGGGTTGTCCTCGGGGATGCCGTAGGGCTCCGGTGCGTCGGTCGAGACGTCGATGCGGACGATCGAGCCCAGCAGGGTCTGAAGATCTTGCCCGTGGCCCCGGGGGTCGCCCGCGCTTCCGCCGTCGCCGAGTGCCCAGTACAGGTGCCCGTCGGGACCGAAGTGGATGTCGCCGCCGTTGTGGTTGACGAAGGGTTGGTCGACCTCGAGCACCACCCGCTCGCTGTCCGGGTCAGCCACCGGGCCGCTGGCAGAGAACTCCGAGATCCGCGACAGGAACGCCGAGCCTCCGGGCGCGGTGTAGTGCACGAAGAACCGCCCCGTACTCGCGTAGTCGTCCGGGAAGGCGAGCCCGAGCAGCCCCGCCTCGCTGGCCTCCTCGATGCGCCCCGACAGGTCGAGGAACGGAGCTGGCGTCGCGTCCGCCCGGTCGTCGAAGGCGTGAATCACCCCCGTCTTGGCCAGCACGTACCACCGCTCCCCCGGCGCCTTGACCAGGCTGACCGCGTCCTCGATCTGCACGCGCTCGAACGCCCTCTCCCAACGAACCCTCGCGTCGATCGGCGGGCGCGGGGGGGCCTCGCACGAGCGCGGAAACTCGTGTGCGTCATGGGCAGGCTCGGTTGATGACCCGCACGTCGCGAAGGCCAGACCGAAGGGCAGCATCATCCAGCGCGTCCACTTCTTCATCGTGATTGTCCATCCAAGCTAGGCCTCCACGGTAGCAGAGCCCGTTCGCCACGAGTCTATATGCAAGTTGATTGCAATTGCATTGCGAAGGCATTAGGTTCCTGCCGATGAAGATTTCCAGCCGACTCGCGTTGTGCGCGGCGTTCTCCTGCGCGATGGCCACCGGTTGTGACGACGACTCGGGTGCGTCGGAGGAAGAAAGTGGCGGCCACGAGGATGATGACGGTCACGACCACGACCACGACCACGACCACGACCACAACCACGACAACGAGCTCATCACGACGGTGACGCTCACCTTCACGTCGCGGGAGGGCGCTGTGGTCTCGGCGTCGTTCTCCGATCCGGATGGCGATGGTGGCGCGTCGGGCATGACGGATCCGATCGTGCTCGCGCCCGAGACGACCTACGACGTGGCGCTGACGCTGACCAACGACCTCGAGGACGAGGACGTCACCGAGGAGATCGCAGCAGAGGCCGAGGAGCACTACGTGTTCTTCTATGGGCCCAACGTGATGGGACCGGCCTCGATGGGTGACGGGCTGGTGATTCACGAGTTCGCGGACGTCGAGACCGACTACGCCGACAACGAAGTCGGCGAGGACCTCCCGGTCGGGCTCGCGAGCGTGGTGACCACGGGCGCCGCGGGCGAGGGCGAGCTTTCGGTGCTGGTCCGTCACCTGCCTCCGCTCAACGACGACCCGCAGAAGAGGGCTGAGATGGTCGATGCGTTCGCCCGCGGTGAGGAGATCGCGGGCAGCAACGACGTCGACGTGCGATTCGAGCTGACCGTCGAATAACCCCCCAGACTACGCCTCTGTACGGCGTTCTGCGGGGAGTACGCCGCTTTGAGGGGTCCGAGCGATCCGATCGGGTCGAGGAGTCGTACAGAGGGCGAGACTGGGCTACCGTCTCCCCCTTCCCTTGTGACTGACCTTGGACAGCTTCGAAACCGCCGCCTGCACGCGCTGCTGCTGTGCGTGTTGTGGCTGGTCGGGTTCGAGGTCGGACCAGGGCTGCACGTCGTTGCGCACGAGCTGATCGGGCATCACCACCACGGCTCCTCCAGCCACGTGGCGACGGCCGAACAAGAGGCGCACGAGCACGAGACTCACGAGCACGAGCACGAGCACGAGCACGAGCACGAGCACGAGCACGAGCACGAGCACGAGCACGAGCATGAGGCTCGCGAGCACGAGGCTCACGAGCACGAGACCCACGAGGAGGTCGAGTTCCTCGAGCCCTCGATCGGCCACCACGACGCGGACCTGCTCGCACAGGCTGTCGCCCGCTGTGCCGACGACTTTGGCCACGGGGCGCACGCGCTGGCGCACCGCGGCATTGCTGCATTCCCCACGTCGCCTCCATGGCCACCGGTCGCGGTCGCGCCGTGGGTTCCGCTGACACGAGCCGAGCGTTCGTTCGACCCCGTCCGTTCTCGAGCGCCACGGTGCGCTCGGGCGCGAGGTCCTCCGGTGTGAGCCCGACATAGGACTCACTTCATCCAGAGAACTTCACGCCTGACCCGAGAGGGGGATCCGATGAACGGAACCCGCTTGTTGGTCGCATGCACCGTACTGTCGTGCACCGCGGCCTGTGATCTAGACACCGCGCTGGCACCCCGCGTCGAACTCGACGTGCTCGTCCAGCCCACCCAAGACAACTTCACCACCGACGACGACACCACAATCCAACTCGCCGAAGCTCGCATGGCCCTTCAGACCATCGAGTTCACCACCGAAGGCGAAATGCACGCCCGCGCCGGGGTTCTCCCTGCGCTTCACGATCTGGTCGTGCCCACGGCCTTTGCCCACCCAGGGCATGACGCGGGCGGCGAGGTCGTCGGGGAGCTGGTCGGCCGCTTCGTGGTCGACTTTCTCGACCCCGGGGCCGTGCTCGGCCAGGCGACGCTGCTGAGCGCCGACTACTCGGGCGCGAACTTCGGCTTCAGCCTCGCCGAGGCCGGAGACGGGCTCGACGCCGACGACCCGATCATCGGGCACACGTTCGTCCTCGCCGGGACCGCTACGCGCGGCGACGTCGAGGTCGAGTTCGTGGCCTACGTCGACCAAGACGAAGACCGCTCCATCATTGGGCTGCCGCTCGACTTCGAGGCCACCGAGGCGTCGACCGAGCAGCTCGGGCTGCGCTTCGACCCCGTCGATGCCATCGAAGGCGACACGATCTTCGACGGCATCGACCTCATCGCGCTCGACGACGATCGCGACGGATTCGAGGAGCTCTCGTCCGAGGAAAACCCCGAGGCGTGGGCAACCCTGCGCCGCAACCTTCAAGTTCACGACCACTACGCCGTGGAGGTCATCCGATGAAACGCATCAACACTTCCCTTTCGCTCATTGCAACCCTCGCTCTCCTCTCCACCGGGTGCGACGACTCCACCGGAGACAGCACCCTGCGCTTTGCCGCGTGGGGCGAAGACTTCATCGAACAGGGCATTCCTGCCGACGAGTTCGTCGACGGCTGGGACCTCACCTTCGATAGCTTTGCCGTCTCGATCGAAGGCGTCTCTGCCGACGGCGAGAGCCTGCCAGGGTCGTTCGATGTGGAGCTGACCCGAGAGTCCGGCGGCATGGGCCACGAGCTCGGTACGCTCGTCGTCCCGGCCGACGGCGTCCCGATGGTGTCGTGGACGATCACCTCGCTGGCCGCCAGCGGGTCGGCGACCCGCGACGGGGTCACCAAGTCCTTCGACTGGTCCTTCGACGTGTCGCCCCGCTACATCGAGTGCGACACCGAGACGCCTCTGGTCGAAGGAGAGACCACCGACGTGTTCCTCACCGTTCACGGCGACCACCTCTTCTTCGACGACCTCGACTCCTCCGAGCCCCAGGTCGCCTTCGACCTGATCGCCGAGGCCGACGCCAACGACGACGGAGAGGTCACGCTCGACGAGCTGCGCGGACAGAGCTTGGACGGCCAGGTGCGCTACCAGGTCGGCGGACGCGACATCGACAGCCTCTACGGCTTCATCGAGGCCCAAGCCCTGCTCGTCGGCCACATCAACGGCGAAGGGCACTGCGAGATCGAGTGATCTCGCCGCCCTTCCTCACCGTACCCAACGCACGATGAACAGCTGGATGTTCGCAGCAGCGATGGCGGCCCGAGTGCCCCATCCTGCGCCCGCCGATGTTCCCGACGAGCCCGTGCCCGTCGAGGTCATCGGCGAGTCCGACGATTCGGACTCGGACACCGTCCGCGAGGTGGTCGTCCACCGCGAGGCCGACCAGCTCAGCGCGACCGCCACAACCGTGGGGCGTCGCGAGATCGACACCATGCCCAAGCGAAGCGCCGCAGACATGCTGCGCCACGTGCCGGGCATGCACATCGTGCAACACGGCGGTCAGGGGAAGGGCTACCAGTTCTACCTGCGTGGGTTCGATGCGGTGCACGGGGCCGACATCGAGACCAACTTGGGCGACGTGCCGATCAACGAGGCGTCCAACGTGCACGCGCACGGCTACCTCGATCTGGCGTTCATCATCCCCGAGGCCGTCGACACCGTCGATGCGACCAAGGGCAGCTACCGCCTCGAGCAGGGCAACTTCGGCACCGCCGGCAGCATTCGCTATCGCCTCGGCGTTCCCGATCGCGGCACGCGTGCCACCTACGAGTTCGGCTCCACGATGCGTCACCGCCTCGCCCTCGTGCACGCGCCCAAGCGGCGCGGCAAGGAGACCTTCCTCGCCCTCGAAGCGATGGACGACCAAGGCTATGGTCAGCGTCGCCACGCGCAGCGTCTCAGCGGAATCGGGCAGGCTCAGCTCTACCAGGGGCGAGGCACCACGGTGACCGCCATGGGAGCGCTCTACGGGGCGCGGTTCGAACTCCCGGGGACCGTGCGTCTCGACGACGTCCGTCGCGGCGACATCGGGCTGTACGGCAGCTACACCGACAACTCCGTCGGCGAATCGAGCCGAGCCATCGGATCGGTCAGCGTGAAGACCGACCGCGGCCGCGTCCGCTCGCGCACCTCGGCGTGGGTGCAGGCGCGACGCTTCGTGCTCGACGAGAACTTTACCGGCGACCTGTTGTTCGAAGACCAGGGGGATCGCCACCGCCAGCTGCACGCCGCGCTCACGCCGGGCATCTCCACCGAGCTCGGCATTCGCGTCCACCCGCGGGTCGAGATCCCCGTGTTTGCGCGCTGGCAGGTCGACATCGCCGAGCAATCCACGGACCAGCTCACCTCCGAAGGCATGACGTGGGACACGCCGCGCGATCTCGCCTTTGCGCAGCACGGCCTCGGTTTCGGCACGGGCGTACGGGCCACCCCGACGTCGTGGATGCAGCTCGACGCTGGCGGACGCGTCGATGTATTCGCGACGCAGATTCGCGACAACATGCAGGGCCGGGACTTCAGCGGAGCCTCCGCGGCGCTGTCCCCCCGCGCGATGACCAAGTTCCTTCCGCACGAGCGCTGGCAGCTTTTCGCGGCCTACGGTCGCGGCGTCCGATCTCCCGAGGCGCGCGCGTACACGCTGCCCGAGACCACGCCTGCCGACGAAGACCTCAGCCGCTACGCGGGCGGGCGCCCGCGGGTCACGCAGAGCGACAGCGTCGAGATCGGCACGCGCGTGCAGCCGAGCATTCTCGACATCGGCGTGGCGGGCTTCGGTACGTGGATCGATCGCGAGTCCGTCTTCGACCACGTCTCGGGCTTCAACGTCGAGCGCTCGGCGACGCAGCGACTCGGGGTCGAAGGGGATGTTCAGATCCACCCGACGTCGTGGATGGACGTGGGCGCCGACGTGGTCTGGGCGCGCGGTCGCTTCCTCAGCAGCGGCGCGCCGATCCCCGGTGCGCCGCCGCTCATCGTCACCGCGAAGGCGTCGATGATTCACCCCAAGGGCTTTCGGGCTGGGGTGCGCTGGTTCGTGCTGGGCGCGCGACCGCTGAGCTACGGCGCCGTCGCGGCTCCGACCACGGTCATGGATCTCAGTGTGGGCTACCGCTACCGCTGGGCGCAGCTGGACCTCTCGGTCGACAACCTGTGGAACCAGCAGTGGCGCGAAGGCGAGTACCACTTCGCGTCTCACTGGGATGTGGACCGGCCGCGTAGCCAGTTGCCCACGGTCCACGCGGTGGCCGGAAACCCATTCACCGCGCGGGTCTCGCTGACGCTGCACTTCGACGCGATGGGCCGAAACCGGTCGGCGCGGGACTGAGTCCGGGGTCAGACCGAGGTCCCGCGTATCCGCTCGACCGAGCTGCACTCGAGCGCGTCTGCATGGGCGTCGACCAGGTCGGGGTCGCATTCTTGTCCGCTGTCGAGCTCGATCGTACCCGAGAAGGTCCGAATCTCGATCTCGACACCGTCGTCCGTCTCGACGAGGGTGCCCTCTTCGATCGAGCCTTCGCAGTCGTCGATGCCAGCGGCGAACGTCGATCGGAGGGACCACTGTCCGCCTTCGTAGATGAACGAGCGGGTCAGCAGGGAGGACTCGTCGCACGAGGTGGCCGATGTGCAGTCGTGCCAGCCCAGGAACGTGGCTCCGAAGACGTCGTCGAGCTCGAGGGCGAAGAACTCGACGTCCTCGACGGCGTCACCCTCACCCTCGCACGTCATGTCCGTGAGGGTGTGCGATTGCACCGCATAGGTGCCCTCGGGGGCAGGAACACCATCGTCCTCTTCGCACGCGTTCAGACTGAGGCACAGGGCTAACAGAGGAAGAGCGGATCGTCGCATCGAGCTCGGGAGCTGCAGACGAGAGGCTCGGCAGCTTGATTCATCGGATGCAAACCGGTCGCGCAGCCAGTTGCTCTCGCCCACGCGGTGGCCGACTCCATTTCAATGCGGTGGGGCGAAACAAGTCGACGCGAGGCTGAGTCCGGGTGATCGTTGGCTCGTTGGGGGAACCTTTGCCTCCCTCGTGCGAGGAACGCCGCGAATCATGCAGTCGTCGAACCGAACCCCGTTGGTCGCCTTCGTGCTCTTGGTCGTCGGGGCGTTGGCATGGTGGGCGCTACGAGACGACGAGGCCGATGCGCAGGCCGACGTCGCGTCGGCGCAGATGGCCACCGGCAGCGGTGCGGGTCACGACGATGGTCTGGTTGCCGCACGAAAGCCCCGCATGCAGAGCGCGCTGTTGCTCCGCGACGCACCCGAGGCGTCTTTGGCCGGCACGGTGCGGAGCGAGGCGGGAGGCGTCATCGCGGGCGCCCGTGTCTGCGCGTTCGCGCTGGGAGAGGACCGCGAGCGGCCCCGTGTGGCCCCGTGCACGGTCACCACCGCAGACGGACGCTATCGCCTCGGCGAGCTGGCTGCGGGCAGGTACGACGTCACCGCTGGTGCCGCACAGCACATCCCCGGTCGGTTCGAGGATGCCGAGCGCAAGGCGACGGGCGTGCGACTCGCAGCAGGCCAGGAGCGTACTGCGATCGACATCCAGCTCCGGCCCGGTGGCGTCCAGGTGTTTGGCACGGTCCGCGACATCTCCGGCGGAGAGATCCCCGGGGCGCAGGTCCGCAGCGGTTTCGGCTGGTGGGGTGGCGGCACGCCGCCCACGTCGGTCTTGGCCGATGAAGAGGGCAAGTTCTCGATCTGGGTCAAGGAAGGCCCCACGTACCTCGAGGCAAGGGCGGAGGGCTACGCCAGCGAGGAGCAGCGGGGGCGCGCACCGGGCACGCACTTCGACCTCTACCTCACCCCCGAGTCGATCGTGGTTGGACACGTGCTCGACGTCGCGACAGCAGAGCCCGTCGAGGGCGCGCGGGTGTCATTGGCAGGTCAGCTCGTGCTCACCGACGCGACGGGGGCGTTTCGCATCGAAGGGCTCGGACCGGGGGCCTACAAGCCCACGGCTACGGCGGATGAGGGCTACGGCGAAGCCGAGGTCAGCGTGCACCTCGGGCTCGGCGAGACTTCCTCCGACGTGCTCGTGCAGCTGCATCCCGCCGTCAGTGTCTCGGGGGTCATCGTGGTGCGAGACGGGGACGAGACGCGACCGTGTGAGCAGGGCAGCGCGAGCCTCAGGCCAGTGCCCAACCTCGGGAGAATCGCACCCCGAGGGGAAGCCGACGCCGAGGGCGTGGTCGAGATCCGCGGCGTGCTTCCTGGCAAGTACGAGATCAACGCCGGCTGCGCGGGGACGGTCCGCGAGGACTCCTACGGCGAGATCGAAATCGCGGACGAGTCGGTCGAAGGGCTGGTTTGGGAGGTCGAGACCGGACATCGCATTCGTGGCCGTGTCATCGCCGACGCCGAGGTGCTCCATGACGCGTCGGTGAGGGCTCGCTCCACCGGAGGCGAAGCGCGGGGCAAGAGCGTCTGGAGTTCGACGGACGACATCGATGAAGACGGCAACTTCGAGCTCGAGGGACTGACGCCCAACACGTACCTCATCACGGTGCGCGGTCGAGGCATCCCCTCCGCGGAGGAGCCGCTCGAGGTCGAACTTCCCGAGGGGCAAGACGTCGAAGGCATCGAAATCGAGGTCTTGCCCGCGGGGACGATTACAGGCCGAGTCGAGGACGCCGATGGCAACCCGGTCAGCTCCGCCAACGTGCGAGCGAAAGGTCCGGGGGGAGGCTCGAGCGCCCAAGTCGCAGACGACGGCACCTTCGAGGTTCGCGGGCTCCGTGGCGGTGAGTACCGCGTGCATGCGTCCCTCAACTGGCGGCAAACGCTGCGCAAGCCGGGCACGACCGACGACGACGTGCAGGGCGAGGTCGTGCAGGTCGAGCCCGGAGAGTCGGCCGAGATCACGCTGGTCGTCGAGTCGCGAGGCCACTCGATTTCGGGCGTGGTGGTCGACGCGTCGGGCGGACCCGTCTCCGACGCATTCGTTCGCGCGGAGAGGCTCTCCGACTCCGAGGGGGCCAATGCCAAACGAGCCGTGCAGAAGGCGCGATGGGGTGGATGGAACGAGCAGCCCAACATGACCGACACCGATGGCGCCTTCACCGTCGACGGACTCTCCGAGGGCACGTACACCGTGTGGGCTCGCCGCAAGGGCGGGGGGGAAGGCTACGCCGAGAACGTGTCCGTGGGAGCGGACGGTGTCACCGTGCAGCTCGCCGTTACCGGGACGATCGAAGGCCGAGTCAAAGCCGGGTCGGGCGCGGTGCCCGAGCGCTTCAAGCTGTCCATTCGAGACGAAGCCAGCGGTTTCTCGCGCTCCGATTCCTTCTTTGCGACCGACGGCAGGTTCGTCATGGAGGAGCTGCCGCCGGGAACGTTCTTCGTCGCGGCGACGAGTGCCCAGGGCAGTGGAGACGTCGAGGTGACGCTCGAAGCTGGCGCACACCAGACGGGGATCAGCCTCGAGCTGCAGAAGCTCGTCTCGGTCAAGGGCAAGGTCGTCGATCTCGAGTCGGGTGAACCCGTCGCCGGCGTCAACGTCTCGATGAACCGCAAGAAGAGCGGGAGCTTCAGCTTCGGCGGCGGCGCCGAGAAGAAGCACATCACCGACGACAACGGCGAGTACGAGATTGCGGCGGTGCCCGTGGGTCCGGTGAGCGTGATCCTCTTTCCCAAGGAGTTCGGCCCGAAGGCGGAGTACGGCTTCACGCAGCGCACGGTGGTCGTCGAGGACGGCAGCCCCTTCGAGGTCAAGACCATCGAGATGGTGCGTCGCAGGGTGAAGAAGTCCGAGAACACGGGGGACCTGGGCTACACCCTGGCCGAGCCCGACCCCGGCGTCGATTGGAATGAGCGGGAGCTCACCGTCGCTTTCGTTCGTCCCGGAGGTCCCGCTGCACGCGGTGGTCTCGAGCCCGGCGCCAAGATCGTCGAGGTCGACGGACATGACGTCACGGGCGAGAAGACACCGATGTACTACACGCTGGCGACCGTCAAGGTCGGCACCACGATCACCCTCGGGCTCGAGGGCGGTGAGAGCGTCAAGGTCGAGGCGGGCAAGAAACCCTGATCGCGTGCAACCGGCGCTACTTCGCGGCGCCGACCCTGAAGATGTGCTCGTGCTCGATCGCGCGGTGGGCGTTCTCGTCGCTGATGACCAGCTGGAGCGTCCATCGACCGGGCCCGGGGACTTCGACGTGTCCGCGCACGACCCCTCGCGGCACGCCCATGGCGTCTTGGTCGAACGTGGTGTCGAACTCGATGGGCTCGCGCAGCACGGGCGACCCGCCGGCGTCGAGCAGGGTCTTCTCGACCCGCAGGTGGTGCACGCCGAGGACGGCCTCGATCCCGCCCACGACGAGCTCGTACTCGACCCGGTTCGTGGTCGCGGGCTCGTCGGAGCCGAGTCGCGAGCCGTCCGCGGCGAGTCGGTGAAAGTCGTAGACCCGAAACTCCCGCCAAGGCTCGGCCAGCACCCCGCGTTCGGCCTCGACGAAGCCCTTTCCCGAGAACTCGAACCCGGTGAGCTGACCCGTCGCGTCGATGAACACCTCGAGATCCACGTCGCCGCCCCGGTCGAACCGCAGGACGTAGGAGCGCGCTCCATGCTCGACGACCGCGTCTTCATCGACGGTCCGGGAGCGCAGCGGACCCAGCCACTGCACGATCGCCGCGAGGTCGTCGAACTCGGCCCGACTCATGTCCGAAGTCAGCGGCTCGGAGGTGCGCGAGGCCAGCGCGTCGTACCGACCGCGCGCGAGCGAATCGAGCAGCAGCGTCGCCGCTTCGTCTAGAGGGTCGGCCTCTGGAACGGCGACGGTGGGCTCGGTGTAGCTGCGCACCTTGCCGCATCCGGGGAGGGCGACGGCGAGCGCTGCGAGTGCGAATACGATCCTCGGCACGATGCCCGGAGCCTTGCACCTCTTCGCCGATCCGCCAAGCGGTGCAACGCTCAGCGTGGTGACGACGCTTCGAGGGCCTCGAGCTTTGCGCGCAGCTCGGCCCACCGCGGGAGCTCGGGCAGGGCCGACAACGCTTCGGCCACTGCCTTCCGTCGCGCCTCGCCATCGTCGAGCTGGGCTTTGACGTACAGCAGCCGCGCGCGGGTGCCGTTGGAGGTCGGCTTGGTCAGCGGAAGCCCGCGAGCGACCAGAGCCCGCGCGTCGCTTCGGGCATCGGCTTCGAGGGCCGCCTCGGCCGCGGTCGCGAGCATCTTTGCGACGAGCGGGTGTTCGGGGCCCAGCGCCGTGCTGATGTGCTCGACCGACGCTTCGGCCCAGCGCCGCGCGTCTTCGGGGCGGTCGGTGCACTTCAAGGCGTGCTTGGCGAAGTTTGCCTCGACGACGGCCTTGATGACGTCCTTTGGGGCGAGGTCCTCCGTCACCGCGAGCGCTTCGTCCAGGTGCTCGGCGGCCGCGTCGCAGCGCCCGAGGCTGAGTAGATCCGCCGCGACCGCGGAGTGAGCCTGCGCCGTGTCGACGTGGTCCTGCCCGCGGTGAGCGACGCGGATCTCGAGCGCCCGCTGGTGGTGCTCGAGCGCCCCGGCCGTGTCGCCGAGCTCGGCCAGCGTCGCCGCGAGGTTGTTGTGCGCGAGGGCGGTGTAGGGATCGTCGGGCCCGCGCTTGACCTTCCACTTCTCGAGCGTCTGCGCGTAGAGGTCTCGCGCGCCGTGGAGGTCGCCTTGGCGCTTGCGGATCTGCGCCAACGTCATGCGGACCGAGTCGAGGCGGGGGCTGTCGTCTCCGAGCCACGTCATCTCGAGGTCGATTGCGCGCTCGATGGTCGCGGCGGCTTCGTCGAGCTGGTTGGTCGAGGCGAGCGCCGCCGCGAGGGTTGCCAGCGAGGTGACCAGGTCGGGATGATCGGGGCCGAGCGCCTGCTCTTGGGCCTCGATCAGCGCACGCGCGCGTCGTTCGGCGGCCTGGAAGTTGCGCTGGTCCATCTCGAGCGCGGCGAGGTTGTTGAGGGGGTGGAACCGGTCCGTGCTCCCGGGGCTCGTCTCCTCGTAGATCTCGATTGCGCGCTCGAACGCATCGCGCGACTCGGCGTACCGGCCTTGCAAGCGGTGGTCGAGGCCGGCGCCGTTCCAGTATGCCGCCGCGAGACGAGAGTGCTCGCCCGCGCGGTCGACCGCCGCCTTGGTCAGCGTGTTCCACATCCGCGCGCGCTCGGCATCCGGGGTGGACTGGCCGACGATCTGAAGCGCCAACGAGCCCGAGAGCACCGCCGGGCGGTCGTAGCCCGAGCGCATGCCGACCGCGAACGCGTGCTCGAACTCGGTCAGCGCGGCCTCGTACTCCCCGAGCTCGGCGCGCAGGAGGCCCCGTTGATGGTGAACGTCGGCGGTCAGAGGGTCGAACCCCACTCGCTGGGCTTCGTCGAGCAGCGGCGTGCTCGCCTCGAGGGCTCGAGCGAAGTGCCCGAGATGTTCGTCGACACGCACCCGCGCCAGCTGCTCGCGCAGGGTGTGCACGGCGTCGGCGAGCGAAGGAGGAGGGTCGAGCTCGGCAGCCTCGCGCCAGTGTGGAGCGCCGCACCGGGCTGGGTCGTCGAGCTGCGCGACCGCGTTGGCGGCGTGCTGCAGCGCCGACGCCTCGCCCTGCTCGAGCGCGTCGAGTAGCGCGGAGTAGTGCACGAAGCCCCGGTCGAGGCACGTCGTCGCGGCGCTGCGACGCGGTGGTTCGGATTGGCATGCCTCGCCGCGGGCGGAGAGCCACGCGGCCGCGTAGGTGTCCAGGCCCTGCGTGACTCGCTCGGACGCGGCCGAACGTCGCGGGTCGTCTTCGGGCGCGAGAGCTGCCCGGATCGCTCGAGCGCGCTCGTCGGTCCAGGCCGCGTGCACCGTCGCCGTTCCATCGTCGCAGGTCTCGTCATCCGCTCGCGTGCTGGCCACGGCGATCGCGAGGCCCCCACCACCGACGAGCAAGCCGCCGAGGAACACCGCGCGGGTGGCTGCGCTGACTCTCGCCCTCGGTTCGAGGCTGCGCAGCAGGGCGTCCATGTCCGCGAACCTCTCGTCGGGATGTGGGCGCAGACCTCGAAGGAGCATGGTGCGTACGTGACGTGGCAGCCCATCGAGCAGTGTGGGATCCGCGATGCGTCCGGCGCTCACGTTCGTCGCCAGCTCGGTCACGGTCTTGCCGGCGAACGGACGAGAGCCGCACAGCGCCTCGAACAGTGCGACGCAGAAGCTGAACTGGTCCGACCGGGCGTCGGCGGTCTTGCCGGCGAACTGCTCGGGAGACATGTATGCCGGCGTGCCGACCAGCGCTCCGGTGCGGGTGAACGTCGCATCGAGCAGCTTCGCTTCGGGGCCTGGATGGGTCGAGAGCAGCTCCTCGGGCCCGGGCGCCGAGCCGTCTCCGCGCGCCAGGCCGAAGTCGGTGACCCTCGGGCGACCGTCGCTGCCCATGAGGACGTTGGCGGGCTTGAAGTCGCGATGCACCAGCCCCGCCGCATGCGCTGCACGCAGCCCCAAGCCCGCCTCACGAAACGCGGCCAATACGGCGTCGTGGTCGGGTCGCTCCGTGCCGAGCCACTCGCCGAGCGTCCCGCCCTCGACGTACTCCATCGCCATGAACACAGCGCCCTCGTGTTCGCCGACGTCATGGACGACGACCACGTTCGGGTGCGAGAGCTTCGCGGTCGCTCGCGCCTCGCGGACGAGCCTCTCGCTCGAGACCTTGCCTACCGCGCGCGCATGCAAGAGCTTGAGCGCGACCTTTCGATCGAGCTCGGGGTCGAAGGCCGCGTAGACGACTCCCATTGCGCCCGCGCCGAGCACGTCGAGCATCAGGTAGCGGCCGATCGTCGTGCCGCGCATCATCGCGGGCGGCTGCAGCAGCAGGGGAACGTCGTCTTCGGAGGGATGGTCGCCCTGGGACTGCGCGGTCGCGCTGCGTTCGGGCAGCGAAGAACTCGCAAGCTCGAACACTCGGGCCAGCTCGATGAGCACCGTCCGACACGCGCTGCATCGGTCGATGTGGGCCTCGGCCTGCCGGGCGGCCTCTGCGTCGAGGTTGCCGGTCACGAGATCGACGATCTCGTTCTCTTCGAGGCAGGTCTCTGTCACGGACGCCTCCAGCCTACATCGACGGCCTTGTTCGCGATGGAGCCCGATGCGATGCTTGTCGCGATGAGTGGTCAGGGACCGGGCTGGTCGCATCTACACCCCGAGGATTCTTCGGAGTTGCCCGTTGGGGGCCCCGCACCCGGCGCCCAAGGCACAGCCACGGGGAATCCCGCGGCGGTGCCTGGGGTTGCCTCGCCATCGCCCGCGCCTGGCGGGTATCCTCCCAACCAAGGACACGCAATGCAGCAACAGCATCCTGGCCAAGCGCCGCACCCTGGCCAAGCGCCCCAACAAGGCCACGCGCCGCAACAGCCCATGCAGCAGCAGCCCATGCAGCAGCAGCCGCACCCTGGCCACCAGATGCCCCAGCAGCCCGCGCGTCCTCAGGCGCACCCGCCGCAAGGTTCGACCGCCCAGTCGGGCGACACCGAGATCCTCTTCGAGGGGACGGCTCGGCCGACCGCGGTCTACGGCGGGTACCTCAAGTGGTTCGGCGTCTCGCTCGTCGGTGGCGTCCTGGCCTACCTGCTGGGCCTCATCGAGTTCTTTGCGAGCTGGCCGCTGTGGGTGCTGAGCCTGATCGGCCTGCCGGGCATGCTGTGGACCTTCCTCCGGTACCGAACGACGCGCTACAAGATCACGCTGCGCCGCGTCGAGTACGAGCAGGGCGTGCTCTCGACCACGGTCGACAGCCTCGAGCTGTGGCGCGTGCTCGACGTGCGCTACACGCAGAACATCATCGATCGCATGCTCGGCAACGCCACGGTCACGCTGATCAGCACCGATCAAACCGACCCCGAGGTCGTGCTCTACGGTCTGCCCGACTCTCGAAAGCTCTTCGAGCGGCTCCGCGACGCCGTCCAGGCCGCGCGGCATACGTCTCGACCCATGGAGATGGTCGGCGCCGACGGCATGGTCGAGCACTTCGAACCCCCGGTGTAGTCGTCGGGTGTCGCAAGACCCGCAAGGCATCGACGATATCGACGACGTCCTTCGTGCCCTCGACGAGGTGATCGCCGAGGGCGTCGCTGGACACGATGGCCGCGCGCTGTTCGCTGCCCTCTACAAGCGCATCACCCTCGCGGTGAAACGCGGCATCGACACCGGCCTCTTCGACGACGGCCCGAGGATGAGCCACTTCGACGCCGTGTTCGCGCGGCGGTACTTCGCGCCGCTGCGCGCCCATCTCGCGGGCGAGCCCGTCTCGAAGTCGTGGTCGCTGGCGTTCGAGGCGGTCTCCGACGCTTCCTTGACCGCGATGCAGCTCCTGCTGCTCGGCGTCAACGCGCACATCAACCTCGACCTGGGGTTCGCCGTGGTCGAGTCCGGCGTGGACACCGAGGGGTTCGCCGACGACTTCGTGCGCATCAACGAGATCCTCGCGCGCGAGCTCGACATCGTTCAGGGCGCGCTGCAGCGGTTCTCGCCGTGGCTCGCCAGCGGCGATCTGTGGATGGGGCAGGCCGACGAGCGGCTCGGCGTGTTCGTCGTCGTGCGCTCGCGGGCCCAGGCGTGGGACGTGGCACGTGTCGCGGCCCGGCGGACGCAGGCCGAGCGCGCCGCGTTCGAGGCCGACGTCGACGCGACCACGGCGGCGCTGGGCCGGCGCATCGCTTACCCGCGCCTGCCGCTCTCGCTGCTGGTGCGGATGATCCGCTGGCGCGAGTCGTGGACCGTGCCCGGCCTGATCGACGCTCTGCTGGGCCGATAGGGCGCGCGAAAACGCGCAGGGATCTCTCGTTGCTTGGGGCGACGCGCCTGGAAATGCGCGGCTTTTTCGACTTTGAACGACATCTGTGTCTCGCACCTACATGATGCGACAAGGTAACCTCTGGGCACACCTGTCCGAGGTCGCCTATGTCCCGCACGTTCACGTCCCTTTTCGCGATTGCCCTTGCTTTGACCGCCTGTGACCGGGGCGGGTCGGGGGCAGAGGGCGGCGCCCCGGGTGGGCCGGGTGGTCCCGCTGGCAAGGCCGACGGCGCGACCGATGCCTGCGCGCAAGGACAGACGTGCCTGGACTACCGCTCCTACGAGGTGCTGTTCACCAACCCCCTGTGCGCCAACTACGGCTACGACGCGCCGCTTCAGACCATCGACGGGGGCAGCGTCGGGGCCAAGCCCAAGAACGTCTACTGCACCAAGGCCGACTCCGAGGCATCGGGCGATCGGATCTCCAGCCCGCAGACTCGAATCCTCGACTGGCTCGAAGAGACAGGTGCTGGCGACGAGGTGTTCTTGGCCTACCTCTCCTTCTCGGACCAGAAGGTCGCCGACGCGCTCTGTTCGGCGATCGATCGCGGCGCGGAGGTCACCTTCGTGCTCGACAAGATCAGCAGCAAGGCCGAGCAGGTCATCGCGTGCGGCGGCGACGTGTTCACGCGTGGTCACCAGGGCTCGGTCGGCTTCGCTCACAACAAGGTGCTGATGATCAACCCGCGGGCTGCGGGCCCCGCCGATGACGACGACGCGTTCATGAAGCTCTCGTTCGGCAGCGGCAACATGTCGTCCGGCACGCACCTGCACCACGAGAACTGGCACTTCCTCGAGGTCGCGCGCAGCAGCTACTTCGTCGCCGCGCACCTGTGCCTGATGGAGTCGCTGCTCGACCCGGCGCATTCGGACGGCAAGGGGGCCTACCGCGCCTTCATGAACGAGTGCCGCGCGGACATCGAGGCCACGCCCGAGACCGACATGGTCCCGTACTTCATCCCCGTGCTCGACGACTCGCGCGCGCTGCGTGACAGGATGCTCGCCGCCATCGACGAGGCCGAGACGATCGACGTGGGCGCGCACCGCTTCAGCTACACCACGATGGTCGACGCCCTCGCCGAGCGACTCGAGGATGAGGACCGCGAGTTCGTGCTCCGCCTCGTGGCCGACGATGATCTCTACTGGCTCGACCCCGAAGAGCCCACCGAGTCGGAGACGGTCGGGCTCAACACCTTCGTCGAAGTCACCAAGGTCCGCGAGCTACGAGAGGCCGATGGCGGACGGGGCCGCTTCGAGGATCGCTACCTCGAGACCAACCACAAGGCGCACCTGCTGCACCACAACAAGTTCCTCGTCTTCTCGGGTCTGGACAGCGGGCCCGATGCCATCATCACCGGCTCCTCCAACCTCACCGGGACCGGCTTCGAGACCAACCTCGAGAACATGTACTTCATCTCGGTCCCCGAGGTCGTCGCGGCCTACCGCAACCAGTTCGGGCTGTTTTGGGATGGTCATGGCGTGCTGCCTCCGGGCATGGACGCGCCGCCCGTCGCGACCCCGCGCCGCGCGATGCCCATCGTCGTCGAGGCGCCCCAAGAGCCTTCCGAGCCGATCGAGCTGCCCGATGAGCCCGATCCTGCCCCTGGCGAGTGCGGCGTTCGCATCATCGAGGTGCTCTACGACGCACCGAGCAGCGATGGCGGCAAGGAGTACGTCAAGCTGCACAACACCTGCGACGACGCCGTCTCGCTCGACGCGATGAGCCTCGGCTGGGGCGGTGGGAGCTACACCCGCGGCTCGGTGGATCTCTCGGGGTCGATCAGCGCGGGCGCGTGCCTCGTCGTAGGCGGACCCGATGCGGGGCTCGACGTCGACTTCTCGCCCAACCTGCAAAACTCCGGCGTGGTCGCCGACGGCGTCGCGCTCTTCGACATGCCCCAGGCCGCGGTCGACTTCACCACCGTGCCGACCGACGCCGTCATCTACGGCGTGCTCAACGACGACGGGCTGATGGATCCCCAGGGCAACCGCCCCGAGCCACACGTCGGCGACGCGGACCCCGGCGAGAGCCTCCAGCGGACCGCCGCAGGCTGGGCCATCGGCACGCCGAGCCCCGCGAGCTGCCCCTAGAACTGCGCTGACAGCGGGCCGCAGCTCAGGCGCTCGCGATCTCGTTCACGATCGCCGAGGCCGCCGCGGCCGGGTCGTCGGCCTTCATGATCGGCCGGCCGACGACGAGGTGCGTGGCACCCTGCGCAATGGCCATCGCGGGCGTCATGACGCGCTTCTGATCGCCGACGGCAGAGCCCGCGGGGCGGATGCCGGGGACGACCTTGAACAGGTCGGGGGCAACCGCCTGCACGCGCTCGAGCTCTTGGCCGCTGCACACGATGCCCGCGCAGCCCGCCTCGGCGGCACACCTCGCGCGAAGCTCGACGAGCTCGGCCGGCGAACGCGTGTGTCCTGCCTCGGCGCACGCCTGCGCGTCCTGGCTGGTGAGCACGGTGACCGCCAGGATGCCGAGCGCATCGCCGGCTTCTTCCACGCAGGCGCGCAGGTGCTGCACGCCACTGCCTGCGTGCACCGTGATGAAGCGGCAGCCGAGCCGACGCGCGGCCCCGATGGCCCCGCGCATCGTGTTGGGGATGTCGTGCAGCTTGAGGTCGAGGAAGATGTCGACGTCGGGAAAGCGTTCGCGGAGCGAGCGAACCACGGACGGCCCTTCGGCCACGAAGAGCTGCAGGCCCACCTTGAACATGCCCACGCTGCCTGCGAGGCGCTCGGCGCTGGCGATGGCGGTGGCGGCATCGGGGACGTCGAGGGCGACGATGAGGCGGCTGCGGGCGTCCATGGCTGAGCTGGGGCACTTATAACCCCCCGGCTCGCGCGTTTCGAACCCCGCTCGGTTCAGGCAAGCTCACGCTCGTGACCGACCCGCGCCAAGCCTTGTTCGACCTGCTCGAGACCGCCGTCGGCGAGGTGTTTCCCGGCTGCGTCGCCCTCGTGTGGCGCGACGGCGCGACGCTGTATCACGAGGCGCACGGGACCGTCGCCACGCACCGGTGGATCCCCGGCGAGGGCAAGCCGGTCGAGCGCGACCAGATCTACGACCTCGCGTCGCTCACCAAGATCCTGTGCACCACCACGCTGGCGGCTCTCGCGGTCTCCGAGGGCGTGCTCGAGCTCGACGCACCCGTGCCCGAGCCGTGGTGCGCGGGCTGCCCGGGCGCCACCTTGGCCGACCTGCTCGAGCACTGCTCCGGCTACGCCGCGCATCGCGAATACTTCAACGAGGTCGAGCCCTACAGCGCCGAGGGCATCCTCGAGCGCATCGTCGCGACCGAGCCCGCATATCCGCTGCGCAGCAAGGCGGTCTACTCCGACTTGGGCTTCATGGTGCTCGGGCGCTGGCTCGAGCAGGCGTATGGGCGGGAGCTCGAGGTGCTGTTCACCGACAAGGTGATGCTCGCGCTGGGTCTCGACGACAAGCCGATCCCGCACTTGGGCTTCTACCCCCTGCACGGGTATCCGCCGAAGCCTCGACCTCACCGCGACCGTATCGCGCCGACGGAGATCTACGACGAGGCGCTGCATCCAGGCGGCGTGCCCTCGCACTTCGAGCTGCGCAAGAACTCGGGCGTCGCGCACGGCTTCGTGCACGACGACAACGCGTTCGTCTGGGGCGGCGTCGCCGGGCATGCGGGCCTCTTCGGCACCGCGCACGGCGTGTTGGAGGTTGCGCGGGCCTGGGTGCAGATGCTGCTGCCCGGCCTGTTGCCCGCGGTACGCGACCGGTTCTGGCAGCCCAGCACGGTCGAGGCGTCGACACGCCGGCTCGGGTGGGACGGGCCGTCGCCCGATGGCAGCGGCACGGCCGGCCGCGCGGTTACGGCGAGCGCCGTCGGTCACACGGGCTACACGGGCACCAGCCTGTGGGTCGATCCCGCCGCCGAGGGGGGGCCGACCATCTGCATCTTGCTCAGCAACCGGGTGCATCCCGTGCGGACCAACGAAGCGATCCGGGCGTTTCGGCCGAGGTTTCACGAGGCGGCGGTCCGGCTCTCGTAGCCCGTGCAATCGCGAGAGCCGAGCGTCTGCTTGACCATGCCCGCCGCGCTGCGGTCCACTGGTGCCCGTAGTTATGACCAAGAAGACTAGACTGACACCGAAACCTCGCGGACCCGCGCTCGTCGGGGCCACTTTGGCGATGGCGCTCGTTGGGCCCGCGTGCGACGACGAGGACGACGACAACGCGGACGCGAGCACGACCGACGTCGCGCCGATGCCCGACCCCACCGACACCGCAGGCACCGACACGGCCAGCACCGCGACGGCGGGCACCGACACGGCGCCGATGCCGAACCCGACCGACTCGACGACCGTCTCGCCGATGCCCGATCCCACGGACACGGCGACCGGAAGCACGGGGAGCACGGGCGGGAGCACGGGTGGCAGTACCGGTGGCACGGGCAGCGACGACGGTGGCACGACCGAGATCGCACCGATGCCTCCGCCGACGACCGGCGAATGAGGCGCCAGGCCCGACGCCGAATCCGCCCGCGACTCTCCGCCGCGTAGCGCCACTGGGTGCACGAAAACCTGGCCGGCGGCGGAGACGTCGAGGCGATCATCGCCGCCCTGGTCGAAGGCGGCGTTCCCGAACCGCTGGCCAGGGTCACCGTGCTGCGAGCGAAGCGCTCGCCGGGGACGAGGGCCGCACGCGCGTGGGCACAGGTGGGACAGCTCAAGGCCGAGCTCCGCTCTCCACGAGTCGAGCGCACCCGCTTCCCGAGCGTGGAGGCGTTCTACCAGCGCTACTGGAACACCAACACCGCGGTGTGTTTCGAGGGCATGGCCGCACGGTGGCCGGCGTGTTCGAAGTGGAGCCCGGGCTTCTTCGCGTCCAGCTTCGGCGAGGCGGAGGTCGAGGCGTGCACCGGACGCGCCGACGACCCGGATCCCGACATCAACGCAGGCCGACACCGCGAGCGGATGCCCATGGCGCGGTTCGTCGAGCGGGTGGAGTCCGCGGGTGTCTCGAACGACGTCTACCTGATCGCGGGTGGGGGCAACTCCCGGACCGAGACGCTCGCGCCCCTGTTCGAGGACGTCGCTCCACCGGAAGGGCTATTCGCCCCACGGAAGATGAGGTCGTCGTCGGCGCTGTGGTTTGGGCCTGCCGGCACCATCACCGCGCTGCATCACGACACCTCCAACATCTTGTTCTGTCAGATCTACGGCCGAAAGCGCCTTCGACTGGCCCCGCCCGACAACCCGCAGCTGCTGCAATGGGCTCGCGGGCTCTACAGCCACGTCGATCCTCGCGACCCCGCGCCCGAGCATGCCGAGGCCGCAGCGTCGATGTTCGACGTCGTGGTCGAGCCCGGCGACGCGTTGTTCATCCCCGTGGGGTGGTGGCACCACGTCGAAGCGCTCGACGTGTCGATCAGCCTGGCCCTCAACGGGTTCGGTCGGGACAACGCGTTTGCCTGGTATCTACCGGGTCGCGGCGCACAATGAGCCGAGCGCTTGGAGTTCGCGCTCGGGGTCCGGGATAATGAACGCGCCGTGTTCGAAGCTCCCGACTACGCCGCCGCTCTGGGTCGCTTCGTGCACGACTACACGGGAACCCGCGAGCGCGCGGTCCGGCTCGCCCCCGACGTCTTCAACTTCTACGCAAAGTTGCTCGTGGACGGCCGTCTCTCCAAAGACGCACGCACGATCGTCACGTCCGTGCTCGCCTACTTCGTCGTCCCCGACGACGTGCTGCCCGAGGCCGACCTGGGCCCGCTGGGCTTGATGGACGACTTGTATGCGGCCGCCTATGGCTTCCGCATGCTCCGCCGAGAGGTGCGTGGTGAGGTGCTCGTCGACGCGTGGACCGGGGACGACGTACTCGAAGACGCCATGGCGGTCGTGTACACCCAGACGCGCGCCGAGCTCGGCAAGAAGACCAAAGAGGTCCTGCAGATGGCCGGCTTGGGTTGAGCACGCCGAAGGGCGCGGCGGTTTGCGGCTCCAGGTGTCCCGCCGCATACTGACGGGCGGCGTGTCGAGCGTAGAAACACTGACCCTCCTCTCGGTGGAGGAGTACCTCGAGCGCGAGAAGCGCTCGGACGTCCGGCACGAGTTCATCGAAGGCAACGTCTACGCGATGGTCGGCGCGTCCCGCCGCCACAACCTCATCGCGCTGGCGCTGCAACGACATCTGCACGGCGCACTGAAGGGATCGTCGTGTCGGGCGTTCGTCTCTGACCTCAAGGTGCAGGTCGGGGAGCGCTTCTACTATCCCGACGTGGTCGTATCCTGCTCGGGCGACCTCGACGCGCATATCGAGCGCTCTCCCAAGCTCATCATCGAAGTGTTGTCACCGTCCACCGAAGCGCGGGATCGGATGGAGAAACGCCTCGCGTATCAGTCTCTGTCCAGCCTCGAGGAGTACGTACTCGTCGCGCAGGACCGCATCTACGTCGAGGTCTACCGACGGGGCGAGCCGTCGTGGGTGCTCGAGCGGCACGAGGCGGGAGATACGGTCCAGCTCGAGTCCGCGGGTACCCGTCTCGCCATCGAGGACATCTACGAAGACGTTCTCGGGGCGTAGCAGCCCTCAGTCTCGCATTCAGCCGATATCGCAGAACGATCCTGCTCGGGTGTGCGTAGGGAGCTGGCGTCGCGCTACCCTACGCGCGCCGACGAACCATGCGTACCTCTCTTCTCGCCGTCGCCCTCCTTCTTGGACTCCCATCCCTTGGCTGTGCCACCGCGCGCAACAGCTACGGCGCAGCCGAGACCGACCTCGGACTCGAGCGAGTCGTGCTCTATCGCAACGGCGTCGGCTACTTCGAGCGCAGCGGAGAGGTCGACGGGGACGTCCTTCGCATCAAGGTTCGCCGTGACCAGGTCAACGACCTGCTCAAGTCCCTGACCGTCATCGACCGCAAGAGCGGCCAGGCCGTGAGCGTGTCCATGCCGCTCGATCCACAGAGCTGGGCCAACGCCGCGCTATCCACTCTGGGTCCAGGCCGAGGCAGCCTCGCGCAGGTGCTCGATGGACTCCGCGGCACCGAGGTCGTGCTCCGCACCAGCGTCGGTCGAATTCGTGGTCGCGTGGTCATGGTCGAGCGCACCGAGAACGAGCCCGACCCCTCGGCGCGCATCGCCCCGCCATCGAGCGAGGAGCTGCCCACCGTCGACCACAAGGTCACCCTCGTCGACGGGGATGACCTCTACGTCGTTCGCCTCTCCAAGGTCTCGGGATTCACTCTGCTCGACGGCGACGTCGCTTTGCAGCTCAACCGTCGCCTCGATGCGAGCGCGGGCGAGGGCATGTTTCAGCAGATCGAGGTCGAGATTCGGCTTGCCGGCGCCAAGAGCCACGACCTCACCGTGAGCTACGTGGTCGAGGCCCCCATGTGGAAGCCGACCTATCGCGTCGTGCTGCCCAAGGAGGGCGAAGGTCAGGCGCTCCTGCAGGGCTGGGCCGTGGTCGACAACACCAGCGGCGAAGACTGGGCCAACGTGGGCATGTCTCTCACCTCCGGCGAGCCGATCGCCTTCGAGTACGACCTGCACACGCCGCGCAACGTGTCGCGGGCCGACCTCACCGAGTCGGGCGTCCGCCGTCGCGCCACCGTGGCCGTGGGTGAGACGACCTACGACTACGAAGCCAGCGAAGCGGAGGAGGAGGGGTACGCCTACAGCTTCGACGAGGCCGCGCCCGAGCCCGAGCCCGAGATGGACCTGGCGCCCGCCGGGGCGGCCAGCGCGAGGGCGACAGCGAGAAGGAAGGCCCCGAAGAAGAGCGGTGCGGTCGTCGGCGGGTTGATGGACGACGAAGATTCGAACTTCCGAGGTGGCGGTGCCCCAAGTGCTCCGCCGCCGCCGCCCGCCGTCGACTACGACGCGCTGCGGCGAAGCACCCAGGCCAAGGCCCGCGCCAGCAGCGTGGCCGGCATGACCCGCTTCGACCTCACCGAGCGCGTCAGCGTGCCCAACGGCAGCTCCACCATGGTCGCCATCCTCAACCGTGAGGTCGATGCGGAGGAGACGTTCCTGTTCAAGCCCGGCGGGGCGGGAATGGGCTACGACATGAACCCCTACCGGGTCGTGCGCTTCAAGAACTCGAGCCCGTTCGTGCTCGAGCCGGGGCCCCTGAGCATCTACGCGGGCGGGAGTTTCGTCGGCGAGGGCCTCACCGACACCGTCGGCACGGGCACCAGCGCCACCGTCCCCTTTGCGGTCGAGCCGAGCATCCTCGTGACGTCGAGCGCCAAGTACAAGGGGGACGAGATGCGGCTGATTCGCATCGTCCGGGGCGTCCTCGAGGTCGAGCAGTTCTCGCGCACCGAGACCACCTGGAACGTCCGAGGGCCGCGCCAGGACAAGTCGTGGAAGGTGCTCGTGCGCCATTCTCAGGCCGGCAGCGACTACGAACTCCTCGAGCGTCCCACCGACACCGAGGACCTGCCCGGTGCGTATCTGGTGCCCGTGGTCGTTCCCAAGGGCAAGACCGAGTCCGAGGTGACCCTGGTCGAACAGACCCCCTCGCGCACCACGATGAGCATCTGGGATGGCCGCGCGGTGAAGCTCATGGAGCAGCTGCTCGTGTCCGGCGAGGTCACCCCGCAGATGCGCAAGAAGCTGCAGCCCATCGTCGATCGTCGCACCGCGATCGGACGCATCGACACCGAGATCGACGGCCTGAAGCGTCAGCAGGTCGAGCTCGACCAGCGCGCGCGCCAGACCCGAGAGAACCTCGAGGCGATCAAGAAGGACCCCGCGGCCTCGTCGCTGCGCAAGAAGCTCTCCGCGCGCCTCGACGAGTTCACGAAGGACGGTGACGCAATCGGCCGCAAGATCGTCGAGCTGCAAAGCCAGCGACTCGAAAAGAAGATCGAGCTCGAAGACCTGCTCCAGGACCTCGATCTGCGGGCGCCCACCTCGGCCAAGCCCAACGCCGAGCAGTGATAGGATCGGGTCGTGGGCTACTTCGACGATCTGTTCTCGGCCGATTTTCTGTTCGACTCGGAGTACAAGCAGCGAGCGGACATCCAGCAGCTCAAAGCAGACCTCGAGGCCGCGCCTGACCCTTCGGTGGTGCTCGGGCCTCTCGCGGCGCGCGTCGACCGACTCGAGCTGCTGTGCAAGGCGCTCACCGAGCTCATCATGTCCAAGGGGTTGGCGACCCGAGACGAGCTCTCGGTCGTCAGCCAGCAGCTCGATCTCGCCGACGGCGTCGAGGATGGCAAGATCTCGGCCCGCGTGCGGAAGGCCGCGCCCCGGTGCCCGAGCTGCGGCCGCTTCGTGAACCCACGCCGCGACAACTGCGTCTATTGCCACGCCACCGTCGCGCAGGGCCTCCCGGACAGGCCCCCCGAACGCACGGTGTCGTGCGGCGGCTGCGGCAAGGACGTGCCCGAGTCGGGCAGCTTCTACACCGCAAGCGGCCTGCGCTGCGACGCCTGCTTCGAGCAGGTGCTGCCCTAGCCCGCATTCACTCGCTGAAGCAGCCGGCGGGAAGCTGCTCGACGGGACGCGCGACCACGCCTACCGTCTCCTGCGGAGCCAGTGGGGTGGGGTCGTCGGCGTTGGTCCAGCACAGCTGTCCGTCGGCGCCAAAGGCCTCGAACTCGAGCAAGTAGGCGCCCCAGCGCTGCGGGTCGAGCGTGGAGATGCTGGCGGCAGCCAAGGTGAGTCCCCCCTCTACGGAACACGACACGCTGCTGCCGTCGAGGCGGCCGATGGCGCTTTGCGGCGCCGGGACGATGGGCTCGCCCCCGATGTCGAGCAGGCGGACCCGGAAGTCGACGGCGCCGACGCGTTCGTCGAGGCAGGTCGTCGTGTCGTTGCTTTGCGGGACCTGAAGCTGGAGCTGGAAGTTGACCAGCGCGTCGATGGGCTCGAGCATGTCGACGTCGGCGAAGTCGACCTCGAGCTGCTCGGGTTCGATGACGCCGCGATCGTTGACGATGAAGTCGGAGACCTTCTCGACCGTGGCCTCTTCGCCCGTGCCGTCGAGGCCGGTGACCGAGAGCTGGTGCTCGCCGACGCTCAGCGGGGTGCTGAAGCGAGTGACGCCGACGTTGCAGAGGATGCGGTCGAGGGGCTCGTCGTCGATGGCGATGGCGAGGGTGCCCAGGCGGAGGCTCTTGCAGTCGGCGTTGGGGTTGCCCGACAGCACCGAGAGCGACAGGGCGATCTCGGGGTTGAGCACGGGCGTGGACTCGCTGGCGCCGAGCTGGCAGCCCGGATCCAAGCCGTCGACGAGCCCGTCTTGGTCGCCGTCGATGCCGTCTTCGCAGTCGGGCGGCGCGCCGAGGACGAAGTCGGGGAGCCGCGCGAGGCGATCGGCCTCGACCGTGAATCGGTCGCAGTCGCAGGTGTCGAGGCCGACGTTGCACTCGTCGTCGACGCACAGCGGCTGGTCGGCTTCGATCGCGGCGGCAAGGTACGACTGGACGGACCCGCCGTCGCAGTCTTCGCCCAGGCAGGGCCCCCACGCTCGACCGTTGGCGCGCGTGCCCGCGACGAGGACTGTGTAGTCCCCAGGGGGCAGGGTCGCGCCACGGACCGCGCCGCCGGAGCGACGGAAGCGCTCGGGGAAACACGGCCGGACGAACTGGTCGGCCAGGCGGTCGAGCTCGTCGAAGACCCAGACCTCGACCTGGGAGACGCCCGAGCGGGCACACACCGAGGGGTTGGTCATCTCCTCGTCCTGCGGCGCTGGGGTCTGAGGCTGCTCTTCACCCAGGCGCGGCGAGATTCGCCAGCGAACGGCGTAGCTCGGGGCTTCTTGGCAGCCCGACGCGACGAGTGCGGCGAGAACGAGCCCTGAGGAAGAGAGGCGCACGAAGGCGCGTTTTAGCCGTCGCATGGGAGGTTCGCAAGGTCGATGACGTGCTCCGCGCCACTGGGGCCCACGGTCAGGTCTACGGGGCAGAGCACGCCGTCGACGCTGACGTCGAGGATGTACGCGCCAGGGTCGACCTCGGCCACGGTGTGTTCCGCGGGCGCGTCGCCGCAGCTGGATTCCCCTCCGGCGAGGGACACGCCCTGCATCGTCTCCAAGCGCTCTCGGTAGACGAGCTCGGTGACGACGGTGCCGCCGTCCGTGCGAGGAGGCTCGGCGAGCGCGCGCTCGGGGTCGGCGTACCGCAGGGTCAGCGCGAACGCATCGCAGGCGTCGAGCCCTGCGAGGCTGAGGGTGACCTCGACCGGCTCGAGCCCGAAGTCGAAGTCTTGGAGCGTGACGCTGCGTTCGAGCACGTCGACCTCGATGTTTCGCGCGCGGCGGACGATCTGGGCGCCGTCGACGTCCGTACTCACCAGGTCGATCAGCACCTCGTAGCCTCGTGGCTTGAGCTCGATGAACGCGTCGGAGGACTCGGTCTGAAACTCCGTCGGGGTCTGAAACCCATACGCGCACGGGTAGCGGAACGTGTCGGTGCGCTCGGCGTCGGAGGTGTCGGTGATGGAGAACACCACCTCGTGCATCTGTCCGCCTTCACACGACCGCAGGCGCTGCGCCTCTTCGCCATCGACGGTGTTGACCTCGACGAAGCGCCACGACAGCTCCAGGCCCGTGGGTTCGTCGGCAGGCAACACGCACCCCCACAGGCTCAGGCCGCCGAGTACGGGGAACAACCTATTCACAACCGCATGCCTCCAGATCCAGTGAGCCCGAGCTCGACGTGGGCCCGTTCTGATCCATGCCGACGACGAGCTGAAACACCTGCAGGTCGGTGACCAACCCCGGCGGCACCTCCCGCGAGCGGGGTCCGGGGGCGGTGATGCACGCCTCGAGGTCCCGGCATTCGTCGCCGCCGGGGAGCGTGATGACCGGGCTGATTTCGAACGAGTAGGGATCGCTCGATGATGGGACCGAAGGGTTGCTGCCCCGATAGCGCTCGCAGTCGAACCCCAGCGGCGCCACGATCTGGCAGTCGGGGTCCCCGCAGCCCCCTTCGCACTGCGGATCGCAGATCACGAGCTCGGCGCCGAGGTCGTAGCGGACCTCGGATCCGCCGAGGCGTCCGGGCAGGGCGCAGGACGAGCTGCGCCCGAGGTCGAACACGCCCCGCGGGTAGATCGCGTCGCCGTCCCGGTCGACGAACGACCAGGCCCACTCGACGACCCCGGTCTCGACCGAGCACGCCGACGTGGCGACCAGGATGCTGGCCGCGCACAGGGTCTGCAGACACCGCACGAGCCGCAGTCTGGAGCAGTCGGCGGATCGTCGCAAACATGCCCCCGACTCCAATGCGCGTCGAACTCGCGGGCCCCCGCCGAACCCCGCTGGGGTCCGCGAAAGTGGCGACGTTGCGCTATCGCCTCGATTCGTAATGAATTTCAGCAATTTACAACTGCACCGATGGTTTGACGCCCACGCCACGCGCCGGGTAGCCTGGCGCGGAAGTGACTTCGTCTCTCCTCGCCCTCCTCCTCGCCGAAGGCACGCAAACGAGTCTGGTCGAACTGATCCTCAAGTCCCGAGGAATCGTCGCGGCCGTCGTCATCATCTTGTTCTTGTTGGTCGCGCTGTGCGTCTTCGTGATCATCTTCAAGTTCATCCAGATCACGATGGCGCAGAGCCAGTCGGTCAAGTTCCTCGACCAGTTCTGGAAGAGCAAGCGGCTCGATGACATCTATCGGGTGGCCGAGAACGCGAAGAGCAGCCCCATCGCGGCCATGTTCCGCGCCGGCTACATCGAACTCTCCAAGGTCAAGAAGAGCCAGGAGGGTGGCGACAACGCCAGCATGCGCGACAAGATGGGCGACGCGGACAACGTCGAGCGTGCCCTCGCACGGGCCAAGCTGGCCGAGTCCACCAAGCTCGAGAACCTGCTCCCGTTCCTGGCCACCACTGGATCCGCCGCGCCGTTCATCGGCCTCTTCGGCACCGTCTTCGGCATCATGGAGGCGTTCTTGGCGATCGCCGCGTCGGGTGAAGCCGAGCTTGGCGAGGTCTCTGGGCCCATCGCCGAGGCGCTGATCACCACCGCGCTCGCGCTGGCCTCCGCCGTTCCGGCGGTCGTCGCCTACAACTACTTCCAGCGCCGCCTCAAGGTGCTCGGCTCCGAGATGAGCAACTTCGGCGCCGACTTCATGAACATCGTCAAGCGTCACTTCTTCTAGGTCGCCCTCGGAGCACTGCCGATGGCGACGAAGATCATCCAAGAAGGCGCCACGGGCGACGAGCCCATGGGGGCGATCAACGTCACCTCGTTGGTCGACGTGATGTTCTGCCTGCTCATCATGTTCATGGTCGCCACGCCGCTGATGACCCCCGAAGGCGTCGACGTCGACGTTCCGGCCGGGCGAGGCGAGGAGATCACCGAAGAGGAGTTCTTCTACTCGATCATCTCCGTCGACAAGACGGGCAAGGTGTTCTTGGGCACGCTGCCGTTGTCCAAGGACAAGGACAAGATGGCCGAGGAGCTCAAGAACAACGTCAAGATTCAAGAAGACGGCAAGGTTTTCATCCAGGGCGACCAGAACGTCGAGTACGCACGGATCGTTGACGTGCTCGTTGCGTTGAAGGAAGCAGAGGTCAAATCCGTCGGGTTCGTAGCGGATCCGAACATGAAGCGCCTCCGAGGAGAGGAATAGAGCAATGCCCACCGCACACGACGCAGCACCCAAGGTCTACGCAGGCGATATCCGCGAAATCTTTCGGAATCCGCTGGCGCTGATCGGTGCCCTGCTCGGTTGCGGCGTGACCACCGCGCTGGCGATCTTCTTCGCGTGGCAGCTGGGTCAGGAGTGCGTCATCACGTTCGAGGCCGCCTGGGTCGAGAGCGACCGCGAACTCTACAACGAGGCGTTTCAAGACGCCGTCCTCGCCGAGTGCGACTCGCTCGACGACGAGGCGTGCCTGGGCAAGATCAAGGCGCAGTGGCTCAAGGACGACATGGACGTCCACACGATCACGTACAACCTCGCGATCACCGAGGCCTGCCCCAACGAGACCGAAGACGACGACGAGTTCGAGATCGACTTCGAGCCGGGCACCTTGGTCAAGTTGGGCGTCGAGATCGAAGAGAAGGAACTCCCCGAGAAGATCATCATCGAGGAGACCCGGGCCGAGGACGAGGAGACCCCCGAAGAGGCGGTCACCGAGGACGAGGAAGCCAAGCCGGCCGAAGAGAAGCCGGAGGAAGAGCCTCCCGAAGAGAAGCCCAAAGAGAAGCCCAAGAAGCCGACCGAGAAGAAGGACAAGAAGCTCCCGACCTCGAAGCTTCCCACCAAGAAGAACACGCCCTACGACGACCTGCCCACCACCAAGGTGCAAAAGGGTGACCCGTTCGGCGACCCCGGCGGCTGGAGCGACCTCAAGAAGGACGGCGACCCCTGGGCGACCCAGGTGATGAAGGCCCTCAACAACATGCCAGTCGGCGCGTTCGGGGCGAAGATGGGCAAGGGGACCTCCAAGTTCCAGATCACCTTGTGCAAGGACGGCAAGGTGAAGAAGGTGCAGAAGAAGGGCGGCTCGCTGGCTGCCGCGGACCAGGCTCGAGTGGCCAACGCGGTCCGCTCGCTCAACCTCCCCAAGCCGCCGGCCAAGGTCGCGAGCAAGATGAAGGGCAGCTGCGCGAAGATCAAATACACCTTCGTGTGGTCCAACGGCGGCGTGAAGTAGCGCCAGCCTCCCTCCTACGGCGCTACCGTGCCCGCGTCCGTTCCCACGAAGGTGGGGCGGGATGCGGGCACGAGGCGTTCTGCCACACGAAAAACACACCGCAACCATTGATGATCACGGGGTAAAGCTTCCTTCCCCCGCCCCGCTTGGACCGCTATGCTCCCTCCGAGCGAGGTCCAACCAGACTATGAAGCGAACTCTCATCGGTACCACCGCGCTCGCCGGCGTCCTCCTCGGCGGGGCCTATTGGGCGGGACAAGACGACACTGCACTCATCACCGAGGCGAACGCAGCCCAAGACACCGACGTCGGTGGCACCGTGGTGCTGCTCAAGCTCGCCGTTCCGGCGGGTGACGAGGTCGGCGACGTGGTCCGCAAAGACGCCAAGCTCTCGGCTGGCTTCGACGTGGTCGACCGTCGGTCGCTGCCCGCAGCGTTGGTCAAGGAAAAGGGCTTCAACAAGAAAGCCTGGGTCGAGACGGGCGCGCAGGCGGTCATCAAGAACGCCGAGCTCGGCGGCCAGATCAAGTTTCAGCTCTACGACCTCTCGAAGGGCAAGAAACCGGTTCTGTCCAAGGGCTACCCGGCGGGCGACAAGCGCAAGGCTGCGCACCGCTTCATGAACGAGGTCATCAAGTACTACACCGGCACGCTCGGCGTGTTCGGCTCGCGCATCGCGTTCGTGCGGACGCGCCGTAGCCCCACCGTGTCGAAGAACATCTTCACGATGGAAATGGATGGCGGCAACGTCGCGGGCATCACCGCGAACCGCTCGCTCAACATCCTCCCCTCGCTCGGCCCCGGCGGTCAGGTGCTCTTCACCAGCTACGCCAAGCGCAACCCCGACCTGTGGATGAGCAGCGGTGGCGGGCCTACCCGGGTCTCGAAGTACCCCGGCCTCAACCTCGGCGGCGCCATGAGCCCCACCGGCGGAGCCATCGCGCTCACGCTGTCCAAGGACGGCAACTCCGAGATCTACAAGATCGGCACCAACGGCAGCGTCCAGGCGCGTCTCACCAAGAACGCGGCCATCGACGGCTCGCCCACGTGGAGCCCCGGCGGCAACCAGATCGCCTTCGTCTCCAACCGCGCCGGAGGCCCGCAGGTCTTCCGCATGAGCAGCGGCGGCGGCGGAGCAGCCCGCGTCACCAAGAAGGGCAACTACAACCAAACGCCCGACTGGAGCCCTGGTGAGGGCGAGTACGGCCAGTGGATCGCATACGCCGGTCGTGACGGCAGCCGCTTCGACGTCTTCGCGGTCAACGTGAAGACCGGAAAGCTCAAGCGGATGACCCAGGGGGGCGGTCGTAACACCGACCCGACCTGGTCGCCCGACGGTCGCCTCATCGCGTTCTCGTCCTCCCGCGGCGGTATCACCATCGCCAACGAAGACGGCAACAACCAGATCCAGGTCATGAAGGCCGGAACCACCCCCGACTGGGGACCGCGCGCCCTCAAGTAAGCGTTCGCGCTTCGATTCGAGCCCCGTTGGCGACCCGCCGGCGGGGCTTTGTCGTTGCGGACGTTGAACGCCGCGTAGATCGGTGCTTCGCTGCGCGTCGTGAAGGCGGTCATCGACATCGGCACGAACTCGGTGCTCCTGCTGCTGGCCTCGCGCGGGCCCACTGGGGCGGTCCTCATCGAGCGCGACGAGGCGAGGGTGGCCCGCCTCGGCGAAGGGGTGGCGCAGCGGGGCTCGTTGTTGCCCGAGGCGATCGATCGAACGGTCGCGATCCTCGAGGACTATCGCCGGCTGGCCGACGCTTCGGGGGCCGCGATCGAGGCGGTCGCGACCGAGGGGTTGCGGCTCGCGCGGGATCAGGAGGTGTTCTTGCAGCGGGCTCATGCCGCGCTCGGCGTGCAAGTGCGGCTGATCTCGGGCGAGGAAGAGGCGCGGCTGTCGTACCTCTCGGTCGCGCGCGAGCATCCCGACGTCGAGTCCATGCGGGTCATCGACATCGGGGGGGCGTCGACCGAGCTCGTGGTCGGGCGCGGCGAGGAGATCCAGAGCATCGCTTCGCACAAGGTCGGCTCGGTGCGGCTGACCGAGGCTCTCGTGCAGAGCGACCCGATCGCGCCCGCCGAGCTCGATGCCGTCGAAGCGGCCGCCCGTGACGCTCTCGCTGCACAGCCGGTCGAGCCGGCCGACGCGCTGTACGGCCTCGCAGGCACCGTCACCACGCTCGCAGCGCTGCTGCTGGGTCTTCATACCTACGACCGGGACGCGGTCGACGGGTCATCGTGGACGCGGGCGCAGGTCGACGCGCTGCGAGACGAGCTTGCCGCCGAACCGCTCGCCGCCCGGCTGAAGAGGCCGTGCTTGCCTCATGGCCGCGCCGACGTCGTCGTCGCCGGTTTGACCATCCTCTCGGTGGCGATGGCCCACTGCGGCGCGAAAACGCTGGTCGTGCGCGACCGTGGGCTGCGCTACGCGCTCGTGTAGCGACGTGATCGCGTATCATCGACTCGTGCGACTCCTGGCGTTCTTGCTTGCGGCTCTCGCAGCGTCGGCCTGTAGTGGCGACGGCGATGGCTTCGAGTGCGCGCAAGACGAGGAATGCGTCAGCGGCAACATCGCGGGGGTCTGCCAGCCCAACAACTACTGCAGCTTTCCCGACCCGGCGTGCGACTCGGGGCAGCGCTATGCGGAGCTCGCTCCCTCGGGGTTCGCCGAGCAGTGCGTGCCCCCGGGGGTCGCCGAGTCTTCGGGAAGCGGCGGTCCCCAGCCCACCACCGCCGACGATGAGCCGACGACCTCGGATTCCGACGCGACGACGACCTCGGACCCGGATGCGACGACCACCTCGGATGTCGACGCGTCATGCGTAGAGGTCGATCTCGGCAGCGCCCTGGGCGAGGTCGACGCTCGCAACTTCTCGCAAGAGGACGATGACTTCTCCCCTTCGTGCGAGAGCGACGACGGCAACGATGTCGTCTATGCGTTCGTCGCTCCCGTCCCCGGTGACTATCGGTTTCGTGCGTCGGGCTCATTTACGCCGGTGGTCGTCTCGCTGCGTGAGTCGTGCACCGGAAGCGAGCTCGCGTGCGAAACGAACGTGTTCGACCCGTTCAGCTCCAGCGTCGTGCGATCGCTCGACCAAGGAGAGCGCCTCATCGTCGTCGTCGACACGGATGAGTCCAACGAGGGCGAGTTCGTCCTGGAGATTCGGCTCCTGGAATGAAGGTCGACCTACACTGCCACTCCACCTGTTCCGACGGCTCGCTGCCTGCGGACGAGGTTGCGCGGCGTGCTGGAAGGTTTGGCGTCACCCTGTTCGCCCTCACCGACCACGACACGTTCGTGGGGTTCGAGCGCACGGCCGACGTGCTGCCCGATGTCACGGTGCTGCGCGGGATGGAGCTCAGCTGCAAGGACCACGGCCGCACGGTGCACTTGTTGCTCTACGGCCTCACCGAAGGCGAGGGGCTCGATGCGCTGCGCGCCCGCACCGACCAGATCTTCGTCGCGCGGACCCACCGTCTGCGGGAGATCTGCGGGCGGCTCGAAGCGCTCGGGCACTCGCTCGACCCCGAAGCGATCCTCGCGCAGACCCACGGCGTTCCGGGACGTCCCGCCGTCGCCAAGGCGCTGGTCCAGGCGGGCATCTGCACGAGCATCAAGGAGGCGTTCTCTCGCTTCCTCCGCGACGGCGGGCCGGCGGATGTGCCCGTGGATCGCGTCTCGCTTCGAGAGGGGCTCGAGCTCGGCCTGGCAGCAGGCGCCAAGGCTTCACTCGCGCACCCGCACGCGTTCGGTGAGTTCGGCCTCGTCGAGTCGCTGTGCCGGCGTCACCGCGACCACGGGCTCGAGGGGCTCGAGGCTCTGTACGGCCGCTATGGCAAGGCCGAGCGCGAAGGCTGGCTGCGACTCGCCGACAAGCTGGACATGGTCGCGACCGGGGGCTCCGACTTTCACGGCGAAGCCATCCCCGAGGTGACGCGTCCGGGCATCGAAATCGACGACGCCCGAGCCGACGCGTTGGTGCGCTGGCTCGGGACGTCGAACGAGTTGCACCACAGGCTGCTCTAGCTCATTGATGCGCCGCCGTCGACGTCGATCGTGCGCGCGTTGAAGTAGTCGCACTCGAGCACGAAGCGGACGGCGTGCCAGATGTCCGCTGGCGTGCCGATGCGGCCGACGGGGATGCCCGCGACGAGCGCGTCCCGGGCCTTTTGGTTCATGCCCTGCGTCATCGGAGTCTCGATCATGCCCGGGGCGACCGCGCCAACCCGAATGCGCATCGGCGCGAACTCGCGAGCCCAGGTGACGGTGTTGGCGGCCAGGGCGGCCTTGGTCGCGACGTAGTTCGTCTGACCGCGGCTGCCGTGGCGCGAGATGCTCGAGATGTTGACGACGACGCCAGGCCCGACCTCGTGCTCGATCGCGTTGAGAGCGAACGCTCGGGTCATGAACATCGCACCGGTCAGGTTGACCGCGAGCACCGAGTTCCACGCCTCCGTGCTCATGCCCGAGATCTCGCCGGTGCGACGGCTACGCTTGGCGAGCAGGGCGTCGCGGATGATGCCCGCGTTGTTGATGAGCCCGTTGACGCCCCCGAGCTCGTCCTGCGCCCAACGGACGAAGGCGTCGCACTCGGCCTCGTTGGTGACGTCGAGCTTGCGCTTGGAGACACCCGCGGGCAACGACTCGAGTCCGTCGGAGTCGATGTCGCCCGCGGCGACCTTTGCTCCCGCGTTGGCGAGCTCCGTCGCGAAGTGAGCGCCCATGCCACGGCCGGCGCCCGTGACGATGACCTTGAGTTGATCGAGTCGCATTGCGTCCCTCCCTGCCTTCAGGCGAGCCTCAGCGGCTCGCGACTTGCGACCACGCGCTCATCGTGCGGCGCGACGCGGCGAGGCTGGTGCTGCACCACTCGTGGCTGAGCTGGATGCCGTAGCTCATCGATGCCTTGAACACCTCGACCATCTCGTCTGCGGCTTCGCGCGTGCGGCGAAGGTTCGCATCTCGAGCCTTCTCGAGGTCCTCGAGGCCCCGCTCGAAGAGCGCGCGCTGCTCCTGCATGGCATCCGTGACGGGAGCCCACATCTGCTGCGCCTGCGAGAAGAAATCTTGCACCGCACCATTGGCGGCCGTGGAGGTGGACGCGTCCGAAGACGAGTTCTGCTTAGCCATGGGCAGAGATGTAGTCATCCCGCCCCGACGTGTCAACGAAAAAATGTTGCAGTGCACAAAATGGCGTCAGCCCGGCTCGGACTCCCCGCGGATCGACCGCTTCAGCTCCTCGAGCTCGGCCCGCAGCGCCTGCAGGTCGTCGCTCACCGTGGGTCGGTCCTCGTCCGGAGGTGGTGCGGCCGGTGCGGAGGGCGTGGGCTGGGGCGACTGGCCCGGCCAGAAGGGCGCCGCGCCGAACATGCGGGCCAGCGCGCTCGTGCCGGCCCATGGCGCTTGGCCGAACGGCATCATCGACCCCAGCGTCTGGCCGCCGCTCTTCGCCGCCAAATAGACGTCGAGGGCCCACGTGACGTAGCTAGAGAAGAATTCGGCGATCGCGTCGTCCTGCATGCGCAGCAGCCGGTGCAGCAGCCCGACGGGCAGCAGCTTCGCGGTCGGGCTCTCGAGGATGAGCTGGGTGAGGGTGACCTGCGTGAGGTCGTCGCCCGACTTCGCGTCGACCACTCGGACCTCCTCGCCGTCGCGGATCTTTCCGGCGAGCTCGTCCAGCGTGATGTACCGGCTCAGCCCCGTGTCGTAGAGGCGTCGATTGCTGTACTTCTTGATGAGCGTCACGAGGAGGGCCTCTTCGCGGCGCAATATCCCACCCGCTCCGTGACAGCGTCAACCTCCCCCTCCTCGCGCGACAATCGCCAGCGAACGGCGCGCATACGCCCCTTGACGCGGGTCTAGAGCCGCCGTTAGTCTCCGGTCGGCCAATGTTGCGATGCACCATATTCGGAGTGGCGGGAGCTTTACTGGCGCTGTCGGGGTGTGGCGACGATGCGTCGGCCTGTCTCTCGGGTGCGGATTGCCCATCGGGGATGTGCGGAGCCGATGGGCAATGCATCGCAGACGGCGGCTCCTCGTCGGGCGCCGAGACCGAAGGCGAGGTTGCCTCGAGCGGTGCGAGCTCGTCGGGCACGACCGCCGAGACCGACAGCGCCTCGGGCGGATCGGACGAGTCCACCTCGACCACCGGAGCGCCCGGCGACTGCATGCCGCCCAACGGCGACGCGGTGATCGAGCGCCTCGAACTCTTCTTCGACCCGGGGCTCCAGGTCAACTTCCTCGCCGCGCAGGCCGTCACCTTCGACACGGCCGGCGCGACGATCGACGGGCAAACCGTCTGGGACATGTCGGTCGACTTTCCCGGCGACCACACCAGCAGCGGCGAGTACCTCTCCATCGAAGGGCAGTGGTTCGAACCGTCGTTCCCCGGAGCGACGTACGCGACGCGCCTCACCGATGCCGACGACCTGCTCGGGGTCTTCGAAGCCACCGACTCTGCGCTGACGCTGCGCGGCGTGGTCTCCCCGGTAGGCGGCGCGTCGCGAACGGAGCTCGTCTACGATCCGCCCGCCACCGTCCTCAGCTTTCCGCTGGTCCAAGGAAAGTCGTGGGAGTCGGACTCCACGATCACCGGCGTCGCGCTTGGCGTGCCCACCGTCTACACCGAGAGCTACAACAACCGCATCGACGCGGCTGGAGTCCTTCGGACAGGCTTCGGTGACTACGAGGTGCTGCGGCTCGGCGTCGTGCTCTCGCGAACGGTCGGCCTCGTCGAGACGGTGGTGCGCAGCTACTCGTTCATCAGCGAGTGCGTGGGCACCGTTGGGACCGTGCGATCCAACGACAACGAAGACTCTGTGGAGTTCACCCAGGCCGCCGAGCTGCGGAGGATCGACCCGTGAAGACCGCGGCAGCAGCCCTCGCGTTGCTGCTGCTCGGTGGCTGCCTGCATTTCCATGAGGGGCCGCTGCCGGGCGAGCCCCGAGAGGCGACGTTTGCCGAGGTGGAGGGCGCCCGCGTGCGCTTCGTCGACGAAGGCGAGGGCCCTGCGGTCGTGCTCATTCACGGGTTCGCGAGCTCCTTGGAGAACTGGAATGGTGTCCGCGAGGCGCTTCGAGAAGACCACCGCGTGCTCGCGCTGGACCTCAAGGGCTTTGGCTGGACCGACCGCCCCGAGGGCGACTACTCCCCGCGCGCGCAGGCCGAGCTGGTCTTTGCGCTGATGGACCAGCGAGGCATCGACGAGGCCGCGGTCGTCGGCCACTCCTGGGGCTCCTCGGTCGTGCTGGCGATGGCGCTCGAGCGACCCGAACGGGTGGAGCGCATCGCCTTGTACGACGCCTGGGTGTTCGAGGAGCAGCTCCCGCCCATGTTCGTGTGGGCACGAGCCAAGGGGCTCGGGGAGATGCTCTTTCGGTTGTTCTACCAGGAGCGGTTCGACGACAAGGTCGAGCTGGGGTACCACGACACCTCGCGGATCACGCAGGACTACGTCGAGCGGGTCGACGCGGCGCAGCATCGCCCGGGCACCACGGCGGCCGCCTTGGCAGCGGTGCGGGGCCAGCGGTTCGCCGAGGTTCAAAGGCGCTACCACGAGGTGGACCAGCCCGTGCTGCTGCTTTGGGGCCGCGAAGACGAGATCACGCTGCTCGAAGACGGGGAGCGGCTCGCGGGGACGCTCCCCAACAGCGCGCTGAAGGTCTACCCCAACTGTGGCCACTTCCCCATGCGGGAGGCGGCTGCCGCGTCGACACACGCCCTCGTCGAGTTCCTCGCGCCCGCGCCCGCGCCCGAGCCCGCGCCCGCGCCCGAGCCCGAGCCCGAGCCCGCCGCGGCTGCGGCCGAGGAGGCGCAGCCATGATGCTCGGTCCGATCGGGTTGGCCTCGACCTTGGCCCTCGCCCCGGCGCCGCAGGCCGATGAACCGGCCACGCAGGGTCTGGGAAACTACGGCGCGACGCTCGGGCAGCGCCGCGCAAAGGTCTGGGAGATCGGCGGCTACGGCCGCATGCGGGGCGAGCTGCAGCACAACTTCGACCTCGACCACGGGCCGACCCCGGGCGGCCAGCTCCTGTATCCCGTGCCCCTGAGCAACCCCTCCCGTCAGCTCCTGACCCGGGCGGACATGCGGCTGCGCACCGACCTCTCCGCGCACGCCCCACGAGGGTGGGTGTCGATGAACGTGCGCTTCGACGTGCTCGACAACTTCGCGTTGGGGTCGGCTCCTGCAGGGATTCCCTCGGCGACCACCACCCAGATCAGCGGTCCCGACGTCCTCCGCGTCAAGCGGGCGTTCGCGCAGGTGCTCACGCCGCTGGGCGTCATCGCGGTCGGCCGGATGGGCAACCATTGGGGCTTGGGCATGCTCGCCAACAGCGGCGACTGCAGCGGCTGCGATAGCAGCGACGGGTCCGACCGCATCGCGTGGGCGCTACCTGCGGCCGGCCACGTCTTCGCGCTCGCCTATGACATCTCGGCGACCGGTCCCTTCGTGCCCGACGCCACGGGGACGCGAGCCATCGGTATCGCGCCCAGGGCGGCCGTGCACTCGGTCACCGGAGCGTTCCTGCGCGTGCGTGGGCCCAACTCGCTCGCCCGCCGGCGGCGCGGGGGTCGTCTGACGCTGGAGTATGGGGCGTACGGCTCGTATCGCTGGCAGAAGCTCGACGTTCCGAGCACCTACCTGCCCCTCGCCTCGCCCGACGTCGCGCCCGCGCTCGATGCAGGTCAGCTGATGATTCGAGGGTACGAGGCCGCCGCGGCCGACGCGTGGCTTCGCTTCACCGGCAAGTGGTTTCGCGCCGAGACGGAGGCCGCCTACCTGTGGGCCAACGTCGAGCAGCCCTCGCTCATCCCCGGCGTCGCGCTGCCGCAGCCCGCGACGTCCAACCAGCTCGGGCTCGCGCTCGAGACCGCGGTCGGAGAGGTCGGTGGCCGATGGGACGTCGGTGTCGACTTTGGCTTCGCCAGTGGCGACCGTGCGCCGGGCTTTGGTGCGTACCCGGGGATCAACGCCCCCGCGCCCCGACCCGGGGACATCGAGGGTGCACAGGCGGCGCCGCCCTACGACAACGCCGTCAACAACTTCCGATTCCACCCGGACTACCGCATCGACCGGATCTTGTTTCGCGAAATCATCGGCACGGTCACCGACGCGGTCTACGTTCGGCCCCATGCGCGGTACACCGCGTGGCGCGGACACACCGGAGCCCTCGACATCGATCTGGCGGGTGTGTTCTCCAGCGCGGTCGAGCCCACCTCGGCGCCGGGGCAGCAGCGTCCCTTGGGATTCGAGCTCGACCCCTCGATCGTCTATCGCACCAACTTCGCCCTCGAAGCCGCGTTCGAGCCGGCGGTGCTGTTCCCGCTCGCCGGTCTCGACAACCTCGCCGCCGGGTACTCCGCCAAACCCGCGCAGCTCTATCGGCTGCGCCTGCAGTTCAACTTCTAGCCCATGACCGCCTCACGCATTGCCATGCTCGCCTGCCTGATCGTCGCCGGGTGCGACGGCAATGGTGCGCTCCCCCCCGACCGCGAGCCCTACGCGGGCGAGGAGGAGGTCCCGCTGGACTGCATCCCCAACCTCGATGGCATCATCGAGGCCGACGAGCTGCCGCTCGTTCTCGACACCGAGGTCACCTACCTCGTCTCTCCTCCTGGCGAGCTACGCACGGTCGATGTGGAGGGGGCCGGGGAGGGGACAACGCGCGCATGGGACTGGTCGGTCGACAACGCCGACGATCAGCTCGCGCGCATCGAGGCGTTCTCGATCGAGGACCGCTGGTACGCCGATCGGTTTCCACCCGACGCATTCATCGCGCCCTTCGATGACGGCACGACCGAGACCATCTCCCGTCGCGACGACGATGGGCTCTACGTCCTGGGCATCGCCTCCCGAGAGCCCGACCCGCCCACGGGGCGAACGCTGCTCATCTACGACCGCCCCGTCCCGCTGATCCGCTTTCCGATCGAGACGGGGACCCGCTACTCCACGTCGGCCACGATCGAAGACGCGGTGTTCAGCGGCATCCCCTACGCCGCTGTCGACACCTACGAGGTCGAGGTGTCCGCGGTCGGAGAGCTGCGCTTGCCCACGCTCTCGTTCAGCCAGGCGCACCAGGTTCGCGTCCAGCTCACCGTCGAGCCTGCGCTCGGTGAGACCACCACCGTGCGCCAGGTGAGCTACTTCTTCGAGTGCTTCGGGGAGGTCGCCCGCGCCAGCAGCCAGCTCGACGAGCCCGACCCCAACTTCACCGAAGCCGCCGAAGTACGACGCCTCGGCTACTGAACCGCGAGGAGCCCCGATGAATCTCTGGAAGACCTGGAAGACCGCATTCGACGCCTGGGAGAACAACACCGCGCAGATGCTCGACCCGATCGTGCGCAGCCGGGCCGTGCTCGAGCCGGCCGGCTTCGCGTTGAGCAGCGCGATGAAGATCAAGGCGATGAGCGACCGGATCACCGCCGCGTGGTGGGGCTCGCTGGGCCTGCCCACCAAGCAGGACCAGGAGCGGACGCTGCACAAACTCAACACGCTCGAGAGTCGGCTGCTCGACCTCGAGGAGCAGCTCGAGGACGCACGGGGGCAGTGATGGACGTCTCGGCACACCTGGAGATCAAGCCGGCGCCTGCGATCTTGTTCGAGCGGGCCGCCACGCGCCGCGCTCGCCCGCGCTACATGCTGCCCACGGCCGATGGAGGCTGGAAGCCGCGGACCTGGGGAGAACACGCCGACGCGGCGCGCCACGTTGCCGCTGCGCTCGTCCAGCGGGGTCTCGCGTCGACCGAGCGCGTCGCAATCTTCTCGGGCAACTGCACCGCGTGGATCGAGTCGGCGCTGGGAGCCCAGGCGGCGGGCCTCGTGGTCGTACCGGTCTACCCGGCCTCCACGGCTGAACAAGCCGGTTACGTGCTCGAACACTCGGACGCGCGCGCGCTCTTCGTCAGCGGTGAGGCGCTCGTGCGGCGAACGCTTCGGGCGTGGCAGTCCCTCGAAAGCGTCGGCACGATCGTGGTGCTGGATGACACGTCGGTCTCGGCCGTGCTCGATGGGATGGGCGACGACGGAGAGCGCGTGCCGACGGCGGCCTGGGTCGAGCGACGCTTCGTCCACCTGAGTACCCTGATCGACCAGGGCAAGGCGGCGTTGGCCGAGAAGCCCGACCTCGTCGATGAGCGCCTCGCCGCGATCGCGCTCGAGGACCCCGCGCTGATGCTCTACACCAGCGGCACCACGGGACGACCCAAGGGGGTTCCTCTCACCCACCAGAACATCGGCGTCAACGCGCACGACTGGATCGTCAACAACGGTCCCGCCATCCCCGACGACGCGATCGATGTGTTGTGGCTGCCGATGAGCCACATCTTCGGCTTCGGCGAGGCGTGTCTGGGCAACAACCTCGGCTTCACGTCGTACCTGTGCAGCCCCAAGGAGGTGATGGACGTGGTGCCCAAGGTGCGTCCGACCGTGTTCATGAGCGTCCCGGCGTACTGGGAGAAGCTCGCGGGCAGCTCGATCGACATCGACGACGATGACGCGGCGAAGCGGCAGTTCGACGAGGTCACGGGCGGTCGCCTGCGGTTTTGTCTATCGGGCGGAGCGGGGCTGAGCATCCCCGTCAAGGAGCACTACGCTCGCTGCGGCGTCGTCATCATCGAAGGCTATGGGCTGACCGAGTGCTCGCCCACGCTCACGCTCAATCGACCCGGGGACTACCGCTTCGACTCCGTCGGCAAGCCGCTGCCCTCGGTCGAGCTGAAGCTCGCCGAGGACGGGGAGATCCTCGCGCGCGGGCCCAGCGTGTTCGGCGGCTACCACAAGGATCCGACCGCGACCGCGGCCGCCTTCGACGACGAGGGTTGGTTCAAGACGGGCGACATCGGTCGCTGGACGGACGACGGGTTCTTGCAGATCGTCGATCGCAAGAAGGAGATCCTGGTCACGGCGGGGGGCAAGAACGTGCCGCCGGCCAACATCGAACGCCTCTTCGCGAGCGACCCGCTGTTCGCCCACGTGGTCGTCTATGGCGACGGCCGCAAGTACCTCGTCGCTGGTGTTTGGCTCGACGAGCAGGTGTTGGCCGAACGCCTCGAAGCAGCGGGGGCCGCGAGCGACGACGCAGCTGCGCGTGAGGCGATGGTGCAGGCGGCCGTCGACGCGGCCAACGCCCAGCTCGCCCGGTTCGAGCAGATCAAGCGCTTTCGGATCATGGAGCGTCCGCTCACCGTCGAGGACGGGTTGCTCACCAGCACGCTCAAGGTCAGGCGCAAGCACATCTACAAGGCGTTTGGCACCGCATTCGAAGGGCTCTACACATGAACCCTCCGCGCATGAGAGGCGTGTTCAATCTGGCGCGCCGAGCCAAGCAGGGGCTCCCCCACGTGGGGCTCACGCCCGCCGACGTGGTGCACACCGAAAACAAGTGGTCGCTGCTGCGCTACCGCGCCCGCCCTCAGGGGCGCGAGCCCGGTCGGCCGATCGTGCTCGTCCCCTCGCTCATCAACCGCTACTACGTGCTCGACCTGATGCCGGCGAAGAGCTTCGTCGAGTACTTGGTCGATCAGGGCCGCGACGTCTACATCATCGACTGGGGCACACCCACGGCCGAGGACCGATTCATCACCTTCGACGACGTGTGCGACCGGGTCCTCCGCCGAGCGTTTCGCGTCGCGGCCAAGACCTCGGGCAGCCCCGACGTGCACGTGCTGGGCTACTGCCTCGGCGGCACGCTCGCTGCGATTCACGCCGCGGTTCGTCCCGAGCGCATCGCTTCGCTCACCGTCTTGGCCGCACCGGTCGACTTTCACGACGACGGGCCGCTGTCGCGCTGGACCAACACCCGTAGCTTCGACCTCGACGCGTTGGTGAGCGCGACGGGGCTGGTCCCCTGGCCCCTCATGCAGGCGGCCTTCTACATGCTGCGCCCCACGATGATCCTGCAAAAGGGCGTGGCGCTGGCGGACCGCGCCTGGAACGACGAGTTCCTCGACGGCTTCCTCGCGATCGAGAGGTGGGGCAACGACAACGTCTCGTTCCCCGGCGAGTGTTACAAGCGATACATCGAGCGTCTCTACCGAGACAACGCGCTGATCGCCGACGCCTTCTCGCTCAGTGGCCAGCGCGTGCGCCTCTCCAACATTCGCTGCCCCGTGCACGCGGTGACCTTCGGACACGACAACATCGTGCCGTGGCGCAGCGCCGCCCGGCTCATCGACGTCGTGGGCACCGAGGACAAGACGCATCTGCGCCTCCCCGGCGGGCATGTCGGCGCCGTGGTGTCGAAGAAGGCCAAGCAGCGCCTGTGGCCCGAGCTTCTCGGGTGGTGGCGCGCGCGAGACGGTGCCGAGCAACCGATTCTCATCCGTCGCGAAGGGCGGTAGGTTCACGCGATGCGGCCCTTCACGGCTCTCCTCGTGGCGCTCACCCTCCTCCCCGCGTGCGGCGCGAGCCAGGAGTCCAAGTCGGCAGGGTCCAAGGATGGGGCCACGGCCGAAGCGCCGACGAAGGGCGAGGCGGGTGAGGCCGAGGTCAGGGTGGTTCGGCCCAAGGACGAGCCCGACAACTCCGTGGTGGCTGCGCTACCCCGAGAGAACCTCGCCGAGCTCGAGGTCGCCGAACCGGGCCAAGCCTACGGCCAGGTCATGATCAAGACCCGCTCGACCGACAACCACCTCGCCGAGCTGACCGTGGTCCGGGCAAAGGGGGTCAAGCCGCACGCGGGCGCGGTCCGCTACACCGCCGAGCCCAGGGTCGTGGTGGCCAAGGCCCAGACGAAGCTCGACGAGTCCAACCTGCTCGGCACGGGCATCGCCATCGACATCGACGGCGATGGCAAGACCGCCTCGACGATCGCGTCGACCTGCGAGGCCGACACTGCCGTCTTGCAGACGAAGGACCCGGTGCGCTTCGAGCCCGTCACCGTGCTGACCGAGGCCGTCGCCCGCTTCGACTACGGCCCCGACGACGCGCGCATCATGTCCAATGGCAAGGTCGGGGCGCTCATGTACGCGCCATGCGACAGCGGCAACATCGTGCTGGGGCTCGACCCGGCCGCGCCGCTCGAGATCCACAGCGTGCCGAGCCCCGCGGTGTTCGTCGTCTATCGTGCTCCGGTCGACTCGATCGACGCGGAGGATCCCTTCACGCTCGAGAAGATCGCTGCGGGGGAAGATGCGGTGAAGCACCAGCGCTACTCGTTCCGTGAGGTCAACGTCGAGGGCGACGAGGTGAAGGTCTTCGCCGCGCACTTGGTGGTCTTCGGCCTCGACGCCGCACCGCCGCTACAGCACCTGGCGGTCGAGATCTCCGGCGCCAAGCCCGAGTTCATCACCGCGTCGATCAACGAGGTCGACGCGGACGGCAAGCGCATCCGCTACGGCGACGGTTTCAAGCCGTTCTGAGGGGAGGGCGATGACAACGTGGTCGTCTTGGAGTAGTTCGTCAGGCATGCGATCCGCTCTGCGCCACCTTCTCCTGGCCACGATGTTGGTGTCGGCGTGCACCAACAACGGGCCGCGCATCGCCGAAGGTGCTCAGGCTCCCTCCCTGTCGGCACGGGCGCACGACGGCACGGAGATCGATCTCGCCGACCTGGGTGGCAAACCCGCGCTCGTCTATTTCTACCCGAAGGACGGCACGCCGGGCTGCACCACCGAGGCCTGTGCATTTCGCGACGTGTGGGCGAAGTACGAGGAGGCGGGCGTGCTCATCATCGGCGTCTCGGCCGACTCCAATGAGTCCCACGCCGAGTTCGCCGACGAACACGAGCTGCCGTTCCCCCTCATCGCCGACGAGGAGGGCCGCTGGGCCAAGGCGTTTGGCGTGGGGGCTACGCTGGGCATGACCGCACGCGATAGCTTCTTGATCGGCCCCGATGGAACGATCGCCAAGGTCTATCCAGGCGTCGATCCTGGGGTCCACGCGGAAGAGGTTCTGCGAGACGCGAACGCGCTGCTACCGTCGGGCTGAGTGAACTACCAGGCACTACTGGACGAGATCACCAGCGAGGTCCTCGCGCTCCCCGTGCGAGGGGACGTCGCGCGCTATATCCCCGAGCTGGCACACGTGCGACCCGACCAGTTCGGCATCGCCCTGCGCCGTCAAGACGGCACGACGTTTGGCGCGGGCGACTGGGAGGTTCGCTTCTCGATCCAGTCGATCGCGAAGGTGCTGCTGCTCTCGCTGGCGTGCAGTCTGGACAACGACCTCGTTTGGTCCCGGGTCGGTGTGGAGCCCTCGGGCGACCCCTTCAACTCCCTCGTGCAGCTGGAGTTCGAGGAGGGGATGCCCCGCAACCCGCTCATCAACGCGGGGGCGCTCGTCGTGTGCGACATCTTGCTTCAGCTGCTGCCCGACCCGAAGACCGAGCTCCTCTCGTTCGTGCGGGCGCTGGCGGGGGACAAGAGCATCGACTTCGACCGCGCGGTTGCCATGTCCGAGCTCCAGTCTGGAAGCCGCAACCGGGCGCTCTCCCACTTCATGAAGTCGTTCGGCAACATCGAGCACTCGGTCGACGAAGTGCTCGACTTCTACGTGCACGCTTGCTCGCTCGCGATGAGCTGCAACCACGTCGTGCAGGCGTTCAGCTTCATGGCCGAGCACGGGCTCAACATGCCCAGCGAGGTGCGCGTGCTCTCGGTCTCACAGGTCCGCCGCCTCAACGCGGTCATGCTGACGTGCGGCTTCTACGACGAATCGGGAGACTTCGCCTTTCACGTGGGCCTTCCGGGCAAGTCGGGCGTGGGTGGCGGCATCGTGGCGGTGTGCCCAGGCCGCTTCACAGCCGCAGCGTGGAGCCCTCGTCTGGGCACCAAGGGCAACTCGATCCTCGCGACCGAGGCCCTGCGGCGCCTGGCCCAGCGGAGCAACGCGTCGGTCTTCTAGCCCTCGTCCGGGGAAAATTCGAGCGTCAACCGAACCCCGGTCTCACCCGAGTCGTCGGGCGCTGGAAAGATGGTCGACAGGAGCGTCTCCCGCATGCACTCGAGCATCTCGGCGTCCTGAATGTCGCTGTCGTCCTCGAGGTCGACGCTCTCGACGAGCCCGCCGACGTCTTCGTCGCCGATGATCGCGAACTGCAGCCCGAGCCCGCCAGCGATGGTGGGGTCGCGCTCGAGCGCTTGCTCGTAGCACTCGTTGGCCAGGGGCATCACGTCGTCTTGAAGGTCCTTCGCGAGACGGGCCAGCTTTCCGTCACTCCGGTCGATCAGCCCATCACCACCGCGGGCGCTGCCCACGTCGTGGCTCGAAGACAGGTCGTCGTTGGAGGGCGGTGGGGGAGCGTTGGCTCGGTCGCGCCCCGCGATGCCCTCGCGAATGGCTCGGCGATAGCGCTCGCGTTCCGCTGTCCCCACCTTGCGCTTCTTCTTGGTCACCTTCGGAGCCGAATCTCGCTCGTGTTCACCGGGTGGGCTGGGTACGGTGGGTCCTTCGCGTACGATCGGCGCATCGGGGGCCTCGGCGCTGTCGGTCGGCGAGCCGCTCGTCGCCCAAGGCCGAAGCGCGAGCACGACGAAGAATGCCAACGCTGCGACGAACGCGACCCAGTAGCTCTTGCGCATCGAGAGCAGTTGTAGCTCACGAGCGCGGCGCCTCTGACGGGTGGTCTCAGAAGCGAAACTGCAGACCGGCCCCGCTTGGGCGTGGGACGAGGGTGGCCGTGTTCTTGGCCTTGTTGCGCTTGCTCGCGTTGCGAGCGATCAGCACGATCGCGACGACGCCAGCGACCGCACCAACGCCCAGCGCCACGTCTGCACCGATGCCCATCCGGCGGGCCGCCTTGGCGTCGGATTCTGCGGTTCGAGGGCAGACGGTCCCGCCGTCGGCCTGCATGCACATGGCGTCGGCGTCGCGGCTGCGGCCGAGCGCGACGACACCAAGCCCTTGCCGTTGTCGAAGAGCTCCTTCGCGCGCCCGAGGCACCCCGCCCGGAGCGCGCAGCCCATCTCCGGCGGGGGGGCACGCCGCGCACCACAACCAAAGAAGAACCCCTTGGCGTGGCTCGCCAAGGGGTCTCTCAGCGGCCGCGAGGCGCTACTCGAGGCCTTGCTGCTCGCGGATGTCCTTCACGTCGTCGTCGAGGACGTCGGCGTCGGGACCCGCGTCGAGTTCGATGGGGGAGAACCCGGTGAACACGACCTCGCCGGCCCATGGCTCTGCGATGAGGCTCCCGGACAGGTCGCAGCGCCAGCGGTTGCTCGACCAAGTGCAGCGGTACTCGCCGCAGGTTCGCGAGTTGCCCGAGGTGGTGCAGCCGACCGGCTGGCGGGTGCTGGACACGGCGCAGTCGGCTTCGCCAGCGGGGATCTCGTAGTCGTCATGCTCCTCGTCCCAGCTCTGTGAGAGCTCGGGGTCGGAGATCTGGGCCCAGTAGTTGCCCGAGATGTCGAGCACGCCGTCGTTGTGGAACGTCTGCAGCTGCATGAGCCCGTCGCCGTTGCCCCAGATGTTGTTGCCGGAGATGCGAGACTCGGGGTGCAGCGAGTCCGAAGCGATGACGATGCCCGCTCCGTTGCCGGTGATGTTGGAGTCCTCGACGATGAGCAGCTCGGGTGCGTCGATGCGAACCGCGTACTCGCTGTTTCCGACGAGGTCGACGCGCCGGAAGATGGGGTCGAGGCCCCACGTGGTGCGCGGGGGCGGCCAGGAGCGGCTCGGAGGGGTCGGAGAGGCGGACGAGAACCGCATGAGCGGGCACTCGAACGCCGGGTTCACGCCAGCGTCCTCACCGGTCACTCGGACGCCACGGGCGTTGTTGGTGATCGTGGCGTCGACCATCTCGAGCTCGGCCGAGGTGAGGTCGATGCCCGTGCCACCTCGACGCACCTGTAGTTCGTCGGTTGCACGGGCCCCTGCAGTCGCAGGGTGCAGCAACGCTGTCACTGCGTGCTATTCGAGCGTCGGCGTCGCAGCCCGCGATGCGCCGCAAAGGCGATCGGCCCGCCGAGCAAGAGCAGCGGAAGAAGGGCGCCAAAGATGCGGATCAGCCCCGCGATGACGCCCACGAACAGGCTCCGTGCGTCCTCGGTGGCGTCGTCGATGCGCGCCATGGCGCTGGCTTGGCTCTGTGGCGGGTCGGGGTGAACGAGCACGACCTCGATCGTCGCCATCGCGACCTGCCGTTCCATGACCTTGCGTCGGCCTTCGAGGGTTTCGATGGTGCTGCGTACGCGCACCAGCTCGGCTTCGACCCGCAGCGCGTCCTCGACCGAGGTCGTGCTCTCGAGAAGCCCGAGCAGCCGAGACTCGAGGGCGGTGTGGCTGCGAAGCTGCGCTCGAGTGTCGGAGTAGCGCTGCGTCACGTCGGTGGATTCGACGTGCTCCCCGAGGAGCTCGCCGTGGTCTCGCAACTCGGCCATCGCAGCCTCGAAGTGCTCCCCGGGGAGCCGAAGGGCCGCTTCGTAGCCCCGGAACGCGTCGCCGGCCGCCGAGCCATCGCTACGCTCGACGTAGCCGCCGTAGCGCTCGGCGAGAGCGCCGAGCTCGCCTGCGATCCGCTCGACCGCGTCGGTACGAAGCTCGATGCGGCCAGTGCGGATGACCATGCGCGTCGCATCCGTGTCCTGGTCGATGGCCTCGCTGGAGTCGCTCGCCGTGGCCTTGGCGTCGGCCTGGACCGCAGGGGCGCGCTCTGGTTCGGACGCTTTGTCGCAGGCGAGCACCGTGAGGAGGAACGTGAGGGGCAGCATCCGTCGCATGCACCTCGTCACGCGCGAGCGGAGCGGTTCGGTGCCCTGAAACGGTCACCGTCGCGTCACGGTATGGCCATCGTCAGGCCCAGATCTGCAGCTGGCGAACGTAGCGATCGCTGAGCTCGTGCTGCCGGCCCAGCAGGTCGAAGATCACGACCATCGCCTTGCGGGCGGCCCCATCACGGTGTCGGTTGTTGGCCTTGACCACGCTCAGCAACGTCTCGAGCGAGCGCTCCCACGCGCGGTCGAGCGCGAGCGAGACGCCCAGCGCGTAGCGGAGGTCGAGGTCGTCGGGGTTGGCCTCGTGCTTGGCCTCGAGCGCGGCGGTGTCGCCATGGGCCTCGCGCTCATCCCAGAACGGCAGCGCCCCGAGTAGCGCCTCACCCTTGGCCCGGAGCGGGTCGTCGTCGGGGATGGACTCGACGTGGTGTTCGGCGATGGCACGCTCGGCGTTGTCGAAGGCGAGGTTGGCGAGCATCCAGTGCGCGCGGGCGTGCTGGGGGCGCTCGTCGACCGCCTGGCGCAGGAGTCCTCGCGCCTTTGCGGGGTCGGTGGCGGCGAGGCTCTCCGCTTCGCGGACGAGGTCGTCGGCAGCGCTGGGGAGGTGGGTGTCCAAGAACCGCCGCACTTGGCTTCCTGGAAGGGCACCCATGAACTCGCCGACGACACGTCCGCCCACGAACAGCTTCACGGCGGGGATGCTGCGGACCGAGAACCGCTGGCCGAGCCCTGGATGCGCTTCGGTGTTGGCCTTGGCCAGAACGAAGGCGCCGTCCATCGCGTGGGCGACCTCCTCGAGCACGGGCGTCAGCATCCGGCAGGGGCCACACCACGGCGCCCAGAAGTCCACGAGCACGGGCGTCTCGTGGCTGCGCTCGAGCACGTCGCGGTCGAAGGACTCGGTGGAGATGTCGAGGATCTCGGCCGGCATGCCCGCACCGTAGCAAGGTGCCCGGCCCTGCCAAGCGAATGCCGACCTGCTAAGGTCCGCCCAGCGTGAGCACGCCCAATCTCCAAGCTCTCGGCTGGGACGCCGCGTGGGCCGACTGGCTCGCGTCGTCGAAGTACGCCGGTGCGGCCGTCGGAAGGGTGGCTCGCATGGAGACGTCGGTCGTCACGCTTTGGGGAGCCGGGGAGCCCGTGCTCGCCCAGCTGCCCACCCGCCTCAAGGCGCCCGAGGATCGCCCGGCCGTGGGAGACTGGGCGGTGTTCCAGCCCGGTCCGCCCACCGCCAAGGTGCGCGACATCCTTCCCCGGCGCACGCTCTTCGAGCGCCGGGCGGCCGGGCGACGTACGCAGCGGCAGGTCGTCGCGGCCAATGTCGACGTCGTGTTCGTGGTCAGCGGCCTCGATGGCGACTTCAATCCGCGCCGCATAGAGCGCTACCTCGCCGCCGTCGCGCACAGCAAGGCACGCCCGGTCGTCATGCTGACCAAGGCCGGAGCGCTGAGTGAAGGGCAGCGAGCGCGGGTGCGCGCCGACTCCGAAGCGGTCGCGGGCGAGGCGCCCGTCCACCTCATCGACGTGATCGACCGCGTCGAGCCGGACGCCGCCGAGCAGTATCTAGGCGAGGGCACCACGGCAGCGCTGGTGGGCTCGTCGGGTGTAGGGAAGTCGACGCTGCTCAACCACTGGGCGGGCGAGCAACGACAGGAGACTCGCGAGGTGCGGGCGCGTGACGGCCGAGGGCAGCACACCACGACCCACCGCGAGCTGTTCGTTCTGCAGGGCGGGGCGCTGGTGATCGACACGCCGGGCATGCGTGAGCTGGCGCTGTGGGCCGACACTTCCGCACTCGAGGGTGCATTTCCGGATATCGAGCACCTGGCCGGTGCGTGTCGGTTCAACGACTGTCGACACGGCGCAGAACCCAGCTGCGCCGTCCGTCAAGCGCTCGCGCAGGGCGAGTTGGACTCGGCCCGGTTCGAGAGCTACCTGGCGCTGCGCGAGGAGGTCGAGGCGACCTCGGCCGAGGTCGAGGCACAGCGGCGCAGATCCGACGCCCGATCCCAGCGGCTGGGGCGTCGTCCGGGCTCACGCTCGGGTCGTCGCTAATACAACGAATTTCGTTCGTTGGCGAAACTCCGCGCCCAGGGTCGAAGGATTCGCACGCCAGATCCATGCATACTCGAGCATGGTGGATGGGAAAGACGGACCCGGAGAGTGTGCCGGCCGGTCGGCGCTGTGGCGCGTCGCGTGTGGGGCGATCCTGGGCGCGAGCCTCACCGCCTGCGGCGACCCGGTGGCCAGCGACGCCTCCAGTGGCACCGAGGGCACGGAGACCGAGGGCGCTGAGACCGACGGACCGATGCCCAGCGGGTCGTCGACTGGGACCAGCGTCGGGGACGACGAGTCCTCGGGTTCGACGGGCGAGCCGCCCGAACCCGAGCTCGTGCCGCCGCCCGGTGGCGTCCGTCGTTTGCTCGCCCATCAATATGTCGAGTCGGTCCGGTTGCTCCTGGGCGACGCTGCGGCCGAGGCTGCCGCGCCGCCGGGCGACCCCAACATCGGCAACTACGACGCGATGGGCACGCTGGTCTCGGCCCCGGCACCGGCCGACGTCGAGTTCTACGAGTCGTCCTCGACTGCCATCGCTGAAGCCGCGGTCGGTGACCTGAGCACGCTGGCAGGCCACGTCCCGTGCGTGGTCGACGGTCCGTTCGACGCCGACTGCTACGACGACGTCGCCCGCAACCTCGGCCGCCTGGCGTGGCGCCGTCCGCTGAACAACGCCGAACTCACCCGCCTCACCAACATCGCCGAGATGGCGCAGGAGTGGGACGAAGGCGAGTTCATCACCGGCGTGCAATACCTGATCACGGCGCTGCTGCAATCGCCCCACTTCCTCTACATCGTCGAGATCGGCGAGCCGGGTGAGGGCGACTACCTCGAGCTCGACGGCTACGAGGTCGCGACGCGGCTGTCGTTCTTCCTCACTGGTCGCACGCCAGACCGCGCCACCCTCGACCTCGCCGCCGACGGTGAGCTCGAGTCGGACGAAGGGGTGCGCGCGTTGGCCGAGACCTTGCTGGACCAACCGCGCGCCGTCGCGGCCGTCGAGCGCTTCTACGGCGAGTACCTGACCGTCCGGAACCTGCCCAGCAAGAGCAAGGACCCCGAGCTCTTCCCGGGCTTCGGCGAGGACCTCAAGGCCGCCATGCTCGAGGAGACCATGCGTCTGGTCGACAACGTCGTCTTCGAGGAGGACGACAGCGTGCTCACGCTCTTCGACAGTGACACCACCTTCATCAACGACGACCTCGCCGCGCTCTACGGCGTGGACGCCCCGGGAGGCTGGCAACGCGTCAGCCTGCCCGACAACCAGCAGCGCGCAGGGGTGCTCACGCACGCGTCGTGGCTGGCGATGATGAGCCACACCAACGTCAACTCCCCGACGCGCCGCGGGCTCTTCGTGATGGAGAAGCTGCTCTGCAACGAGATCCCGCTGCCACCGCCGCGGGTCAACCCCGAGCCGATCATCCCGCAGGAGGGGCAGACGCTCCGGGAGACACTCGACCAGCACATGTCCGACCCTGGCTGCGCGTCGTGTCACGCGCTCATGGACCCCATCGGCTTCGCGTTCGAGAACTACGACCCCACCGGCGCGTTCCGGACGCTGGACAACGGCCAGCCGATCGACGCCACGGGCGACGTGGCAGGCATCGGAGCCTTCGACGGCGCGGGGGAGCTCGCGGCCCTCATCGCCTCGGACCCGCGTCTCCCCGGCTGTTTGGTGGAGAACGTCTTCACGCAGTCGCTCGGCTTCGTGCCCGAAGAAGGCCAAGAACCCGGCCTCGCCGCCGTCACCGAGACCTTCAACGCCGAAGGGGTTCGCATGAAGCGAATGCTCGTCGAGCTCACCTCCAGCCCGGTCTTCCGGCAGGTCGACCAAGCCAAGTAGGACCTACGATGCACGTTCTCGACAAGTTCAAGCTCAGCCGTCGTCACCTGCTTCGCGGTCTCATTGGAGGCAGCGCCGTCGCCATCGGCCTCCCCCCGCTCGAGGCGATGATGGGTCGCAGCCGCACGGCCGCCGCCGGGGGGGACCTGCCCAAGCGGTTCATCTCGTTCTTCTTCGGCAACGGGGTCCAGCTGCGCAACTTCGAGCCCAGCAACACGGGGCCGGACTGGACGCCCAGCGTGCAGCTGCAGCCCTTCGCCGACGCGGGCGTGAAGGACTTCGTCACCGTCTGCACGGGGATGCGCAATCGGACCGAGTCGCAGCCGATCACCCACCACGAAGGCATCACGGTGATGTCCGGCTACGACTACGTGCCCTCCAACGCGGGCGGGTTTGCCTCGGACTGGGGCGGACCGACCATCGACCAGGTCATCGCCGGCATCATCGCCGACCAGACGCCCACGCCCGTGCGCTCGATGCAGGTCGGCGTCACCAAGTTCGACAGCCCGGTCGACAACGGGACCGCGGCCAAGGCGGCGTCGGCCCGAGGCGAGCCCGGCGCGGTCACGGCGTTGTTCCCGCAGCAAAACCCCCGCGCAGTGTGGCAGAGCTTGTTTGGTGAGTTCGAGGCGCCCAAGGACGACCGAGAGCTGCGGCTGTCGGTGCTCGACGCTGCCAAGGCCGACATCGACGCCTTGAACCAGCGGCTGGGGCAGCAGGACAAGCAGCGCATGGAGGCGCACCTGCAGAGCATCAGCGAGCTCGAGACCAAGATCAGCGCGCTCGCGCCGATCTGCGAGTTCCCCACCGAGCCGCTCGACGAGAACGTCGAAGACAACGGCGAGGAGAACCTGTTCGAGATCAACCGCGTGATGTCCGAGCTGATCGCCTACGCGTTCACGTGCGACATCACCCGCGTGGCATCCAACCTGTTCTGCAGCGTGGCCAGCGAGTCGGTCTTCGGCGACGTGGCGGTGTCTTCGAGCACGCACCACGGGCACAGCCACTCCGACGACGAGGGCTACAACCAGAACATCCAGTTCATCATGAGCTGCATCGCGCAGCTGATGGTCACCCTGCGCGATACCCAAGATGCCATGGGCGAGAGTCTGCTCGACTCCACGCTCATCTTCGCCAGCAGTGAGCTCTCACAGGGCTGGTCCCACAGCTGGCAACGCCAGCCCATCATCATCGGCGGCCACGGACGCAACCACCTGCGCTACCCCGGCGTGCACTACCAGGCCGTCCCGCAGCAGAACCCCAACGACGACCAGACGGCCGATGGCAATACCACCGACGTCTTGCTCACGCTCGCGCGGGCGTTCGACCCGTCGATTCCCAGCATTGGCGCGGGGCAGATGATGTCGACGACCCCGCTGACCAACATCATGGCCTGAGGCGGAGAGGCACCGTTCCGGCGCTCGCCTACTGGCCCGCGCTGGCCGATGCCGCCGCCTGCTCTTGCTTCTGCTTGCGCGCGACGACGACCGAGATGATGGTCATCAAGATGCCGATGAACGCCACGATGCCGATGCCGAGGTAGAACTCGAGCTTGGTGTCGGCCTGGTATTCGATCTCTACGGCGTCGTCGGCGAGGTCGAGGCCGTTGTTGTCGCGCAGGTAGTCCGCTTCGTCCGAAGGCAGGCCCTCCCACAGGACCGTGCGCAAGACGCCGTCGATGCCCGCCTGTGGATCGAGGGCGGCGGCTTCTTGCGCCGAGAGCTCGTGGGTCTTGAGGACCACGTGCACAGGGTCGCCCGTCTCCCAGTCGGGGGGCACGAGCGGGATGGCCCACTCGATCGTGGTGCCACTGTCGGAGGTGGTCTCGATCTGCAGCGCCGCGTCGATGAGGAACTGGCCGTTCTTGACGGTGACGTTGCGGCTGTCGGGGCTGTAGTCCGCGTCGGCGAGCTGCGCCACCTCGACCTCGGCGTGGCCGCTGTCGACCCCGTGAATGAACCACGGCAGCGCAAACACGAACGCACCCAGGGTGAAGAGGGTGGTCATCACCACCGGCACGATGGCCGAGATGTTGGTGGCGCCCATCATGTTGTGGGCGGTCTTGGGATCGTAGCGGCGAAGGTCCGCGTCTGGCCGATGGTGCGCAAGCGTCTCGACGAACCGCTTGAACTCTGAATCGCCGAGGTTTGCGTTGGCCCGGTAGATCTTGGTCTTTCCCGGGGACGTCTCGTGGCAGATCATCACCTCTTCGGCCTGGTCGCCGTGGCGAATCACGTAGATGTACTTGATCTGCTGCAGCGTGGTGTTCAGCTTTCGCAGGCCCATGGTCACCTGCACGCCGCCGCTGCCGTCGATGAGCGCCGACACGCCGATGACCATGTACTTGAAGTTGAACTGCTGAGGCTGCACCACTGCCGAGACTACCGCTGCGAGCTGGCCTCGGGGAGTCCCGATCCGCGCCTCGGGTGAGGTACCCGTGCCATGCGTGCGTTATCGTCGTGCGATGGGTGCAAAGGCGTCGTTCGAGGATCGTGTACGGGCACTCGAGGAGCTTCGCACCGCCGATCGCATTCTCGCGGCCGTCGTCGCCGATCTCGAACCGGGCGCCGACGAGTGGTACCGGCAGACCGCGGCCGAGACCCAGGCGTCTTCGGAGCACCTCGCAGACGCCCATCGCTCGGTCTGTAGGGCCGCCTCCGCACTCGGCGGAACTCCGACGCAGCGGTGGCCAGAGCTGCGGCGCTGGGGATCGGCGTTTCACGCCTTTCCCGACATCGCGGACTCGCTCGCCGGATTCGCCGAGGGCGTGAACCATCGAGAAGCCAAGCGGGTCCACGACTACGTACGGTCGTTGTTCGACGCCGTGCGCGGATCCGACTCGGCGCTCGCCGACACGGTCGAGCCGCTCGCGGACTGGAGCGCGCTCGATGTCGACGAGGAACACAACCTGTGGAAGCTCTACCCCTGGCAGATGGCCGTCGGCATCCTCGCGGCACTGTTCGCGCTGTGGCGCTTCGTCGGGCCGTACCTCTAGGAGCTGTTACGATGCATCATGGACAGACGCTGGGAATGGGTGCTGGTCGCGGCGCTGGTCGGGTGTGGAGACTCGACCGCTGCCGATACGGATACCGACGGCGGCGACACCGAGGATGCCCGAACCACGACCGGCGACGAGATGATGACGATGGGGCCGACCTCGGCCGGAACGATGTCGGGCTCGGTCGGCACGACCACCGATGACTCGAGCGCCGCCACGGGCTCGGAGACCTCGATGACCGGCGTCGACGGCTCGAGCAGTTCCGGTGAGCCGGGGTTCTCCGTGGGCGGCGTCGTCACCGGGCTCAACGGCTCCATCACGCTGCAAAACAACGGCGGCGACGACATCACGCTGGACGCCGACGGCCCGTTCACGTTCGCGACGTCGCTGCTCGAAGGCGAGACCTACGCGGTGACGGCGAGCGATGTGCCCTCGGTGCAGCAGTGCTCGATCGATCGGGCAGACGGCGAGGTTGCCGGGGATGTCGACGACGTGCTCGTCCGCTGCGGCAACCTGGCGCTCTTCGAAGCCCGCGGGCCCCAAGGCGGTCTCGAGCCGTGGATCAGCGACGGCTCCGATGTGGGCACCGTGGCGCTCGGCGACCTCAACGAAGGCGCGGGGAGCTCGAATCCCGCGTTCGTGGCGGGGCTCGGCGGGCGGCTCATCTTTCGCGCGCGCACCAACGCCACCGGCTTCGAGCTGTGGAGCACCGATGGCAGCGCTGAAGACACGGTGATGCTCGAGGAACTCGAACCGGGCGTGCTCGACGCCAACTTCGTCGCCGCGGGCGTGCTCGGCGGGTTGTTGTACGTGCAGTTTCAGGGGGCTCTGTGGGTGAGCGACGGGCAGCCTGGGGGCGTCATGGAGCTGTTCTTCGACCCCGACCCCAGCAGCGCCGCCGTCGTCACGGGTGCCGCGGTCGCCGACGACTACCTCGTGTTCGCCGCCCAGAGCGAGGGTGACCGAGAGCCCTGGGTCACCGATGGCACCGAGGACGGGACGGTTCTGCTGGGCGACCTCAACTCGCTCGGCGACTCCAACCCAGAGTTCTTCGGGCGGGCCATCGACGGCCTCGTGTACTTCACCGCCGACACGGCCGATGGTCGCGAGCTGTGGGTGACCGACGGCACGCCCGGCGGAACCGAGCAGGTCATCGACCTTCAGCCCGGCGTCCTCTCGTCCAACCCGACGCTCTCGGGCGCGTTGGGCGGGCGCGTCCTCTTTGGTGCCAACGTCCCGGCCGAGGGTGCCGAGCCGTTCATCTCCGATGGCACCGAGGTGGGAACGGTCTCGCTGGGGTACCTCAACCCGACCGTGCTGGGGTCCGAGCCGCTAGGGTTCACCACCTTGGGGGACGTCGCCGTGTTTCGGGCCGACGACGGCGTGGCCGGGCGGGAGCTGTGGCGTACCGACGGCACCGAGGTGGGCACCGAGATGGTCGTCGACCTCTACCCAGGCCCGATCGACGGCTTCGGCGACGGCGTGTTCGTCCATGCGGCCAACCCCTCGCCCGACGCCGATCCTTGGGCCGTCTTCGCCGCCAACGACGGCGTGGCGGGCAACGAGGCGTGGGTGACCGATGGCACCGAGGAGGGCACGGTGCAGCTCGTCGACATCTCGCCCGGTGCGCCCGGCGGCAACCCCTCGCGTTTCGTCACGGTGGGGCCGGACAGGGTGCTCTTCTTCGGCAACGTGCCCGGGGAGGGGTGCGAACCCTACATCAGCGACGGGACGGCGCGCGGGACGGAGGCGTTGTCGCCGCTCAACCCGGGCCCCGGCGACGGCTGCTGAGCGCGCGTCGGGGAGCCTCGACGGCGCGTGTCCTCGCAGGCTGGCAGGCCGCCGCTATAGTGTCTGGGTGTTCCGCCGCCTCGCTCCGATCGCGGCGCTCGGCATCTCGTTGGGGTGCTCCGAGCGCCCTCGGGAGGCCGACCAGCGCAGCTCGCCGAGCCTGTTGATCGTCCCCACCGATGCAGATACCGCCACGCAGCGGTTGTCCGAGGAGGCGGCCGACTACCTGTCGCGCGTCACCGGCACCGCGCCCCGCGTCGAGTACACGAGCGACTGGCAGCGGGTACGCTCACTGGCCAACGACGCTCGCGCGCCGCTGGTGCTGGTGCTCGACGGGTCCGAGTTCTTGCCCCATCGCTACGATGAGCCGCGCATGGAGGCGCTCGGCGAGTCTGGGTTCGTGCTCGACGCGTTCGAAGAGGGTACTTGGCGGGCGCTCGACGGAGGCTTCGGCTCGGCGTTCGTCGTCGTGGACGCCAACACCACCCTTGCAGGTCAGTACTCCGTCTACGAGGTGCTGCGCCGGCTGGGCGTGCGGTTCTTCCACCCCGAGGACGAGTTCGTGCCCGAGCGCGCGCTCGCTGATCTCCGCGCGCTCGCCCTGCGGCCCACGGCGCTCCATCGTGAGGGCCTCGACTACGTGCCCGACTTTGCGTGGCGATCGTGGTCGTTTCACGGCTCGCACCCGCTCGAGCACCTCGAGTCGTTCTCCGACGCCAACGTGCCCATCGACGAGGCGCGCAACGTCAACCGCTGGATCGTCAAGAATTTCGGCAACCGCTTTCGTGGCCTCGGCCGGGGCGTGTCGTCGGAGGCCTCGCGCGCCCAACGAGGCGAAGAGCTCGAGGCGCTGCGCACCCAGATGGGGTTCCCGCGCGGCACCGGCATCACCCTGCACAACGAGCAGCAGGGGGCCTCCGCCGAGATCGACCCCTCGAGCGAAGTGCCGGTGCAGCAGCAGATCGAGACGTTGGTCGAGTCCAAGCTGGACGACGTGCCCGACGCCCGGTGGTTCGGGATTCACTTCGGCCCCACCGAGTTCACAACCACGCCCGACGAGGAGACCGTCCAGTGGATCAACTGGGCCGGCACGAAGGCGCTGCAGCTTCGGCCCGACATCGACGTGCAGATCAACGTGCACGTCACGGGCTCGCAGCCCACCCCCAACTTCGACGATCAGGGCTGCCCCACGGGGACCAACCCCGACGGCTTGGGCGACTACTACGACCTGGCCTTTCACACCGACCCGCGCCTGGGCGTCTCGGTGCACACGGTCATGTTCTATCCGCTCGAAGGCGACGCGCGCGTCTACAACCAGCGCTCGTTCGAGCACAAGCTCTGCCTCATGGAGCGGGCGTCGGCCCACGACCGACCGATCCAGTGGTTTCCCGAAGGCTCGTGGTGGCTGAGCTTCGACAACAGCGTGCCGGTCTACCTGCCGCTGTACATCGACGCCCGCAAGCAAGACATCGAGCTGACCGAGCATCTCCTCGAGTCGCGCGGGCGAGGGTCCCTGCGAAGCCACCGCATGTTCAACTCGGGGCACGAGTGGGGGTACTGGCAGCAGGACTACGCCGTGGGCCTGTGGGCGTGGAACGTGGACGCGCCCATGGCCGACGTGCTCGGCGAGATGTTCGACCCGCTGTGCGCGTACGATGCGTGGGGCGGGTGCGACGCTCGAACCGACGCCATCGTCATCCTCGAGGAACTCATGACCCACCAGCGCGAGCTGTTCCTCGAGCGCGAGGACTGGCGAGGGCGTCCGGGCGGTTTGTTCACCTACTTCGCGGGCGAGGACCAAGGCGACGAGATCGCAGCGGCGAGCGGGTTCGAGTTTCGTCCGGTGCGCGTGCCGTTCTCCACGGTGAATCGCTGGGATGAGGACGCGCTGCGGGTCTTCGAGGCCGACCTCGACGCCTTGGACGAATCCGCCGCGCTGCACCACGAGTGGGCCGACCGGCTCGAGGCGCTCGACGTCCCCCTCTCGGGGCAGCGGTGGCTCAGCGAGGTCGTCGACGGCGTCCGCATCAACGGGCTGCGAGCCCAGCACGCAGCCGGCCTCTACCGCGCCGTCGTCGAGCACCGCAGGGCAGCGCTGCAGGAGCGCTCCTCCGCGGCCCTCGAGCCGTACGCGCAGGCCGAAGCAGCGCTCCTCGAGGCCGAGTCGGTGATCCGGCGGCGCGAGGCTGCGTATCGCTACCCTGCCGAGCAGGTCTACGGCGGCGGGCTGACCCCCGACACCGCGGTGCCCAACGGCACGACCTACGGCTACCGCGTACACACCAAGACTCACCTGCTCACCTACTGGCACAACCGTCAGGATCAGGTCGCCGTGCTGCTCGGCGGGGGGTCACTCGACGACGCTCAGTCCGTCGCGTTCGAAGACGCGGTCGCCACCGTCGGGGCGCCGCTCGAGCTGGGGTGGCCCGACGCCGCCGGGTTGCGGGGCGAGATCTCCATCGGCGAGTATGCCGTCGGACCCGACGACGACCGCCTCGAGCTCGGCGACGCGCCGAGATACTTCGAGGTCCACGGGCAGCTCGATGCCGGAAGCGCTCCGGTCGTGGTCAGTGGGGGCGTCGTGCGGTCCGACACGCTCGGCGAGACCGAGGTCGGCGGGCTCGAGCTGGCGGAGCCCGTCGCGCCGCTTGCCCAGACGGCGCTCGCCTTCGTGATGCCGCCCATTCGATGGGCATGGGTGCCCGGCGCCGTCGTCCTCGGGTACGATCTCGACGACGACGGATCCATCACCCACGAGCACGTTCAGCGCGCACTCGTGAAGATCCACGAGGGCGACGAGTTTGCCACCGAGCCCGTCGAGCTCACGATCCCCGTCGAGCGCAGCGGAGGATCCTTCCTGCAGATTCGGGTCGAGGGAGCGGTCCTCGAGGGCTCCGTCGCCGATGGGGCGTTCGCCGACTCCATCGACGTCGCGGGCCAGATCCGGATCGACGACCTGGTGACGGTCCTCGTCGAGATTGGGGGGTTCGACGAGGCCGGGGCCTTGTCCACCCTCTCCGAGCTGCTCGCCTTCGACCCAGCATCGCCGCCGACGACCGTGCCGCTGCAGGGTCGATTCCACGTCCAACCCGCGGCGGATTAGCGTGTAGACTCCCCGTAGTGAACGCCCTTGCTTGGTGGCTCCGGGACCCGACGGGCACTCGCCGCGAAATTGGCGCTCGGGGACTTCTCATCGGTCGTGCCTCCGACTGCGACATCGTCGTGGCCGAGCCTGAAATCAGCCGGCACCAGATGCTCGTGCACCTCGAGTCGGGAGAGCCGCGCATGGTTCCGCTCGGCGCTGCGCCGTGCCTGGTCGATGGCAAGTCCGTCGATGCTCCGGTCACCGTGTCCGAGGGGGTCGTCCTGCGCATCGGCGAGCTCGAGCTGTCGGTCATCGCCGAGGCCAAGGAAGAAGAGGGCCCGCGGTGGCTGGTGCAGATGGTCGGCGGTGGCCTCTACTCCGTCGCCAAGGATCGTTTCGTCATCGGTGGCGACGTCGGCGACGACCTGCGCACCGACGCCCTCGCTGCGAGCGCGGTCGTGCTCAGCCCGCGGGATGGATTCGTCGCGGTCGAAGCCAACGTGCCCAACGTCAAGGTCGGCGGCAAGGTGCTCGAGCAGGGCGACGTGGGCAGCGCGCGCGTGGGCGACCTGGTGAAGGCGGGCGGACTCGCTCTACGGGTGCTCGCCGGGGATTCCTCGTCCGCGGAGACCACCCGTCATCACCTGCGCACCGAGCCGGGGGCCACGTCGGTGACGCTGACCTTCTTGCCGCGCGGCGGCCGGGTCGAGATGCGGGTGGAACGGCGTACCGTCACGGTCTACCTCGCCGAGCGGCGCTGCAACCTGATCGCCGCGCTACTGCAGCCGCCCTCGGACTTCTCTCCGGGCGACTTCGTGGACGACGAGGTCGTGATCCCGCGCGTCTGGCCCAACCAGAGCAAGAGCCGCACCGACCTCAACACCTTGCTGCACCGCGTCCGCAAGGACCTCATCGCAGCTGGCGTCGACGGGGCGGCGCTCGTCGAGCGAGCCGAAGGCGGCGGCGCCACGCGGTTCCGGCTGGGCAAAGACGCGGTCGTCAAAGTCGAGTAGAGGCGCTTCGTCCCAGAAAGAGACAGTCGGCTCGATAGCTGGCCGCAGTGTCCGTGGTTGCGGACAAGTCGTATTACCGAAACTGCACGGGTGTCGATCGATACGACCGAATCGCGGTCTCGCTGCACTACCCATTCATGAACTATGGATGGTGGCTCGCTGGCGGGATGCTGGCGCTCGGTGGTGCGTGTTCCAACGGGGAAATTGCAGGCGCAGGTTCAACCGGCGACGCGGCGCAAGACCCCCCGGGCTCCGAGGCTTCGACCTCTGCGTCGAGCTCGACCTCGGTCTCGAGCGGTCCGGTGACCTCGTCCGACGGGTCGAGCTCCACGGACGCCCCGGCCGAGTCCTCGGGGGGCTCCTCTTCCTCCGCCGCGGACACGGATACGGACACGACCGGGTCTACGGGAGACGACGAGAGCGGGACCACGACCGGCACGCCGGTGGTCTGTGGTGACGGCGTCCCCGACACAGACGGCGTCTGTCTCGTCGAAGACGCCGTGTTTGCGGTGTCAGGCGGTCCGGTCGCTTTGGCGACCGGTGACGTCGATGGGGACGGGATCGTCGACGCCGTGGTCGCCAATCGCGACGATGACAGCGTCGCGGTCCTTCATGGCGACGGCGCGGGTGGCCTCACAGAGGCCGTGGTGACCCCTCTGGGTCTCGACGCGGAGCCGGTCGCTCTGGCGACTGGGCTCGTCTCCGAGGACGGCATCCTCGACGTGCTCGTGGCCAACCATGGACACGCAACCATCTCGCTGCTCCATGGAGGCGCCAAGGGGTTCACCATCGACACCATCTCGACCGGTGGAGCCCCGAGCGACGTCGCAATCGTCGATCTCGACGGTGCCTACGGGCTCGACTTCGCCGTGGTCAACGCCGAGGACGACACGCTGACCACGTGGATCTCGCAGCCCTCCGGCACGCACTTGCTCGCAGACGTCAACGACGGCGGTCCGATCCCAGTCGTCGACAACTTCGTGTTTGGCAACGTGGCCGCACCGAGCGCGTTCGACGTCGTGTTTGCGGGCGACCTCGTCGTCGGGGCGTCTCCCGGCGGGGGGGACGGGTCGATCGAAGAGACGGTGATCGTGGTCGCCAATGTGCCGTCTCCAGTCACGAGCCTGGGCGGCGCGGATGTCGACGGCGACGGGGAGCTCGATGTCATCGTCGCAACCGAGGACGCGCTCGTCGTGTTGATCGGCGATGGCAACCCCGGGACGGCGGAGTTCGAAGACGAACTCTTGGGTGTGCACGAAGACGTCGTCGACGCGGTCTTCGCCGACGTCACGGGGGAAGGCAACCTCGACGCCGTCGCGGTCTCGCGAGGCGATCAACAGCTGATCGTGTATCCGGGCAAGGGAGACGGAACGTTCGACGCCGAAGTCTCGCTCCCGGTCGGGTCCGGAGCGTCCGGTGTCACCACGGCGGACCTGGACGGCGACGGGTCCGCCGAGGTCCTCGTCTGCGACGCGGTCGACGGCACGCTGACCGTCTTCCGCGCAGACCCCTGAGCGGTCCGTGCAACTCGCCCGACCTCATCGCACGGAAGCGAGGCTCGCGCGAAGCTCTGCCTTCCGTGCCTCGGATGCAAAGCTCGCTGCGATCGCGTTGTCGGCCAGAAGGCGCAGCTGCGCGTCGCTCAGCCCCAGTGCTTGCTGGCACTGCACGAAGTTGTCGTTCATGTAGCCGCCAAAGTAGGCGGGGTCGTCGGAGTTGACTGTTGCGCACAGTCCGGCCTCGAGCAACGCAGTCAGGTTGTGATCGGCCAGGGTATCGAAGACCCGCAGCTTGACGTTGGATAGCGGGCAGACCGTCAGCGGGATGCGCTCGCGTGAGAGTCGGGCGACCAGCGCCTCGTCCTCGAGGCATCGAACGCCGTGGTCGACACGCTCCACGTGCAGCGCATCCAGAGCGCCCCAGATGTACGCGGGGGGGCCTTCTTCGCCCGCATGCGCGACGCGGTGAAGCCCCTCGGCACCCGCGAGCTCGAACGCGTCACGAAAACCCTCCGGTGGGTTCCCAACCTCCGCGCTGTCGAGCCCCACGCCGATGAAGTGCTCGCGAAAGGGCATGGCGTCGGTGAGGGTCTTCACCGCGGCCGCGCCGTCGAGGTGGCGGAGGAAACACAGGATGAGCGCCGACGAGATGCCGAGCTCCTCGTGCGCCTTCGTGCACGCCGCCGCGAGGCCCTCGATGACGGTACCCATCGCAACGCCTCGCTCGGTGTGCGTCTGCGGGTCGAAGAAGAGCTCGGCGTGCTCGACGTTGTCCTGGTGGACGCGCGAAAAGTAGGCCCAGGCGAGGTCGAAGAAGTCCTGCTCCTTCAAGAGCACGGCGGCTCCTTGGTAGTAGAGGTCCAAGAAGTCCTGCAGGTTGCCGAAGTCGTAGGCCGCTCGAAGGGCTTCGACGGAGGCGTACGGCAGCGTGACGCCGTTGCGAGCCGCGAGCTCGAACATGAGCTCGGGCTCGAGCGTTCCCTCGATGTGCAGGTGGAGCTCGACTTTGGGCATCCGCGCGGCGAACGACGTCATCGGCCGCAGGATACCCGGGTCACTCACTCGCCGTGCCGAAGAAGTATGCGAAGCCGATGCCCATGAATAGCCCGCCGTGGTCGCCCAGGTCGAAGCCGAAACCGGGGCCGTCGGTCGTGCCTCGCTTCGAGCCGATGCCGCGGCCGGGGTTGCTGTCGAACTCGCCGTTCTGGTCGGGCTCGCGGTTGCCCGGGATGATGCGAAAGGCGACGCCGAACTCGGGGATGATCGCAACGCGCTTGCCGATGAACAGCTGCACGCTCGCGGGAACCTCGACGTCGATCTCCAGGGGCGTGTCGAGGGTCTCGGTCTCCTCCTCTTCGAGCCGACCGAGGAAGCCGAAGTAGGTCGTCACGCGCGCGCCGACGCCGAAGTCGGCGTGGACTTGCTGGCTGCGGTCGCCTTGGTAGGGCCAGAAGAAGAACTCGGGTCCGGCTCCGACCGCGCCGACGGTGCGCGTGCGATCGAAGTCACCGTTCTCGTCGGTGTCCTTGTGGGAGAAGGTCGCGGCGCCGAGGTTGAGGCCGACGGTGAAGCGGTCGGCTGCGTACCAGCGCACGAACAGCCCGTTGAGCCCCGCGAGCGTTCGCATCGCGCCCAGACCCACCCGGTTCTTCATCGGGGCGGCGGGCTTGCGCGCCTTCTTCTTTTTCTTGGGCTTCGCGGCGACGCTGGCCGAGGCGTCGGCGTCGGCGTCGCCTGCGTCGTCCTCCTCCGACGCCTCTGGTGCCTCTTCGTCTTCGGCCGTGGCCTCGTTCTCGGCCTCCTCCTTTGCTGGCGCGGCCGAAGCGAGCGACGCGGATCCGAGCGTCAGCGCGAACGCGGTCGAAAGGGCCGAGAGCTGTACGAAGGGTCCTCGAGCGAAGAACGGCACGTCTGGAGTATATGCATGCCACCGGGGGCGGCTTCGAGCGCGCCGTATGACCATGTGTCTCTTGGGAGCACCTTGTCGTGCATGCGGGGGGTGGCGAGACCGTCGTTGGGGGTCGCGGACCCTTTCGTCACCGCGGCATCCCGCTAGACTCGAAGCATGCGCCGTTTCGTGATCGTTCTCGGCGTCGTTGCACTGGCGGGATGCAACGACATCGAGGGAATGGACCCGGCCGACCCTGCGCGAGGGCCGGGACAGCTCGTCGGGAACGGGGCGCCGATTACCGACGGCAACTTCCGCGGGGGCGCAGACGAGATGCCCGAGCCGCGCGACGTGGAGCCCCCCGAAGAAGGGGTCATCGTCGACTGCGGCACGGGCTGCGCCTCCTACTGCGACAGTCTCCCGCTCGACAACCCGGTCAACGTCGGCATGTGCCCGGTGACGTGGGGCGTTGGCCTCGCGACGCGGCCGGTCGATCGCAACGAGGCATGCCGCCGCCTCTACGCCGACCTGCTCGGCCGTTTCCCCAGCGCCGACGAGCTCGGCACGGTCTGCCAGGCCCCGACCTGGGGCGAGACGGTGTCCACGCTGCTGGCGACCGAGGAGTTCGTGCGGGTGCAGCAGCGTCGCTGGGCCGACGAGCTGCTCTACAACAACCGGGCGGTGAACTTCGAGCGCGCCTACGACATGGACGAGCTCGTCGGCAAGACGTTCGAAGGTCGAGTCGCCTACGACGGCTTCGCAGCCGTCACGAGCGCGCACCCGGTCATCATGCGCCGGCTCGACACCCCGGGCGACCGTGCAGAGTTCATGTTCGAGCTCTTCTTGGGTCGGCCTCCCTATGAGGGGGAGCGCAGCGACATCGCCCGGCTCTACCAGCTGTGGAGCAACGGGTACTTCGACCACCCTCACGTGGGGCGACTGCCCGACTCGTACATTCAGTTCTCCTGCGTCGATGAAGACGGCAACGCAGACCCCGCGACGATCGGCGAGTGCACGAGTGTCCTTTGGGGGCACCACGAGCTCACGCTGCGACCGGACGTGAAGCGGCTGACCAAGGATGGGGAGCAAGAAGGCCAGCTGTGGAGCGGAAAGCTTCTGCCCAGCGAGTGGGAGACGCTCCAGCTTCCGGGGCGTTTGATCGCGAGCGAGCCCGCCTTCTGGGAGCACGTGGTCGAACAGACGCTCACGCGCTACCTCGGCTACGACCTCGCCATCGACGCGCCCGCCGTCCGGCACGAGCTGGTGCGTTACTTGTTGGAATATCAGGGCGACATTCGCGCGCTGCACTACGCCATCGCCACCTCCTTCGCGTATCTGCAGTCGTCCAAGGGCGGCGATGAGTCGGCGCGGCGGTGGACCTACGGGCCGTACAAGCAGATCGAGGTCGAGGGGTGGATCGACTCCATCAAGGCGACCACCGGCGCCGACCTGGCCCGCTGCGACCACCGCCTGCCACACCCCGAGGACTACCTCGAGCCGGGCGAGGAGGACGACGGCTATGGCCAAGGCCTCAGCGGCTGGGCACTCGCGCTCATCCGAAACTCGCGGTGGGTCGTCGACGGCGATCTCGAGGTCGAGGACGACTATCGCAACCTGGCCCGAACGCTGGGCGGCTGCCCCTCGAACGAGGTCGGCGGTCGATTCACCACGATCAGCGTGCTCAACACCGCCGTGCAGGAGTCGTTCGTGGCCGAGGTCTGCGGCATCGGTGACACCGACGGAGTCAGCCTCGACCGCCTGCTGCCCGGTGGAATGAACGGTGACACCGTGCTCGACGACGCGACCGCGGACAGCATCCTCGCCCACCAGCAAGCGCTCTTCTTGGGGCGCTCGCCGGACGAAGAGGAACTCGAAGAAGCCCGCGCTGCAGCGTCACAGTGCAACCCCGCGCCGTGCACGGCCCGATCCTTTGCGAGGCCGGTGTGCTTCGCGCTGCTCTCCAGCTCGGAGATGCTCTTCTACTAGGAGCCAGTCGACGATGACACGAAGCAAGTTCAACCGACGACGACTCCTCCAGGGCGCGGGCCTGGCCACCGCAGGGTTGGCCTTTCCCCACCTTTGGATCCCCCGCGAGGTCAAAGCCACCGAAGCGTTCGGTACGGCGAAACACCTGGTCTACATCAGGCTCTCCGGAGGCTTCCGCTTCCCCGTCGCGTTCAACGGCGAAGTGGGTGAGCAGTTCAACCCCTTCGGCATGGCCAGTGGGGTCGCGAGCGGCACCGAGTGGGGCGTGGGCCGGATGCTCGATCAGAACGAGTGGCGCACCGACGAGCTCGCGGCGCTGGGTATGAAGCGGGTCCCCGAGTTCACCAACGAGGTCGCGGTGCTGCCATGCGTCGACCATGAGCCGCTGGCGGGATCGGCCGATGGAAACCACGCGACGGGGCTCGAGCGCTTCTTGACCGGCGAGGTCGGAGGCGAGACGGGGCTGTTCACCATGCTCGGCTATGGCCTGCGGGAGCGAACCGAGGCCGACACTGCAGCGGGCATCGTCAACCTTCCGCCGGTCATCATGGGTGAGGCGGGCATGGGTCGAGGCTCGGGCGAGTACGCGGCGTACCGACCCGCCGTGCTGCGTGGCGACGACCTCGACCGGTTTGCTGCGGGGGCCACGTCGCAGCTTCCCGACTGGGCGCGCTCGATGACCGAGGGCTACGACGCCCGCAACAAGGAGCGACACAACCCGTCGCACAGCGGAACCGTCGATGCGTACATCCGGTCTCGCGAGGCGACGCGAGCCTACGCCGACATCTTCGCCAGCGACATCCTCAAGGTCGGCGACGGGGGCGGCGAGCCCTACGACGGCCTGAGCAACGCCGAGCTCGCCCAGGTCTTCGGCGACTCGGGCGGGGGGCGGGCAGCACACCTGGCACTGCGCTTGTTCCACTTTGGGTGTCCCGCGGTCTACATCGACCAGGGCGGATACGACATGCACTCCGACGAGGAGATGGATCTCCCCGGACGCATGGAGGAGTTCGTGCAGATCTTCTCGGCGCTCGAGTGGTCGCTCAAGCGCCTCGAGCACCCTACCGGCGGGACGTACTGGGACCACACCATCGTGGCCGTAGGCAGCGAGTTCTCCCGGAGTGCTCGCGGTGCCCGCTTCAACTCGGCCCGCGGCAGTGACCACGGTGGCGACTTCGCGACCCGCTGGATGTCGATGCCGTTCATGGGCGGTCCCATCGGCCCCAAGGGGCGGCGACTGGGCGCGACCGACCCGGGCGATCTCAGCCCCACCGGCGAGGTCTACTCCTACCGCTCCACCTGGAAGACCTTGATGGACTTCCTCGGCGCTGAAACCTCGGCCTTCTTCCCTGCGGACGAGCCCTTCGATGTCCTCTGCCCGTAGCCTGTTCGCCCTGTTCGCGCTCCCCGTGTTGCTGCTCGGCTGCCGCGAGAGCATCGACTACAACGACGGGCGCATCGACTTCGACCCCGATCGGCCCGAGGTGCCCGACGCCGAGGACATCGCGCCCTACGAAGGGGAAGACGAGACGGTCCTCGAGGCCCAGCGACGATTTCCTACCGGCCTCGACCTGCATCAGAAGGTGATCTGGCGGACGTGCACGCCCAACGGTGGCGTGTGCCACAACGCCAAGGAGTACCCCGATCTGCGCACGCCGGCCAACCTGGCCTCGGCCTTCGAGGCTCCGTGCAACGTGCAGCCGGGCGAGTCGACCTCGGTGTTCGATGGGTGTGAGCCCAACGGCGACCGCCTCCGCTTCTCGGGCAACGTCGACAGCGATCCGGTCGAGATCGGCTACATCGAGCAGATCCCCGGAGAGCCTGGCGATTTCGACGAGGAAAACCCTCCCCTCGACCTCCCCGGTCTGCACATTCACGTCGTCACTCCGCTGCAGACCGATCGCGATCGCTTCTGGTCGACGGCTCGTTTCGTGCGCACGTTCGTCGAGACCGACCAGGTCGAGGAGCTGACCTACGCGTCGTTCGAGACGCAGTGGTTCGTCCTCGAGGGTGGCACGCACCTGTACGGCGTCGTTCGGGAGTACCAGTTCGACGACGTCGAGGAGCTGCTCAACGTCGGCATTCAGGAGGCAGACGCCAATCGAAACGGAGTGCCGGGAGCGACGATGGGCCTGGGTGTCTCGATGCTGGTCCCTGGGCGCCCCGAGGACAGCTACCTCATCGCGCGCATCCGCGGCGAAATGCACGACGATCCGATTCCCGGGTCGCGCATGCCTCTGGCCAACCCACCGCTGTCGATCGCCGAGATGCTGGGCCTGTACTGCCTCGTCGAAGGCTGGCCGAACGAGGCGGACCAGAACTACCTCTCGAGCCCGATCGACTACCGCAACTGCTCGTATTCGGACGACCCCGAGGCGCTCAACCTCCTGGGCAACGGCGTCACCTGGGAAGCCAGGGTGCGCCCCATCCTCGAGGCCAACTGCGGCGGCTGTCACTCGGACGCCGAGCAGCAGGGGGACCTGGTGCTCGTGGGCGACGGGGTCTACGAGCGCTTGCTCGAGACCTCCGCGCAAGTGCCCGAGTTCCCGCTCATCGAACCGGGCGACGCCGAGGGCAGCTACCTCTACATGAAGCTCATCGGCGCCGACGAAATCGTGGGCAACGTGATGCCGTACAACCCGCTGACCGGCGAGGGCCGGCTCACCGAAGCCGAGCTTGGCGACATCCTCACCTGGATCAGCAACGGCGCGATCGAGGACCAGTAGGTCGGCGCGAGATCACTGCTCCGAGCAGTAGGGCGGCACCCACTCGGGGATGCCGTCGCCGGGGTAGGGCAGCGGGGTGACGCCCCATGGGTGGTCCATGAGGAAGTTGTAGGTGTCGGCGCGACGAAAGACACCGTCGACGTTGTCGGGGTAGCCGTGGCCGGTGCCGTGGTCGCACTCGAGCGCATACCCGCCACGGTCGCGCACTTGAGAGGCGTACAGTGCACTGGCCTGGTTGAACGGGACGCCACCGACTTCGTCGGAAGGGCCGCCGTGAAACGCCAGGGTGCTCGGCGCTGCGTCGTCGGTATCGGGCGTGACGCCGCCGTAGACCCCACCGGAGTAGGTGATGGTGGAGGCCATGTACGAAGCCCGAAGCAGGCTGGAGATGCCCACGTGAATGCCGCCCGCGCTAAATCCGACGGCGTGGATGTGATAGGGGTCGATGTTGGCGACCTCGAAGGCGCACGCGACCATGGAGTCCTGCATCACGACGTCGTTTTGGGCGCTGCCCGTCGTCAGGAACCAGTCGATCTCCGCCGCCGGATCGCTGATCGGCGCGATGACTACGCCGCCCCGGGCGAGGATGTCTTCGATCGCGTCGCTGGTGACCGTGGCCTCCGCTCCTGCAGGGTCGCCGCCGCCGCCGTGGAAGTAGAAGACGAGCGGGCCGCCGCCACCCTTGGACGGGTCGTGCCAGACGAGGGCTTGTCGCGTCCCGGAGCCGACCGGGAACGTGACCTGGGCGGGGCTGCCCAGCGGCGCGAGCGGGAACTCGGGACACTCGCCTTGGACTTCGGGGATCTGCGGGCCGCCGGGATCGACGTCCGTGGGGTCGTCGGTGGGATCGGCGGTGTCGTCCGTGGGCTCGCCGGAGGCGTCGTCGGTCGGATCGGTCGGGTCTTCGCTCGTCGAGCCGTTGCTGGGGTCGCTGTCCGTGTTGGATCCGGGGCCCGAGGTGCTCGCGGGGGGGTCTGCGGTTGCGGCATCGCCCGTATCCGCGGAATCGGTGCCGGAGTCCGTCTCGCCGTCCGTGCCAGAGCCGTTGGAATCTGAGTCGCAGGCGCCGAGCCAAACGGCGCAGGAGAGGGCGAGCAGTCGCGTAGCAGTCATCTCGAAGCTCGGACGAAACATGGGCGGCAAGGTTGCACACAGATCCGTCGCGCGCCAACTGTACGAACGCCGGCAAGCCCGGGAACGGTGCGGCCTCAGCGTGACCGTCTCACTCTGGGGCAATTTGCCTGTCGCCGTCTGTCGCCGTCATTCGGCGCAGTAGTCGGGGATCCAGTCGGGGAGCTGACCTTCATAGGGGTAGGGCGTGATGCCGAACGGATGGTCGAGCAGGAACTGCCACGAGAAAACTCGCGCGTCGGGGATCGTGTGAGCGCCGCCGTGGTCGCACATCACCGTGTAGCCGCCCCGGTCGTCGATGTACGAGGCGTAGCGCTCGCTCGCCTGCTGGAACGAGATGATGACGATGTCGTCGGGCCCGCCGTGATAGATGAGCGCCGGAAACGGTCGGTCCGGGTCGTCGCTGGGGGTCTCGGGGTCGAGCAGCCCGCCGGAGTACGTGACGACCGACGCCATGTACGACGCGCGGCGCAGGCTCGCTTGGCTGGTTTGTAGGCCGCCCGCGCTCATGCCCAGGGAGTGGATCCGGCTCGGGTCGATGCCCGGTCCCGCGGCGGCGCAGCCGACGATCTCATCCATCAGGTGCAAATCGTCCTCTTGCTGGCCGAGCACCAGGTACCAGGGGAACTGTCCGGCGTCGGGGTCGGCGACGGGAGCGACGACCATGCCGCCGCGCATCAGGATGTCGTCGATCGCGGCCTGGCCGAGGCCGAACTCGGCTTCGAGCGGATTGCTGCCCGTGCCGTGCCAGTAGAAGACGATCGGTCCGCCTCCCCCCGCGTCGGGGTCGTACCAGACCCGTGCCTGCCGGGGCTCGATCTCCCCGGGCGCGAAGTCCAACACGCCACTGGTGAACTCGGGGCAGGGCCCATCGGGGGTGGGGAGCGCCTCGGGTTCTCCCCACATGGGCTCGACGGGCGGCTCCCCGGAGCTGCTGCTCTCCTCGGGCACCTCGCCAGTGCTCGTCGCGTCGGGGTCGCCCGATGAGGACGCGTCGTCGACGTACACCGTCGTACCCGTACCCTCGGCCTCGGATGTCGTGCTCCCAGTCTCGCCCGAAGCGCTCGGATCGTCATCGCCTCCGCAGCCGGCGAGCAAGAGCAACGAGACAGCCGAGATCCGCAAGTGCATTGCTGGAGCATCGCACGCGGACCGGGACGGGTCGATGGCGAGGGCGGCCTAGCGCCCAGCCTTGCGGCCATCGATTCGAGTGCGACACTCCCCGCGCACCAGGTCCCGCACGCCGTCGGAGCGCAGGAAATCGCCGGGGAAGCCCAGCTCGACCGCGCTCACGGCGTCGAGCTTTTCGATGTGGGCGGCCTCGAGCTCGACGTCCACGGCGCCCAGCGTGTCGGTGATCTGTTCGACCTTCCGGGCGCCGACGATCGGGATGTAGCCGTAGCCCTTCGATCGGACCCACGCGAGCGCGACCTTGGCGGAGGTGACACCGAGCTCGTCCGCGACCGCGTCGACGGCCTTGGCGATCTCGATCGCCTTGTCGGAGGTTCGTCCGCGCGACTCGTTGCTCTTGGCGCGCAGCGAGTCGTTGTCCCCGCCGCGGGTGTACTTGCCCGTGAGCACGCCAGCACCCAAGGGGCCCCAGCCGAGCACGGAGAGCCCGTAGTGTTCGGCCATAGGCAGGAGCTCTCGCTCGGGGGTGCGCTGCAGCAGGCTGTACTCGATCTGCAGCCCGACGAAGCTCGCCCAGCCGCGCAGCTCGGCCATGGTGTTGGCGGCCGAGACCACCCACGCGGGGGTGTCGCTGATGCCGACGTAGAGCACCTTGCCCGAGCGCACCAGGTCATCGAGTCCGCGCAGCGTCTCGGACATGGGCGTGTAGTCGTCCCAGGCGTGGACCCACAGCACGTCGATGTAGTCGGTGTTCATTCGACGCAGGCTGTCTTCGACCGAGCGAATCATGTTCTTGCGATGGTTGCCCGCGGTGTTGGGGTCTTCGTGATCCATCGCGAGCGTGTACTTGGTGGCCAGGACCGTGCGGTCCCGGTTGCCGCGGAGCCAGCTGCCGACGATCTCTTCGGTCTCGCCCCCGTGGTACTTGTTCGCCGTGTCCAGGAAGTTGCCTCCTGCCTCCGCGTAGGCATCGAGCACGGCGTGGCTCGTCGCTTCGTCGGCGCCGAAGCCCCACTGTTCGCCAAAGCTCATCGTGCCCAGGCAGAGTTCGGAGACGCGAAGGCCCGAGGGGCCGAGAAGTCGATAGCGCAGCACGAGGACAGGGTCGCGCGGGGCCTCGCGGCCGGCAACCTGGGCGATCGGCCTGCCGATCCGGTATCCTCGACAGGTGGAGAGATTGGTGGGGCTTCTCGCGTTGCTGCTGAGCGTCTCGGCGTGCAACGAAGAGGCCTTCGTCTGCCGAGACGACGGCGAGTGCCAAAGCGGAGACGCGGCGGGCCAGTGCGAGGCCTCGGGCTACTGCAGCTTCCCTGATGACACCTGCCCCTCGGGCCGGCGCTACGGCGATCTCGCCGGCGGTGGGTTCGGCAACGCGTGCGTCGAGCCCGACACCGCATCCGGCACCGGTGGTTCGACCGGTGGCGCGTCGAACGCCTCGATGTCTGGATCCGGATCGATGTCGACATCGGGGCCCACGACGTCGACTGCGTCCACCGCCGGGACCACGGCCAACCCGACCACCGGACCAGCGTCCGAGTGTGGCAACGGCGACCGCGAGTTGGGCGAGGACTGCGATGGAGACGACCTCGGCGGGCAGACCTGCATGTCGTTCGGGTTGGACGAGGGCGACTTGGCCTGCAACCCGGACTGCACCTTCGACACCAGCGCGTGTGTCGGCTGCGGTGACGGGGTCATCAGCGATGACGAGGCGTGCGACGGCGACGCCCTCGGCGACCTCTCGTGCGAGGACGCGGGGTTCTTCGGCGGGGAGGTCGCGTGCACCGACGTGTGCACCGTCGACGCGTCGGGATGTACGAACTGCGGCAACGGTGTTCTCGACGGTGACGAGGTTTGCGACGGTGAGGTGGAGTTCACGTGCGAAGACCTCGGCTACGGTGGTGGTCCGCCTTCGTGCCGCTCCGACTGCAGCAACATCGACGCCTCCACGTGCGGTTCGCCCGTCTGCAACGCGGATCCGAACGGGCCGCTCACGGACGAGTGTCCGCCCGAGTGCGTGACGTGCATCGGCGACGTCTGCCAGATCGAGTGCGAAGGCTTGGGAGCGTGTTCGGACGAGACGATCGTCTGCCCCGCGGGGTGGCCCTGCAGCATCGTCTGCGACGGCACGGGCACCTGCAGTAACACCACGGTGGAGTGCACCGACTTCATGCGCTGCGAGCTGAGTTGCTCTGGCACCGGCGCCTGCTCCGGGTCGGAGATGATCTGCTCGGCAGGGGGCTCTTGCGCCGTCTCGTGTGGGGACGACAACAGCGTCTGTCAGGGGCTCGACGTACAGTGCGGCCTCGACAGCTGCGTCGCGACCTGCGACGATGGCGGCCAGCCGGAGCTGTCGTGCAACGGCTCGTGCGAGTGCACGCCGTGTTAGCCCTCGAACGGGCTGCTAGGGGCGACGAATCCGCTGCGGCGACCGACGCGGGACGCGGACCAGCTCGCCTCGCGCCTCGAGGTCGGTCTTGGTGTAGCGGGTGTAGTTCGTCATCCGGCCGTTGGGGAACAGTGGGTCGGCACCCAGCTGCGCTTGCACGGCGGCGACGACGTCCTTGAGAAGCACCTCGCCATCGTCGTTGGCCATGGAGTCGACAGCGTCGAGGATGCAGGCGCGCACGGCTGCGTACTGCGCGGCCTCGATGGTGAACGCCTCGGAGTAGTTGGGCTTGTTCGCGTTGAGGATCAGCGCGCGACCCTCCGACCATGCCGCCGCGACCCGCTCTCGAACGTCGTCGGGGAGATGGCTCCGAGCGACCTTGCTCAGCCCGTGTCGATTCAAGGCGTCGGCGCGGCGCGGCATCCCACTACTTGCGGATCTCGGCCAGCATCGCGTCGACGTTCTTCTTGGCGTCACCGAAGAGCATCTCGGTGTTGTCCTTGAAGAACAGCGGGTTTTGAACGCCTGCGTAGCCGGTGCCCATGGAGCGCTTCATGACGACGGTCTTGGTCGACTTCCAGCACTCGAGGACGGGCATGCCCGCGATGGGGCTGTTGGGGTCGTCGAGGGCGCTGGGGTTGACGATGTCGTTGGCTCCGATGACCAGGACGAGGTCGGTGTCGGGGAAGTCGTCGTTGAGCTCGTCCATCTCGAGGACGATGTCGTAGGGGACGTTGGCCTCGGCGAGAAGCACGTTCATGTGGCCCGGCAGGCGGCCTGCGACGGGGTGAATGCCGAAGCGGACGTTCTTCTTGAGCTCCTTGCGGAGGATCTTCACCACTTCGCTCAGCGAGTGCTGCGCCTGGGCGACGGCCATGCCGTAGCCGGGGATGATGATGAGCGACTTGGCCGCCTTCATGTCGGCGACGACTTTCTCGACGTCGGTCGGGACGGCTTCGCCTTCGACGACTTTGGCCGGGCCCGAGGGCGCGCCGCCGTCGGAGCCGAAGCCGCCGAGGATGACGCTGATGAACGAGCGGTTCATCGCCGCACACATGATGTACGAGAGGATGGCGCCCGAGCTGCCCACGAGCGCGCCCGTGATGATGAGCAGGTCGTTGCTCAGCATGAAGCCGGCCGCAGCCGCGGCCCAGCCCGAGTAGCTGTTGAGCATGGAGACGACCACGGGCATGTCGGCACCGCCGATGGCCATGACCATGTGCACGCCCAGGACGCACGCGATGCCCGTCATGATGAGCAGCGGCATGAGGCCGCCCGGGTTGCCGCCATCGGTGGTGGCATGACCCGCGTCGAGGAACATGTAGCCCAGCACGACCGAGCCGATGACCATGCCCGCGTTGATGGCGTGGCGGGCCGGGATGATGAACGGCTTGCCGCCGATGCTGCCGCGCAGCTTCGCAAAGGCGATGACAGACCCGGTGAAGGTGATCGCACCGACGAAGACGCCGATGAAGATTTCGACCTCGTGGATCGTGACCTCCACGGCGGTCATCGAGGCGTCTTGCGGCCCGAGGTAGCTGGCAAAGCCCACGAGCACGGCCGCCAAGCCGACGAAGCTGTGCAAGATGGCGACGAGTTCGGGCATGGCGGTCATCGCCACGCGCTGGGCCAGGAAGCCGCCGATGAGCACGCCGGGAATGATGGCGCCGGCCAGCATCGCGTAGCCGGTGACGCCGGGCGTGGCCGCGGTGGCGACGAGCGCGATCGCCATGCCGAGGATGCCGTAGAGGTTGCCGCGCCGGGCGGTCTCCTGCGAGGAGAGCCCGCCGAGGCTGAGGATGAACAGGATCGCGGCTGCGATGTAGGAGACGGTGATCAGAGATTCGGTCATCGCGAGCGCCCTCCTACTTGCGGAACATCTGCAGCATGCGCTGGGTGACGAGGAAGCCGCCGGCGATGTTGATCGTGGCGACGAGGATGGCGAGCGCACCCAAGATGACGGTGGCCGAGCTCGGCGAGCCCGAGACCTGCAGCATGCCGCCGATGATGATGATGCCGCTGACCGCGTTGGTGACCGACATCAGCGGGGTGTGCAGCGCGGGGCTGACGTTCCAGATGAGCTGCCAGCCGACGAAGATCGCCAGCACGAACACGGTGAAGTGCGACAGGAACGACTCGGGCGCGCCCAGGCCGATGCCCAGCAGCGCGACGCCGGTGCCGATGAGGGCCCAGGGGATCTGGGCGGGCGGCTCGTTGGCGGCCTCTTGGGTGGACTCTTCGACCTCGGGCTCGGGCTTTGGCTCGGGCTTCGGTGCCGGCTTGGCCGCTTCCCCACTTTTCTGAGGGGGCGGGTCCTTCTTGGGCGGCGGCCAGATCATCTCGCCTTCGTGCACGACCAGGCATCCACGCACGACCTCGTCTTCGAGGTCGAACTTGAAGCCTTCGGCTTTGCCGAGGTCGTCGAGCAGGTGGCAGATGTTGGTGCCGTAGAGCTGGCTGGAGGTGGCCGGCAGGCGGCTGGGAAGGTCGGTGTAGCCGATGATCTTGACCCCGCCATGGTCGATGACCTCGCCCGGCTTGGTGACCTCGCAGTTGCCTCCGCGCTCGGCGGCCAGGTCGACGATGACCGAGCCGGGGCGCATGGCCTCGACCGCCTCTTTCTTCACCAGCAGCGGCGCAGGGCGGCCGGGAATGAGGGCGGTGGTGATGATGATGTCGACTTCTTTGGCTTGCTCGAGGAACAGCGCCATCTCGGCGGCGATGAACTCGGGGCTCATCACCTTCGCGTAGCCGCCGACGCCGGTGCCGTCTTCTTCGAACTCGACCTCGAGGAACTCGGCGCCCATCGACTCGACCTGCTCTTTGACGACCGGGCGGGTGTCGAAGGCGCGAACGATGGCGCCGAGGCCGCGAGCCGCACCGATGGCCGCAAGGCCGGCAACGCCGGCGCCGATGACGAGGACCTTGGCCGGGGGGACTTTGCCCGCCGCGGTGATCTGGCCGGTGAAGAAGCGACCGAACTGCTGCGCCGCTTCGACGACCGCGCGGTAGCCCGCGATGTTGCCCATCGAGGAGAGCGCGTCGAGCTTCTGGGCGCGGGTGATGCGAGGCACCTGGTCCATCGCGATGGCGTTGACCTTGCGGCCCTCGAGCATTTTGATGGTGGCTTCGGCTTCGGCCGGCCACAGGAAGGAGATGAGGGTGCTTCCCTCGGCGAGCATCTCGGCCTCTTCCTGGCCGGTGCCCTCGTGGTACTGCGGTGGGCGGACCTTGGCGACGATGTCGCAGTTCCACACCTCGGACGGCATGTCGACGATCGTCGCGCCAGCCTCTTCGTAGGCCGAGTCGGGGTAGCTCGCCAGGACACCGGCGCCGCTCTCGACGACGACCATGAAGCCCTGCTTCTTGATCATCCGTCGGACGGTGTCGGGCGTGGCCGCGACTCTCCGTTCTCCCTCGTAGATTTCCTTGGGAATGCCGATTCTCATAGCGCCAGACCGCACGCGCGGCGCTGCACATTTATCAGGTTATGCGGCCGATTCCGAGCCTTTGCGGCTGGTATGTTTCGAGCGTGGCGGACGACCCACTCACGCACTTCGATGAGGCGGGTGCGGCCCGCATCGTGGCGATCGACGACAAGCCCGAGACCCCTCGCGCGGCGACGGCCCGCGCCCGCGTACGCATGGCCGCGGCGACTCTGGACCGCATCGAGTCGGGCGAGGTTGGCAAGGGAGACGTGCTCTCGGTGGCCCGTCTGGCGGCGATCGGAGCGGCGAAGGGGACCGCCGGCCTCATTCCGCTGTGTCACCCCGTGCGGCTGACCAGCGTGGACGTCGATTTCGCCGTTCTTCGGGACCTCCCGGGGGTCGAGGCGCGCGTGACCGTGCGCGCCGTCGACCGGACCGGCCCCGAGATGGAGGCGATGGTCGCCGCGTCGACCGCTGGCCTGACGATCTACGACATGTGCAAGGCGATGGACCGCGGCATGGAGCTGCTCGAGGTGGCGCTGCTGTCGAAGTCCGGCGGCAAATCCGGCGCCTGGACGCGCGAGCCCGCGCGGCAGGGTGAATAGGCTTGCGGATGGCGCGTCTGTAGGCCGATGTTGCTCGGACCGGTCTCGTTGGCTCCCTTGGCGCTCCTCGCAGGGCCTGGTGCACTCGACTTCGAACAAATCTACCTCCAGACCGCGCCCAGCACGGTCGTCGTGGTCTCCTCGGTCGAACACGGCGACGACACGACCACCGAGTTCAACGGCGGCGGAGTCCTGATCGACGGCGGCTACGTCCTGACGGCATGCCATGTCGTGGAGTTCGACGGAAAACCGGTCGAGCGTGCTCAGCTCATCCTTGGGGACGAGCGCAGCGAAGGCATGGTCCGGGCAGGCACGAAGGTCGAAGCAAAGGTGCTGCGCTGCGACGCGGAACGCGACCTGGCGCTGCTCAAGCCCGCGACTGCGGTCAAGGGGCGAAGAGTCAAGCTCGCAAAGTCCGACCCGAGACCGGGGGCGCCCCTCGCCGGCGTCGGGCCCAACCGCAATGGTTTTCCGTGGGCGGTGCACGAGTGCCGTGTCAGTGGTGTCGGACGACTGCGGATGCACTCGACCGAGCTCCTCGGGCCGCTGACGACCGCGCCCGAGAAGCTCGAGAAAGTCCTCACGCTCGATGTCGCGTGCATGGGGGCACATCCGCTCTCTGGGTCCGGCGTCTTCGATCGCGCCGGGCGTCTCGTCGGATTGCGGCAGTTCAGCCGCTACCAGAACGAGAACAAGAGTGGAACAGCGAGAAACTTCTACATCACCGCTTCGGAGATCCGAGCGTTCCTCGACGAGTGAGCGGTCCTAGTCGAACTCTTCGATCTTCGAGGGAAAGTTCGGAGTCAGGCTCGCCGGTTCGTCGCGGTCTCGGTTGCGGATGCCGGTCTGCAGCGACTCGTGGGCGATCGGCGTGTGTGTCTCGAGCACCTTGTTGAGAGCGTCGTCGAGCGCCCGGAGCTTGCGGTGGTGGGTATCTTCGGCCGGTGCGTCGTAGCCCGGCTCGGCCGCCGGGGGAGGCGGGGCGGGCTCGGGGGGAGGCGGGGCGGCTTTGGGCACGTCGTCACGTCTTCGTTGACGAGGCGCCGGGGTGTCGAGCAGCCGCACCCACGGCTTTGCATCCGAGCGCAGCGTTCGAGCGATGCGTTCGAGGCCTGCAATGGCGGCCGCGGCGTCTGCGTACCGCTGCTCTCGCTCCCGAGCGATCAGCTTGCTCAGGCCGGCGTTGACCAGCGATGGCACGATGGGCGGCAGCGGCGGGACTCGTCCGGCGACATGGGACTTCATCAGCTCGCGCGCCTCGGTGCTGGAGAAGGGAGGCGCCCCGGTGAGCATCTCGTAGAGGATCATGCCCACCGAGTACAGGTCGGCGCGTCCGTCGATGTCCTCGCCCAGCGCTTGTTCGGGGCTCATGTACGCTGGCGTGCCAACGATGGCGCCCACCTTGGTCGTCAGCCCGTCGGCGAGCTTTTCGTCGACGATGCGCGCAATGCCGAAGTCCACGATCTTCAGGAGGTCGTGGCCGTGGTGGTCCTTGGTGACGAACAGGTTGTCCGGCTTGAGGTCGCGGTGGACGACGCCATGACGGTGGGCGTGGTCGAGCCCACGCAAGACCTGAAGCGTGAGCGCGATGCACTGCGAGGGCGGCAGCGGCTTGCCGAGGACCTTGGCGAGCTCGCGACCCTCGAGCAGCTGCATCGCCATGAACTTGAGCCCGTTCTCGAGCTCCCCACAGTCGAGGACCGCGCGACAGTTGGGGTGGTCGAACCCAGAGGACGCGCGTGCTTCTCGAGTGAAACGGTGGGCGATCTCGGGGTTGTCGCCATACTCGGGCCGAAGGACCTTGATCGCGACGGCGCGGCCGAGCCCCATGTGCTGCCCGCGGAACACGACGGCCATGCCGCCGATACCGATCAACTCCTCGACCAAGTACCGGCCCGCGACGACTTGCCCCTGCAGCTTGAGCTGCCGAGGGAGTGCGACGTGCCGGCCAGACATCCGCGTGCATGGTACCAAGCGGACGTTGGTGGTGCGTCGGCCGCGTTCAAGCGCCGAATGCGCCAGGTCCGGGGCGCCTGAAACGGCGAGCGTGCCCAGCAGCCGGATGCGTCTACTCGACCGTGACGGACTTGGCGAGGTTGCGCGGCTGGTCCACGTCGGTGCCCTTGAGGTCGGCGACGTGATAGGCGAACAGCTGCAGCGGCACGCTGGCGACGATCGGCTGGAAGAGCTCGTGCACGTCGGGGACGAGCACGACGTCGTGGGCGATGTCGGCGATCTCGGAGTCTCCGACGGTCGCCAGGGCGATGATCTTGCCGCCCCGCGCTCGCACCTCTTCGAGGTTGCTGACGACCTTGTCGTAGCCCGGCCCTCGCAGCGCGATGACGACGATCGGGACGTCGTCGTCGACCAGCGCGATCGGACCGTGCTTCATCTCGCCGGAGGCGTAGCCTTCGGCGTGAATGTACGAGATCTCCTTGAGCTTGAGGGCGCCCTCGAGCGCGACGGGGAAGCCGAGTCCGCGCCCCAAGAAGAGGAAGTCACGGGCGCCGCTGTAGCGACGCGCGATGGTCCGCATGCCGGCGAGCTGGCCCAGCAATCGGTTCATCGCCTCGGGCAGCGAGCTGAGGCTCTCGAGCATGGTGCGAAGGCCGTCGTCATCGAGCTTGCCCGAGAGTTTGCCGAGCTTGAGCGCGAACAGGCTCAGGACGACGAGCTGACTGGTGAACGCCTTGGTGGACGCGACGCTGACCTCGGGCCCGGCGTGCGTGTAGATGACCTGATCGGCGGCGCGCGCGATCGTCGAGCCGACCACGTTGCAGATCGCCATCGTCGCGGCGCCGCGTCGCTTGGCTTCTCGAAGCGCCGCGAGGGTGTCGGCGGTCTCGCCCGACTGCGAGATGGCGATGGTCAGGTCGCGGTCGGAGACGATCGGATCGCGGTAGCGAAACTCGCTGGCCAGGTCGACCTCGACCGGGATGCGGGCGAGGGACTCGATGAGGTACTTGCCGCACAGCGCTGCGTGCCAGGACGTACCGCAGGCCAAGATGATGATGCGGTCGAACGCCGACACGTCGAGCTCGAGGCCGTCGAGGATGATGTCGGGCTCGACGACGGAGACGCGTCCGGACATCGAGTCGGAGAGCACGCGCGGCTGCTCGTGAATCTCCTTGAGCATGAAGTGCTTGTAGCCCTGCTTCTCGGCGGCGATCGGGTTCCAGTCGATCGTACGACGTGGACGCTCGACGGCGTTGCCCTCGGCGTCGTGCATGGTGAAGCCGCCGGCGGTCAGGTGCGCGATGTCGCCATCGAGAAGGTCGGCGACGATGCGCGTGTGGTCGAGCATCGCGACGACGTCGGAGGCGATGAACATCTCGCCTTCACCGATGCCGACCATGAGCGGAGCGTTCTTCGCAGCGGCGACCAGCTCGCCGGGCGTGTCGTCGTGGGCCACGGCGAGCGCCCACGTGCCCTCGACCTCGGCGAGCGCAGCGGAGACCGCCTCGCGCAGCGAGCCCGCGTCGGCCATCTTGCGCTCGATGAGGTGGGCGAAGATTTCGGTGTCGGTCTCGGAGTCGAAGGTGCAGCCCTGGTCCTGAAGCGACCGTCGCAGCGCCATATGGTTTTCGATGATGCCGTTGTGGACGACGCTGACCTTGCCCTGCCGATGGGGGTGCGCGTTGGACTCGGTGGGGCGGCCGTGCGTGGCCCACCGAGTGTGTCCGATGCCCGTGGTGCCCTCGAGCGGCTCGTTGGCGACGCGCTCACGCAGGTTGGCGAGCTTGCCTTCACATCGTGCGATCTGCGTGCCCGGGGTCGCGCCGCCCAAGATGGCGACGCCCGCCGAGTCGTAGCCGCGATACTCGAGCTTGCGCAGCCCCTCGAGGAGGATGGGCGCCGCTTGGCTCGCACCGATGTAACCGACGATGCCGCACATGGTCTGATCCCTCGTATAGCCCCCGGATGCGCCAATCCCCAAGATTATTCCCTCCGCGGCTGCTAGCGTTCTGCCGTCATGGGCCTGCCGGTTTCGTCTGACTTCTGTGCCGAGGCGTCCATCGCGGGCCAAGAGCCCATGCTCGGGACCGCCTCGCCAGGCACGTCGGTGTGGCTGGGGGTCGAGGTGCGTGGCACCTGGCCACGCAACGCCTTCGACTGCGCGACGGTCCCCGAACGGGTGCGTGAGCGCCTCGCCGCGTGGACGCGGGAGATCCCAGGCTTCCGGCCGCAGGCGCTGCGGCGCCCGAGCTGCGAGCGCTCCGGAGACTTCGCGGTGGTCCTCGGGCTCACCGAGGTTGGCATTTGCCGCGTCTTTCGGCGCGAGGCGGTATCCATCGCCGACGTCGCCGACCTCGAGCTCGCGGACGCACTCGAACAGGCGCGCGCAGGTCGCGTCCCCAACGGCTGGCGCGAGGCCGAAGCGCCCATGGTCTGGGTGTGCGTGCACGGCAAGCGCGACCGCTGCTGTGCCAAGTTCGGGGTGCCCGTCTACGAGGCGGCCATGGCAGCCGAGGGCGTCGAGGCGTGGCAGACCTCGCATCTGGGCGGGCATCGCTACGCTGCTACGCTGCTGTGCCTCCCCTGGGGCCTCTGCTACGGGCGCGTGACTGCCCGTGATGTGGCGCCGATGGTGCGCAACCACGGGCAGGGTCGCGTGCACGACCTGACGCTCATGCGAGGTCGCAGCTGCTGGAGTGGGCCCGCGCAGGCGGCCGTTCACTTCGTGCAGGCGCACCTGGGCGAGATGGCGCTCGATGGGTTCACCCCCGCCTCCGAGACGGCCGGCGATGTTGGCACCAGGGTGCGTGTCATGTCCCCTCGCGGCACGTTCGACGTGGTCGTCGACAAGCGAGACGTCGGTGGCGACGCGCCCCCGAGCTGCGGCAAGGACCCCGAGCCCATTCGTGGGTGGTTTCAGGTGTCGCTGACGGCCGTGTAGGGCTACAGGCCCGTGCCTTCGTAGACCGCGTCGAGCTCGAGCCGGGCCCCGCAGACGCTGAGCTCTCCGCCGATGTGGTCCTGCACCCGCCAATGATTCTCGTCCCGTATCCAGTGCTCGATGCGGCGTCGGTCGGTGTGCACCAAGAGGATGCACTGGCATGTCGGAAGCCGGCGGTACGCATCGACTTTCAGACCCCGGTCGCGGGTCACCGAAGACGGAGACACGACCTCTATCAACGCGGTGGGCTCCGGCCCGATCGGGGCATCGCCCAGCGGTTCACAAACGATGGCGAGGTCGGCTTGAAAGTAGTGATGCTCGTCCCCGGGTAGCTTGACCCCGTACTCGACGAAGGCGGCACACGGCGCAACGAGCTGCTGGTGGAGCGCTGCGCCAACGTTGAGCTGAATGCGCCCGTGCACGGCGGAGGGCGGGGCCATGGCGACGACCACGCCGTCGACGAGCTCGCGGACCCGATCGTCGTCGTGATCCCGCCCGAGGAAGTCCTCGACGGTGACGCGTCCGCCGTCCCGATGCACTTCGCTCATGCAAGCGCGAGTATACCGCGTGCGGACGGCGGAGCGGCCGCGCCGTCTCCTACGGCGCGAGCGGCAGCGGACCCTTGGCGGGCGGTTCCATCCGCCGCAGGTGGGCGGCGAAGCGACGCATCACGAACAGGTGGGCCAGCGCTTGCGTCACGACGTAGAGGTACCAGGGCAGCCGGGGCACGAACTCGTGAATGGCGGCGAGGAGCTCTTCACCGTTGGGGGCGACGCGAAACTCGAGCCGGCCGCGAGCCGGCCCCGCGGCGAGCAGGCCACCCTCCACGCGGAACAACGCGCGGTCTTCGGTGCTCCGATCGGGTACGAAGCACAGCGTCAGCAGAGGACGGCGCATGAACCGGAACTTGATGTCGACGCGGTCGTCTTCGCGCTGGGTCGACAGCAGCGGCCGCATGAAGTCTGGGAGCCACCGCAGGTACTCGGTGGCGACCCAGGACGCGTCCGCACCGTGCGGCAGGGGAAGCCGCTGCACCGAGCGCACGGTGCTCTCGGCACGGTAGTCTTGCTTTGCGACGCGCCGCAGCGCTCGGGTCCCCGGAAGCTTCGGCGCTTTGACGTCCGACTCGGCCAGCGCCGCTCGTGCGGCGTCTTGCCAGACGATGCCCTCCATTCCGAAGTGGGCCTGAAGCGCTCGATCCTTGGGGACCATGCGGTGCTTGAGGCTGTACACCAGGGGGGAGACCAGCGCGCGCGGAAAGCCGGTGATGAGCGAGACCCACAGCCGCGACAGGCCGGGGCTGAACCACCGGACGGGGATGAGGACACGCCGAAGCCCTTGAAGCCTCGCGACGTCGGCGATCATCTGCACGTAGGTGGTGTTCGTTGGACCGCCGATGTCCCAGGTCTTGCCGTGAACCTCGGGGTCGTCGATGCAGGCCCCGAGCAGGCTGATCAGGTCTTCGAGCGCGATCGGGTTGGTTGGGGTTCGCGTCCAGGCCGGACACAGCATGACGGGCAGCCGCGAGACCAGCCGACGAAGCATCTGGAACGACGAGCCCTTCGAGCCGACGACGAGGCCGGCACGCAGCGTGGTGGCAGGCACGCCGTGAAAGGCCAGCGCTGCTTCGACTTCCTTGCGGCTGGCGAGGTGGTCCGAGACCTCGCTGCCGTCCTCGGGGACGAGGCCTCCGACGTAGAGGATGTGCTCGACGCCGGCCTTGGCAGCGCCGCGGCTGAAGTTGTCGGCCAGGATGAGGTCGAGGTCGGCAAAGTTGGCCTGGGTCAGGCGCGCCGAAGGGCTCATCGAGTGCACCAAGTAGACCGCGGCGTCGCAGCCCTCGAGCGCCTCTTCGACCTGCCTGAGGTTGTAAAGATCGCACTCGCGCCAGCGATCGGGACCGTGGTTGGGGTCTACCTCGCGTTCGGACCGGCTCAGCCCGACGATCTCGTAGCGGTCGCGATAGCGCTCGACGAACGCGCGCCCGACGTAGCCCGACGCGCCCGTGACCGCAACCACGGGCCTGCGCGCTAGCTCGGCCATGCTGCCTCGAACGCGGCGCGAACATCGAGAGGGACGCCGAGCGTCGAGAGGTGTTCGTACAGCGTGCTCAGCATGATGCCCAGGCCGATGAAGCCCGGGTCGAGTGTCTCACCGGCGTCCTTGCAACGCACGAAGATGGCGTGAAAGCTGTCCTTGAACGTCTCCATCTCGAACGTCACGTTCCGCTGGTCGCCCTCGCCGAAGTGTTTGACGAACAGATCGAGCGCAGGGGTGAGCTTCAGACGTTCCGCCGCGCCGTGAAACCGAGCGTCGTCGTCGCGATAGAAGCCGGCGTACAGGTCGCGAATTCCCTCGATGAACTCGGGAGACCAGCGCGCGAACAGAGGCTGCGGCGCCCAAAGCAGCGCAGTGGGTGACCCGCGGAAGTGCGCGTGCCGCAGGTCGAGCGCGGCCGCGTCCAGATGCGCGAGCTGGGCGAAATACAGCGCCAGGACGGATGCCCCTCGCGCGCGCGGACCCAGCTCGTCGCTCGATTCACCGAGCTGATCGACGAGCTCGACCCCGACCGGTGGACCACTGGCGATGGGGCGAAGCTGCTCGAGCAGCGCGTCGAAGCCCTCGCGGTCTCGCCGGCTGGCCAGGAGTTTGCGGCCTTCGGTCCACAGCGCTCGGGCCGGGAGCACCTCGAAGAACGAGGGCGAGGCGAAGTCCTTGAGGCGACCGAGGTCACCGACGGAGAGACCGAACATGGAGGGGACCTAGTACGCGGCGGTCTGACCGCAAGCGATGACACTTTGGGCGCTGCGCAGAGCGAGGTAAGGTGAAGCCGTGTTCGGCCTGCGGCGGCGCATCCTCTTCCCCCGCCACGCCCTCTCGGCCGAACCCGACGCCCTTCGCCATTTCGACGGCGTGCAGAGGCTGGCGCGAACCGTGCGCGGCGGGGAGGTCGAGGCGTGGTTCATGCCTGCCCCCGGGGCTTCGCTCGAGACCCCCTCGCCCGTCGTGCTGTTCGCGCACGGCAATGGCGAACTCATCGAGCACTGGCCCGACGCGCTCGCCCCCTACCTCGAGCTGGGCATCGCGGTGCTGCTCCCCGAGTATCGCGGCTACGGTCGTAGCGCGGGGTGGCCGAGCCAGCGGACGATCGTCGACGACTGTCGATGGTTCCTCGACCGAGTCCAACGCCGGCCCGAAGTGAGCGACCGAGCCATCCTGCACGGGCGGTCGATCGGTGGTGGAGTGGTGTGTGCGCTCTCTCGCCACGTCGACCCGGCGGCGCTGGTGCTGTGGTCCACGTTCACCAGCGTTCCCGACGTGGCGCGACGCTTCGGATTCCCCGGATTCCTGGTCCCGGATCGCTTCGACAACCTGGCCGCCCTCCGCGACGTGCGGGCGCCCACATTCATCGTGCACGGCCGCGACGACGCGCTGATCCCCGTCTCGCACGCCCACCGACTGGTCGCGGCAGCGCACGATGCCGAGCTCCACCTCTACGACGCGGGCCACAACGACTGCCCGCCCTCGGGACCACAGCCGTGGCTGGCGCTCGCTCGATTCCTTCGTGCGGCGAATCTCGCGCGGGCCTGAGGTCCCCCGCCCGTTGTCAGACCCTCGGGGCGTGCGCTATTGCTGCGCAATGCGGAAGCTCCCGTTGCTGCTGGCCATCGCGCTGGCTGGATGCGCCACCGTCCTCGACAAGGCTCGCGACGCCCGCGGTCTCGGCGAGTACGAGGAGGCGCGAGAGCTCTACGAAGAGGCGATGGCCGAGCGCGACATGGAGGTGACGGCTCGAGAGGAGCTGGCGCAGATGTACGTCGACCGGGCCGAGGCCGAGGAGCCCAAGAGCAAGGAGAAGGCCGAGCGGCTCTACCGTGAGGCGCTCACCGTCGACGGGGTCTACGCGCCCGCGCTCACCGGGTTGGTTCGCCTGCTTCGGGAGCAAGGCCGAGTCAAGGATGCTCGCATCGCCATCGATGGTGCGCGCAAGGCCGGCGAGTGCCCCACGTGCAACCGGCTCGAGCTCGTCGTCATTCTCGCAGAGGCCGATGCTGCCGCAGGTGCCGGCAACTGGCAGGCTGCGCTGAAGGGATACTCCGAGGCGCAAGAGGTTCGGCCCCAGCCGGCCGTCGCGCTGTCGATCGTCCGCGCGCACATCGCTCTGAACGCACGCGGTGACGCCGTGTTGGCGCTGCAGCGCGCCGTGCCGCAGATGATCGACGCCGACTCGGGCTCCGCGGCGAAGTTCGTCCGGCTTCGCCAGGAGCTGTTCGACCACGCGCTGAGGACCAGCGACGTGCCGATGGCCGACCAGGTTCGGGCGCTCGAGCTGGCCAACGAAGCCCCAGCCCCGCTGTTCGCGCTCGAGCTCGAGGTGGCCGACCACCTGCTCGACAAAGTCGACGGCGAGCTCGCGCTGGCCCGCTTCGAGGCCATGCTCGCCCGCAAGGACGGCAGGGCGCTCAACGCCGAACAGGTCGAGACCGTCAACGCGCGTGTTGCCCGGATCTACGCCAACCGGGGCACGGCGCTGCTCAACGACGGCAAGAGCAAGAACGCCGACTGGGCCTTCAAGAAGGCCATCGAGATTCGCCCCGACGATTGGTCGCTCAAGCTGCAGCGGGTCATTGCAATCTCGGAGTCGGTGGGCTCCCAAAAAGCGCTCCAGTCGCTCAGCGGCGTCCCCGAGGGCACCTACGGGCTCGAGACCACCCGAGGCATCGTGGCGGCTCTGCGCGTGCGGGAGCTGGTCGAGATGGGGGAGGTCGACGCCGCTCGCACCGCGCTGGCCGACGTTCAAGCCAAGTACGGGGAGGTGCCCGAAGGACACCTCGTCGCGGCGATGGTGCTCGCCAAGTCGCCCGTCGAGGGCCTCTCCAAGAAGGAGCGCAAGGCTGCGCTGGGCGCCAAGGCGCTGGTGATGTACCCCGGCGACCAGATCAACCGCTACGCAGAGGCCAAGGCCGAGCTTGCCTGGGTGAAGCTCGCGATGGCGGCCTCCGACAAGGACAAGCTGTTCATCGCGCCCTGGTTGGGGACCGAGCTGGCCCGGCTCGACCGCGAGCTTGCCGTGGCATACCCGCCCGAGGTCGAGTTCCGCGCCGACCCCGAGCCGGTCATCGTCCTTCACAACGCCGGCTCGGGCTACGTCGACGTGCTCGTCTCGGGTGAAGACCTCCAAGAGGAGTTCGGCATCCCCTCGGGTGACCGCAGCGAGTTCACGGCCCCCCTCGCCGGTCTGCTGAAGCTGCGCATCAACGGCGAGAAGAAGGTCTTTGTGGCCGAGCCGTACGCCAAGGTGACGATCCGGCTCTGAGCGGCCACCGCGCTACTCTGGGATGGCGCAGATGCCCGTGTCCTCGAGGCCCGGCATGACCATGCCCTCGGGGAACGCTGAGATGCACTCTTGTCCATCGCTGACACCGCCGCAGTCGGCGGCCGGCTCGTCCCCGGAGAGATCGCAGTAGTTGGTACAGCAACCAGCGCTGCCCGTGCATCCGGGGACGACCCCAGCGTTCGCGCACAGCAGACCGGGATCGCACGCGTTGACGAACTCGCAAGGGTCGGCGTAGCCGCCGAGGTCCGGCCCCGACGCGTCGGGGACGCAGACGAACCCTCCGTCGGCGGGGTAGCAGCCCTCGCCATCGGAACACCCGAGCAAGGGGTCGCACTGCTGAACGCACAGCGGCAGGGCACCATCGTTGAAGGGAACGCACGCCTCCGCCGGGTTGTCGCAGAGGGAGTTGTCGGGCGTGCCTTGGCACAGAGACTGACAGACCCCGTTGTTCTCTTCATCGACGTTCCAACACATCGAGCCGATGTCGCAGCTGTCGATGCCGGAGACGCCGCTGCCTTCTACCGTACAGGCATCACCGGGCTGGCCCGGTGCTGAGTCGAGCGGAGTGCAGCGAGCATCGTTCCACGCGGAGCCCCCATCGTTTGCCCACGGCATGCACTTCTCGCCGACCGGGCAGTCTTGCGCCCAGAGGTCGCATGCCGTGTCGATCGTGTCGCTGGAGTCGGTGTCGCACTCGATGAAGCTGCAGTCGTCGGTGTCGTCGGGCTCTGGGTCGGGGTCCTCGCCCGTCGATGAGCCGCCGAGCGTGTCGGGGTCGGGATCGGGGTCCGGCGTGATGGGACCGTCGGGGTCGTCCGGCGTCTCGGGGTCTTCACCGCTGGTCCCGCCGGCGGAGTTTCCCGAGCCGTCGGAGTCGGAGTCACAGCCGGTCGAGAGCAGGGCAGCGGCGAGCAAACTATTGAAAATCCACGATTTCTTCATTCTTCCGGTTCCTTGGTAGGGGCGAGATCCTTCGGTTCGATAACAAGATAACAAAACCAACTTAACTTACAAATTAAATATCAAAACTAACTATGAGCGGGGCAGGGTTCGTTGTGTTAGTTTTAAGGGGCCAACGATGCTTCTTGCTGCATTGCTCACCGCGAGCGGGCTGAGTGCTCCGCCGGACCCCGCACAGGTCATCGGCGGGGACCCGGCGCCCGCGGGTCAGTACGACGCCGTCGTCCGGGTCGATCGCGTCCACGTCGGCAACCACTGCAGCGGCACGCTCGTTCGGCCCGACCTCGTGCTCACGGCGGCGCACTGCGTCGATGACATCGCCGACACGACTGGCCTGAGAATCTGGTTCACCTCCGGGATCTCGGCCGAGGTGGCGGACTTCGGCTTTCATCCCGACTACTGCGAGAGCTGCGACACGAACCGGTTCGACTACGCGTACGTCCGCCTGAGCGATCCCGTCGACGCGCCGGCGGCGGTCACCGTCGTGACCGACCAAGAGGTGTGGGACTCCACGATGCAGACCTCCGACGTGCTCACGGTGGTGGGCTTTGGCGACGTGCCCGATCGGCCGGTTGCTGCAGAGCCGCGTTGGTTGGTCGAGGTCCCGATTCGTCGCTTCACGGGCGGTGGCATCGAGGTCGTCGCGGGTGGCGATGGGCGCGACTCCTGCGAGGGCGACTCGGGGGGGGCCGCGTTCGTCACCGCGCCCGACGGCACGCTGCAGCTCGTCGCGATCACCTCGAGGGGCTCGGACCCGTGCGGCGCCGGCGGCTACTACGGCGTCGCCTACCACACGATGGGCTGGCTCTCCGAGGTGCTGGACGACGCGACGTTGTGCGGCGAATCGTGCAGCACGTGCGACTGCCTGGATACGCGGCCGCTCCCCGAGGACGGGTGTTGCTCCACCGACCGTCCCCAGGACGCCCCCTGGCTCCTGCTGGTCCTGGTACCCCTCGCGCGGCGCCGCCGGTGAACACATCCTGCTAGACTGTCGCCATGGTCGGAAAGCTCATCGCGCTGGCGGTCGTGATCGGCGTCGCCGCGCGGCTCTTCGTCCATCGCGACTCCGAGCTCGCCCGACGCTTCCGGCTGTTCATCGATGTCAGCCTCATCGCCATCGCCGTTCTGTACGGCGGGCGGCTGATTCAGCTGTACTGGGGCTGAACACGACGAAGCCCCGCGGCCGAGGTGGCGCGCGGGGCTCGAATCGCGGGCGGCGAACTCAACCCTTGGGCTGAAGATCGGTGCCGTAGACCTTGATGGTGGCCTTGGGCAAGACCTCCTGGATCTGTGACTCGATGGCCGCCGCCTCGCCGACGATGACTACGTGCGGGATCGGGTGCATGTACTTCCTCGCGGCCTCCTGCACCTGCTCCGCGGTGATGGACGCGACCGAGTCGCGGTAGCCCGCCCAGTAGTCGGAGGGCAAGCCGTAGGTGATCGCCGCGCGGACCTTGGCGGCGATCTGCTCTGCGGTCTCGAGCTCGAGCGGAAACTTGCCGACCATGCGCGCCTTGGCGCCCTCGACCTCTTCGTCGGTCGGGAGCTCCTTGCGCATGCGACCGAGGTGGTCGAACAGCCCGGCGAGCATCTCGCCCGTGCTCGCGTTGCGGGTGCGGGTGCTGATGTAGAAGGTGCCCGGCGCCTGCCCCTCATCGAGGGCGGAGCCGACGTTGTAGGCCAGGCCTCGCTGCTCGCGGATGTCGAGGAACAGCCGACCCGTCGCGCTGCCGCCGAGGATGGCGTTGGCGACTTGGAGCGCAGGCCAGTCCTTGTGGTTTCGGGCCAGGGCGAGGTTGCCGATCATGATCTCGGCCTGCGCGGACCCGGGCCGATCCACCAGGTGGACGGTGAGCTCGGAGGGAACGGCGTAGTCCTTGAACCGGTTGAGCGGGTTGCCAGGCAGACGTCGCTTGGTCGTGGACTTCCAGCGACCCAGGGTGCGTTCGACCAGCGGCTTTGCGTCCTCGGCCGTGATGTCGCCCGAGAGCACGAGGTACGCGTTGTTGGCCCGGTAGAAGGTCTCGTGAAAGTCCTGCAGGTCGGCGACGGTGATCGCGTCGACCTCCGCAGGCGTGGGGTCGGGCGTCCCGTAGGGGTGACCTTCGGGGTACGCGACCATGTTGAACAGCGTCGCCGCGAGGTGGCCTGGGTTGCCCGCGCTCATGCTCAGCCCGGTCTTCACCCGGTTCTTCGTCTTGGTGAGCGCGTCCTCGGGGAAGAGGGGGTTCATGATCTGGTCGGAGAGCAGCGTGAGCCCGAGCTTCAGATCCTTGGCGAGCGTGCGGGTGTAGACGAAGCTGTTGTGGGTGCTGCTCGCCTCTCCGAGCGCACCGCCGACGAACTCGATCGCTTCGTCGATCTTCGCCTTGCTTCTCGCCTTGGTGCCCTCGCCGAGCATGGTGGCGGTGAGGTCGGCGATGATGGCGTCGTCCATCTGGCCGGCGCGCACCACTAGCGTGCTCGAGACGACGGGCACCTCGTGGTTCTCGACGACGTACACGACCAAGCCGTTGTCGAGCTGGAACTGGTCCACGGCGGGGAAGTCGACCGACTTGGGCGCGGTGGGTGGTGGGGGCTCGGGGTAGACCCGCTCTGCGACGGGCTCCGGCTCCGGCTCTGGCTCTGGCTCGGGTTCGGGAGCGGGGGCCGGAGCAGGGGGCTCGGGCTGGACCTGCGGCTTGCAGCCGCTGCCGAGGGCGAGCGCGAGAACGATCGAGGTGAACGATGCAATGGGGGTACGCATGGGTCCGGTCTCCTCTAGGGCTTGGGCACGATTTCCAGCGTGAACCAGTCGTCGGTGAGGTAGGTGTTGGCGACGCGCTTGATGTCCTTCGCGGTCACCTCCTGCGTCTTCTCCAGGTCACGCAGGACGTACAGCGGGTCGTCCTCGAAGAGCGCGCCCTGAGCGATCTGGAAGGCGCGTCCGTTGTTGGTGGCCAGGCTGTCGACCGTGCTGACCGTGGCCTGGTTCTTGGCCTTGGTCAGCGCTCGCTTGCTGACGCCCTTCTTCTTGACCTGGTCGATTTCCTCGCGGATGACCTTCTTGATATCGGAAAAGGAGGTGCCCGGAAGCGGAATGAAGCCGGCCATGTCGCTGCCCGCGTTTCGGCCGCCCGCTTGACCCATGGGAATCGAGGCCAGCACCATCTTCTTCTCGTCGGTGAGGACCTTGGTGAGGATCGACGACTCACCACGCAACAGCATGCTCATCAGCAGCTCGAGCGCAGGGCGGTCGGGGTGGTCGGCGGGGATGGTCTTCCAGCCGACGATGTACAGGGGCTGGCGCGCGTGGGGGTCTTCGGCCTGCTTCTCGTAGGTGCTCTGGGTGTGGTCGGCGTTCTTGCGCTCGGCCCGCTCTTCGCCCTTGGGGATGTCGCCGTAGTACTTCTCGATCTTCGCCTTGACCTCGGCAGCGTCGACGTCGCCAACGATGGCGATGACGGCGTTGTTGGGCACGTAGTACTTGTCGAAGAACGCCTGAACGTCCTCCGTCTTGGCGGCCGTCAGGTCCACCTGTGACCCGATGGTGGTGTGCCCGTAGCCGGTGCCGGACCACAGCTGGGTCCGGAACTCGGACATCGCCAGGGCGTAGGGCTGGTTCTCGTACCGCATGGCCCGTTCTTCTTTGACGGCGCTGCGCTGGTTCTCGAAGTTCTCGTCGGTGATGACCAATGAGCGCAGGCGATCGCTCTCGAGCCACAGCACCATGTCGAGGTAGTTGCTCGGGACGACGGCGAAGTACTGGGTGACGTCAGCGGTGGTGAAGGCGTTCATCACGCCGCCGACGCCGAGGATGTTCTTGAAGTAGCCGCCGTCGGGCACGTTCTCGCTGCCCTTGAACATCATGTGTTCGAACAGGTGCGCGAAGCCGCTGCGGCCATCTTCTTCGTCCTGCGACCCCACCTCGAATGCGGTGTGCATCGCGACAGCGGGCACCGAGTGGTCCTCGACGACGTGCACGCGCAGCCCGTTGTCGAGCGTGAACGAGTGCACCGACAGCTCGACGCCGAGCGCCGACGCGCTGGTCTTCGCGATCTCGCCGGCGGCTGGTTTCGGCGCTTCGGTGGCCTCAGGAGCGGCCAACCCGAGGCTGGCTACGAACAGGAGTTGCGTCGGGAAGTTCCAGAGCATGGACGAGCCTCGAACGCGCGCACCGTATCAGCCCGGACGGAAACCCACCACGCGGCGCTGAAACGTGTGACCGCACTCACTGCTCGGAAGAGCCTGCCGAGACCGAGGCGATGGGGGGCCAGCGGGCGGCTAGCCCTGCGCCAAGAAGCGGCCCGAATGCTCCGAAGGCGACGTGGCGGGCGGGTCTTCGTTGCGGGAGAGCATCGCGATGGCTCGCTCCGCGTGTTCTATGCCGGCCGCCCACTGGATGCCTTGTGCGAGCCGGAGCGCCTCTTCGCAGCGTCGCCGGGCGTCTTCGAGGCGGCCGCGAGCCGCCCGGGCCCGCGCGCGCTCGATCAGCAGCTGCGCCGTGGTGAGGCGGTCGCCGAAGTGGCGTGCTTCGTCGAGCGCTCGGGCGAGGTGCTGTTCTGCGAGCGCGAGCTGGTTGAGGTCTCGCAGCACCCACGCCATGTGTGCGTGGCATCGCAGAATGCCGAGCCGGTCGCTGGTGTGCTCCGCGTGAAACAGCGCGTGCTCGCACCACTTGCGCGCCTCGGACAGCGAGTTGGCGTGGCGGCTGTAGTCGCACATGCGCAGCAGGTAGCGCCAGACGGGGAAGTCGAGCTCGGCGCGAGGGCCTTCGCCGAGCGTGAACATGTCGAGGCCCTCTCGGAGCTCGGTCAGCGCCCGCTTGAAGTCGCCGGCCTGTGCGTACGTGCGCCCGAGCTCCTCGTAGGTCTCGGCCATGATGCGGCGCTCGCCGGCAGCCATCGCCGGGCCGAGGGCGCGCTTGAGCTCTTCGAGTGCCCGGTCGCCTTGGCCCAGCCGCGCGTAGGCCTGGCCGAGCCCCGTCTTCATCTTGGCGAGCTGGGCGGGCTCGAACCCTCCGCGAGCGATACGGGCCTCGATGATGCTGATCGCCTCTTGGTTGGCGTCGGCGGCTCGCATCACGCGGGCCGCCATCACGCACATGTCCGACTCGAGCTCCGCGTCGCGGGTGCCTTGGTCGTCGAGCAGGCGCAACGCCGCGCGAAGGAACTCGGCCGCGGCAGGGTCGTCGAACGCACGCTCGGCGCGTCGGCCCGCCTCGGCCAGCTCTCGGTACGCCGTCGCATGGTCGGCGCGCAGATAGTGCAGTGCGCGGATCGTCTGGGAGGCGCGAGCGATCCGCGAGGTGGTCGCGGCGAGGGCGTGGAGCTTGCGTCGCCGCGGCTCGGGGATGCTGCCGTAGACGAGGTCGTGGAGCAGGCCCTGCGAGAACGCTCGCTCTCCGTGGCCGATGATGAGCAGCATGCCGCCGACGTGCAGCGACATGAGCGCCTCGTCCAGGTCAGGGGCGCGTCCGTCACGTCCGTCGGCCTCGAGCAGGTCGACGAGGTCTTGCTCGAGGAAGCGCTCGCCGAGGATCGAACCGACCTCGAGCACGGTGCGTGCGGTCGAGCCGAGCTCGCCGAAACGGGTGCGGAGAAGCTCCCGATCGGTGGCGGTTCCGGGGGCTTGAATACCGCCGGCGAGCAGCCGCAGGTGTGATTCGAGCTTGAGCGGGGTCAGTGGGGCAACCTTGGCCAGCGCTTCGGGGAGCTGCGACTGCGGGTTGATCTCCATCGTGACCTGACGGCCGAGCGTTTCGACCTCGTCGGGGGTCAGCGCATCGAGCTGCTCGATGGTTCCGCCGAGCCACTCGACATTGGGTTCGGCGCTGGTGCACAGCACGAACACGGGGTTCTGCGCCTGGGCCGACGTGATGCGGCCGAGGATCTCGCGCGAGGGCGTGTCGAACGTGTCGACGTCGTCGAAGATCAGCAGCAGCGGCTGGCCACGACCTCCGGCCATCATGGCCTGCACCGCGCTCGAGAAGCACTCGCGCCGTCGGACGCCCGTCTCGAGGTCGTGCGCGGGGCCTTGCAGCTGAAAGAGCTCGGCCAAGCCCGGGAGCACCTCGAAGGACATGCCCGTCAGGTTGGCCACGCGACCGAGGTCCTGCGTGGTGACGGTGGACGGCTCGAGGCCCAGAAGCAGCGACACCATGACCTGGATGGGCCACAAAGCGCTCTGCGCTCCCGAGGGGTCGGCGCCGACGTAGTACGAGCGCCACCCGAGCGATTCGGCGAGCGAGGCGATCTCATCGCCGAGCCGGGTCTTGCCGATGCCACGCGGCCCGGCGAGCACGCGGACCTTCACGCCCGCCTGCGGGCTGGTCAAGAGCGTGCGCGCGCGTTGAAGGACGTGCTCGCGACCCGACAGCGGGAGCGGGAAATTGCGGACGACGACCTCGGCGGTCGGCTCGCCCATGCGGGGCAGGGTGAGACCGGAGCCCCGGGTGCTGCGATGGCGACGACCGCTCCGTCCCGTCATCTCCGACGGTGGGGGCGCGGCTGCACCACAGGCGGGGCAGAAGCGGTGCTCTTCTCGCATGCTCGCGCCGCATGCAGGGCACTGGATGGTGCCCGACTGCGCCGTGCTGGTGGCGGCGATGAGCTCTTCGCGGAACTCGGTCGCGGACGAGTACCGGTTGTTGGCGTCCTTTTCGAGCGCCTTGAGGCAGACGGCCTCGAGAGGGTCGGCCTTGGTGCCGAGCAGCTGGCTTGGCGGGATGGGGTCGTCGTGCAGATGCTTGTGCAGCACGTCGACGGCGGAGGCGCTTTCGAAGGGCGGCCGCCCGGTGAGCATCTGATACATGATGCAGCCGACGGCGTAGAGGTCGGAGCGCTGGTCGAGCTTGTGACCCCGTGCCTGCTCGGGGGACATGTATTCGGGCGTGCCGCAGACCATGCCCTGGCTCGTCAGACCGGTGCCGGCCTGCGCTTGGTCCTCCATCAGCTTGGCGATGCCGAAGTCGAGCACCTTGGCCAGCTCGCCATGCGTTCGAAGCTGCTGGACGAGGATGTTCTCGGGCTTGAGGTCGCGGTGCAGGATGCCGAGGCCGTGCGCTTCGGCGAGCGCGGCGAGGATCTGCAGCGTGATGTCGACGATGCGCTCCCGCGCGAGCGGGTAGTCGCACGTGATGATGTGCTCGAGCGTGTCGCCCTTGATGAACTCCATCACGATGTACGTGATGCCGTCCGGGGTTTGTCCGTAGTCGACGACCGAAACGCAGTTCGGATGGTTGAGGCTCGCCGCGTTGTGGGCCTCGCTCGCGAACCGAGCGTGGCTGGCCTCATCGTTGAGGAGGTGCGGCGCGAGGATCTTGGCGGCGAACGTCTTGCCGAGCGTCAGCTGCTTGGCTTCGTACACCCGACCCATCGCCCCTTCGCCGATCAGGTCTTCGATGACGTACTTGTCCGCGAGGATGAGCCCCTCGTAGGGGTCGCCGGCCTGCGGCTCCACGTGGCTGATGTCATGGCCGCAGTGGGAGCAGAAGAGCGAGTCGACGACTGAGCGACCGCCGCATTGCGGGCAGATCTTGTGCGATGAGCCGATCACGTGGTGGTCGTCGTCCTCTTCGAACCCTTCGGCGACATCATCCCATAAGGACGGCTACGGATTGCAGCCGTACAGATGACTAGTCGCAATCTCGTCGCACCAGCGCGTTGCCCGCTGTTCAGTGTATGAGGCTGTCGGCCCCCTGCAATGTGGGGGTTGTCAGCGACCCACGTACATCTGGTGGAAGTACTCGCGCAGGATCGCCTCGACCTGCTCGGAGGGCAGCCGGTCCAATACACGGTTCATCGCCGCGGACTCCTGCGCGCGCGTCGGATCCGTGCCGATCGCGGCGATTGCATCCGGGATGGAGATCTGACCCGCGGCGAAGGCCGCCGCCAACGTGGCCATCGGATCGCTCTGCGTGCCGGAGGTCGTGTTGGCCCGAAGCTCGGCGACGCAGGCTGTCAGGTCGGACAGGAACTCGGCCTGATGCGGGACGTTGACCGGGGTGACCGTGAGGTGGATCGATTTTGGGACTCCACCGTGCCCGAACTGCGGCTGGATGTACCAGTCGCGGGATCTCATCGCGTCGACGAGCGCGTACACGTCGATGCTCGTCGAGCCGAAGGCCATCACGCTGGCGTCGGGCTCGCCCAGAACGTCGAGGCCGTCGATGGCGGCGATGCTCTTGCAGAGATCTTTCACGCACGCCCGCACCTGCGTCTGCAACGACTTGTAGCGCTCGGCGCCGATGTGGCGCAGGACGGCCCACGCGGCGGCGACCGAACCACCGCCGCGGCTGCTCTGCACCGTGGCGTTGGTCAGGCCGTATCCGGCCCACTTGGTGTGGGAGAAGAGTTGGTGCCGCCGCAAGTCCGCGTCGGCGTAGAGGATGACCGATGCCCCCTTGGGACAGTATCCATGCTTGTGGAGGTCGAGAGAGATCGAGGTGACGCCCGGGACGCGGAAGTCGAAGTCGGGCACGGATTCGCCGGCCTGCTCGAGGAAGGGCAGGAAGAACCCACCCACGCAGGCGTCGACGTGCATCAGGACGCCGCGTGCCGAGGCGGCCGAGGCGAGCTCGCGAATCGGGTCGATGACGCCCTGGGCATACGAGGGCGCCGAGCCGACGACGAGCGCAGTCTCGTCGGTGATCGCCGCGGCCATCGCCTCGTGATCGGCGCGGAAGTCCTTGCGCACGGGCAGCGAGACGACGTCGAGTCCGAAGTAGTGGGCGGCCTTGTGAAAGGCGGGGTGCACCGAGTCGGCGACCACGATGTTGGGTCGCTCGACGCCCTTGGTCGCTCTGATGTGGTCGCGGGCGGTCTTGACGGCGAGCAAGATGCTCTCCGTGCCGCCCGAGGTGAAGTTGCCGACCGCGCCATCGCCGTGCATGAGCTCGGCGGCCACCGCGACGACCTCGTTCTCCATGCGCACGAGGCTCGGGAACGAGGTGGGGTCGAGGGCATTCTCGGTGAGGAACGCGGTGTACGCTCGCTGGGCAACTGCACCGACGTCCTTGCCCGCGCTGAAGACGTAGGCGAAGCATCGGCCCGAGCTCCAGTCGAGGTCGTGCTGGCGGATGTCTTCGAACGCGGCGTCGATGGCTTCGGCAGACAGTCCTTCGGCGGCGAGCGTCTTCATGATCTTATTGTGGCACTGGATGACATTTGGTGTCAACCGCGCTGTGTCACCCCCTCGCCCTCGGCGGTGTTGGGGACTCGATGCTCACATCTTCACGCACTCGCGCGCTCTCCTTCGCCCTTCTTGCCGCCTCGCTCGGGGCCTGCGACGACTCGGCCGGTGGGCCGTCGGAGGAAGACCCATCGACCACGGGAACCGGCTCGGCACCGGACTCGGCGTCATCGACGACCGGGCAGGCCGGCGCGACCACCACGTCGACGACCTCCGGGCAGAGCGAGGGCGAAAGCTCCTCCTCCACGGGACAGCCCTCTTCGGACACCGACGACGGATCGTCGAGCAGCTCGGGTCTACCCACGGGCAGCGAGTCGTCGGACGGCTCGAGCAGCAGCTCGACGGGCGAGGGCACCCCAGACGTCGACACCGTGTGCGAGGCGGGCAAGCGCGGGGCGGTATGCGAGCTGCCCTCGGAGTACGACGCGGCGGGGGAGTGTGACCCCTACGCCCAGAACTGCGCCGAGGGGGAGAAGTGCGTGCCGTGGGCGGCCGACGGCGGCTCGGCATGGAACTCGACGCGGTGCTCGCCCGTGCCGGCGGATCCGGACCTGCTCGGGGACCCGTGCCAGGTCGAGGGATCCGGGGTGTCCGGCGTCGACTCGTGCGACGTCGGGTTGATGTGCTGGGACGTCGACGCCGAGACGAACACCGGGACGTGCATCGAGCTGTGCGGTTGTGGCCCCGTTGATCCGACCTGCGACGGTGGCGGGACCCTCTGCACGATCTCCAACGATGGTGTCCTTCCAATGTGTTTGCCGACGTGCGACCCGCTGGACCCCTCGGCGGTTTGCGATGACGGCGACGGCTGCTACCCCGTGAGCGGCAACTTCCAGTGTGCGCCCGATGCCTCTGGAGATGGCGGTCTGCCGGCGCAGTCGTGCGACTTCATCAACGATTGCGACCCGGGGTTGGCATGCGCCAGCCCGGACGTTGTCCCCGGATGCGACGGCATCGGCTGCTGCACGCCCTTCTGCGACCTCGACGAACCGGAGACCTGCCCGTTTGGGAGCTGTCAGGCGTGGTTCGAGGCAGGCGATGAGCCGCTCGAGTGTCACGTCGACACGGGGATCTGCGCGCTGGACTGACCCAGCACGCGCGTGAGGCTGAGGTCGATCCTCGAGTGCACGAGCTGCTTCAGGTTCGCCTCGGCGGCGTCGCCAAGGCGCGCGGCGAGTTGCTCCCGAGTGCGACGCGCGACCTCGGCTCGGGCGCTCGCGAGCCAGCGAGCCGCCGTGCGGCGGTGGACGCCGTACCTGGCGGCCAGCTGGTCGAGCGTGAGGTGATCGATGAGCTGATGCCGCAGCAGGTTTCGCTGTTTGGGGCTCAGCGCAGCGATGGCCCGCTCGAACGCGACCTTGACGGCCTTGGACGAGGACGAGCGTGCGAGCGAGGTCTCGGGATCGTCGAGCGCACCCAGCAGCGGGTCGGCGGCGCCGAGATTCCGCGCGCATCGGCGTCGCGTGCTGCGGATGCTGTTGAGCGCCAGCCGAACCGCACAGACCCGTACGAACTTTGCGAGAGATCCACGGCCGACCGATCGAACAATCTGGGCGTGCTCGTCGTCTTTGGCAACGAACAAGCGATGACGCAGACTTTGAAGGATGTCCTCGACCGCATCGGGGTCGCCGAGAAGCGCAGTGACGGCTCGCGTGGCGTCCCCGAAGTAGCGCGTTTCGAACCATTGCATGGCCCGCCGGTCGCCCGCGACACAGGCGACGACGAGTCCAAGCTCGAGCAAGGTCTCGGGCGACGCGTCTGCGGGCAGGACCTGCAGCCCTCGCCCGAAAGCGGCCTCCGAGATTTCGACCTCGGGCAGTTGCGAACGAACGACGGCGAGCGACTCCATCCTTGGCCACTGCAAACGGTGCGTCGTCACGAAGGATTCACCGCGTGAGTGACTCCGAGTGTCTCGACGAGGTCACGGTGCTCGCGGTGCTCGATGGGTCGCTCTCGACTGAGGCGTCCGCCCAGATCGAGGAGCACCTCGACCTCTGCGACGCTTGTCGCGAGTTCGTGGCCGAAGTGGCGCGAACCACCGACGCGCCGCAGGAGTCCGTGGCCGACAGGTTTGCTCCTGGAGAGTCGTGTGACCGGTATCTCATCCTCCATCAGGTCGGCGCGGGTGGCATGGGGGTGGTGTACGCGGCCTGGGACCACGAGCTCGATCGGAAGGTCGCGCTCAAGGTCGTCGCCCCCGGCGCGGACGCGCGAGCGCAGGCGCGGCTCGTGCGAGAGGCCAAGGCGATGGCCGCCGTCGGGCATCCCAACGTCGTCACCGTGTACGAGGTTGGGCGCGCCGAGGCGGGCGTCTACATCGCCATGGAGTATCTCGAGGGCGGCACGCTTCGACACTGGCTCGACGGCCGGGCACCCTGGCGCGAGGTCGTCTCGATGTTCGTTCGAGCCGGTCGTGGACTCGCCGCCGCACACGCGGCCGGCGTGGTGCATCGAGACTTCAAGCCCGACAACGTCCTACTCGGCGGATCGCGGCCCTGCGTCGTGGACTTTGGCTTGGCTCGCGAGGCGCCGTCGCCCGGGCACGGGCGTGCGCGTCGTGGTGAAACGACGCCCGCGGGCACTCCCGCCTACATGGCCCCAGAGCAGCGAGACGCTCTGACGCCGGGACCTGCAGCCGACCAGTACGCGTTCGCGGCGGCGTTGTGGGAGGGACTCTTCGGCGTCCTGCCTTCGTCGGGTCGTGCCGGGGACGGGGCCGGCGTCCCCCGGCGGCTTCGCAAGGTCCTCGAGCGCGCGCTCGAGCAGGACCCGGAAGATCGCTTCGTCTCGGTCGAGGCGTTGCTCGGCGCGCTGGAGCGAGCCGCACGTCGCCGGCCGTGGCCAATGCTGGCCGCGGCTCTCGTCGTCGGCGTGGGGGTGGCAGCGGGAGCCGCCGCGCGGCCGCGGACCTGCGCCAACGTTGGCGCGCGCTGGCGAGACGCCTGGGGCCCCGAGGCCCGAGCGCAGGTGCAAGAGAGGTTTCGAGCGACGAACGCTCCGCACGCCGCGGCCGCGTACGAGCGGTTCCAAGAGCAGTTCGAACGCTACACGGCGGGGTGGGTCGACGCGGCCGCCGAGGTGTGTGCGCATCCGGACCGTCCGCGAGCCGCCCTGCGTCGGCGTTGCCTCGACGCTCGACAGACGCGGGCCATCGCCCTGCTCGACGGCCTCGAGGGGCTCACCGCCGACCAGGTCGAACTGGCGGTCACGTCGGTGTTCGAGCTGCCGCCCGTGACGGACTGCGAGGACCCGCGCGACATGCCCGACTCGGAGGCGCTGACGCATGCACTCGAGGGACTCGACCAGGCCGAGGTGCTGCTCGGTTTGCAGAGCCCTGCGTTTCCGGAGCACCTCGAGGCGTTGGGCGAGCACGTGGAGCGGCTCGGAGATCCGGGACTGCGGGCCAGGCTCGCGTACCTCGATGGCATGCGCTTGCGCGGCGCCGGATCTCCCGAAGACGCAGCGCAGCGGCTTCGCGACTCGGCCCGTCTGGCCCTCGAAGCGGAACAACCGCGCGTGCTCTTCAACGCCGCGTCCGAGTTGGCGATGGTCGAAGGGCAGCTGCAGCGCTTCGAGTGGGCGGAACACTGGCTCGACGTTCTGGACGCCCTCGCGGCCCAGATGGGAGAGCGGACGTGGATGAGCGCCCACGCGTGGGCCCAGCGGGGGTTCGTGCACCGGCTTCGTGGCGAGCAGGGCCTCGCTCGCGATGCGCTACGCCGAGCGGTCGAGCTCGAGGACACGCCCGGGAGTGGAGACGCAACGACGCGCGCCCATCACCGCCGGCAGCTGGCCTCGGTGCTCTCGAAGCTCGGAGAGCACGAAGAGGCGATGCGGCTGATGAGGCAGTCGCTCGACGAGACGGCCTCGCTGTACGGGGAAGACAGCCCTCAGTACGCAGAGGTGCTCGGAAACCTCGCCACCGCACACCACGACGCCGGGGATCTGGACGCGAGCATAGGGACCTGGGACGAGAGCGTCCGAATCCTCTCCTCCGCCCTCGGCCAGGACGACTACCGCACCATGGTCGCGCGTGCGGAACGAGCCGTCGTCTTGTTGAGCCTCGAACCGCAGCGGTCTGGGCCTGAGTTGGAGGCGGCGCTCGAAGCCTTCGGGGGGGCCGCATCGCGCCGGCCGATCACGTTCATCCTTCGCGACGCGATCGGCCGCGCCCACGCGCGCACCGGTTCACACGACGCGGCGGTCGAGCAATGGACGACGCTTCTGGCCGAAATGGGCGCCTCGGAGGCGACGGAGATCGGCATGCGGGTCCATCTCGAGCTCGGGCGCGAGCTGGGCAGCGCCGGTCGGCTCTCCGATGCGTCAGAGCATTTGGGTCGAGCGGCCGAGCTGGCGGCGGACAGCGAAGATCCGGCCTCGCCCTGGTTGCACATCGTCCGAGTTGCCCAAGCCTCCCTACTGCAAGGGCCCGACGACGAGCACCTCGTGGAGGAGGCTCTGCAGGCGTACGCGCGGCTCGGCTACCGCGGGGTGGAGACCGCGTATGCAAAGTTCGTCCTGGCCCAGGTTCTGGGCGCGAGAGGGGAGGCTCGCGAGCGCGTGGTCGCGCTGCTGGACGAGGCATGCACGATCGCTCACCTGTTCGACCGGCCGCTCGAGGAGCGGATCAACGCGTGGCGACGGTCGAACGTTGGTAATCGATCCAGTCTCCGATCGCCTCGATGACGGGCAGCGAACGCAGCGACACCAGGAGGTCGAAGCTGTGGTGGGCGCCGGGCACCACGGTGAAGCGCACCGGCGCCTCGCTGACCTCGCGGAGCGCAGCGACGAAGTCCTCGGCGTCGCCGAGCGGCACCATCGAGTCGCGGCTGCCGTGGATGACGAAGAAGGGAGGGGCGTCGGGGCGAACGCGGTGAATCGGGGAGGCGGCGGCGAAGCGCTCGGGTTCCTCCTCGTAGAAGGCCTTGAGCAGCAGCGGCTCGACGAGCATCGAGTGAAAACCGGGCGCGTGCCGACCCTTGACGTCGGTCAGGTCGAAGACGGCGTAGAGGGGGACTGCGGCCTGCACCGAGCAGTCTGCGTCCTCGAACCCGGGCTGAAGCGTCACGTCGTCTTGGGTGAGCGCGGCCATGGCCGTGAGGTGTCCGCCCGCCGAGCCTCCGATGATCGTGATGAACGACGGGTCGACGCCGTACGCATCGGCGTTCTCTCGGACCCACGCGATCGCTCGTTTCACGTCGACGACGTGCTCGGGCCAGGTGGCTCCCGGGGAGAGGCGGTAGCTGATGTTGAAGCACACGTAGCCGCGGTCCGAGAGCAGCGCCATGATCGGGATGCCCTGCTCGGCCCGGCTTCCGACGACCCAGCCTCCACCGTGCACGTGAATCACCGCGGGGCGGGGGCCTCGAACGGACGCGGGGGGGTGGTAGACGTCGAGCCGCAGCCGCTGCCCTGCCACGCGAGCGAACTCCACGCCGCGGGTGACCCGCCGCTTCGAGAACCGGTAAGGGAAGGGCCACAGCAGCCGTCTCCACGGGAGTCTTCGGTCTCGGCCGAACTCGGGCACGTCTGCATGCAGCGTCGCCTTCGTGCGCAGCGATGAGACCACCTGGCCTACGAGCAGCACAGCCGCGAGCCCGGTCAACGTGAGCGCAAGCCAGACGGGGGCCGTGCGCGGCTCGCCGAGCCAGACCGTGAAGCCCGCGGCGGCCAGCGCCAGCGGCAGGATGAAGACCGACGTCTCGGCGAGCAGCGTCCCGGCGAGAAAGCTCGGCAGAAGCAGCACGCGCGAGCGCCGAATCGGCCGGACCGCGTTGAACGCGAGCGCCGCCAGACCAAGAGCGATGGCGAGGAGCGCCCACCCGAGGAGTTCGCGCAGCATGAAGCGCCCGAGTCTGGCACGTCGGCCCCCGGTGAGGGTGCAGGCGGACGCTGCGATCGTGTGCCGCGACTCGAGACAGTACCGTTTGGGGGGGTTGCGTTCCGTCCTCCGCGACTCGGTGTCGCGGCGTCCCGAGGAGGCCGCAGGGAGACTACGGTACGGGGATGTACTGGGCATGGATGACGCGCGTCGAGCTCGGAGGGTTCGCGGTGTTCGCCACGCTGATGTCGGCCGCGCTCGTGGCGTTCGTCTTCACGTGCGTCGACGTGTGGATCTGCGAGCGGCTGCAGGGCAAGCCACAAGGGCCGCGCAGGTTTCCGACCGGCGCCCTGCTGCGGATTCCGCTGCACCTCGCTGTCGGGATGGTGATGACGCTGTCCATACTCGGCCTCGGTGACCCCGTCGGCGGTCGCATCGCGTTCGATGAAGCCGGGATGCCGCAGCGCGCGACGCTGCAGGTCGTCGTCGCATCGGGCGGTAAGGCGAGGATCGAACACGTCATGCTGCGCGCCTTCGGGCCCGACGGAGAGACGCGAGCGTTGCACAGGACCGGGTTCGCGTCCCAACGAAAGCCGTTGCCCGCCTCGCCCGCGTTCTGGGACGGGGACCGCGTGCGCTCGCTCGAGACGCTCGAGGTGGTCGCGTCGTTCGATGCCGTCCGGTCTTCGATGCCCGCGTTGGCCGGCACCGAGTCTCGCTTGTTGCGCGCTCGCGGCGACGAGGCCGTGTTCCAGAGGCGCGACGGAGTCGAGGTCAGGGTCTCGGCCCACGAGGTCGTCGCCGGCGAGCAGCTCTCCCCACCTGGCTGCCTCCTGGACCTCGGTGGCATCCGTAAGCAGGACGTGCCGGGCTTGATCGAGCCGACGCGGGTGCCGTGGCCGTCGGCCGGACCAGGGTGTCCGAGCGCTGCGCCCGCCGACACCGCGTTGTATCGCTCCTTCGACGCTGCGTTTGGCGACGTCTCGGTGCTGCTGACCCTGCGCGAGGGCGATGAAACGCGGTGGCAACGAGCGCTGCCGGAGATCGCACAGACCGAAGAGCCCGTGCTGCTCGGCGCCTTCCCTGCTCGGGACGCGCTGTGTGTCGTCAACGCCGACGACGACGCGCTCGTCTTCTCGAGGCTGCAGTGGTCCGACGGAAGCACCATCGACGTCACCCGATGGGAGTGACAAAGTTGGGCGATGCAGCCCACATCGCTCCCCGCGAAGCTCTCCGACCCCAACGTGGTGAACCTGTCGGCGCGGGTCCCGGGGACGTACGCGCTGCGGGGGGAGATCGCGCAGACGGTGACCGTGGCCCTCGAGGCCGGTCAGTCGATGTGGGCGAGCAAGGGCGCGATCCTCTCCCACGACAACGGCATCCGCTGGCAGCTGAAGATCCCCGGCGCCGCGGTCTCTCGCATGCTTTCGGGCGAAGGCTTGGCGATGACCTACGTGACGGGCGACAAGCCGGGCGCCTCGGTGACGCTCTCGGCCAACCAAACGGGCAAGGTCGCCGTATGGGACCTCGCGTGGGGGCCCGTCACCTGCACCTCCGGCTCCTTTCTCGGCGCGCTCGGCGACGTGCAGATCGACGTGACGATCGCCCGCCGGTTTGGGGCCGCCCTGTTCGGTGGCGCCGGCTTCCTGCTGCAGAAGATCTCAGGACAGGGGTTGGTGTTCATTCATGGATCCGGCGACTTCGTCGAGCGCGACCTGCAGCCGGGCGAGGAGGTCACCGTGTCGACGGGCAACCTCGCCGCGTTTGGCTCGGGCGTGGGCTACGACATCGTCGGGGTGGGCGGCTGCCTCAAGGTGCTCTTCGGTCGCGAAGGCCTCTTCATGACCAAGATGACCGGCCCGGGGCGCGTACTCATGCAGAGCATGAAGAGGATGCGGCTCAACGCGCCGCGTCAGGGGTGAGCGCGCCTCCGCGTGGGTCGATCGTGGTCGAGATTCGCGGTCGCGCGAGCTCGGCCTCCGCCTCGATTGCATGGTCGGCGTCTTGGGCTTGTCGTTTCGCCGCCACGCTCACCGATGCCAGCAGCCCCGAGGTCTTGCGGTAGTTGACGTGGGATCCGAGGTCCCTTCGCTTGAAGGCGGTGTAGCGCTCGATGAACTCCTGCCGCTCACGCATGCGGCGGGTGTGGATGCGTCGAGCGTCGTCGGGTGACTCGATGAGGTGGGGCACCATCACCATCAGGAGGCTGACCTTCTCCTTCTCGCGGCCGCGCTTGCGGAACAGCCAGCCGAGCACGGGGACGCTGCCCAGCCCCGGGAGCCGGCTGTCGCTGATGCGCTCGACTTCGCGGGTGAGCCCTCCGAGCACGAGCGGTTGTCCTGGGTGGGCCCGAATCTTCTTGAGGTCGAGCTTGCGGGTGAGCGTGCGGTAGTTGCCGGTCGAGGCCTCGAGCTGCCCGAGCTGGTTGTCCTCGAGCAGGATGTCGAGCGCGACCGAGTCGTCGTCGCTGACGTAGGGCGTGACCTGCAGGTTGAGGGTGATGCGTTCGTTCTGCACGTTGTTGATCGTGCCGACCGCGCTGCCGGGGATGGTCGTCGTCCCGCGACTCATCGGCACCGTCTCCCCGAACTCGGCGACGGCTTGCTCGTTCTCCGAGGCGTACAGGTGGGGCTGTGCCACGATGTCGATGTCCTCCTGCGTTTCGAGGGCCTGCAGCGTGACGCCGAACGCGGGGATGTCGGCGTCGAGGCCGAGCGCCGAAGTGTTGAGCGTGGGTCCCAGCAGCCCCGCGGTCAGTCCCTGCAGCAGGCCCGTGCTCGTTAGGGCGTTGGCCTCGCCGGGCATGCTGCTGACGTAGCCGAGACCTCCGGCGACCTCGTTTCCAAAGTGGGCGCCGACGTCGATGTCGCGACCGAGCTGAGAGCGCACTTCGAGCAGGTAGACCTCGAGGTAGAGCTGTCGCTGCGGGTGGTCGATGCGGTCGACCACCTTGCGGAGCGCAGCGAAGTCCAGCGCGTTGGCGCTGACGATGAGCGACTGGCTGGCGGGGTGGGCGGTGATCTGCACGGTGCCGGTGATCGTGGTGCCGGTGGTCGTGGCGTTCTGCTTGCCGCCGCTGGCCGCGGGGCCCGAGGCCAGGCTGGCCAGGACGCTGGCGACCTCTTGCGCGTCGGCGTGGGACAACTCGATCAGCCGCAGCGACTCGCGCCCCTCGCCGGCATCCACGTCCAGCTCGTCGAGCAGTCGTTTGACGGGGATGAACGCGTCGTCGGTGGAGATGACCAGCAACGTGCCGGTGCGCGCATCGACCTCGATCGTGACGTCGTCGCCGGAGGTGGTGGTCGTCGTCGAGGTGGACGGCGAGGCCTTGCGCTTGGCGGCCTTCTTGGCGCTCGTCGGTCCCACCGTGGTGGTGGTCGTCGTCGAGGTGCCGAGGCCGGCCGCAAACACCGAGCGGACGACCTCGGCGAGCGCCCGCGCGTCGGCGTGGCGAACCCCGTAGAGGTGGATCTTTCGATGCGGTGCCTCGGGTTGCTCGAGCTCGGCGAGCAGCCGCTCGAGCGTGCGGATGCGGGCGCCCGTGTCGGTGAGCACGACGACCTCGCCGACCGTTTTGACCACGCCGGTCTCGCTCTTGAGCTCGGTCAGCAGGGCGGCGGTCTCCGCTCGGCGCTGCGCGTCGGGCCTCCACACCTTCGTCACGAACCGTCCGTCGTTGGGCACGTCCGCGCCCGGGCCGTACACCCGAAACCCCGCGCCGGCCGTCTGGGAGCTCTCGACGATGCGATAGAAGTCACCGGAAGGTTCGACCGTCGCGCCGATCGTTGCGAGGGCCGCATGAAACGCGGCGTACGCCTCGGACATCGTCACCGGCTCCGGCGCGACGATGTTGACGGTCTTCGTGCGCAGCTTCGGATCCCAGATGAACTTTTGGCAGCTCACGCTCATCATCCACTCGACGAGGTCTTGCAGCTCCGCATCCTCTTTGAGCGTGATGCGGAACGTCTGGGCGCGCCCGGGTCGCTGGCATTGGTCGGGGAGCTCGGGCACCTGCACGTCGGGGAGGCTCTGCGGCGGCGCGTCCTCGGGCGGCGCCGCGACGGCGTCGGGCGCGACCGCCGACGCAAAGAGAGTGGACACGAGGATCGACCGGCGAAGCATGCATCGAGGCGAGAGCAAGCGCCGGTCCACTCGCGATTCCAGCACCTTAGCCCTCGCGCAGTGTCTACGCCTCGACATGAAGGCAGCGCGGTCGCGATGACGCGGGACCGTACGTCATGACGAAACGTCACCGGGGCTGTGTGGCAAACGGTCGCGGCCGTAACATCGCGCTTCGAGGTGTGTACTCCTAGTGCCGTGCAGAGGCTGTTGTTCGCGAGTTTGCTCCTCGTCGCTTGTAGTGAAGCGTCGGATGAACCGTCCGTCCCCGACCACGGGGAGGCGCTCGACCCCGAGGCCGCGCCGCGTGCGAGCGTCGATCGCTTCGGGCCGGCGCGTGCGTCCAACCCCGACCTCCCCGCACCGGGTGAGGCGATCGACTTCGACGCCGGGTTCTTTCGCCGCGGCCTCGGGCCGGACGGCGCGACCGTCTCGTACTACGACTTCGGCGTGTCGACGGGCTTCACCATGCCTGCGTATCGCTTGGTCGACGGCGAGGGTGTCGCGGTCGAGGGCCAGCTGTGGATTGTGGGCGAGCTCCCGGGGACCACGACCTACAGCGACTTCTGGCAGGTCATCGATGTCGAGGTGCCCGAGGCCTACGTGCCGAACTCGATCACGAGCGCGGCCGAGGTCGAAGCGTCCGGCTACCCCCAGACGCGAACGGTCGAGGCGTTCAACCGCCCGCTCGTCCCCGAGGGAAGCCTGGCCCAGTTCGCCAGCGACGACGGAGCGCTGCGCTCGGCCTGGTTCGAGGACCAAGTCGTGTTCGCGCTCGATTTCTCCGAGTCCGAGCTCTCCTTGCGGGGAGATCTGATCGACTACGCGCCGATCTATGTGTGCTTCACCGACGACGGTCGTTTCTGCGCCGACGACACGGGCTCGACGCACAACGTCGTGGCGGCCGTTCCCCCCGACCCCGCGTACTCGCCGCTGTGGAAGCCGAGCGTGTACCCCGAGTCCGCCTTCGATGACGTGTCCGACCTCGACACCGCGCTCGCGGCCGATCCCCAGACGCAGCCCATGCTCGTCAACTGCCCCATGGCGGAGTGGTAGGACACCCGCGCTTGTTGCGCGCAGGTGCCTGCAGAGGGCCTCGGGCGGCGATATTCCGGCGATCTGAAACGTGGCTCGCGAGTTCGCACCGAATCGTTGACAGGCCGGAGGGACGCACCCTATAAAGCCGCCCTCCCATCGGCCCGACGGGCTGACGGAGGTCCCCTAGGGGCGTCGACAAGTGGCTTAAGTCACCAGGTTTTGATCCTGGCATTCGTAGGTTCGAATCCTACCGCCCCTGCCAACTGGGCCCTGCAAACTGGTCCTGCCAACCGAACCCCCGCGAACCTCTCTGGTCCGCGGGGGTTTTCGGTTTCTGTGCGGCGCGGCCGCGCGTGAGCGACCCTCCGCCGGCGAGGTCAGCTAGGGCTCGATCTGTCGGGGGCCGTCTGCGAGCATCCAGACGTCGCGAGGCCCCGATGAACAAGACGCTCAGCATCTTTGGTGGCAACTCCAATCCCCAGCTGACTCGCGATGTCGCCGAGTACGTCGGTACGCCAGAGGGGAAGGCACGGGTCGAGCGGTTCGCCGACGGCGAGATCTTCGTCGAGGTCGGGGAAAACGTTCGCAACGTGAACTGCTTCATCGTGCAGTCCACCTGCACCCCTCCCAACCGCAACCTGATGGAGCTGCTCATCATGATCGACGCGCTCAAGCGGGCGTCGGCGGGCAGCATCGTGGCGGTGCTCCCGTACTTCGGCTACGCGCGCCAGGATCGCAAGGTCAAGCCGCGCACGCCGATCAGCAGCAAGCTCGTCGCCGACCTGCTCACGGCCGCGGGCGCGACCCGGGTGGTCTCGGTCGATCTTCACGCCGGACAGATTCAGGGCTTCTTCAACATCCCCTTCGACCACCTCTTCGCCAGCCCCGTCCTGATCGACCGGCTCGAGCGCCACGGCTACAAAGGCGAGGACACCGTCGTCGTCTCACCGGACGCGGGCGGCGTCGAGCGAGCACGCATCTACTCCAAGGCGCTCGGCTGCGCGCTGGCGATCATCGACAAGCGTCGCGACAAGCCCAACGTGAGCCAGGTGCTGCACCTCATCGGTGACGTGAAGGGCAAGAAGGCGATCCTGGTCGACGACATGATCGACACCGCCGGCACACTCTGCAACGCCGCGCAGGCGGTGATGGACCACGGCGCGACCGAGGTCGTCGCCGCGGCGACCCACGGCGTGTTCTCCGGGCCGGCCATGGAGCGCATCAACAACAGCGCGCTCGCCAAGGTGCTCGTCTCCGACACGATCGCGCAGACCGAGCGGCAGAAGCTCTGCGACAAGCTCGAGGTGCTCGGCATGGGCCGTTTGCTCGGCGAGGCGGTCAAGCGCATTCACCACGGCGACTCGATCTCCTCGCTGTTCGCCTGAGGAGGCGACACGGTCTCAGCGAAGCTCGACCGTTCCGTCCCCACCGACGCGGATGATGGACGTGGCTTGCTCGCCTCGTTTGGAGCCGAGCCAGGACTCGGTCCCCGTCATCTCCGAGACCATGCAGTCGGTGCTGCGGAGGTCTGGGGGGTCACCGTCGAAGTGCATCGGAGGTCGGCAGGTGGCGGTGACCTCTGCCTCAGCCGGGTTCTTCGACAACGCCACCTCGATGTGGACCGGGACGCGCGCGCCGTCGAGCGTGGCGACCCTTGCCGCCACCACGAGTTCCGCTCCGTCGGGCGTCGTGAGCGTCTGCGGTGGGAGTTCGGTCCGCTCGCCGGTGACCTCGCCGTGGGACCACTGCGTCACGATCGTGTCCGGAGCCGTGGCTTCGTACAGTGGCTGGCCGCACGACATGGTGACCAGCGAGAGGGCGAGGAGCGACAACCGCATCGGCGTGATGGTAACCAGACGGGGCCACGCGATTCCAAGTGCTTGAAATCGCGATGGTTCGCAGGTCCTTCGCTGAGCGAAAATGCGCAGGTGAGGTCGCACCTTCGCCTTCATTTGACACCCTCCGCGTGCTCCACCATCCTCCCGCCTCCGGGTCCCCTCGGCGGCGTGCATGTGCACCTATCCGAGCCCCGAAAACCGAAGCCATAAGGAAGAATCACGATGAGTGAATATGGATCCGTCAACGTCTCCGTGCGCCACAAGACCGGCAAGGGCGTCGCGCGTACCCTCCGTCGAGAAGGTCTCGTGCCCGCAGTCCTGTACGGAGCCGGTGGCGACAACCTCTCGCTGTCGGTCAGCCCGCACGCGCTGATGAAGGCCACCGACCCGGCGCGCAGCTGGAACACGATGTACACCCTCACCATCAAGGAAGAGGGCCAGGCCGACAAGACGCAGGCCGTCGTCGTCACCGACGTGCAGCTGCACCCGATTCGCCGCGAGGTCGAGCACATCGACTTCATGCGTGTCGACCCCGAGGCCGAGGTCATCCGCAAGATCCCCGTCCGCTTCGAAGGCCGACCCGTCGGCGTCGTCAAGGGCGGCAAGCTCAAGACGTTCCGTCGTACGGTCCGCGTGTCGTCCAAGCCCACCGAGGTGCCGACCGAGCTGCTCGTCGAGATCTCCGGCGTCGACGCGGGCGAGTCTCTGCGCATGAAGGACGTTCAGCCGGCCACAGGTCGTCTGGTCGAGCCCGAGGAAGCGCGCCTTTGCGTCGTCGAGATGCCCAAGGCCAAAAAAGAAGACGAAGAAGAGAAGGGCAAGTAAGCCGTCTCGATGGCCGACGCCGCGCCATGGCTGCTGGTCGGGCTCGGAAACCCGGGCCCCAAGTACGCCCACAACCGCCACAACGTCGGGTTCATGGCGGTCGATCGTTGGCTCGATCGACACGCCACGCCCGGGGCGGATGGCTGGCGCGAGAAGTTCCATGGGTTCTTCTCCAGCGTCAGCGGCTCGTTCGGTCGGTGCGTGGTGCTCAAGCCACAAACTTTCATGAACGTCAGCGGCAAGTCGGTGGGTGCGGCGGCCTCGTTCTTTCGAGTGCCGCCTCGCCGCGTCATCGTCCTCCACGACGAGCTCGACTTCGCGTTTGGGCGCATGGCCATCAAGAAGGGCGGAGGTCACGGGGGCCACAACGGCCTGCGAGACATCGTGTCCGTCCTCGGCTCCAAAGACTTCTTGCGCGTGCGGATGGGCATCGGCCGCCCGCCCCGCGGCAACATGGACGTGTCGGCGTGGGTCCTCAAGGACTTCTCCACCGACGAAGCGGCAGATCTCTCCGACCTCGTGGATCGCGCACAGGCTGCAGCGACCACGGTGATGACCGAGGGGGTCTCCGCCGCGATGAACGAAATCAACCAAACAGCCCGCAAAGAACCCAAGCCTTCGCCCAAGGCCAGGCGGGATTCGGCATCGGAGCCTCCGCACTCCGAATGAAATCAACGCAAACCCCGCACCGGCCTGTTTTCTGGTAAGCAGTGGCCGCTTTTCGGGCCCCCCTCGAAGGAACCGTCGCAAATGGAACAGCTCATCTACCTGCTCCCGATCGCGGGTGTCGTCGCGCTGGCATACAGCTTCGTGACCACCGGCTGGATCGGCAAACAAGACGCCGGCAACTCGGTCATGAAGACCATTGCCGATCAGATCTCCAAGGGCGCCATGGCGTTCCTCTCCGCCGAGTACAAAGTGCTCGCTGGGTTCGTCGTCGTCGTGGCCGGCCTTCTCGTCGTCATGAACACGCAAGTCGAAGGTGGTTCGCCACTCATCGGCCTGGCGTTCGTGACCGGCGCAGCGGCCTCCGCCTTCGCCGGCTACCTCGGCATGAAGGTGGCGACGCAAGCCAACGTGCGCACCGCGGCCGCGGCGCGCAAGGGCTTGCCCCCCGCGCTCACCGTCGCCTTCCGCGGTGGTGCAGTCATGGGCATGAGCGTCGTCGGCCTCGCGCTGCTCGGCCTCGGCCTCCTCTTCATCCTCTTCGCCGGCCAGCTCGAGGTCTTCAATGACGCCGGCGGCCTCAATGACCAGGTCGGCCTCGTCAAGACCGTCAACCTCCTCGCTGGCTTCTCGATGGGCGCGTCGTCCATCGCCCTGTTCGCTCGCGTGGGCGGCGGCATCTACACCAAGGCCGCCGACGTCGGCGCCGACCTCGTCGGCAAGGTCGAGGCAGGCATCCCCGAGGACCACCCGCTCAACCCCGCCACCATCGCCGACAACGTCGGTGACAACGTCGGCGACGTCGCGGGCATGGGTGCCGACCTCTTCGAGTCCTACGTGGCCTCGATCGTCGGCGCGATGATCCTCGGCGCGGTCGCCAGCAACGGCAGCCTCGAGATGGTCATGCTGCCCGTGACCATCGCCGCCATCGGCGTCATCGTCTCGGTCGTCTTCACCTACTTCGTGCGGGTGAAAGAGGGCGGCAACCCGCAGATCGCCCTCGACGGCGGGTCCTTCGGCGCGGCCGGCATCATGCTGGCGCTCTCGTGGTTCATCATCGACTACTTCGTCGGCGCCGCTGCCGAGTCGGGTGGCCTCACCCTCGCGGGCAAGACCCTCGAGACGGTCGACCTGTTCGTGCCCATGGCCGGCGGTCTGGCTGCGGGCGTCGCCATCGGCGTCGTCACCGGGTACTACTGCTCGAAGAACAAGCCTCCGGTGAACAGCATCGTCGATCAGTCGATGACCGGCCCGGCGACCAACATCATCGCGGGCATCAGCGTCGGCTTCCGCTCGACCGCCATCCCGGTCCTCATCATCGCGGCCGCCATCTTCGGCGCGAACCACTTCGCCGGCGTGTACGGCGTGGCTCTCGCGGCGCTGGGCATGCTCTCCACCACCGGCATCCAGCTGGCGGTCGACGCCTACGGGCCCATCTCCGACAACGCCGGCGGCATCGCCGAGATGTCGGGCCTGCCCCCCGAGGTTCGCGAGCGCACCGACAACCTCGACGCCGTCGGCAACACCACCGCCGCCATCGGCAAGGGCTTCGCCATCGGCTCCGCCGCCCTGGCCTCGCTCTCGCTGTTCGCCGCCTACAAGACCATGACCCGGGCGAACATGGAGCTCACCGACCCGGAGGTCCTCATCGGCCTCTTGCTCGGTGCCATGCTTCCGTTCCTGTTCTCCGCCATGGCCATGCAGGCCGTGGGTGACGCGGCCATGGACATGATCACCGAGGTCCGCCGTCAGTTCCGCGAGATCCCCAGCCTGCGCCCCGCGCTGGCCAAGGTCAAAGCGGCCGAGGACGAGGACCGTGCCCTCAGCGATGAGGAGCAGGCGGAGATCATGGAGGCTGCAAAGGACACCCAGGTCGAGCGTTGCGTGGCCATCTCCACGCAGGCGTCGATCAAGCGCATGGTCGCTCCGGGCCTCCTGGCTCTGGTCGCTCCGGTGCTCATCGGCTTTTGGTCGACCGCTGCGCTCGGTGGCCTGCTCGCCGGCACCCTGGTCGCGGGCGTCATGCTCGCCATCTTCATGTCCAACGCCGGTGGCGCGTGGGACAACGCCAAGAAGCAGGTCGAGGACCAGAAGCGCGATTACGACGCGTCGGTCAACACCGGCAAGGGCTCAGATCGCCACAAGGCGTCGGTCATCGGCGACACCGTCGGCGACCCGTTCAAGGACACCGCGGGCCCAGCCCTCAACATCCTGATCAAGGTCATGACCATCGTGGCCGTCGTCATCGCGCCGTTCTTGGTCTAGGCCAGGTCGGCTCGGTTCAGCGAACGCCGAGTGCCGCGAGGTGCTCGGCGTTTCTCGTTGGTTCGTTCGGCGACGGCAGCTCGTCGGCGAGCCGTCCTGCTAGCATCGCCGGCGATGTCGTCCGACCAGCGGTTCAAGCTCGCGTTCATCGGGAGCCACGGCGTGGGCAAGACCACGCTGTGCTACGGCCTAGCCGCGCGGTTGAAAGCTCGCGACGTGTCGCTCGAGGTCGTCCATGAGGTGGCGCGACAGTGTCCTCTGCCGATCAACGAGGCGACCAGCGTCGCGTCGCAGTCGTGGATCCTCCACACGCAGGTTGCGGCCGAGATCGTGGCCGCCGAGCGCTATCCGGTGGTCGTGTGCGACCGGAGCGTGCTCGATAACTACGTCTACATGATGCTCGCCGCAGGCCGCCAGCCTGCGCTCGAGGGCTTGGTCGAGGCGTGGATGGCGAGCTACGACCTGCTGGTCATGGTCCCGATCATCGACGAGCCGACGCCCGATGGCCTGCGCGCGACCGACCCGAACTTCCAGCACGCGGTGGAGGACGGGGTGCGGCGCGAGCTGCAGCGCCGAGAGCTTCCCGCGATGCTCCTCGACCCCGAGGACCGGGCTGGATGGGTCACCAGGGTCGAACAGCACGTGATGGAGAAGTTGGCGCCCCCCCAACTCCCGCTGCTGTAGCGAGCGTGGAGTACCCTGCGCTCCATGGGTATGCGCGTTTCGAAGGTGGTGCTCGCTCTGGTCCTGGCCGGGTGCGGGGACACGAGCGATGGGGGAGGCGGGGAGTCGGGCATGGAGACGGAGGCCGCGGGCTCCACGTCGTCCTCGTCCACGTCGGGTCGCGATCCGGGCACGTCGAGCGGCGTGGTCGGCAGCTCGTCCGGAGAGACGCCCGCGACGAGCACTGGCAGCGGCGGGGAGGCTGACGCTTCGTCCAGCGGCGGCGTCCCGAGTGGATGCAGCGCCCGACCGCTCGAGCCCGGGGAGTATCTCGGGCAGGAAGTCGTGGTCGACGGGGTGACGCGCAACTACAACCTCTACGTCCCCGAGGGCTACGATGGGTCGTCCGCCACGCCGCTGGTGCTCAACTTTCACGGCTTTGGATCCAACGCCCTGCAGCAGAGCTTCTTCTCCGAGTTCAACGTCGACGCCGACGAGCGCGGGGTGATCGTGGCGTACCCCGAGGGTACCGAGAACTCCTGGAACGGTGGCGTTTGTTGCGGCGTGGCGGCCGAGGACGACGTCGATGACATCGCGTTCGTGCGGGCGCTGGTCGAGGCGATCGAGGACACCGCGTGCGTCGATCCGGCGCGCGTGTACGCGACGGGCATGTCCAACGGCGGCTTCATGTCTCACCGCATCGCCTGCGAGGCGGCCGACATCATCACCGCCGTTGGGCCGGTCGCTGGCGCGCTCGTTCTCCCCGTCGAAGAGTGCACGCCCGCGCGCCCCATCCCCGTGATTCACTTTCACGGGACGGAAGACACCCTCGTCCCGTATGAGGGCAACGCCGCGGGCTACCCTGGCGTCGAGGCGTCGCTGCAGGGGTGGGCCGATCGCAACGGCTGCGAGCCCGTGTCGACGGTGACGTTCGAGATGGACGATGTCTCGTGCCAGACGTGGGACGCTTGCGACGACGAGGCCACGGTGACCCTGTGCACCCTCGAGGGGTTTGGGCACTGCTGGCCAGGGCAGCCGTTCTGCACGGTCGGCGAGAGCTCCGAGACGATCCGGGCCAACACGATGATGCTCGACCTCTTCGAGCAGCACGCGCTGCGGTGACGTGCTGGTAGTCTGCGCCATGCGCTCGGTGTGGATGGTCGTGGTCTCGTGTGCAGCGCTCGCCTGTGGGGCCGAGGGCGAGACGAACACGGGCACCGACTCCTCGGGCTCGTCCTCCGATGGCACTGGCGCCATGGTGACCGCAGCGGCGAGCACGTCGAGCACGTCGAGCACATCGACGTCTTCGACGGCCGTGTCCAGCTCGGGTCAGCCGAACGGCTCGAGCACGGGCCCGGGGAGCACGGGCGCAGCGGGGTCCTCGTCATCCGGCGGGTCGAACAGCATCTGCGAGGTGGGAGGCTTGCCCGCGCGCTGGCAAGACGGCACGCGCTGTCCCGAAGAGACCGTGCAGGTGCATCGCTACAGCGACGATACGTTCATCCTGCGGCAGTCGCTGTGCACCGGGTTCGAGGCGCCGTTTCTCTATCTGCTGTTCGGAGAGGACCGCGTTCTGCTCGAAGACACCGGGTACAACGGCGTCGACGTGGCGTCGGTCGTCTCCGGCATCATCGATGCACGCCTCGCCGAACGCGGTCAGGAGTCCATCGAGCTCGTCGTGGTCAACTCACACGGCCACGGTGACCACGTTGGCGGCAACGCTCAGTTTCAGGGCCTGCCCAACACCACGGTCGTCGGCTTCGACGTCCCGTCGATCTCCAGCTTCTTCGGGATCGACAACTGGCGCGAGGAGGTCGCCGAGTACGACCTCGGAGGCCGCGTGCTCGACGTGATCCCGATTCCGGGGCACCAAAGCGCCCACGTGGCGCTGTTCGACCGCGCCGAAGGTCTGTTGCTGACCGGCGACACGCTCTACCCAGGCCGCCTCTATATTCAGGACTTCCCGACCTACGTCGCGAGCGTCGAGCGAATGGTCGCGCACGTCGAGTCGCAGGAGGTCTGCCGGGTCTTCGGCACCCACATCGAGATGACCGATCAGCCGGGCGTGGACTTCGACTTTGGTGCGGACGAGCACCCGGGCGAGAGGGCGCTCGAGCTGGGGCTGGAGCACCTGGTCGAGCTTCGCGACGCCGTCGTGGCCATGGACGAGCCCGTCCAAGAGGTGCACGACGACTTCATCATCTTCCCGCTGTAGCGGGCTGCCGCCTCGGGAACAGACTCAGGACAGGCCCAAGACCGACAGCGACGCGAACGTGGCCGCGAACGCAGCGATGGGCACCGACAGGTTGTCGTCGATGCTGCGGCTCAACAGCTCGGCCAGCGCTCCTGCGAGCCCGGCACAGACCGAGACGATGCCGACCTGCAGCAAGGTGAACTCGGGCCGGGCGATGCTCAGCGTGATCGCGGCGGCTGCAGACGCAGCAAGCACGAACGCGGAGGTGCCCTCGAGCGAGCGACCGTGCACCAGCGGCGTCTTGCCGAACTTCCGCCCGAGAATGCCCGCGGCGGGGTCTCCAAAGGCGAGCACGGCGACCGGCACCACCATCAGCGGCAAGGAGCCGGTCATGGTGAGGGCGAAGAGGGCCGTGGTGTACCAGGTGGCGGAGTTGACTCGGTTCCACTCCGAGGGGTGCGCCACGTGCTTGAAGCCCCGCATGAGCACCGCGTTGGCGCGGGGAGAGACCCGGCGCGCAATCTCGGCCGACCAGCCCCACGCCGCGAACCCGCCCGCGACCCAGGCGAGCTTGCTCAGCGGCAGCAGCACCAGCGAGAGCACGAGCGCGAAGACGCCCGAGCCGGCGTGAAAGATCGAGCGGGTGTAGTTGATCGGGCGCGCCGGCTTGTCCGGATCGTCGGCCGTCAAGATCGACGTGAGCGTCTCGTAGGCCTCGGTGAGGTCCGACTCGAGGGCCTCCCAGGTCTGGGCGTCGGGCGTGTACTCGGCAAGCGTGGCCTTGAGCTGGTCGATGAGCTTGCTGAGGTCTTCGTCCTTCGCAGCGCGGCGCGTCATCGTCTTGAGGCGACGGCGAAGCGACTGCACCTGCGCGTGCACGACCTCGGGCACCATCGAATCGAAGTCGAGGGACTCGATGAGTGCGGCGATCTCTTCGGCGAGGGCCTGAGAGCCTTGCTGGAGTGCGACGTCGATGGGCCAAAGGTAGGCGTGCGCCGGCCGTTCCGCCAATCTTTTTCGCCTTCCGCCGGGCCGCTCGCGCGAGGTCGCGCGGTGTGTTTGCCCGCGAAACTGGCTTCGCACCCGCTGTGTCGCAGGCGCCGGCTGCGTGGACGCCGGATCGTGCGAAGATGGGCCGCGATGGAGCTGGACTGCGGCGCTTGCGGAGCCTGCTGTTTCAACCCGCAATCGAACGTGGAGCGCGGCTACGTGTTCTACGTGGAGATCGACGATCCCAGGTCCAAGCTCGTGCGCGACCGCGGGATGAAGCGGAAGTTCGTGATGCAGGACGAAGACGGCCGGCCCCACCTCCGGCTGCTCGGGAACCGCTGCTCGGCGCTCAAAGGCGCGCTCGGCAAACACGTGCGCTGTGCCGTCTACGCGCACCGTCCGAAGCCCTGCCGGCGCGTCAAGCCGGGCGACGAGGACTGCCTCCGCGCCCGGCGTGAACACGGACTGTAGCCGGAACAATTTGCCCCATCTTCGGGTTCGAGAGCCCAGCCATCGATGACGAACCTCCCCGCCCAGGCCACGACCACCGCCCCCGCCATGCTCGACGAGGAGTTTGGCTTGTCGCTGATGGAGGGGGAGGAGATCTTGATGGAGGGCCGCCCGCAGGTCTCCCCGCTGCAGCGCTACATGATGTTGACCACCGCGATGGTCATGCTGTTCACCGTGTTCGGCCTCATCGGACTGCCGATCGCCTACCTGGTCATCAAGGCGTACGTGAACAAGCACCGATTCTGGCTGACGAACTCGAGGGTCGTCGTGACGACCGGCATCATCGGCTTTCGCGCGCGCTCCATCCCGCTCGAGCGCGTCAGCGACGTGGCGATTTCCTGCGACTGGCTGGAGAAGCTTCTGGGCATGCGCACCGTCGTGGTCCGCGACATGACGGGCGAGGCGATGTCGGGCGCCAACATGCGGGCGTTTGCCAACCCCACCGAGCTGCAGCAGAAGATCCTCGATCAGGTGCATCAGGTGAACCGACGCGAGGGCAAAGAGCCCGACGCGCTCGACGAGCCCGGTCGGCCGTATCGGCAGATCGAAGGCGGGCAGTCCTCCGAGATGCTCGAGCTGCTCCGGCGCATCGAGGCGAACACTCGGGCGTAGTCAGACCTTGCGAAACACCGTGGCGAGCCAGGGCTGCTCGTGGCGCGGGCGACCCGGCGGACGGTAGTAGTGCTCGAGCTCGACGAAGCCGCGCGCGGTGACCATCGCGGACCACCGCGTATGGTCGAGGTAGCTGCCGTAGCGCGCTCCGTTGAAGCCCTCGACGTTGTCGCCGCGAGGGTTGCTCGCAAAGAGCACGCCTTCGGGTCGCAGGGCCTCGTGCAGTTGCTCGAGCACCCGCGGAAGCTCCTGGGAGGGGACGTGAAAGAGCGACGCGTTGGCGAAAATGCCGTCGAAGTCCGACTCGGGCAGGCGCAGCGCGAGGAAGTCTTGATGCAGCACTTCGCAGCCGGAGTGGGCACGGGCCATCTCGCAAAACGACGCGGCGCCGTCGAGCCCCACCGCCTCGTGTCCCGCGTCTCGAAACGCGATGAGGTCGCGCCCGGGTCCGCAGCCGAAGTCGAGAATGCGCGCGGGGCTGACGGCGAGGTGTCGCAGGAGCGCGTCTCGGTTCTGGCTGACGTCGTGGTCGCGCGTGCCTTCCCAAAACTGCGCGGCGCGCTGCTCGTAGTGACCGAGGGTCGACGCGCTGATCTCCGCGAGCGCTTCCTTGCCGAGGGCGGTCATCGTGCGTCGTCATACTACCGACCGGCCTGCACGGTATAGTCCGCGCGATGAGCTACCCCCGCGATCTCGCCGGCTACGGCCGCGTCCCCCCGCAGGTGCAGTGGCCCGATGGCGCTCGGCTGGCCCTGCAGTTCGTCCTCAACTTCGAGGAGGGGGCCGAGAACTGCGTGCTTCACGGAGACCCGGCGTCGGAGACGTTCCTGTCGGAGATCGTCGGCGCGAAGGCGTACGAGGGCGTCCGGCACCCGAGCATGGAGTCGCTGTACGAGTACGGATCGCGCGTCGGGGTGTGGCGGCTGCTTCGCGAGTTCGACCGTCGTGAGCTGCCGCTGACGTGTTTCGCGGTGGCGATGGCGATGGAGCGCAACCCCGAGCCCATCGCCGCGATGGTCGAGGCCGGGCACGAGATCGCCAGCCACGGGTGGCGATGGATCGACTACCAGTTCGTCGACGAGGCCACCGAGCGCGAGCACATTCGCAAGGCCGTCGAGGTCCACACGCGGATCGCGGGGTCGCGCCCGCTCGGGTTCTATCAGGGCCGCACGAGCCCGCAGACCCGCCGGCTGTGCGTCGAAGAGGGAGGCTTCCTCTACGACGCCGACTCGTACGCGGACGACCTGCCCTACTGGGACACCGAGCACGAGCGGCCGCACCTGGTCGTGCCGTACACGCTCGACGTCAACGACATGCGGTTCTCGAGCCCGGCGGGCTTCGGCACGCCCTCACACTTCGAGGCCTACCTCCGCGACACGTTCGACCAGCTCTACGCCGAGGGCGCCGAGCAGCCCCGCATGATGTCGGTCGGCCTGCACTGCCGGCTCGCAGGGCGCCCTGGGCGCGCGCGGGCCCTGGCCCGGTTCCTCGACTACGTGCAGTCGCATCAGGACGTCTGGGTCTGCCGCCGGGTCGACATCGCCGAGCACTGGCGTGCGAACCATCCGCCGTCGATGGGCTCGAGCGACTCGGCCTGAGTCAGCCCGCGACGGCCTGCGCGTAGGCGAGCAGCGTGGTGATCTCGGTCGCCTCCATGCGGTACAGGCTCAGGACGTGCCCGCCCTCGCGCTGCTCCGAGACCGCGAGCCTACCGAACACTGCAAGCGGCGTGTCCTTGGAGAACGGTGCCCGCCCGCCCTCTTCCATCTGTACCACCACCATCTCGTTGAGGGCCGGCTTGATGCCGTAGCAGCAGTACGAGCGGTTCTGCGACAGCACGAAGCTCTTCACGCCCCGCGCGTCGACGTCGAGCGGAACCATGAACCCGACGAGTGCGACGAGGTTGCCGTCGAGCGCGGCGATCTCATCGGGGATCGATGCCGACGGCGCGGGGACTCCCAGCTCCGAAGCGCCGGGCGGGTGCGGTTTGGGATCGTAGGGGAAGCCGCCGAGGACCGACATCGGCACCTTGAGGTGTCCGCGCGGGCCGATGCGGTCGAACCGGAGCGTTCCGTTCTCTCGTCGGGCGACCCCGTCGTGTTGGGCGGCCATGGCGAAGGCCGAATCGGAGATGACCGAGCGCGGTGGCTCCGTACCCATGGCGTCGAGGCGTGCGCCTCGAACCTCCGCCGGTGCAGAGCGCGATGTCGTGCCGTGCACCCAGTTGTCTCGCGCGTAGGGCCCGACCACGGCGAGTACCAGGCCGGCGAATCCGGCGAAGATGGCCGCCGTTTCGAAGGCGCGGCTGCGCTTTTCTCTGTACTTGGCGTTGCTCATGATGGTCAGGAGTGGGGGACGAGGTGGCTTGCCACGTCGGTGGCGTAGGCTTTCATGGCGGGAATGAAACCCGCGATGGCTCCCAGAGACACCATCGTGAGGGGAGTCCAGACCAGCGCGGGATGAAAGGCCCATAGCTCGAGAACGACGCCGGTCCGTTCGCGGAGGATGGCAGCCGCGACCAAGAAGAGGACCGCATGGACGACGAACCCCAGCATCGCGCCCACGAAGGCGATCGCGCTGGACTCGAGAACGACCGCCAGGAACACGAGCCGCGGGCTCGCACCGAGTGACCTCAGGATCGCGATCTCTCGGCGGCGCTCGTTGATCGTGTTGTACAGCGACGCGAGGATCGCTCCGGCCGAGACCACGACCACGAGATACGCGATGAACCGGAGCACGCGATCGGCCCAGCCGAGCTTGTCGAAGAACTCCGCCATCACGCGCCCGAACGGAAACGCCAGCGTCGCGTCGGTGCGTTCGCGGTTGAACTCCTGGTCGAGCGCGAAGCCTGCCATCGGGCTGCGAAACTTCAGCATCACGGCGCTCACCTCCTTGTGCGCCTGGGGAATCTCCTCGTGCGGGTGGGCTTCGAACGCCTCGCCCGAACCGCGCAGGACGTGTCCCCCCATTCGATAGATGCCCTCGATGGGGATCCAGATGACGCGATCGGCGGGGGTGTTGGTCGGCTCGAGCACGCCGGTCACGACATACTCCTCCTGGTGGGCCGCGGCGCCGTGCGCTGCCACCCCGTGCGATGGATGAAACGTGCTGCCCACCGCCAGACCGGTGCGACGAGCCGCGAAGCTGCCGACCACGGCCTCGCCGCGCTCGGGGTCGAACACGCGCCCGCCAGGCTCGACTTCGAAGCGTGCGGCGTCGCCATGGCCCAACGCGTCGAACATCGCGTCCGTCGTGCCGACGATTCGAAACCCCTCGTAGTTGTCGCCGGTGGTGTACGGGATGGCCAACGCGACGCGGTCGTCCTCGGCGAGCTCCTCGTAGAGCGACCACGGAATGTTGCCGGGCGAGGTCTCCAGATGGAACACCGCGTTGAGCACCAGCTGAAGCTGGCTTCCCCGGGCGCCGAGCACGGCGTCGTATCCGCCCGCGCCACCGGTGAACGCTGCGAACGTCTGCGCTTGAATGCTGAAGACCGAGAGCACCAACCCGGCGGCCAGCGCCGCCATGAGGGCGGTGATCGTCGTCGAGACCGCGTGCTGCCGAAGGCTCCTGCGAACGACCAGCGTGAGTGCGCGCAAGAGGCTCACGCGGCGACCTCTCGCGCGGCGCGGTTGAGCTGGGCGAAGTCGAGGACCGTATCGAACCTACGGAGGATTGCAGGGCTGTGGCTGACCACCAACAAGGCGGCGTCCTGCGCCCGGCAGAGCGTTCGAATCATCGCCATGGCTTCTGACGCCCGCCGGGCGTCGAGGTTGCCCGTCGGCTCATCGGCGAGCACGAGATCGGGGCGCCCCGCGAGGGCGCGTGCGACCGCGACGCGCTGTTGTTGCCCAACGGAGAGCGCCTTGGGTTGGTGGTGCAGGCGATCAGCCAGACCGACCCGACACAGCAGGTCGCGGGCGAAGGGCTCGTCGGTGCCGCGACCAAACATCATGCCCGCGAGGACGTTCTCCAGTGCCGTATAGCCCTGGAGGAGATTGAACGTCTGAAACACGTAGCCCACGTGTCGCGCCCGGACGCGGTCGCGCTGCGAGGGGCGCAGCGCGGTGAGGTCGTGCCCGGCGATTTCGACCACCCCGGCGTCGGGGGTCGAGATGCCTGCGATGAGGTTGAGGAACGTCGTCTTCCCCGAGCCGCTCGCGCCGCGGATGGCCACCTGCTCGCCCGCCGCGAGGGAGAACGCCGGAACGTCGACGACCGTCGTGGATGCTCCGCTCGGCCCGCGAAAGCGCTTGAGGAGCGAGCGGACCTCGAGGACCGTTGTCGTGGGCGCGGCCATCTGCGTCGCCGACACATACCAGCGCCGTGGTTAAATGCAATCGAATTGCAATAAGATGAAGCGAAGCCGGGCTCGCTAGCGCAGCCGCTTCTTGAGGAGGGGGAGCGCGCGGCGGCTCACCGGCACCTGGCTGCCGTCGCGGAGCAGCACGCTGCTCTCGCCGCCGCCGAGGTGCACGGAGACGACTGCGCCCAGGTTGACCAGCTCGGAGCGGTGGACCCGGATGAAGTCCCACGCCTCGAGGCGTCGCTCGAGCTCGTTGAGCGACTCGTCGAGCACGTACTCCGTGCCGTCGCGCCACAGCAACGTAACCTTGTCGCGCGCGCACAAGCGCTGGACTTCACGGGCGTCGAACACGTGCAGGACGTCGCCACAGCGAGCGCTCAGCCTCGGCGGGCGACGCCCATCGGCGAGGGCCTCTCGAACGACCTCGGTCACGTCGGGTGCCGCGTCGGCCTTGCGGGCGCGCACTTTGTCGAGCGCCTGCACCAGTCGCGCGCGGGTGACCGGCTTGAGGAGGTAGTCGACCGCGTCGACCTCGAAGGCCTCGATCGCGTGCTCGCGATGGGCGGTCACGAAGATGACCGCGGGCAGAGCCGTGGTCGCCGCGAGCGTGAGTCCGTCGCACTCGGGCATGTCGATGTCGAGCAGCACGAGGTCGGGCGCGAGGTCTAGGGCGGCGTCGCGAGCCTGGACGCCGTCGGACGCGGTGCCGACCACCTCGACCTCGGGCATGCCAGCGAGCATGCGCTCCAACCGGCGGCGGGCGATGTCTTCGTCATCGACGATGAGGACGCGCAGGCTCATCGCTTGCCTTCCTCCACCGGCAGGTCGAGCGTGACGAGGTAGCCGCCCGAGGGCCTCGGTCCCGCCGCGAGTGTGGCCTCGGTGCCGTATTCGAGCGCGAGCCGCTGACGCAAGGTGCGATCCCCGAGGCCCGTGCTCGAGCTGTCGGCGTGCCCGGGTCCGTCGTCGCCGACCTCGAGCCGAACGCGTCCATCGATGGCACGGGCGGTGATGGTGATCAGGCCTCCCTCGCGTCGGGGCGCGACCGCAAACTTCACCGCGTTCTCGACCACGGGCTGCAAGAGCAGGCTGGGCACCGGCGCGGAGCGAGCCTCGGGCTCGGCGTCGAGCGACCACCTCAGGCGCCGACCGAACCGAAGCTGTTCCATGCGCAGGTAGTCTTCGAGCACGTCGAGCTCGGCGCCGAGCGTCGTCCTGCGCGTGGTGGTGTTCTCGAGCGCGTGGCGCAAGAGCTCCGAGAGCCGCTCGAGCGCCTCGACGGCCTTGGGCGGATCTTCTTCGATCAGCCCCGCGAGCGTGTTGAGGCTGTTGAAGAGGAAGTGGGGGTTGAGCCGGGCGCGGAGGTTGGCGAGCTGCGCTTCGACGAGCTCGCGGCGGGCATGCTCCTCGCGCAGCTCGACCGCGCGAGCACGCGTGCGCAGCTGATCGTAGCCCAGCGTCACGATGAGGACGACGATCGTGACCACGCCGGCGAAGCGCCAGACGATCGCGCGCGAGCTGTCGAGCTCGAGGTTCATCGCGTGCAAGAGCACCAGGGCGAGCTCGACTCCGACGGCCACCGACGCCGCGAACCCCACCGCGTTGAGCACCGCACGTCGCCAACCGGTCGCGCCGAGCCGCGGGATGAGCTTGCCGTAGACCAGGGTGCAGACGGTCCCGATGCACGCCGAGAACGTGAGGTTGGCGACCAGGGTGATGAGGAGGTCCAGCCAGCTCCACCGCGCGCCGATCATGAAGGCCGTGAGCGAGCCGGCGATCACGAGGTGCATCGCGGCGTGACGGACGAGGATGCCGATCCAGCTGCGCTTCGGTTCACCCCGCATCGAGCACCATCTTGCGGGGGCGTGCGGTGCGGGTCCAGCCCGCCTCTGCGCCGCGGTGCGCCCCCGAGTCAGCGTGAGGTGTCTCGGGTCGCGAGGCTCGGGTGCCCCGACGAGTGGTCGGTCTGCGCGATGGCCGGGCCTGCGCGGCGGCGAGCGGTGTTGCAAGATCGGCGTTCGGGTCGCACGCTTCGCCAGCCCATGGAGTCGATCAACCCCGCGACCGGCGCGACCTTGGAGACGTACCCCGAGCACGACGACGCGCAGATCGAGGCGCGTCTGGCTGCATCCCATGACGCTGCGCGCTCCTGGGCGGAGGTGCCCTTCGCCGAGCGCGCCGACGTGCTGCGGGCCGTGGCCGAGCAGCTCGACGCGCAGCTGGAGTCGTTGGCGACGCTCATGGTGCGAGAGATGGGCAAACCCATCACGCAGGCGATCGCCGAGGTGCACAAGTGCGCGCTGGTGTGTCGCTTCTTCGCCGACCACGCAGAGTCGTTCCTCGCCGACGAGCCGGTCGACGTGGGTGACGAAGCGGATGCGTTCGTGACCTACCGGCCGCTTGGGGTCGTGCTCGCGATCCTGCCGTGGAACTTCCCCCTGTGGCAGGCGTTTCGCTTCGTGGCGCCGGCGCTCATGGCGGGCAACGCGGTGGTGGTCAAGCCGGCACCCAACGTTCTGGGCTGCGGCTTCGCGGTCGAACGGCTGCTGCGTGAAGCCGGCGTCCCCGAGGGGTTGGTACCGGTGGTCGCGGTCTGCAACGAGCGGGTCGAGCCGATCATTCGAGACGACCGCATCGCGGCCGTGACGCTCACGGGGAGCGACCGCGCGGGCAAGGCCGTCGCAGCGATTGCGGGCAGCGAGCTGAAGAAGGTGGTGCTCGAGCTCGGCGGCAGCGACCCCTACGTCGTGCTCGCCGACGCGGACCTCGATCTGGCGGTCGCCGCAACGGTCCGCAGCCGGTTGAACAACGGCGGGCAGAGCTGCATCGGCGCGAAGCGAATCATCGTCGAAGAGCCGGTCGCCGAGGCGTTCGCGGAGAAGCTGCGCACCCGGCTGTGCGCTGTCGACTACGGCGACCCGATGAGCCCCGACACCGAGCTGGGCCCTATGGCCAGGGCCGACCTGCGCGAGACCGTGCACGCGCAGGTGCTCCGCTGCGTCGAGGCGGGTGCGCGGCTGGAACTCGGTGGGGAGGTGCCCGAAGAGGAGGGGTTCTGGTACCCGCTCACGCTGCTCACGGGCGTGACACAGGAATCGCCCGCGTTCCGCGAGGAGATCTTCGGTCCCGTGTTTGCGATGTGCATCGCGCGGGATCCCGAGCACGCGCTCGAGCTGGCCAACGCGAGCGACTTCGGGTTGGGGGCGGCGGTGTTCACCTCGAACCCTGCGGGGGGCACCGACATCGCGAAGCGCGAGCTGAGGGCCGGGTCTTGCTTCGTCAACGCGTTCGTCCGCTCGGACCCCCGCCTGCCCTTTGGTGGCATCAAGCGCAGCGGATACGGCAGGGAGCTCTCGCGCCACGGCATCCTCGAGTTCGTCAACACCAAGACCGTGTGGGTCCAGCGCTAGTCGCAGGCTGTGGAAGAAGTCCCACGCAGTGCATAACGGCGCCCTCACCATGCATAGCTTCGTTGGTCATCGGTCACTGGTGCCCAACCAGCTCCCTCTTCCCGCCTTGCTCTGCATGGCGATGACGCCGTTCTGCATACGCG
>JANSYI010000019.1 GCA_024742475.1 bacterium | reverse complement strand
TTTCGAAGGTTCCCTCTAAACTAGCCCAGGAGCCCGACAGGGCGACCGTTGGAGGGTGAAGCGAAGGGGGCTCCGCCCCCGCAGCGAGGGAACCTTTCGAAGGTTCCCTCTAAACTAGCCCAGGAGCCCGACAGGGCGACCGTTGGAGGGTGAAGCGAAGGGGGCTCCGCCCCCGCAGCGAGGGAACCTTTCGAAGGTTCCCTCTAAACTAGCCCAGGAGCCCGACAGGGGGAGGGTGAAGCGAAGGGGGCTCCGCCCCCGCAGCGAGGGAACCTTTCGAAGGTTCCCTCTAAATTGACTGAACGAGGAACTAGTCCTGGGCGACCGCGAAGACTTCGCGGCCCTTGTAGTGGCCACACGCCGGGCAGACGCGGTGGCTGACCATGAGCTCTCCGCAGTTGGAGCACGGCCCGAGGTTGGGCGCGGTGATCTTGTCGTGGTTCGCGCGACGCATGTCACGACGGGAGGAGCTCATTCGTTTCTTGGGTACAGCCATCGGGCCCTCACAGAAGAGGCGGGAGTGTAGAGGCGACCCATGGCCAGCGGCAAGGGTCGATGCGGTGTTTTCCGGGTTCGGACTGGAGGTTTCTCAAGTGCCCAGCGGGCTCAGTCCGGGAGGTCGATCTTGCGCAGCGCGTCGGCCAACGCGCTGGTCTTGGGCGGTTCTTCGGCCTCTTCGGCGTCCGCGGGCGGCTCGCCGACGGCTCCGAAGAACTCCTGCCCGCATTTCACGCAGAACGCGCGGGATCCCGCGCGGCGCGGCGGCGTCTCGTTGAGGTTGGTGCCGCAGCCAGAACAAAGGCCCTGGCAGTCTTCGCCGCGCTCGCACAGCGCGCGCATCGGGTAGGCAACCTTTACATATTCGGTCACGACCGCCGCCAGGTCGACGGTGCGGCCATCGTAGGGCCAGGTGTCCAGCGCGTCCTCGTCGAGCGCGAGGCCGTCTTCGTCCTCTTCATGCTTCACCGAGGCGCCCAGGACGAACATCGCGTCGATGCGAGCGCTGCCGTCGACGTGCGCGTCCTCCAGGCAGCGACCGCACGGGACCACGAAGTCGAGCGTGAGCTGGCCCGAGGCGATGACAGGACCGTCGGTGGGCAGCGAGAGGTCCATCGTCACCCGGCCGCCCTCACGCACCTCGGCGTCGGTATCGGCCAAGACCTTCGCCAGCCAGGCGGCAGAGAGATCCGCCTCGACCCGGCCATGAGATTCGCCTCGACGCCGCATCGCCGAGACGTCGACGCGCAGGGTCTCGGGGGGCTGCGGGGCACCGGACATGCGCCGCGGTGTAGTGCGTCCACCGCCCGCTGTCAAAGTGAAGCGTTCAGGGGCCGATTCAGGAACGGGCGGGGGCCCCGGACTTCGCGCCGTGATCCCGATCGACACCGAACCCGGCGCCATTGACCGCAAACCGCACAGTGTCGTAGACCGTCGCGACCCGTGCCGCCGGCGCCCCCCCAATTCCACCGTCAGGCATCGAGCCTGGCCTGGCTGCTCGTGCTGGCCGTCATGTTCGTTCTCGTGCCGAGCACTGCTCGCGCGGGCTCGATCGCGCACGTACCTCTGCGTTCGCCGACCGCCTTGATCCCGCAAGTTTCGCAAGCGCGCGGGGTCTCCCTCGGTGCAGCAACAGCGTTCGCGCCGCCTCCGGAGGCGCCCGCAGGCGCACCAACGTCGGACGACGCCGCGCCGACGATCGCCACGCCCGGCGACGCCGACGCGTCCGCCGGCGGCTCGGCCCAGGCCCCGACCCTGCTGCGCAAGCGACAGGTCCCTCCGTTTTGGTTCGACCGCGAGTTCGACACGCACACGACCAAGGCCGTCCCCCCGTTCTTCATCCACCGCACGCCCAAGCCCGGTCATCCCGAGAAGCTCCTGCACGCGGACCTCTCGCTCACGTTCGGCTGGTACGACAAGCGGATGGAGCGGCGTCGCTGGATCAACCCGGCCGTGCTCTTCTTCGGCGGTTTCTCCGAGCGCAAGACCGTCTGGGGCGCGGTGCCGCTGCTGATGGGCTACCGCCGCGTGGGCGAGCAGTTCAACTTCGGCCAGTTCCCGCTGGTGTGGTGGTGGGGCACGAAGTTCGTGAAGAACTTCCTCGTCGTCCCCTTCCACTACCAGCAAAAGACGCCCGACAGCTTCCGCGGCGTGTCGTCCCTGCTCTTTTGGTACGGCAGCAAGGACACCAAGGACGCCGATCTTCAAAACGACCGCCGGCACTTCGTCGCCGCGCCCTTCTTCTTCCGGTTCCAGCGGGGGCTCAAGCGGTTCGACTACTCGCTGGTCTACTTCGGCGGATACAACAAGCTCAAGGGTCGCAAGTACTCCGCGTTCGCGCCGTTCGTGCTCTTGCACCAAAGCGAGTTCGGCAACCGCAAAGAGGTTTGGTCCCTCCCGTGGATCCGCCGCACCGACACCGCCCGACGCAAATCGGCGTGGGCCGTCCCGCTGGCGCTGAGCTTCGGGTCGAAGAATCCCGAGCGCAGCGTCATGTCGGCGACGCCCTTGTTCTGGCGCGCTCGCAACGAGCTGCAGGGCAGCACGCTGACCGTCGCCGGCCCGGTGGGCTGGTACGACGACCCCCACCAGCGCAACATCGTCGGCGCCCCGCTCTTCTTCCGCTTTCACGACAAGACCTACGGCCGGACCACCAACGTGATCGCGCCGCTGGCCCTGACCCGCAGCACGCCCACGAGCACCGCGGTCTGGACCCCGCTGGGCGGTGGCCGCCGTGGCCAAGACGGCTGGGGCTTTGGGGTGCTGCCCGCGCTCACCGGGTTCGCCCAAGGAGCCGACGGGCGCCGGTTCGGCACCGTGGGCGGCCTGGTGTGGCACGCCAAGCGCCCCGCCACCGAGGAACAACCCGCGCGCAGCCTCTGGGTCGCCGGGCCGTTGGGCTACGGAGATCGCCGCGACGGTCGCACCCACGTGGGCCTGGTCCCCGCCCTCTCGTTCGTCGGGTGGGGCAAAGGCAAGCACTACCAGGTCATCACGCCTCTGCTTTGGCACGTACGCGACCGCGAACGGCAGCGTCGCACGCTCGTCGCGGGCCCGGTCTACCACCACAAGGACGCGTCGAGCTCTGCCGGCGGCCTGGCCCCGATCGCGTTCTGGGGCAACGGTCCGCAGTACCGCTATGGCATCGTGCCCTGGCTGCTGATCGGTGATGTGACCTCCAAGGACACCCAGCAGCGGCTGACGATCTCCCCAGTGTTCGTGCGCTCGAAGAGCCCGACGGGCCGGACGATCGGCGTCGGCGCCCTGGCGTGGGACGTCATGCGCGGCAACGGTGCCGAGCGCCACAGCGTGTTCTTCCCGCTGTACTACCGCCGTAAGCTCCCCGGACGCACGGCCATCATCACGCCCGTCGGAGGCATGTACGCGCGCGGTTCGGACCGGACCGCCGTCTACGGCCCCTACTACCGGCGCAAGACCGCAGACCGCGACGGCTGGGGCGTCCTCCCGCTGGTCTTCCATGACGACCACCCGGTCGAGGGCGGCCGCTCGAGTCACACGGGCGCGGTGCCGCTGTTCTTCCGCCGCCGCACGCCCACCGACGACCTCGACGTCTACACCCCGCTGGTCTGGCACAGCCGAGTCCGCGGAGACAAGCCCCGCACGGGGCTGGCGGTCGTGCCCTTCTACTTCCGTCAGCGGCAGCCCGGCGGCGTGGACGTCGACGCGGGATTCCCCTTCTTCTTCTCGCGTGACCGGCGACGCCGGACCCACACGTACATCGTCGGAACCGGCTTCCACCGCCTCAGTCGCGAGGGTCTCAACGCCGGGGTCGCGCCGCTTTGGTGGTGGTACGACGCCGAGAAGAAGCGCCGCCTGCTCGCGCTGCCGGCGATCTTCCACTTTGAGGACAAGTCCAAGGACGAGCACACGACCATCGCCGTGCCGCTTTGGTTCGACCGCCAGCGCGCAGACGGCCGCCGCCGCTGGGCCGCCTTCCCGTTCGTCTTCGGGGGCCGCCGCGGCTACGACCACAGCCGCTTCTCGCTCGCCCCCGTCGGCTTCTTCGACATCTTCCGGCTGCAGCGAAACACGCGCTTCACCGGCTACGTGCCCCTGCTCTTCCGCTTCGAAAAAGGCGGGTTCCAGGCCGGGGACGACCCGAAGAGCCGCTACACGCTGTGGGGCAGCGCGCCGCTGTTCCTGTACGGCAAGGACGGCAACGGTCGCCGCACCCACGGGGCGCTGGTCTACTACTACGACCGCAAGCCCGGACGCGTCCGTCTGTACACGCCGCTGTTCGGCATCAACAACGAGCCGGGCAAGACCCTGGGCTGGTACGCGGGCAACTTCGGCCTGCGCACGACCAACACGCACAAACGCTCGTTCTTCTTCCCGCTGTGGTACCGCAAGGCGCATCGCCTCGAGGACACCAGCGTGACCCTCGCAGCGCCGCCGCTGTTCATCGCCCGACGCCAAGAGGACCGCCGATTCGCCGAGGTCGGCCTGCTCTACTGGCAGTGGCGGCAGCAGCACAAGGTGTCCACCACCGTCGCCCCCCCGGTGTTCTTCTTCTCCGAGGCATACGCCGAGCGCCGACTGTACTGGCTGCTTCCGCTGTTCATCCGCGACAACAACTTCGCCGAAGACAAGGCGGTCTTCGCCATCCCCGGCGCGTACACGCAGGTCCGCAAGGGCGAGAACCTCGACTTCGTCCAGTTCCCGCTCGTCTGGCACATCGAGCGCGGCCAGAATCAGGGCACCTTTGGCGCCTTCGCCTGGTGGGACATTCGCACCAAGGGCAACACCTTCCAGATGGTGCCCGCCCTGTTCACCCGCTGGAAGTCGCCGCAGCGCGACACCAAGGTCATCGGACCGGGCCTGGGCTGGTGGTTCGAAGGCAGCGCCGACGACCCCAACGCTCGCGGCTGGCGCGCCCTCTTCGGCGCGTTCGGAGGCGGCGTACAGGGCGGCCGCAAGTACACTTCGATCTTCGGGGCCAAGATCGATCGGGGCCCCGCCCCCACCGAGCCGACCCGAGCGCAGCGCCGCCGCGAGGCACGTGACGCCAAGAAGGCCGCCCGGGCCGAGAAGCAGGCCAAGCGCCGCGAAGACCAGCGCGCGGCGTCGATGGCCAAGCGCTCGCGCAAGTGAGCGCGGCGCGGCCCGTCACAACGGACGTACGGGCAGGCAGATTTCGAACTCGAGCTTGCCTCGAGGATCCTGCTCCGGGACGTTGAGATAGCGTTCGTAGCCGGGGTGGTCGTCGGGCTGGTAGCCGCTGTCGGGCAGCCACCGCTCGATCAGCCAGGGCCACGCCTCGGGATACTGCGCCATCTCGATTCTGAAGTGGGCGACGGCGTAGCGCCCCGCGTGAAGCCGCATGTCGCTGGCGACGCCATCGACGACCATCTCGTCATCGATCGCAACGCAGGCGCTGATGCGAAGGCGCTCTTCGGCCGTCACGTCGGGGCTGTCGTGATAGACGCACAGGAGCCCTCCCGCGCCGCGTGCTTTGTCGAGGGTCGTGTCGGGTCCGAAGACGTCCCGAGCGGCCGCCCATGTGCCGATCGTCGTCACCAGCCCGGCAAAGAGCGCCTGGTCGCACGCGTAGGGTCCCGTGTTGCGCACGTACGCGACGCGCAGGGGTGGAAGGGTCTTGACGGTGACCTTCGCGAGGTCGTCTGTTCGCTTCATCGCGTCATCTTCGGCGCCAGCCTCCTGGGCGACGACGCCCTCCTTGCGGAGCGCTTTGCCGAGCTTGCGCTCTTTCTCGGCGCGCCACTGGGTCGCGCTCACGCCGAAGGCGCTCCGAAACGCCCGGGCGAAGGTCGCAGGGCTCGCAAACCCGGACTCCAGCGCGATCTCGGTGACCGGCTGGTCTGGACGCCGACGCAGCTCGAGCGCCGCACGCTCGAGACGCAGCCGCTGCACGAACTGCTGGGGCGTCTCACCGATCATCGCCCGAAAGACCCGGTGAAAGTGGAACGGGGAGAAGTGCGCCACCGAGGCCAGCTGCTCGAGGGGAAGCGGCTCGAGCAGATGCGCCTCGACGTAGTCGACGACCCGATTGATCCGCTGTACGTACTCTGAACGATGCGCGCTCACGTGCAGGGCTGATTGGACCTCGACCGGCGCGACGACGCAACGTCGGGAGGTCCCGCGCGGGCGGACCCAGATCGGGTAGCCGTCGCGGTCGCCGTCGACCCAATCTGTGAACGCGCAACACCTCGGACCACGCAATGCGTATGTCTGGTCCGTTGGCACGAATCTTTCATTCGACGCTCGGCATGACCATCCCACGGCCTCTCGCCCTGCCCCTGCTGCTCTGCTCGGCGTGTTCCCTCTTCGGCGGCAAGACGGCCGACACCGCGCAGCCTCAGCCTCAGCCCGTCATCGAGCAGGAGTCGAAGGATGCCGCGCGCGCCGGTGATGCGGCCGCCATCGCGCAGATGAAGCAGATGGACGCGCAGATCGAGCAGAACGAGACGAAGCTCCGCACGGCGCTCGAGGCCGCGCTCGGCAAGGCATCGCCGATGCCCGGCGGGCAGACGCCCAAGCCGGCGTCCGAGACGATGGCCGCCCTGCGCGAGGCGAAGATCACGCTCTACCTCGAGCCGGTCCTCGACGCCCAGGGCAAGCCCGTCGCCGACGGCTTCGTGCAGCTGAAGGACTCCTACACCGACAAGGTCGCGGTGCTCGGCCGAAAGATGGCCGAGGGCAAGGCGTCGAAGAAGGAGCAGAAGTTCGTGCAGAACGGGGCCAAGCACGTCATGGCCCTCAACGACCTCAAGGCGCAGGTCCGCGCCGCGGTCGACCCGGCCATGAACGCCGGCTGGATGGTGACCACCGGGTCGATGACCACGATGCAGATGGCAGCGAACATGATCCGCACCCGGCGTCAGATGGAGATGGACTGGACCGACGAGGACTACGCGATGGTCCAGCAGCTGCTCTCCAGCCAGCAGCGGCGCGAGGCGGTCGCGGCCGTCTCGATCGGGCTGATGGGCGCCTACCAGGTCGCCTTCGCCGAGGGCGGGGACCCGACCGTGGTCGAGACGGTCGCCGAAGCCACGCTCGCCGCACTTCCCATGCAGGGCGAGGCCACCCTCGAGGAGGCCAAGGCGTACGTCGAGAACTTCGACGCCAACGTGCAGTCGGCCCAGGTCCAGTACGAAGACCAGATGCGCAAGACCTTTGGCGACGCCGAGTACGAGGCCAAGTACAAGGCGCAGATCGACTCGATGTTCGCCCAGGCCGCCTCGGCCAGCACGGCCCAGAGCGCCTCCGAGCGCGTCGCGGCGACCAACGCCACCTACGAAGAGCACCTGAAGCTGTGCGCGGCCGGCACGGCGCGCAAGGACCTGCCGCCGGGCACGATGGTGGGCCCGGCCAAGTGTGACGAGGCCGCCGCAGCCGCCCAGGGGGGCACCCTCAGCCCCGACGCGCTCGCGCAGCTGCTCGGCAAGGCCGGCTCGATCGACGGCAAGTCGGCCGCGAGAGCGGGCATCCTGCTCGCGCTCGACAAGATCCCCGGCGGCAAGCAGGTCAAGCGGGCGCTCGAGGGCGTCAAGGCGCTGCGCGACGGTGATCCCTCGGTGGCGCTGCGACTGGCCGCAGATCTCGTGCCGATGCCCGGTCCGGCCAAGATGGCCCTGGGGACCGCGGCGTCGATCGCCGAGGCGCTGCCCAAGGCCAAGCGCAACGCTCGGCGCATGCGCGGCTGACCGGGGCCCCACGACGCGACGGACGACTCATCGACCGTCCCGCGCCCGCCGCAGCACCGTCCACTCGAGGCCGACCACGCCCACGATGACGAGGATCTCTGCCGTGAAGTAGAGCGTCCCCAGCCGCGTCAGCGCGGGCGCGTGCGCCATCAAGGCCCCACCGAGCACCACGCAGTAGGTCAGGTTGGCCGCCATGACGATGGGCAGCCACGGCCGCATCGGCGCGCGGCGGCGCCAGCACGTCAGCGAGTAGACGACGAAGCAGGCGGCGAGCAGCACCAGGGCCCACAGCGTCGCCGCGGGCATGCCGAAGGCGGGCTGAAGCGCCACCGCGATGGTGCAGGTGGCAGCGGTGCTCCCGATCGCCCCGAGCCCGTCGAAGAGGAACACGTTTCGCTGCAGCCATCGCATCATGGGCAGACCATGCGCCCGCGCGCGCTCGATGCACGCAGCGCGGCCGTTTTTCTAGCGCCGCTCGATGACCAGGCGCGTGACCGTCGCGTTGGACTCGGGCTGCGGGCGGTCGTCGCCGTCGGCCGACGCGGCGAGCGCCTCCGCGACCGCGATGGACGGCTCGGTGCACTGTCCGAAGATCGTGTGGACGCCGTCGAGGTGCAGGGTCGGCCCGAGGGTGACGAAGAACTGCCCACCGCCCGTCCCCGCGCCGCGGTTGGCCATGCTCAGCCGCCCGGCGCGGTCGTGGCTCAGGCCCGGGGCGAACTCGTCGGGGATCACGTACCCCGGACCGCCCTGCCCGGTCCCCAAGGGGTCACCTCCTTGGACCATGAAGCCCGGGATCGCGCGGTGGAACAGCGTGCCGTCGTAGTACGGCTTGGTGATCCACGCGTCGTGCTCGGCGTCCTTGAACGGTCGCTTTCCGCGCGCGAGGCCGACGAAGTTGGCGACGGTCTTGGGCGCCTGGTTCTCGAACAGCTCGCACTCGATCTTGCCGGCAGGCAGCTCGAACACCGCCCACAGCGCGCCCGAGCCCTCGATGCCCGCGAGCGCCTCGGGCAGCGTGAACACGCCGCCCTTGGGGTCGCCCTGGGCCTTGGCGTAGGCCTGCATCTCCACGTCGGTCATGCCGATCGCCGGGGGGTCGCCTTTGGCGAAGACCGACTGCAGCGCGGTCCCGTCCTCGCCTTGGGGCGCGTTCGCATCTGGCGCAGCCCCCCCGACGGCGGCCGGATCGCCGCCTTCGGCCAGCTCTTCGGGGAGCGGCGGCGGCGGTGTGAACACACACGAAGTGGTGCCCAGCCCTGCCATGAGGCCCAACGCAGCGAGGACGCGGAAGTTTCGGGCGAACACGAGCCTGATGTTTGGCACTGCGCCTGCCGCTTGACAAGCCTCGTGCCGTGAGCCAAAACCGCCGTCCGTTCGAGACTCTGCCGGGCAAGCGCCCGCCTCTTCGAGAGAAATACCGTGGCAAACCACAAGTCCTCCGAAAAACGTAACCGCCAGGCGCCCAAGCGCCGCGCTCGCAACCTCCTTCACCTCAGCACCATGCGCACGTACATGAAGCGCCTCCGCGCCGCGCTGGGCAAAGGTGACGTGCAGACCGCCAAGGAAACGCTTCCCAAGGCGCTGCACGCCGTGGCCAAGGCCGCCAGCAAGGGCGTCATCCACCGTAACACCGCCTCCCGCTACTTCTCGCGCCTGACGACCGCGGTCGCCAAAGCCGACAAGGCTGCCTGAGTCGGCTCGCCCGGCAACCGTTCGAACGAGACGAACCCGCATTGGCCCCGCGCCGATGCGGGTTTTTGCGTGGCCCGCACAAAGCCCGAGCTCCGGCGGGGGCCTGGGATCAGGTTCGCGGAGCGACCCGGGGCATCGCGTCGCACACGTCGAGGATCCACCGCTGCAGCGCGAGGTAGGGGCTCTTGGTCACCGAGAACGCCCCGCCCTTGAGATCCTTGTCGAGCCTGGCGAGCCCCGCATACGCCCGCCGCAACCTCGCCTCGTCGAAGCCTCGCGCCTGGGCGGCGAGCTTCTTGGCGACGAAGGGAGGGACGCCCGCGACCTGCCCGATGCGCGCCGGGTTGCCGCCGGCGGCCTTCGCAGTGAAGACCAGTCGCAGCTGGCGAATGAGCATCGACAGCGCCTGGTTGGCCTGACCGATCTCTCCGGCCGAGGTCTCGGTGAAGAGGTGGGCGAGGACCGAAAGCGCTTTGTCGCGCTGGCCGAGGCCGACCGCGTCGGTGAGGTCGAAGATCACCGCGTCGCGAGTGTGTCCACAGACCGCCACGACATCGGCGGTGGTGATGCCCGCGCCCTCCCCTGCGTGCAGGCTGGCACGGTCGAGCGCGGCCAGCAGCGCGGACTGCCCGGTGCCGACCCGCAGCACGAGCTGCTCGGCGGCGCCGTGGTCGAGGGTGACACCGCGATCGCGCGCGACCTGAGCGATGAAGTCGACCGCGTCACGATCGCGGCGGATCGCCTCGAACTTGGCGACGAAGCCCACCTTCTTGGTGGCCGAGACGATCTTCGAGCGCCCGTCGATGCCCGCACTGACGAGCACGAGCACGGTGGTGGGCGCCGGGTCCTTCAGGTAGTCGACCAGCGCGCTCTGGCTGGCCTTGGCCGCGTCGCCCTTGCCCTTGCCGACCATCTCGGGGTCGTGCAGCTCGACCAGCCGGCGCGAGGCCATGAACGGCAGCTGCGAACACGCGCCGATGACCGGCCCCATGCCTTCGAGCTCTCGTCCCGCAAAGCGCTCGTGGTTGAACGACTCCATGCCCGGCTCGAGCACCGCCTTGCGGATCTTCGCCAGGCTCTCCTTCACGGGCCCGGGCTCGTTGCCGTAGAACAGGTAGACGGGCTCGAACCGCTGCTCGGCCAGGGCGCATTCGAGCGACTTGACCGGGCTGCTCATCCGCCGCTCCTGCTGCGCAGCGTGACCACCACCTCGACGTGGCTGGTCATCGGCATCAGGTCGAAGACGGTGACGTCGTCGATGTCGAAGCCCCGCTCGGTGGCGACCTCGAGGTCGCGCGCCAAGGTGGCCGGGTCGCAGCTGACGTAGACGATGCGCTGCGTCGCGACGCGGCAGGCCGCGGCCATGCCCTCTTTGCCCAGGCCTGCCCGCGGCGGATCGAGCACGATGACGTCGTAGGTGCTGCGCGACTCGGCGAGCTTGGGCAGCAGGTTGGTCGCGCTCTGGCGCTTGGCATTGATCGGCAGGTCCTCGGCCTTGGCGAGGCCCTGCAGCGTCTTGATCGCGTCGTGGTCGGTGTCGCTGGCCCAGACGCGCTGCGCGGTGCGTGCGAGCGCGCGGGTGAAGTTGCCCGCCCCGGCGTACAGCTCGAGCACGCGCAGGCCATCGGCCTCGGCGCGCGTGCACACGTGCTCGACGAGCGCGCGGTTGCCCGCGGCGTTGGCCTGACCGAATGAAAAGGCGCCCAGCCGCACCGCGGGCCAGCGCGGCGTGCCGTCGACCTCGAGCAGGCGCTGTCCGACGTGCCCTCGCTGCCTTCCACCGCGAACCTCGATGCCGACCAGGGTGTCATCGAGCAGCGCGCGCAGGCCCTCGAGCACCTCGGGGCTGGGCTTGACGCGAGGCAGCCCCAACACGACCCGCGTGCCGTCACTGAGCCCGAGGACCTCCCCCGAGGCCGGCAGGAGGCCTGCGACCGCGCGGAGCTTCTGCGCCGCCACATCGAGGGCGGGATCCAGCACGGGGCACTGCGCGACGTCGACGACCTCGCGGGAGCGCGGCGCATGAAAGCCGAGCGCGAACCCGGACTCGGCGCGGCGATAGTGCAGCCGTGCACGCCGCCGATAGCCGAACTCCGGCCCCGCAAAGCCCACGCGCACCCCCGTCTCGAGGCCGCGCAGCTGGTCGGCGACGATGCGCGCCTTGAACTCGGGCTGCTTGATCGGCGCGACGTGCTGCCACTGGCACCCGCCGCAACTCTCGGCGTAGGGGCACGGCGGCTCGACCCGGGCCGGTGACGGCTCGACGACCTGCACGAGGCGGCCCTGCGTGAAGCGTTTGGCGGCCCGAACTTCCTGCGCCTCCACCACCTCTTGGGGCAGCGCCCCAGGAACGAACCACGTGGGGCCATCACCCTCGACGAGGTTGCCGATTCCGTCCCCTCCGTGGGCCAGTGCGCGAATGCGGATCCGAGTGTTGCTCATCAGGACGTCTCGAGACCGCCACCCTTGCCCCTTTGGGCCGCCGTGGTCAACCGAGCCGTCCGGGGAGCGGCCAGGCGCGCAATCGATGGGAGCACCGTGAAATCAGACCGCCAAGGTGGCGACGCCTTCGGCCACTTGCACCACGACATTGGCCAGCTGTGGCCACCGAACCCGTCCCGCCGCTCGTGTATTTTCGGTGAGTTGGAACATCTGGGGATCCGGCACGTGGATTGCTTCGTATGGTCGTCATGGCCGGCACCCTTTCGCGACTGTTCGCCTTCGCTCTCACCGCAACCGCCCTGGTGGCCTGCGATGGGGCCGCAGGCACGCCGATCGGGCCCGAGGGCGGGGTCGTCGTCAGCGACGATGGCCGGCTCACCCTCGAGATCCCCGCCGGCGCGCTCGACGGGGTGGTCGACGTCTCGATTCACGCGGTCGAAGACGGTCCCGAAGGCGGAGAATCCGCAATTCGCGCATATGCCCTCGAGCCGATGGGCACCACGCTCATCCTGCCCGCCACGGTCGAGTACGACTGGACCGCCCTGTCGTCCGCCGACGCGCTCTCGCTCGAGGGCAGCACCCTCGAGGACCCCACCTTGGTCATGGAGCGCGGCGCTCAGTGGCGCGCCCTGGCCGACCACACCGTCGACACCGACGCGGGCTACGTCGCCGGCTCGGCGCACTACTTCGGCACCGTCGCCATCGTCGACTAGCCCGAGGCGAGGGCTGGACGCGCTCACCCGCAGCGAATCACACCGGGCGTCTTCACCACCGCGTTGCGGCCGAAGATCACCTTGCCCGACGCGTCGCGGCGAAACTTCGCCAGCGTGCGCAGCGGCTCTCCATCACCCCGAGGGCGCCGTGGCCATGCGGGGTCGAGCGTCGTCATCGAGCACCGCTCGCAGCCGGTCGCGCACTCCAAGACGGCCTCGCCCAACGCCAGCGTGCCCCACCCGTCCTCTGCCCACGCCTCGTCGGTGTCGAGCACCACGTTGGGGCGAAAGGCGAGCATCGGGAGGTCCTCGCCATCGATGCGAGCGTTGAGGTCGGACAGCGAGGCGGTGTTGGCGAGGAGCACCGGGTAGCCATCGGCGAAGCTCACCGCCATCGCGTCGTAGCCCGAGACCGGCCGGCGGCTCGTCGGCGGCATGTAGACCAAGCGCGAGGGCGCCTCGAGCAAGGCCGAGAAGAACGCGTCGGCCTCGGCCGAGACGCTCGTCGCGTGAACGCTGTCGCCCCACACGCGGACCTGCTGCGGCTCGCCGCCTGCGGGCTCGAGCGCCACCTCGCAGGAACCGATGCCATCGGCCTCCAGACGCAGGGCTTCATCGTCAGCCCGCACCGTGTATCGCCCAAGCGCCGGGTGGGTTCGCTGCGAGCGAAACGTGCCGTGCGCATCGACGACCATGAAGCGTCGATCGTGGGCCAGCCCGCGCTCCACCACGTTCACCTGCTCGAGCCCCACCGCGGGACCGCTCTTGATCGGGTAGATGTACAGGCTCTGCACGCGCATCGACGTCGCGTGTAGCAGAGGCTGCCCCGCTGAGGCCAGCGCCCTCGCGCGAGCGTAGCGTCGAGCTACGCTCGCCGTTGCACATTGCAACACCATGAAATTCATCGATTTTCATGCGATCGAACGGAACATGGGCCGCACTACCGCGGTGCCATGAAGACGATGCGCCCTCGACACCTGCTCGCCTCCCTCGCGCTGCTTTGCAGCGCCTGCTCCCTGCCCGAGCAGGTCGCCACGGCCGAGGGTCCCGCGTTCACCCTCACCGCGCAGGAGCCCGTCGCCGCGTTCGAGGTGACGCTGTGCCTGTCGGGTCCCAACCCCCAACACCTCGACGTCCGCGGGCATCTCGAGGCAAACGTGCGCACGCATGCGCCGGATCTCGAGCTCCTGATCGAGTCGCTCGACCGTCCCGAGGTGGACGAGGGGGAGTTCGACGACCACGCGCGCACCTACGCCCTGGACCCCGGTGAAGACAACCGAGGCTTCCTGCGAATGCTGGCCGACGGAGACTTCCGCGGCAGCGGCGAGCGCTGCGGCGAGCCCGAGGTCATCGAGTTTTCGGTCGACCTCCCGCCCGGTGCCACCGTCGACGTGGATACGTGGCACGCGACGATGACGGTGCAGTGGGACGACGGCGCGTTCGGCGACGGCCCCCGCGACGGAGACCTCAGGGTCGAGATCAGCCGGCTGTAGACGGACTCCGTTGACAGCGCCGCGGTTGTGGCCGACGGTTCGGTGATCTGTGGCGCAGGCGGCGGGTTCCGTCCGCCTGGTCGGCAGGTCGACGGATCTGGAGTGACCATGCTGCGACACCTTTCTTTCCTCATCGTGCCCCTCTCGCTCTTGGGGTGTGCCCAGGAGCGCGACGACGGCGACGGCAACGTCGGGCTGACCGGCGTCGGTTCGGGCCCCGGGGACACCGACCCCGATCCCACAGACGAAGGCGGGGACGAGACCGGAGAGAAGCTCGACCTCGGCGACGGCGGCACCGGGCAGGCCAGCGGAGGCGACGCTCCCCCGGGGGTCGGCACCTGCGAGGAGGCGGCGCAGAACGAATCCAACCAAGGCTGCGAGTTCTGGGCGGTCGACCTGCCCAACGCCTGGGCGGGTATCAACGGCAGCCCCGCGCCGCAAGACCAGCAGTTCGCCGTCGTGGTCGCCAACACCGCGACCGAGGTCGCCGCGCGCGTCGAGGTCTTCAACGGGGTCACCGGCGCCGCGGTCGACGCGATCGACGTCATGCCCGGAGCGATCCACGAGTTCCGGCTCCCGGCGCTCAACCAGGAGCCGCGCGCCAACACGTACGCGGGCCAGTCGTATCGCATCGCCAGCGACGTCCCGATCACCGCCTACCAGTTCAACCCGCTCGACAACACCGTGCAGGTGTTCTCGAACGACGCGTCGCTGCTCTTCCCCACGCCGGTGCTCGACACCGACTACACCGCGATCACGGCCGACGCCCTGCTGCTGAGCACCGACGCCGAACCCAATGGTGACAACGCCGGGGCGTTCGTGTCCATCGTCGCCACCGAGGACGGCACGAGCGTCGACCTGTTCGCGACGTGGGGCCTCTACCCCGGAGAGACGTCCGGCGTCACCCTCGACCGCGGCGAGGTCTTCACGGCGGTCTCCGTGGGCTCGGGCGCGGGCGCGGGCGCGGGTGATGGCAACCTCTCGGGCTCCCGCGTGGTGTCCGACAAGCCCGTCGCCGTCTTCGCGGGCAACGTCGCCACGATCGAGCCCAACCCCGGCATGTGCTGCGCCGACCACCTCGAGCAGCAGATGCTGCCGCTGGTCGCCTGGGGCGACAGCTACCTGGCCACGCCGCCGCCCTCTCCCTCGGCTGCGGGCGAGGTGGTGCCGGCGGGCTACCGCATCACCGGGTCGTTCGATGGCACCGCGCTGACCTACTCCCCCGCGCCGCCGCCGGGCGCACCGACCACGATCAACGCGGGCGAGACGGTTCGCTTTCAGACCAACCTGCCCTTTGCGGTCACCTCCGGCGATCCCGAGCGGCCCTTCGCAGTCACGCAGTTCCTGCTGAGCTCCCAGGCGCTCGGCGGGCTGGCGAGCCAAGGCGACCCCGCGATGATCTCGCTGCCGGCCTCGGCGCAGTACCAAGAGGACTACATCTTCCTGGTGCCCAACGGCTACGCCAGCAACTACGTGACGGTCGTGCGGCAAGAGGGCGCCTCCGTCGAGCGCGACGGCATCTCGGTCGACGCCGCCGGCTGGGCGCCGCTGGGCGTGCTCGATGGCGTCGGCTACGAGTACGTACACCTGGGCGTCGAGACGGGCTCGCACAGCATCACCTCGGACGCACCCTGCGGCATCATCTCGGTCGGGTACGACCAAGACGTCAGCTACGGCTATCCGGGCGGCAGCGGGCTCGAGGTCATCTCCGAGCCACCTCCGCCGCCCGTAGGCTGATCCACCCAGCCGGGGGCGGCGTCTGGGGGGCCGCTGCCCCGCGCTGGACCACGCAGCCAGAGCGCGACTCTCCCGGGCGGGAGGGACCGCAGTCGGTAGGCTCGAGGGATGCGGAAGTCTCTCCTGGTCGCGGGCGTACTCGCCCTTGGCTGCAACGGCGGCGGTTCGAACACGAGTGGATTCGACAGTGGAACCGAGGGAATGCCGAGCACGGGATCGAGCACGGGCACGAACCCCACCGGGGCCACCGGCACAACGACCGTCGGCAGTGACTCCACCGGGACGACCGGCCGTGACGCCCCCATCTTCGACCTCGGCGCGGGCACGGGAACCATCGACCTGTGCGGTGAACCCGAGGACAACCCAATCTACCTGCTCACGCGCGGCCTCGAGACGGGGGAAGCCACCTCGATTCAGGCGTTCGATCCCCCGACCCTGACCTTTTCGCCCGCCGTGGCGGCGATCCAGTGCGAGGGCACCGAGGACGATTGGGGCGTATCCTCGATGGCCGTCGACCGCCAACGCGGAGCCTGGATCACGTGGAGCGCGCTGCACGATGGGCCGGACGATCCCGCGTACAAGCGGCTCGACCGGATCGACCTGGACACGGGTGCCTGCGAGACGGACGTCGCGGCGCTGCCGACCACCGAGCAATGGGGAAGCCCCCTGGGCATGGCCTATGTATCCGACGGTGCCGACAGCGGCAACGAGACCCTGTACTTCGTGGACACAGGCACGTACCTGCACACGATCGGCAGCAAGAGTTCACCGGGTCGCTGGTGGACGCTGGGTCCTGAGGGACGCACCTTCTCCGGCGTCGAGCTGACCGGGAGCGGCGACGGGCGCATGTTCAGCCTGATCATGAACTACACCGGGCCGTTCGACTTCGAGTGCACGGCCGAGATGCCATGCCCGCCCACGGTGCGACTCGCTGAGGTCGACCGTGCCGGACCCAGCGCCATTTCGATGCTCGACCTGACGGAGATCGAGGCGTTCGGCATCGACCCTGGGGGCTTCGCGTTCGCACACTGGGGCGGACACATCTGGGTGTTCATCTCCCGGGACTTCGGCGCGACCGAGGTCTTCGACCACGACCCCGAAACGCAAACGACCACCCGCGTGGTCGACGACGGCGCCCCCGGGGTGGTCGGCGCGGGCGTGTCCACCTGCGCGCCGCTGGTCCTCCCCGAGGGCTGAGCAAGCCACAGGGCGGTGAAGGTGCGCCGCGAGCTTCGAGCGTGGGCCGAATAGCCCTGAGCCGCACTTCAAGCCCGGGCGAAGCGAGCAACGATGGCTCGCGCCACGGTGTCGCGCGCCGCTTCGCGGACCCCGGCATAGAGCGCGACCGCACGGGCATCTCGGTACAGCCGCTCGACCGCATACTCCTCGGTGTAGCCGTAGCCACCGTGGATCTGCAGCATGTCCGAGCATCCCGTCGTGGCGTTCTGCACCGCGGCCAAGGTGGCCCGCGCGGCTGCGGCGGGGCGACCGTCTTCACCGCGACCCGCCGCGACACCGAGCATCAACTCGGCCGCGTCGAGTCCCATCGAGAGGTCGGCCAGTTTCCATTGGATCGCTTGGAACTTGGCGATCGGCTTGCCGAACTGCTGACGTTCGAGGGCATAGCCCGTGCCCTCCGCCAGCGCGGCGCGCCCGATGCCGGCCGCGATGAAACCCAGCGACAGCTGAAAGTCGGCCTGGGCCCGATCGACTTCGCCGCGCAGCAGCGTTGCCGTGGCGCCGTCGAAGCGGACGACACCGATATCCGCCGCCCGAAGCCCGAGGGTGCGGCTGGCGGCGGCCTCGATGTCCTCACGGCTCGTCACCCGAAGCGGTGTGACCACGCCGTCGACCTCCGCCAATACTACGAATTCCGACGCTGACACTGCTCCGAACGCCGCAGGGTCGACGCCCGTCACGATGAAGCCGTCGCCCGAACGTGTGGCCGACAGACTCTTCGCAAAGCCCAGCACGCCCTCGCTCGGGGCGGAGGCACCCAGACCGAGGCCGAGCAGGTTGTGCACGGCCACGGTGAAGGCGGTCGAGGCACAGAACGCCCCGAGCTCTTCGAGGACGGCCAGCGAGGCGAGCGCCGACAGCCCCGCACCGCCCTCGTCCTCGGGCACGCGCATCGCGAGCAGGCCCATCTCGCCGAGCTCGGCCAGCCAGGCCTCGGGCAGCGCCCTGGCCGACTCCCAGCCGGCGACCTCCTCGGCCTTTTGCTTGCCCAGCTCGCGCACGCTGTCGCGCAGCAAAATCGTGTCTTCGTCGAGTTCGAAGTTCATCGTGGTCGCTCCCTCAGGCGCCGTCCCCGAAGCGCCGGGCGATGTCCCGGCTGATGACGATGCGCTGCACCTCGGAGGTGCCCTCGTAGATCATCGTGACGCGGACGTCGCGGACGAGCTGCTCGATGCGTCCGTCGACGTCGTTGCCGAACTCGCCCAGGACCTCGAGCGCCCGATTGCAGGCGAGCACCGCCTTCTCCGAGCAGAACATCTTGGCCATGGACGCCTGCCGGGAGAACTCCATCTTGTTCTCCTTGCGCCACGCGGCCTGAAGCGCGAGCAAGCGGCCCGCGTCGAGGTCGGTGGCGATGTCGGCCAACCGCCACTGCACGGCCTGAGCGCGCGCCAGGTCGGCCCGCTCCCGCACGTAGGCCAACGCGTGCTCGAGCGCCGCCTGGCCCACGCCGAGCGCCTGAGAGGCGATGCCGATGCGGCCGCCGTCGAGCGCCATCATCGCGGCCCGAAAGCCGCGGTCGGTCTCGCCGAGCAGCGCATCGTCGCCCACCTCGACGTCGGTGAAGTCGAGCGCGGTCGTCGTGCTGCCGTGCAGGCCCATCTTGTGCTCGGGCTTGCCCGGCTGCACGCCGGGCGTGTCTGCGGGCACGAGGAACGTCGAGATGCCGCGCGCGCCCGGGGCATCGGAGGTCTTGGCCCAGACCACGAACAGGCCCGCGTGCGTGCCCGAGGTGATCCACAGCTTGGAGCCGTTGATGAGCCATCCCTTGTCGGTCTTCACCGCCCGCGTCCGCATGCCCCCGGGGTCGGACCCGGCGCCGGGCTCGCTGAGCGCAAAGGCCCCGACCACGTGCTCGAAGTTGCACAGCTTGGGCACGTGCAGCTCCCGCTGCTGCGGCGTGCCGAACGCCTCGACCACCTCGGCGACCATGTTGTTGACGCACAGCGCCACGGTGCTCGACGCGCACGCCTTGGCCATTTCGGTGACGGCCAGGCTGTAGGCCACCGTGCCCGCCTCGAGCCCCCCGAGCGCCTTGGACACCCCAATGCCCGTCAGACCCCGCTTGGCGGCCTCCGACAGGTTCTCCAGGGGAAACCCACCGTGGGCATCCCACTGCCGCGCCGCCGGAGCCAACACCGACTCCGCATACTCCCGCGCCAACGCCTGAACCTCGAGCTGCCGCTCACTGAGTTGAATGTCCATGGATACCGAATCTCCGTACAAGCCCCCGAACCACCGGAAGCGACTCTTCACGAACCCGGCACTACCACTGCGGGTCGAGCGCGGCGAGCAATGCGAACAGGGCCCCAGCACCGCCGCCTGAGCGCGGCGAGCAAAGCGAGCAGGGCCCGCACGGCGGGCCCCCGGGAGGGGGGAGCGAAGGGGGCTCCGCCCCCGCAGCGATTGGGGAACCAGGCGGTTCCCCCCAAGGCCTAAAAAGCCTCGCCGACCTGGCCGCGGTAGGTGTGCACGAACTCGACCTCGGGCGGAGGATCGAACTCCCACTCGGTGACCGACGTCTCGATGCACGACTTCATGTTCGACGGGTCGTGTGCGCCCTTGTCGGTGCCCTTGGCGTCTTGCTTGCGCGCGTCGATCTCGAGCACCTTGCCCTGCGAGGTGCGCCCGGCGGTGTCGACGTGGAACTCGACCAAGAAGACCGCCCGCATGAAGCGAGTCTCGGCGACGTCCATCTCGTCTTCGAGGCAGCGCTCGATGTCCTTGAGGTAGACCGTCAGAATCGTGTCGTCGATGTTGCGCAGCACCTCGGGGCTGATGCCCTGGCCCTGATCGTCGTAGTCGCGGCTGCGGTCCGCGGTGACGATGTCCGACTCGTAGTCGTTGTTGTCGGCGCCCCGGAACCCCGCGGCCACGTCGGGGTTGTCGGTGTCCGTTTGTTTCTTGCAGCCACCCAGCCCCAGGCTCAGGCCCAGGACGGCGACTGCCACCGATTTGATGTGGTCACGATTCATGGCGGTCTCCTGTGCGAGTGTACGTCCCAGGGGCTGAGGCGATCAGCCCCTCATGAGGCTCGAGGCGATGACGATGCGCTGAATCTCGCTCGTCCCCTCGTAGATCTCGGTGATCTTGGCGTCGCGGAACGCCCGCTCGACCGGGTATTCGGTCACGTAGCCGTTGCCGCCGTGGATCTGGATGGCGTCCTTGGCGACCTTGTTGGCCGTCTCGGAGGCGTGCAGCTTGGCCATCGCGGACTCCTTGCTGTGCCGCCGGCCGGCGATCTTGGCCATCGCGGCCCTCAGCGTCAGCAGCCGTGACGCCTCGATCTGCGTCTCCATGTCGGCGAGCATGAACGCCACAGCTTGGTGGTCGATGATGCGCTTGCCGAAGGTCTTGCGGTCGCAGGCGTACTCCGCCGCCGCCTCGAAGGCGCCCTGCGCGATGCCCAACGCCTGCGCCGCGATGCCGATGCGGCCCGCGTCGAGGGTGCTCATGGCAACCTTGAAGCCGTCGCCCTCCTTGCCCAGGCGCTGGTTCTCGTGGACCCGGTGGCCCTCGAAGAAGATCTGGCACGAGTGGCTGGCGCGAATGCCCAGCTTGTCGTCCTTGGGGCCCCGCGTGATGCCCTCGGCGTTCATGTCGATGACGAACGCCGAGATGCCGCGGTGCCCCAGCGACTTGTCGTGCATGCAGATCAGGATGCCCGTGTCGGCCTGCGGCCCGTTGGTGATCCAGTTCTTCACGCCGTCGATGACGTAGTGGTCACCGTCGCGGACGCAGACCGTCTTTTGGGCGGCCGCGTCGGATCCGGCTTCGGGCTCGCTGAGCATGAAGCAGCCGAGCTTCTCGCCCGAGGCCAGCGGCGTGAGCCACTGCTTCTTCTGCGCCTCGTTGGCCCACTTGAGCAGGGGCTCGCAGACCAGCGAGTTGTTGACCGACATGATGACGCCGGTCGAGGCGCACGCGGCCGAGATGGTCTCCATGGCCAGCACGTAGGCGACGGTGTCGAGCTCACTGCCGCCGTACTCGACCGGCACCTCGATGCCCATCAGGCCCAGCTCGGCCATCTGCGCGACCAGCTCCTTGGGGTAGCGCGCGTTCTTGTCGAGTTCGTGGGCGATCGGCTTGATCTCCCGCTGCGCAAACTCGCGACACGTGGTCACGAGCGCCTCTTGTTCTTCGGTCAGGTTCAGATCCATGCGCTTTCCTACTCGCCCTTGAAGTTGGCGTCGCGCTTCTCCATGAACGCGGCCATGCCTTCTTTTTGATCGGCCGACGCGAACAGGGCGGCGAAGGCCGTCTGCTCTTGGAGGTTGGCGTCGTCGAGGGCCTTGTTGGCCCCCTCGTGAATGACCTCTTTGACCTTGGCGATGGCCAGCGGGCCCATGCTGGCGATGGTGTTCGCCGTCGCGACCGCGGTGTCCAGCAGCGCGTCGGGCTCGACGACCTTGTTGACCAGGCCGATGCGCAGGGCCTCGTCCGCCTTGATCATCTCGCCGGTCATGCACAGCTCGAGCGCGCGGGCCGCTCCGATGCGACGCAGCATCCGCTGGGTGCCGCCGAAGCCGGGAATCACACCGAGTTTGACCTCGGGCTGGCCGAACTTGGCCTTGGTCGAGGCGTAGATGAAGTCGCAGGCCAGAGCGAGCTCGCAGCCGCCGCCGAGGGCGAAGCCACCCACCGCGGCGATGACCGGGATGCCGATCGCGCCGAGCTCTTCGCCCAGCGCGTGGCCCTTGCCCGCAAAGGCGAGCGCGTCGCCGGGGTTCATGTCGGACATCGCCTTGATGTCGGCGCCGGCGACGAAGGCCTTCTCCCCTGCCCCGGTGAGCACGAGGGCCCGCACGGTGTCGGAGATCGCGGTCTCCTCGACCAGCTCGGTGAGCTCGCCGACGACCTGGGCGTTGAGGGCGTTGAGCGCCTTGGGACGGTTGATCGAGACGATGCGGACGGGGCCGCGGTCCTCGACGATCAGAGTTTCGAAGTTCATCGAAGGTCCTTCTTACTTCTTGCTGTAGTCGTAGAAGCCGCGGCCGGTCTTGCGACCGAGCCAGCCGGCGGCCACGTGCATGCGCAGCACGTTGGCCGCCCGGTACTTGTCGTCGCCGAGTTCCTTGTGCAGCACGTCGGCGATGGCCAGGCAGGTGTCGAGGCCGATGAGGTCGGCGAGCGCCAGCGGGCCCATGGGGTGGTTGAGGCCCAGCTTGATGCCCGTGTCGATGTCCTCGGGGGTGCCCAGGTTCTCCTGCAGCGCGAAGCAGGCCTCGTTGATCAGCGGGATGAGGATCCGGTTGACGATGAAGCCCGGGCTGTCGAGCGAGGTGACCACGGTCTTGCCGAGGTCTTCGGCCAGCGCCTTGGTGGCCTCGTACGTGCCATCGGAGGTGGGCAGGCCGCGGATGAGCTCGACGAGCTTCATCACCGGCACCGGGTTCATGAAGTGCATGCCCACGATCTTCTCGGGGCGCGAGGTCTCGGCGCCGAGCAGCGTGATGCTGATCGAGCTGGTATTCGAGGCGATGATGGCCCCTTCGGGGCACGCCTCGTCGAGCCCCTTCATGAGCGTCTTCTTGAGCTCGATGTTCTCGGTGGCGGCTTCGATCGCGAACTGAGCGTCCGAGAAGGCGGCGACCGAGTCCACGGGCACGATGCGCCCCAGCGCGGCGTCTCGGTCCTCGGCCGAGATCCTCCCCTTCTCGACCGCGCGGCCGAGGACCTTGGCGATCTTCGCCTTGCCGGCCTCGGCGCGCGCCTTGTCGACGTCGGCCAGCAGCACCTTGCGGCCGCTTTGGGCCACGACTTGTGCAATGCCGCCGCCCATTTGGCCGGCGCCCAGCACTCCTACGGTTTGAATGTCGGTCGTCATCTCTAGAGCATCTCCACCATGAGGGCGAGGCCTTCACCGCCGCCGAGACAGATCGCCGCCATGCCGCGGGTCTTGTTCGTGCTCTGCAGCGCGTGCAGCAGCGTGACGAGGATGCGAGCGCCCGAAGCTCCGATTGGATGCCCCAGGGCCACCGAGCCCCCGCGAATGTTGATCCGGTCGTCGGGGATGCCGATCTCGTCCTGGTTGGCGAGTGAGACCACCGAGAACGCCTCGTTGATCTCCCACAGGTCGACGTCGTCCGCTTTGAGACCGGTCTTGTCCAACACCTTGGCCACCGCCTTGGCCGGGGCGGTGGTGAACCACTCGGGCGCCTGCGCGGCGTTGTCGTAGGCCACGATCTTGGCCAGCGGCTTCAGGCCGCGCTTGTCGGCCTCGTCCTTGCTCATCACGACCAGCGCCGCGCCGCCGTCGTTGACCGACGGCGCGTTGGCGGCGGTGATGGTGCCGTCCTTCTTGAAGGCGGGGCGAAGCTTGGGGAGCTTGTCGATGTTGCCGCGGCCAGGGTCTTCGTCGGTGTCGACGACGACGGGGTCGCCCTTGCGCTGCGGCACCTCGACGGGGGCAATCTCGGCTTTGAAGTGGCCTTCCTCGATGGAGGCCAAGGCGCGCTTGTAGCTGGTGATCGCCCACGCGTCCTGGCGCTCGCGGTCGATCTTGCGCTCGGAGGCGCACAGCTCACCGGCGATGCCCATGTGGTGATCGCCGTAGGGGTCCCACAGGCCGTCGTGAATCATGCCGTCGACGAGCTGGCCGTGACCCATGCGGTAGCCCGTGCGGGCTTTGGGCACGTAGTAGGGCGCGTTGGACATCGACTCCATGCCGCCTGCGACGGCCACCTCGGCGTCACCCGCCTTGACCGCTTGCGCAGCCTGGATGACCGCCATCAGGCCCGAGCCGCACACCTTGTTGAGGGTGACGCAGCCGACCGTGTTGGGCACACCCGCCGCGAGCGAGGCTTGACGCGCGGGCGCCTGCCCGACGCCGGCCGGGAGAACGCAGCCCATGTAGACCTGGTCCACGTCGCCGCCCTCGACCGAGGCGCGATGCAGCGCCTCCCTGATGGCGGTGGCGCCGAGCTTGGGCGCGGTGACTGAGGCGAACACTCCGCCGAAGCTGCCGATGGGCGTTCGGGCGGCACTGACGATCACGACTTCACGAGACATCGAAAGGGACCTTTGGTTGAGGAGAGAGAGAGCCGTGTCGGCCAACTCTCACCGAGGGTTCGGGTGCGCGAGAAGCCGCGGGGTTCGCGGCTGACATGCCTTCGAGCACGTGCACGCGGTTAGCACGAACCCAAGGGCCCCTCCAGGAGTTCACGCACTCGGCAACCTCAGAAGCGCCCAGACACGGTCAAACCGACGATCCGCTGCGCGCCGGACCCCGAGGCGCTCGGGGCGAGGGCCACCGACCGGCGGGCACCGAGCGAGAACGTCGCGAGGTTGAGCCCGACGCCGGCCAGCGCAAAGCCTCCCCACGTCGACACCTCGCCGGTGACCACCGCGCAGGGGGTCTCGAAGCACGCGAGCGGCACGAAGCGCGACGCGGCGACGACGGCCGCACCGACGCCGAACAGGGTCCACCCGACCGCGGGCCGCAGCCGCGGGCGCCGTGCGGTCTGCACCCCTCGCACATAGGAGGCATGCCCCGTCAGGCCCAGCCCGCCCAGCGCCAGCGCGCCTCCGACCACGCGGGCGTACGTGCCGTCACGTCCGAGCGGGTCGAAGCTCCGCGACAGGGCGATGCGCGTTCCGAAGGCCCTCGCCCCGCCGCCCAGCGCGATCATCAACCCGCCGAACACGTAGGCAGGTGTTGCTTCGACGCCCCATGGCGTGGGTGCCTTGGGCTCTTGACGAGGCTCCGCGGCCATGAGCAACGCGCTGAGCACGATGAGCCCGTTCATCGTCGCTCCAGGGCCACGGTGTACGCGTCTCTGTCCGGACAGAACCCTTCGAAATCCACGCACCTCACCGCGATCTCGACCTTCTCGGTCACCGTGCGATAGCCCGGCGCGCGCACCCAAAGCCGGTACGCTCCATCGGCGAGGCGGCCGTCCTCGACACGATGCCTCCGCCCGTGGGCGTGCGTGGCCATGCGGGCTTCGGCATTGGGGATGGGATCGCCCGTCATGGCGTCGACGACTTCGAGGGGGACGCCGGGGCACGGGTCGCAGTCGCAGCCGGCGACCCACAGCGCGAGAAGTGAACACGAGAGGAGACGCATCACTCCCCCCGTTGCCCGGCGACGGCGTTCGATCACCCCTCCGCGTGATCCGGATCGCCTCGCAACCCCCCGAAAAAGGCCCGCAAAATGGTGCTTGACCTCTCGGCCGACCCGTCGCATATTTCGCGCCCCGTCAAACGGACCTCGGTCGAGGTAGCTCAGTCGGTTAGAGCGAGGGATTCATAACCCCTAGGTCGGCGGTTCAATTCCGCCCCTCGGCACTTCTACACGGCGCTTCTCGGAGCGCCGTTTTTCGTGGTTGGGGTCGGCGGATTCGCGAGCGATCCGAGGGCGAGTCGGTGCCAGCGAGTCCGCACCGCGGCCGGCCTACATCGAGCCGACGCCTCTCGCCTCAGCCCTCGAGGCACGCCGGGCAGGTGCCGCGCAGCTGCACGGTGGCTTGCTGAAGCGAGGCGGCCCAAGGACCGTGGGCTAGCGTCGAGGCAACCGCATCCGCGGGGAGGCAGGCGAGCAGGCCGCAGTCCTCGCACAGGAAGTGCGGGTGGCGGTGCTGCCCCTCGCGCGCGTCGGCGATGGCGTAGCGGTCGATGCCCTCGACCCGGCTGACGACCGGCGCGATGCCGGCGTCGCGAAGCTTGACGAGGTTGCGATAGGTCGTGCTCGGATCCCACGCGGCGTCGGCGATGCGATCGTGGACTTCGCGATACGACAGCGGCACGTTCGCGGCGGCCAGGGCCCGCACGACCGCGAGCCTGGGCATGGTCACCCGCAGGCCACGTGACTTGATCACGTCTCGTGCGTCGTCTTTCGTCATCGGCCGTCTCACTTGTCATGATTGTGCATTTGCATATAGATTGCAAAACACATGTCGTCTCCGACCGCCCTCCCCCCGGGTGTCCTCGACCTTCGCACCCCACGCGTGGAGACGGACGAGTGCAGCGTACGCGCGTGACCCTGCTCGCCGGGTTCCTCGGCGCGGGCAAGACCACCCTGCTCAACGCCCTCCTGCGCGACACGACCGAGCCGCTGGGCGTGATCGTCAACGACTTCGGGTCGATCAACGTCGACGCCGCCCTGGTCTCGGGCACGGCCAACGTGCAAAGCGAGGTCGCCCTGCAAAACGGGTGCATCTGCTGCACGATCCGCGGCGATCTGCTCTCGGCCCTGCTGTCGTTGACCCGGCGGGCCGACTCGCCCACGCACATCCTCATCGAAGCCTCGGGCGTGTCCGACCCCGCGGGCATCGTCCGCACCTTCGTCGACCCGCGCGTCGCCGAGTGCGTCGAGCTGGCGGCCGTCATCGGATGCGTCGACCCCACGGAGTTCGCCACCCTCATCGAGGACGACTGGGCGCTGGCCAGCACGCAGCTGCGCGTGTGCGACTTCGTCGTGCTGACCAAGGAAGACGCCTCGACCCCCGAGCAGCGCGCCGCCACCACCGAGCTGGTCCATCGCCTCGCGCCGCGGGCACGCCTCCTTCACGCCTCGCTCGATGCTGCACCCACCGCCGTGCTCCTCGACGCGCAGGGTCTGTGGGACGCCTCGCGCACGGCATCCTCGGCCACCGACACCGAGCAACCCCACGTGCACGAGGTCGACGGCGGCCATGGTCACCACCACCATCATCATCACGGCGTGCACGCCTTCGACACGTGGACGTATCGATCGCAGACGCCCCTGTCGGCCTACGCCCTGCGGCGCGCGCTGACCCAGCTGCCCCGTGCCGTCTTTCGCGCGAAGGGTTTCGTACACGTGGCGCAGGACCCCAGCGTTCGCGTGCTCGTCCACGTCGTCGGCGGCCGGGCCGAGCTCCGCAACGAAGGCAGCTGGGGCGATGGGTCACCGTGCACCGAGCTCGTCTTTCTCGGCCGCGAGGGCGCGCTGGACGTCGAAGCGCTGCAGGCCCTTCTCGACGGGTGCCACGACGACGGCCAGCCCGCAACCGAGGGCTTCATGGATGAGATGGTCGGCTACTTCAACCGACTTCTCCATGGCGTGCCGCCGCGGCCTCACTGACGAGCGGCGCGCGTCACGGGGGCCCTCACGCACATCGGATGCACCTCGAATCGTGTTGCATATGCCAGCGAATTGCATGAGCATTCGTTCATCATGAATTGGAAGACGACCCTGGTCTGCAGTGCCCTCGCGATCGCTCCGGCGGCGTGTGATGACGACAGCAGCGGCGACGGGGAAGAGCACGCCGACACCGAGGATGACCACGGCCACGACCATGGTCACGACCACGACCATGAGGAAGAGCTCATCACGACCGTGACGCTCACGTTCACCTCCGAGGCTGGCGACACGGTCACCGCCGAGTTCAGCGACCCCGACGGCGAGGCCGGCAACTCGGGCACCGCCGATCCGATCGTGCTCGCACCGGACACCACCTACACCCTCGACATCGCGCTGTACAACGACCTCGAAGACGAAGACGTCACCCCCGAGATCGAGGCCGAAGCCGAGGAGCACCAGTTCATCATCTACGGCGACGCGGTCACGGGCCCCGGCTCGATGGGCAGCGGTGTCGTCACCCACGCCTACGCCGACGTCGAGTCGGACTACGGAGAGAACGCGGTCGGTGACGACCTCCCCGTCGGCCTCTCCAACACGATCACCACCACCGCCGCGGGCGGGGGCGAGTTCAAGGTGATGCTGCGCCACCTGCCCGAGACGAACGACGAGCCGCAAAAGGCGGCGGGGCTGGCCGAGGACTTCGCAAACGGCGGAGATCCCGCGGGGGCCACCGACGTCGACGTGACGTTCGCGCTGACGGTAGAGTGATCCGCGACGGCGTGCGCGCCGTAGCGGTGGCACGGTGACCGACGAGTCCCACCTTCCGACACAGCGAACGACGGCCGCCTATCCAGGCGGGACGGGACTCATCGCCCCCCCCGATCCCGACCCCGAGCGTTCGCCGCACGAAGAGAGGACCACCCTGCTCGAGACGGAGGCCCCCGAGCCCGCCGTCGCCGTCGGTCCAGGCAGCCCGCCCCTGCTCGACGACCGCGAGAAGTACCTCGCTCGGGTCGATCACCGGGCCACCGTCGGCAGGATGCGCAGACTCGTGCCCGCCGCATGCGTTGGGTGGATCGCGTTCTTCGGGCTCGATGCTCTCGTCGCGCTTTGGGTCTACCCCACCAACATCGTGCCCTTCGCGGTCCTGCGACTCGCGGGGCTCGTCGTGCTCGTCACCGCCGCCGTCCTGCTGCGGCGCGTGCAAGACCCCTCCCCCGGCCTGGTGCTGGTGCTCGACGTCTCGATGATCGTGGCGTCGTCGGCCTGCCTGAGCCTGATGAGCCTCTACGCCGGCGGGGTCTCGAGCCCCTACCACGCCCTCGTCGTGCTGGTGATCGTCGGGCGCGTCGCCGTGATCCCGCACCGCTGGCAGGACGCCTCGTGGCGGCTGGCCATCCCGGCGCTGCTCGACATGCTCATCGTCGGCGTGGCCACGCTCGCCGTCCCTGCCGTGCGGGCGCAGTGGCTCGAGCCGGCGGCGCGAGGCAGCTACGTCTTCCACGCTGCGCTGCTGATCGGCTCGTGGTTCCTCGTCGTGCTCGGGAGCCACCAGGCCTGGGCCCTTCGGCGGCAGGTCTTCGCCTCCCGCAACCTGGGGCGCTTCAAGCTGCGCAAGCGGATCGGCCGTGGAGGGATGGGCGAGGTCTGGGTCGCCCGCGACGAGGAGCTCCGACGCGACGTGGCCTTGAAGGTGCTGCGGCCCACGGAGAACGACCCCGAGGGCGTGACCCGCTTCGAGCGAGAGATCCGCGCCACGGCGGCGCTGCGCCACCCGAACACCGTCCGCATCTTCAACCACGGCGTCAGCGAAGACGGACTTTGGTACTACGCGATGGAGCTGCTCGACGGCGAGTCGCTCCAGGCGCTGGTGCACCGGGTCGGGCCCCTGCCTCCGGCCCGCGCCACCGCGCTCATTCACCAGGCCGCTCGGGCGCTATCCGAAGCGCACGAACAGGGCATCGTGCACCGTGACATCAAGCCCGAGAACCTCTTCGTCACCACGCTCGCCGGCGAACCCGACGTCACGAAGGTGCTCGACTTCGGCATCGCGCGGCTGGTCGAGGACGACTCGGGCCTCACCTCGACCGGCTTCGTCACGGGCACGCCCGCGTACATGGCCCCCGAGGTCGCGATGGGCGGGAGCGCGACCCCGACCTCGGACGTGTACGGCCTGGGCAGCGCGCTGTTCTTCGCGCTGACCGGCCGCCCCCCGTTCGAGGGCCCCGACGCCGGGAGCGTGATGCGCCAGCACGTGCACGCCGAGGCCCCGCGGGTTGGCAGCCGATCTCCCCACCGCCTGCCGCCGGCGCTCGAGGAGGTGGTCATGCGTGCACTCGAGAAGGACCCCGCTGGGCGCATCCAGACGGCCTCCGCGTTCGCCGAAGCCCTGCGCCGCTCGAACGACCCCGCCGCGACGCCGAGCCTCGATACCGGCAGCCCCCCGCCGCCGTTGGGGTAGTAGTCTGCGGCGCGTGAGAGGCCCCCTCCTTCTCCTGCTCTCGTGCGTGCTCGCGATCGCGGGCTGCAGCAACAGCCGCCGGAACGTCAAGCGTGCCTCGGGGCACCCATCGGTGTTCGCCTCGAAGCTCCCCGAAGAGGTCGAGGTCCGAAAGCCCGAGTCGCTGCCGGTCGAGGAAACCTGCGCGCACTGGCAAGGCGCGCCGTGGTGCGAGGCGCTGATGTCCGGATGGACGTTCGTCCCCGAGCTGGTCGACATGTGCAAGGCCGAGCCCGACGCGGACGCAGCGGTAGACTGCCTCTCCCACGGGGCCGACCGCGGCTTCTCGCTGGTCGGCCTGCAGACCTGCGGCGCCTTGGAGACGCCCGAGCACCGACGCAACTGCCTCGAAGCGGTCGCCGATCGAGCGCTCGAGGCTCCGCAGTACGCCTACTGCGGCACGAAGTCGTCCCGCAAGGTCGCCGGCTGTCTCACCGGCATGCACGACTACACCTTCCACCCCAACGAGCTCCAAGAGATCGTGCAGCAGACGATCGAGCAGACGCCGACCGCCGACGCGCGCACGGTGATCGGCAACCTCGAGGACAACATCGCGGCGCGATACGGTCTCGACCGGTCCAAGTGGCCCAAGGAGTACATCTTCAACTTCGCCGGCGGCGCGACCACCCACATCCGGGCGATGTACTGCGCGCTCGATGAGTACCTGCTCATCGTCGGCGCGCCGATCAACGTCAATGGCTACTCGGGCCGCTACCCCGCCGAGGTCCACGACTTCGTCTTCACCGGGCTCATGCACGACTTCGAAGAGCACGACTTCGAGGCGCACGACTTCACCCCGGGCTCGTGGGCCTTCCTCCCGCACGGAGGTCACCGCGTCTACGCCACCGAGACGCCCACGTACATGCTCGAGTACGCCCGCGGCAACGTGCCGGGCATGCTCGGCTTCGGCATCCGCCACCCCCGTCGCTCGATCACACGGGACCGGCAGAACATGAAGCAGCAGATCCGCATGTGCGCCAGCCGAGCGCTGGCTGCCAACAAGGAGAACCGCAAGCGTCGCCGGACCCACCGCCAGACGAAGCGGCAGACGCTCCGAGAGATCCGCAAGACGCTCCGCGGGCTTTGACCCGAGCACCGAGGTCACGTCTGGTCGGCGGCGCCTCCGCCGGGCATAGTTGGGCGGCCGCCATGGACCTGCTGACCCTCGAGAACTTCGCCAACCTCGGCGTCCTTCTGTTCCTGCAAGCCGTCTTGGGCTTCGACAACCTGCTCTACATCGCGATCGAGTCGAAGCGAGCGCCCGAGGAGCACCAAAAGTCGGTGCGCCGCAACTCGATCCTCCTCGCGATCGCGCTGCGGATCGTCTTGCTGTTCGTGATGGTGTCACTCATCGAGCGCTTCGAGGCGCCGTTCTTCACCCTGGACAGCGGGCCCATTCAAGGCGCCTTCAACTTCTCGGTAATCGTCTTCCTGCTCGGGGGCGGGTTCATCATGTACACGGCGGTCAAGGAGATCAGCCACATGACGGCCCTCGAGGAGCTCGGGACCGACGTCACCGGTGATGGCAACACCAAGAGCGTCGCGCAGGTCATCGGAATGATCGTCTTGATGAACCTGATCTTCTCGTTCGACTCGATCCTCTCCGCGCTGGCGATCACCGATGTGTTCCCGGTGCTCGCCGTGGCGATCATCAGCTCGGGACTGGCGATGATGTTCCTCGCCGACAGCGTGTCGGAGTTCCTCAAGAAGAACCGCAAGTACGAGGTCCTGGGGCTCTTCATCCTGCTGATCGTCGGCATCGTCCTGCTCGGCGAGGGCGGCCACAAGGCGGACCTGACGCTGTGGGGCTATCACGTCGAGCCGCTGTCGAAGACGACCTTCTACTTCTCTATCGTCGTGCTCGTCATCGTCGACATCATCCAGGGCAAGTACCAAAAGAAGCTCGCCGCCGAGCGGGCGCAGCAGGCCGAGTCGACCGACGCAGCATGAGCCTCTCGCGTCGCACGGTGCTCCTGGGGGCGGCCTCCACGTTCGTCGCCCCCGCGGCCTGGGCCGACGATGAAGAGCAGGTCCTCGAGCGGGCCAGCTCCGCGTTCAACGAGGTCGTGATCACGCAGGCCGGGTCCATTCGCACGATGTACTTCGTGCAGGGTGACCGCTGGCTGATCGAGTCCCGCATCGACCTGACGCAGCCCCAGGCGCTGAGCCTGAGCGTATTCCGGTCGATGCGCGCCTGCCTCCTCCTTCAGCCGGCACCCCGGCGCGTGCTCATGGTCGGCCTCGGCGGCGGTCAGCTCAGCAACATGCTCTTCGCGCGCTTCCCCGGGATCGAGATCGATGCCGTGGACATCGACCCCGAGGTCGTTCGGCTCGCGCGCACGTACTTCGCGCTGCCTGACGATCCGCGCTACCGCACCCACGTCGACGACGGACGGCTCTTCGTCGAGCGCAGCGCCGAGCCCGACACCGACCTGCTCATCCTCGACGCGTTTCGCGGCACCTCCGTCCCCTATCACCTCCGGACACGTCAGTTCCACGCGGCATGCAACGCTCGCCTGCGACCCGGCGGAGCGCTCGTGGCCAACCTGCACACGCACACCTCCCGCTACCTCGACGACCGGGCCACGTTCGCGGCGGTGTTCGAGCACGACTACGGCTTCGTCGACGAACGCGACGCGGAGACCACCTTGGTGTGCACGGCGGCGCCGGTGAGCCCCTACCGCATGCGGGCCAACGCGCGCGCCCTCGCCCCCGCGTTCGGGCGAGGCATGGAGCGCCTCGCCTCGCGACTCGTGCTGCAGCGCCCCACCGGCGGCCGCGTGCTCGAAGACGACTTCGTCGACGCGGCCGCGGGCGCACGCCGTCACAACGCCAGCTGCGCCCCGCGCTGCGCGGGAGAATGAGTGCAAGTCACCCCGCGGGCGGGCAGCACACCCCGCCGTTGCGGGGAAACGCCATGCCCGGCTCGAACTCGAGCCAGCCCATCGGCGGCTCACCGCTGGGGCACAAGTAGCCGGGCTCGAAGACGGAACCGTCGCCCGGATCGCCGACGATGACCCCGCCTTCGTCCAAACACCCCTCGTACGTGAACGATGCCGAGCCCTCGCCCGTGGTCGATCCCGAGGAGAACGTGTCCGCCCCCGAGCTACCAGGTGGCGTGCCGCTGGTTGCGGTCGGGTCGCCTCCGCTCACGCCCCCCTCCCCCTCCACGCCGCCGCACCCCGCGGCTTCGCAGAGGCAGTCGCAAAGGCTCTGCTCCTCGAACGCCTGCATGGTCTCCAAGGAGATCTCCTCGTAGGTCAGCAGGCAGGTCGAGCAGTAGCACTCCCACAGGAAGTTGCCACCCGCCGGCGACACGTCGACGCCGCAGCGAGGACCGCCGGTGGTGGCCGTGGTGACCCCGGCCGAGGCCGTGCCAGGACCACCCGAGGTCGAGGTCGCGCTCCCGGGGGACGCCGAGGTCGGACCAGCCCCTGAGCCCCCCGGCGCAGCGCCGCTCGCCTCACCGGACATCGTCACGGGCGGTTCGCCACCCGAGGTCGTGTCCTCTTCGCCGACCGACTTCGAGACGTCGCAGGCCAACAATCCGACGCACAAACCGACAGCGCTCAGCATCCTCGGCGACGGTGTTCTCTTCGTGTGCATGGAGTTTCGGTTCCTCAGTCCTCGCCGCATACGTCCTGCACGCCCGTCGCGACGGGTGATCCGGGCTGACGGGCGCGGAGGCGACGAACTCGGTGGGCAGCGTCGGCGGAGCGGCCGGCGGCACACAGGGCCCGCACCATGGCGCCCTCTCGAACGTCGACCAGCGCGCCCTGGGGGAACTGGAGCTCGTGCTGCCGAAGCAGCCGGAGCGCCTGGCGAGGTTGCGCCTGCCGCAGCGCCTTCTGAGCACGGGCGAGCAGCACGGACTCGGGCCCGACGGCCAGGCCGGGCTTTGCCGGCTCCTGCGCGGTCGCACGCAGCGCGGCATCCTTCGCTTCGTCCGGCACCGAGGTCGGCTTTGCACTGCGCCGAGGCGGCGGAGGCGGGGCCGCTCGCGGCAGCGGGTCGTCCGGGGAGGCCGGGGCGACCGACGAGGACTGCAGGACCGCGGGGGCCGGCGCCGGCGAGGCGTGGACCGCCGCCGCCGAGTGCGACCCTCCAGGCGCCGCGGGCTGCGTGGAGACCTGGGCGGGGAGCTGGGCCGCGGGCCGGGCAGCAACCTGGGCCGTGCCCGCGACCGCGAGCCCACCCACCACGCCGCCAAGGGCGAACGCCTTGAGCGACGAGGCCGCGCCCAGCAGCGGCATCGGCATCGGCACACCGGGCAGCACGGCACGAAGCACCCGTTGACGCAGCTTGTCCGGGGGTCGCTCTCTCGACTCGAGCTCGGCCTCGATCTCGCGACTTTGCACGGAGAACTCGGCCAGCCGGCGCCGCGCCAGCCGCAGACGCGAGTAGACCGTGTTGACCGGGACGTCGAGCGCTGCGGCGATCTCGGGCGCGGTGAAGCCATGCAGCGTGCTGAGCACCAAGACGCTGCGCTGCTCTTCGCTCAGGCTCTCGAGCGCGTCGGCCACGGTGGTGGCGGCCTCGTAGCGCGTGGACGCGTCGGCGGGCAGGCTCCGCGGCTGCTCTGCCAGCGCGTGGACGCGCCGATCGAGCCGCTGCGCGCTCCGCCTCGTCCGCCAGACGACCCGCCGGGCGATCGAGGCGAGCCAGGCGCGCGCGGATGCTTGAGGATCGAGGGTGTGAATCCGGCGGTAGGCGATCAGCCAGACCTCCTGCACGGCGTCCTCGCGCGCGGCCCCGTAGAGCCCGAGCTGCCCCACGACCGACCACACGCTGCGGAAATAGCGCGAGTACAGCGTTCGAAACTGAGCTGAGCGAGACACGTCGGGTTCCTACGCTTCATCCCCGGTTCGACACGAATCCGTCATCGAGGACCCGAAAACCTGAACTGCAGGCCCAGACCCGCCCGAAGGCCCAGCCGAGGGTTCGCGAAGGCGATCGTGGGGTCGGGTGCGGACACGGGCCCGAGCACCACCTGGGCGTCGACCAGCGCGACGGCGCCCTCCACGTCGACGGTCAGCGCCACGCGGTCGGCGAAGCCCCACCGCATCCCAGCCCCGACGGTCCCGGCGAACCACGGGAAGCGCTGCGTCCGCGCGCCGTCCCCCGTGCCCTCGGCTTGCAGGGCGCCGGCCTCGGCCCCGGCGCACAGGATGCCACGCACGACGCTGGGGCGGCTCGCGAGGCATCCGCGCGCGGCGACCGTGCCCGCGAACACCCGCGCTCCGTCGGCCGCGCGAGGCAACACGCCCCGCCCGACGAGCCCCACGTGTGCGCGTTCGAAGTCGAGTCCGAGCGAGAGCGCGGGGCCCGAGGAGATCCCCGGGGTCATCCCCGACACGACGCCCCATCCGACGCCGAGCGTCGGCGTCATCGCGGGTCGGCGACGCCCCGGCGCCACGTCGGTTGCACGCGCGTTCACGCGGCCCGGTTCCCGCTCCGCCCGTTGCCCGGGCGCGGTGCTCACCTCGATCGGCATCGGGACCTCGGTTGCGCTCGCGACCGGGTCGATCGACACGGCGACGATCAGGGCAGCCGCCCGGGTGAGCGCAGGACACGACTCCGCCTCGAGCTGCTGCCGATGCACCCGGCCGGACACGACGACGGTGAGCACCATCGTCCACGCATCGGGCTCTTGGCGGACGAACGCGTCGACCTCGAGCTCGTGACGCGCCGGCCACCGCCCCGCCAGCTCCTCGACCGTGGCCCTCACGGCCGTCGCGTCGGGACACTGCGTCTCGTCGGCAACCCACCGCAGAGGCGCGTCGCCCGGCTCGGGGAGGGCCGGAGGAGACGCCTCGGGAGCGGCGAGCAAGCGCGCGGCGACCAGCACGGCAGGCGACACCGGTTGGTGATGACACAGGCCGCGCCCGCGGGCCAGCACCCGCGACACTCATACCCAGCGCAGGAGCGCGTACAAGAGGACGACGGGCACTTCACGCAGCGCCCCCTTCGCGCGAAGGCGGGCCGAGGGATGAACGGACCCCGCCGTGGCGACGGTTCGAAAGTACCGCGCGAACACCCGACGTGCCCGCACGCAGTGGTAGGCATCGGTGACCAGCAGGACGTCGCGGGCCGGGAGCTGCATCGCGCAGTAGCGGGCGTTCTCCTGGGTGCTGGTCGAACGGGCCTCCATGTGGATCGCACGTCGGGGAACCCCGAGGTCGATCAACATGCGCGCGGCGACCTCGGCTTCGGCGTGCCCCGAGTCTCCCGTCCCGCCGGTCGTGACGATGAGCGGCGCCCGGTTGGAGTCGAACATCGCCGCGGCGAGTTTGACTCGCTCGGCGAGCGCGGTGCTGGGCTGACCGCTCGGAAACACCTTGCACCCCAGCACGATGATCGCGTCGAACGATTGCGCCGGCGGAGGCGACCGCCGCCCGAGCAGGTCGAGGACGGACGCGAGCGCGACCCAGCCCGCCGCGATGCCAGCCAGCCACGCGGCGATCATCGTTCCTCCTGGGCGAGGAAGGCCGCGGCCCGGTCGAGCACCGCCGGTGTCCACTGCAGGACCGAGTGCAGGCCACCGACGAACTCCAGCTGCACACCCGGCAGCGACATCTCCTCGACCGCGACGACGCCATCGTCATCGCCGTGCAGCGCGGGGTTGTAACCACGGGCGTCGCCGCGGCCACCGGCGAGCACCAACACCTCGGCGTTGTCTGGGGCGGCCGGCAGGCCCTCGATGCCCGGGCCTCGCAGCACCGAGGCGGCGTCGCCGTAGAGCAGGTGAAACAGCGGGTTGCCGTCGTTGGCCCGCGCGAGCCCCGAGCCCTGATTGGGCGGAGAAAGCATCGCAACCCTCACGTCGATCGCAGGCCGACACGCGGCGAGCCACGCACGCACGACCAGGCCGCCCATCGAGTGCGTGAGGAACCCGATCCGCGGGGGCAACTCGCCCAGCCACGCATGCAGGAACGCCTGCAACGCGCCGGCGTGGTCCTCGAGGCCGCCGCTGCGCGTCGCGTAGCCGAAGGTGCGGGTCTGCATGCCCCGGCGCCGCAGGTACAGCGCCGTCGGCCACATGCCGGCGCGGGAGCGCAGGGCTCCGTGAATGCACACGACCGGCAGCGTCATCGCTTGCGCTTCTTCTTCTTGGGCTTGGACGCCGCGGGTCGCGACCGGGGAGCCGAGGACAGCGTGCGCCGCTCGAGGAGGCGATAGGCGACGGCGAGCACGCACAGCATGACGAGCGAGCCGACCTGACCGGTGTTGAGGGGGCCGAGCACGCCCGCGGGGGCGTCGGCACGCAGCGGCTCCTCCACGAACGATCGGGCGACCAAGTAGAACATCCCGAAGCTCAGGAAGACCTGGCCATCGAAGGTCTTGCGTCGTCGGACCCACAGGCACAGCCCGACCCCCACCACACCGAGCGCGGCCGCATACAGCTGCACCGGATGCACCGGGAGAGACTCGAGCGCGCCGGGCCGCATGAGGTTGGCGAGCGTCCGCAGATGCTGCAGATGCGCGGGCGCGCCGGCGGGGAATCGGATCGAGAGCGCCGCGTCCGGGGCGTAGCGGCCGAAGGCGGAGCCCGCGAAGAACGCTCCGAGGCGCTCGAACACCAGGCCGAGGGCCATCGCCGGGGCGAGGATGTCGTACCAGGCCCAGGGCCCGATCTTCAGCCGCGTCACCCAGGCGCCGCCGACCACCATCGCCACGACCACGCCCGCGAAGGGGGCCATGGTGCCGGCCTGCAGCGCGACCAGGGATCCGACGCCCTCGTACGCCTGGGGGTGTTGCACCACCCACGCCGCGCGAGCCCCCAAGATGCCCGCGGCCGACGAGGCGACGAACACCGGGCCGAGCGCCTTGGGGTCCAAGCCCGCCGCTCGTGACAACCGCAGCGTCTGGGCCCACGCGACGATCAACGCGAGCGCCACGAAGAAGCCGTAGGCCTGAATCTCCCACCCCAGACCTGGCAGGGTGAACAGCACCGGTTTCATCGGGCCGGCACCGTACCACGTCGCAGGCGTAGAACCTGCCGCCATCGGACGGGCGTGGCATGATGGCCGCGGTCATGGACCCCGCCACGCAAAGCGACCCCGTACGCAGCTACGAGGTCGCGCGACGGCGCCTGTTCTTCGCCTTCGGCCTGCTCGTGCTGGTGACCGCGGTGGGCTCTGGCGGGTACTGGTACCTCAGCCAGAGCCTCGGCGGGGGTACCTGGACGGTGGAGGACTGCATCTACATGACCGCCATCACCATCACCACGGTGGGGTATGGAGAGGTCCTCGATCTGAGCCTGGTGCCGTTTGCCCGCGAGTGGACGCTGCTGCTGCTCACGTTCGGGATCTCGGCGAACCTCTACGTCGTCTCCGCGATCACCAGCTTCTTCGTCGAGAGCGACTTCAACAACGTGCGCCGCTTCAAGCGGGACAGGAAACGCATGAAGCAGATCAGCAACCACTACATCGTGTGCGGCGTGGGCCGCACGGGCGAGCACGTCATCAACGAGCTCCTCGCGGTCGGCGAGTCCGTGGTCGCCATCGACGAGCGCATCGACAAGCTCGAGGCGCTTCGCGACAAGGGCGTGTTGATCCTGCACGGGGACGCGACCGAGGACGAGACGCTGGTCGAGGCCGGAATCCACCGCGCGCGCGGCATCGTCTCGACGCTCGACGACGACAAGACCAACCTCTTCGTCGTGGTCTCGGCGCGCCAGACCAACCCCGACCTGCGCATCGTCACCAAGGCCGTCGGCCCCTCGACCGCCGCCAAGCTGCGACGCGCGGGTGCCGATGCGGTGGTCACCCCGACGAAGATCGGCGGCATGCGCCTGGCGTCCGAGCTGATCCGCCCGCACGTGGTCCGCTTCCTCGATGAGATGCTGCGCGACAAGGAGGCCAATCTTCGCATCGAGGAAGCCACCGTAGGACCCGGCGGCGACGTCGTCGGCATGACCCTCGACGACGCCGACTTCCGCCAGCGGGCCGGCGTCCTGGTCATGGCGGTCCGCAAGGCCGACGGCAGCGTCGTGCACGTCCCCCCACCCGACCTCGTCGTCGAGCCCGGCCAGACCCTCATCGCGATCGGCACCCGCGAACACATCGACGAGCTACGCGCGACGGTCGGCCATCGCGCGTAGGCGGACTTTTTTGGGGGAACCGAGAGGTTCCCCTCCAAGGCTAATCATCCGCGTAGACGGCTTCTTCTTTTTCCTGTGCTTCCTTGCATTGGATGCACAGCTGCGCCTCGGGGCGTGCCTGGAGGCGCTTGAGCGAGATGGGCTCGTCGCACTCCTCGCACAGGCCGTACTCGCCTTCGTCGATCTTGCGCAGGGCCTTTTCGATCTTGCCCATCAGGAAGCGCTCGCGGCCACGCAGGCGGAAGGAGAAAGCCTGCATGTACTCGCTGGAAGCCTGATCCACCTCGTCCATGCGCTCATCGGACGGGATGACCATGTCGTTGTCCAGGGTGCGCTTGGCTTCGCCAATGAGGTGATTTCGCTTGTCTTGAAGCAGCTGGGCGAAGTCGTCGAGTTGTTGCTTCGTCAGATCAGTCATGGTCGCGCAACCTGAAGAACCCGAGGTTCTGAAGACGCAGGACAATAGGGGCTTTGGCGACCGGGGACAACGCCAAAAAGAGGGGTGCGAGCACACTCGGCAACGCGGCCGAACGGCCGGGATCCTACGTAGGACACCGTCGGACGGCGTCGGCGAGATCCCGTCCCTGGGGTACAGGGAGAAATATGCTCGATACCACGCCGATCGGCGCCGAATTCTCCGATTCGTGGGCCATCAGTCGTTGACAACATGTCCTGACGAAGCCTACCCTGGTGCGACTTTGCCGCATGATGGCGGGAAGAGTGCCGAACTATGGCCAGCTCTGACAAGCGTAAGCAAAGCCTCTACTTCCCTGAACAGATGTTGAAGGAGATCCAAGAAGAAGCCGCGCGGCAAGACCGCTCGCTCTCCTGGATCGTCCAAAAAGCGTGGAAAATCGCGCGGAAAGACATCATGAAATACCCGAGCGTCAACGAGGTTCCCGACGACGCTCCCGATGACGAGCGCGGCAAGAACGAGTAGTCGCGCGACTCCTGGGCTGGCCTTGGGGCTGGGCGTCCTGCGGACGTCGCCCCACCTCCTCCTAGATGCGAGCACACGCTGGCCCGGTTCGTTCACCGGGCCGAGTGGGCGTGGCCACGTAGACTGCGTGGGTCTGGGTCGATGACTTCGCCCCCTTCCGACGACGATACGTCGCCGCCGAGCGCGGGCGTACGCGCCGAATCAGAGCGGTTTCTCGACCGCCCCGATGGGGCTTCGTTGTGCGTGCAAGCGTGGGGTGAACACGGCGCCCCACCCATCCTCATCCTCGACGGCATCGGCTGTGCCGGCTGGGCGTTTCGTCGCATCTTGCCGGTGTTGCGGGACGAGTTCCGCATCCTGTTGATGCACTACCGCGGCCACGGCCGCTCACCCAACCCACCCCGCCCCTGGCGGCTGGGCATCGACGTGCTGGCCGACGACGCCGAGGCGACCTTGCGCAGCGAGGGTGTCGACGCGGCGGTGCTGCTCGGCTTCTCGATGGGCTTTCAGGTCTCCCTCGAGACCTACAAACGCCATCGGGATCGCGTCGCCGGCCTCATCTCGATCGCCGGCCCATCGGGTCGCGCGGTCGCTCAGTTTCAGGGGACCGACATCGTGGGGCACGCCCTGCCCTTCCTTCGCGCCGCCACCCGGCACGCGTCGGACCTGACGATGCGGCTGTGGAAGACGCTGGTGCCCAACCCGACGCTGCGGCGGCTGGGCATGCAGAGCCAGCTCAACCTCGATCGCATCGACATGGCGGACATCGACTTCTACCTGTCGCAGATCGCCCGGATGAGCCCCGAGCTGTTCCTCGAGCTGCTGCAGCAGGCGGCGCGCCACAGCACCGAAGACGTCATGCCCCGGGTACGCGTCCCCTCGCTCATCATCGCTGGCGGCCAAGATCGCTTCATCCCGCTGTCGACCATGCGGGACGTCGCGTTCACCATCCCCGGTGCGCAGTGGGTCGTGATCCCCGACGCCTCGCACGCCTTGCCGGCGGAGTACCCCGAGGACGCGGCCGAGCACATCCGCCGTTTCGCCCGGGCCGCCCTGTCGGGCCGCGGCGCCTGACTACTTCGTCTTGCCGCCGTCCTCGTCGAGCTCGATGGCGTAGCGCGTGAGACGTTTGAACGTCTCGTTACGCTCGAGATCGCTGAGGATCTTGACCAGGTCGTCGTGCGGCTTGGAGTCGTTGACCAGCTTGCCGATGGTGCCCTCGCCCTTTTCGATGCGGCCGGTGATGCGCGAGGCGGAGGCGACCGCTTTTTCGACGTCGGCGAGGATCTTCTCGACGTCCTCGACCAGCTCGCCGTTCTCGTCGTAGAGCACCTTGGACGCCAGCGACTTGTTGTCGGGATCCTTGAGGTCGGCGAGCAGCTTGCGGACGCTGGCCATCGTCGCGCGCGTGTCGTCGATCGTAGGCTGGAGGTTCTTGTCGATCTTGCCCAGCGAGTTGTTCGCCTTGCCGACGAACCGGTCGACCCCCAGCGCGGTGTTGCGAACGCCACGCAGCGTCTGTCCAAAGTCGGCCTTGTAGTCTTCGTTGGACAGCAGCGCCCCCACCAGCCCCTCGCCGTCGGCGATCTGGCGGGTGATCTCTTCGGTGTGCTGGATGATGTTCTTGACGTTGTCGAGCGTCCGCTCGTCGTTGAGCTCGGAGAACAGACTCGAGATGCCGCCCAGCGCGGTGTCGACCTTGTCGGTGAGGCCGTCGATGCGCTCGCGGAACAGCTCGATGTCTTCGTACAGCGAGGGCGCGCTCTGAATCATGAGCACCTCGGAGTCGCCGTGGCTCTCGAGCGCCCGCGGCGTGAGCTCGCCTCGAGCGCCCGGGGTGACCGCCACCAGCTGGTCACCGAGCACGCCGTTTTGCGCGATGGTGGCCCGCGAGTCCTCGCGAATGAGCTTGAGGCGGTCCTTGAAGATCGCCATGCGCACCTCGACACGACGGTGGGACGTGTCGAAGCGAGCGCAGACCCCCTCGGGTCCGGTCCAAAACACCCGCCGATAGCGGTTGCGAAACTCCTTGGTGACGCAGATTTCCTCTTGCGAGCAGTCCTGCGTGGTCATGCACGGCGCGTGCAGACCCTTGGCCGCGTAGGGCTCGAGCTCGGCGCACACGCGGTCGGGGCTGCAGAACAGAAACGAGCTGCATCCGTCGGTGCGGTCGCCGTCGAAGCGGCCGATATCCTCGGTGAGCGGGTCGCAGACCAGGTCGTCGCCCGAGCGCTCCACGAAGTTGATCGCATCGACGGTCCCGATCTCGACCCCGGCGAGCTGGACGGGCGAGCCCCGCCGAAGCCCCGAGATGGTGCGAAAGTCGGTATAGACCGGGACCTTCTCTTCCCAGGTGCCTTCGGCTTCGCCGATGAGGAAGAGGGATACGAAGCCGAGCGCGGCCATCGTGGTGACGAACAGGCCGACGATGAGCCTGGTTCGAGCTTCGCGTTCACGCGCCATGTCGTGCCTCCGCCTCTCGCAGCGTCCCGTGAATGAAGTCCCGAACCTCGCGCTTCGGCGAGTGCCACATCTCCTCGGCGCTCCCCACGAATGGGAACTGCTTCTCGTAGAGCATGGCGATGCGGTCGGAAACCTTGCGCGCCGTGGGCATGTCGTGCGTGACCACGACCGAGGTCACGTCGAGTTCCCGTTGGAGCTTCATGATCATGGCGCTGATGCGGTTGATGTTCTTGGGGTCGAGCCCGGTGGTGGGCTCATCGTAGAGGATAACTTCGGGCTCGATCGCGATCGAGCGCGCCAGCGCAACCCGCTTGCGCATGCCACCCGAGAGCGAAGCCGGCAGCGACTGGAGCACGCGCTCGGGCAGCCCGACCATCTCCACACACGCGCGCGCCTTGTCGTAGATCGCCTCGTCGCCCATGTCGGTGTGCTCTCGCAGCGCATAGCCGATGTTGTCGAGCACGGTCATCGAGTCGAACAGCGCGCCGCCTTGAAAGACGTAGGCCACGCGCTGGCGAATGGTCCGCAGGCCCTCGGGCCCCTGCTCGCCGACGACGTTGCCGTCGACCTTGACCTGGCCCCCGTCGGCCTGGAGCAAGCCGATCATCATCTTGAGGCACACACTCTTGCCCTGCCCCGAGCCGCCGATGATCGTCAGGGTCTCCCCGCGCCGGACCTGCAGGTCCATGTCTTCGTAGACCGTGTGGTCGCCGAAGGTCTTGGTGACGCCGAGGAATTCGATGACCGGCGCCGCGGGTGCGGGAGACGTGTCGCTCACAAGAAGATCATCGTCAGGTAGAAGTCCGCGATGATGACGCAGATCGAGGTCGCGACAACCGTCTCCATGGTGGAGACGCCGACCGCTTCGGTACCGAACTTGGTGGAGAAGCCCTGGTAGCAGCCGATGAGCCCGACCAGGTATCCGAAGATGACGCCCTTGACGAGGCTCTGGATGTAATCGATGGGCGCGAGCTCGTCGACGTAGGTCTCGTAGAAGTAGCCCGCGGGCACCGCGTAGACCCAGTCACCGATGAGCATGCCGCCGATGAGCGCCATGATGTTGCCCCACGCGACCAGCAGCGGGGTGGCCAACGTGGCGGCGACCAGCCGCGGCCAGACGAGCTTCTTGATCGGGTCGGCGCCCAGGGCAGCGACCGCGTCGATCTGCTCGGTGACCTTCATGGAGCCGAGCTCGGCGGCCATGCCCGCCGCCATCTTCGCCCCCACGGTCAATGCGATCAGCGTCGGGACCAGCTCCCGCACCAGCGCGAGCGAGCTGGCGTCGCCCAAGGCCATGGTCGCGCCGAAATCCGCGAGCGCCCAGCCGAACTGGACGGCGAGGATCATGCCGATGAACAGCGACATGAACGAGGTGATCGGCAGCGAGCGGACGCCCTGCTCCACCATCTGCGAGGCGATGTCGTCGACGCCGAAGGGGCGCCGAGGCCCGACCGCGCTCGAGCGCAGCGCCAGGGAGGTCAGACCCCCGACCCAGTCCAAGCCGGACAGGACGATGGCACCAAACCGTTCGATCACGCGTCGCATGGGCGGGTGCAGCCAGGTTACGGGAAGCGAAAGCCCCGCACGACCGCGCTGAAATCGCTCTGGCCGGATTGAAAGTCTTTCGGCCCGGCGGAGTAGCGCAGGTCGAACAGGCAGCCGTTCTTCTTGACCACCCAGAACTCGTTGCGGCGCGCGATGCCATCGAGCGAGGCGTCGACCACCGTGCGCAGCGCGGCGCGCCCCACCAGCTCGACGTCCTCCTGCTCGACCACCGTCCACGCGTCCCAGTCGATGCGCAGGTGGTCGGTGTACTGCTCGAGCGAGCTGTCTCCCTGCTCGCCGCATTGGCCATACAGCTCGATGATCCCCACGCCATCCAGCCCGGTGTTGACCCACGCGACCTGGATGTCGTCCATGTCGCGCACAGGGCGCCACGACTCCGGCGGCATGCCGAAGTGGTAGGTCGCCTCCGGGTCCCCGCTGCGGCGGGCGTAATAGGTGTCGCCGTGGTCACGCCACCCGGCACAGCCGGCAAGGGTCACGGCCGTCATGAGTACGCCCGCGCGGACGCTCGAAGCGCGAAAACGAGACACGAACGGCGCCGAGCATACCAGTCCCCACCACGCCGACGCGAGGGATTGACGCCACTGGAGCCCGTCGGGGAGACCGCGCTGTGACCTGGGCCGTGCGTGGACTTGCACAGCCATCGCGCCTCTTGGCGCAAACGAATGCGCAGTTCTCCGTGCACACCTGTGCGCACCGCGACATACCCGCACTTTCAGGAATGGTCGCCAAGCGTTCGGAACCCGGACGGTTTTACGACCACGCGGTCGCCCCGCGTCCTTTCGGCACCGCCGTTGCAGCCTTGCCGTCGTGGCGGCGCTCCCCCGCGCCGCTGGAGATCCCATGCAGCTCTCGAACGAATCCCCCCGCCGCGCCCTCACCGACGAACGAGGAGTGAGCATCCTCGCCCGCTCGCTGTTCAAGGAGATGCGCACGCAGGGGTACTCCCCCGACCAGATCGTCGGGCTGTCCTCCGAGCTCATCGAGCTCGTCCGCGAGGACCTCAGCACAGGCCTCGCAGCCGAATAGCCCTTCTTTCAGGGTCATCCCTTCGAGCCCCGTGTCCGCGCCCCGTGGACCGGGGCTCTTGCGTGACCCTGCGCGGCGCCGCGGACCCTCGAGCCGTCGCCTTCCCCTTGTCGACCGGGCCCGGCCCGGTTATGTCTCGCCCTCGATGCTCTCGCTGTCGGATCTCGACGTCGACAACCGCCGCGTGTTCGTCCGCGTGGACTTCAACGTCCCGCTCGATGCCGACGGCACGGTGCGCGACGACACCCGGATCCGTGCGGCGCTCCCCACCCTTCGAACGCTGCGTGAGCGCGGCGCTCGCTTGGTGGTCGCCTCGCATCTCGGGCGCCCCAAAGGCGAGTTCGACCCGTCCTTGGCGATGGAGCCCGTCGGCGCCCGCCTGGCCGAGCTGCTCGAATGTGAGGTCCGCGTGCCCTCCGACGAGGTCGTCGGTGACGGCGTCCGCAAGCTGGTCGCCGACTCGACCAACAAGCAGGTCGTCCTCCTGCAAAACCTCCGCTTCCACCCCGGCGAGACGAAGAACGACCCGGACTTCGCGGCCGCGCTGGCCGAGCTCGCCGACGCCTATGTGAACGACGCGTTCGGCGCATCACACCGCGCCCACGCTTCGGTCGTGGGCGTCCCCGCGGCGGTGGCCGACCACGCACCGGGCCTCCTGCTCGAGCGGGAGCTGAAGTCGCTCCGGCGCCTCACCGATGACCCGCAGCGGCCCTTCGCCGCGATCGTGGGCGGCGCCAAGGTGTCCGACAAGCTCGGGGTGCTCGTCGCCCTGGTCGAGCGCTTTGGCGCGGGTGATGCGCTGCTCATCGGCGGCGCGATGGCCAATACCTTCCTCGCGGCTGCCGGCGCCGACATGGGCGGATCGTTGCAAGAGAAGGACCGCTACGCCGACTGCAAGACCGTGCTCGAGAAGGCGGCCGCCAGGGACGTGCAGGTCGTCCTCCCCACCGACGTGCTCGTCGCGACCAGCCTCGACGCCGCGCAGGCCCAGCACATCCGCCTCGGCGCGGGCTCGCTGGGCGAAGACGACATGGCGCTCGACATCGGGCCCGACTCGGTCCAGCGCTTCGCCCAGGTCCTCGGCCGCGCGAAGACGATCTTCTGGAACGGGCCGATGGGCCTGTTCGAGAACGAGGCGTTCGCGCAGGGCACGCTCGGCATCGCCAACGCGGTCGCGCAGAGCGCGGCATTCTCGGTCGTCGGCGGCGGAGACTCGGTCGCCGCACTCCACCAAAGCGGGCTCGCCGAGGCGATCGACCACGTGAGCACTGGCGGGGGCGCGTCGCTCGAGCTCATCGAGGGCAAGGTCCTGCCCGGCGTGGCGGCGCTGGCCCCCGTGGCCACCATCGACGGAGAGCAAGCATGAGCCGCACCACCTGGATCCTCGGCAACTGGAAGCAGAACCACCGCAACGAAGCCGCAGTCGAGTGCGCGAAGGGCATCGCCGAAGGGCTCGAGGCCGCGACGGCCAACCCAGCCCAAGGCTGTCCACAGCTTCGTGTCGGGGTCGCGCCGACGTACCTGGCACTGAACGCAACTGCGCCGTTTGCGCGATCGCATTCCGAGCTTTGGCTGCTGGCCCAAGACGTCGCCGCCCAGGAGTCGGGGGCGTTCACCGGTGAGGTCGGCGTCGCCATGCTCCGCGACGCCGGCGTCGAGGCTGCGATCGTCGGGCACTCCGAGCGACGCGCGTACTACGGCGACACCAACGGGCTGGTCGCGGACAAGGTCGCCAACGCCCTCGAGCACGGGCTGACCGTCGTCCTGTGCGTCGGCGAGTCCCTCTCTGCCCGCGACGCGGGAGAACACGAAAGCACGGTCATTTCGCAGCTTTCGGAGTCACTTGCTCGAGTTGATTCGAAGGCCATCGACGAGCGCCTGGTCATCGCGTACGAGCCCGTCTGGGCCATCGGTACCGGCCGCACCGCGACCCCCGAGCAGGCGCGCGACATGCACCGTGCAATTCGCGCCCACCTGGCCGAGACCTACGGCGACACCGGTCGCGACAGATCCATCCTCTACGGTGGTAGCGTGAAACCCGGCAACGCAGCCGAGCTCATCGCCGCCGGCGACATCGACGGGTTCCTCGTGGGTGGCGCGTCTCTTCAGGCCGACTCGTTCCTGGCCATCGTCACCGCAGCAGCGCAGACTGCTCGCCCCTCCTGAACCCCGCCTCACCCCCTCCCCCCGCCATGGAACTCTTCGTCGAGATCGTCTACGTCCTCATCACCATCGTCTTGGTGCTCGTGGTCCTGCTGCAGGCCGGCAAGGGCGGCGGCATGGGCTCCGCGCTCGGTGGCGGCGCGAGCCAGAGCGTCTTCGGAGGCGGCGGTGGCGCCGACTTCCTGGCCAAGCTCACCCAGGGCCTGGCCATCGGGTTCATGGTCTGCGCCGTGTACCTCGCCTACGCGAGCACCCACGCCGGATCCGACCGCCTCCAGGACATGTCCGAGGAGCTCGAAGCCGAGAAGAACCTCGCGGGCGAGGACGACGAGGTCAACTACGAGCGCGTCGGCCCCAACCCGCTGTCGCTGCCGCCCGCCGGCTCCGCCCCCTCGGGCGACACGCCCGTCGAAGAGTCCGGCGCCGGCTGACCGGCCTCGCTCCCGGGGCGCTGGCGCGTCCCGATCTCGGACGCCCCCCTGGTCCAAAGACCGAGCGCGGGGCGCCCGCACAACTTGCCGCGCGCTGTGCGACTCCCCATAGAGGTCCAGCCGCAATGATGGACCGCAGCGTGATCGCCTTGTCCTCCTTGGAGTTCGGCTCCGCCCCCGCCACCGACCACGCGTGGTTGCACGGGCCGAGCGAGAGCCTGGCCCGGCTGCGCCGGCGTTCGGAGGCGACGGCCGACGCGGGCTGCCGGGTCATCGTCGTCACCGGGCCCGCGGGGGTCGGCAAACGTCGGCTGGCCCGCTGGATCCACCAGCGGATGCGCGGCCCGCTGGCGCCGGCGTTGGTGGTCGACGGCGCGGCCTTGCCCAAGGACGTCGCGACGGCTCCGGGGATGCTCATCGTCGAGAACGCCCACGCGCTCGAGGCGGGCGCCGCCCAGGCGATCAAGGAGCGCATCGCGCAGGCCAAGGAGACGACGGTCGTCCTGCTGTCGCGAACCCCGCTGGCGACGCTGCGCGAGCGGTCGTTGGACCATGAGCAGCTGTTCGGGCGGATGACCGAGGCCGTCCTCGAGGTCCCCGACCTCTCCGAGCGAACCCAAGACATCGCGGCCATCGCACGCGTGGCGCTCGATGAGACGTGCGCTCGCTACGGGATGCCCGCCCGAGCGCTGTCTCCGGGCGCGCTGGCCGAGCTGGAGCGGCAGTCCTGGCCCGGCAACGCCCGCCAGATCCGGGGGCTGCTCGAGCAGGCCGCCCTGGGCAGCACCGGGCGCTGGATCAGCCCGGCCGATCTGGGCTTGGCCACCAAAGAGGTTCAGGCGTCGGGCACACTGCACGTCCGTCTGCCTGGGGCCTCGCTGCGAGAGATCGAGATCAAGGCCATCACCTTGGCGCTCGAGCTTGCCGACGGGCGGATCGTCCGGGCTGCGGAGCTGCTGGGCATCACCCGGCACGCCCTGCGGCGCAAGATCGACAAGTTCGGCGTGAACGCGCGCGCGGCCTCCGCCACGGCCCCCGACCCCGACGCCAGCATCTGAGTGTTGACCGGCGGCGGGTCCTCTCGCAGGCTCGCGACGTGACGCTGACGTTTCGCAAGGTGGAGGGCCTGGGCAACGACTTCCTGCTGATCGACCGCACCGCAGCGACGCCGGCGGCGCTCGAGTCGGAGCTGCCAGCCCTCCAGGAGGCGGCCTCTCGGCTGTGCGACCGCCGCACGGGCGTCGGAGGCGACGGACTGCTGATCATTGGTCCCCCAGACGCCGACACCGACGGCTCGATGATCGTCGTCAACCACGACGGCAGCCGGCCGGAGATGTGCGGCAACGGCCTGCGGTGCGTGGCGCAACACCTCGGTGAGCAGCGCGGAACGGACGCGCTACGGATCCAGACCGATGCGGGGGTCAAGCCCTGCTCGGTCAGCCGCGTCGGCGACCGGGTGGAGGTCGGTGTCGACATGGGGCCCGGCGTGGACCTCGGAGACCTCCGCATCGCGAACGGGCGGGTCTTTCGAGGCGTGTCGATGGGCAACCCGCACGCGATCGCCTTCGTCGAGGACGACCCCGAACGGCTCGCGCGAACCGAGGGGCCTTCGGCCGAGGTCGACGACGCGTTTCCCAACCGCACCAATGTCGAGTTCGCGCGCCTGCGGGATGACGCGATCACGCTGTGGGTGTGGGAGCGCGGCTGCGGCATCACGCAGGCGTGCGGCACCGGAGCCTGCGCCACCGCGTGCGCAGCCGTATGGACAGGTCGACGCGATGCCGGCACGCCGCTGGCGGTCGACCTCCCCGGCGGACGGCTTTGGATCACGGTGCCCGAAGACCGCGACGCGGGCGTGCACATGCGTGGCCCCGCGCGCGTGGTCTTCGACGGCTCCGTCGCGCTCTAGCAGCTACAGGCGGCCTGGCCTTCGGCCTCTTCGACGCAGAGGGTGTCCCACTCGGTCTCGCAGCAGAACGGGTCGGCGTCGCAGACCGCGGTCGCGCAGTCCGAGCAGGCCGAGTCGAGGGCTCCGCCGGCGCTGCACTCGTCGTGCGAGCAGCCGTCACCGACACACTCGCCGCCGCAGAAGTCGTCGACCGCGTTGACGCAGACCTCGTCCCACTCGGTCTCGCAGCAGTACGGGTCGTCGTCGCAGATCGTCTCGACGCACTCGTTGCACGAGGGGTTGAGCGCCTCGCCGGTGTCGCACTGGTCGTGGCAGGCACCCGTCGTGCAGTAGATGTCGACGGCGTTGACGCAGACCTCGTCCCACTCGGTGTTGCAGCAGAAGTCGTCAACGGCGCAGACGGCCTCGGCACACGCGCCACACATCGGGTCGAGCGGCGAGCCGACCTCGTCGACGCCGTGCTCGCACATACCGCTTCCGCCACCGCCACCCCCGACCGAGCAGTCGCTCAGCAGGTTCGGGCACGGGACGCAGGCGCCGTAGCCGGCCGCCACGGGCTGGCAGAACATGTGGATGACGTGCTCGGTGGGCCCGAAGAGCTGGTCGAGCAGCAGCGCCGTGGCCACCGCACCGAGCGGCCCGAACGCGTCGCCGGCCACCTCGTCGATGTCGAGGTCTTGGCAGTCGTTGTCCTCCTCGCAGGGGACGCAGATGCCGCAGCTGATCGACGATCCGCCCGAGCCGACGGTGAGCTCGGCGCAGCGCGACATCGGATACTCGACGATCGCGTCGTCGATCTCGTTGAAGCCGGTCAGCTCGCGCAGCAGCTCCCCGACGTTGTACTGGACGCCGACGCCCTCACAGTCGGGGTCGTCGGAGCAGGCGTTGGTGACTTGGGAGAACGGCTCGGGCAGCACGACCACGCCCTCACCGAGGTCGGAGCAGCCCGAGGCCACCGGACCGCACGTGCCGCGATCGTCGTTGATCGGGATGATGCAGTTGGTGTTGTCGCCTTCGCAGCCCTGGCAGTCGGCATCGCTCTCGCACACGCCGGGGCTCTGACCGGGGATACCGCACTGCGGCACGCAGACGCCCTGGTCGGTGCAGACCTCGCCGTTGGGGCACGAGATCGGGGTGGAGCTGGTGTTCGAACACTCCGCGCACTGGTGGTTGTGGCAGGCGTTCAGCGGCGACTGATCTTCGTCGGTGGTCGTGCACTCGCCGCACTCGTCGTTGCTGCTGCACTCGGTCGGGCACTTGGCCACGCACTCGTTCGCGACGCAGATTTCGGTGGACTGGCACGCGTCGGTCGCGTCTCCGCGACACTGCACGCACCGCCCTGCCGAACAGACCTGATGGTCGGGGTCACATGCCGCGCAGTCGGGGTCGTCGTTGCACTCGATGGTCGGTACGCCCTCGTCGTCGGTGTCGCACGTGAGCCCCTCGGGCACGCACTGGCCAAACTCGGTGCACTCTTCGCCGGCCTCGCAGCCGTCTCCGGTGTCCGGATTGCAGGCCACGCAGCGCTTGTCCGGGAGGTAGCAAGTGTTCTCGCCGTTGCTGCACCCGCCACACTCGAGGTCGCTCTCGCAGTTGTGCGCCAGGCAGATGTCCGAGGAGGTGTCGGAGTCCGCGTCACTGTCGCTCTCGGAATCGAACGTGTCGTTCTCGGTGTCACCGACGCTCGCCGTGGCGCTGTCGGTCTCTCCGAGCGTGTTGCCGGTGGGGCGGTTGGAGTTCTCGTCCGGACAGCCGGCGATCGCAAACGACAGCGCGGCCAGCGGCAGCGCACGGAGGATGGAATAACCCATGTTCATGACGCACTCGCGCGGTTCCCCACCGCGGCCTTCGAGTGTACCCGCGCCGAGAGCTTTGGACTACACGAAGAAGGGGCGCCGACCACAGTCGACACCCCTAGCCTCCGCTCCGCGCGCGCCCCCCACGAGGGACACCGAGAGCTCCCGAGCGAGGGCGCCTTGCGCCCGAACTTGGAAGGGTGAAGCGAAGGGGGCGCGTCCCACCACCGCAGCCCCGAATGCGAAGGAGGAGCGAAGCGACGAGCGAGGGCGCCTTGCGCCCGAACTTGGAAGGGTGAAGCGAAGGGGGCGCGTCCCACCACCGCAGCCCCGAATGCGGAGGAGGAGCGAAGCGACGAGCGAGGGCGCCCCGCGCCCGAACTTGGAAGGGTGAAGCGCAGGGGGCTTTGCCCCCGCAGCGAGGGAAACCGAGAGGTTTCCCTTACGGATTAAAACCCCGCCGCGCAGCCCTTCGTCTCGCCGTCGGCACCGTCGGCCGTGCGCAGGCAGTCGGCCGCGGCCGCCTCGACGATGTCGACCGTGGGCAGGCTGCAGGTCCCGTCGGGGTTGGTGACGCTGATCCACTTCATGAGGCCGGTGGTCCATGCCCACAGGCCAGCGCGCGCGGGCCAGTTGCGCACGGTCTTGTCTTCGTTCCAGTTGAAGAAGCTGCCGCCCCAGTTCGTGTTGTCCCGCAGCTCGACCATCGACGGCGGGGGGTCGGCCATGATGGCTTCGAAGCGAATGGCGCTGGCGAGCATGCACTTGCGGCCGTCTTCGCTGCCGTTGCCGTAGCTGAAGGTCTTGTCGATGCCGCCGTCGTCGTCGCGGAACCAGAACTCGGTGCCACCCAGCGAGAAGCCGTCGACGCTGGCTCGGGTGTACTCGATCGCGGGACCGCCGATGGTGACCGTGGCGCGGTCGACCTCGCGTGCTTGCGCGTAGTCGTCGACAGGCGCGTCGGGCTCGGCCGGCTCCTCACCGCATTGCACGCCGTCACACAGCGCGTCGATCTCGTAGGCGAAGTCGCCGAGCAGATCGTTGCCCTCGCCGGAGTCGACGACGAACGGATAGACGAAGAACTGGCCGTCGCGGGCGGACACGTCGAGCTCGACGGTGGTCTCCCCCGCCGAGTCGTCCGAGGTCACGGTGATCGTGTTCTCTGCGACGTTGATCGAAGCCGACTGGAACATGCTCATCAGCACCTCGACGCGCGCGTCTTCGTCGCCGTCGGGACCTTCGCCTTCGCCGAACTCGCCCTCGCCCTGGACGGTGATGATCTCGAAGCTCTGACCGTCGCGGGAGTAGACCAAGAAGAACCGCATGGTCGTGTTCGGCTCGCCGCTGGCGACCGTCATCTGCAAGAACTCGTCGGCCGCGGGCACCGAGACCATCGCGGACTCGGTCGTCATGCTCTGCCCGTCCACGTCGACGACGCTCGAGATGCCGCGCTTGGTCTCCGGCCCGTACTCGACGATCTCGGTGAAGAACGGGCGAACGCTGCGGCCGGCGAGCTCGTCGGCCTTGCCCGTCGCGTCCGTGCTGTCGTTGAGGCCGACATCGCCGAGGCCGTCTTCGGCGGTGGCGTCGTCGGAGCCCGAGTCACAGGCGAGAACAGAGAGGCTCAGGGCAACAAGGAGGGCGGTCTTCTTCATCACAGTCTCGTCTTCGTAGGTACGGGTAGGACGTGTAGGTACTTGTACGGGCGTATACCCCGCCCGTCAATGGGTCTCTTGGGGAGATTTGCAAGAAATCTGCTGCAACCCCCGAGGCTTCGCGCGGAGCGCTCTAGCGGACGTCGGGGTCCGCGAAGCTGTCCCGGAGGTACGCCATGAGATCGGTGAGCTGCTGGTCCGACAGCGACTCGCCCCAAGCGGGCATCCCGCCTCGGCCTTCGACCACCGAGAAGAGGAGCTCCCACTCGGTCTTCGAGGCGAAGCGGGACTCGAGGTTCGGGCCGATCCCGCCCTCGCCCTGGTCGCCGTGGCAGTCGCTGCAGGTCTGCGACTGCGTCGCGGCGCGGTAGATGAGCTCGCCCGCCTCGACGTCACCCTCGCCCGCGAGGATGTTCTGCAGCCGACCGTAGCGGCCGTCGGTCACGTTCTCGAACTCGACCTCGCGGCGGATCAACTCGGTCAGGTCGTCCATGCGGCTGAACGCCCAGGAGTAGTCGGTGGCGAAGAGGTCACGCCGTCGCGTCCGCCCGTTGTTGGGGAACGGGTTGGCGACCGTGACCGCGCCATCCTCTTGCGCGATGACACCGTCGAGGTCGAACTCGGACCCGTCGGGGAAGGAACGGGTGCCCGCGTGCTGGTGGCAGCCGATGCAGTTGGTGCGCGCGTTGCCGGCTCCGTGCTCGATGTACGGGTTGCTGCACCACGTCGGTGCGCCGCTCTCGTGCCCCGAGGCGTTCAGCGCCGCCTGAAGCGACGGCACGTCGTCGTAGCGCCCCACGGGGTCGGAGTCCTCTTCGGCGTAGTCGACCGTCACGCACATCTTGTAGTTCGACCACGCCGAGTCGAGTTCTGCGAACGCCTCGGGCCGGTCGGCGCCGAAGTCCTCGTCGGGCCGGTCGCTCCACCACATCGTCACCCAGACCCAGTGGCGGGCCTCCTTGGTCATGACGTGAATGCCCGTGAGGCGATACAGCGAGCCTCCGCGGGTCTGGATCGTGTAGATGTCGTCGGGCGTGGGAAACGGGATATCGGCCGAGGAGCGCGGGGCTTCCTCCGGAGGCGCGAACGCTCGATCGCCCTCGGGGTTCCACAGCGCGCTGGCGCCCTCGCCGATACGGCGCTCGAGCGCCTCGGGGTCGGTGTCGTAGGCCGGCAGGTCGAAGCCGAACCCCACGCGGCTCCAGGTGAGCTTGACGACCGCGGTGCCGCCGAGCTCGGGCAGGCCCAGCTGTTCGAACGGATGGCCCGCATCGGCGGGAAACTCGGAGGAGAAGCAGGTCGAGAAGTTCTCCGGCTCCTCGGAGAACGGCGTGCAGTCGCCCTGCGCGGGGTCGCACCACGTGCCGCCGAGGCGGTCGTCCGCGCAGTCGAGCACCTGGGCATAGTTGGACACCATGTGCCGGGCCATCGCCGGCGTGTACATGATGCGCGCGATGCCCCCGCCGGCCGCGCCCGCACCCGAGAACTGGCTCTGGCGCTGGAACGCGCAGCGATCCGCGAACGCCTCGTCGGTCTCGTCCTCGAACCGCTCGAGGTCGCAGCCGAACAGCTCGTCGACCGCCTTGGTGTAGCGTCGCAGCGGCCAGCTGGAGAGGCGGTCCTTCTTGGTGTTGTTGTCGGCGAACGCCTGCCCGATGAGGTCGTCGCCCAGCGGGGCTCGCAGGAGCTTGTCCTCGTCGTCCAGCAGGTCGTAGGCCGTTTTGAAGATGTGGGTGACGTCCTCGATGCCGTACCAGGTCTGAAACCGCGGCACGGTCGGGATCTCGGTCCCGTCCTCGAGGGTGAGGTTGTCGCAGACCGGGGCGCACGTGCCCAGCGTCTCGTCCCAACCGCAGATCTCGACGTCGCCCGACGTGAACGCCTCGCACGACCCCTGGTCGCGCTGCCGCGAGCACTTGTCGAGGTCGCGATCGGAGACGCCTTGCGGGCAGTCGGGGCGGGCTTCGAGCTGGTCGGCGAGCCCGAGCAGCGGCACGGGCTCGAGCGCCTTGAGCATCACCTGCCAGCCAAACTCACGACGCGCGCGGAAGTTGGTCCGCAGCTCGTTCTCGAAGTCGTCCTGCAGCGCGCGCGGGTCGGTGGGGTAGGCGTTGGGCGGGCCGACGAGCGACCGACCGAACGCGTCCTCCTTGCCCGACGCCGCGTCGTCGACGGGAAAGCCGAGGTCGTCGTTCGACCCGGATTGGCCGGAGGTAGAGCACGCCCCCATGGAGGCCAACCCGAGCAGGACGAAGGTCAACGTACGAGGAAGGGGTGCGTGTTTCATGAGTGTAGGCCTGAATCAAGCAGAGGCCCCAGCGGTGGGGCTGGGGCCTCGAGTCTCGCCGGTGGGATCAACCCTCGCGGCAGGTGGTGTTGTCGGACGGGTCGATCTCGTCGCAGCTCTCCAGCGCGCAGCTGCCCGCCTCGGTGCAGTACTCGCACGACTCGACCGTGGCACCGCCACAGTCGGGGTCGGCCACGCCGCAGCCGCAGTCGCAGCCGTCATCAGCGTCGAAGTACTGCGTCGGGCAGGTCCACGCATCCGGCACGCCGCCGCTGCTGTCGCCGCCGGTGTCGCCACCGGTGTCGCCGCCGCCGGTGTCGCCACCGCCACCGGCATCGCCGCCGCCTCCACCGGGCCCCGTCTGGCCGTCCCACGGCGTCGCCGTGCCCTCGCACGTGCCCTCATCGAGGCACTCGAGGAAGAGTGCGGAGTTGATCGCCATGCCTGCGTCGCCGCCAGCGCCCGTGGACAGGAAGTAGATCCAGCCGTCGGAGCGGAAGTGCGGGAAGAGGGCCTTGGTGTCCGCCGGCATGTCGGTGATGCGGTAGACGTTGTTCGTCACCAGGTCGGTGAGGAACAGGTTCGCCGTGCCGTTCTCGTAGTGGTGGGTGACCGCGTAGCGCTCGTCGAAGCTGATGTTCGACTTGGCACCCGGCGCGCAGATGAAGCGCACGGGCTGGTTGATGCGGATGTCGTAGCTGCCACCCGAGGGCGTGGCCTCGACGCGACGCACCATGTGGCCCAGCGCCTGGCCATCGGGACCCGCGAAGCGGCTGATGACGAGCCGACCCGAGGGCGAGAGGACCGAGTCCCCCTCGTAGGGCGAGGCCACGTCGACCGCGTCCTTTTGGTCCCAGTCCTGCCCGTCGAAGACGAGCGGGCTGAACTTCATCGCCGAGCCTTCACCGAAGCCGGCGGAGGGGTCGCTGTTGCCCGAGCCCGAGTCGGAGGTGAACTGCGAGTTGATGATGAAGTAGTCACCCGCAAGGTCGACCGCGACGTGCTGGTACAGGTTGATGCCGCTGGCTTGGGTGCAACCGGGCTCGGTGAAGTCGATGCCGTCTTCGAAGAGCGCGGGGTTGGTCAGGACCGACTGGCCGCACAGGCCGGCGCCGCCCTGCATGATGAAGCCGTCGTTGTTCGGGAAGAAGCCCGGGTCGTAGGAGCCGCGGACACCGATGTTGCGGTCGCCGACCATGTCGGTGATCGTCGAGCCGAAGCCCGAGACCGATCCGCCGCCGTTGCCGATGAAGCGACCGTCTGCCGACGACCGCATCCAGAAGCTGGTGTTGAAGTCGAAGTCGCGGAGCCGAATCACCCGGGTGCCCGAGAGGGACCCGTCGGCGACGTCAACGCCCTCGAAGCCGGCGAAGCAGTCGTTCGCGTCGCCGCCGTCGCAGCCGAACATGTCGATGCCACGCTCGACGTTGGTCGCGTGCCAGCCCTCGAACTCCATGTCATCGAGGTGTCCCTCGAACCAGGAGTCGTTCGACGGCAGGCCGTTGCTGCCGAGGCCCACGAACGCCGTGACGTCGGCGCAGGTCTCGGGGCGAGGCGCCTCGGGCAGAATCGCCTCGAGGTTGTCGAGGTTCTCGTCGACGAACCATTTGACGACCGTGGCGAACTCCTCCGCGGAGAACGGCGGGTGCGCGCCCTTGGGCATGCTGACGCGGGCGACGAACCCGGCGTACTGCACCGCGCCTTGGGGCCCGAAGGCCTTGTCGAACAGCTTGCGGAAGTACGGGAACTGCACGCCCGCGGTGAAGATGCCGAGGTTGGCCGCGGCGAACACCGAGTCGGGGTTCTCGGGCACCTTGCGCATGAAGTTGACGATGTCGCGCGCCTTTTGCTCGGTGTAGTCGTCGGGGTCTTCGGTCAGGTCGATGCCTGCGGTCATCGCCTCACGCGTGCGCATGAGCCACTCCTCGAGGCCGAAGCGGCTGACCGGGTGACACTCGGCGCAGCGCTTGGTCTGCTCGACCTCGTTGTTGTTCTCGTCGAGGTAGCGCGCGCCCAGGGCCGCCAGTGCGGCGCGAGCGAGGGGCTCACCGGTCGCGTCGATGGTGGGCAGCTCGGTCGGATCGCCGGGCTCGGTGGGCGCCGCCTCCCAGATGCAAGCCGGGTTCTCCGGGTTTTCGCCGCACTCGAGGATGAAGCGAAGGGCCGCGCCGTAGTCGGAGTCGTCCCAGTCGTCCTCGGTCAGGACCTCGCCCGCGTCGGGCGGCATCCAGAACACGTTCTTGAAGTCTTGGTGCGAGTCCGAGACGTGCTCCGCCCAGCCGGCGTCGGCGCCCACGAGGCGGTTGAGCCACGGCGCGTTGCCGCAGGCGAAGCCGACGCAGCCCTCGTTGTTGGGGTGTTGCTCGCCGCTGACCCAGGTGTCGTTGGTGATCGGGTGGCACTTCGTGCACGCCGAAGCCTCCTCGGAGACCAGTCGACGCGGAATGTTCCACTCCTGGTCGTTCTGGTCGACCAACGAGTACGGCAGGTTGTAGCCCTCGACGAAGTCGGGGTGCTGGCCCATCTTCGGCACGACGGGAGTGCCGTCCTCGTTGAGCGCGCCGTCGATCCACGGGGTGTGAATGAGCGGCTCGGAGGCGTGGCACTTGATGCAGTTGATGCTGCCCTCGCCGCCTTGCGGCCGCGTCATCCACACGTCGTCACCGACGCCCGAGACGTCGGAAGCGACCGTGTCCCCGGGCCACGTGACCTGGGTGCCGTCGGAGGACCGGGTGTAGGCGCCGTTGCGACCGTCGAGGTGGTTCTGGAAGAAGCAGGTCTTGCCGGTGAACGGGTTGGTCCCGATCATCGCGATGTCGTTGTAGCGACCCTCGTCAGCCAGCGACTTGCGGCACAGCAGCACCCACGTGGTGCCCTCGTCGTTGCGCGCACTCTGAACGCGGGGACCGTTGGCGCCGACGCGGGCGTCGGGCTCGCAGTGGCTGTAGATGTACTGAGGTTTGTCGCACTTGAGGCCGTACTCACCCTCGCCCTGGCGCGTCTCTTCGAAGTCGGAGAGCGCCGCGGGCACGCCGTCGATGGTCGTGGGGATGGGCGTGCCGTCGAGGCAGCTGGCCATCTGGTAGTCGCCCTCGGAGCCCTCGACCGGTGCGAAGAGCGGGTTGGGGCCGAGCTCTTCTTCGCAGGCTTGCGCGTAGGCGGAGTTGGAGACGATCCGGACGCCGTCGTCGTCCGCGTCGAACTTGCCGTCGGCGCCGATCTGGTCGAGCGCCTGCGGGAGGCTGTAGCGAGCCTGATGCAGAATCTCTCCGCTCTTCTCGATGCAGACGTCGACGAAGTACGTGCGTGCGAGCCGAGCCTGCAGCTGCTCGGGCGTCTCGCCGGCGAGGACGGCGTCGCTGGCCGGGTCCTCGAACATGTCTTCGGTGACCGCTTCACCGCCGTAGACACCGTCGCCTCGGCCGCTGAACGTCGGGATCTCGCTGACCATCGACCCGCAGTCGAGCGTGTTGCCGTCCGCCAGGCTGCGCACGCGAGCGTGCAACGTCTCGCCGCCACCGAGCGACCGGTTGAGCACGACGACGACCTCGCTGCGCGCTTCGTCGAAGCCGAGGCTGCTCTCGAGCGGGCCGCCACCGCCCCCATCGCTTCCGCATGCGGTGGCTGTCGTCAGGAGGCCGAGGCCGGCAATGACCTTGAATAGAGACGTAGGGGTCTGGGGCTTGGACATGATTCTCTTTGGCGCGAAGTCGCTTCAAGTGGAGGTGCGTAGCGTGGCCAGCCTGGGGACGGTTCCTCAGGCGAAGGTAGGATACGGTCGTACAGCGGATACCGTCAACCTACGTTTAACTCGCTCGGCGAGCGGCCGGGCAACCGGCGATGTCCGGACAGCCCGTATATCGCGGAAAGTCTCATGGTTTAGGGGGGCTACACCACCGCCCCGAGCGATCTCCCAGCGAACTACCGGTCGTAACCTTGCGGAAGCACACGACCACGCCCTCCCGCAACCTTTTCGACCATGGCACTGAGTGCGGCTGCGCGATCCCCTCATGGCCGTGGGGCCGCCTGCACTCCTTAGAGTGGATTGCGCAGGGGACCGCTGCGGTGCTCGCCGAATCTGCGTGAAATTTGCGCGCGGCATGCAAAACGCCTTGCATACACATGTAGGCAACTGTATTCTCCGGTCGTTCTTATGCGCACCGTTCACCTTGTTGCCCTCACCGCCCTGGTCGCCACGACCTCGGCATGCGCCGACAACTCGTCCAGCCCCACTGTCGAGGACGGCGGATGCGCCGGCGGAAAGTGCGACGACGTCGAACCCGAGGACTTCGCCTGCAAGGACATGCAGAACCTCTCGCGTCGTCCTTCGGCCAACGTGCTGACCGAGCTCAACGACCCCTTCGCCGACATGCTCAAGCTCGGCGAGCCCGGGTGCCCCTCGACCCGCGCCGAGATGATGGAGCGCTTCCGGAACACGGACACCGAGGGCTGCGAGGGCACGGCCGACGGCCTGCGCACCGCGGTCGTGACCGAGACCGGCCAGCTCGCGCCGGAGTCCACCAACTCCTTCCGCCTGGTCACGACGCGGCAGTGCGCGGACCGTGAGCGACACGAGCTCGTCTTCTCCGTCTTCGGTGCCAACGAGAGCCGCCTGCCCGACTCGGTCGAGATCATGGCGCTCGACCGCGACGCGGGCGAGTTCAACTACTACACCGTCGAAGGCGGCGAGGTGGCGTTCCACGGCAGCAGCACCGACATCCTCAAGGGTGACGCGGGCCGCTGCGCCGCATGCCACACCGGCGGCGGCCTGGTCATGAAGGAGCTGCGGTCTCCGTGGATCCACTGGGAGTCCCCGGCGAGCACTCCGGGCGCGGCCGCCATCCTCGACGCGCACGCCGACGACCTCGGCAGCCGATTCACGGGCTCCTCGATGGAGTCGGTCACCAAGGCCGGCAACCGGGAATGGAACGAGACCCGCATCAACACGATGCTCCAGCCCGAGGGCGACTTCACGCCCGCCGATCTTCTCCAGCCGCTCTTCTGCGGCAGCGAGTTCAACCTCGACACCGCTGCGACGAGCACCTCGAGGATCTCCAGGCTCCCCGAGAACCTCTTCGGGCACTGCCTGCTGACCGGCGACTCATGCGAGGGCACCCACTCGGGCGAGTCGAGGGGCGTCAGCATCGACCAAGAGACCTACGACGCGGCCCTCGAAGCGGCCGGCGGTCGGGTCCAGGGCACCTCGGCCAACGACACGATCTTCGCGCTCGCCTTCGTCGAGCCGGCCGTCGGCGACATCAACTACCTCAGCCAGCTGCGCACCATGGGCGTGATCGACCGCGACCTGACGCGCGACGTCCTGTCGATCGACTTCACCCGCCCCGTCGAGTCCGAAGAGCGCTGCGAACTGCTCGCCTTCGCGCCGAGCTGGGATCAGCTCGCGGCGCTGACGACCGATGACGGCGAGCCCGAGCCTCCCTCCGGGGGCGACACCGACGGCGGAAGCGACACCGACACCGACAGCGGAAGCGACACCGGAGACGGCGACGGCGACACCGAGCCCGCGGCGCGCGTCACCGCAGCCCAGCTCAAGGCCGGGTTCATCGCCAACCTGCAGGACGCGGGCGTGCAAGCGGACGGCGAGGGCGCTGCATCGCAGCTGCTCGCTGCCCTCCAGAACGAAGAGGACGAGTCGGCCCACGCCGAGCGGTTCCGCAGTTTCATCGAGACCTGCAACGGCCGCGACAAGCGCGAGCTCATCGACGACGTGCTCATCGCGGTGAACGCCGCGCTGTCGGTCGCGCGCAGCCACCACGTCATGGAGTTCCCGGCGACCGCGCAGCAGTACACCAACCTGCCCGACAACCCCCGCGCGCACCTCGACCCCGCCACCTGCGAGCTCGTCGAGTAGGCAGGGAGCGCCGGGCCGATGCGACACGCACTTGCTCTCCTGGGGACCCTCGCCCTCGCGTCCGCATGCGGAACGAGCGGCGGGGGCGACGACTCGCCACCGGCCGGTGACTGCGCGGGTGGCAAGTGCGACGACGCGGACGGCACCACTGGCGCACTCGACGACGCCTCGAGCGGTGACGACTCGGCGGAGAGCGGATCGAGCGGCGGCGGCTCTGGCGGGCTGCTGGGCCTGTGCGAAGAGTACTTCGAGGTCGACCGTGACGCCGTCCTCGCCGCGTGCGAGGACCGAGCGGACACGGCCTTCGACCCCAACCGCAGCTCGTTTCAGGCCGACGCCATGCGTTGGTCCTGCGCAGACACCCCGGGCCGAGAGAGCGCCGACCGAGGGCAGGAGTACTGCGAGTACTTCGCCATCGTGGACGTGCCTCCCCTGGGCGCCAGCGTGCACGGCCTCGTCGACGGCCAAGGCGGGCAGACCCCGCCTGCGGTCGGCTTCTCCGACGAGGCGCTCGCCTACCTCGAGGAGGACCCGCAGCGCACCGCCGGCGCCTGCGTCTTCACGACGTGGAACTCCGACGTGATGCCCGAGGCGGTCGACGCGACCACCGAGATCGCCGGCGTTCCCCTGAGCGCCGAGATCTTTCAGATGAAGTTCGCGGTCAACAGCCGGGACGCCGCGGACCTGCTCGTCGACGAGTGCGTGACCTGCCCTCGCGTCACGCCCGACGCCGACGACCCCAACGACCCGCTGCACGACGACTTCACCCGAGGCTGCTTCCTCAACGCCGAGCTCAACGAGACTCCCGACCGCAAGAGCGACAGCATCCTGTGCGCTGGCGCCGGCCGGCTGGGTGAATGTGGATGTGATCTCGCAGAGGACACCGGCACCACGCTCGCGCAACACCTGGCCGTCGCCGAAGGCCTGGGCTTCCCGCTGGGCGGCTGGAACGGCCGCCAAGAGCTCCCGCAGGGCTGTCGATACGAGACGGTCGACACATACCGGCATAACCTGGTGGTGTGCGACGTGACGGCCAGCGAGGTCCTCGCCAACGCGGGCGAGCTCAAGACCTTCTGCAACGAGCGGTTCGCGGACGACGTGGTGGTCTACGTCCCGGTTCCCGGCGATGCGGTGGCCTGCGAGGGTGGCAAGTCCTGCGGCGCGACGCCGTGGATGGTCGAGCGTTGAGGGGCTGGGCCCCTCTCCTCCCCTTCACCGTCGCCGTCGTCGCGGCGTGCAGTCCCCCGCCCGAGCCGGGCGCATGCGATGGAGCGCCGTGCGTGGTGCCGACCGACGCCGCGTCGCTGCAGGCCGCGCTGCAGGGACACGCAGACCCCGTCGCGCAGTGGATCCTGGGCAACGCCGACGCCGACGCCGTCGTGAGCTCCGACGCGGCGTCCCTCGTCGAGGGCGTCGGGCTCGCGCTCGACTGCGACCCGGCGCTGCGTGAGACCTACGTCGTGCTGTCCAACCCGCTGGCGCCCAAGGCGGTCGTGGCCCACTGCGCCGACGTGCCGACCGACGCGAGCCGGGTCCTGACCATCTTCGAGCCCCAGCCCGAGCTCGGCGACCTCGACGCCGACCACGTCCGCATGGCCGCCTGGGATCCCGCCGCCGAGCGCTACCGTCGCTACCAGTTCGCGCCGCATCCAGACGGAGGGCTCGGCGTGGTGTCCGAGCCGGAGTTCTGCGCCTCGTGCCACACCTTCGGTGAGCACGCGTGGACCCCGATCATGAACGAGATGACCAACCCGTGGACCCGGTGGCATACCGAGCCGGACTTCACGTCACTGCTGTTCGACGAGTCGGTCGCCGATCCGTACCGCGGACCGACCTGGGACTGGGCCACGCAGACCCTCGCCTCGGCCTCGCGCTTCGAGCCGATCATTCGCGCGTCCGCGGCACGGGTCACCGAGGCCACGATCCAGCGCCGCACCGAGCCCGCGCGCCCCGACTTGGTCGAGGCACTCGTGCGCCCGGTGTTCTGCGACGACACCTACAACTTCGCGTCCGAATCGCACGACTCGGGGGAGCTCGACATGAACGTCGCTCTCGACCCGATGATTCGCCGGGCGATGGGCTTCGCGGATCCCGACGCGCTGGGCCCGTGGGCGGTTCGAGACAGCCTCAAGCTCCCCGCCCCGGGCGACGAGGCCAGCGCGATCCGATTCCTCGCCGTGCGCTCGACGCTCACCGTCGAGGCCGAAGCTGCCCTGCTCTCCCGAAACGTGCTGGAGCCGATGGACGTTCTTCGGGTCCGGGCGCTGGACTGGATGCGACCGGTCGGCTCCCCGCTGCGTTGTGCGCTGTACGAGGACGCCCTGCCCCGCTGGCAGCCCGCTACCGACGCGACCGCGACCGATGCCGCGCGCGCGCTGTACGAGCACGTCATGGCCCCGGTTGCGGCGCGGCTGGATGACGACGACACCGTCCTGGCGATCGGCGAGGCATCCTCCATCGCCGAGCTCGACGCGGCGGAGGTCCTCACCCTGGCGCAGTGGGACGGGGCGATCGCCTCGCACCTCGAGGGGCTCGAGACCGACGCGGGCCGAAGTCGGCTCCGCGCCGAAGTGCAGGCGCGCGCGTGCACGGCCTGGGCCGTCGACCCGACCGTGCCCAAGATTCCCGGCTTCGAGCCCGGGCGCTGCCCCTGAGCGCCTCAGCCCAGCGCTACTGCAGGCCGAAGGGCCAGACGAAGTTGGGCGGCTCGCAGCCCTCGACCACCGGGAGCGCCGGACGGTTGGCGTACCGCGTCGGCAGCCCGCATTCGAGCGCGCACGACTCCCACGGCTCTTCGTTGCGCACGAGCGTGTCGGTGATCGCGTTCTCGACGTCGGAGGCGCACGAGAGCCAGGTGACGTCTTCCTCGTCGGGCTCGATGCCCTCGCGCCCGCAGCAGATCTGCGCGCACCGGTCGATGTCGGCGTCGATGGTGAAGCGACCCGAGCGCTGTGCCGTCGGCAGCTGCTCGACCGGCGCTTGCTCGGTCACCGCACAGATTCGCTCGTCGCGGAGCGCCTGGATGCGCTCGCCGGCGCCAGGGTCGTCTTCGAAGGACGCTTTGTAGCGGCCGACCATCGCCGAGAGCTCATCGGGCGTCACGAAGCACGCGCCGACGCCGTCCTCGGCGCAGCCCATGCCCTCTCCGGTGAAGGCGGCTCGAAGCTCCTCGTCCGACTCGCCTCCGATGGCCAGGATCGCCCCGCCCGGGTCGGTCACGAGTTCGCCGAGGATGTCGCGGAGGATGATCGGCAGCGCCTCTTCCATCTCGGAGGCTCCGCTGAGATTCGGTGCGCCCCCGCCATCGTAGCGGCGATACGCATCGGTCCACATCTCGCACCGAAGACCCGAGAACACGGGCTTGTGCCACGCGATGGCCCGGACGCGCAGGATGTCTTCGGAGGTCAGGCCCCGAGAGATGAGCTGGTTTTCGAGCAGCTGGTCCGCGTTGCCCCGGATCGGCACCTGCTCGAGCGTCGCGCTGTCTTGGAGCTGAAGTAGGTTGTTCGGGGCCGGCTTGTACCAGGGCGCCTCGATGTTCATCTCGACGAGTCGCTGCCCGAGCGCGGGGTCGAGGATGACCGAGTCGAGCACCTGGCCGCCCTTGGCGGTGGCGTAGTGAATCTGCTCGCTGCAGAAGAGCGGGCGCATCAGGTTCATCGCCGCGATCGCGTCGACAGGACCGCGCAGCACGTCTTTGCGGCGCTCCTTGGCCGCGAGGAAGTGCCCCCGGCGAATGATCTTCTCGAACTCGGCCGCCGGCGCGAGGTAGGGCTCGACGACGCGGAACCATCCGTCGGTGTCCTTGACCTCGTCGTCGACGTGATAGCTGTGCGAGACGAAGCCCGGCTCGCCGTTCCAGTGCGTCCACGGCTGGTTGAGCTCGTTCATGATCGGCGTCATCCGCATGCCGTCGGGGCTGTGGTCCGAGGGCGTCAGGTGACACTGCTGGCAGCGCGTCGGCGACGGATTGACGACCATCTGCGCCTCGTCCTCGGTCGGAAACGTCTCGTAGAAGACGTACTCGTCGGCGTCCTTGTCGAAGGCGAACATCTCGATGAACTGCAGCTCGAGGCCGCCCTCACCATCGGACTCGGGCGCGGAGATGAAGAACTCGGCCGCCTTGTTGCCGCTGCAGACAGTCGAGACGATGCGGGGAAACGGGGTCTCGGACAGCAGCGTGTCGCTGACGACGAAGGTGCGAATCGAGGACTCGTCGCAGCCTTGAATCTCCGCCAGCCCCATCAGCACCGTCTCGTAGTCGCCCGGCAGGAAGCCGTCGTCGCTCAGCCGCCCGGCCTCCAGCTCCGCGAGCAGGTAGCGCGCGATCGGGTCGGACCGGCCCTCGAGCGCGGCACGCATCGACTCTCCGCCCTCGTCACACTTTGCGCCTTGGCACTGGCCACCCTCGGACGCGGCGCTGGGCGTCTCCTCGTCGGCTCCGCAGGCGGCACAGACCAGCACGGCGGCGAAGAGGGCTCCGCGACGATCGAACGGCAAGTCGAGGCTCATGGCGTGCAGTGTAGGTAAGAGTGCGTTGCCATGCCACACAAAACACCTCGGTTTCCACGCCGAGCGAAACCGCGCGGCGCCCGAGAATTCCATGGGGGAGCGTCCCGCGCAAAATACTGCCGAACTTCATGTGCACACATGTGACCACTTGTGCTACACCTGGCCGAAGAGACTGGAACACGTGATGGCCTTGCACCTCGGACCCATGAAGACCCCGCTCCTTTCTGCTCTCTGCGCGCTCGCCTTCGTGGCTGGCTGTGGGGAAGACCCCGAGGGTACCGAATCCGCCGACCCCAACGGCTGCGTCGACGGCAAGTGCGACGACCCCAACACCGAAGCCCAGGACGCCTGCGAGGCGGCCGCCCGGACCGCCGTCCTCGAGTCTCGAGAAGACAGCTGCCAGTCCGGCGAGTCCGACTCCGACTGCTTCCGTCGCGTGATGGCGGAGTGCCGTGACGAAGCCGCGGTCCAGCACTGCGAGGGACGCCGAGGCGAGGCCCTCGAGTGCACCGCGGAGAGCCGCGGCTCGAGCTTCACGTCCACCTCGATTCGCTGGCAGTGTGCCGACGTCGACGGCGTCAGCCGCGGTTCCAAGTTCGACTCCAGCCTCCCCAACTCGAGCGACGTCGAGCGCGGCGAGGGCCGCGACGGCAGCCTCGACGCGAGCGCCGACCGCTTCGACGAGAACGAGCAGGTCGATCCCGAGCAGGTCGAGAACAAGCCCGACTCCCGCGGGCAAGAGTACTGCGAGTACTTCGCGCTCGTGCAGCTTCCCGGTGAGGACGCACCCCGCGAAGTCGGTCGCCTCCTCGAGGGGGGCCGCTCCACCACCGATCACGACCTCTCCGACATGCTCGATGACGACCTCCGCGACATGCTCGACGACGAGGACGACGCCGTCTTCGGTCAGTGCGTGTTCACGTCCTGGCACCAGGACGTCGACGTCGGTCTGGAGATCTGCGACGAAGACCCCGAGGCGTGCCAGTGGCTGCGCGCAATCGAGGAGCCGGCGTCCTGGGTCGAGGAGAAAGGCCTGCGCTTCGATCTCGACGCAGACAACCTGCAGATGAAGATCTCGATCAACTCCAACGGCGCCGCGATGGACCTGGTGGACCAGTGCATGGTCGACCCCGAGCTTCACGACCGCCCCGCCCCGCTCTCGCCGGATTTCGACGACGAGTTCATGCGAGGCTGCCTGCGCTCCTACGAGCTGTTCACCACCGAGTGGCGCCGCTCCGACCCGGCCGTGTGTGCGGCCGCGATGCGCCTGACCGAGTGCGGCTGCGGCCTCGACGTCGACGGCGACTCCGTCATCGACATCGCCGCGGGCGACAAGCTCCCCAACGGGCGCGAGGAGATCGCGCGCATCTTGGTGCCGAGCATCCGCGAGGACTCGTTCCTGCGCGGCTTCCAGCTGGGCACCTGGACCGACCCCACCGGGCTTCCCGACGGCTGCCACTTCGTCGACATCACCGCCGAGGGCTCGAGCGTCAACCGGGGCGCGGGTGAGCACGGCCAAAACCTCGTCGTCTGCGACATCACGGCCGAGCGGGTCGAGACCGCCGGCTTCACGCTCGACCAGGCCTTCTCCGACATGAAGACCTTCTGTCAGGCCACCTACGCGCAGGACGTCGTCGTGCACGTCCCGCTCGCGGGCAACCACATCCCCGAGGCGGAGTTCATCTGCAACCCGCCCGAGGGCGCCGCCAACTGCGAAGGCCTCCCGGTCGTCGTCGGCGCCGAGACTGGCACCGCTCGCGACGGCATCTGCGAGTAGCCGCAGCGCCGGGGCGCGCGAAGGGCCGGGAGCTCCCGCTTCCGGCCCTTTTCACGTCTGCCGACTCATCGCTCGCCGGCGCGCAGATCGTGCACCGCGTCGGCCTCGAGCGCTTCGAAACGCTGCTTCGAGCCGTCAGGCCAGGTGACCCGAACCTCGGCGGTCTCGGCCTTGCCCAGGCCTACGTGAACCCGAGGCTCGCGCTGACCGAGGTAGCCCTCCCCTGCCGTGACCAGCCGCCGCTGCACGGTGCCGTCGGGCGTCTCGATCTCCAGCTGCGTGCCCACCGCTCCTCGCCCCTGCAGCTGCGGGCGAAGCATCAGCCAGTGCCCGTCGCTCTTGCGGTCGGCCTGGTTGAGCAGCACCCGCGGTGACGCCGAGAGGTTCGTGACGAGCAGGTCGAGGTCGCCGTCGTTGTCGAGGTCGACGCTCACCGCCGCCCGGCTGTTGCCCGCAAACGCGTGGTCTCCCGCGGGCGCGGCGTAGTAGGTCGAGCCGTCGCGAATGTACAGAGCGTTGGGCTGGTCGGCGGCCGGCGACTGCGGAATCCATCCGTTGGTCAGATAGAAGTCCTCGTCGCCGTCGTTGTCGAGGTCGAAGAAGAGCCCGGCCCAGGCCCAGCCCTGGTCGCCCGGCTCGAACCACTCGCGCTCGGCGGCGACGAAGCGTCGGCGCGGCTTGCCCCCGGGGCGCGACGAGGGCTGCAGGACGTTGAGGTAGAGCTTGTTGCCCGAGAGGTACTCGAAGGACTGGAGAATCTTCTCACCCAGCGAGATCTGGGACGTATCGGAGGGGAAGACGACCTTGATGTTCTTCGAGAACATGTCGATGTTGCTGACGAACATGTCGAGGGTGCCGTTGCCGTCGACGTCGGCGAAGCTCACGTTCATGCCCGAGCCGCGGTCGTCCGCACCCAAGGCGCTCGCCACGTTCTCGAACGTCCCGTCCCCACGGCTGCGGTACATCGGGTTGGCCCCAAAGTCGTTGGCCAGCGCCAGGTCGAGGTGGCCGTCGCCGTCGTGGTCGAAAGTCGAGGCGGCCAAGGTCCAGCCGGGATCGTCGATGCCTGCGGCGGCCGCGACCTCGGTCCACCGCGCACCGTCGTTGCGGTACAGGTGGTTGCGCTTGCCGTTTTGGCCGTCCATCGAGGGCAGGTTGCGGCCCGTACACGCCCCCTCGTTGCACGTCGCCGAGCCGTAGAAGCCCACGTACAGGTCGAGATCGCCGTCGTCTTCGTAGTCGAACGCGCACAGCACATGGGCGCCCATCCCCGGCGTGAAGCCCAGCTGCGCGGTCGCGTCGACGAACGTGCCTCCCTCGTTGCGAAAGACCATCGACGCGCTGCGGCTGCGAAGCACCACCAAGTCCGCGTCGGCATCGCCGTCGATGTCGACGAACAACGACCCACGCACGTCGGGCGCAGCGGGGTCGAAGGACTCGGGCAGCGTCGCGGCCGTGACGTCCTCGAAGCCCTTGCCCTTCCGGTTGCGGTACAGCCGGTTATTGCCTTCCTGCGCCAAGAACACGTCGACGAACCCGTCGGCGTCGAAGTCTCCGACCGCGATGCCCGAGCCCATCGCCGCCTGCACTTCGAAGTCCGCGTCTCCAGGCTCGGCCGCGCTGGCCGTGTCCGGACCCGCCAACCCCCAGGCGGCGGTGGCGTCGACCAGCAGCGGCCCGGTGTAGGGCGCGAGCGCCGTGGCCTTGGCGGCCTTGCGGTCCTCGTCCCACGCCGGCGCGGCCTCGCCGACATTGGGCATCGTGGCGACGAAGCGGTTGTCACGAACCTGGCCGATGTGGGCGGCCGTGATCGCCGGGGCGCCCTGAGCCCGCGCCAGCGTCTGCGCGCGGCGGATGTAGAACGTCGCGACGATGGAGATCAGCTCGGAGAGATACTCGGCGGCGAAGGGATCCATCGCAAACGCGCGGGCGTCCCACTCCTCGCGCAGCACCACCCAGTGCAGCGCCGTGTCGCGCACGGCGTTCATCTGGTGGTCGAGCAGCGTCACGTCCTGGCCCTCGAGGTCCTCGGTCGACAGGTTGCCCGGCCGCGGCTCGAACCGCATCTTCACGTCGCCGTTGGGCAGCATGACGTAGGGCCAGATCTGCGCGGTCGCGTTCTCGACGTACTGCGCGTCGATGTACGCGCGCCCCTGCAGCCGCGCCGGCGCGAAGTTCCCGTCGGCGAGGTAGTTGTCGCCACGCATCGGGTCGTAGCCGCGCGCGAAGAACCCCGCCATCGAGCGTAGCTCGCCGACCATCTGCTCGACCGCGGCAGCCTCGAAGGGGATGCTGCTGACCTTGTTGAGCTCGGCGGTCAGGTCGCTCGAGGCCGAGTTGTAGGCCCGAAGCGCGTGCACCTTGGCGTCGATGAGCGCCTTGGTCAGCGGAATGCGGGCCGCGTTGGCGCGCGCGTGGTCCAGCGTTCCCTGCGGGGTACCCGTGGGGATGTCGTAGCGCTCGAGGAGCGCCGCGTACGCCTTGCGGACGTGCTCGGCCTCGATGAAGGGCGTGCGGGCCTCGGTGGCGATCTGCCCCGACTCCTCGAGCAGCGCGAGCCCGATGCGCGTGCTCGCCAGCGCCAGGTGCTCGAGCGCCGCTTCACCCAACGGCTTGAGTTCGGGCTCGGGTCGAGCGAGCTCGTCCTGAACGACGCTGAGCATCACGCGCCAGTGTTCGGACGTGGTTCGGTAGTCCCGAAACTGCTGCCAGCCCTGGTCTTCGGCAAACTTCTGTAGCTCGGCCTTGCGCGCCTCGTCGAGCTCGGCCTCGATCGAGAACACGCTCTCGATGTCGGCGACGCTCACCTGCTCGCCGCTCGCCTTGGCCGACGCCGCGGCCCAGATCGACTGCGTGAGCGCCTTGGACGCCATGACCCGGGCGAGCGTCGCGAAGTCGCTGTAGGCCTTGGATGAGATGAACGTGTCGAGCTGGCGAAAGCTCGTCCAACACGTGACGTCACGCCCGACTTCGAGGGCCCGCATCTTGGCCACGATCGCCTCCGCCGTGGTCTGTAGCGATGCCGCATCCTCGGCGGGGCGCTGCTTCTCGCTCGGTGCCGCGGCCCGCTCGGACGAGGACTCGCAGGCCGTGGCAGCGATCGTCAGGGCGACGGGTCCGAGGCAGGCGAGCCATGCACGGCGGGTACGCATCGCTCGACCCTACCGTCCTTCCTTCGAGAAGAGAATTACGATGCCCTCGCGGCTACGGCGTGGCCGCGGCGGCGGCGGCGAGCTGCTCACGGAGCACGCTGGCCTCCGAGGTCGGCAGCTTGCAGCTGCCCTGCTCACACACGTAGACCGTCGATCGGCCGCCGCGTGCCTGCTTCTTGGCCAACCCCTCGAACACCGCGCGGCCCGGGGCGCCCTGTGCGGGCAGCCGCACCACCACGAAGCGTGGGTCGTGCAGCGGGCGAATCTCGGCCCACAGGTCCGCTGTGGCCGTCTGCTGCGGCGCTCCTGCGAGCACGACGGCGTGCAGAGGCATCAAGGAGAACGCCGTCGCCCCCAGCCACGACCCGTGGTCGGCGGGTTGCGCTGCCACGTCTGCCGCGGCCGCCTCGAGCATCGTCACGCCGCGGTCGAAGACGGCTTCGTCAGCGAGCGCGGTCCCCAGCTCGAACGCCAGGCGGACCGTCATGGCACCGCCGCTCGGACGCGCCCCGTCCCGCATGGACAGGGCGTGCACCGGAACGTCATGCCGGGCCTCGCTCCGCCGGACCCGGCCCTGGACGGCGAAGCGCTGCTCGATGGCAGCCAGCAACGCGGCGGCCCGCTCCAGCCACACGAGATCGCCCGTCGCCGCGTGCAGGCGGACGAAGGCGATTCCGAGTGAGGCGTAGTCGGTCGCAAAGCCCGGACCCAGGCTCGCATCGCCGCGAACGCCTCGTGCGAGGGCCGCATCGGCCTCGTCCCAACACGCCGCCCAGAGCGTCTGGGCGACCTCGGATGCGGCCTCGACGTAGCGCGCCTCGTCCAGCCAGCGCCCCGCGTCGGCCAACGCGGCGATCGCCAGGCCGTTCCACGACACCAACACCTTGTCGTCGTGCGCGGGTTGGGGTCGTCCGGCGCGCGCCTTCGCCATCGTCTCGAACGTGGACGCGTACGAGAGCACGTCCACGGACGCGCCGGGGTCGAGCACGCTGCGGCCCTCGAGGGCCCCCTCGCCCCGCGGCGCGACGCCAAAGTCGCGGGCGACACGCTCGGCCTGCTCGCCCAGCGCCGCCTCGAGTTCTTCGCGGGTCCACGTGTAGTACGTCCCCTCTCCGCCCGCGTCGTCGGCGTCGAACCCCGAGATGAACCCCGCATCGACGCGCCACGCCGAGACCAGGTCGTCGAGCACCGCCCGGCCGAGCGCGACCCAGTCTTCGCGCTCCGCGAACAGGCCCGCTTCGACGTAAAGGGCGGCCAGCTGCGCGTTGTCGTAGAGCGTGCGCTCGAAGTGGGGCACGTGCCAGTTGGCGTCGACGGTGTAGCGATGAAAGCTCCCGCTGAGGTGGTCTCGAATGCCGCCGCGCATCATCGCGTCGAGCGTCGCGGCAAGGTGCGCGCGCGCGTCGGCATCGCCGGCCCGCGCGCGGGCCAGCTCGGCGCCGAGCAGCGGGGCGTTGGGGAACTTCGCGCGCGACCCGAACCCGCCGCGCGTGTCGTCCCGAAAGGCCGCGACCCTGCCCATCGCCGCGTCGAGCTCGGCCTGCTCGAAGCGCTGGGCGCTGCTGTGCTCGGACGCCTTGCGGCGTAGCGCCTCCATCAAGCCTCGGCCGCGCGACTTCGCCTGCCCCTTCTCCCACAGCGCCGAGACCTCGCCGAGCACGTCCATGAACCCCGGACGGCGACCGCGAGCGGTCGGAGGAAAGTAGGTGCCGCCGAAGAACGGCTCGAGCTGCGGGGTCAAGAAGACCGTCAGCGGCCAGCCCGTCGAATGGCCCATGGCCGCGACCGCGTCGCTGTACAGCGCGTCGAGGTCCGGGCGCTGCTCACGGTCGACCTTGATCGAGACGAAGTGCGCGTTGAGGAACGCAGCCACCGCCTCGTCCTCGAACGACTCCTCCTCCATCACGTGGCACCAATGGCACGTCGAGTAGCCGATGCTCAGAAAGATCGGCTTGCCCTCGTCCTTGGCGCGCTTCATCGCCTCCGGTCCCCACGGGTACCAGTCGACCGGGTTGTCTGCGTGCGCCTGCAGGTACGGGCTGGGCTCGCCCGCCAGCCGGTTGGGACCGCGGCGCTCGGGTGCCGCGCTCGGCTCGGCGACCGGCGCGGGCGCGGGCTCGGGCTCGGGCTCGGGTGCGCAGGCCGACAGCGCGAGGGCCAGCACGACGCCGAGGCGACGACGCTCAGCAGAACGGGCGTTCGATGACGATGCGAGGCTCATCCGTCGGCAAGATGCGGCGCAGGTAGTCGTAGGCGCGATCGCAGAACACCGAGGGGCCCTGCCCCATCAGCTCCGCCCGCTCCTCGAAGGGGCGGACGCCGCCGGAATCCATCAGCCGGCGCTCGCCATCGCCGAGGTTGTGAAAGCGCGTCAGGTTGGTCGGGTCGGCCAGGCCCAGCGCGTGCCCGAGTTCGTGGCTGGCGGTGGTGCCGATGAGCGAACCCAGCGTCCAGACCGCGCACGCGGCCTGAAGCTGCCGGTCGCTCGTCGGGCAGTTGGCCCCGTTGGTGAGCACGGGGATGCCTCCGCCGGCCTCGTCGCTCGAGTTGACGGGCGAGCCGCGGTCGGGCCGGAACTCGTCGAAGATCTGGTCGAACAACGGGTTGCCGATATCCGAGGGGGGCGTGCCCGCGGGCGGGTGCTCGGAGAAGGCCATGAGCGACTCGATGAACACGCCGCCGTAGCCGGGGTAGCCGTCGATCTCCTGGGTGACCGCGTTGACGCCCCCGATGCGGTCGCTGAGGCGCTCGTTGTCGATGTCCTTGCCCGAGGTGTTGTCGTAGCCCAGCAGGCCCAGCCCGTTGACGTCGGGGCCGTTGATCTCGAGGATCGTGTACTCGGCGAAGTCGAGCGGCTCGGTGTCGCGCAGCTCGACGTTGATCGTCGCGTAGTCGCGCGCCATGACCTCGAAGACGCGGTCGCGAACCCGCTGGTCGAGCGCACGGATGCCGAACTTGCGCAGGCTCTCGACGTAGGCCGGGGTGAACTGCACCCATACCACCTGCTTGACGGGGCGAATCTCGAAGGCGATGGGGGTCTGCGCGCCCTCGACGTTCTCGTTGCCGAAGCTGACGACGGGGCGAATGGTGCCGTCGAAGGTGCCCTCGGCGTAGCGGATGCCGCCGAGGTCCTCGAGCCCCTGCGCGAGCGCGTCCTGCTCGTTGACGACGAAGCGCATCAGCGAGCCGTCGACGTACTCGGGGATGAACGAGAGCCCCTCGACCGGAACGCCGCCGACGCTGCTCTTGGGGAAGAACTCGCCCGAAAGCTCCATCAAGGTGATGCCGTCTTCGGCCCCGATGAACCCGCCGCCCTCGATGTCGATGAACTGCCCGACGCTGCCGCCCTCGCCCAGCGCGGTGACGGTGGTCTGCAGCAGGTCGTAGGCGACCGGGAACTCCTCGCTCTCGAATCGGGTGCCATCGGGCATCACGTTGGCCAAGTGGAGCCGGCCCTCGAAGCGCCCGCCGGAGATGCCCGCGATGTGGGGAGAGAACGGGAAGGTGCCCTGGGTGCGGCTGAACGGCTCTGCGGGGCTGATCGGAATCTCGCTGCGGGTGGGCGAGCCGCAGGCGTCGCCGCCGACGGGCACGGTGCACCCCTCGACCACCGCGTAGGTGACGCCCTCGCCGCCCCCGAGCAGGAATCCGGAGCCCTCGACCTCAATCGCCGAGTTGACGTAGATCGCCCCCTGTCGGGTCGCGTCGTCGAGCACGGGCTCGAGCGTGCGGCGAAACTCGATTCCGCCCGTGAGCGCCGGCGAGAAGTGCGTGGTCGCCTCGGGGAGGTAGTCCACCTTGACGCTCATCAACCCGTCGAACGCGCCCTCGTCGACCCCGAGCAGCGCGAACGTGTCATCGGTGACCTCGACCGTCATCGACTCGAAGTCGATGAACTCGGCGGGAAGGTCGACGGTGGCCGAACGACCCTCGAGCTCGCCGCTGAGCCGCAGCGCCGAGACCCCCAGCGGCTGGTCGAGGAACGAGGACCCCTCGATCTGAATCACGGTCCCCGGCAGCACCACCCGCGGCTCGACCGACGTCAGCGACAGTGTCTCCAGACCGGTGGGCTCGCGCCCCTGCGTCGCCTCCTCGCAGGAGCCGAGGAGCGCCAACGCACTGAGCGAGAGAACGACGACACGGCCTTCCACCGGCTCAGCCTACATGCGGACCCCGCCGGGCGCGACCCCCTGCGCGGAGTCTGCGCGGCTCGCAATTTGGACCCAAGGGGGTCGCCACACGCGCCCATTCGTGGTTGAACCCCGGCCTCGCCGTCGACGTCGAAGGCGGCACGCGGCCTGCCGCCGCGGTAGTCTGGAGCAGTCGCGACATGCTTGATCTCTTGATGCGCTCGAACGTGGTTCTGCTCGGCGGCACCGCGATGATGGTCCTCGCCGGCTGCAAGGAGGGCTCGCCCCCCATCCTCACCGATCCCGGCAACCAGGTCGCCGTGGTTGGCCAAGAGCTGCGCGTCATGCTTCGCGCGTCGGACCCCGACGGCGGAGGCCTGTCCTTCAGCTTCCGCTCCACGATCCCCGACATCGACGCGCACGCGCGCGTCACCCGGACGCCCGACGGACAGGGCCTGTTCACGTACACGCCGGTGGCCGGACACGAGGGGGATCACATCTTCGACTTCGTCGTCTCCGATGGAGAGTTCGACACCACCGTTCCGATCACGGTCGAGGTTCGCGGCGCCTCGGGCATCGAGAGCGCGCCGGTGTTCCGGGAGCCGAAGGCTGGCCTCATCATCGAATCCGGCACGCCCTGCGCCAGCATCCCCTCGCTGCAGGTCATCGTCGAAGACCTCGACACGGTGGAAATCGAGCTCAGCCAGGCCGCCCCGGTGCTCTCGGGCGCCGAGCTCACGATCGACTCGGGCTCGTTCGGCAAGGAAGCGGTCTGGAAGTGGTGCCCGCGCCCCGAAGACGAGCAGATGTTCCAGCATCAGCTCAAGCTCTCGGCCGACGACGGGGAGAACCCGCCGACGATCAAGGAGGTCCCCATCGTCATCCGGCCCGGCAGCGGCGAAGAGTGTCCGGGAGACTTCCCCACGATCGACCACAGCCCGCAAGACGTCAGCACGCTGCAAGACGTCGCCATCGTCGCCGAGTTCAGCGACGACGTCGGCATCTCGGCGCCCGTGGTCTACTGGTCGCTCGAGGATCCCAGCGCCGGCGGCGAGGTCGACTTCTCGCGGCTGAGCATCGCCAACATGACGCTCGAAGACGGCGATCAGACCACGAGCACGTGGCGCGCCGCGATCCCCAACCCGGTGGCCGAGGGCGTGGAGGGCGACACCGCCACGATCTACTACCTGCTCGAGGTCGTCGACACCGACGACCCCGAAGGCGGCTGCAACCACCGGACGAACTCGCCCCAAGACGGCGTGCACACGGCCACGATCACCCACCCCGGCGACGTCCGCGGCGGCGCCGAGATCTGCGAGCCGTGCTCGTTCGACGTGCAGTGCGGGGAGGCGGGCGACCTTTGCATTCAGCTCGCGGCGGGCACGTTCTGCGCGACCGGCTGCGACGAGGGCTGCCCCGACGGCTACGCGTGCAGCGAGAACCCGGTCACCTCGGTCGAGGGCGCCGCGGCTCAGCAGTGCGTCCCGACCGACGGCGAGTGCGGCGGCGGAGGCGACAGCTGCGAGGGCGACCAGTTCGACCCCGGCGACGACACGCCCGAGGGCGCCGACGAGCTGCCCGTGAGCTTCGACTACACCGACGACCTGGTCATCTGCCCCAACAACCAGGACTGGTTCGCGCTGACGACCAGCAGCCCGTCCATCATCAACGTCTCGGTCAACGGCGACAGCCCGCCCGACATCGACCTCGAGCTGCTCCGCGCCAACCTGACCAGCATCGACAACTCCGCGCTCGCGGGGTCGATGGAGGAGGTCAACAGCCCCTGTCTCGAACCCGGCACCTACTACGCCATGGTCGAGATCTACCAAGGCGGGGAAGTCTCGGGGAACTACTCGATCAGCGTCGAGTTCGACACCGAGTCGTGCCAGGGCGCGTCGTGCTGCGAGGCCTCCAGCGACGCAGGCTGCTCGGACGACGCCGAGATCGAGAACTGCGTCTGCAACGAGGGCACCTGGGCCGACCCGTTCTGCTGCAACACCGAGTGGGACTCGACCTGCGTACAGGTCGCCACCGAGAACTGCAACGCCATGTGCATGGGGTCGTGAACGTGAGCGTCGGACCACTGCCCCTGTGGCTCGCAATCGCGGCGTGTGTGGTCGCGTGCAAGGACGACAACCAAGCCCCCGTGGTCGCGCCCCTGCAGTCGCAGGCGGTGGCGGTCGGCGACACGCTCACGCTCAACGTCTTGGCCTCCGACAAGGACGGTGACGCGCTGACCTACAGCTTCGCGGCGCCCGGCGTTCCGGACGTCGAGGACGCTGCATCGATCATGGCCGCCACCGACGGCACCGGCGGGGTGTTCACGTTCGAGCCCACCGCCGAGCAGGTCGGCACGCACATCTTCGACTTCGTCGTCAGCGACGGGAACACGGACGTCACGGTGTCCACGACCATCGCGGTGACGGGCAGCGGCGGCTCGGGCACGGCGCCGCAGTTCAAGCGGCCCCTGTCGCAAGGCACCGTGCTCGACCTGGTCGAGTCGGACTGCTCCGAGTTCGACGTCGAGGTCGAGGACCCCGACTCGGCGTCGATCCTGCTCACCCAGACGGCGCCCACCATCGTCGGCTCCACCCTCGAGGTCTCTCCTGGGGGCTTCGAGGGCCGCTGGTCGTGGTGCCCCAGCCGCGAACAAAAGGACACGAGCGACCAGTGGAGCCTGACGCTGTCAGCCGACGACGGCGACAACCCGCCCACGCTCAAGGACTTCACCATCGTGCTGCGCAAGCCCTCGGGCGAGGGCTGCCCGGGCGAGTTCCCCGACATCACGCACGATGTCAGCGAGTTCAACACGGTGCTCGACCTCGAGATCGTCGCCGAGGTCAGCGACGACATGGGCATTCGCGGCGCGCCGGTGGTGCTCTACTCCTTCGAGGACCCGGGCAACCCCGTGCAGTTCGAGCTGCTCAGCAACGTCGCCACGATGGAGCTGACCGAAGGAGACGAGCGAGCGGGCACGTGGGTGGGCTACATCCCCAACCCCGTCGCCAACGAGCCCGAGGGCAGCACTGCGACGCTGTGGTACCTCATCCAGGCCAGCGACAACGACGACGAGGACGGTGACTGCGACCACCGCACCGACGCGCCTCCCATCGGCGCGTATCAGGTCTCGGTGACCAACAGCGGCGGATCGGGTGGCGCGGGCTTGTGCGAGAGCTGCTCGGCGGACATTCAGTGCGGGCAAGACGGCGACCACTGCCTGCCCGGGTCCGAAGGCAGCTCGACCTGCGGCCGCGCCTGCGACGACGACTGCCCCGAGGGCTACGTGTGCGGGCCGGCCTCCACCACGTCCGTCGACGGCGCGATGGGCCGCCAGTGCGTACCGCAAAGCGGCAGCTGCGAAGGCGGGGGCGGAGAGTGCGAAGACGACCCCGCCGAAGAGGACGACAACCCGCAGCAAGGCGGCACCCTGCCCCCGCTCGACGAGGGCGAGTACCTCGGCACGCTCTGCCCCGACGACGAAGATTGGCTGCTCTTCGAGCTCCCCCAAGAGGCCGTGGTCGAAGCCACGCTCACCGGCCCCGCCGATGAAGACCTCGACCTCGCGCTCACGAACGTCGAGGGCGAGCTCATCGCCTCGTCGCTGGGCGGCACCTCCGACGAGTCGATCGTCTCGGCGTGCCAGCCCGCAGGCGAGTACTTCCTACGCGTCTACGAGGGCGTCGGCATCGCCTCGGGCGTCGACTACGAGGTCGGCATCGCCTTCGACACCGCCGCGTGCGAGGTCTCCATGGGCAACAGCTGCTGCGAACCCCACGGCAACCCCGGCTGCAACGACCCCGAGATCGAAGCGTGCGTGTGCGAAGCGGATCCGTTCTGCTGCAACGCCGACCCCGGCGGCTGGGACGAGTTCTGCGTCGACGACGTGGGCAACGAAGGCTGCGCCGCGCCCTGCCCTTGAGGTGGACAGCCCCACTCGAGGGACCGGGGACCGCCGGGTCCTCGGAACCCTACAGATCCAGCTCGCCCTGCTTGCTGTCGCCGCGCGGCGCGACGGGTTTGCGGCCCAGGTGCGTGGTCGCCTTGCGGGTGGTCTGGCGGCCTCGCGGGGTGCGGACGAGGAAGCCGCGCTGCAGCAAGAAGGGCTCGTAGACGTCCTCGAGGGTGTCTCGGGGCTCGCTGATCGTCGCCGCGAGGGCGTCGATGCCGACCGGGCCGCCGTCGAAGGCGTCGATGATCGTGGTGAGGATCTTTCGATCGACGTCGTCGAGCCCCTCGCCATCGATGCCCAGCTGCTGCAGGGCGTACTCCGCATCTTCGACCCCGATCTCGGTGCGGCCGCGGACCTGCGCGAAGTCGCGGACGCGGCGGGTGAGGCGGTTGGCGATGCGAGGCGTGCCGCGGCTGCGGCGACCCACGAGCTCGGCGCCGTCCTCGGTCGCGGGGCAGTCCAGCAAGGATGCGGTCCGCGTCACGATCTGCGCCAGCTCCTCGTTGGAGTAGAACTGCAGGCCCTCGACGATCTGGAAGCGCTCGCGCAGCGGGGCGGAAAGCAGCGCGGTGCGGGTGGTCGCACCCACGAGCGTGAACGGGGCGAGCTCGAAGGGCATCGTGCGCGCGCGGCTGCCCTCCCCCACCGCCAGGTCGATGCGACCGTCTTCCATCGCCGAGTAGAGGCTCTCCTCGACGCTGGGCGTGAGGCGATGGATCTCGTCGATGAACAGCACGTCGCCCTTCTCGAGCGCGGTCAGGTGCCCCGCGAGGACACCCTTGTGCTCGACCGCCGGCCCCGACGTGATGTGAATCTTGACGCCCAGCTCGTTGGCGAGGATCTGGGCCATCGTGGTCTTGCCCAGGCCCGGGGGCCCGTGCAGCAGCGTGTGGTCGAGGGCCTCCTTGCGCTGTCGCGCGGCCTCGACGAACACCGAGAGCTTGTTCTTCAGCGCGGTCTGCCCGATGTACTCGGACATGGTCTGCGGGCGCAGCGAGAGGCGCTCGCCGTCCTCGTCGGCCTGCTGCGCCGAGACCAGCCGCTCGCTCCCGTCGTCGTGTCGAACCCGCGCCATCGGCCTACTCCCACTCGATGGTTGCCGGCGGCTTGCTGCTGATGTCGTAGCAGACTCGGTTGATGCCGCGGACCTCGTTGATGATGCGGTTGCTGATCCGCCCCAGCACGTCGTAGGGCAGCCGGGCCCAGTCGGCCGTCATCGCGTCGGTGCTGTTGACCGCCCGGACCGCCAGCGCGTTCTCGTAGGTGCGGCCGTCGCCCATCACCCCCACCGAGTTGACCGGAAGGAGCACCCCGAACACCTGCCACAGGTCGCGGTACAGGCCCGCGGCGCGGATCTCCTCGATGATGATCGCGTCGGCCTCGCGCAGCCTGTCGCAGCGTTCCTGGGTGACCTCCCCGAGCACGCGCACCGCCAGCCCGGGGCCGGGGAACGGGTGTCGCCACACCATGTCCTCGTGCATGCCCATCTCCATGCCGAGCTTGCGCACCTCGTCCTTGAAGAGCGAGCGCAGCGGCTCGACGACCTTCATGTGCATGCGCTCGGGCAGCCCGCCCACGTTGTGGTGCGTCTTGATCGTGGCCGAGGGGCCCCCCACGCTGACGCTCTCGATCACGTCGGGATAGAGCGTGCCCTGCACCAGGTACTTCGCCCCGCCGATCGTACCCGCCTCGGCATCGAAGGCGTCGATGAAGGTGGCCCCGATGCGCTTGCGCTTGACCTCGGGGTCGGTGACGCCCGCGAGCTTGGCCAGGAACTGCTCGGACGCGTCGACGACCCGCAGGTCGTTGGCAAGCTTGCCGGCGAACATGCGCTCGACCTCCTGGCGCTCGTTCTTGCGGAGCAGGCCGTTGTCGACGAACACGCAGTGCAGCCGGTCACCGATGGCCTTCTCGACGACCATCGCGGCGACCGACGAGTCGACGCCCCCCGAGAGGCCGCAGATGACGTGCCCGGTCTCCCCGACGGTCTCGCGGACCTTCTGCACCGCCTCGTCGACGAACGCGGCCATCGTCCAGTCGCCATCGAACCCGCACAGCGTGGTGAAGGCGCCCAGCACCTCGCGCCCGCGCGGCGTGTGGAACACCTCGGGATGGAACTGCACCCCCCACATGCGCCGCTGCGGGTTCTCGATCGCCGCGAACGCGCAGTTGGCCGTCCGCCCCACCCGCTTGAAGCCCTCGGGCAGCGCGTCGACACGGTCACCGTGGCTCATCCACACGACCTGCTCGGAGCCCGTCGGAAACGGCGAGAGCGGACCGGAGCCCTCCTCGACGAACAACGTGGCGCCGCCGTACTCGCGCTCTCTCGCCTCGGACACCGTGCCGCCGAGGCCGTCGACCATCACGTACAGGCCGTAGCAGATGCCCAGGACCGGCACCCCCGTCTGAAGCACCGCGGGGTCGAGCTTGGGCGAGTGCTCGTCGTAGATCGACGAGGGGCCGCCGCTGAGCACGATGCCCAGCGGTTTGGTCGCTTCGATGCGCTCGAGCGCTTTGTGGAACGGCACGATCTCGGCGTAGACGCCCTGCTCTCGCACCACGCGGGCGATGAGCTGGGTGACCTGCGATCCGAAGTCGACGACGATGAGCGTTTGATGGTGCATGGACTCGCAGCGCCGACTACTCGACGCGGTAGTTGGGGGCTTCTTTGGTGATGATCACGTCGTGCACGTGGCTCTCGCGAAGGCCTGCCGACGAGATCCGACGGAAGGTGCTCTTGGTGCGCAGCTCCTCGAGGGTGCCGGCGCCGACGTAGCCCATGCCCGCCCTCAGCCCGCCCATGAGCTGGAACAGGCTCTCGGCCAACGCGCCGCGGTAGGGCACGCGCCCCTCGATGCCCTCGGGCACGAGCTTGCGATCCGAGGCGCCCGACTGGAAGTAGCGGTCCTTGCTGCCCGCCCGCATCGCGCCGATCGAGCCCATGCCGCGGTAGGTCTTGTAGCTGCGGCCCTGGTAGAGCACGAGCTCGCCGGGCGCTTCGTCGGTGCCCGCGAACAGGCTGCCCATCATCACCGCGTCGGCGCCTGCGGCCAGCGCCTTGACCATGTCGCCCGAGTACTTCACGCCGCCGTCGGCGATCACCGGGACGCCGTGCTTTCGCGCCTCGGCCGAGCACTCCATGATGGCGCTGATCTGCGGGACGCCCACGCCCGCGACCACGCGGGTCGTGCAGATCGAGCCCGGACCGATGCCGACCTTGACCGCGTCGACCCCCGCCTCGATGAGCGCGGCCACGGCGGCCGGGGTGGCGATGTTGCCCCCGATGAGCTGCAGGTCCGGGTAGGCCGCGCGAATGCTGCGGACCGTGTCGAGCACGCCCTTGCTGTGTCCGTGCGCGGTGTCGACCACCACGACGTCGACGGCCTGCTCGACGAGCGCCCCCACCCGTTCCATCGTGTCCGCCGAGGTGCCCACCGCCGCGCCGACGCGCAGCCGGCCCTTGCCGTCGCGAATGGCCTCGGGGTGGCTCGCCGCCTGCACGATGTCCTTGACCGTGATGAGCCCGAGCAGCTCGCCCTGTTCGCCGGTGACCAGCAGCTTCTCGATGCGATGTTTGTGCAGGAGGCGACGTGATTCCTCGAGCGAGGTACCCTGACGGACCGAGATCGGCTCGGAGGTCATCACATCCCGCACCAGGCGGTCGGTGTTGGTCTCGAAGCGGACGTCGCGGCTGGTCAGGATGCCGATCGGCTTGTTGCCCTCGACGACCGGCAGCCCCGAGAAGCCGTGCTGCTGCATGAGCGCCAGCGCGTCCTCGAGCTTGGCATCGGGCCCGACGGTGATCGGGTCGGCCACCATGCCGCTTTGGGCCTTCTTGACCCGGCGAACCTCGCCGGCCTGCTCGGCGGGCGTGAGGTTCTTGTGCACGATGCCCAGGCCGCCGTGACGCGCCATGCAGATGGCCGTCTGCGCCTCGGTCACCGTGTCCATCGCCGCCGAGAGCACCGGCATGCGCAGAGCGATGTCGCGGGTGAGCCGAGAGTGGACCACGACGTCCGACGGCAGGACCTCGGAGAAGCCAGGCTCGAGGAGCACGTCGTCGAAGGTGAGCGCTTCGCGGATGTCGGGCGGGCTCTGGGCCATGCGCGATGATAGGGAAATGGCCACGGGGGGAGAAGGGGTGCAAGGGGGGCTTGGCTCACTTGTTCACGCCGCTGTCACTCGATCTGCGGCCTGTCCGCGTCGTCCCGGGCTGGCCTGCGTGAGATCTGGCGCTAGACCGTGCGCGTGAACGCCGTCCGTCCCCTCGCCGCCCTCCTGCTCACCGCGGCCTGCTCCGCCACGCCCGCGAGCCCCGACGCCCCCTCGCCGGCCGCCGCCGGCGCGAGCGCCACCCTCACGTCCTCTGACGGCGTGCAGGGCACGATCCGATTCGTCCCCGCCGCGGGAGCCGTCGACGTCGTGGTCGAGCTGTCCGGGCTCAGCCCCGGTCCGCACGGCTTTCACATCCACGAGACGGGCGACTGCTCGGCCGACGACTTCACCTCGGCCGGCGGCCACTTCAACCCGCACGCCACCCCTCACGGCGCGCCGACCGACGCCGCGCACCATGCCGGAGACTTCGGCAACGTCGTGGCCGAAGATGACGGCACAGTGTCGACCACCCTCCGCATGGACGTCGTGCTCGAGCCCGACGCGAAGGGGTCGGTCATCGGCCGGGCGGTCATCGTGCACGCCGGAGCCGACGACCTGCGCAGCCAGCCCAGCGGCGCCGCCGGACCCCGCGTCGCGTGCGGGGTGATCGCCGCCGACGCCTGATCCGCCTAACGGCTGCAGCGCTTCAGCGCGCCTTCGGCCACCGCGAGCGCCTGCGGTGCGCTCGTCGTGCTCCGCAGCGTCTTCATCGCCGTCTTGGCGTCCTTGCAGCGCCCCAGGTCCGAGAGCAGCCCGACGCGACGGACCTGCGCCGAGACCAGATGAGGACCGCGGCGGACGGCCTCGTCGATCTTCGCGATGGCCGGCTCGAACTTGCCCTGCTTCGCCAGCGCCGTGCCCCACTCGAGCCAGACCACCGCCGACTCGGGCGCACGCTCGGCGAGCGCGGCGAGCTCGGCTTCGGCCTCCTGCGACCGGTCCAGGCGCAGCAGGGCCTGCGCGTGGCCGAGCTGATAGCCCGCGTCTTCGGGGGCGGTGCGCAAGGCCGACTCGAACGCGGCGAGGGCCGCCGCTCCATCGCCCGACTTGAGCGCCAGGCGCCCGAGCGCCGCGTGCACCCGCGCGTCATCGGGCGCCTGCGCGGCCGCGGCCTCGAGCACCGGCTTCGCCTGCTGCAGCCTCGACTGCTTGATGTACATGTCCGCGAGGAGCAGGGCGATGTCCACGTCCTCCGCATCGAGCCCGTGGGCGGTCTGCAGCGCCTGCTGAGCGCGGGGGACCGCCTCGGCGCCGCCCTGCCCCAGGATCGCGAGCGCCAGGTTGTAGTGGGTGTCCGCGTGGTCCGCCTTGGCCTGCGCCGCGGCCTGCAGCGCCTCGATCGCCGCGGGCCAGTCCTCGCGCTCGACGTACACCGCCCCCTTGGCCGACAGGGCGGCGAAGAAGTCCGGCTCCACGGCGAGCGTCGCGTCCCAGGCTTCGAGCGCCTCGTCCACGCGGCCGAGCTTGCGCAACGCGACCCCTCGGGCAAAGCGAAGCTCGTGGTCGTCGGGCGACTCGGCGAGCGCCGCCTCGAGCACCGCGAGCGCCCCCTGAGCGTCTCCTTCGGCCATCTTCTTGGCCGCCGCCTCCACGGGATCGGAGGGCTGCAGCGACGCGGCGCCGCCGGGCTCCTCGGGGGGCGTGGTCGGGCCCGCATCACACGCGAGCGGGAGCAGGAGCGCGAGCGGCAGGACGAAGCGCCACATGGGGGCGATGGTAGCCGATCGTTCCGCGGGCGGAGCGGCCGGGTGTCGTCGCTAGGGTCGAGGGCGACGACGGAGCCCCGAGAACACGGCGAGCAGCGCCCACAGCCCGCCCGCGCCGCCGCCGGTGGTGCATCCGCAGCCCTGCCCCTCCGCGTCGGCGCAGGCCGTGGCCGTGGGGCCCTCGTTGCCGTACAGGTCGAACGTCCGCGCCTCGACGCACACGTCTTCGCCCTGCGGTGCCCCGAGCACGACGGTCTTCGCGGTGTCGCCGACGCCCAAGAAGGGGTACGCAGCCACCGCATCGCCGGGCTGCATGTTGACGTCGACGAACATCGGCGTCCCCGGATCGCTCTCGCCCCGCTCCAGCGAGAACGTCCACAATGCTCGCTTCTCGCCGCTATAGGGATCGGTACTCTCCCCCTCGCGCAGGCCCGCGATGACCGGCTCGACGAGCGCGACCGGACTGGGCTCGCCCTGCACGGTGAAGCTCCACTCGAGCAGCGGGCCCTCCTGGGTCGACGGCGTCCAGGGCTCGTAACACACCGTGCCCTCGCGCTCTGCGAGGTCACAGCCGAAGATCCTGACGAGCGCGCCCGGTGGTGGCGGCGGCTCGATGCGCCACAGCCAGCTGCGCTCGACCTCTTCGAAGCGAACGAGCGAGGCGGTCTCGCCGTCGACCTCGACGTGCAGGTCTTCGACGGCGATCATGACGATCGGCGCGGACGGCTCGACGCCGTCGGGACGCGTGCAGGATCGGTCCGCAAAGACGAGCAGCGTGCCCGGCTCGGTCGAGCCTCCATCGGCGGGATGGAGCAAGTGGGTGCCGCCCTCGCACACCTGCGAGGAGGCCGATGAGGGGGACGGCACGAGAGCCGCTGCCGCCGCCGCAAGCGGGGCGAGCCAGCCCACCGTTCGAGCGAGCCGGAGAGTGTCGTGCAAAGCCATGCACCCACGATAGTGCCAACGGGCAGCACAACGATCACGCGCCGTCGCGACGAAGAGCCCGGGCCGTCGCGAACGCTCCGGGGACGGCGAGCAGAAGCCACAGCCAGGCCAGGCCCGGCGCCCCCCGGCACGGTGCCGCGTCGGCGGCCTGCACGGCGGCCTCGGAGGACAGCGCGGAGTCGCGCAGCGGCGGCAGGGGGCGATCGCCGACGTCCCAAGCCACGCCGTGGCGAGTGGCCTCGATGCCCGGTGGGGGGGCCACGGTCTGCCACGCGCCGACCTCCTCAGAGCCGTCGGCGTACAGCGCAGTGAGACGGACTTGCATCGCACCTCCGAGCGCCGCCTCGGGCAGGTTGGGGCCCATGCACATCGTCCGCCCCACCCAAAACTCCGACAGCGGGTGCCCGCCTTGCTCGGCGCGGCCCGGGTAGGTGGGCACCACGACCGCATGCTCGCCCGGCTGCACCTCGATCCGCATCGCCGCGGGCTGGGCGTAGGCGGTGAGCGCGAGGTGGCTCGAAGGCCCACAGCCGAACTCCTGGTTGACCCGCCTCGCCGAAGCGACCATCGGCGCGGGGCGCTCGCTAGGCGCGGGCGCGTCTCGCACGGTGAAGTGGGCCGCGCCACCGTCGGGTCGATAGCTCCAGCGCGCGGAAGGGTCGGCGTTGCGCACGACGAACGCGGTGCAATCGCCCGTGGTCACCGACAGCTGGCCGGCGCGCGAGCCCGTGGCCGTGGGAAGCTCGTGCAGCACGAACGCGAGCGCCTCGCCGTCACGCTCACAGACCACATCGAAGGCGGGGGCGAGGCTGCGCCGCCAAAACGCGTACAGCGTGGGGTCGGGCGGCACTACGGCGACAGCGTCACCTTGGGCGACACCTGGCCCCCCGTGGATGTCGACGCCCTGCGGCCCGCAGTCGGCTCGGGCCGCGGACCACGGCGTCATGAGGAGCGCACCCAAGACGAACCCACCCACGCATCGACCCATCGTCTGTTCAGACGCGCGCGAGCGGAAAAAGTTCCCGCGCTCAGCCGCCCGGGTCCAGGTAGTCGGCGAGGCGGTCGGTCAGCCGGCGCTGCTCGTCCTCGCCGAGTCGCTCGACGTAGAAGGTGTCCACGGCGCGCTCCGCCTCGGTGTTGATCCGCGCGAGCAGGATCTCGATGCCTTCGGCGGCCATCGCCAAGGTGATCCGCTCGAGCGTATCGGCCTCGGCCTCGGTCTCGACCTCGATGATCGTGCGCGACTCGGACGCGTCCTCGAACGTGACGGTGGTGGGCGTGCGCGGCCGGGCAGACCACGCGCGGGAGGGCCGCTCGGGAGGGCGTCGCTGCAGCTCGGCCTGCCCCCACGGCTGCAGCAGCTGGGTGCGCATGAGCTCGACCGTCTCGGGGGAGATGCCCCGCTCGGCCTCCCCGCGAGGCAGCACGCGAAACACGTCGACCACCACCGAGGGCACGTCGTCGCTGGAGAAGATGTCGGCGGCCATGATCTCGACGCCGTGCTCCCGAAACACCGCGCACGTCTGGGCGAGCAGGCCCGGGCGATCGAGGCCCGCGAGCGTCAGGCGCAGCCCGCCGGCGCCGACGTCGAGCTCGAGGTCGACCGCCTCGCCCTGCGCGAGCATCTGCTGCACCAGCGCGCCGTGATGGTTGCGGAGGTCGGCGTCGAAGAGGTTGCGGTAGCGCGCCGGCATGCCCACCGGCTCGTCCTGGGCGGCCTCCTGCTGCGGCACGCGCGTAAAGCCGCGACGCATGTGCGCCCGCGCGAGCAGGTACAGCTCATCGAGCAGCGCCAGCTTCCAGCTGGTGAGGTTGCCCGGGCGCACCGAGGCCGTGTCGACGAGCGAGAGCAGGTAGAGCTCGGCGAGGCCCCGCGGGCTGCCCACGCGTCGGGCCAGCGCGGCGATCAGGTCCGGGTCGGAGAGGTCGCGCTTTTGGCTGAGCAGCGGCATCGCCAGGTGCTCGGCGACCAGCATGCTGCACCGCTCCACATCCGCGTCGCACAGGCCCAGACGGCGGGCGGTCTCCCAGGCCACCTCGCGCCCACTCTCGCACTGGTCGCGGCCGGTGTCGGCCTTGCCGGTGTCGTGCACGAGCGTTGCGAGGTAGAGCACGCGAGGATCGTCGAGCTCGAGGTGCAGCGACGTGGCGAGCGGGTAGTCCTTGTTGTGGTCGCCACGGGCGATGCGCTTGAGCATGGCGAGGGCGGCGAGCGTGTGCTGATCGACCGTGTACACGTGGTACGTGTCGTGCTGCATCCGGCCGCGGATCTCGCCGAACTCCGGCACGACCGCCTCGAGCAGGCCCAGCTCGGAGGCGAGCTCGACGGCCGAGGGGTGCTCCACGTCGTCGGTGTTGATCAGCAGCTCGAAGAAGGCGGCGTGGGCCGCCCGGTCGTCGGCGATGCCCACCGCCGCGGGCACGGCGAACGCCTCGGCGATGGCGTCGAACGTCTCCCCGGCCAGCGACACGTGCCGGTCGCGAGCCCGCGCGAGGGCCCCAAAACACTGCACGGGCGCGTCGGCGAGCGGAACGTCGGCGGTGTAGACGAGCCGCCCGCGCGCGATCGAGAACCGGTCGTCGAGGCGCCGGATCATCGACACGAAGTCGCGCCGGGGCCGGGACCGATCTCGCACCCGCTGGCCGTACCGCAGCAGCGCCCGCGCAGCCCGGTAGTACTCCTGCATCGTCCGCTCGACGGCCTCGACCAGCGTGGCGTCGTCGTACTTCGGCGGCACGCGGCCCATCAGCGGAGGCAGGAGCTCTTGATACGAGAACCCCAGCCGCTCCTGCGAGCGCTTGGCCGCGAGGTGCAGCGCGATGCGGAGCTTGAGCAGCACGTCGCGGGCCTCTTGCAGCAGCGCGGCCATGTTGGGGGGCAGATGCTCGTCGGCGGCGAGCTGGCCCAGGTCTGCGGTGCGGTGGGCGGCCCGCAGCGCCCACTCGAGCGACGCGAGGTCGCGCAGGCCGCCCGGGCCGTGCTTGAGGTCGGGCTCGACCAGGTACACGGTGCCGCCGTATCGCTCGTGACGCTCCTGCGCCTCGACGTCGAGGCGGTCGAGGAACTCGGCGCGGCGCGGCCCGAGGAACTCGTCGAAGGCCTGGGCCCGGAGCGACTCGGCGTGCTCGGCGTTGCCCAGCAGCGGGCGCAGGTCGAGCAGCCCCGTGCACGAGGTGATGTCGGAGGCCGCGTCGGCCAGCCAGGCCGAGGGGTGGTCCGCCCGAACGTTGGCCCGCATGCCCGCGTCCCACAGCGGGTGCACGAGCTCCCGCACCAGCGCCTCGATCGCCGCGTCGTCGAGGTCGGGGGCGAGCACCACCAGGTCGAGGTCGGAGTACGGCGCGAGCTCGCGGCGTCCCAGTCCCCCGACCGCGCCCAGACACACCTGCGCGGGCTCGATCTCGGAGCGCTCGAACGCTGCCTTGGCGTGCTCGCACACCACCGAGTCGACCACGTCGGCGAACTGCACCGCGAGCGCGGTGCCGCCCTGCCCTGCTCGAAGCGCGGTGCGCAGAGCGTCTCGAGCCTCATCCAGCGTCGAGGCGGGTGCGGCAGCCATGGCGCGAACTTAGCACTGCTCGGCGACGTCGACGATCGTCTCGATCTCGACGCAGCGCTGCCAGTCCGGCCGCGCCATGATCACCGAGTCGGTCAGGGATCCCGCGTTGAACGCGATGCGCTCGTTGCGAAGGATCGAGGCGTCGACGAGCAGCGGCAGGTCGAGAATCGGTCGCCCGAAGGGCGGCACGCACCCCGGCACGCACCCGGTCAGCTCGAGCAGCTCCTGGGGCGTGGCGAAGCGCAGCCGCTTGACGCCCAGCGCCTTGCGCAGCCCCTTGGATTGGGCCCGCAGCGCAGCGCTGAGCACGAGCACCACGAAGCGGTCGGCGGCCTTGAGCACCAGCGACTTGCCGCCGATCGCCATCGGCTCGCCGCGCACGCGCGCGCTGTCCTCGGACGTCCGGGTGGGCTCGTGGTGCAGCTGGCGGTAGCCCACGCCGTTGGCCCGCAGGTGGGCCACGATCGCGGCCTGGACGGGGTTCACTGCAGGGCCTCGAGCGCCTTGCGCACCGTGGCGTTCTCCCGCAGCTTCAGCGACGCCTCGTAGGCGGCCTTGGCTTGCGCGGGCTTGCCCTCCTTCTCCGCGATCTGGCCCAGGTTGTACTGCACCGACGCCGTAAAGCGGTCGCCCGGGTGCAGCGTCAGCGCGCGCTCGCAGTCCGGGCGCGCCTTCTTCAGCTGCTCGGAGAGCAGGTACGCGTAGCACCGCGCCGCGTACGGTCGCGCCGCGGTGGGGTCCTCGCCGATCGCCTCGGTGAGCACCTCGACAGCCTCGGCGTACTTCTTCTCGCGGGTCAGCGTGCGGCCGCGGTCGAGCAGGCCCGCGCGTGCCTTTGCGTCGGTGGGCGTGGGGGATGCGTGGGTCTGGGTCGACTCCCCGGCGGGCCACGGCGTCTCAGGCAGCGCGGCGAACCACGCCGAGACCGCTTCGCGACGATCGGCCTCGACGCGCGACCAACCGACGGCGCTCGCCGAGCCGATGTCCGAGAACGCGTCCTGAAGCCCCGCGGGAAGCGGCGGGGCCAACTCGAGCGCGCTCGCCGAGGGCAACAGGCCGCTGTCGACGAACCCATGGAACGCGTAGTCCGGCGCGCAGACGTACGGCGCGTCCGCCTCGGTGTTCCAGCGCAGCACGAGCATGCCCGCGTCGAGCGAGAGGTGCACCGACACGACGCGCATCTCTTCGTCGAGGAACGACGCCATGCCGACGTCGGGCCCGCCCATGCAGGCATTGAACTCCTCGAGCATGTCCTGCGACATGGCGGCCTGCCGCAGCATCGGTCCGGGGAGCGTCAGCGCCGGCCACTTCGCCGTGCCCGGTGACGACGGGTCTCGCACGTTCGTCACGCCACCGTAGGACCCATGGGCACCGCAGTAGTAGCCGGCGTCGGTCGTCTCGACGAACAACTGAGTCCCCACACCGCCGCGCAGCGACAGCGTCATCGCGTCGACCTCACCGAAGATCGTCTCGGTGGATGCCTGCTCGAGCGCGACCGGATCGCCCCCGTCCATCGGCACCGCCTCGAGCCCGAGCATCGCGACCTCCCCCGTCTTCGCGCACATGGGGTCGCCCTCGGGTGCGTCGAAGCAGGCGCAGTCGAACACGTCGACCTTTGCGTCCGCCCGGCGGATCTGCCAGAACGCGCTGCCGTCCCCCACCGCGACCACCTTGCGCGCAGCGGCCTTCGTCACGCCCGAGCCCGTCTTGGTGTACCAGCGCGACTCGACGCCGCCGTCCTCGCGACGAAACCAGACGATCCACTCGGCCTCGATCGGCGCCTCTGCCGAAGCCGCGGCCGCCTCGGGGCGCGCGTTGGGCTCGGGATCCGCGGGGCGGGCGTCCACGGCCTTCGCGGGAGCAGGCTCGGGCGAACCGTCACAGGCGCAGACGAACAGGACGGGGAGCAGCCATCGCGTCACGGCGCGCAGCGTATCAGGCCGGACCGTCCCCCCTCAGTACACGCCGTGCAGAGACCCGCCCTTGGCCGCGAGCGCGTCGACCTGACGCTCGACGTCGGGGTCTGCGATGAGCGGGGGCGCGTGATGGGGCTTGAGCCGGGCGTCGATGACGAGCGAGCCGCGGCTGCCCCAGTGTTTGTGCTCGGTGAACGCGCCCACGCCGGTGAGGTCATGCGAGGGGTTGGAGCGGGTGAAGGTGACCCACAAGAAGTTGTGAAAGCTGCGGGCGACCATGTCGGCGTCGTCGACGAGCACCACCATGGGGAAACCCGTGTCGGGGCCTGCGAGCTGGCCTCGGGCCGCCCAGTCGCGGGCGAGCGCGTCCGCGGCCCCCGGGACCTGCGTGTAGGCCGGGCCTTGAACGGCGAGGATGCCGGGGCGCACGACCTTGGCCGGGCCGAAGCCCTCGGGCAGCGCGAAGTCCGAGGGCACCGACGAGGCCAGCGTCCGCAACGGTTCTCCTGCGGCGGCGAAGACCACCTTGGAGCCGCTGTTGAAGCCGGTGCCCGAGTAGTCGAGCGTGTCGATGGTGGTCTTGGTCTGAAAGTGCAGGTCGCGGGTGAGGTCGATGCGGCGCAGCACGTGCTCGAAGAACGCCGCCTCGTCGTGCAGTCCCAAGGCTGGGTCGTCTTCGTGGGCCGCGATGAGCAGATACTTGGCCAGCGACGCCTGACCGAAGCCGAGCACCGCGTTGGCGATCGTGAGCAACTCTTGGGGCTGCCGGGGGCCATAGGGCACGTAGCGCTCGCTGCCCAGCGCGAGCAGCAGCGGGTGCACGCCCGCGCTGTCGACCGCGTGCATCGCCCGCAATCCCGGCACCGACACGGGCACCATCGGCTCGGTGAGTTCGTGAATGAGGCCGCCGAACGTGGTGTCTTCCTGCGGCGGCCTGCCGACCACCGTGAAGGGCCAGATCGCGCCCGGGCGGTGATAGACCCCCTCGACTCGCATGACCGGGAAGTCGTGCTGGAGGCTGTAGTAGCCCAGGTGATCACCGAAGGGCCCCTCGGGCTTGGTGGCGCCCGGGTCGATGGTGCCGACGATGCAGAAGTCGGCGTCGGCGCTGAGCGTGTGCCCGCCGTGGTGCAGGTAGCGAAAGCGACGCCCCGCGAGCATGCCCGCGAACACCAGCTCACTGAGACCCTCGGGAAGTGGCATGACGGCGGCAAAGGTGTGCGCGGGCGGACCCCCGACGAACACGCTGACGCGCAGCGGCTCGCCTTTGGCCAGCGCGGCGGCGTGATGCACCCCGATGCCGCGGTGGATCTGGTAGTGGATGCCGACCTCTGCGTCGGGCGCGTAGTCGTTGCCTCCGATCTGCACCCGATACATGCCGACGTTGCTCTTCATCGGGCCGGGGTGCTCGGGGTGCTCGCTGTAGACCTGCGGCAGCGTGATGAACGGGCCGCCATCGTCGGGCCAGCTCCTGATCTGCGGCAGGGCCGCGAGCGTCGTCTGCCCCGAGAGGACAGGACCGCTGCGCACGCGCTTGGGGAGCGCGCGCAAGCCCACCATGGGCGCCCAAAGGTACTGCCAGGGCTTCTTGAGCGCCGCTTCGGGGTTGGCTTTGAGCGCGATGGCGTCGGCGGTGCGCCCCATGGTGCGGCGAAAGATGAAGCGCCCGCGCTCGAGCGTGCCGAACAGGTTGCTCACGGCAGGAAACGCGCTGCCCTTGACCCGCTCGAACAGCACCGCAGGCCCGCCCGCAGCGTAGACGCGGCGCTGCACCGAGGCCATGACGAGGTTGGGGTCGACCTCTTCACGGACCCGTACCAAGTGCCCGTGCGCCTCGAGGTCGCGCACGCAGTCGGCCATGCTCGTGTGCATTCGTCGGGGGGATAGCATGGACGGCCGTGCTGACCATCCGCGGGCCCTCACGCGGGTCGATTCAGGTCCACGCGGGCGCCGGCGCGCGTGCGGACGATGCCGCGCAGCGACCAGCCCGGGTCGAGCGACAGCGTGACGAACACCGTCTTTCCGGTGCGTCGAATCCCGGTGACGCGTGCGCCGGAGATCTTCGGGCGCGCCCTCAGGGCGCCCGCGGAGGCCTCGGCATCCATGACCAAGCGCACGATGCCCGAGCGGGGCTGCGACGCCACTCCGACCACGAGGCCGCCCGAGCCACGCAGCGACAGCGAAGCGCCCTTCTTCGTGGTCGACATCGCCAGCTTCTCCAGCCGCGCCCGGGCGATCGAGGGCGGTGCGGCCGAGCGCGTGGTCGATGCAGGTGCAGCGGCCGCCCTCGGAGCTGTGGCCGACGCCTTGGCGGGACGGGCGGGCACCCGTGGCGGCGCGGTGCCCAGCTTGATGCGCGGCGCCTCGCCGAACTCCCCGTGGGTCGGCTCCGCCGCGGGCTCCTCGGGCGGCGCCGGGGCCTCGAGGGCGGCGAGCATGCGCGCGGCCCTGCGATCGCGAGGCAGGGCGCTCGCGGCGAGGGCGGCCCGCATCGCCGGATCGATTGCGCCGTCACGTACGCTCGCCCGCGCCCGCGCAAGCAGATCGGCGCTCGGCGCTTCGGGCAACGCGTCGGTCAGCGACGCGGTCAGGGGCCGCGCGCGAGCGACGTCGCCCCGGCAACCCGCGAGGACGACGCAGAGCGCGATGAAGGGCAATGCGACGCGCATGCGCCCACCGTACCAGCGCCGCGCGGCAGGCCCCAACAAACCGGCGAGGAGGGGTCATTGCGACAGGCGCAGCAACGCGGCGTGGCGCTCGCCGTCCTTGACGAACCCCACCAGCACGCGCGGAGACCCGCCGCGCTGCTGCCGGATCCTGCGCATCTCGCCAAGGCGCTCGGCGAGGTCCTCGTAGCCCGCGACATCGGTGCCCATGACCGAGCTCAGCGTCGCGCCGACGAGCAGGTCTGGATCTCCCCACAGCTGCGTGCCTGGCATGACGCGCGCGATGGTGGGTCGCATAGCGCTCGGCGCCAGTCCCAGGCCCAGCAGTTCTTCGGCGTCGATGCGGATCTGGTCGCGCTCGCTCGCGGCCGCAATCTCGACCGACAGCTCGAGCACCTTGGCGCCGCGGATGACGGTGACCCCGAGCACCTCGCCTTCGAACATGCCTCGCACCGTCTTCTGCAGGTGCGCCGCGAGGGCCGGCGTGCGGGTGTCGGAGAGCCCGTCGAGCCGCTTGCCGCGCAGCGCCACGATGACGTCGCCAGACTCGAGACCGGCCTTGGATGCGGGGCCGCCGGCGGCGACGCGCTCGACGACCAGGCCGGCCCGGTACCCAAGCGAGACCGCGGCCTCGGGCGGCGCGTCACTCGAGCCGAGCGTGACTCCGATGACGCCCGAGCGGGCGCCATCGGGGGTCGTGAGTGCCTCGAGAAAGCCCCGCACGTGGTCCATGGGCAGCGCGAACGCGATGCCCTCGGCCTGCTGACGACGGGCCGTGACGATGCCGACCAGCTCGCCGCGAAGGTTGAACAGAGGGCCGCCGGAGTTGCCGACGTTGATCGACGCGTCGAGCTGCAACACGGCCTGCTGCGGGTCGGCGAGCACGCCCGTGCGGTCGAGCGCGGAGACGATGCCGCGGCTGACGGTGTTGCGCAGACCCAGCGGGTTGCCGACCGCGAACACCTCCTGCCCGACCACGAGCTCGCCGCTGCGTCCGATCGCCGCCGCCGCGTAGGGCAGCGTTTCGCCTTCGGGGCGCTCGAGTCGAACGATCGCCAAGTCCTCATCGGGGTCGGCGACGAGCACCGAGGCACCCACGACGTGGTCGTCGGCGAAGCGAGCGGTGAGCACCGGCATCGCGCCCAAGCGGGTACCGAACAGGGTGGGCGGGGGGCGCAGGGCCTCGGCGAGCACGTGGTAGTTGGTGAGCACGATGCCCGAGGGGTCGACGATGACGCCGGCGCCGAGCCCCTGCGACGACTCGAGGTTGACCACGCTGTCCATCGTCTTCGCGACGGCCTCGGCCAGCGTGGGGGCAGCGGGCGGAGGTTGCCTGTCGGCAGGCGCGGCCTCCGGCGAGGGCGGCGTGGCGCGGACCTGGGCCTGAGGCGCCACATCGCCGCGGGCTCCGAGGTAGACGGCGGCGCCTCCGAGCAACACCCCGGTGATGCCAGCCCCGGCCGCGAGCCACAGTGTGCTGGAGGGAGCCTCGGACACGTCTCTTCCAAGGTAGCAGCTGCGCGGGCACGCGGGGAGGAAGAGAAAGGACCAGTCCGAAAGACGTGTAGTGGCCCAATCGTGTCCGGGCGCGGGTCGGGCGCGGGAGGGGCTGAGCGAGCGACGCGGAACTGGCGCAACCTGCCCCCGAGGGTCATAGGATCCTGGCCGTGGAGGCCAGGGTCGGCGCGGGGTCGGAGCGGTCGGCCACCGCCCGCCTGCATTGCTTCGTGCACGTCTCTCGGACTGGGCTCCCTGCTCCTTGACCTGAATCAGCCAGCCTCGGTCAGCCATCGCGGCGGGTCGTCGGGCTGGGCCCCGGCCAGCGCGTCGGCGAGGCGTCGGAGCGCGTCGGGCCACGGTTCCTCGACGATCTCGAAGGCTCCGTGGTCGAAGGGCTCGTTGGGCGCCGCCGACTTGGGGACGAGTCGCTCTCGAAGCCCCTCGGCCAGCAGCTCCAGCGCGCGGTGGTGGCAGAACGGGTTGTTGCCCCGCCGCCCCGTGAGCACGTGGCCGGTCCAGGTGCAGCCCGACATGCACACGTCGGCGTAGTAGCAGCTCCCGCAGCGCCCCCACAGCTCGGCCCGGGGACGCACGCGCGTGAACCGGAGGGCCGACGCGCGCTCCCAGATGTCACGCAACGCGTGGTCCCGCAGGTTGCCGCCGACGTACGCGGCGGTGGGCAACGACGGGCACCCCTTGATGTCGCCGTTGGCCTCGATGCCCAGAGTGTCGCGGCCCGCCGTGCACGCGGTGGTGTGCTGGCCTTCGTCCTCGCGCCGCAGGAGCGACTCGTAGGGGCCGAAGTAGCCGATGTTGGTACCCGGCCACAGCACGATGCCCGCCTCGTCGCAGCGACGCTGCAGGCGCGCGACCATGGGCATGACCTCGAGCATCTGCCACGGCTGCAGCAAGAGCGATGGGTCGTCGGCGGCGCGCCCCATCGCCACGGTGAGCTGGACCTGCCAGCTATGGACACCCAGCCCCGCAATGCGCTCGAAGAGCGGCTCGATCTCGCGGAGGTTGGGCGCGCAGATCTGGGTGTTGACCGACACTGGGACGCCGGCCTCGCGCAGAGCCTTCAGCGCGCCGAGGGCCGCGTCGTAGCTGCCCTTGACCGCACGCAGGTGGTCATGGGTGGCCGCAAGCCCGTCGATGGAGACCGACACGGTCGAGATGCCCACCCGGGCCATGTCGCGCGCGCGTGCGGGGTCTATGCCGCGCCCGCCGGTGGTCACCGACGTGTCGACGCCGCGCTCGATGAGCGCCGCCGCGATCTCCAGCCAGTCTTTCCGCAGGTACGCCTCGCCGCCGATCAGCGTGACGTCTTCGACCCCGAGATCGGCGATCTGACCCACCAGGTCGAGCGCCTCGGCGGTGTCGAGCTCGTCCGGACGCGCGCGACCGGCTCGGGATCCGCAGTGCCGGCACGCCAGGTCGCACTGCAGCGTGATCTCCCAGACGGCATAGCGCGGTCGCACGGCGTCGACTGGGCGCGCGTGGTCCTCGAGAGGGCGACCGCGCACCGCCGGCGGGCCGGGCGGCGCAATGGGGAGCGAACGTCGCCGCATCTACTCGCCGGGCGTGGGCTTCGGCACGGGTTTGGGGGGCGGGTCGGGCCGCGGCGGTCCGCCGTACTTCGGCTTGGGACGCGGCGGCGCGCCGTACTTCTTGGCCGGCCGCGGCTTCTCGACGATCGGCGTGTCCGTGCCGTCGGGCGCGTTGTTGTTGTCGTCGCTGGGCTCGGGCTCCGGTGGGCTCGTGTCCACGGGCTCGGGCGTCTCGGGTTCGGGCTCGGGCTCGGGCTCGGGCGCGGGGTCATGACCGCTGGGGTCGGGCACGGCCGAGTCGAGCTCGGGCGAGGCGGGGGGCGTCGTGGCGTCCCGCGCGTCCTCGGCAGGCGCGGCGCCCTCGGCGTCGGTGGGCCCGGGCGTCTGCGGGGCCCCGTAGCAGGCGGTCAGCCCCAGGGGGACCATCGCGGTGAGCACCGCGGCTTTCCACAGGTGCAGCGTCGTGCGGCTCGACGCGCCGCAGAATGGACAGTCCTGGCCTTCGCGGACGTGGCGGCGGCATCCACCGCAGACGATCAGCGCCATCGCTCAGCCCTCCTCCGGACTTCGTCGGGTTGCAAGGCAGCGTGTGCAGACCGTGGGCGCCATGACCCTAATGATAGGCCTCTGCGCGCGCTGGCAGGGCACCCGTTCGTCGGGGTCGTTGACACCTCGCAGTCCTCGCGGTAGGTCCCCCTCGCCGCCGAGTTCACTTCAAAATGAAATGAACAGACGCGCACAATCGCCCCCCATGACCGCCCAAAGCCCCGACGCCGACCGCGCGCTGACGTTCGCCCAGGACGAGCTGGCGGACGTCTTCGGCAACATTGCGGCGTTCTGGGGCTTCACCAAGACGCAGGGCCGGATCTACGGGCTGCTGTTCCTGTGTGAGGAGCCGATGAGCCACGGCGACATTCAGCGCCGGTTGGGCATCAGCGCCGGCTCTACCTCCATGACGCTCTCGTCCCTGGTGCAGTGGGGGGTCCTCCGGCGCCAGGGCCGGCTCTACGTCGCCGAGACCGACATGTGGAAAGTGATCACGGGCGTCTTCCGCCGACGCGAGCGCGACCAGGTCGACAACGCCATCGAGCGCGTCGGTCGGATCGTCTCCGCGCTGTCGGAGGTCGAGCAGCCCTCGGCGGCCTCGTCGTTCGCCCTGCTGCGCGTCCGCCAGCTCTCCGAGTTCTTCGTCCTCGGGCGCCGCTTCATCGACGCCTTCGTGGACCGCGGCCCCGTCCGCGACCTCCTCACCAACATCGCTACGCGTGCCGCTCGCTTTGGCGCGAGCACACCCCGTGAGCCTCATGAGAACGATGCACCCATCGGCAACTGACCTCTCGTCAACCGCCCGACCCTCGCCGCCCGCGGGCGCACAGGCGGCCTTTCTCGCCCAGTGCATCCGGCTCGTGGCCGCCGACCTCGCCGACGCCGAGACGCGCCTGCGCGACCTGATGCACTCGGACGTCACCGTCATCCCCGACGCCGCGGGGCACCTCGCCTTCGCGGGCGGCAAGCGCCTGCGCCCCCTGCTCGCGCTGCTGTGCGCCCGGGCGACCGGGGTGACCGACCCACACCGCATCACCGTGGCCGCCGTGGGCGAGCTGCTGCACACCGCGACGCTCCTGCACGACGACGTGATCGACGAGGGCGAGTTCCGGCGCGGCCGGCCCTGCCCCCGCATCGTGCACGGCAACGGCATCTCGGTGCTCACCGGCGACTTCTGCCTGGCGCGCTCGCTTCAGGCGGTCGCGCAGACCGCCCACATCGACGCGGTGCAGTCGATGGCCGACACGGTCATGCGCATGGCCGAAGGCGAGGTCGCACAGCTGTACGGCGCCGGGGGTCAGGCCCTCGACCGCGCCCACTACGACATGATCATCGAGCGCAAGACGGCCACGCTCATCGCCTGGTGCGCGACGGTGGGCTGCTTCGCGCCGCCGCAATACCGCGAGCCGCTGCGACGCTTTGGCCTCGAGCTCGGCTACGCGTTTCAGATCGCCGACGATCTGCTCGACTACGGCATTCGGGCCTCGGCCCCTTCGCAGACGGGCAAAGTGCCCGGACAAGACCTTCGCGAGGGCAAGTGGACGCTGCCGCTGCTGCTCGCGTGCGAGCACGACACGGCGCTGCACGACGACGTGCTCGCGGCGTTTGGCGGGGGCCCCCCGCTCTCGGACGAGGCGGCCAACGACATCATGCGACGCGTGCTCGCCAGCGACTCGGTCGCACAGGCACGCACCATCGCCGATCGCCACGCCGACGCGGCCGCCGAGGCCCTGGCACCCCTGCCCCCCTCGGACGCCAAGGAAGCGCTGCAGCAGATCCCCAACTACGTCGTCCGGAGGACCCACTGATGAGCTCGACCACCCCCACCGTCGACGCGCACGGAGAGCGCGTCCAAGGCATGTTCGACCGCATCGCGCACGGCTACGACCGCGCCAACCGGCTGATGTCCATGGGCATCGACGTCCGCTGGCGCAACGAAGCCGTCCGCGGCCTGCTGCCCGAGACGATGCCCGCAAACCCAGACGGATCACGCCGCGCCGCGGTCCTCGATCTGTGCGCGGGCACGATGGACAGCAGCGTCGAGATCCACCGGCAGTACCCGCAGGCCGACATCGTCGCGGGTGACTTCGCCGAGGAGATGCTCGCCAAGGGTGCCCACAAGCTCACCGGGGCCGTCGGCGAGCGCATCACCCCGCAGCCCATGGACGCGCACGACCTGCCGTTCGACGACGACAGCCTCGACGCCATCTTTTGCGCGTTTGGGGTCCGCAACGTCTCCGACCTGCCCCGCGCGACGGCCGAACAGGCGCGGACGCTTCGCCCCGGCGGGCGCCTGACGATCCTCGAGTTCTTCCGGCCCACCTCTGGGCTCAGCCGCCTGCTGCACACCGCCTACAACCGCACCGTGCTCCCGGTCGTGGGATGGGCGGCGACGGGCGACCTCGACGCGTACACCTACCTGCCCAAGAGCATCGGCAAGTTCGAGGCCGTGCAGGACTACGAGGCGCTGCTCGGCGAGCACGGCTTCGTGAACGTCTCGCACACCAAGCTCACCATGGGCATGGCGTGGATCGTCCGGGCCGAGGTGCCTCGATGACGGCGCCTCCGCGCAGCATCGTCGTGTGCGTCGCGGGAGCGTCGGGGTCGATCTACGCCAAGCGGCTGCTCACCCTGCTTGCCGACGTCCGCGAGGGACGCATCGAGGGCATGGACCCGATGCCGCAGCTGCGCGTGGCCTGGACCGCGTCGTCCAACGCGGCGGTGTGCTGGAAGGGCGAGCTCGACGAGCCCATGCCCGAGTCCCTGCATGGCTTTCGACGCTACGGGCACAAGGACTTCGGGGCACCGTTCGCCTCGGGCAGCAACGCTCCCGACGCGGTGATCGTCGCCCCCTGCTCGATGAGCACCCTGGCCCGCCTCGCCCACGGCGGCGGTGGGGACCTGCTCTCGCGCGCGGGCGAGGTGGCCCTCAAGGAGCGCAAGACGCTGATCCTGCTGGCCCGCGAGACGCCGCTGTCGCTGGTCCACCTGCGCAACATGGTCGCGGTCACCGAGGCCGGCGCCGTAGTGATGCCGGCCATCCCTTCTTTCTACGCCGGCGTGAAGTCGCTCGAGCAGGCCGTCGACTCGGTGGTGCTGCGCGCCCTCGATCACGCCGGCCTCCGCCTTCCGCTGCTTCCTCGCTGGGGAGACGACGCATGAACATCGACACCTTGCTGTCCCTGCACCACAACCCCGCGTCGGCGGGCCGCCGCGCCTCCGCCCGCCGCGCCGAGATGTTCGGCGAGGCGATCTGGATCCGCGGTGCCGACCCCATCTCCCCCGAGATTCGCCCATGGCCATCCTCAGCCAGCGCGGGAGAGCACCTCGTCGTGCACGTCGAGCCCAACGCACAGGCCCGGCGCGCCTACGCGGCGTGGCTGCTCGACAACGGAGCAGCCCTGCCCGCGGGCGTCGCCGTGACCGCGTACTCACGCGAAGCGGCGGGTCTGCACCGCCTGTGGTGCCTCGCCGCGGCCCGCCTGGCCCTGCCTTCGCGCGTACGCGTCGAGGTCCGCCACGACCTGGTCGGCATCCGCCTGGCCCAGATCGCCCTGGGCTTCGGCGTCGACACCTTCGCCGGTCCGCTCGAGTCGGACCGCAAGCTCCCCTTGGCCGGGGTCACCCGGCCCGACGAGGCCACCCGCGAGGGCATCGCCACCTTGGTGCGCGCCGCCGGCCTGCGCCCCGTCTTCGAACCACCTGCCAATCGAGTCGCGTCATGACCGTCTCCAAAGCCGACCGCCAACGCTTCAGCACCATCACCAGCAAGGTCCGCGACCGCGTCCCGCTCGATCTCGAGGATGGGGTGTTCCTCTATCACTACCCCGACCTGCTCGCGCTGGGGTCGTTGGCCAACGAAGTTCGCGAAGATCGCCACGGCGACAAGACGTTCTTCAACATCAACTTTCACATCAACCCCACCAACGTGTGCGTGGCCAACTGCCGCTTCTGCAGCTTCGCCCGCCTCGAGCCGGGCATGCCCAACGCGTACACGATGAGCCTCGAGGAGATTCGCGGCAAGCTGGTCGAGCGCAAGGACCAGCCGGTCACCGAGATTCACATCGTCTCGGGTCTGCACCACGATCAGCCCTTCGAGTGGTACCTCGACACGCTGCGGGTGCTGAAGAAGGAGAAGCCTTCGATTCACCTCAAGGCGTTCACCGCGGTCGAGATTCACTACTTCTCCGAGAAGTACGGGATGACCTACGCCGAGGTGCTGAAGGCCCTGATGGAGGCCGGCCTGGGCTCGATGCCCGGCGGCGGCGCGGAGATCTTCCATCCTCGGGCCCGCAAGAAGCTGTGCGACGACAAAGCCACCGCCGAGCAGTGGCTCGAGGTGCATCGCACCGCCCACAACCTGGGCTTGCGCACCAACTGCACCATGCTCTACGGCACCATCGAGACCATCGAGGAGCGCGTGGACCACATGCTACGGTTGCGCGCGCTGCAGGACGAGACCGGCGGATTTCAGACCTTCATTCCGCTGGCCTTCCACCCCGACGGCAACGCGATGGCCAAGCTGCCCGGCCCCACCGGCGTCGACGACCTGCGCACCTATGCTGTCGGTCGCCTGATGATGAACAACATCGATCACATCAAGGCCTACTGGGTGATGATCGGCATCAAGACCGCTCAGATCGCCCAGAGCTTCGGCGTCGACGACATCGACGGCACCGTGCAGGAAGAAAAGATCTACCACATGGCCGGAGCGGACACCCCCCAGGCGCTGACGCGCAACAACCTGGTTCGCTTGATTCGCGAGGCCGGCCGCACCGCGGTCGAGCGCGACACGCTCTACAACGTGCTGTGGGAAGACGACGGCGAAAAGCTGCCCGGCACCCGAGTCGAGCACGCCTCGATGCCCTTCAGCAGCCACAAGTTGCCCGTACTGCAATAGGAGTCACGCATGACCACGCTCAAACTCTGGGCCGTTCAGTTCCTCAACGCGCGGCCGCTGTATGCTCCGCTCGAGACGATGAAGCCCGTCGGCGACGACGGGGAGCCGCTGTTCGAGATCCACGAGGCGCTGCCCTCGGCGTGTGCAGCGGCGCTCGAGTCTGGAGAGGCCGACCTGGCGCTGCTGCCCGTGGGCGCCTACGCGCAGATGCCCGAGCTCGAGGTGGTGCCCGAGCTGGCGATCGCGGCCCGCGGCGCGGTCGAGACGGTGGTGGTCATCGGTCACTGCCCGCTCGAGGAGGCCACCGAGATTCTGCTCGATGGGGCCAGTCGCACCTCGGTTGCGCTCTTGAAAGTGCTGCTGCACGCCAAGGGCCTCTCCCCCGCCCTCACCCCCACCCCGCACGGTGAAGGCGCGCCCGCGGTCACCGGCACCACGTGCGCGCTGGTCATCGGCGACGCGGCGTTCGGCCTTGGCGAGCAGTTCCCCCACGTCACCGACCTGAGCTCGGCGTGGTTTCAGCTCACCGGGCTTCCGATGGTGTTCGCGTTTTGGGCCGCCAAGCCCGGCGTGCTCACCGACGCCCACGTGAAGGCGCTGCAGGCCGCCAAGGTTCGCGGGCTCAAGTTCGCCGAGCAGCACGCGCAGACCTACCGCAGGAGCGTGCTCGCCGAGGGTCGCGAGGCGCTGTCCACCAACGCGTACGCCAACTATCTGCGCAAGACGATCCGCTTCGACTTCGACAGCTACGAGCGCGAGGGCCTGGTCGAGTTCCTCACCCGCGCGCACGCCTGCGGCGCGGTCACGATCCCCGGCCTGGCCGAAGGGGACACCGTACACGTGCACTTCAAGGGCGCGCGCTACGAGGTCGCCGAGCAGGCGCGCGCCTCGACGCAGCCCCTGAACGTCGAGACAATCCTGGCCAAGGGCGCCACCGGAGAGCGGCTGAGCTTCGCCGAGGGGCTGTACCTCTACGACAACGCCGACCTGTTCGCGCTGGGCGAGGCCGCCGATGCCCGCCGCCAGGCCCTGCACCCCGAGGGCGTGGTCACGTACATCATCGACCGCAACGTCAACTACACCAACGTCTGCACGGCACGCTGCCAGTTCTGCAACTTCTACCGCCCGCCGGGCAAAGAGGGCGGCTACGTGCTCAGTCGCGAGGTGCTGGCGCAGAAGTTCCGCGAGACCGAGGCGCTCGGCGGCGTGCAGATCCTGCTGCAAGGCGGGCTCAACCCGGAGCTGGGCATCGAGTGGTACGAGGACTTCTTCCGCTGGACGAAGGCCAACTTCGACCTGCGTATGCACGCGCTCTCGCCCACCGAGATCATCCACATCGCGCACCTCGAAGACCTGCCGGTCCGAGAGGTGCTCACGCGCCTTCGCACGGCGGGCCTCGATTCCCTGCCCGGCGGCGGCGCCGAGATGCTGCACGACGACATCCGCAACCGGATCTCGCCGTTCAAGAACTCCACCGACGAGTGGATCGAGGTGATGAAGGTCGCCCACGAGCTGGGCATCAAGACCACGTGCACCATGGTGTTTGGCTTTCAGGAGACGGCCGAGCACGCCCTGGTGCACATGGATCGCCTGCGCGAGACGCAGGACCTGGCGCTCTCGCGCGGAGTCGACGGGACTCTGCCCCAGGGGCGCTTCACCGCGTTCATCGTGTGGCCGTTCCAGGCCGCCGGCACCAGCCTACGCCTGCGCGACGACACCTCCGCGTGGAGATACCTGCGCATGCAAGCCCTTGCGCGGCTCTACCTCGACAACATCCCCAACATTCAGGTCAGCTGGCCCACCCTCGGCCCCGAGATCGGGGAGGTCGCGCTGCGCTTCGGCGCCAACGACTTCGGCTCGGTGATGATCGAGGAGAACGTGGTCTCGCAGGCGGGCGCGCACTTCATGCTCACCGCCGAGCAGATCGAGCACCACATCCGGCACGCCGGCTTCACCCCCAGCCGCCGCAACATGCAGTACGACCGGCTCAGCGCATGAACGCACGCAACGGCTCGCTGTGGTCCACCCTCGCCGCGTTCGGGCGGATGGTGCGGCTGTCTCACACCATCTTCGGCCTGCCCTTCGCGCTCGCGTCCACGGCCTTGGCCCACGCGTGGTCGCTGGAACACGGCGGCGAGGGGCTCACGCTCATGCGGCTGGTGTGGATCGTGCTGGCGTTCACCGGCGCGCGCACGGCCGCGATGGGCTTCAACCGGATCGTCGACCGCAAGTGGGACGCCATGAACCCCCGCACCGCCGACCGGGAGATTCCCGCCGGCGTCGTCGGAGTCGGCACAGCGTGGGGCCTCACCCTCGGCTCGGCGGGCCTGTTCGTGTTCAGCTCCGCGATGCTGGGCCGCCTGCCCCTGCTGCTCTCTCCGCTGTGCCTGCTGGTCATCGGCGGCTACAGCCTCTTCAAGCGCTTCTCCTGGTCCAGCCACCTCATCTTGGGCGTCGCCCTGGCGCTCGCCCCCGCCGGAGCCTGGGTCGCCGTGACGGGCTCGCTGCAGGGCTTCATCACCCCCGGCCTGCTCATGCTCGCCGTCGCCACCTGGGTCGCCGGCTTCGACGTGCTCTACAGCCTCGGCGACATGGACTTCGACAAGAAGGTCGGCCTGCACTCGATCCCCGCTCGCTTCGGCGTGCTCGGGGCGCTGTGGATCAGCGGCGGTCTTCACCTGGTCACCGTCGGCATGCTCGTTGCGCTGCATCTGTGCGCCGGCCTAGGCTGGCCGCATGCCTTCGGCGTCGCGCTCATCGGCGGGTTGCTGGCAATCGAGCACTGGCTGGTTCGGCCTGGGGATCTGTCCAAGCTCGGCAAAGCGTTCTTCGACGTCAACGGCTACATCTCGCTGGCGTATTTGGCGTGTACGCTGATCGACGTGTGGCTGGGGTGAGGCGGGCCGAACTGGCTCGATCGAAACCCGCTCGACCCGGAGCTGAGCGCGCTCGAGCGTGAACGGGTGGAGCATCCGGGGCATGCGTGGAGGTCGAGCGAGATCCCGCGCACACGCTGGTCATCGAAACCGACGACCGCTCGGCGATGCAGTCCTTCCAGATCGAGGTCGACTAGCCTCTGTAGCCAACGCGCCGCAATGTCTCCGCTCGGCACGTTGTGGAGCCGCGGGCGGCGTCAGGGCTGCAAGATGCGACAACGTTGTCGCATCTGAGATACGAGAACGCCTGACGCATTTGAAACGCGCCAACGCCTGACGCGTTTGAAGACGGCCGACTCCCAGATCGTCGCGCCCGTCCCCTCCGCGTGCCGCGAGGATCCTAGCCCGCTTCCCAGTGCACGCACCCGAGCAAAACCGGATCGCCGAGCTCGCAGTACTGAGACCAGGTCGCTGTGATGGCCTGCAGGGCGTCGTTCTCGACCGCGAGCTCGTGCACTTCGAACGACCCCGACAGGCGGTTGCAGCCGCGACCGTCCCCGCTGACCGACAGGCCCGGGCGTCCGTCATCCTCAAACGGCGCCCGCTGGGCGCCCTCGTAGGGTCCAACCTCGAGCGGGGCCGGGACGAGCGACGTCCGCACCCAGACCCTCCAGCTTCGAAAGTCCTCGCCAACCTCGTCGAAGCGATAGGAGAGCTCGACCTCGTCGAGCGGCGACCCGCCCACCGTCACCGTCCACTCTCCGGCCGGAAGTTCCTCGTACCCCGGGTGGATGTAGTCGTCCTGGCTCCCGTGCAGGATGAGCACGTTGCCGCCGGTCAGGCACGCGCTCGGATCTCCGGGCTCGAGCATCCCGGAGGGCAAGCCGCCCGAGCTCCCTGAGGACCCAAAGCCCCCGGTCGTCGTTCCTTGGGGTGGCGGCAGCGGCCCGTCGTCGTCCGGCTCGGGCGGTGGTGGTTCCGCGACCCCCGTCGAGAGGTCCTCGCCAGGCATGATACCCGTCGAGCTGCCTTCATCACCGCGGTCGCCGTCCGAGCCAACCACGCGAGGGGCACAACCCGACGCTACGCAGCCATACAGGAGCGTGACGACCCAGGCGAACGAACTCCGCATCGTCTGATCCTACGTGAAGTCGCGTTGGCGTGCCGGGTGTCCCTGCGCCGCCCCGGATTCGCCAAGGCCCCGGAACGTCCGGATGCGGCGGCTTTGCGCGGCTCGAGCCGGCCCGTGGCCCAACATCGCGCCCGTTTGGGAAGTTGCGCGCCCCTGATACCCTGCGGGGCGTGGAGAACGAGGGCTTCACGGCGCTCTTGCGCGAGCGCGAACGGGCCGCCGACGCACAGGCGCGGGCGGAGGTCGACGCGAAGATCCGTGCGCGGTACGAGCGGGACGCCGCGGTGCTGATCCTCGACATGTCGGGCTTTTCTCGCATCACGCAGGCCGAGGGCATCATCCACTTCCTCGGGCTCATCCATCGCATGCACGCGCTGGTGCTGCCGATCATCGACGCCGCGCCCGGCGGGCAGCTGGTCAAGACCGAGGCGGACAACGTGTACGCGATGTTCGAGACGACGCAGGCGGCGCTCGACGCCGCCATCGAGATTCAGGAGACCTGCCAGCGCAGCTTCGCGGACGCGCCCCGCAACGACTCCGTGGCGGTCTCGATCGGCATCGCGTGGGGACGGCTGCTCGATCTCGACGGCGAGGAGTTCTACGGCGACCCGGTCAACCTCGCCTCGAAGCTGGGCGAGGACCTCGCGGACGCAGGCGAGGTGTTCGTGACCCAGGAGGCGGCCAGTGGCGTGGTCCTCCCGGCGGGGTGGACGGCGACGCAGCGCAGCGCCCAGATCTCCGGCGTCGACATCGCGTTCGTCTCGGTGCAGCGCGACCCGAGCTGAGCGGTCCCAGGGAACGCAACCTGCCCGGCCGGTACCACCGGAGCATGACCGCCTCGCTTCGTTCGCTCTTCGTCGGTATCGGCCTCGGTGTCGCTCTGGTGGCCGGCTCCTCCGCCATCGCGGCGCCCAAGTTCCCCAAGGGCCCAATCAGCCCCCAAAAGCTCCCGCACACCAAGCCCACGCCCAAGCCCGGCATCCTCACCGCGGGCCTGAAGAGCCGAGTCACGCTCACTCCCCGCGCGCTGCAGCAAAGCGGGGTGTCGATGGACGTTCACCGCGCGCCCCGGATCGAGACGACCAAGAACAAGGTGCTGATGGACAAGCACACGCAGCTTTGGCTCCACTTTCGGGCCGAGAAGGCCACCGAATACGACATCTCCTGCCAGTTCAGCGGACGCCGCTCGATCCTGACGATGGACTACGCGGGCGGTAAGTACGTCCGGCAGCAGAGCACGACGCCCGCGAGCAACGGCCGCCTGCACCACAAGGTCTACGCGCGCACGGCCACCGAGAACATCAAGGTGTTCATGCAGGCCACCGGCAACGTCGACTGGCAGAGCTGCACGGTCGAGCCCGCCGACTGACCCCCGCTCGCCGCGTTCCTCCCGAGCGGCCGCAAACGGGGATCGAACGGCGTGGCGGCCCCGCTCGGGCGCGGTACGACTTGGGTGATGGAAGCCTTCGTCGCCTTCGCCCTCGTGTTCGCCACCGTGCAGGCCGCGACCTACATCGTGTGCGAGCGCGGCAACCGGAGCGCCTGGGTGCGCGACGTCGCCTACGTGCACGCCGAGGCCGCACCCGGGGCCAGCTTTCGAGGCACCGAGCCGGCCGCGCACGCCTACGTCGGCCCGCAGCTGCGCCCCCGCGCCCCGCTGCACGTTCGCGCGGTCGCCCTGTGGTCGATCGGCATGGGTCAGATGCTGATCCCCGGAGCCCTCGCGGCCGCGGGCGGCACGATCATGTACGGCATCGGCTTGGTCGGCATCCCCGGATGCATGCTCGCGGCGCGCATCTGGGGCTTGGGCCCCGCGCTGCTGCGGGCCGAGCCCACCGCGGTGCAGCGAGCCCGAGAGACGGCACGGTTCGCAATCCTGCTCAACGCCGTCGTGCTCGTGGTGGCGGTGCTCGTGGGGCTCGACCCGCAGGCGTGGGGCCTTGGCGTCTTCACCGGCGCGTACGGGCTGGTGTCGGTCGCTCACGCCATCGCGCTGCGGCGTGTCGCCGACACGGTGGAGGCGCTGTGGGTCGCACGTGGCTACGACGCCGAGCAGCTCCCGCGACGGCGACACACCGCGCCAGCTGCGCCAAACGTCGCCGCCTGAACCGGACGCGGCGCGTGCCAGGAGCGCCGCGGCCCATCCCCACGGATTTGACAATCCCCGCCACCGCGACAATGGTCTGAGCGTGCGGTGTTTCCGTTCCGGCGCGCTGGCGCTCGGCCTGGCTTGCCTCGGGGCCCCTGCCGCTGCCCACGCCCGCGCGGCCGACACGGCGCCCAACGACGTCGGCTCCAAGAGCGCGGACGACGAGCTCGCAGAAGGCTTCTTCGACCCGCGCCGACGCCCCCTGCCCCGCAAGCACAGATTCCGGCTCGGGGTCCAGCTCGAGTACATGCGCCTGAGCTCGGCCATCGACGAGGACTCTGGGGAGGTGCAGCGCTTCCACCTGATCCCCCTGCAGCTCGACTTCGCCTACCAGGCCCGCATCGGCAAGTACGTGATGGTGCGGCCCAGCCTCGCCATCGGAGGCAACCCCGGCAACACCGTCGAGGCCATGCCGCTCATCATCCACCCCCAGATCTTCTCGGGGTTTCAGGGCCGCATGTTCGGCGTCGCGGCGGGGTACGGGTTCCTCGGCGCGCCCGTGCAAAACAAGGACGCCACCTCCGAGGTCCGCGGCGGCCTGGGGCAGCCGATCCTGAGCAACGCGCACCACATCAGTGGCGAGGTCTCGATCACCACGCGCGTGCACCGGCGCCGCGAGTCGGCCCCCGGTGCCGGCGAGTTCTCGATTCTGCTGCGCATCTCGGGCGTCAACGGCCGCACGCAGCACTTCGACATCAACGAGCGCCGCTGGCGGGCCATGTTCACCTTCGGCCTCGGCTGGTACTTCGGCGACGGCAAGCGAGCCCGAGCCCGCGAAGCCGAGCGATCCGAAGCGACGTTCTAGCCAAGGGCGGGTGCGGACGAGCCCACGAGGGCTTGCTGATGGCGATCGGGCTCGGGTGGCTGTGCGCCACGGCGTTTTGGGGCCCGATGAGTCTCGCCCTTTGGGCGTGAGGATACGCGACGCCCGAGCCTGCGGCCCCGGCTGCATTCTCGCCAGCGGCCTTGGTACTTCTCCCGCCGAGGACCGCATCCCATGACCGAGAAACTGATGAAGGGCGCCGTCGCCGACATGACCCGGGCCATCGGTGGAACGCCGATCGTCCGCCTCAACCGCGTTGCCGAGGACGTGACCTCCGAGATCTACGTGAAGGTCGAGTACATGAACCCGGCCGGGTCCATGAAGGACCGCGTCGGACTCAACCTCATCCGTGACGCCGAGGAGCGAGGCATGCTCGGACCCGGCGGCACGATCGTCGAGGCGACGTCGGGCAACACCGGCGCGGGGCTGGCCATGGTCGCGGCGATTCGCGGCTACAAGTGCATCTTCGTGATGCCCGACAAGATGTCCGCCGAGAAGGTCGACGCGCTGCGAGCCTACGGTGCCAAGGTCGTCATCTGCCCCACGGCGGTCGAACCCTCCGACCCGCGCAGCTACTACTCGACCGCGCGCCGCATCGTCGAAGAGACGCCCGGAGCGTTCTACGCGAACCAGTATCACAACCCCGCCAACCCCGAGTCGCACTTCCTGAGCACGGGGCCGGAGATCTGGGAGCAGACCCAAGGCGACTTCGACGTGTTCGTGGCCGGCATGGGCACCGGCGGCACGCTCAGCGGGTGTGGACGCTACTTCAAGGAGAAGAACCCCGACGTGCAGCTCGTCGGCGTCGACCCGATCGGCTCGCTCTACTACGAGTACGTCAAGACCGGACGCCTGACCAAGGCCTTCTCGTACTACGTCGAGGGCATCGGCGAGGACTTCCTGCCCTCGACCATGAACCTCGACATCCTCGACGACGTCGTGCAGGTCGACGACAAGGAGTGCTTCATGATGAACCGCGAGCTGGTGCGCCGCGAGGGCATCTTCTGCGGGGGTTCGTGTGGCGCGGCGGTGGTCGGCGCGATCAAGTACGCCCGCACCCTCAAGGAGCCCAAGAAGATCTTGGTGCTGCTGCCTGACAGCGCGCAGAAGTACCTGAGCAAGATCTTCAACGACGACTGGATGCGCTCCAACGGCTTCCTCGACGAAGACGCCGTCGAAGGCACCGTCGCGCACCTACTCAAGGCCCGCGGCGGCGAGGTGATCACCGCACCGTCGTCCTCGACCGTGCGCGACGCGATCGGCGTCATGAAGTCACACAGCATCAGCCAGCTGCCGATCCTCGACGAGCGGGGCCGGCACTGCGGCATGGTCGCCGAGCTCGACCTGCTCAACGTGCTCATGGAGAACGAAGGCGGCCTGGACACCAAGCTCTCCGAGCTCGCCGACGGCAACTACGCCACCGTCACGCCGGGCACCCGCATCGCGCTGCTCAAGAACATCTTCTCGGACACCAAGGCCGTGCTGGTCACCGAGGGCGACGAGCTGCGCGGCGTGCTCACGAAGATCGACCTCATCGACTACCTCGCCAGCGAGAAGACCTGAAGCGCCCCCGGCTGGGGCCCCCACAGAGGCTCCAGGCGGCGCTCAGACGCGCGAAGAGCCGCTGGTCACCCCAGCGGCTCTTTTCGTGGAACATCGCCCCACAGGCCCCGTGGGACCCCGACGTGGCCGCGCTGCGTCGACACGAAGAAGCCCGGGTGAGCACTCGGCCCCCCAATGGGGGGCAGAGGCGACCCGGGCTCCCGTTCGGACGTCGACGATCAGCCGGCAGCGGGGCCGCGGAACGTGTACGTGAACGTGGCTTGACCGTCGCGACGGTCTTCGGGGGTGAGCTGCAGGCCCTCGAGCGCCGAGACCACACAGGCCTGGAGCGACTCGGGGGCGGTGGAGCCCTCGGCAGCCGTCACGTTGGTGAGGGTGCCGGTCTTCTTCTCGACGGTGAACTGCACCACCACGTCCCCGTTGAGGTCCGGGTTGTTGGCGAGTTCGTTGTCGTAGCAGGCGCGAACGTCCGAGTTTTGGGTCTCGAGCAGCGCGCGGGTGTCGGTGCGGTACTGGTCCTCGCCACGGGCGATGAACGAGCAGCCGGAGGTAATGGCGACCGAAGCGAGGATCAGGGAAGCGATGGTTTTACGCATGATGTCGTCTCCTGCAGTGCAGCCGGATCAACCGCTGACCTTTTTCTCTTCGATGACCTTCTCGGTGCCGTCCTCGAGAACTTCGACCTTCTTCTGCGTGATCTCCTGCTCGGTGATCACGAACTCGACGCGGCGGTTCTTCTCGCGCCCGTCTTCGGTGTCGTTCGAGGCGATGGGCTGGGTCTCGCCGTAGCCCTTGGAGGTGAGCATCGACTTGTCGATGCCGCCCTTGTTGGTGAGGTACTTGCGGACGGACTTGGCGCGACGGTCGGACAGCCGCATGTTGTGGCTGTCGCTGCCCTCGGCCGAGGCGTGCCCCTGGATCTCGAGCTTCTTGATCTGGGGGTTTTCCTTGATGACCGAGGCGACCTCGTTGAGCAGGTCGTGCGAGACTTCGCGGATCTTGTCCGAGTTGACCTCGAAGAGGACCTTCTCGTTGATGACGATTTTGTTGTCGCGAACCTCGACCCGCTTTTGCGGCTCGGGTTCTGGGGCGGCAACGGGCTCAGGCTCCGGTGCGGCGGTTCCCACGATTGCGAGGGAAGCGTCGTCACTGAACACGATCGGACCGCAAGCGGTCGTCGCGAGGAGCATGGAGCCCGCAGCCAACAGACCGAAGGCCCGGCTGGGATTGCGTAGAGCGTGCATGGTGTTCTCCGTAGAGTTGGAAGAGGAAGCGGGCCGCGCCCGACAACAGGCCGAGCGGCGGTGCGCGCGTGAAGATAAAAAACACGAGGAAATCGTCAAGCCCGCGCCTAGAGGTAGTTCTCGAATGGACAAATGCCCCAACGTGACCATTAGCCCCGAACAGCCCTCGCCCAAAGGGCGGGTTGGCGCTAGCCTACGCACGATGACCATGCCGAGCCGGATTGGATTGGCGGCGCTGCTCGGCGCCAGCTTCGTTCCCTGCCTCACCGGTTCGGCATCGGCTGCACCCGCGGACGCGGCGACCGACGTCGCAGCGCCGGGGCCGGCTACGCCCCCTGAAACGCCGTCCGATGCCAGTTCCGACGCGCCGGCGCCCAGTGAGGCGTCCCCCGAGTCTGCCGCCGACCCCGGGGCCGGTCCCGAGACTCCAGCCCCGCCGACCGAGGAGGCGGGAGCGGTGCCCGAGGCGCCACCCGCCGCACAGCCGCAGCCCGCGACGCCCGCCGAGGATGTCGCGGCGCGTGAGGGAACCGATACCGAGGCGGCCGCGCCCACCGACGAGCCGGCGACCGGCCCCGAGAAATCCGGAGCAATCGACCCGGATCTCCTCTCCGCGGAGCCCTCCGACCCGTCGTCGGTGCCTCCGCCGACCACGCGCCGGGTCGTCGTGGACCCAGGTGCATACGAGGCTGCCCTGCTCGCCGCCTACGACGCGCAGTACCGCCCCGCCGACAACCCCGGCCGCCTACACGTCGGTGCCCGCGTCCTGTTCGCCAACGCCGGCGGCGACAACGACGTCGGCGGCCGCATGGGCGGCGCGCAGGTCGACGTCGGCCAGGCGTGGAACCGCATCGGGTATGCGCTCACCGCTTCGGCGTGGGGTGGACGGGTCTTGCTCGGCGATCGCGTCGCCGAGATGAACGGCTTGTTCGGCCTCGGCCCGTCGCTGACCTACGGCCGCACCGCGTTGCAACAGCGCGGAATGATCGACTTCCGGGTCGGCTACGACTTCATGTACGGCGTCGTCAACCGGCGCACCGACACTGGCATCGTCGCACCGGTTGGCAACGACTCCCCCGTCGTGCTCGAGCAGGCGGACAACCTCCTGCCGCACGGCCCCCGCGCCATGCTGCAGCTGGGGCTGCTCAGCCCGGTCAAGCGCAACTACAACCACGGCTTCGGGGTCGTGTTCGGCTACCAGGGCCTGGTCGGCTCGCTGCGCGGTGAGCTGCCGTTCACGCACATGCTGGTCACCGGCCTGCAGTGGTGGATGGGCTGAACGCAGCCCCGAAGCGGCTACCATCGGCCGCGTGTCGACCCTGAAGATCACCCGTGAGGGGCACGTCGCGCACCTGCTGCTCGACCGCCCCGACAAGCTCAACGCGCTCGGCCACGAGTTCTGGAACGAGGCCGCCGCGGCGCTGCGCGAGGTCGGCGAAGACCCGGAGGTTCGCGTGCTGCTCGTCCGCGGCGCGGGCCGGGCGTTCACCGCCGGCCTCGACATCCCCGACGTCATGTCGAGGCTGCCGGTCGACCCCGGCGGTGGTCCGCCCGACGGCGCGAAACAGGCCGCCCTGCACCGCTTGATTCGAAGCATGCAGGCCGCCATCACCGCCTTCGAGCGTCTGCCCGTCCCCGTCATCGCGGCCGTGCACGGCTACTGCCTCGGCGCCGGCATCGACCTCATCACCGCCTGCGACATCCGGCTGTGCAGCGCGGACGCCAAGTTCGGCGTCCGCGAGACCAAGCTCGCGATGGTGGCCGACGTGGGCACGCTGCAGCGGCTGCCTCGCATCGTCGGGCCCGGCCACGCGCGCGAGCTGATCTACACCGGCCGAGACTTCGAGGCCGCGTACGCCGAGCGCATCGGCCTGGTCAACCGCGTGCTGCCCGACCCCGAGGCGCTGTTCGCCGACGCCAAGGCCCTCGCGGAGGAGATCGCCGCCAACGCCCCGTTGACCGTCCGCGGAGCCAAGCACGTCCTCGGCCAAGCCGAACAACACGCGATCGACCGCGAGCTCGAGTACGTCGCGACCTACAACGCCGCGCACCTGGTCACGCAAGACCTCGGTATGGCGGTGACCGCCGCGCTCACCAAGCAGACACCCGAGTTCAGCGGGCGATAGGAATAGCCGCCGACGCGTCGCGGTTGGGCGTCCCATGCCTCACGCCCAGCGGCTTCGCGCCGGCCTTCTCTTCCTCCTCGCCGCATCCCTCGGGACCGGATGCGACCTCGGCACCAAGACGTGGGCGGTGCAAACCCTCTCGGACGGCCCCCAGCCGATCGCCCCGCCGTGGCTGTCGTTTCAGCTGGCATACAACCGGGGCACCGCGTTCAGCGTGGCTCGCTCACTCGGCGATGCGATGCCCTGGATGGCCTTGCTCGCGTTCGCGCTCGCGGCTGCCGTCGCTGTCTACGTCTGGCGTCACCGCCCCGACCGGCTGACCACGCTCGCCCTGGGCGGCATCGTGGCCGGCGCGATCGGGAACGGCTGGGACCGAGCCTTTCGCGCAGCTCCCGGTGGAGGCACGGGCGTCGTCGACTTCATCGCCGTCACGCTGCCCGGCGGCCATCGCTGGCCGACCTTCAACGTCGCCGACGTGCTGCTTGCCGTCGGGGTCGGGCTGGTGCTCATTGCGAGCCTGCGCAAAGCCCCCGCCGCGCAGCCGGATCCGACGCCCGGCTGATGTGCGCACCGTATGAGGCTCACCGCATGCGCCGCTCGAGCCGGCGGGCGGTGTCCTCGAGCACGGCCCGGTAGGCCGGCGGGACGAGCTCGACCTGATGCCGGAGGTAGGGCAGCAGCTCGGAGTTGGTCAGCTCGCGCAGGGCGTGCAGGGCCAGCTCGGCGAAGACCTTGTCGTTCTCGCGCAGCCTGTCGCAGAGGAACTCGAGCGCGGGGGCGGTGTTGATCTTGCCGATCGCCCGCACGGCGGCGGTGCGGCCCTTCTCGGCGTCGGGCAGGTCGCGTGAGGAGAAGATGCGGCGCAGCGGCTCGAACGCGTGGGGGAACACCAGGCGGGTGGTCGAGGCGGCCGCGGCCTCGCGCACGCTGCCGTCGTCGTCGCGCAGCGCCTGGCCGACCAGCGAGAACGACCGCTTGAAGCGGAGGCTGCCCATCGCCGCGGCCACCGCCTCGCGGATCGTCGCGTCGGGGCTGAGATAGAGCCGCTCGAGCGCGGCGATGACCGGGTAGGCGCGGATCGACTCGAGGCGGCGGATGATGTCGACCGCGGGCGCCTGACCGGCGCGCCGCTCGAGGTCGAGGACGAGCAGCAGCGCGTGCCGACGCACGAAGTCGGGGAAGCGCCGGTCGGCCATCACGCCGGCGGCGATGAGCCCAGGGTCGCCGTCGAGCTCCCACTCGGCGAGGTCGACGTACCAGACCTCCTCGTACTCGGGCAGCTGCTTGAGGAACTCGGGCACCGGGACGGGGCGCGGTGCGTCCTGCTGCTCGTTGCCGAGCCGATCGACCAGTCGGCGGTAGCGCTCGCGCGCCTTGGTGGGCAGCTCGAGCGAGGCCAGCCGCCCGTAGACCTCCACCACCTGCCGATACGCCCGCACCGACGCGAACCCCTCGGCGGCGGCGAGATAGGCGTTCTCGACCATCTGCAGCGGGTGCGCGGCGGTCTGCGCCTCTGCAGCGGTCTTCACCCACGCCTCGGCGCTGCGCAGCCGCAAGTCGTCGGCGTAGGGCAGCGCAGCGCGGGTGCAGTAGTCGGCCGCCTCGCGCAGGATGCCCGCCGCCGCGTGGTGCTCCCCTGCCCTACGCGCCAAGGTCACGAGTGCCTCGTACAGGCGCAGCGCGTCGAGCTTGAGCCCGTCGTTGCGGAGGATGCGGACGCTGTTGAGGTAGCCCTCGGCCACGTTCTCGAACGCCCCCGCCTCGGAGCCGATGCGCGCGAGCAGCTGGTAGCAGTCGAAGGCTCGCTCGCGCAGGCCCTCGGTCTCGAACCAGTCGGCGACCTCTTCGACCGCGGTCGTCGCCTCGGCGAGCGCCGTGCGTGCCCGCTCGTGTTTCATCCGCAGCAGGCACAGACCGTAGTTGATCTTGGCCAGCGCGAGCTCGTAGCGACGGTCGCGAAGATCGTCGGAGGCCATGACGACCTGCCACAGCTCCGAAGCCGCGGCGTCGTCGCCCGCCCGCTCGAGCGCAATGGCCTGGTGCACGGGCATGCGCGAGGCCGAGAACCACTGCGCGGCCGCGGCGTGATGGCCCGCTCGCGCGAGGTAGATCCCCTGCAGCCGCATGCCTCGCAGCGCGCCCTCGTCCCCGGCCTCCACGCCCGCGACGGCTGCCGAGTACGCGTCGGCCGAAGGTACGTCGGTGGCCCCCAAGTAGGCGGTGCACGCGGCCGCCTCGCGCCAGTGGGCCAGCGCGCGCAGGCTCTCGGCCATCGCCCGCAGCCACTCCTCGTACTCGAAGTCGATGCGGTCGACGACCTCGACGAGGTGCCGCAGGTGCACGAGCGCGTCCGCATGTCGCCCCGCGCGAATGTTGGCCTCGGCCCGAACCCAAAGCACCGCGGTGTCGATCACGATCGACCCCCTCGCCCGCGCCGCGTCTTGCCGCCATCGAGGTCGCTTTGGACCTCGGCGATGATCTGCCGCGCCTTGTGAGCCCGGCGTCCGTGCGAGATGGCCTCGGCGTCGATGACGTGCACGCGATGCAGCGCGTCGAGATACGGCAGCTCGAGCGGGCCACTGGGGAGGATGAACACGCCGTAGACCGGCGCTCGGGTGCTCAGCAGCCCCAGCTCGTCCGGCGGCAGCTGACACTCACCGTGGGTGAGCAGGTAGACCAGCGACTGGCCGTCCTTGCGGCGCGGCGTGGCCAGCTCGGTGTTGAGCTGGCGGATCACCCGCGCGTAGTTCCGGCCGCGTTCGGCCCGAAACTGCAGCGCATAGGGCACCTCGGCGCTGCCCGTGCCGCTGACCTTGACGCCCTCGTACAGCCGCGAGTCGAAGAAGCGCAGCGTGACGTCCTCGCCGAGCATCGCCAGACGTTTGCACAGCGCGAGCGCCAGGCCCCGGGCGAACACCTCGCGAACGCCCCGCATGGACGCGGAACCGTCGACGAGCACTTGGTGTCGCCGCCGCTCGTTGTCCATCTGCTTCTCGTGCGTGAAGTAGAACAGCTCGTTGTCGACGAGCTTCTGCTCGAACACGTCCTCGTCGTAGGCGAGCTGGGTGAGCACGAGGTCGTCGAGGTTGCCGCGGCGCTCGATCGACGCGTAGCCATCGATCGAGAACGACTGCTGCCCCGCCTCGCGACGCACCTCGAGGATACTGGGGAGCAACTCCATGGAGAAGTCGACGACATCGGCGAGCGAGGGCGAGATGATGACGTTGTAGAGGTCGGCCAGGTCGACCCCCGGCAGCGCATCCCCGCCGCGAAACAGGCCCAGCAAGCGCAGCGCGTCGAGATCGACCTGCTCGATCTCGAGGATCGGCAGGAGGCGGTGCGTCGTGAGCGTGGCCAGCCACGCCTGCGCCTCGTGCTGGTCGTAGCGGCCCCACGCGGAGGTGGGCTCGATGCGGGCGTACTGCACGACGTCGACCGGCAGCATGCTCGGTCGCAGCACGCGGACGTCCTCGGGCAGCTGCGGGATGATGGTGGAGAACACCCGCGCGAGCACCACGCCGACCATGGCGTCCCGGTGCTTCCAGCCCGCCTGCGTGCGGACCAGCTCGGACTCACCGAGCTCGACCAAGAGCCGGCGCCACGCCTCGCAGACCTCGGGGTCGCCCAGCCCGCGCAGCTGCCCCGCCGGCTTGCCCAGCCCCGCGATGAGACAGCCCAGATCGTGCACCACCACCAGCGGCACCGCGTACCCCAGCCTCGCCAGCGCGTTGTGCCACGCCACCGCCCGCATCAGCGCCAGCGCGCCGGTGCCCTCGAGCTGCGACATGGCCATCGTGCCGACCTGCCGCTCGAAGCCCGGACCGGGAGCCGAGCTGCCCCCCTCAGGAGGCCCGCCTGGAGTGTCGCGTGCCATGTTCGATCAGCGCCTCGTCGAAAACGACCCTGCCGCCGCTTTGCAAGAAAGCGAGCCGGCCCGAAGGGCCCCGGAGCGGGAGAGAAAGAGCAACCCGGTTCGCGCCCCAGACATGAGGCCTCACACGAAGCGACTGGAGGCGAACATCGTCTCCAGCAGCTTGTCGACCTCGCCGACCATGCGCGCGGCGGTGGGGTTGTCGGGCATGCGGGTCAGCGCCGCCTTGATGTCACCGAGGTTGCGCAGCTGGCTGAACAGCTGCATGTCCGAGAGGACCTCGGAGCTGGTGAGCGTCTGGCGGATGACCTTGAGCTCTTCGAGCAGGTCGCTGAGGTTGGTCGGCGTGGCGCCGATGCGGGCGTGATCGGGGTGTTGCTCGTACCACTGGTCGAGCACCGGACCGACGACCTCCTGCAGGATCTCCTCCTGCTCGGGGGTGTTCCACACGTGCCGCAGCACGAAGAAATCGCTGTCGTTGACCGTGTCCCGCCCGTCGAAGATGGCCGAAGCCGCGAAGAGCTTGAGCAGCTTGACGATGCGGCGGTCGGACAGGCCGAGCCCCTCGGAGCGGATCTGAAACGCGAGCCCCTTGAAGGTGGCGAGGAACTCCTCGTTGAAGCTCAGCAGCTTGCCGAAGTTGCGCTGCAGGGCCAGCAGCTCGGTCGCGGTGACCACCGGCTCGAGCGTCTTCGCGTCGGGGTCCATGCCCTTGGCCTCGAGCTCGATGCCTTTTTGGAGCAGCCCGCGGAAGTGATACGAGTCGAGATAGTCGGCGCGTACTCGCAGCAAGAAGCGGTCGAACAACGCCGAGAGCGCGTCGTCGGTCGGCACCTCGTTGCTCGCGGCGAACATCGAGATCAGCGGCACGCGCAGGGTCTGGTTGCCGTGCGTGAAACGGCGCCCGTTGAGGATCGTCAGCAAGCTGTTGAGGATGGCGCTGTTGGCCTTGAAGATCTCGTCGAGGAACACCACCTCGGACTGCGGAAGCATGCCCTCGATGCGGCGGCGGTACTGCCCAGCCCTGAACGCCTGGATGTCGACCGGGCCGAAGATCTCGTTGGGCTCGGTGAAGCGCGTGAGCAGGTAGTCGAAGTACTTGGCCTCGATGACCTGCGCGAAGCTGCGAAGCAGGGCGGACTTCGCGGTGCCCGGCGGCCCGACCATCACGAGGTGCTCGCCGGCCAAGGCGCTGACGAACAGGAGACGAATGATCTCTTCCTTGCCGAGGAACTGCTGCTCGAGCTGGCGCGCACCCTCTTGGAGTCGGCGCGCCAGCTCGGGAATCGAAGGCGCGTTGTCGGGAGGAGGCGGCGCGGGGGGCTCCGTCATCACGCAGGTTTTACGATGGCGGGGACGAGGCCGGCTAGCAGATTCTCGACCGCCGCCTTGGGCACCAGCTCGCCGAGGTGATCGAGGTACTCCGTCCAGAGGCGATCCGCGCCGCTCTCGAATCGCTCGAGGCCCAGCGAGGCGCCCCGGGATGGGGTCCCCGCCAGCGGCGAGCCGAGCACGTGGCCGAGGGTGGGCAGCAGCAGGGGGAGCGCCAAGAAGGCCAGGATGCCAGGATCGCGGCTGCCCAGCGCCAGCCCCAGACGCGCGTCGAACTCGAGCACTTTGAGAAAGTGCAGGTGAATCAGAGCCCCGACCAGCGCAGCGAGCGAGGCGGAATCCGAGGCGGGCACGGCACCGGGGAGCGCCAGCATCGCGCCGGGGCCCTGTGGCTGGGGCGGCTCGGCGGGCTTGGGTGCCACCGAGGGCAGCAGCGCGGACATCACGGCGCCGCCGACTTGAATCCAGTCCTTGCCACGGGCCCAATGGTAGACGACCGCGCGCGCCAGCCCGCGCTCGCGCAGCGCGTCGACGGCGAGCAGCGGAGACCACCCCGAGGGTGCGCGCCGCGGCTCGAGCAAACAGGTCAGCGGTGAAGCCCGCAGCGCGTCGTCGATCAGCCGAACCGCCTCGGGCGCGTGGGGAAGCCCGAGCCAGTCCCGGGTCTCGTTGCGGGCCGTACCCGGGATGGTCCCGCCAAAGAAGCGCCGCCGCGGCGGATCTTGCCCAGCGAAGCGGTGCTCCCCGCTGGCGTTGGTGAGCAGCACGTCGGTGCGCTGCGCCTGCAAGAACGCCCCGACGGTGACGTGACGGGCCACCGACGCCCCCACCGAGCTTGGAAACGGCAGCGTCAGCAGCGTGCGCGTGGCTCCCTCGACCCGGCGCCACATGCTTGCGCGGCTCCATACCCGCGCCCGGTCGGGGTGGTCGAAGACCAGCGTGTTGTGCAGCCCGATCCACAAGGACAGCTCCTCGTCGTCCGGCTCGGGCAGCGCCGGATGGGGGATGAGGTGCTGGGCGCGGCGCAGGCGGAGATATCGCAGCGCGGTGCCGGCTCGCGTGACGTCGCCGAGCCACTCGTCGCGCTCCCGAGGCCGAAGCGGGCGAGAGACGTGCACCGGCCCGCCGCCGAGCAGCGGCAGGATGAATCCGGCCAGGAACTGTTCGAACGTCGCCGCCACGGCCTACTGTCCGGGACCCCGTTCGTCGTCACGGCCGATGGCCGGCGGTTGCCCGCCAAAGCCCCACAGCGCGAAGCGTCCCAGCGGCTCGTTGCGAATCGAGCCGGGGCCCAGCGCGGGCGCGGACGGTTCGACCACCTGGGCGTCTTCGAGGGTGAGCCGCCCGACGAGCGCCGCGTCGAGCGGGAGCAGCTTGTCGGGGCCGACACGAATGGGGGCACGGTCGAGCCCCAGGAAGAGCGCGTGGTCTTCGGGCCCGAGCCCGAGCAGCTGGCGAAGGAGCGAGGGCCGGACCCTGGGCCACAGCTCGTACCCCTCGGGCAGCAAGACGCCAGGCGCCGCTTCGCCCAGGCGCTGCCCCAGCGGCACGATCACGCCCGCGCCCACGCCCGCAGCCGACGCGGCGGTCCGCGGACCGAGCGAAGATCCGGTCAGCACGACGACGCCCTCGTCGAGCGGGACGACGCGCGAGGCCGCGAGCGCGCTGGGGGGGATCAGATAGACGAGGTTGCGCAGCAGGCTGACCTGTGACCACGCGATGAGGGTGCCGCGCGGCTCCTTGGGCGTGGTCGTGGCGCGGACCTGCAGCTCGACGCGCAGCGGCGCCAGCTCGGCGTCGCGCAGCTGTCCGACCTCCCGGAGCTGGTTGACACCGGTCGACTCGACCAGGTGGCGCCCGTCGACGAACCGCGGCGGACCGGGCAGTCGCTCGACGCGACCGACCCGCCCGCGAAAGAGGAACATCTCCTCGCCGGGAAAGCAGCTCTGCGCCGAGGACAGTGAGATGGGGTGGCGATAGCCGATCTCGACCGCGGCCCGAGACGAGACGGGCGCGAGCAGCTCGACGCCGGGAATGCCCGAGAGGACGTCGAGGGTGCGCGGGGGCGGCTGCCGGATGCGCAAGAGCAGGCTCGGGCGCGCGTCGTCGTCGAGCAGCACGTGGTAGCCGGCCATGGGCACTTCGGCCTGCCACAGGTACCGCAGCACGCGATCGGCCAGCCCCGCCGCCACGAGCACGAGGGCCATCTCGCGCAGCCCGAGCAGCTCTGGGTCGCGGGAGATGCTGCCCAGCGGCATCGGCTGCGCGCGCAGCTGCAGCCGCTGGATCAGCTCGACCGGGTCGAGGCGGTCGAGGGTCTGATACTTCGAGCTGTGCGTCGGCTCGACCACGAGCACCTCGTCGCCCGAGGGCACGATGGGCTCGACCAGGTCGTAGCCGAACGGCGCGTCGCGCTCGCGCCAGCGCAGGAACACCGAGCCCGCCCCGGAGAACAGCTCGCCTTGTGCCGCGGTGCACAGCCGAGCGATGCGATCGACCGCGTACCCGTCGGCCGCCGCACAGCGCATCATCATCGCGTGCCCGCCCCCCTCGCGACGCGCGTGCTCGAGCGTCATGGTGGGGATCAGCTCATCGAGGCTGGCCTCGTCGCTGTACGCCCCGAGAAAGGACACGAGCCAGTCGATCGAGCCGAACACGAGCAGCAGCTCGCGGCCCACCGCGATCCCGCGGGCATCGGGCGCGAGGCCTTGCATTCGAAATCGCGTCTGGCCCGCCGCAACGGGCTCGAGCAGGGTCGATGCCACGGCGCAGGAGACTAGCAGGGAACGCGCGCTTGGGGGGCGGCGTCGTATCCACAGGCGCTTTCGCAACCCGCCTCCGTGGCTGCTACTCTCGAACGCGGAGGCACAGGCCCCTGGCGCGAGGAAATGACCCCCTTGCCGACCCCGACGATCGTCTGGGCGGCGTGCTGGCGAGCCACGGCGAGCCCGGGAGAGTCCGGCTGTCGAGGCGAGCCGCGTTGCGCCCCGAGGTCCGCGCCGCGCTGGCCCTCGAGGAGGCCGGCGAGCTCGAGGAGGCGGCTCGGGTCTTCGAGCACGCCGGCGAACACGCCCAGGCCGCGCTGCTGCGGATCGAGCACGCCCGCACCCTCCGCGACCCCGCAGACCGTCTCGACGTGCTCCGTGAAGGCTGCGCCCGCAACCGGGGCACCACGCCGGAGGGACGCACGCTGCACCTAGCCCTCGCCGAAGCGCTGCTCGAAGACCCGGACGCGCAGGGCGACGCCTCCCGGGTTCGAGCGAGCCGACTCGAGGCCGCACGGGCGCTCGAAGAGGCCGGAGAGTACGCCCGCGCAGGCGAGCACTACGAAGCCCTCGGGCTGCTGCGCAAGGCCGCGACGGCGTACGAGCGCGGCGGCGAGATCGGGCGGCTCGAGCTCGTCCTCGAGGTGCTCGAGCGTCTCGACGACGCGCGCAAGCAAGAGCGCGAGCTGCTGCGCCAGTTCGACGAAGCCGTGGCGATGGGGCAACGCCGCTACGCGCAGGCTCTGCTCGCCGAGCACGATGGGCCGCACCTGCCCGTCCTCGCCTCCCAGGCGCCTCGCGCCGCCGCGCGAGCCCTCCCGCCCGCGCTGCAAGAGCGTCGGCGCTGGCTTCAAAGCATGCTCATCGAGCGCAACCGGCTCGAGCTGGGCTGGGGCAGCGGACGGGTCACCGCGATCCGCATGGGCCCGGTCCTCGACGTGGGGCGCTCGCCCAGCGCCGACATCACCCTCGCCGCGCCACGCCTCTCCCGCGAGCACGTGCGACTGACCGTGGCACCGCACGGCGATCGCACCCGCCTCACCGCGATGGACCTGGGCTCCAAGGTGGGCACGTTCTGGGATGGGGAGGCGCTCGTGCCCGGCGAACCGATGCCGCTCCCGGGGCCCGGAGCGCTCGCCCTGGGCATGACCGCCGAGCTCGAGGTCGTCCCCGTCGAGGGCAAGGCCGGGGCCGTCCACGGCGCGCTCGTCCGGTCGGCGGGCGAGTCGAACTGGCTGCTGTTCCTCCCCGAGGGCGGCCCGCTGTGGCTCGCGCCCGACATCAAGGTGCCCGCTCGCATCCTCTTCGACCGCGGCATGGTCACCTTCGACCTCGCCACGGGCGTGTCGGCCACGCTCGCCGAGCGGCCGCTGGGCGCGGGCGCCAACATCGAGTTCATCCTCGGCGACCGGCTGTGCCTCGTCGGGGCGCCGCTTTGCCTCGAGGTGCTCGCGTGAGCGTCTCGTGGGCGCTGCAGATGGGTGGCGATCCCCCGCCGACCTCGCCGCTGCACGAAGCCGCAGGCGAGGTCGTGGCGAAGTTTGCCGACGGAGCCAGCACCCCCGACGAGCACCCGCTGCTCGCACAGTTCACCGACGCCTTGATGCGCGGCGTGCCGATGAGCGCCCTGCGATCCGACCTCGCGCAGCTCAACTACGAGGGCTATCTACGCGGGGCGATGGTCGCGATGGCGGTCGCGCTACAGAAGCACGCGCGTCCCGACGTCGCGCTGGCGCTGGGCCGAGAGCTGATGGACGCCATCGACGTGCCGCTCGGCGTCCGCCTGTGCCGGGCCGTGCTCGCCCTCGACGCCGTCGACCAACACCGCCACCAGCCGGGCAGCACCTTCGTCGCGGCCAACCGCATCGTGGGAGAGGCGCTGCTCGACAGCGGCGATCCTTCCACCGCGCTTCGACACTTCGAGGCCGTCCTCTCGGTCGACGTCGACGACCCCAGAGCGCTGCGAGGCTGGTCCGAGGCCACGCGTAGCCTCGAACGCCGAGGCGTCGCCGTCGAGCACCGCACCCGCGGCCTGTCCCTGCTCGAAGGCCTCGACGAGCTCGAGCTCGAGGAGGGCCTGGCCGGCGAGCGCTACGAGGTGCAGCGACCGCTGGGTCGGGGCCGACACGCAGTCGTCTACCAGGCCTTCGATCGGCACGTGGGTCGCGACGTGGCGATCAAGCGGCTGCTCGACCCGAGCGCGCGAACCTCGGGGGTGCCCGCCAAGGTCGTCGAGGGGCGGTTCTTCGCCGAGGCGTCCACCCTCGCCACGGTGCGCAGCCCCTTCGTGGTCGCCCTCCTCGACGCGCAGCCCTCCAAGCGATTCATCGCGCTCGAGCTGTGCCGCGGGGGCAACCTTCGGCTCGCGCTGCGGCGCGGCCTCGTCGACGCCACCGATCTGCCGCGCATCGGCAGCGAGCTGCGCGCGGCGATGAAGGCGGTGCATGCGGCGGGCGCCGTCCACCGCGACGTCAAGCCGGCCAACATCCTCGTCCGCGCCGCCCGCCGAGGCTCGACGATCGCGCTGGGCGACTTCGGCCTCGCCGTCGGTCCCGCCCGCGCGTCGGCCTCGGGCCGCGGGGGCACGCTGCGGTACCTCGCGCCGGAGCTTCGCTCGAAGCACGCGCCCAAGGCTTCGGTCTTCTCCGATCGCTTCAGCGCGGGCACCGTGCTCCTCGAGCTTGCGCTGGGCACCCTCCCCGACGCGTTCGACCACGTCGATGGCAGCGTCGATGCTCGCACGTTCGTCCCCGAGGGCCTCCCCGACGGCTGGAGCGCACGCCTGCGTGCCCTGCTCGACCCCGAACCGGACGCACGCACGTGGTGAAGATCTCCGTTCGACGCCTCGCCCACCTCTCGAGCCTGCTCCCGAGTCTGCTCCCAAGTCTGCTCTCGGTGATGGCGCTGACCGGCTGCGAAGAGCAACCGCGGCTGTACAGTACCCGTGCCGCGCAGGGCGAGGTGATCTTTCGCGACGACTTCGAGGACGGCTCGCTCGGCCCGCTGTGGCGTCCCACCGGCGAGGGCGCGTCCGTGCGCGAGGGCATGCTCGTCGTCGACGGGGTGCGCAACCACCCCCTGTGGCTCGACCTCGCGCTCCCGAACAACGTTCGCATCGAGTTCGACGCGTGGGCGACCACCGAGGAGGGCGACATCAAGGTCGAGCTGTTCGGCGATGGGGTGAGCTTCGCAACGACCCCCAACTACATTGCCAGCGGCTACGTCGTCATCTTCGGCGGCTGGAACAACACCCTCAGCGCCATCGTTCGGAAGAACGAACACGGGCGGCAGCGCGTCACGACGAACGAGCCCAAGGTCGAGCCCGACAAGCGCTACCACTTCGTGTTGACCCGCACGGACACGGAGCTGCACTGGGAGGTCAACGGGCAGGAGCTTCTGGTGTACGAAGACGATCAGCCGCTGCGCGGTGAGGGCCAAGACCGCTTCGCCTTCAGCGGGTGGGACGCGCAGACCCATTTCGACAACCTCGTGATCGAAGCGCTGTGACCGATTCCCCCGACCTACCGAGAGTCTTCGGCCGCTACGTGCTGACCCAGCTCATCGGCGAGGGCGGCATGGCCGAGGTCTACCTCGCAACCGTCCAGGTCGCCGCGGGGCTGACCAAGCGCGTGGTCATCAAGAAGATCCGCCAGGCGTACGCCGACCACGACGAGTTCACGCGCATGTTCGTCGACGAGGCCAAGATCGCCTTGTCGCTCAACCACGCGAACATCGTGCAGGTCTTCGACTTCGGGCAAGCGCACGGCGCCTTCTACCTGGCGATGGAGCAGGTCGAGGGCGTCGACGCGATGCGCCTGTTTCACGCGGTCGCCGACGCGGGCGAGCGCATCCCGCCCGTCGTCGCGGCGTATATCGGGCATCAGGTGGCGGCCGCCCTGGCCTACGCCCACCGCAAGACCGACGACCACGGCGAGCCGCTCGGCCTCGTCCATCGCGACATCAGCCCCCACAACGTCATGGTGTCGTTCGAGGGGCAGGTGAAGATCCTCGACTTCGGCATCGCCCGCACCACGGGGGCCTCGCGCAGCGAGCCCACGCAGAGCGCCGAACACCGCGCCGAGGAGACGATCAAGGGCAAGGTCGCGTACATGTCCCCCGAGCAGGCGCACGGCCTGCCCGTCGACCAGCGCTCCGACGTCTACTCGCTCGGCGTCCTGCTCTACGAGCTGCTCACCGGTACGCTGGTGTTTCGCAGCCGCGACCGGCTCGCGGCGCTCGAGCGGGTCCGTAACGAGGCGCTGGTGCCTCTGCGACGCCGCGCCGCAGAGCTGGCGGAGGCGCTGCTGCCCGAGGCGCTGCCAGAGGCGCTCATCGAGATCGTCGACCGGGCCCTGCAACGCGAACCCGACGCGCGCTACCCCACCGCCAGGGCGATGCAGTCCGAGCTCGCCGCGTTCCTGCATCGCGCCGACCCGGTGGTCGACGACGACACGCTCTCGCAGTTCGTCCTGCGCTACTTCACCCCTTCCCCGCCGCCCATCGTCGACGAGAGCGCCCTGCCCCGCGACGCCACGCGCGGCGGCCAGACGTCCTACCCGTCCATGCGCGGGGTGCCTGCGCGCATCGTCGTCGTGCACATGGCCCTCGACGCCCACCCGCTGATGCCCGACGACGGGCCCGTCGAAGCCGAGCCCTTTCTTCGCTTGGTCGAGGACGTGGCGTTCAAGCGCGACGCGGTCCTGCTACGCAAGGACGCATCGGGCGTCACGCTCGCGTTCGGGGCCGTGCTGCAGTCGCCCGACGACGCTGATCGCGGCCTGCGGTGCGCGCTGTCGCTGCAGGACGACGTGGCCCAGATGGCCCCAGGGCTGCGGGTGGGTGTCGTCGTCGCACGGGTCCGCGCCACGGTCACCCGCGACAACAACACGGTGCAGGCCAAGGTCCGCGAGGAGGTCGGTGAGCAGCTGCACCGCATCGCCACCGACAGCATGGAGGGTCCGGTCCGGGTCGCAGGGCCGCTGATCGAGACGCTCTCGAAGGGCTGGCGCTTCGGCCCCGAGGCGTTCGTCGAGCCCGACGTCGCGCGCACGCAGTCGGTCGTCGACCGCGAGCTCGAGAACGTCGCGCCGGTGCTCGGCCCCGCCACGCAGGCCGCCCGCACGCGCGCCGCAGCCCCTGGAGGCCGCGCGCTCCTCTTCGGGCGCGAGCTCGAGCTCAAGGCGCTGCGCGACACCTTCTCCGAGGCGATCCGGGCTCGCGAGTCTCGGGCCGTCGTCGTCCTGGGCGAAGCGGGCGTCGGCAAGCGAGCCCTGGTCGAGCGCTTCGTGGCGTCTCTGCCCCGCACGGCGTGCTGGGTGCTGCGTGCCTCGGGCACCTACGCCCGGCGCAATGTCCCGCTAGGGGTCTTCCTCGACCTGCTCACGCGCTTCTTGGGCACCGACCACCGCAGCGACGAGGCCGAAGTCGTCAGCAAGCTGCAGAGCCACGGCGTCAGTGAGGCGCCGGTCCTGGGGGCGGCACTCGCCTCGGCGCTCGGGCTCAAGGGCACCGCGGCCGACGGCGGCGACGACGACCTCGACCCTTTCACCCGCCGCGATCGGCTGTGGAAGCTCGTCCGTCGCCTCACCACCGCGCTCGCGCAGCGGCGACCTGTGCTCATCGTGGTCGAGAACCTCCACCTGCACGACGAGCAGAGCATCGCCCTGCTGCGCGAATGGGTGCAGCTCAAGCACGGCTACCCCGTCCTCGGCGTCACAACGGGCCGGCCAGGTGCGCCCAGGGTCGACGCGATCTTGGCCGAGCCCAACATCGCCCGCATCGAACTCGGCGAGCTCGACGCCCAGGCCCGGCGGGAGCTCGTCTCGTCCCGATTCGAGGACACGCAGGCCGCCCGCGAGTTCACCGAAGCGCTGGTGGCCCAGACCGGCGGCAACCCGCTGTTCATCGAGGAGAGCCTCGCGTCCCTGCTCGAAGCCGGCGTCATCGGTTGGAACGCGCAAGGCAGCGCGCTGACGGTCAAGCAGCGCGGCGCACCGATCCGCATGCCTCCGAGCGTGGAGGTCGCCTTGGTCGAGCGGATCGAGCGCTTGCCCACCGAGGACCGCGAGGCGCTGCTCGGCGGCGCGGTGCTCGGCCGAACGTTCCGCACCCACGAGCTCTCCGATCTCCTCGAGCGAAGCGTGGGCCGCAGCGTCGACCGCCTCATCGAGCGCAACCTGCTCGAGCGCCTCTCGCCCCCCTCGCCGCTGGCCGAGAACACGCGCTTCGCCACCGTGAGCCTGCACGAGGCGTGCAAGGGCATGCTCGATCAGCCCACCGCGCAGGCCCTGCACGTGCGGGCCGCCCATCTCATCCGAGAGCGGCCCGACTACGCGGCCGAGCGCGACGATGGCCCAATCGCCGACCACCTGGTGCAGGCTGGATGCGCAGCCGAGGCCATCGAGCCCGCCCTTGCCGCGGCCCTGCGCGCGTACGACCTCGCGGGCAACGTCGAGGCCTACTACCACCTCTCTCAGGCCCTGCGCGCGATGGAGGACGACGACCCCCGGCGCTGGGACGCGCTGCTCAGGCGCGAGCGGATCCTTCGCGCGTGGGGCAGGCGGCGGGCCCAGGGCGCCGACGTCCGGGCCCTCCTGCGCACCGCAGATGCACACGAAGACCCCCACAAGCAGGCCATCGCGTCGATCCGCCTGCTGCGGTTCTACCTCGAGGTCGGCCGCGTTCACCAAGCCGAGCGCTTGATCCCTCGCATCGAAGCCCGGCTCGAGGCGCTCGCCAAGCCCGATCCGTTCTGGGCGGTGCTCGGCGAGCTTCGCTCCGAGCTGTTCTTCTCCAAGGGCGACTTCGAGGCGGCCGAGACGACCGCCCGCGAGGGCCTCCCCTTCTGCGCCAGCGACGCTCGGGGTCAACGACAACGATGCCGGCTGCTGCGCAGCATCGGCCAGGTCAAGGCCACCATCGGCCGCTTCGCGCAGGCGCGCCAGTGCTACACCGAGGCGCTGAGCATCGCCCGAGAGATCGGCAACCAGCGCCTGGAGGCCAACCTTCTCAACGCCCTGGGCGAAGTGGCCGGACGCAGCACGCACTACCAAGAGGCGGTCGACAGCTTCAAGGCCGCGCTGGCGATCGACCGCGACCTCGGCGACCGCTACGCCACGGGGCGCAAGCTGGCCAACCTCGGCATCACCTACGCCTGCATCGGCCTGTCCCGACGCGCCGAACGGTTCCTGCGCAAGGCGCTCGAGCTGCACGAAGCCGTGGGTCACCCCGGCGAGTTCAACGACGCGGCGGTGCATCTGGGCGAGGTCGTCGCCGACGGCGGCGATGTGGAGACTGCGCGGACCCTGCTGCTCGACGCGGCGCGCGTGGCCGCCTCGCGCGGCGACATTCGCACCGAGCTGCGGGCCCGGGTGCGGCTGGCACAGGCGCTACGATCCGGCGAGGCCAGCGAGGAGGACCGCAAGGCCGCACGGGTGACCGCCGAGCAGGTCCTCACCACCGCTCGGGCGCAGGGGCTGCGCAGCTCGACCTGCCGCGCCCTGCACATCCTCGCGCAGCTCGACCTCGCCGAGGGCGAGGAGGCCGTGGCGCTGCAGCGGCTCGAAGAAGCCGTCGAGCTCGTCCGCGCCGGGGCCGCCCCGCTCGACGGCGTGCGCTCGATTCACCTGCTCGGGGTGCGGCTGCGCGACGCGGGGCAACACGACGACGCCAGGGCTCTGCTGCACGAGGCGGCGCTCATCGTGCGGGCGCGCCTCGACGAGCTCAGAGACCCCGATCTGCGCGCCGGCTACCTCGAGCAGCCCGAGGTCAGGCAGATCCTCGCCGATGGCGGCCTGCACGACGACGAACCCGAGCAATAGCGGCTATGCTCGGGCCGTGACGCGTGCGATCGCCCTGGCAGGCCTGTTGGCCCTCACGAGCTGCGCGAGCCACCGGGGCGTGTTGGTCGCGCAGACCGGTGAGCACCGGCTCACGGCACGCGACACCGACAGCGGCGTCACCGTCGTGATGACCTCGGGCGCTTGGGAGGGGGTGCCCGAGGACCTCGAGTCCGAGCTCGCCGTGCTGCACATCCTGGTCGTCAACGAGGGCCAGCAGCCCGTCCTGCTCGCGCCGGGCGACTTCGAGTTTCGCGACCGCCGCGGCTTCACCTACGCCATCCTCGACGCGGGCGCGAGCTTCCGGTTGGCCACCGACGCCGGGCGCTCCAGCCGGAGCTACGACTTCGACCTCGCGCAGGGCTACGACGTCGGCGGCCCCGGCAAAGTCGAGGCGATCCGCCCGCAAGGCGACATCGCACGGCTCGCGCTGCCATGGGGCGTGCTGATGCCCGGGACGCAGATGCGCGGCTACCTCTACCTCGAGCCCGTCGCGTCGACCGCCAACGGCGGCACGCTCACCTGGCACATGACGACCCCCGCGCACCAGCCGATCGCCGACGTCGAGTTTCCGCTCGCGGTCGCGCGCTAGCGTGCTGCGGCTGGACGCAAACCAAAGGCAGAAGGCGACACCCGGGGTGGTGTCGCCTTCGTCGCACGTCTCGCACAGGGGATCGGGGAGCCACGCAGGCTCCCCCTCGGCCGGCCTCACTCGGGGATGGTGCAGAACCCGACGTCTTCGTAGCCGGGGATGACCTGCCCCTCGGGGAAGAAGCTGATGCACTCTTGTCCCTGGGCGACCCCGCCACACAGCGCGGACGGCTCGGCCTCGGAGAGGTCGCAGTAGTGCGTGCAGCAGTTGGCGCTCTCGCAGCCGGGGACCGCCTGCGCACCGACACACAGCAAGCTTGGATCGCACGCGTTGGTGTACTCGCACGCCTCGGCGTAGCCGCCCAGGTCCGGGCCCGAGGCGTCCGGTGCACACACGAAGCCGTTCTCGCTGGGGTAACACGCCTCGCCGTCAGGGCAGTCCTGCGCGATGGGATCGCAGTTGGGCAGGCACAGCGGCAAGAATCCGTCGTTGGCGATGATGCAGGTGTCGTCGATGTTGTCGCACAGCGGGTTGGCCTGCGAGCCCTGACACAAGGGGACGCACGTGCCGCTGTTCTCCTCGTCGACGTTCCAGCACATCAGCCCGGGCCCGCACGAGTCGACACCCGAGACGCCGCTGCCCTCGACCGTGCACGGGTCACCGGCCTGGTCGGGTGCCGACGTCAGAGGCGTGCACTTGGACGCGTTCCACGAGTTGCCGCCGTCGTTCGCCCACGGCATGCACTTCTCGCCGTCCATGCAGTCTTGCGACCACAGGTCGCACTCGGCCGCAACGCCGGTCTCGCCGGTGTCGCATCCCAGGAAGCTGCACTCGTCCTCGGTGTCGTTCTCGTCCTCGCCTTCGGTCTCGTCCTCGCCCTCGGTCTCGCCGGCGCCCGAGGTCGCCGACGGATCGAGGGTGTCCTCGTCATCGTCGATATCCGGATTGGTCTCGCCCTCGGGGTCGTCACCGCTGGTGCCCGATTGCCCGACGAGCCCCTCCTCGTCCCCCTTGGGATCGCACGCGGCCGAGCAGAAAACGAAAGCACTCAAAGTACCGAGAATCCAGGTCTTTTTCATCGTTGGTCTCCAGGGCCGGGGCGATTCCCGCCGCCGCGCCCGACCTTCTTTTAATAGCAAGACATTCAAAACTAACAAATTAAAAATGACAACAAACCTAACTTAAATAACCATCCCATGCTCGCTTTCGCCGCCGGGCGCGGCCGAACCAAAAGAAAAACGGCGAGGGCAGAACCCTCGCCGCTTCGTAGACCCTCTGGGGTCTATGTCTCGAGCCTTAGACGGGCAGCGCGCAGACGCCGACGTCCTCGTATCCGGGAGGCACGTTGCCTTCCTCGAACCAGGGCTCGCAGGTCTCGCTGCCGGTGCAGCCCGCGGGCATGGCTTCCGAGAGGTCGCAGACGGCCTGGCAGCAGCCAGTCGAGCCGGCGGGGCAGCCGTCGACGATGTCCGGGTTCACGCAGATGTTGCCCTCGTCGCACGCGTTGATGAACTCGCACGGGTCGTTGTCGGCGCCCTGGTCTTCACCCGACGCATCGGGAGCACAGACGAACGAGTCGTCGATCGGGTAACACGCTTGGCCGTCCGCGCAGTCCTGAATCAGGGGGTCGCAGGTGGGCAGGCAGAGGACGAGGACGCCGTCGTTGGCGATCGAGCAGCTGGTGGTCGGGTCGTCGCAGACCGGCGCGTTCTCGGAGCCGGTGCAGAAGGCGACGCAGGTGCCTTCGTTGGTCTCGGGGTCGACGTCCCAGCACATCGAGGAGATGTCGCAGCTGTCGATGCCCGACACGCCGGAGCCCTCGACGGTGCAGGTGTCACCGGGCTGAGCGGGAGCCGCCTCGACCGGCACGCAGCGAGTCGCGTTCCAGGCGCTTCCGCCGTCGTTGGCCCACGGGGCGCACTTCTCGCCTTCGGCGCAGTCCTGGTCCCAGATCGAGCACTCGATGCTCACGCCACCGCCGTCGGGGTCGGTGATGAAGCCGGAGCTGATGCCCGTCTCGCTGGTGTCCGAGGTGTCTTCCGTGTCGGAGTCGTCCGAGTCACCGGTGTCGTCGGTGTCCGAGCCCGCGGAGGGGTCGGTGGTCATCGAGTCGGACTCGGAGCCGGCCGTGGGGTCGGAATCGGAGCTCGGGGAGGAGTCGGAACCATCGGTGGTCTCCGTCTCGTTGCCGCCGGAGTTGCTGGCGCTGACAGCGCCGGTTCCGCCGTTGTCCTCGGAGTCGCAGCCAACGACGAGGAGCGCGGAGCTCAGAAGTGAAATCAAGACCTTTTTGTGCATTGTTCGTCCCTTGCGGTTTGGTGTGGTTGGCTCGCTCAGCGCGGTCGGAACCGGTCCCCGTGGTTCCTGCTCCCCTTGTTCGGCCCGGAGGTCGCCCATTCTCGAAATGGGTTGGAAGCGTGACTGTTGCGTTGCGAGGCAAGTGCGAGTGGCGAGGGGTCGAAACAACAGGTCACGACCGTGACACCACGACGAGGGAAGAATCCACAAAAACCTGCCGTCCAGCAAGCAAAAACTCACATAAAAACGTGAGAAACCTACCGAGGGCGAAGTTGCGCACGGACTGTTTACCCGGCGCATAAGACCAATCATTTCGACACTTTACGCGTGCGAACGCGCGGCGCGAACATCGCCACCGGCGCGTCGGTCGACACTTTCGTGCGTTTCACGGATCGCGGCCGAGCAGAACCGCGCCCCGTCAACGCTGTGACACCCGCCCAGCGGCGCGACGCGCCCAACTGGCCGCCGCTGCGTCGACGTCGTGCGGGCCCGCAGCTTGCAGCGTCCTCGGGCATGGCGCTCCCTTCGTCTTGCCCGTCCTGCAACGAGCCCCTGCACGATCGCTCCGCGAACCCGTCCCTGACCGTAGAGGGCATGTCCGTCATCGTGTGTGGATCGTGTACGTGTATGGCGACCGAGGCAGAGCCAGGCCGCGTCATCGACCACTACAGGGCGAGGGTCTGGGGCGGGCCACCTCGCGCCGAGCTCGTCGAGCGCGACGACGGATCGATCCGGCGCATCGACGCCGACGCTGAGCGCAACCGGCTCGAGGCGAAGCTCCAGGCACTTCGTGCCGCGCTCCGAGTCGGAGACACCCTCTCGCCCTCGGTCCTCGAGGTCGGATGCCGACAGGGTGCGTTCGTCGAGGCCGCGCTCGCCCGGTACCGAAGCCTCCGCGTGACCGCGCTCGAGCCCTGGCTGCCCTGGAGGGACGCCGCGGCGAGTCGAGGCGTCGCCGTACAGGCCTCGACGGTGGAGTCGATGGACGCGGGAGGGTTCGACATCATCGCCGAGTTCGACCTGCTCGATCATTTCGCGGCGCCCGCCGAGCACCTGCGTGCCCTTCGGCAGCGGCTCGCTCCTGGGGGACACATCTTGCTGGGCGTGTCCAACGTCGTCGAGTGCGCCGGGTCGACCTTCCCGCACAAGCTCCGGCTGGACACCCCCGTCGGCTTCACCCGCGCGGCCCTGCGTCGGGTATGCGCCGCGGCGGGCCTCTCGGCGGCCATTTGGGAGGACGGTCGCTCGCTGTTCGCGGTGTGCGAGCGTGGAGATCCGGTCGTGCACGACGTCAGCGCCGACGCGGCGTCCTCGCTCATCCGGCGCCTGCGCGAGAACGACGGCCGCCTGCTGTTCAAGCGGTTCCTGGCCGACCGTGGCCCCACGCCAGCGGCCCTGCGCGCGGCGGTCAAAGTCGCCGAGGGCTGCCGCACCGAAGCCGGGCACCGAGCGCTGTGCGTGTCGGTCGCCGCGGCGTGCGAGCGCGCGGGCGACCACGACGAGGCCGCACGCTGGCGCGAGCGGGGCAGAACCCTCCCCGCGTGGGCCTCACAGAATGTGGCGTGAGAGGTCCTGATCCTCGAGCAGGTCGCCGACACGCTGCGTGACGTACTCGGCGGTGATGCGGATCTCCTGAGCGCCGACCTCGCTGGCCTCGAAGCTCAGCTCCTCGAGTACCCGCTCGAGCACGGTGTGAAGCCGGCGCGCCCCGATGTTCTCGAGCGTGGCGTTGGCCTTCCACGCCGTGTCGGCGATCGCCTCGATCGCCCCATCGTCGAACACCAGCTGCACGCCCTCGGTGTCCAGCAGCGCCGCGTACTGCTTGAGCAGCGAGTTGTCGGGCTCGCGCAGGATCCGAACGAAGTCCCCCACCTCGAGCGAGCGAAGCTCGACGCGGATCGGAAAGCGACCCTGCAGCTCGGGGATCAGGTCGCTCACGCTCGAGAGGTGGAAGGCCCCTGCCGCGATGAACAGCACGTGGTCGGTCCGCACCGGGCCATAGCGCGTGGGCACGGTCGAGCCCTCCACGAGCGGCAGCAGGTCGCGCTGGACACCTTCGCGCGAGATGTCCCCGCTGCCGACCTTCTCTCGGCTGCAGATCTTGTCGATCTCGTCGAGGAAGACGACGCCGAGCTGCTCGGTCCGCGAGACGGCCTCCTTGGAGACGGCGTCCCTGTCCACCAGCGAGGACGCCTCCTCGTCGGCGAGCAGCTCGAGCGCCTCCCCGACGGTGACGGTGCGCGCCGTCTTCTTGCGGCCGAACTGGCCGAACATGTCCTTGAGCTGCTGCATCTGCGCGCCCAGATCCATGCCCGGCGGCCCGCCTCCGGGCCCTCCGAGGCCACCCAGGGGGGTGCCCCCCGTGTCGGTGAGCTCGACCTCGACCTCGCGGTCGTCGAGCTTGCCGGCCCGCAGAAGGCCGCGCAGCTTCTCGCGCGTCGCGCTGCCGCCCGAGGCCGGCTCACCGGGGCGGTCGGTGTAGCTGCGCCCGGCGTCCTGCGAGGGCGGCAGGAGCAGATCGAGCACCCGCTCCTCGGCCCGCTCCGTGGCCTTGCCCCGGACCGAACGCTCCATCTCGGCTTGCACGATCTGCACGGCCGACTCGACCAGATCGCGCACGACCGAGTCGACATCCCGGCCGACGTAGCCGACCTCGGTGAACTTGCTGACCTCGACCTTCACGAACGGTGCGCCGGTCAGCCGCGCCAAGCGGCGGGCAATTTCGGTCTTTCCCACGCCGGTCGGCCCGACCATGATGATGTTCTTGGGCGAGATCTCCTCGCGCATGGGCTCGGGCACCATCTGCCGTCGCCACCGGTTGCGCATCGCAATCGCGACGGCGCGCTTGGCCGCGTGCTGTCCGATGATGAAGCGGTCGAGCTCCTCGACCACCCGGCGAGGGGTGAACGTCTTGGTGTCGACGCTCATGACTGGCCTCCCGCGTCGAGCGTGAGCACGGTGTGCTCGAGGTTGGTGAACACGCAGATCTCTCCGGCCACCCGCAGCGCCTCCTCGACCACCTGCTGGGCCGTCATGTCGGTGTGACGAAGCAACGCCCGCGCGGCGGCCAGGGCGAAGTTGCCGCCCGAGCCGATCGCGAGCACGCCGTCGTCGGCCTCGATCACGTCGCCGGTCCCCGAGAGCAGCAGCGACCGCTCGGCGTCGCAGACGATCATCAGCGCCTCGAGCTGGCGATACCGCCGCTCGAGCCGCCAGTCCTTGGCCAGCTCCACGCACGCGCGCGTGAAGTTGCCGCCGACCTTCTCGAGCTTGCCTTCGAGCAGCTCGAACAACGTGAGCCCATCGGCGGCCGAGCCGGCGAACCCGCCGAGGATCTGGCCCCGCGCGAGCGTCCGCAGCTTGCGAGCGCTGCCCTTCATGATCGTGTTGCCCATCGAGACCTGGCCATCGGCGCCGAGGGCAACCTGGCCCCCGTGCCGGACGCAAAGCACGGTGGTCGAACGAATCTCGGGACCTGACGAGTCCGCCATGGCCGGAGTATACGGCGCCGTGGCGCCAATCCGACCGCGCGGTTGACCTCGGCGGCGCGCCCCCCGAAGCTTCCGCCGTGCTTCGCCTCACCGCCCTCGCCTCGGGTCGTGGATCCAACGTCGCCGCGATTGCCGACGCCGTCGCCCGGGGCGACCTCGACGCGACGCTCGGTTTGGTCGTCTCGAACAACTCGAGCGCCGGGGTGCTCTCGTACGCGCAGACCCACGGCATCCCCTGCGCCCACATCAGCGGGAAGACCCACGCCGACGAGGGGGCCGCTCTGCTCGAGGCGCTGTCCGCCGCGAACACCGACGTCCTCGTGCTCGCCGGGTACATGAAGAAGCTCGACCCCAGGGTGGTCTCGGCCTACGAGGGACGCGCGGTCAACATCCACCCAGGGCCCCTGCCCGACTTCGGCGGCCGCGGCATGTTCGGCGAGCACGTGCACGCCGCGGTGCTCGAGGCTGGACGCACGCAGTCCGGTCCCACCGTGCATCGCGTCACCGCCGAGTACGACGAGGGCGCGACGCTCGGCTTCCGCCCCGTGCCGGTGCTGCCGGGCGACACACCGCGATCGCTCGGGGAGCGGGTCCTCGCCGCCGAGCACGACCTGTACTGGCGCGTGCTCGACGAGGTGTTCGTCAGGCCTTCGCGATCGTCGTGAGCGGCGGCAGGACGCGTCGCAGCCAGTCGTCGAGCATCACCAGGCCCGAGATCGTCACGCCGGTGTCGACCTCCTCGCGGATGCGATCGTTGAAGTCGCCGAGGTTGTACTTCTCGACCATGCCCGCAACGTCGTCGCCTTCGACCAGGCGCATGAGCTTGTGCAGGTGGAAGTTGAGCTGCCGGCGCAGTGCATTGACGGCCGGGCCGTCCCAGTGCGACGAAATCTCCATGTGGTCGATCGCCTGGTTGAGGTAGAGAAAGCCCATCACGTCCGTGACCTTCAGCCGCAGCTGCAGCCACTCCTCGGGCGTACGCCCCAGCAGCATCGCGAGCCGGACCGCGTCGAGCACGGGCGTCAGGTAGCGCAGCCGAACGAGGCGTCCTGCCAGCGAGCTGGGGACACCCGCTTCGACGAGCCGCGCGGTGCGAGCTGCGGTGCGTCGCGAGGAGCCGGCCGGAAGCGCATCGTCGACATGGGACAACAGCGAGGCGGTCTTGCGCGCCGCCTCGTCGTCCATCGGCGGGAGCGGCATCTGGTCGAGCAGGTAGTACGTCGCGTCCTCGAGCCACGTCTGGGCCAGCTTCATCGAGCGATAGATCGCCGGCTGGGTCTTGGACGTCTCCGAGGCGTACAGCTCGGCGCACAGCGTCTCCCACTCGCACGCCGCCGAGGCGTGCATGTAGGCCAAGGAGATGTCGCGGGTGGACGACCCGGTCGCGAGCGCCACCTCGGCGAGCATGCTCCCCCCGGCGTTCTCGACGATGTGGTTGACCAGCATCGTCGTGCCGATCTCGCGGTGCAGCAGGTGGTTGTTCACCGCGTCCTCACCGGCGAGCTCGAGCACGCGCTTGGGGAAGTACTCGACCACCATACGGCGCACGAGCCCCTCGGGGAGCGGCTCGTCCTCGAGCAGCTCACGGTACGCGAGCATCTTGGCGTGGGCGCAAAGCACCGCCGCCTCGTGCTTGTACAGCCCGTGCCCGCGCCGAGCCCGGCTGTGCAGCTCCTCCTCACCGGGCATCGCGAACATGTCGGGGTTGAACGGAACCTTGGCCGCGAGGAACTCGAGCGCGCGGTAGTAGCGGAACACGTCCTGACAGCTGCGACGGACGTCGAACGAGACCATCCGGCTCTGTGAGCGGTTGTTCTCGAGGACCATCTGCACGACCTCGTCCTCGCAGTCCTCGAGCAGCGCGTTGCGGGCGTCTCGAGACACCGAGCCGGCGAGCAGCAGCGGCGCGAAGAGGATCTTGATGTTGACCTCATGGTCCGAGACGTCGACCCCGCCGGAGTTGTCGAGGAAGGCGTTGTAGTTCTCGCCCCCGCGCTTGGCGAACTCGACCCGGCCGCGGTCGGTGATGGCGAGGTTGGCCCCTTCACCGAGCACGCGGCAGCCCAGCTCGTTGGCGTTGACGCGTACCGAGTCGTTGGCCTTGTCGCCGACCTCGGCGTTGCTCTCGTCCTTCGCCTTGACGTAGGTGCCGATACCGCCCATCCACAGTAGATCCACGTCGAGCTTCATCACCGCGCTGATCGCCTTGTCGCCGCTGACGGGCTCGTCGGGACCGAAGCCGAGCAGCGCGCGCACCTTGGGGCTGAGGTCGAGTTCCTTGGCCTTGCGGCTGTACACGCCTCCGCCCTCGGAGATCACGTCCTTGCTGTAGTCCTCCCAAGAGCTGCGAGGCATCTCGAAGAGGCGCTTGCGCTCCTCGAAGCTCTTGGCAGGGTCGGGGTCGGGATCGACGAAGACGTGCATGTGGTTGAACGCGGCGATGAGCTTGATCGTCTTGCTGCGAAGCAGGCCGTTGCCAAAGACATCGCCGCTCATGTCGCCCACCCCGATGGCGGTGATCTCGTCGGCCTCGGGGTCGATGCCCAGCTCGCGAAAGCTGCGCTTGGAGACCTCCCACGCGCCGCGGGCCGTGATGCCCGTCTTCTTGTGATCGTAGCCGTTCGATCCACCCGAGGCGAACGCGTCATCGAGCCAAAACCCCTGATCGGCACTGATCGCGTTGGCCGTGTCCGAGAGGTGCGCGGTGCCCTTGTCGGCCGCGACGACGAGGTACGGATCTTCGCCCTCGTCGAAGGGGATGATGCCCTCGGGGTGCTTGGCGACCCCGTCGACCACGTTGTCGGTGATCGAGAGCAGGGCCCCGATGAAGCGCTTGTAGAATGCGTCGCCGGCGGCTCGGAGTGCGTCACGCTCAGCTGGCGGGTTGCGGAGCACGAACCCACCTTTGGCCCCCATGGGCACGATGAGCACGTTCTTGACCATCTGCGTGGCCATCAGGCCGTGAATCTCGGTGCGAAAGTCGTCGGGGCGGTCGCTGAAACGCAGGCCGCCGCGCGCCACCCGGCCACCGCGAAGGTGCACCCCCTCGAAGTCGGGGTGGTAGACCCAGATCTCGCGGAAGGGTTTGGGGTCGCGACCGAACGAGAGCGTCTCGGTGGCGATCTTGAACGCGAGCGCCTTGCCCTCCTCGGCGACGTAGGCGTTGGTTCGCCGCACCGCGCGAACCACCTCGGCCACGGCCGCGAGCACCCGGTCGGCGGTGTAGTCGGTGACCTGGCGCAGCTCGGCCGCCAGGGCGGCTTCGCTCGACTCGCGCAGGTCCGAGGACTGCTGACCAGGGTCGAAGCGCGCGGACAGCCACCCCACCAGCGCCTGCGCGAGCGGTGCGTGGTCGACCAGGACCTGCCGGATCACGTCCGAGCCGAACGGCACCTGCAGCTGGTGCAGGTAGGCCACGATGGCGCGCAGAATCTCCACGTCACGCGCGCCGAGCTCGCTGACGACGATGAGACGGTTGAGGTCGTCATCCCCGACCCTGCCGGCGAACACGTCGCGCAGCGCCGAGACGATGCCATTGCGCCGCCCCATGATCTGACCGATGCGGTCGGGCCGAACGTCGAACCGAAAGTTGTCCATGTCGATCGTCGGAAGGTGGGCGATCGAGATGTCGCGGCTGTACTCGTCGACGACCTCGAACCCGAAGTTCGTGATCACCGGCAGCTCGCGGCTGAGGTTGAGCGCCTCGCGAGAGAAGATGCGCAGGTTGAGGCTGCCGGGGTTGTCGCCGAACTCCGAGGCGTAGAGGTCGCAGTCGATGTCGAGTTCGTGCGTCCGCAACCGCTCGAGACAGCGGATGTCGCCTTCGATGCGTCGCACGCTGCAGCGCCGCTTGTGCTCGTCGTTGAACGCGTCGGTGTAGATCTCGACCAGCTCGTCCTTGCGGCCCTCGTCGACCGCCGCTGCGGCCTCGCCGAGTCGGTCGCTCCACGAGCGAGCGTGGGCGAGCACCTTGGTGCGCAGCTGCTCGGTGTCGACCTCCCGCAGCGGACCCACGCCGGTCACGTAGTAGTGGATGACGGCGTTGTCGTACCGGTCGATGTACACGCCGTAGTCGGCGTAGGTGCCCATGAGGTCCTCGAGCAGGATCGACTGGACCTCCTGGCGGAGCTCTTCGCTGAACTGCCACCGCGGCAGCGCGACGACGACGAACGCGAAACGAGCCTGCTCGCCAATGCGAATGTGGACATCCGAGCCCCCCTCGGCCTCGGCCCGAAGGATCTGGTCGGTGAGTTCCCAGATGCTCTCGCGGTCCTGGATGAGCAGGTACTCGAGCGGCAGCGAGTTGAACGCGTTGGTGATGTTCTTGCCGCGGTTGCTGTGGGTCGAGACCTTGCCGTCGGTGAGCAGGTCTTCGAGCGTCCGGCGGATGACGGGGATCTGCTCGGGCGGGGTGTGCAGCGCCTTGTAGGTGAACAGCCCGTCGATGATCAGACAGCCGCTGGGTTTGCCGTCGTCGGAGAACACGGTGACGAGGAAGTGCCCGAGCTTGCCGGCGCGGTGAACCGGCGACTCGACGCCCGAGCGCTGGTAGCGGACCTGACGTCCCTCGCCCTTGGCGGCGGCTGCGACGAGCGCGTCGTCCCGCTCGGGCTGGTGGATGCGGCTGGTGCCCCACGCGGTCTGCAGGGCCCCGCTGGCGTCGTACTCCTCGACCGCAAGCAGCACGAAGCTCTCGTCGCACAGCCACCGCAGCAGCTCCTCGGCCTCGCGCAGGCCCGTCGCGACCTCGCCGCGCTCCATCGACGCCGCGGCGAAGTAGCTGTCGGCGACCTCGTCGATGCGCTTCACCATCGAGCTGAAGTCCAAGACCATCGCCTGGGCCAGCTTCAAGCGCTTCTCGATGCGCTCGATCACCCCCTCGGGGACCCCCTCGTCCTCGCTCGTGCGGGTGCTGACCTCGACGCGCATCAGCGACTCGGCGTTGCCCGAGCCGATCGCCAGCGAACGCCCGGCGGGGTTGCGGCGCACGCGGACGATCGCGTTGAAGAAGCTCTTGATCTCGTACTGCTCGTTGGCCAGCGCGGCGCGAAGCGTCGAGACCAGGAACGGCTGGTCATCCAGACACGTCTCGATGACCAACACGTCTCCAGCACGGTGTGCGCTCACCTTGATCTCTCCGCGCTTGCGCTCGCGCATGAGCGAGAGCAGATCCTCGAGCTCGCCGACGAGCGTCTCGGGCGTGACGCGCTTGAGGTCGCGAACGTCGACCGAACCGAGCACGTCGCGGGCGAGCGCAGAGAGCTGCTCCCGGTCGGTGTCCTCGCGCCGAGGCGCAAACGAGGACACTGCTTTTTGAACTTCCAAGATGAGCCGACTCGTCAGCTGGCGGGCAGACATGCACCCGGAGCGTCCCCTAGCCCAGTGCCCTGCGCAAGACGGAAGCCCCGTGAGACAGACCGCGCGCAAAGCGTTTCGCGCCCGCGACGGCTCGCCCTCAGCCGAGCGACAACACCGCGATCGCGCCGAGGAGCGCGGCGCCCAGCGGCCCCGCGAGGGGGAGGACGAAGCGAGGCGCGTCGCTGAGGATGTATGCCGACGACTCGGGGGTCATGCGCGGTGCATCGTCGCCCCGCCCCGCGGCCCGAAGCACGAGTGTGGGCCATGGCGTCCCGTTGTGGAAACGCCGCGGGCCGACGCGCTGCGAACAGCCGTGGTGCGAGCAGCATGGCCTGCTAGTCTTCGCCGATGCGCGTGTCGAATGCCCGCTCGGGCGCAGCCTGTGGCGCCCACCCTCGGCCGAGCGCCGACGCCTGTGCCCAGCGGCGCGCCAGGGTCGCGGCGCGACTCGAACCCGACGAGGCGCTGGTCCTCCCCGGGGGTGGACTGCGCACGCGCTCCGCCGACACGGAGTTTCGCTTCCGCCCCGACTCGGACTTCTACTATCTCACCGGCCTCGCCGACCCGGGCGCGCTCATGGTGCTGCGCCCCGGGCATGAACCGGAGTTCACCCTGTTCGTCCGCCCGAAGGCCCCCGACCTCGAGGTCTGGAGCGGACGCCGCGTCGGACCAGACCTCGCGCGAGAGCGCTTCGGCGCCGACGCAGCGTTCGACCGTGGAGCGCTGGACGAGAAGCTTCCCGCGCTGCTCGATGGGGTGCGCCGAGTCCACATCCCGCTGGGCGAGCCCGGCGTGCAGAGGCAAATATTGCGCGCTCGGACGGCGCTGTGGCGGCGCAACCGGACCGGCGCCACACCGCCCGAGGGCTTCATCGACGCGCGCGTGACCGTGGGGGAGGATCGGATCCGCAAGGACGCCGCAGCCCTGGCGTCCCTGCGCCGCGCGATCGACATCACGGTGAGCGCGCACGACGTCGTGCAGCGCAGCGTACGGCCGGGCATGCACGAGTTCGAGGTCGAGGCGCAGCTCGAGTACGAGTTTCGCCGCCGGGGTGCAGCGGGCCCGGGGTACGGCAGCATCGTCGGCGGGGGTGCCAACGCCACGATCCTCCACTACGTCGACAACGACGCGCAGCTGCGCGACGGCGAGCTGCTGCTCATCGACGCAGGCGCGGAGTTCGACCTTCACAGCGGCGACCTCACCCGGACCTTTCCGGTTGGCGGCACCTTCACGGCCGCACAGCGCGATCTCTACGCGGTCTGTCTCGACGCAAACGTCGCGGGCATCGACAAGGCCCGCGTCGGCGAGACGATCGAGACGATCCACCAGACGTGTTTGCGCGTCCTGTGCCAGGGCCTCATCGACCTCGGGCTCTGCGAGGGACCACTGGACGCGCTGCTCGAGTCGGAGGACTACAAGCGCTACTACATGCATCGCACCAGCCACTGGCTCGGCGCCGACGTGCATGACGCGGGCTACTACTCGATCGGCGGAACGCCCCGCCCCCTGCAGCCAGGCTACGTGCTCACGGTCGAGCCGGGGCTCTACGTCGCGGCGGACGACGAGCGAGCCCCCGAGGCGCTGCGTGGGACCGGCGTGCGCATCGAAGACGACGTCTTGGTGACCGACGGCGACCCCGACGTCCTCACCGCGGCCTCCGCAAAGACCCCCGAGGCGATCGAAGCCCTCATGGCGGAGGGTCCTCGAACGTCAACCGAGGCCTGATCCGCGCGAGCGTGCGCGGGCCGATGCCCTTGACCTTCAGCAGGGCTGCCGCGTCGGCATGGGGCCGCCCCTCGACGATCCGCGCCGCAAGCACGGGACCAACGCCCGGCAGGCTCTGCAGCGCCGCCGCGTCGTCGCGGTTGGGATTCAGCCGCACCGCGAGCCCTGCCAGATCTGCCGGGCTCATGCGCCTGGGCGACTCGCAGGCGGCACGCTCGATCACGTCGCCCGATCGAAGCACGTGCGCCTGGCCGCACGCATCGACGACCCGGCGGGCCTGCCCGCAAACCAAGGCCCCATCGACGAACACCGCGTGCTCACACGAGGGCGCGTCGACCGGGCGGCGCGGGGGTCCGCGCAGGCCCCAGAGGGTGACGAGGCACCCCAGGGCGGCGAGCAGCCAGGGGCCGCGGCCGCCGCTAGCGGCTCGGGGCATCGAGCCCGAACGCGGTGTGGAGGCTGCGCAGCGCGAGCTCGCCGTAGCGCTCGTGCACGACCACCGACATCTTGAGCTCCGAGTTGCTGACCATCTGCACGTTGACGTTGTCGGCCGCCAGCACCCCGAAGGCCTTCGCGGCGACCTCTGCGTGCGAGCGCAGGCCCAGCCCCACGACCGAGATCTTGGCGATCGCTCGATCCGTGGCCAGCGTGAGCTCTTCCCCGCCCGGACGCAGCCCGGTCAGGACCGTGGTCGCAGACTCGAGGTCGGCCTCGGCCACGGTGAAGGTGATGTCGGTGCGGTCATTCCGGCTCGCGTTCTGCAGGATCATGTCGACCGAGACCCCCGCCGATCCGAGCGCGCCGAACACCTCGGCGATCACCCCGGGCACGTCGGGGACGTCGACGAGCGTGACCTTGGCTTCGTCGCGCTGGAGCGCGACCCCGCTGACTTCGATGGCTTCCATGGGCTGCTTTCCGTTCTGTCCCCGCAGGCGGGCGACCTCGTCGGCAGGGACGATCATCGTGCCCGGCCCCTCGTGCAGGCTCGAGCGGACGTGCACGCGCACGCCGTACTTCTTGGCGAACGCGACCGAGCGGATCTGCAGGACCTTCGCCCCGAGCGAGGCCAGCTCGAGCATCTCGTCGTAGCTCATCGCGAGGACCTTGCGCGCCCGGGGCACGATGCGCGGGTCGGTGGTGTAGACCCCGTCGACGTCGGTGAGAATCTCGCACACGTCGGCACCGAGCGCAGCGGCCAGGGCAACCGCCGAGGTGTCGGAGCCGCCGCGGCCGAGCGTGGTGATGTCTCCGCGCGCGTCCGTGCCCTGAAAGCCCGCGCACACGACGACGCGACCCTCCTCGAGCTCGGACCGGATCCGCTGCTCGGAGATGTCGGTGATCTTCGCGCGCGTGAACGTGCGGTCGGTGGTCATGCCCAGCTGGTGGCCGGCCAGCGACACCGCCCGTCCACCGCGGTCGCCGATCGCCATGGCGAGCAGCGCCGCCGAGACCTTCTCGCCGGTGGCCACCAGCTGGTCGAGCTCGCGGTCGTGGTCGACCGAGCGCTTGGCGGCGGTGACGTAGGGCCCCCGGTCTGCGTCGGCGGGGGCGTGCTCCACGAGCGCGTTCGCCATGCCGATGAGGCGGTTGGTCTCGCCCTTCATCGCCGAGACCACCACGACCAGGTCGTTGCCCGCCTCGGCCGTGGCGACGCAGCGATCGGCGCAGGCACGAATGCGGTCGAGGTCAGCCACGGAGGAGCCGCCGTATTTCTGAAGGACGAGCATCGGTGCGCGCCGGAGCCTACCGCGGACACGGTCGGCCGCCGAGCGCTGGCGTTGCAAGGTTTTTTGCCCGATCAGCTGTCGTGCCCGCCGCCGAAGAGCCCGAGCTGGCCCAGCTGGCTCAACAGCGCTGCGGGGAGCCGTCGACGGCCCTGGGCACGCTTGACCTCTTCGATCAGGATGTCGATGCCGCCACGGCAGCTCCCGCAGCCCGTGCCCGCCTCGCAGCGCTCCCCGACCGCATCGACACTGTCCGCGCCCGCCCGGATCACGCGCTTGATCTCGCGCTCGGTCACGTTCATGCACTGGCACAGGACGCGGTCCATCGTCGGATCCAGTGTAGCAGCCCGAGGCGGCGGCTCAGCCCGCGTCGGCGGCCCTGGCCACCGCGTCCCCGCCGCGCCGACGCAGCTCGTGGGCGACCTCGGGGTGGGCCGCGAGGCTAGGATCGCGCTCGAGCAGCCCCGCGGCGGCCTCCCGCGCCGCGACCAACAGCCGGGTCCCCTCCCCCGCGAATCCTGCGAAGCGCAGCCGCGGCGCTCCCGCCTGCCGGGTACCAAACACCTCCCCGGGGCCGCGGAACTCGAGATCTCGCTCGGCCACGGCGAAGCCGTCGGAGGTCTCGGTCAGGACGCTCAAGCGCTGGGCGGACTCCGAACGCGGGCCCGAGGCGGTGTGCAGCAGGCAAAACGACGACCCACCCCCGCGCCCCACTCGGCCTCGAAGCTGATGGAGCTGGGCGAGGCCGAAGCGCTCGGCGTGTTCGATCGCCATGACCGTGGCGCCCGGCACGTCGACACCGACCTCGATCACGGTCGTCGCGACCAGCACGCGCGCGTGGCCGTCGCGGAACCGACCCATGACCTCGTCCTTGTCCTTGGAGGTCATGCGTCCGTGCACGACAACGACCTCGGCGTCGGGGATCTGCTCGCGCAGCGCAGCCGCGGTCGCCTCGACGTCGGTGACCTCGAGCGCCTCGCTCGCTTCGACCAGCGGACACACGACGAACACCTGCCGGTCTTGCCCCACGGCCTTGGCGACACCGCGCCGCAGCGCCCCCAGCCCGCGCTTGCCCGTATAGAGCTTGGTCAGGGGCGGCTCGCGGCCCGGCGGCATCTCGTCGATCACCGAGACGTCGAGCTGCCCATAGGCGCACAGCGCCATCGTGCGGGGGATCGGCGTCGCCGTCATGACCAGCAGGTGCGGCTGCTGGCCCTTGCGACGCAGCACCGCTCGCTGCTCCACGCCGAAGCGGTGCTGCTCGTCGACGATCACCAGGCCGAGGTCCGCGAAGAGGACGGTGTCGGTCAGCAGCGCGTGCGTCCCGATCAGCAGGTCGATCTTGCCGTCGGCCAGTAGCGCCAGCTTGCTGTTGCGCTCGGCCTTGGTGGTGGAACCGGTCAGCTTGTCGACGCGCACGCCCGCGGCATCGCACCACGGCTGCAGCGTGCGCAGGTGCTGATCGGCGAGCACCTCGGTGGGCGCCATCAAGGCCGTCTGCGCACCCTGCCCACACACGGCGGTGGCCAGCGCAAACGCGACCGCGGTCTTGCCCGAGCCGACGTCGCCTTGCAGCAGCCGCATCATCGGTTGGCCGCCCCGCATGTCGGCGGCGAGCTCGTCGAGCACCCTCCACTGGGCCCCCGTGGGCTCGAAGGGGAGCGCCGCGCGGACCTGCTCGCGGTCGAGCGCGCCCTCGGGGAGGACGACCGCAGCCGCGTGCGCCCGATGGGTTGCACGCTCTCGCAGCAGCGCGAGCTGAAAGAAGAAGAACTCGTCGAACGCCAGCCGCCGATGCGCGTCGGAGGCCCCGCGCGCCAGCGCCTCGATCGTCGACTCGTCGGCGTCGTCGTCGGGTCGATGCAGCGCGCGCAGAGCCTCGAGCTGTCCGGGCACGCCCGCCTGCGCGGCGACGTCCGCTGGGAGGGCATCGACGAACGCGGAGGACTCGGTGAGCGCGTCGATGGCCGCTCGAATCACGCGGCTGAGGGTGCGCGGCGCGACCCCCTCGACGCTCGGATACCGGACGCCGATCGCCGGGCCCGGATCGTCGGGATCGCGCAGCTCGGGGTGCGCGAGCGAGAGCTGGCCCTTGTACCAACGCGCCGGACCCACCGCGAGCACGCGCCCTCCCTTCGCCCAGCGGTCCAGACCACCGACGCGGTGAAACCAGCGGGCGAGCACCACGTGCTCGGCCCCGTCGTCATCCGTGACCCGGATCTCCACCGTCGCGAGGAACCGCCCGCGGGCGAACCCTTGGCGAATGCCCCCGACCTCGCCCTCGATGACGGCGACCTCGCCATCCTCGATCGCCTCCACGGGCTTGCGGTGACGCCGGTCCTCATACGCTGAGGGCAGCACGTAGGCGAGGTCGACCAGGGTCGCCAGGCCTCGTGCCCGAAGCTTCTTGGCCGTCGCCGGCCCGACCCCCTCGAGGCTCTCGACCTCCGGAAGAGCCGGCTCAGGACACGCGGGAGCGTCGTCGGCCGGAGCGGCGGCCACCGTCTTCTTGCGCCCCCGGGTCCGCGAGACCTTGGCCTCGGGTTCGGACGTCTTTCTCCGCCGCGGCTTGCGTTCGGGCTCGGCCGCCGGTCGCGCGGCGGCGCCCAGTCGCATCCCGCGGGCGACCAGGACCGATCGGTCTTGGCGACCCAGTCGGTCGAATCCATCGAGGCGAGCCCGCCAGCGCGAGAGTTCCGTCCCGACCTCGGGCAACGTCTCGAACCACGTGTCCGTTTGAGACAGGAGCCGAGCACCGAGGCCCTCTTCGCCCACCCGCGCAAACCCGTCGACCATCGCCGCCCGCAACGTCGCGTGCAGCGCAGCCCAAGCAACCGCGCGCGGGTCCTCGCTCATCGCTCGCAGGGTGGCCCACGGCCGTTGGATTGGCAACGCCCCCGACGAGCGCGTGCCGAGGGTCGGGGTCGGGCTAGGACGGCGGGATGAACGAGAAGCGGATCTCGTGGTCACACAGGCGGTAGGACGTGCCCTCTTGGATGAGGTGGTTGTCCACGCGCTGACCGTTGAACTCGACGCCGTTCGTGCTCTCGAGGTCCTTGATGTAGTACTGGCCGTTGCGCCGAACGACCGCGCAGTGGCGGCGCGAGATGTTGGCGTCCTTGATCGGCAGATCCGAGTACTTCGAGCCCCGCCCGATCACGAACTGATCCTGGTCCACCTCGTAGACCTGCCCGTCGTAGTAGAGGTACAGGGGCCGCGTGCCGCTGGTCGGGGGTGGGCGTCGTGGCGCGGCGCGGCCGCCCGGTGGGGGCAGCCCGCCCGGCCGGGGCCGGGCGGCACCAGCTCCGGCGCCGCCTGAAGGCCGCGGCTGAGGCGGCTTGGGGCGAGCGACGCCATTGCTCTTGGCGTTGCTCGCGGGCGCCTCGGTGGTCTTCTTTCGGCTGAACAGCTGCACGAGGGCGGCTTGCACCACGTCGTCCGTCGACATGCCGCGCCGTTGGGCGAGCGCCTCGACGCGGGCCCACACGTCGTCTCTACACTGAAACTGCCGCAGCGATTTTCCCATGGTGGGTCTCGAAGGTGAGGCCGACAACGCGGCCCGTCGCCATCGTAGGTTCTTGCTCACGTGCGGGTCAACTGGCTGACGATTCAGGTGGGTTCACCCAGCCCGCGCTCGCGCATCGGCTCGGACCTCGGGCACGCACGTCGCGTCCGAGCAGGGTAAGCTCGCGCCGCCGCCACGATGGCCTGCACCGACTCATCCCGACCCCTCGGGTTTGCGCTCTCGCGCGTCTGCGCCCTCGTAGCGGCGTTGATCCTCCTGTGCGTGGCATCGACGGCAGCGGCAGCGCCGGGCCAAGCGATCCGCCTCGGTGGGGTCGAAGCGCAGGGACCCGCCTCTCGCGCGGTTACCGCAATCCACCACAACCCCGCGATGCTGGCCGCGCTCGGCGGAACAGCCGTACAGCTCAGCGGCAGCGTCGGTGTCGACCAGCTCCGCGTCCGACGCTACGCGATCGATCCGTCGAGCGGAGCGCCCACCGGCGCTCTGCAGGCGCCCGTCTCCGTCGCCAACCCTGCCGCGAGCTACTTCGTCGGGGCGAGCGTGTTCTTCGACCCGATCGCGCTGGGCGTGGGCGTGTACGACCTGGGCAGCCGATACCGCACCGCGAGCGCCGACCCCCTGCGGTTCCAGCTCGCGCCCGACCCCGATCGCTGCCTTGCGATCGGCGCCTCGCGCTGCCCACCCGATGGTGGCGCGGCGCGAGCACGGCAAGACATCTCCTTGGCGCTGGCGTTCGCGCGCGGCGGGCTCAACTTCGGCGTGTCCGTTCACTTCCCCCGCCTGCGAGAGCGGTTCGCCTACGACAACGACACCGAGCTGACCCCGGCGCCCGAGGAGATCACCACCGCACGGTGCGATGACAAGGAAGACCCCGCTTGCGCCGAGCGGATCGGCTTCAAGGGTTGGAACCGCTGGATCCCCAGACGCGGCGGCGTCGCGGGGCTCGACGCGGCGCTGACCTTCGGCGTCGCGTTCCAGCTCCGCAACGACACGGTCACGCTCGGCGCCCGCTATCGAACGTTCCCGCTGCGGCGGGCGGGCGAGGTCGCCCTCGACGGCGTTGCCCTCGTGTGTCGCCCCTCCGTCGACGCAGAAAGTGGAATCGGACAGGACGTGGTCCCGCCGTGCCAGCTGGCGTCCCCGGTCCGGGCCAGCCTTCGCGAGCGCCTCCCCCAAGAGGTCGCGCTCGGAGCCTCGTTCCAGCTCGGCCGCTCGCGGCTTTGGCGGGTCGACACCAACCTCTACTGGATGGATCTCTGCCCCGGCGGCGTCCGCCCAGGCTCTTGCGGAGGCCGCGACGCACAGACGCTTCGCTTGGTCGGCCTCGATCGCAACAGCTTCATCGCGCCGGAGTTCGACCGCTTCCGGGGCTTTCAAGACCTCTACGGACTCGAGGTCCACGGCAGCTACAAGATCCGATCGACGGTCGCCGTGCTCATGCAGTCCAACCTCGCCTCGCCCTCGGTCCGGCGCGGAGCCCAGAGCGCCGGCGTCGGCGATGGCTGGCGACTGGGCCTCGGCGCGGGGGCGCGGCTGCGCGTGGGGACGAACAACGTAATGCTCTCGCCGGGCTATGCGTTCGACCTCCTGCTGCCGCGCAACGTCAAGGCGTCCCGAGCCCTGCTCGACCCCACCGCGGCCACCGACTTCGCGAGCTCGGGGGGAGACATCAACGCCCAGGGCGCCGACGCGTTCTTGGCCGGTCGCGCGCGGCCGACCAATGCGGGCCGCTACTTCGGGCAGCTGCACGTGCTCACCCTGACGCTGAGCTGGGGCGAGGCCCCTCGCGTGCTCGAGTGACGCCATCGGCGGGCGCCCGCGCCGGGGCTTGATACACTCCATCGGTGCTGAGACGGCCCGCGTTCGCCCTGCTGATTCCGCTGCTCGCGTTGACTCCGGCCGCTTGCAAGACCTCCGCTGCGACCCAGTCCGAGCGTCCGGCGCCGCCTGAGCGCGTCGGCACGCTCGACGACTTCGAGAACGCCTACAACGCCTATGCCCTCATCCCGCAGGGCGCTGCGCGACGGGCCGAGTACCGCGCGGTGATGCTCCCGTTCCTCTACGAGTACCTCGACGCCGCGATCGAGGGGAAGGACCCGTCCGAGGCCATGAGCGCGCTCCAGTACACCGTCGGCCTGTACGCCCCGGCCGAGCTGCGAGCGTCGGGGCCGCAGGCTGGGCTGGCGCGGCGCGCGGACGCGGTCTATGGCCTGGTCGCGCGGCGCGGCGACGAGAGCTCGTCGCTGCTGTGCCTTGCGATCGCGCAGCACTTCGGCGACGCCGCGCTGAAGAAGGAGGCCGAGCGCGACTGGGCGTTGATCGAGCGCTGGCTGGTCGACAACGGACCGTACTCCGAGGACCCGCTGCTGCGCGAAGAAAGCCTCGAGCGCACGCTCGAGCAGGTCTCCGCACTCTTCCCCTCCCCCTTCGTCGTCGACGAACTCGAGTCGCTCTACGTCTCGCGCTACGACGTCGCAAAGGCGACCGGCGCATCTCGAGCGGTCGTCAGCTCGATGGCCATGCGGCGCCAGCAGATCACCGGCTACCTCCTGTTGCGGCTGCATCTGCGCGCCGACGATCTCGAAGCCGCGGTCGCCAGCCTCGAGCGGGTCGACGTCGACGTGCCCGTCGCGACGCTGGGGGAGATGACGCGAGAAGCGATGCAGACCCGCCGGTCCGCGACGCCGCTGCTGACCTTGGCCGACCAGTTCGCGCCCGAGCCGGGCGCCGACCCCTCGGATCCGTACGTCACCCAAGGCTGGGGCATCGTGGACAACCTCTCGCGGCGCGCCGTGAGGACGCACCCCGAAGACGCCTACGCGCACCTGATGCGTGCCCGCGCGCTCTCCAACGCAGGCCTGCGCGAGGCCGCCGTCTCGCACCTTCGGTGGTCGATCGAACGCAAGGAAGACGTCTTCGACGCCTGGCAGGCGCTCGCGCAGCTCCAGCAGGATGTGCTCGCCGACCAGGCCGATCGCGACCCTCAGCGTGCGCTGAGCATGCTCGGAGACGTCGAGACCATGCACGCTCGCGCCGCGGAGCTGTGGCGCGACCGACCCGTCGAGCCCGGGCTGCCCGAGGCGTTCTACACGGTGGCCGAGGGCCTCTACCAAAGTGGCGACGTCGCCCAGTCCGCCAAGCTGCTCGAGCGCAGCCTCGCGATCGAGCCGGCTCCGCCGTCCATCGACCTGCTGGGCACGATCGCGCTCAAGCGCAACGAGCTCGCGGCCGCGCGCAGCCACTACCAGGACCTGGAGGACCTTCCCTTCTCCGACGAGCTCTCTCAGCTGCAGTGGGAGGCCCGCGCCCGCGCGCAGCTCGGGGAGATCGAGCTGCGCGACGGCAACGCTGCCGCGGCCAGCAAGCACCTGCGCGTCGCCCTGCGGCACAACAACGACCTGCTCGCACGTACCGCGGCGAGCCCCCGCGCCCGCGCCGAACGCTACATCGAGCGGGGCAAGCTCCTGTTCACCTTGGGCGACATGCGGGCCGCGATGACTGACTTCCGCAAGGCTGCCGACCTCGACCCCGGCGGCATCAAGGTCTACGCCGACCCGCTGCGCGTCATGGTCGCGCACGGCTACTTCGACGAGGCCGAGGAGACCTTCCGCCGCGCGATGTCCCAAGCCAACCTCTCGGGCAACCTGAAGCTCTACTTCAGCCTGTGGGTGCACGAGCTGGCGCTGCGCCAGGGACACGCGGCGCCCATCGAGGCGGCCGAGTTCCTCGACGACTATCGCGGCACCACGTGGGGGCGCGCGCTGTCCCAGCACGCCCGCGGATCCCTGGACTTCGACGGTCTGCTCGAGGCGGCCACCAGCCGCGGCGAACGGGCCGAGGCCTACTTCTACGAGGGCCTGCAGCGCTGGCGAACCGGCAACGACCAAGGCGGCGCGGACATGATGAACAAGGTCGTTGGCACCCAGATGATGGGGTTCTTCGAGTTCGACATGGCCCAGAGCTACCTGCGGTGGGGCGGGCCTCCGGCGACGGCACGGCTGCCGCTTCCGGCTCGGATCTCGCGCGAGTAGTCGCGTTCGGCGGCCCCGCATCTCGACAAAAAAAACCGCCTCCCGAAGGAGGCGGCTGTCGAGGCCTGGGCCGGATTCGAACCGGCGCGTGGAGCTTTTGCAGAGCTCTGCCTTACCACTTGGCCACCAGGCCGTCGGTGGGACGCGGTGTTTAGCACGAGGCGAATCGGGTGGCAACGAAAAGCGACGTCCCCCGAAGTGCTGGGAGACGCCGCTGCGATGGCGACCGAGGCCGCTCGGGTCCGACTAGATGCCCGAGAGCGGGTCGTTGTCGTCGCCGAGGTTGATCTTCTTCTTGCGCTCTTTGGTGATCGGCTTGGGCGTCGAATCGGCGTCGCTCTTGGTCGAGCTCTTGCTGCCCGATCCGCCACTGCTCTTCTTGCCCGACTTCCTCTTGCCCGACGACTTCTTCTTCGTCGACTCCTGCTCGGCTTCGTTCTCGGCGATCTGCGACTCCAAGGCTTCCTTGGCTTCGCGCAGCTTGGCCAGCTCGGCCTCGCTCTTGGTCTTGTCCTCGAGCTGCTTGTTGATGTCGGCGAGCTTGCCCGCCTGTGCGGCGCGTTCCTTCTCGAGGCGCTCGAGCGTCTCTTGGAACTTGGCCCGGTCGGCAGCGGCCTGCTTCTCCATCTCGGCCTGCTTGGCCGCCGCGGCGATGCGCTCTTCTTCGGCCTTCTTTTGGCCGCTGTAGTACATGAAGCCCAGTCCGCCGAGGCCCACGACGAGCAGGGGCACGACGAACAGCGGCCACTTGGGCTTCGCCTTCTTTTCGGCCAGCTTCATCTGGGCGTCGATGCGCATCTGCTCTTCGGCGAGGCGAGCCTCTTGCTCGGCTCGGCTGCGGGCCTCCGCTTCGGCGACGCGGATCCGTTCTTCACGCTCGCGCGCCTCTCGAGCCGCCTGCTCCGCGGCGAGGCGCTGAGCCTCTTCGCGAGCGATGCGCTCGGCCTCTTCGCGGGCACGCCGCTCTGCTTCTTCGCGGGCGGCGCGTTCGGCCTCGGCCTGCGCCTGACGATCTGCTTCGACCTGCGCGACGCGATCCGCCTCGAGGTTCTTGAGCTCCGACAGCGCCATCAGCGCTGAGTTTTCCGAGTTCATGTCCTGGTCTCCTCCTCGTACTTGCACGGCCGGGGGCCGGCGATGTTCCCGATGATGGTCCGCGACTTCGACGTGACCGTGGTGGCTGGCGAGCGCGGGCTCCGATGGTTCGAACGCTGCACCGCCGGGGGGATCCTACGTCCGAGTCGGACGCGTCGGTCTTGGAGGCGCAGCACCATTGATTCCGTTCGTGCGATGTGTGTCCCCACCCCGGAGTCGCACATCGACACGCCCAATCTGCCGAAATTTTGAGTCGATGACCAGCCCCCCGCTAGCGTCCTGGCATGGTCGCCCGTACTCCACCCCGATGGCACCGGATCCTTTGGGGCGCGGCGTTGCTGCTCTTGCCCGCCAGCACGCCGGTCTCGGCCTCTTCGGCGCCCGAGCGCGGCCAGCCCGCGGGCACGCGCTTGTCGCAGAGTCGAGTGCTGCCCTACCCCGTCGACCACGTCTGGGGCGCCTCCATCCGCTATCTGCGGGTCGATCGCGACTACGCAATCGTCGACCGCGACGAGGAGACCGGCTACATCGTGTTCGAGATCCCCCTAGGTGGCGAGGTCAAGGGCCGGGGGGCGCTGGAGGCGTTCTCGACCAAGGACGCCTCGGGCCGCGTGAGCACGCAGCTGCAGATCAGCACCGAGGCGGGTCCGACCCACCTGCCCCATACGCTCCTCGAGGGGATCGCGAAGAAGGTTCGCAGCGAGCGGGGCCAGGCTCCCACCGCGCCCAAGCCGCCCGCCAAGCCCCCCGCCGAAGACGACGACGACGACGACGACGGGCGCCCCCCCTCGATGCCGGCCCCGGTCAATCCGGGCGAGTTGCCGCTGCAGTAGCGACTCTGGTACGGCCCGGGGGTGGCCACGTTCGATCTGCGAAGCGACACCGTCACCCAACCGACGCCGGCCATGCGCGCCGCGATGGCGGACGCCGCGGTCGGCGACGACTGCTACGGCGACGATCCCAGCGTGCGGGCGCTCGAGCACGCCGTCGCGCAGCGACTCGGCAAGGACGACGCCGTGTTCCTCCCCTCGGGCACGATGAGCAACCAGATGGCCGTGCGTCTGCACGCGCGGCCTGGGCAGACGATCGCCTGCCACGCCACGGCGCACGTCCGCATCCACGAGGACGCCTCCGCCGCGGCGCTGGGCGGAGTCCAGCTCATGCCGCTGGGCGGCAGACGCGGCTACGACCTCGCAGCGCTACGAGACCTGGTGCGAGAGGAAACGTGCGGCTGGCCGCCGGTCGCGGCGGCATGGCTCGAGAACACGCTCGGCGACGCGGGAGGCGTTCCGTGGCCGCTGGGGGGTGACGACGGCCTCGCCGCGATCAGCGGGTGGGCGCACGAGCACGAGCGGACGGTCCACCTCGACGGTGCTCGGCTCTGGAACGCACACGTCGCGACGGGCACCCCGCTGCCCGCCCTGGCCGCGGTCGCGGACACCGTGAGCGTCTCGCTCAGCAAGGGGCTGGGCGCTCCGGCGGGGTCGCTCCTCGCCGGCGACGCGGCGTGGGTCGAGCGGGCCCGGGCGCTCCGGCACGGCATGGGTGGAAGCATGCGCCAGTCTGGAATCCTCGCGGCCGCAGGCCTTCACGCGCTCGAGCACCACGTCGAGCGACTCGCCGACGACCACCGACGCGCGCGGGCCCTCGCCGAAGCGCTCGAGGGCCTCCCGCGGCTGAGCGTCCGTGCGCCCGCGACGAACATGGTCATCGCCGAAGTCGAGGGCGCGCCCGCCGAGTCGCTGTGCGCCCCCCTGCGAGACGCCGGCGTGCTCTGTTACCCCAACCGGTACCGCGAAGTGCGATGGGTGTTGCACCTGGGCATCGACGACGAGGCCGTGCACCGCATCGCCGCCACGATTCGAGACGTCGCGGCGGACGTACTGGGCTGAGCGCCCCACGAAAAAGCCCCGCGGGTGTCGCGGGGCTCTTTCGCACTCGACCGGTCTCCGGCGGCGCAGTGCCTTACATCGTGAACGGGTAGACGGCCCCGAGCGTCGACTTCTGGAACTTCTTGAACTTGGCCTTCTTGACCGCCGCCGCCACGCAGTTGCCCAGGGGCGTGCCCTGGTGGGGCGCCTGCGCCGAAGCCGACGAGACCGTCCCACTCGCACCGGAGATCGAGAGTTTCACCTTGACCTTGGTGCCCTTCGCAGCGCCGTGCTTGCTGCCGCACGCCTTGGCAGCGCCCTTGTAGGGAGCGACGCCCGCACGGATGTCGGAGCTCGTGAGCGTAGCCGGCAGGTTGGGATCGGCAGGCTTCTTGGAGCTGCTCGAGCTCGACTTCTTGCTGCCACCCTTGCTGCACTTGGACGGGTCGAGAATGCAGTCGACGCTCACGTCTTCCTTCTTCTTCCCCGCGGGCTTCTTGGACGTCGAGGTGGACTTGCCGGAGTTGGGTGGGTCGCCAAAGCCAGCGAGCGGATCGTCGTTGGTCCCCGACTTCTTGGTCCCTGACTTCTTGCCCCCCGAGCGCTTGCCGCCGGACTTCTTGCCGCCGGACTTGCTCGACCCGGCGACTCCCGCGTCCGCGTCGGCCGCGGCCTCTTCGCCCTCGGGCGAGTCCTCGCCGTCCTTCTCGTCCTCGTCGTCCTTGTCTTTGTCTTCGTCCTCGTCGTCCTTGTCTTCGTCCTCTTCCTTGTCGTCTTTGTCTGCGACGGACGGGGCCGCGCCAGGCACCTCTTTGACGATGACCTGAGGCTGCTGCTCGGGCTTGAGGAGGATGTATGCCGCCAGGCCTCCGAGCCCGAGGATCAGCAGCACCATGAGGATGTAGATCGGCGCGTTGGAACGCTGCGGCGGAGGTGGGGCCGCCGCAGCGGCTGCAGCCGCAGGCTCGGGAGCAGGCGAAGCCACCAGGGGCGCCGCCGCGAGGCCACCGAGGCCGCTACCACCGAAGCTGGGCAGTGCCGCGTCATCGGCCGCCGGGGCTGCCGCGGCCGCCGCGACCGGCTGATCGTTGCCGACCATGGACCCGAGCGCGCGGATGTCGATGAGGCCCGAGCCCTCGGACCCGGGCGCGGCGGTCGCCAAGCCCTTGGTGCCAACCTGCTCGTTGGATCCAGCGGCGGGCTTGGGGCTGGCGCCCGCGTTGTTGTTGGTCGCCAGCGCCTGCAGCGAGTCGAGCGAGAACAGCACGGAGTTCTCGTTGCGCTGCCCCGTCAGGGACGAGACGCGAGGCGAGGACGCGGCCGGCTGCGATGGCGCAGCCGCAGCGACAGCGGCGGTCGCGGCGGCCGCCGCACCCGCGGCGTAGTCTTCTTGGTTCGCGTTGGCGAACGGGTCGTCTTCGTCCTGCTGGCCGTAGCCGTCGTCGTAGCCGCCGCCGAGGCCGTCAGCCGCGGGGGCATCGGGCAGGTCGGCGAACACCGGCACATCGCCCAGCGGGATCCAGTCTTCGAAGCCTTCCTGCCAAACAGCGGTGTCCTTGTCGATCTCGCCAGCGCTGTAGCGAGCGCGGACGTCGTCCTCGGCGAGGGGTCCGACGGTCTCGCCGTTGATCGCGAGGTGCCATCCGGGGTCGCCCTGGTCGGCGCCCGCGTCGTCGGCACCGGCGTCGGCGGCAGCACCCTTGTCTCGAACGATGATGACGTTGCTGCACTTCTTGCAGCGAATCTTGAAGGTTTTCCCGCGGACCTTCTCATCCGCGATGGAATACTTCGCAGCACACTTATCGCATTCGATCTTCATTCGGGGGCTCGGATCCGTTCTGGTCGGCCTCCGCCGCGCGGGCGGAGGATTTGCTTGCAAACTTCGAGGGTTTGAAGCGCTCGCAGTATACGCGGAGGCTCACGTCGCATACAACCGCGCAGCCGCGCAGGTGCATCGCCCCACCACCCACCTTTTCGTTCACTGTGTGCATGGCGAGGGCGGGCGTCCGCGCGCCCGCGCGTCGTGGGGACTCAGCCTTCGAACGCATCGGCCAGCGTGATGGTCTCTTCACGACCAGGGCCGACCGAGGCGAGGACGACGGGGACGCCGACCGCATCGCTGATGCGGTCGAGGTACGCACGAACGGGCGCGGGAATCTGTTCCCGGGTGCGGGCAGCGCGAAGCGCAGGGCCCACATCGGGGTCGTCCCAGCCCTCGATCGTCTCGAGGACCGGCCGCGCGAGGGCGAGATCGTCCTTGCCGGGGAGCCGGCCGTCCTCGTAGGCCGTGCACAGCTGGATCCTCGGCAGCTCGGCCAACACGTCCAGCTTGGTGACGCACAGCCCCGACATGCCGTTGACCCGCGCCGCGTAGCGCAGGGCCGGAAGATCGAGCCAGCCGCAGTCACGGGGTCGCCCGGTGGTCGCTCCGTACTCGTTGCCCGCCTTGCGCAGACCGTTGCCCTCGGCCCCATCGAGGCGGGTGGGGAACGGGCCGGCGCCGACCCGCGTCGTGTAGGCCTTGGTGATTCCCCAGACGTCGTCGATCTGCGTGGGGCCAATACCGATCCCGGTGCAGACGCCGCCGGAGATCGCGTTGGACGAGGTCACGAACGGATAGGTGCCGTGGTCCACGTCGAGCATCGCGCCTTGGGCTCCCTCGAAGAGCACGCGCTTGCCCGCGTCGATGCCTTGCTGACACTCCTCGCCGATGTCACCGACCATGGGCTCGAGCCAGCGCGCCCACTCGGCGGCGTCGCTGAGCAGGCGATCGACGTCGACCCGGTGGTCGTGGCCGAGCCGCTCGAACTCCGGGTCGGCGACGGCCTTGCACTGCAACAGGCGCTCCCGCAGGCGGTTGGCGTCGAAGAGGTCGCGTACTCGAATGCCGCGCCGCCCCGCCTTCGCCTCGTACGCAGGGCCCACCCCGCGCCGCGTGGTGCCGATCTGGTTGTCGTGCGTGCTGGCCCGGTCCTCGCGGAGGCCATCGAGCGCGCGATGAAAGTCGAAGATGAGGTGGGCGCCCAAGGACACCCGAAGCTCGTCGCCTTGCAGCAGACCCAGCGCCTGCAGCGACTCGACCTCCTCGCGGAACACGACGGGGTCGATCACCATGCCCGAACCCAGGGCGCAGATCGTGCCCGGGTACGTGCATCCGGACGGGACGAGGTGCGTGATGATCTGTTGGCCTTCGACGACCAGCGTGTGCCCGGCATTGTTGCCACCGGCAAACCTGGCCACGATGTCTGCTTTCGAGGCGAGCACGTCGACGACCTTGCCCTTGCCCTCGTCACCCCACTGCGCTCCCACTACAACCAACGTCGGCATCGTCTGTTCCCTTGCTCTCGAGTCTTCGTGTTCGTTTCGGACACAATCGGGTCAGGTTCGGGCCCAGCACCCGTCCTGCGTTTGGCGCAGCCGCAGCACCGCCATGCGGCCCGACGCGTCGGGCTGAAGAAAGGTCAGCGCCCCGGCCCCAGCGTCGGCCGCCACGATCTGGGCCTGCTCGAGCGTGAGGTCTTGCTGCACCCACGCGGGCTCCCCGGTCCCACGCGCCGCCGCCGCTCGGCGGGCAGCTTCGAGCCGAGCCTCGTCGTCACAGTCGGGGTGCAAGGCGACCAAGCGACCCGAGCGGCCGTGCCCTCGAGGCCCTCGATCGCCCAGCGCTCGCTCGAGCGCGTCGAGATCGATGGCGAACCCCGTCGCGGGCGTGCCCTCGCCGAAGCGTCCGATGAGGTCGTCATACCGCCCCCCACGCAGCACGGGCGTGGCCACACCAGGGCACCACACCCGCAGACGAACGCCCGTGTAGTAGTCGAACCCTCGGACCTCGCCCAGGTCGACGTCGAGCACGTCGGCGGCGTCGGGGTGCACCGCGCGCAGATACGCCGTGATCGCCTCGAGCGTCTCGAGCCCCGAGACGCCAGGGACGTCGCGCACGCGATCGATCACATCGGGCCGGCCATACGCATCACACAGCGAGGCGACGCGTTGCGCGACCGCGGGGTCGACCCCCAAGGTGGTCAGGCGTGCCTCGAGCCCATCGCGATCCTTGCGGGCCAGCAGCGCTTCGACGCCTTTGCGATCACCCGCGTCCAGCCCGAGCGCATCGAGGGCGCCGTGTGCGATGCCCGCATGGGACAGGTCGAAACGAAACCCGGTGAGTCCAGCGCGGCCCAGCGCGGCGTGAGCGAGCGCGACCAACTCGGCATCCGCGGCCACGGTCCCGTCGCCCACGAACTCGACGCCGACTTGGTGCTGCTCGGTCTTCTCGCGGGCATCCGAGGGCTGCCGGACGACGTCGGCGGTGTAGCTCAGCCGCAGCACCGCGTCGGCAGGCCAGGTCGTTCCGCGATGATGGGCGACCATGCGAGCGATCTGCGGGGTGACATCGGACCGCAGCGCGACCACCTGCGAGCCCGGACCCGACACGAAGCGGACCACGTGCGCGCGCGCGGCCGCAGAGAGCCCAGCAGCGAGCACTTCGTAGCGCTCGACCGTCGGCGTGACCACCTGGCGGTAGCCCCACGTGCCGAACGTGCCCAGCAACGCATCGACCAGCGCGCGTCGCCGCGCCGCCGCCGGCGGCAGCAGGTCGACGCTTCCCTTCGCCCCTTGGACCCCGCCCATCGCGGCTCAGTCCCCGCTCTCGGTCTGGGCCAGGTCGTAGAACACCAGGCCGTTGGGGATCTTCGGGAAGAAGAAGGTGCTCTTCTGCGGCATCACCTCGCCGCTGTCGCACACCGCGACCACATCCTCGACCGGCGTGGCGTTCATGAAGCAGACCAGCTGGGTCTGACCGTCGCCGTCCCGCGCGACGTCGATCGACGCGTCGTAGGACTTGAAGTAGCGGAGGTTGGTCTTGGCGGCCTGGGCTTCCTTGGTGATGCCCAGCGCCCGCTCGAGCACCAGCTCGTGCAGCAGAGCGACATCGAGTCGCTGAAGCGCCTCGGCCATGTCTCCCAGACCCGCCGCGGCGGGGTCGAAGTCGGCGCGCAGGCGCAGCACGGCGAGCGTGCCCGAGCCTGGGACCGTCAGGCCAAACGCGGCGCGCTGCGATCCAGCCTCGGCCATGCGTGCGCGCATGGACTCGGTGTCGGACGGCAGGTCCTCGGTGACCACGTCGAAGTAGGGCTTCACCTGCTCGAGCACGGCGGGAAGGTCGACGCCTGCGAGCCCGTGCACCAGGCGGTGCGTGGGGAGCACGACCAGGCCGTCGTCGTCGAGGTTGCTCAGGTAGATCATCCCGTAGGCCGCCTCGGGATGGCCACGCCCCTCGAGCTCCTCCCGGAACGCGCACATCGTCTCGTAGCGGTGGTGGCCGTCGGCGATGTAGATCGACTTCTCGGCGAGGTGCGCCTGAAGCTTCTCGAGCGCCGCGGCGTCGTCGACCTTCCACAGCGCGTGGTCGACACCGTCGAAGTCCGCCCGCAGCACCGGCTCGCCCTTGACCGGGTCGACGACCTTCTCCCAGCCCTTGTCGGGGTCGGAGAACATGCCGAAGACCAGCTCGAGGTGCGCGTCGCAGGCCCGCATGAGCTTGAGGCGGTCCATCTTCGGGCCGCTGAGCGTCCGCTCGTGCGCGAGGACGGGCCCGCTGCCGAACCGGGTGAGCTCGATGAGCGCCACGAACCCCTTGCGAACGAACGTGGAGCCGAGCGCTTCGAAGGTCTGGTGGTAGACGTAGATGCCCGGCTCGCTGTCGCGGGTCATGCCCTCGGCGACGATGGAGCGGAACGCCGTTGCCCCGTGCGCGTACTTCTCGTCGCCCTCCCCCTCGGGGAGGATGAAGCGCATGCAGTTGTGCTCGCTCTTGGCGACCAGTGCGTCCCGGCCCTGTGCGTCGACGACGTCGTAGGGAGGCGCCATCACAGGCGTCGCCGAAGCCCCGGCTTCGAGCGTGTAACGCAGGCCTCGGAACGGACGGATCTTCGCCATGGCGCGGTCTATACCAGAGACGCTCGCCGACCGATATCCCGCCGAAACTGCATCCCATCGAAGCGGATCTGGTCGATCGCGGCGTAAGCCCGACGCAGCGCTTCGTCCAGCGCGTCTGCGCTTGCGCACACGCCCAGCACCCGACCTCCCGCGGTCTCGAGCTCGCCCTGCGCGGACCCTCGCGTACCGGCGTGAAACACGGTGACCCCCGGTGTCTTGCCCGCCGCCTCGAGGCCCTCGATGCGATCGCCCTTGTGAGACGACGCCGGATACCCCGCCGAGGCCATGACGACGGTCGCGGCAGGCGTGCCGGGCAGCGCTTGGTCGGTGAGGGTGCCGTCGACAGCGGCCAGCAGCGTCTCGCCCAGCGGAGCCTGCAGCCCGAGCATCAGCGGCTGCGTCTCGGGGTCGCCGAAGCGCACGTTGTACTCGACGACCCAAGGGTCTCCCGCGTCGTCGATCATCAGCCCGACGAAGAGCACGCCCACGAAGGGCCGCCCCTGGGCTCGAAGCCCGGCCAGCGTGGGCGCCACGATCCGCGCCATCGTCTTGGCGCGCACCGCATCGGTAAAGATCGGGGCAGGCGCGTAGGCTCCCATGCCCCCCGTGTTGGGCCCGGTGTCGCCCTCGCCGATGCGCTTGTGATCCTGGGCCGGCAGCAGCGTGGCCGCGTGGGTCCCATCGGAGATCACGAAGAAGCTGACCTCCTGCCCGGTGAGTCGCTGCTCCAACACGACCGTCGCCCCGGCCTCGCCAAACGCCCCGCCCTGCAGACAGGCCCGCAGCGCGTCCTCGGCCTCTTCGTGGGTCTGGGCCACCGTGACGCCCTTGCCCGCCGCGAGCCCATCGGCCTTGACCACCGGAGGGACCTCGAACGTGCGCACAGCCGCAAGGCCCTCGTCGAGCGAGGTCACCGTCACATGCCGCGCCGTCGGGATCCCGTGCGCCGCCATGAACGTCTTCGACTCCGCCTTGCTCGCCTCGAGCCGCGCCGCCGCAGCCGACGGCCCAAACACCGCGACCCCGGCCTCGCGCATGACGTCGGCCAGCCCATCGACGAGCGGCTGCTCCGGCCCGATGACGACGAGGTCGACCTCGAGCGTCTTGGCCAACTCGACCAGCGCCGCCGGGTCCCCGACCGGGTGCGGATGGTTCGTGCCCAGCTCGGCCAATCCCGGGTTGCCCGGAGCCGCATGCACCTCGTGCCCCTCAGCGTGCAGCCGCCACCCGATCGCGTGCTCGCGACCGCCTCCACCAATGATCAGAAACTTCGCCATGAAACTGCCTCGTAGTCCGACTGCAAAGAAGAAGATGTCCGTACCCGGAGAGCAACGCGAGCGGGAGCCCGACAGGGCGACCGTTGGGGGGGTGAAGCGAAGCCCGACAGGGCGACCGTTGGGAGGGGGGTGAAGCGCAGCCCGACAGGCCGACCGTTGGGGGAAGAGGATGTCCGTACCCGGCGAGCAACGCGAGCAGGAGCCCGACAGGGCGACCGTTGGGGGGGTGAAGCGAAGGGGGCTCCGCCCCCGCAGCGAGGGGCCCTTGCGAAGGGCCCCTCCAAACTAATGCCGGAAATGCCGCTCCCCGGTCATGATCATCGCGATGCCGTGCTCGTCGGCGGCGGCGATGACCTCTTCGTCGCGCTTGGAGCCGCCCGGCTGCACCACCGCGGTGACCCCCGCCACGGCGGCCGCGTCGACGCCGTCGCGAAACGGGAAGAAGCCGTCGGAGGCGAGCACGCTGCCCTTCGCTCGGTCGCCGGCACGGGACACCGCGCCGCGGGCCGCCTCGACGCGCGATGTCTGCCCACCGCCGATGCCCACGGTGGCGCCGTCCTTGGCCATCACGATCGCGTTGCTGCGCACGTGCTTGGCCACTCGCCACGCGACCTCGAGCGAGGCCATCTCGTCGGCCGTCGGAGCACGCTTGGTGGCGACTTTGGCGTCGGTCGGCGCGACGCCGAGCCGGTCCTCGCGCTGGACCAGGAGTCCGCCGAACACCGTGCGGACCTTCAGCGGCGGGACGGGGCCGCCCGCTTCGAACATGCCGGGCAACTCGAGCACTCGCAGGTTCTTCTTGGCCTTCAGCACCTCGAGCGCCTCGGCGGAGAACCCCGGCGCGATGACGACCTCGATGAACGTCTCGATGACCTTCGAGGCGGTCTGGGCGTCCATCACGTCGGTCAGCGACACGATGCCGCCAAACGCACTCTCGGCGTCTGCTTGCCTCGCCGCGACGTAGACATCGGCCATGCTCTGGCCCTCACGCGCCACCGCGGCGCCGCAGGGGGTGGCGTGCTTGAACACCGCGGCCGCCCTGCCCAGCGGCTGAAGGTCGCGAATGATGTCGATCGCCGCGTCGACGTCGAGCAGGTTGTTGTACGAGAGCGGCTTGCCCTGGTGCACCGTCGCGTCCGCGATGCCGGGTCGGCCGTCGGATCCGGGCGTGGCGACGAACGCCGCCGACTGGTGGGGGTTCTCGCCGTAGCGCAGCTCGCCTTGAACTGGGCGCGCGCCCTCGCCGTCGACGGTGACGGGCTGCTCGCCCCCGACGAACACCATGCTCGGCACCGCGTCGTCCCGAAGCGCCGTGCCCTCGTCATCGTGCCGCGCGAGGTACTGCGCGATCGCGGCGTCGTAGCCCGCGGTGTGACCGAAGGCCTTGCGGCTCAGCGCCCGCCGAACCGCGTCGGGCACCGCGCCCTCGTGCTCCCCGAGGGCGGCGCCCAACCGCCCGTAGTCGTCGGGGTCGACGACCACCGTGACCCGCGGCCAGTTCTTCGCCGCGGCCCGCACCATGGTCGGGCCGCCGATGTCGATGTTCTCGATCGCGGTCTCGAAGCTGCAGCCAGGCTTGGCGATCACCTGCGTGAACGGGTAGAGGTTCACGACGACGAGGTCGATCGGCGGGATGTCGTGCTTGGCCGCCTCCGCCTCATGCTCCGCGGTGGGCAGCGCCAAGATACCGCCGTGAATCTTGGGGTGCAGCGTCTTGACCCGCCCGCCGAGCACCTCGGGCGAGCCGGTGTAGTCGCTGACCTTGACCGCGGCCACCCCGAGCTCGGTCAGCGCTTTGTACGTGCCGCCGGTCGAGAGCACTTCGACTTTGTGCTCGACCAGGACCTCGGCCAGGGTTGCCAGGTTGCGTTTGTCGGAGACGCTGACGAGGGCGCGACGGATCCGGGTGGCCACGCCGCAGCGATACGCCTTGGCCTCTCCTGGGTCAACCCGCTCCACCGCGCACGACGAGGCGCAGGAGCGGTGTTTCCGAGTTGTTACAGACCCGCCGCATTGCGCGGGACGCCGGGCGGACCCGTTTCAGTCCGCGCTCTTCGCGAGGTAGGCGAGCAGGTCGTCGCCGCCGGCGTCCTTGAGCTTCATCAGGCCGCGCACCTCGACCTGGCGGATGCGCTCGCGGGTCAGGTTGAGGATCTCACCAACCTCTTCGAGGGTGATGCCGCCCTGCTCGGCCACGTCGAGCGCGCAGCTGTTGCCGAGCTCCCAGACCTCGCGGTCGGGGAAGTTGACCTTGATGCTGCCCGTGTTCGGGTTGACGTCGATGTACAGGTGGTACTTGCACGAGACGTAAGGGCACGGCCGAGCCACGTTGGCGCACTCGCCTCGGGCTTGGGGACGCCAGTAGCTGCGCTCGGGATACAGCAGGGCGCCAATGCGTAGCTCTTCCTTCGTCAGTCGCTTCATCGCGATGGTCTTGGCGCGGCTGCGCCGGACGATCGGCTTCGGGTCGCCGGTGGGGACGGCGTCGTCGTGGGCTTCGTTGGCGGGGGTGGTCGAGGTCGAGGTCGAGGTCGAGGTCGGTTCGTACTTGAGCATGAGACGTTCCCGTGACGAGGTCGGGAGCAGACCTCGGGTAAAAGGGGAGCAGGGTTGAGAGGGAGCAGGAGTGGGCCCCAAGGGGCCCGGGGAACTCAGAGCAGCTCGGTGGGGCTGGCAGCCCCTCCACCGCGCGGCCGGCTCGATTGAGCCGAGGACACGAGCAGCTTCTCCAGCCGATTGACGCCCTCGAGCAGTTTCTCGGCGGTCTCGCGGACCGAAGAAAGCTCGCTGCCAAGGCGCTTGCGCAACCGGTTGGGCGGGTGCTCGCCGATCTTCTGCTCGAACAGCTTGAGCAGGTCGCCGAGCGCCTCGTCCAGCGTCTCGATGTTGTCCTTGAAGGTCAGGAAGCGGGACTGGATCTCCTCGATCGTGTACCGCTCGGCCATCAGCCGCTTGATCGTGTTGATGCGGCGGACGGCCCGGATTGGGTACACCCCACGGCTGCCGAGGTTCTTGCCCTTCCGCCCGACGCGGCGCGACCGCGGGACGAGGCCCAGCTGCACGTACTTGCGAAGGGTCGCCTCGGAGAACTTGATGTTCGCGCCCGAGAACACGGCAACCAGCTCGGCGGACGTGAGCCCGTCGGGGTTGGCCGCTTCGATTTCGCGGACCGCAGTCTCGGTCAGGGAGAGGGACATCGCGGAGGAGGAGAGGAGGCGCCGGCCAGAGGGGCGCGGAGGAGAGCAGAGGGGGGCGAGTGGAGAGCGTCCAGCTCAAGAAGTCGCGTCAACGGAGTACCGTCTTGACCTCTTTTTCACTGTATTCCACTCAATGGAATTTAGGAAGCACTTTCCACTCTATTGGATCAACTTTTTGTCTTATCCACGCTGTCACAAGTTTCAGTATGAGCGTCTGACACATGGACGTACGTGCGGTTCGCCTGGAGAATTCGCGGCCGCGAAACACCTCGTCCACGGGGTGCCAAGGCGCTCTAGGACCCCGAATTCGAAGTCCCGCATCCGCGCAACTGCGCGCTTGATCGCGCTGCACGCCCATCGGATCACCGCGACCCCGCTCGGACGGTGCTCGACCGATCGAGCGCGAGTGACAGTGGGACTCGCCCGTCGACCCGGGTTCGCGTGAAGCGAAAAGGCTCGCGCGCCGCTTGGTACCCTGCGCGCGCCGGCTGCTGATGCCGCAGCTGGCGCGTGACCCCGTGACGGAAGGACCCGCTCAGGCCCAGCGACGTCGCATCTTGACGATGCTTGCGCTCATCGTCGCCGGGGAGGCGATCTTCGGACTCCCCTTCGTGGTGGTGCGGGTGTTCCGCCCCACCCTGCTCGACGTCTTCGGCATCACCAACCTCCAGCTCGGAGCCGCCTTCTCCTTGTATGGCGTGCTCGCGATGGCGGCCTACCTCCCCGGAGGCCCCCTGGCCGACCGCTACCCGGCGCGGGTCCTGATGGCCGCCGCGCTCGTGGGCACCGCGCTCGGCGGCATCGTATACGCACAGATCCCCACAGCTGCGACGCTCACCGCCTTGTTCGGATACTGGGGCATCACGACGATCCTCCTCTTCTGGTCGCCGATGATTCGCGTCGCGCGAAGCTGGGGAGGCGCCCACGCGCAGGGTCGTGCGTTCGGCATCCTCGATGGGGGTCGGGGCTTGTTCGCCGCCATCCTCGGCTCGGCGACCGTCGTCATGTTCTCGGCCCTGCTCCCCGAGGACAGCGGCAGCGCAACGCTCGAGCAGCGCGCGGATGCCTTGCGTTGGGTCATCATCACCTTCACCGCGTTCACCGTGCTCGCGGCCGCCCTCGTATGGACGGCCCTCCCCCGCGCCGACGCTGCCGCTGGCGTCCTGCCACGCGCGGCCGGGCTGCGCGAGGTCTGGACCAGCGTTGGAAAGGTCTGCCGCAACCGAGCGGTCTGGCTGCAGACCGGCATCGTCCTGACGGCATACTGTGGCTACAAGAGCCTCGACGACTACAGCCTCTACGCGCGCGATGCGTTTGGCTTCGACGACGTCGCGGCGGCGCAGGTGGGCACCGTCGCGCTGTGGGTCCGGCCCATCGCGGCGATCGGCGCCGGCTTGATCGGCGACCGCGTCGGGGTCTCACGCGCCGTCATCGTCTGCTTTGGAATCGGCACGCTCGGCTACGCCGCGATGGCGCTGGGCATCGCCGGGCTCTCGCTCCCGTGGATGCTCTTCGTCATGGTGGTGACCACGAGCACCATGGTGTTCGGGCTGCGGGGGCTGTACTTCGCGCTGTTCCGCGCCGCCAAGGTCGACCGCGCGCTCACGGGCACGGCGGCGGGCATCGTGTCGGTGCTCGGCTATACACCCGATGTCTTCATCGGCCCGCTCAACGGCGTGCTGACCGACTCCTTCGCCGGCGCGACCGGACACCACTACTTCTATGCCTGCGTCGCCGGGTTCATGGCGATCGGCTGGGCGTGCGCGTGGATGTTCCGACGCGAGACTACTCGAGACGCGCCCCGCTCGAGGTGATGCGAATGGTGCTCTTGCCACCCGCCTCGAGCTTCACCGACCCACCGTCGACGTAGGGCTGGTCCTTGCTGGGACGCCACAACACATTGTGCGTGCCCACGGGGAGCGAGACCCGCTTCATCGGCTCGAGCACGTACTGCTTGCCCGCGATCTTGACGTACGCCACCGTCAGCGGGGCCTTGAGGCGCAAGGAGACCTTCATGCTGGCCGCGGGCGGAGAGGGCTTCTTCTCCGAGGGGGCCGGCTTGGAGGTGCCCCTCTTGGACCCCTTCCGGTTGCGGCGAGGCTGCGACTTTGGCCGCTGCTCGGCGACGTCGGGGGCAGCCCCGACGGGCTCCGCCTCAGCTTGCGGGGGCGCTTCGGACTCTTCGGCCCCTGCGACTTCGGCGTTCGCTTCGGGCTGGCCCTCGCCGTCGGAGTTCGCGTCAGACTCTGACGGCTGTGCGTCGGGCACCTCGAGGGGCGCGGGCTCCTGCTCGCCCTCGTCCGGGCCCTCGCCCTGGCCTGACGGCTCTGCCGAGTCCGCGGCCTCACGCTCGCCGGCGGGCAGGTCTCTTGCGGCAACGACGGCCGCGTCCTTGGACGCGGCCTCGGGCTCCTTCGAACCGCGCAGGGCGACCGCCACTCCGACCGCGCCCACGGCGACGAGCAGCCCCGCCCCCACCCCGAGCAGCAGCGCCGACGTGCCCTTCTTCTGGATGACGATGGGCTGCGACATGTCCGAGTGCATGCCGGCCGGGCCGATAGGGCCCACGGAGGGGTCCGTGCCTGCGCCGGGCATCGACGCCGACAGCTCCGGCGACGTGGCGCCCGTGCCCGTGCGATGCCGCGTGTTGGTGGCGGCGGTGGGGGGCGCCGTGTCGGCATGGGCGTCGACGGTCTTGGGCACCGCCTTCATGTGGATGCCCGAACGCGGCGAGTTCACGCCCATGTAGCCCCGGACGGCGCGACCCAGCTCTCCGGCGGCGCTGCGGTAGCCCGGCCACGCTTCGAGCATCTCGAGGGCGAGGTCGGCACCTTGCACCCGCGCGTTCTCGTCGGGGTCGAGCATGGTGTTGCGCAGCGCCGCGAGCTCGGCCGGCGTGTCGGCGCGCGTCAGCGGCGGGGTGTGGCCGCCCAAGATCTGGTTGTAGAGCTGCATTTCGTCGGCACCGTCGCGATACTTGGTGCCTTCGATGAGTTCGTGAAGAATGGCGCCCGCGCCGTAGACATCGACGGTAGGCGCCTTGGAGCTGCCGCCGAGGTGCTCGGGCGCCATGTAGCGGAGCTTGCCCTTGATGTGCACGCCCGAGGTCTCCTCTTGGGCGAGGCGTGCGACACCGAAGTCGAGCAGCTTGACCTCGCCCGAGACGCTCACGAGCACGTTCTGCGGGGAGATGTCGCGGTGGACGATCGTGATCTGCCGGCCCTCGTGGTAGAGGTTGTGGGCGTACGAGAGGCCCTTGAGCACCTCGCCGATGACATAGCCCCCTAGGGACAGGGACGGAGTCTTGCCCTCGTTGCGCATGTGCGCGAGGAGCTGGGCGAGGTTCATGCCGTCGACCCACTCCATCACCATGTACAGCCGGCCCTCGTCTTCGCCGGCGTCGAAGACCTGGATGACGTTGCTGTGGGACAGCATCATCGACAGCCGGGCTTCGGAGAGAAACATCTCTCGGTGCCGCTCGCTGTTGGTCTTGGACGGGATGATGAACTTCACCGCGACCGACTTGGTGGCACCACCAACCCCTTGGCGGCGGCCCATCCAGACCTCTGCCATGCCGCCGGCTCCGATCCGGCGGACGAGTTCGTAGTCTCCAACCCGTTGAATCACGGGTGCCCAGCCTGACGGGCTGGGCAGTTTCCGTCAAGCCGCTCCCGACGCGACGGACATGTCATAGCAGCGTGCGTGGCGGCCCGAGCAGGAGGCGCCAGGCGAGCGGATCGTAGCGCTCGGGGCCGTGGTACTTGAAGGTCTTCTTCTCGTGCTGCCAGACCGGCCCCGAGTCACGGCAGCCGTGAAACCGGTCCGCCCGCGTGCAGTATACGCGCACATGAAAGTGATCGTCGTGCGGCGCGGAGTCGCCCGGCTGCCGCATGACGGTGCGCGCGTAGTCGATGAGCCACTGCGGCCGATCGTGCCGCCGGGCCCATTGCAGGAGGTGCGCCCTGATGTCGTCACTGACGAAGATCCACTGGACGCGCACCGAGGCGTCGGTGAGCAGCGCCTCGACGAGCTGCCAGTTGCGCCGCGCGTCGAACAGGCGGTCCTCCCACCCCTCGTCCTCGTAGGGCTGCCGCTCGTTGGCCACGGGCTTGCCCTTGCGGTCGAACTTGACCATCCCCTCCTCGAAGGGAGGGAGCGGGCGCCCCTTGGTATCGCGAGTGTAGAAGAGCAGGTCGACGTCCCGCCCGGCGTTGTGCGAGCTGTGCCAGGCGGACGCGCCGCCGGTCTTGCGCGAGAAGTCCGCGACACCGAGCACCGCCCGACGGTCGAAGCTGCGAACCCGGCCCGCCGCCCGCTGTACCGCGGCGATGAGCTCGTCGGTAGCCCACTGGAACCCACGGCGCTTCCAGCGCGGAGGCACGCGCCATCCCTTGCCCGTGACCGGCATCCGCGCGGGGTTGCGGATCCGTCCGCGATTGACGGTCCCGGTGGACACGCTCCCCAGGTCCGTGAACAGGTTGGGACCGGCACATCCAAGCAGGCTCGAGGCCGCGATCGCGGCAGCGACTCGTCTCCACACCGTAGGCGCGAGTCTAGCAGGATGTTCCCCGACCCTTGGAGAACCCGCGATTTGGAGCGGCCCGGCCTCGCCGTTATGCTTTGGAGTTCGTGACGCGGTTTGGCTTACTTCATGGTCTCGCACTCATCTCGAGCCTCAGCGCCTGCAGCCAGGGCGTGGAGAGCGCGGAGAGCTTCACCTTCGGTCCCCCCGACCCCGGCTCGGGCGTGACCACCGAGAACACGGCGCAGACCGCCTCGAGCGGCGAGGATGACCCCACCGTGGGCACCGGCGGCGTCTCCGACTCGGTGACCCCCACGACCGGAGACGACGAGACCGGCGGCGACGCGCCGGGCTCGGACACCGACGACCCGACGACCGGCACGCCGACCACCGACGGCACGACCGGCGGCTCCATCGACTGTGAGCCGGGCGAGACCCGCAGCTGCTACACCGGCCCGAGCAACACCGAGAACGTCGGCATCTGCACGGCGGGCACCGAGATGTGCGGAGTGGACGGCACGTGGGATGGCGTCTGCGACGGAGAGATCCTGCCCGAATCCGCAGAGACGTGCGACGGCGAAGACAACGACTGCAACGGCTCGTCCGACGACGGTGACCCCGGCGGCGGCGGAGCGTGCAACACCGGGCTCAGCGGGCCCTGCCAGCCGGGCACGCTCACCTGCCTCAACGGGGCGCTCATCTGCGACGGGGACGTCACCCCTGCGGCCGACGACATCTGCGGCAATGGCATCGACGACGACTGCAACGGCCCGGTCGATGACGGCTGCGGCTGCGACCCCGGCAACCCGGGGCTCGACTGCGGGCCCAGCGAGTCGTGTTTCCCCGTGGAGACCTTCGGCGAAGAAGCGCAGTGCGCGGGCCCGGTGGGCGTGGGCGGTCAGTACGCCTTTTGCGTCGACAACGGCGACTGCGGGCCCGGGCACGTCTGTGTCAACGTCGGCACCAACGTCTACTGCCTGCAGTGGTGCACCTCCTTCGCCCAGTGCCCTGGCGGCCTCGACGACTGCGTCGCGCTCGACCCGACCGTCTGGGATGTCAATCAAGAGTGGGGCGTCTGCTACGACGGCCTCGGCTGAGCGACGCGTCCACCGGAGAACCAATGAAGAAGGAGCCTGCCCCAGCGGGACAGGCTCCTTGCTTCGTCGACGTGACCCGTCGCGGCGCTAGTTCTTCTCTTCGAACTCGGCGTCGATGACTTCGCCTTCGTCGCCGCCCTCGCCATCGGTCGGGGGCTCTTCGCCGCCCGCGGCTCCAGCGGCTCCAGCGTCGGCGCCGGCTTCGCCTTCAGCGCCGGGCTGGCCTTCCTGCCCTTGCCCGTACATGGCCTGCGCGAGCTTGTGCGACGCGGCGGTCAGCGTCTCCTTGGCCGACTTGACGCGGTCGGCGTCCTGGCTCTCGAGGGCCTCCTTGGCGCCCGTCAGCGCGCCCTCGACCTCGGTCTTCGCGTCGTCGGGGAGCTTGTCGCCGTTCTCGGTGAGGAGCTTCTCGGTCTGCAGGACCATGGCCTCGAGAGCGTTGCGCTCCTCGACCGCCTCCTTGCGCTTCTTGTCCTCTTCCTCGTACTTCTGGGCGTCGTCGACCATGTCTTGAATCTGGTCTTCGGACAGGCCGGAGCTGGCGGTGATCTGAATCTTCTGCTCCTTGCCGGTGCCCTTGTCCTTCGCGGACACGTTCACGATGCCGTTGGCGTCGATGTCGAACGTGACCTCGATCTGCGGCACGCCGCGCGGTGCGGGCGGGATGCCGACGAGGCTGAACTTGCCCAGCGTACGGTTGTCGCCGGCCATCGAGCGCTCGCCCTGACACACGTGCACCTCCACCGAGCTCTGGTTGTCGGCGGCCGTGGTGAACGTCTCCGACTTGCGGGTGGGGATGGTGGTGTTGCGCGGGATGAGCGGAGTCATCACGCCGCCGAGGGTCTCGATGCCCAGGGATAGCGGGGTGACGTCGACGAGCACGATGTCTTGCACGTCGCCGGCGAGCACGCCGGCCTGCACGGCAGCACCCAGACCCACGACCTCGTCGGGGTTGACGCCCTTGCCCGGCTCGCGACCGAAGAACTCGGACACGCGCTTTTGCACGAGCGGAATGCGGGTGGAGCCGCCGACGAGCAGGACCTCGTCGATGTCGCCGATCTCCTTCTTGGCATCGGCGAGCGCCTTCTTGCAGGGACCAAGGCTGCGCTCGACCAGCTCGCTGATCATGCTCTCGAACTTGGCCCGAGAGAGCTTGGTCTGCATGTGCTTGGGACCGGACGCGTCCGCCGTGAGGAACGGCAGGTTGATGTCGGTCTCGGGGGCGCCGGACAGCTCGATCTTGGCTTTCTCAGCCGCGTCCTTGAGACGCTGCATGACCAGCTTGTCCTTGGAGACATCGATGCCGGTGTCCTTTTTGAACTCCTCGAGGAGCCAGTTCATGATGACGATGTCGATGTCGTCACCACCGAGCGCGGTGTCGCCGTTGGTCGAGATGACCTCGACGACGTTCTCGGCGACCTCGAGGATCGAGATGTCGAACGTACCGCCACCGAGGTCGTAGACCGCGACGACCTTCTCCTCTTCGGTGCCCTTGGACAGGCCGTAGGCGAGCGCAGCCGCGGTGGGCTCGTTGACGATGCGCTTGACGTCGAGGCCCGCGATGCGGCCGGCGTCCTTGGTCGCCTGGCGCTGCGAGTCGTTGAAGTAGGCCGGGACGGTGATGACCGCGTCGTTGACGGGCTCGCCCAGGAAGTCCTCGGCGGCCTTCTTGAGCTTCATCAGCACGCGGGCGCTGATCTCCGGCGGCGGGTAGACCTTGTCGCCGGCCTTGATGTGCGCGTCACCGTTTTGCGCCTTGACGACCTCGAAGGGCACGCGGTCACGCTCGTGAGCCACCTCTTCGAACTTGCGGCCGATGAACCGCTTGGCCGAGAAGATGGTGTTCTCGGGGTTGGTGATCGCTTGGCGGCGGGCCTGCTGACCCACGAGCACGTTTCCGTTCTTCTCGAACGCCACCACCGAAGGCGTGGTGCGGCCGCCTTCCTCGTTGGCGATGACCTTGGGCTCGGCGCCCTCCATGACGGCGACCACGGAGTTCGTGGTACCGAGGTCGATCCCGATGATCTTTGGCATCTGTGGGTCTGTCCTTTCCGATGAAACTCGATGTTGCTTACGTGTTGGGGAAACTCATCCGGCCTCTGGCGTGACCGGCCTGCGGAAGGGGTCCGCGGGAGGCTCGGGCCAAGGCGTCGGGGGCGACGTCCTGACTTGGGCCCGAACCTAAGCCCCGGCGCGGGGGTGTCAACCCCGGCCGGGCCACGCGTCTGGTCGCGCGCCGCGAGGACGGCTCAGGTGTCCTGCGCGGAGTCCGCGGGATTGGACGTCAGCGCGGCGGCGAGGACGTCTTCGACCGTCTTGGCGTAGACGATCTCCATCTCGTCCCGGATTTCTTCCGGCACGTCGACGACGTCCTTCTCGTTGCGGTGGGGCAGCACGATCCGCTTGATGCCGGCGCGATGGGCCGCGAGCATCTTCTCCTTGATGCCGCCCACGGGCAGCACCAGCCCACGCAGCGTGATCTCGCCGGTCATGGCCACGTCGGCACGCACGCAGGTGTCGGTGAGCAACGAGGACAGTGCGGCGATCATCGCCACGCCCGCCGAGGGGCCGTCCTTGGGGATGGCGCCCGCGGGGACGTGCACGTGAATGTCGTGCCCCTCGATGCGATCCTTGGTGATGCCCAGGGTGTCCATGTGCGCCTTGACGAACGAGAGCGCCGCCTGGGCGGACTCCTTCATCACGTCACCGAGCTGACCGGTGAGCATGAGGCCGCCCTTGCCCTCCATGCGGGTGCACTCGATGAACATGATCTCGCCGCCGACGGGCGTCCACGCCAGGCCCGTCGCCACGCCAGGCTCGGAGATGCGCTCCTTCATCTCGGGCATGAACTTCTGCGGGCCGAGCAGCTCGTTGACCATGGGCTTGTCGATGCTCACCTTGCCCGAGAGCTCGCCCTCGACCACCCGAACGGCGACGCCGCGAATGACCGCCGAGGCCTCGCGCTCGAGGTTTCGAACCCCCGCCTCACGGGTGTAGCTGTCGACGAGCTCGAGCACGGCTTCGTCGGTGAAGTCGACCTCGACGCCGGCGTCGTCGAGCCCGTGCTCGGCGATCTGCTTGGGGATGAGGAACCGCTTGGCGATCGCCGACTTCTCCTGACGCGTGTAGCCGGGCAGCTCGATCATCTCGAGGCGATCCTTGAGCGCCGCGGGGATCGGGTCGATGTAGTTCGCCGTCGCGATGAACATCACCCGGCTCAGGTCGAAGGGCACCTCGAGGTAGTGGTCCGAGAAGGTGTGGTTCTGCTCGGGGTCGAGCACCTCGAGCAGCGCCGAGGCGGGGTCGCCGCGAAAGTCGTGGCCGAGCTTGTCGATCTCGTCGAGCACGATCACCGGGTTGTTGGTGCCCGCGCGCTTGAGCCCCTGGATGAGGCGGCCGGGCAGCGAGCCCACGTAGGTGCGCCGGTGGCCGCGGATCTCGGCCTCATCACGCACGCCGCCCAAGCTGATGCGGACGAACTTGCGCCCGATCGCCTTGGCGACCGACTTGCCCAGCGAGGTCTTGCCGACGCCCGGCGGGCCCATCAGGCACAGGATCGGCCCCTTCTTGGAGGCGTTGAGCTTGAGCACCGCCATGTACTCGACGATGCGCTTCTTGACCTTCACCAGGTCGTAGTGGTCCTCGTCGAGGATCTCGCGGACGGTCTTGATGTCGATCTGGTCTTCGGTGGAGACCGCCCACGGCAGCTCGACCAACCACTCGAGGTAGGTGCGCGTGACCGTGTACTCGGCCGAGCTGGGCTGCATCTGGCGGAGCCGGTCGAGCTGCTTGAGCGCCGCCTTCTCGGCCTCCTCGGGCATCTTGGCCTCGGCGATCTTCTGGGCGAACTCGTCGGCCTCGCCGCCCTCCTCGTCCATCTCGCCCAGCTCGCCCTTGATCGCCTTGAGCTGCTGCCGGAGCACGTACTCGCGCTGGCTGTGGCCCATCTCCTCTTGGACCTGCGAGTTGATGCGCTCGCGCACCTTGAGGATTTCGAGCTGCCGGGTGAGCAGCGTGAGGACCTTGCGCAGGCGCTCGAGCACCTCGGTGCTCTCGAGGACGTCTTGCTTCTCGCTCGACTCGATGTCGAGGTTGCTAACCACGAGGTCGGCGACCTGCCCCGGATCGGACACGCTGTCGAGCAACGCCGCCGCCTCGCGAGGCAGCTCGGGGACGAGCGAGATCAGCTTCTTGGCCGTCTCTCGAATGTTGGCGACCAGCGCGTCCGCCTCGACCTCGACCGACTCTTCGAGCACGTCTTCGAGCTCGCTGACCTTGGCCGTGATGAACGGCTCGACGTCGACCAACGCGTCGATGCGGATCCGCATCACGCCTTGGAGGATCACCGAGTAGTTGTCCTTGGCGAGCTTGATCACCTTGAGGATGCGCGCGGCACAGCCGACCTCGTGCAGATCGGTGGCGGTGGGGTCCTCGGTCGCGGCGTCACGCTGGGTGACGATGCCGATGATCGGGCGCTCCTGGGCGATGGCTTCTTCGATGAGGCGCACCGACTTGGGCCGACCGACATCGATGGGAATGATCGACCCGGGAAACAAGACGGAGTTGCGCAGGGGCAAAACCGAGATGGTGTCCGGCAGCTCGGGGACCTCTTCGACGGACTCGTTCGACGACGTACTCATGCGTTATGGCCGTTTTGCAGGCGGGCAACGGTAACACCCGGCACCGGGCTGTCAACGGCCGCAACGCACTTGGCGCGGCCGGTCGCCCAACGCTACAGTGAGCCGTGCCCTCGATGCGCGTGGTCGTGGCGGCAGGTCCCGACAAGGGCCGAGCGGCAGAGCTTTCGGACGCCCCGCTGACCGTCGGGCGCGGCGTGGGGCAGGCCATGCAGCTCAGCGACGCGGCGGTCTCCCGGCACCACCTCACCCTGCGGGCCAGCCAGAGCGCCGACGGCCACGCGGTGGCCCAGCTCGCCGAGCTCAAGGGGGTCAACCCGGTATGGACACTTCGGGCCGGGCAGCGCACCAATCTGGCCGCGGGGGCGACCCTCGAGGTGGGCGAGACTCTCACCCTGGGCAACACGACGCTGGCCTTCGAGGCGGCCCTCGCCGAGCCCTCACCGCAGTCCGAGGGCCGCACGACCGTAGAGCTCGACGCCCGGCTCGACGCCGGCCCCAAGGGCCCCAACCGCCTGGCCGCTCTGGCCGCGCTGGGCGACCGGCTGGCGCGCTGCGGCTCGCTGCAGGCGGTGTATCGCGAGGCGAGCCAGTGGGCGCTGCAGGCCCTCCCGGCCTCTCGTGCGCTCGTGCTGAGCACCGACGGCAGCGACGTCCTCTCCGCCGCGACCGACGGCACGGTCCTCGATCTCGCCGTCTCGAAGGCCCTGCTCGACCGGGTCGCCCGCGAGACCAAGGCGTTTTGGGTGCGGGACGTCGGCGCCGAGCCGGACCTGGCCGACCGCCGCTCGGTGCTGCTGCGCGGCATCGTCGGAGCCATGGCCGCCCCGACCTCGGGCCTGGTCTTCTACGTCGAGTGGGGCGCCCAGGAGGCGCTGCAGGGACGACACGACCACGACGCGCTCCTGCTGCTGGTCTGCGCCGCGCACCTGATCTCGGCGTTCGGACAGGGTGCCAGCGAGCGCAACCAGCTCGAGGCCGCGAGCAAGAGCTCGAGCACGCGACCGGGCGGCGGCGGCGGCAGCATGCCGAGGATCATCGGCCGCTCCGCCGCGATCACCCGCTTGCAGGTGTTCGTCGAGCGGGTCGCGCCCACCGGGGCCACGGTGCTGCTGCGGGGCGAGTCCGGCACGGGCAAGGAGCTCGCCGCCGCGATGCTGCACGCGATGTCCAAGGTGTCCGGCGGGCCATTCGTCGCGATCAACTGCGCCGCGATCCCCGAGCAGCTGCTCGAGAGCGAGCTGTTCGGGCACGAGAAGGGCGCCTTCACGGGCGCCGTGAACAGCCACGACGGCGTCTTCGCGCGGGCCGATGGCGGCACTCTCTTCCTCGACGAGATCGGGGAGATGAGCCTGCAGACCCAAGCCCGCATGCTCCGCGTGCTCGAGACGCGCACCTTCACCAAGGTCGGCGGCACCGGGGAACAGTCGGTCGCCGTTCGCCTCATCGCGGCGACCCACCGCGACCTCGCGCAGATGGTCGAGCAGGGCACGTTCCGCCAAGACCTTCTCTACCGCCTCTCGGTCATCCAGACCGAGCTCGCGCCGCTGCGCGAGCGGGCCGACGACATCGAGCCACTCGTCCAGTTCTTCGCAAACGCGATCGGCGAGACGATGGGACGGCGGATCGACGGCATTGCACCCGACGCGCTCGCGGTCATGCAGCGCTACCCCTGGCCGGGCAACGTACGAGAGCTCCGCAACATGGTCGAGCGGGCCCTCGTGCTCGGCGACGGCGCGATCCTCGAGCTCGACGACCTGCCCCCAGAGATGCAGCACGCCGCACCCAAGGGCGGGTCGGCCGGTGTCACCGCCGGTCCTGCGGTGACACCGGGCACCATTCGAACGCTCGCCGAGCTCGAGCGCGAAGCGATCGCCGCCGCGCTCACGGCCACCGGGGGCAACAAGGCCCGCGCCGCGGCGCTGCTGGGCATCGACCGCACCACGCTCTACCGCAAGCTCAAGGACCACACGAAGTGAGGTCGATCCGCGTGTGGAACTCGCCGTTCTCACCGAACGGATCCACCTGCGGCGGCAAGCTGGCGACGAAGTCCGCGTCGAAGCGCTGACCCACCCTGCCCCACCCCGCAGGCGTCGCGCTGAGCGTCGCCGTCGCCCCCGATGCCTCGAGGCGGCGCAGCAAGTCCGTCGGGTTGGCGTGCCACAGCGGAAAGTGCAGCGAGGCCTGCCGCGCCTCGAGCCACGCGCCGAAGGTGTCCTCTCGCCACTGACGAATCTCCTGCAGGTGAAGGTCACCGAAGACGAGGCGACGCACACGGTGCCGTGCTGCCACCATGTCGAGCGCGAGGGTGATGGCGGCGTCGTAGCTGACGCTGGGGTGCAGCGGCACGGTGATCAGATCGGCGCGTAGCGCCTGCGCCTGCGCTTCGATCACCTGGGCGTGCAGATCTTGGTGCGCGATCAGTTCGCTGTCCGCGTCATGCGTCGTCAGCAGCACCGTCGGACGCTTGGCCTGGGCGCGAAGGTCGAGCCAGGCGAGGTAGCTGTCCTTGCCGCCGCTCCACGACAAGACGTCCACCTCACACCCGCGCGGCGACACACTGGCCCGCCACCGAGGCTGCGGCGAGCGCTGCCCCTTGCGGTCGTAGGGACAGTGCCGGCACCCCGACCCGCAGCACACGCCGCGCCGCAGTAGCCCCCCACGCGTGAACACCCTGTACCCGCTGTCTGGGTCGACGTAGAGGTCCTCTCCAGCCGCCTCCGCAACATCGTGCGCCCTGTCCCAGCCGCCCATCTCAGCGCCGAACATGCCCGATCCCCCCACGCAAAGCGAGCTCGAGCGCGATACGACCACGGTGCCCGAGGCCGGCAAGCGAAGCGCTGGAGCGCGATACGACCACAGCGCCCGAACCCGGCGAGCGAAGCGAGCTCGAGCCCGAGCGGACCGCCTCCGGTCCCACCGCGCCCGAGCCCGGCGAGCAAAGCGAGCAGGAGCCCGACAGGGCCGCCCCCAGTCCCGCGGCCCCCCAGCGCGGCGAGCGAAGCGAGCTCGAGCCCGACAGGGCCGCCCCCAGTCCCACAGCGCCCGAGCCCGGCGAGCA
>JANSYI010000071.1 GCA_024742475.1 bacterium | reverse complement strand
TCGGTCGAGCGCACCGAGTTCGACGCGTGGGGGCAGGTCTCGTTCGACCGCAACGACACGGCCCAAGACGAGGGCTACGAGGGAGACCTCGACGCACGCGAGAAGGCCGACCTGGCCCTGCATGCGGGCACGGGGACGCATGTCCGCTTCGATGTGCTGGGGCGCGCCTACGCGAGCTTCGCCGAGCTGCGCGACGACACGCAGCGGCAGATGGTGAGCAGCCGGACGCACTTCGATGCGGCGGGCAACGCCTTCGAGACGATCGACGCGGGCGGACGGGTCGCCGAGAAGCGCCGCTTCGGGTTGGGTGGCCTGCAGCTGAGCGCCCGCAGCGTCGATGGTGGCGTGTCGGCGAGCCTGCCCAACGTCGACGGGTCGGTCTTGTATGCGCGGCGTGGTCCCCCCGGAGAGGGCTACGGGACCTACTCGAGCCATGACGCGCTGCGTCGGCCGGTGAGCGACTTCATCGTCTCGGACGCCGATGGAACCTCGGCGGTCGTGAAGCACCGGGTGTGGGTCGACGAGGCGCCCGAGGTCGACATTGGTGAGGCCGTCAACGGGTCGACGTATCACAAGGGGCGACTGCTGCGTGTGTACGACGGAGGAGGCATGCAGGCGTTCCTCGACTACGACCACCGCGGCGCGGTCGAGCGAACGGAGCGAGTGCTGCCCGCGGACCCGACGACCCGCCCCGACTGGACGGTGCTGGTTGGCTGCCGCTCGGTGGCCGAGCTCGACGACGCGGCGGCCGGGCTGCTGGAGACGCAACGGCGCTTCGAGTCGAGCGCGCAGTTCGACGCAAACGGGCGGCTCGTACAGTCCCAGAACCCGCACGGAGCGCGGACGTTTCACGAGTACACCGAGGAGGGGCAGCTCAAACGGGTCTCTCGAGCAGGGGCGCAGGGCGGCGGGGCGGAGGTCATCCTCGAGGTCGAGGGCTACGACATCTTCGGTCGGCCCACCGCGACCACGCGCGGCAAGGTCCGGACGGCCTATGCGTACGACCCGACGACGCAGCGGTTGGCGTCGGTGACCTCGAAGGCGGGGAGCAAGACGCTGCAGGGGCTCTCGTACGTGTACGACCCCGCCGGGGGCGTGCTCCGGATTCGGGACGACGCGCACAAGGCCGTAACCGTCAATGACGCAGTGGTCGAGCCGGTCTCGCGATACCGCTACGACACGCTGTACCGACTCGTCGAGGCGAGCGGTCGCGAGCATCACGGGCAGCTGCCAGGGCAGGGCGGTCGGGGGCCGATGGACGCCGCGGTGGCGAGAGTGGTTGCGCCCAACGACGTCACCGCGGTGCGGAGCTACACGCAGCGCTACCGCTACGACGTCCACGGCAACATCCTCGAGCTGAGACATCAGCTGGCCGCGCGACACAGCGCCGACGCATGGACGCGCCGGAGTCATTACTCGGAGTTCGGCAACCGGCTGCGGGCAAGTGCCGTGGGGGCCGCGGACACGCCTGAGCGGTTCGAGCACGACGCGTTCGGCCGGATGCAGATGCCGCACCTCGACGCGATGGTGTGGGACGAGCTCGACCAGCTCCGCTCCGTCCGCCGCGGCACGACGGAGGTGTTCTTCCAGTACGTCGATGGTCAGCGCGTGCGGAAGTGGACCGTCAAGGGCGGTCGGACCGAAGAGCGGGTCTACGTGGGCGGCGTCGAGGAGTTTCGGGCGTTCGTGGGGAGCGACCCGTTCGACGAAGACAAGGTCGATGAGCAGACCCACACCGAGCGCGCGCCCGGTGGCCTGACCCTAGACGTCAAGCTGCGGCGAGACCGAAAGGCGGTGGCGAAGCCGAAGGCGCTGTATCGCTATCGGCTGGGGAACCATCAGGGCAGCACGAGCCTCGAGGTCGACGAGGACGGCGGTGTGGTCTCCTACGAGGAGTTCCACCCGTACGGGACGACGGCGTACCGAGCCGTCCGCAGCGGCATCGACGTCGACGTGAACCGCTATCGGTTCACGGGGATGGAGAAGGATGAAGAGACCGGGCTGGCGCAGCACGGCTGGCGGTACTTCGCGAGCTGGCTGGGGCGGTGGTGCAGCGCGGACCCGATAGGGCTCGGGGACGGGCTGAACCGGTACGCGTACTGCGGGGGCGATCCGGTCGGGCTCGTCGACACCGGGGGGACGTCGGGCTACTGCACGCTCTCGGAGCACTGCGCCTATGCGTACGAAGGCGAGTCGTACATCGACTTCTCCGACAGCGAGGTCGGGCCGTCGATCACCCCGCATGGCAGAGACCTCGACGGCGACCCCATCACGAGTCTTGCCGTGCCAAACGCGGAGCCCGGTGCGTGGCTGGAGAAGGCTCAGGCTCGGTCTGCGCATGATCGTTTCGTCATCGAGACCATGGGTGAGCGCGTCAGGGCGGGGCAGGATGCGGGGGCCAACTGGCTGCTCACGTACTCGATGATCCTGATGACGGCATGCTCCGGAGGTGGGGTGCTGGCAGCTGGTTCCGCGCTCGGAAGAGCGGGGGCCCTTGCGTTCTTCGCATTCGATGTAGACCAGGTTCAGGCAAATGTTCGAACGGAATGGACAGGGGAGCGTGTCCACTCCCAGTTTCACGGCGCCGTCTCTGAGACGGCTTTGGGTTTCGGCGCGACCGTCCAAGAGGCAGACAGCATCGCGAGTTGGGCGGAGTTCGGTGTCGCAGTGGTGCAGCTCGCGCCAGCAGCGTTCGCTACAGGACGGAAGGTCCTTAGTGGTGCTGCGGCGCTTCGCTCGCAGCGCGGGATGATCCAGGTTGGTCCGAAATGGGCTGACGACTTGGTGGAGGCCCTAGGGCGTCCGCGAAAGCGGGCTCCAAAAGGCAAGGTGATCTCGGAGCACACTCCGTACCAGACGCCTGCGAAGCCCGGCTTGAAGAATCGCCCTGATCCCGCTCGTTCGATCGACACTCGGACGATCGACGCCCCTTCGGGGCGTACCACGGAGGGGTTCCCCCGTGATAATGTGAAGTTCTGGCGCGAATGGGCGAAGCGCCACCCCGAGATGATGAGCGATGTTAACCAGAAGTTGATAAACGGAGTGAATCCGAGGACGGGCCGCCCGCAGCGGCCGGTTTCACCAAGAATCGACGACACCTGGATATCCCACAATCCACATCATGCAGCGTTCAAGAACGATGCCCTCATTCATCACCACGCGCTGTGGGTGAACCCTGCTACAGGCATTCTTCAGCCTGGTCCCTTCGCGTTCCCCGTGCCGCGCGGAACGCACATGGGCTACGAAAGAATCTGGCACGGGCCGTTCTAGGTCTCTGATTGGTAATGTCGATGACGCGTGAAATGCTGCTCCCTGACGGCGCGAAAAGGCGGGTGGAACGCTTCGTGGACGTCTTTCTGGAACACCGGACCGACGTGTCGGTTGTCGTTCCTATGGCGATGAGGGATGGTCCGGCAACAGACGATGGATGGTGGCCGTGGAAAGCGGTTGACAGTCCTGTTCAGCCAGAAGATGTGCTTCGCTTGGAGGCCCGTGCCGGAGCCGAGTTTCCGCCGTTATTTCGAGCGTACTTGACTCACAAGTGCTTGCTGATGACCGAGTTCTGTGTGGCGTTGCCCGAGACGCCGTTCGACAACCCCCTCGGCCAGCTGGAAGTGTTTCTGGACCTTAGGAACACATCGTTCTTTCGAGATGCCGACTTACTTCCTTTCGGCGCTGATCCCGACGGAGGAGGGCCGGCTTGCTTCGACATCGCGAGCCGAGATAGCTCTGGTGATTGTCCAGTGGTCCTCGTGGATATGGGGAGGCTTGAGGAAGTTGGATATCGTGGCCGACGCGTTTTCGAGTCATTCGCCGAACTCCTAGACTGCGTCGAAGAGGAGATGTTGTCGTTCGGCGAGTAGCGGCTGGGTGTACCTCAGCGTTGCAAACGAGCGGCCGTCTGATGACGGCGTGAATGAAGGTCAGGCGGCCTGAAGGTGCTCGAGCAGCTCGTTGAACTCGGCCCTCGCCGGCGCGGGCGCGGCAACCTTCAAGCAGTGCTTGCCTTGCGGCCGCGTCAGGGCGCCAGCGCGTCGGACGAGCTGGTCGCGGATGGTGCCGAGCGAGCGAAGTACAAACATCGGAGCGCGCGGGTAGCGTAGGTAGAACGGTGCAACTTTTTCAGAGCGCGTGAAAGCGGGCGTAACCTCCGTTTCAAGCACGAAACGAACAACCCTCGGCTGCAACCGAGGGCGAGGAAACGCCCATGAACGAACTAGCAGAAAGCACCGCACCCATCCAGC
>JANSYI010000086.1 GCA_024742475.1 bacterium | reverse complement strand
TAGCCTGACTTTCTCCCACAGTTGAGGAGCATCGGGGCTCCGACTCAGCGAAAGTTCTTCTGCAACAAAGGCTTGAGCTTCGCAGGAGATGATCCCCGATGCCGACACAGTGTATCCACGCCGAACTTGATTTGGGAAGGTCCGCAGGCCGCAAATTTGTGGGCGCTTTTGATGGTGGCGCGATCACGTCGAACGGTGGCGCGGTGCTGCTGGCCGGTGCCGACCGGGGCTTGCGGCTCGCTGATCGGCTGGCGGCCTGCTTCACCGATCTGCGTGCCGCCGACGCGGTCAAGCACACGCTTCCTGATCTTCTGCGCCAACGCATTTTCGGTCTCGCGCTCGGTTACGAAGACCTGATCGACCACGATGCGCTGCGCTTCGATCCGGTGCTCGCCGCCGTCATCGACAAGCCGGGCGGTGCGCTTGCCGGCAAGTCGACGCTGAACCGGCTGGAGCACGCCTCCAAAATCGGCCAGGACCGCCACCACAAGCTCGATCATGATGGGCGAGCCATCGAGCGTCTGTTCGTCGATCTGTTTGTGGACGCGCATTCCAAGCCGCCGACACGCATCGTCATCGATCTCGACGCAACCGATGATCGGCTCTACGGCGAGCAGGAGGGGCGGCACTTCCACGGCTATTACGACTGCTATTGCTACCTGCCGCTCTATATCTTCTGCGGCCGGCACCTGCTTGCGGCCAAGCTGAGATCCTCGGCCAACGACGCGGCCGACGGCGCGACAGAGGAGGTCGCCCGGATCGTTGGCCACATCCGCGAACGCTGGCCCAGAACGACAATCGTCATCCGCGCCGACTCGGGCTTCTGCCGCGATGACCTCATGACCTGGTGCGAAGCGAACGGCGTGCAATATGTACTCGGGCTTGCCGGCAACGAGCGGCTCGTAAGCCAAATCGCATCTGAGATGAAGGCCGCCGAGCGCAAGGCGAAACGAACCGGCCAGCCGGCGCGGGTTTTCGCAGACTTCTCCTGGCGCACGCGCAAAAGCTGGTCGGCCAAGCGCCGGGTCATCGGCAAGGCCGAGTTTACAAACGGCAGCGCCAACCCGCGCTTCATCGTGACAAACGTGCATGCCGCCTTCGGCTCAGCACGCTTCCTCTACGAGACGGTCTACTGCCAGCGCGGCGAGATGGAGAACCGGCTGAAGGAGTGTCAGGGCGATCTGTTCGCCGACCGCACGCCGACGCCAACGATGCGGGCAAACCAACTGCGGCTCTGGCTGTCCTCGCTCGCCTACGTGCTGATATGCGCCGTGCGCCGCATCGGACTTGCCGGCACGAAACTGGAACGGGCGACTTGCGGCACGATCCGGCTCGCGCTCCTCAAGATCGGCGCCCGCGTCACAATCTCCGTCCGGCGCGTCAAGCTGGCGTTCGCATCGAGTTGTCCGCAGGCCGATGTCTTCGCCATGGCCGCACGACGATTGTGCGCCTGAGGCTCTCAAGCCAGCGGCTGCACCCGAGGATCAACAAAAGAGGATCAGCGCTGACCGAACCATCCGCCAACCAGGCGTCAGCGATGGCGCTCGGCTGCAAATCCGCCATCGAGAAACGGACCTCAGACATCATCCAAAACGCCCGTCACGTGCCATGGTGGGAGAAGTCCAGG
>JANSYI010000015.1 GCA_024742475.1 bacterium | reverse complement strand
GGCCCCCGCCTACCTCGGCGATTCCACGCCGGAGAAGGTCGGAGACGCACGCAAGGCCGAGGCCGCCGAGGCGCTCGCCAAGTGGATCTCCGATCACGGCCACCCGGTCGACGAACAGGTCGTCCTGCTCGGCGAGGTCGTTACCAACGTGACCAAGTACGCCGAGGACAACCGGGCGTGCATCGTCGTCGCAGGTTCGCGCCGACTCTCCCGCGTCGAGCGGCTGTTCCTCACCTCGGTGGGCCGGGGGCTCTCGGCGATCAGCCCCACCGCGGTCGCCATCGTGCCGCCCGCCAACGAGATCTGAGCCTCCGCTCGGGACCGCTACTGCTCCAAGCAGTAGAAGGCTCGATCGGGACCGCAGGTGGAGACTTGACCGCCGTAGCCCGCGGTTCCGGACATGTCCGAGCGCCCGACCAAGATGTCGCCCTCGCCCGCGGTCCAGTCTTCGCAGGTCCCTTCCGTGGGAAGGTCCCCCGGACTGGGTGCTCCGCCGAGAACGAGTGTGCCGGACTTGGCTCCGTTGGCGTCGAACACCACGGGCGCCAGCATGTCGCCACCGGGAAGATCGGTGGCGTTTTCCCAGACCGAGACGCCGTCGCGGCGGACCCAGGTTGGGCCCGTGAGGTCGAAGCGATCTGCCGCGGCCGACGTTTCCGTCGGCAGGAGGGCGAGGTAGGACCCTGGCATGCCCGCTTGGTCGGCATCTTGCTGGCAGCGCTGGTCCGCGCCGTCGCGCCCGTTCTCGTCGAGGGTGACGTTGTTTGCCACGAACACGCGCCTGAACTCCGTAGGCATGTTCACCTCGAGGGGCACGTTTCGGTCCGAGCCGAAGCAGTAGAGCGGAGCGGATTCGGAACAGACTCCCCGGATGCCCACGATCCAACGGGAGACTCCCCCGAGCGGGGTGCCTCGGACAGCCCACGCGGTCTGGGACGTCCAATCCTCGCAGGTGTCTTCGTCGCGAGACCCGTCGAACCGGGTTCCGGACCACGGCCGGGCATCCAAACCCACGTGGACGCCGTACTCGTCGAGTGCCGGGGGGTAGAAGCTGTCGAAGATGACGTCGTCGGCCTCGTCCGCGAACGGTCGGCCATCGGTTCGAACCCAGCCTCGTGCGCCGTGAAGGCGCGAGAGAGCATCGGTCGTCGAGGTCGACAGCCACGCGACGAATGTCCCCTGGAGGCCGGCGTCGCGCGCATGTTGCATGCAGATCTCGTCGGCCTGCTCGAGCCCACCGAAGTCGGCGCGGACGACGGACGAGGTGACGAACACGACGTTGTACTCCGTCGGTGTCGGCGGTTGCGGCGGGTCCATGTCCGCGGTGGACCCCTCGCTGGCTGTCGTGCCGCTCGTGGAGGAGACGTCTTGAGCGCCCGTGCTCCCCTCCATCGATCCGGGGTCTCCAGCGGGAGGGTCACAAGCCACGAGCACCGACGCCACCAGCAACATCGACGTGCGGTGTCCAGTGGAGTTCAGCTCCCGTCCACGTTGGGGATGCGGGCGACGGGCAGGCATGGATCAACCTGATAGTGCGACCAAAAGCCCGAGCGATCATCCACGTTCATCGGGTCTCTCGTTCGCTCGAGATTCTCGCCCCCGCCAATATCCGAGGTCGCGCTTCGGTGCTTCCGCCGCGAGCTCATCGTGCCACCCGCCAACGAAGCCTGACGCCCCTTGGGGCCGCGCAGCCAGCGCGCGCGACTGCGCGATATGGAGCCTCGTCGATCGCGGCGGGGTGGGTCATGATCGACTCGGCTCCCAGAAGCACTACCGGGATCGTCTCGTACCGTCCACGGGAGAGAGCCACACGCAGATGCGTGCGGAGGTTGAATTATGCACCGACTGAACACGAACACGGGTCTCCTTGGGGCCCTCTTACTGCTGGGTCCGGTCGCGATGCCGGGGTGCGGCGCCGACCTGAGCGATGAAGGCTTCGACGGCGGCAGCGCTGCGGGCGATACCGATGCGGGGGCCGTCTCCGCCTCGGCCAGCGACGGCGACCCGGGCGGGAGCGACAGCGACGGAGGCTTCGGCACCGACGGCTCCATCCCGCCTCCCGAGGAAGAGGAAGAGGCGGACTTCCGGGTGCCGCGGGCCAGCGGTCGCTTCGTCTACAGCGCCAGCGAGCTGACCGATTCGGTGGCCGTCATCGACTCCTCCAACCTCTCCATCGACGTCGTCGGCGTTGGACGTGGGCCCACCGTCGTCGCTCCGCTCGCCGCCAACGGACCGATGCAGGGCGCGGTCGCGGTGCTCGACCAGGGCAGCGATGACGTCGCCCTGCTCTCCACCGACTCGAACGGAGAGTCCACGGTCGAGATCATCGACGCGACGCCAGGCGCCAACAACCTGGTGGTGTCTCCCGACGGCCGGTTCCTGATCGTGCACGTCGACGTCGACGGGCCCGAGGAGATCGGTCCAGGCAGCGACCAAGAGATTACGGTCATCGATGTCACCGACAACGCGGTCTATCCCATGACCGTCGGCGCCCACCCGCGGGAGATCGCGTTCTCCAGCGACTCGAGCCAGGCGTTCGTGGTGACCGCCGACGGCGTGAACGTGATCGAATTCGACCAGGTCGACATGATCGGGATCCCCGACATCGTCCCGGCCTACACCGACCCGGGCATCGATCCCGACACCCTCGAAGTCCAGGTCGCGGCCGACCTCGGGATCGCTCTGGCGCGGGTCGATGGCAACAACACCTTGGTGGCGACCGACCTCCTCACCCGAGAGCAACAGGTGTTCGAGCTCGACGCGGTGCCGACCGACCTCGACATCGCGCCCGACGGTTCGTTCGCCGTGCTCACGGTGCCGCGGGCAGCCGGAAGCCAGATCGTGGAGCTGCCGCTGCCGCTGGGCACCGGGGACCTGCAGTCCCACGTGATCTCGCAGGAGTACGTGGGGTTGGCAGCGCTCTCGCCCGACACAGACACGCTGCTGCTCTACACGACCCAGAACCCGTTCGAGAACGGAGTGCCTCCCGATGAGCCGGGCGGGACCACCACCGGAGTGGATCCCACGGGCGACACCGATACCGATACCGACACCGACGGAACGACCACGGGCCCCGAACCCGAGCCGGAGCCCAACCCCGACGCCGTCCCGCCCAATCGAGATCCACGGCTACGCCTGACGATCGCTCGCCGCGACGGAAGCGGTTGGGACACTTCCATCACTCTGTTCGTCGACCGCCCGATCAAGTCGGTGGGCATCGCTCCCGACGGGGCCAGCGGCATGCTGCTCCACCAGCCCACCGAAGACTCGATCCCCTACGCGTACACGCTGCTGGACCTGGAGAAGGAGTTCCCGGTCAAGAAGCTGCAAACCGTGCAGGCCACCCCCGAGCCGATCCTGTTCACGCCCGATGGCGCCCGTTCGGTCGTCTTGTTGCGAGACGACGCGGCCGCGATCAAACGCGTCGACCAGGTCGACCTGCAGACGTTCATCGTCGACGGCTTCGAGCTGGGCTCGCCCCCCGAGGGCACCGGCTACGTCGACGCGACCGACAAGATCTTCGTGTCTCAGGATCACCCGACGGGACGCATCACGTTCATCGACGCTCTGGGAAGCGTGGAGACCGTGACGGGATATCGCCTCAACGACGCCGTGAAGGACTGAGCCCTCATGAACTTCTCTCATAGACTGACTTGTGTACTGGCTGCCGGCCTGGTCCTCGGTGGCTGCAGTGAGGACGACCCGTATGCCGATGCGCGCGAGCTGTCGGGGCCGGTCTCGACCCACTCTGCGCTGGCGTGGATCGACCAGGACCGCAGCGAGCTGTTGTTCGTTCGGCCCGGAGACGACGACATCGACGTGGCCTACCGGAAGGTCGGCGACGACCGAACCCGGGTGAGCTGGCTGCGGCCCACGCTCGATGGAGATGAGCTCCTGGCCATGGTGGTGCCCTCGAGCCAAAAGGAAGAGGACGTCGAAGAGCGCCTCTTCGTCTTCCCCGCCGACGGGAGTGGAGACGCGCGCTCGTACGACGTGTTGGCGCCGTTTTCGACGGTCGACCTTTCTCCTGACCGCCGCCGGGCTGTCCTGCACTTCGGGTCGGGTACGGACGGCTTCGGTGGAGCGGGCGTGCTGCAGAACGCCAACCAGGTCTCGATCGTGACGCTCGACAGCCCCGAGCCGCCGCGTTCGTTCACCCTCAACGGCTTCGGTGGCCGGCTCACCCGCGTCGAGTTCCCCGGCCAGACCACGCCCGGCGAGCCCGGGCTGATCCAGATTGGCAACCGTCTGCGCGACATCGTTGCCTTCCTCGCCGACAACGAGGTCGTCCTGGTCGACATGGAAGATCCGGTGGCCAACCAGGTGGCGGTCAACATCGGCAGCATCACCTTCACCCCCGAGCGCACGCTGCTTCGGCCTCCGAACGACAAGTTCGACGACCCCGTGTTGTTCCTGCGCAGCAGCACCAGCTCCGACGTCGCAATGCTGACGCTCGCGCCCAAGGTCGACGACGACGGCTTCACCGCGCAGGTCAGCCTGCTGCCGATCGGTACCCAGGCCAGCGACTTCGTCACCCACGACGGCGACGAAGTGCCCTACCTGGTCACCATCGACCCTGCTCGGGAAGCGCTGGCGTTCACCGACATTCGCACCCAGCAGGGGTTCGGTGTCGCGTTGGGCGGCCCGGCATCGCGCATGTTCACGCGCACCCACGAGAGCGACGCCGGTCCCATCGACCAGCTGGTGATGTGGGGACCGGGCGGCTCGACGATCTACACCCTGGAGCTCGACGGCATCGACGACGCCCTGGGGCGGTCGCCACGGCCGCTGGGGATTCAGACCGGCATCGAAGATCTCGTGGTGCTGGACAACGACCGCGTGCTCGTGGGGTCGGGCATCAACTTGTACGTCGTCGACTTCACGGTCGAGCAGGTGACGCCGTTGTCGTCGCCCACGGCCTACGATGCGACCAACTCGGCCCTCGAAGGCAACCTGCTGCTGCTGGGGACCAGCGCACAGCCGTGGATCAGCACGGTCGATCTCACCACGCTCGACCCCGAGTCGATGGTGCTCGACGACCCGATCTCGAGCTTTCACTACCTCTCGGCAGTCGGCAAGGTCGTCGCCGTTCACCCCGATCCCGTCGGACACATCTCGGTAGCCCAAGCTGGCGCCCCGACGCGATCGAGCACTTACGCAGCGTGGGGGTTCCTCTACGCCGACATCCTCGAACGGAACTGAGGAGACGACGTCATGAACACGCTACTGATTCTCTCGCTCTTGCTGCTGGCAGCACCTCCCACCGCGGAGTCCGAGCCCGAGCAGCCCGCCGATGCGGAAGCCGAGCAGCCCGAAGACTCTTCGAGCGATGCTCCATCACAGACCGAGCCTGCGCCCGCGCCTGTCGAGGCGGACGAGCCCGCAACGGACGAGACGCCGGCCACCGAGGCCCCAGCGCCCGAGGCTGCCGAGGAGCCCGAGGAGGCCGAGTCCGAGGAGCCCGAAGAGCCCGAGTCCGCGGAAGGCGTCACGACCGCGCCCGTACAGCCGTTCGTCCAGTCTCCACCCCCGGTCAAGAAGCCGCCTCGGCCCGATCGCCCGCTGCGATGGCGCCTCGACTTCTCGTTGGGTGTCGCCTCGACCCTGGTCGGCGACACGGGTTACCGGGCCTTCTCCAATGAACGCTCCCTGCTCGGCCCCGACCTCGGGGTTCGGTTCGACTACCGACTCGGGAGGCGCCTCTTCTTGGGTGGCGGTGCGCGCTATCAACGATTCGCAACCGAGCGCAATCCGTACGACGGCCTGCTCTCGACCGAGCTGGTCGTGCACGAACCCACCCTCTATGCCCGCGCGTCACTGATGACGGTCGAGGGCGTCGACGTGTTCGCTGACCTCGGCGGTGGCCCAAGCATCGTACTCGACCAGATCTCCAGCGGGCAAAGCGACGCCAAACGTCGCCGCACCCCGGCCGGAGCCTTCTCCGCCATGGGTGGCGTGGCCCTCTACCTGCCCAAGCAGTGGCTGCCCGGCAAGCAGGCCTCACGCGTGACGGCAGGCATCGAGACGCGCTTCGGGTACCAGTTCCGAACCACAGTGGACATGAGCACCAACCTCTCCTTGGACGACGAGCCCCTTCGGACCACGACCGCGGAGTATGGGGATCTGGGCCTGCGTGGGTTTGCGTGGGGTGTCTCGCTGTTCATTCGCGTGATGTGAGTTGGGGGTTTGTGGGCTGCGCACGCAGCCCCGCCGCGTGCTCGAGCCATCCCCGAGCTCGCCCGCCTTCACGGTAACCTTGGGTGCACGCCCCATGGCCATCCATCAGTTTCAGACGCCGGATTTCTCCTTGAGGCAGCTTCAGTACGCGGTCGCAGTCGCCCAGACGGGCGGGTTCGGTGCCGCGGCGGCGCTTTGCAGCGTATCGCAGCCCTCGCTGAGCGCTCAGGTCGCGAAGCTCGAGGCGGCGCTCGAGGTCACGCTGTTCTTGCGAAGTCCAAGGGGCGTGCTCCTGTCTCCGGAGGGAGAACGACTGCTGCCGACGTTTCGTGCAGCGCTCAATGCTGGTGCAAGCGTCGAGGCTGCCGCCGCAACCCTTCGCACCCCGTACGCCGTCCCCGTCCGCATCGCCGTCATCCCCACCGTCGCGCCGTACTTGCTGCCGGCGGTGACCATCGCAACGCGCGGGGCGGAGGGCCCGGTCCTTCATTGGCTCGAACTGCAAACCAACGAGGCGGAGCAGGCCCTGGCGGAAGGGCGTACGGACGCCATCTTGATCGCCGACCCCCTTCGAGACGCCAGCCTTCACGTCGAAGAGCTGGGGTGGGAACCATTCTTCGTGGCGATCGAAGCAGAGGCATCCGTGCCCGACGCGCTCCCTGTCGAGTGGCTGCACGACCGTCAGATCCTGCTCCTCGAGGACGGCCACTGCCTCCGAGATCAGACGCTCTCGCTGTGCCGATTGCCGAACACCCTCCGATCTCCGGTCCGGGCGACGAGCCTCAACACCCTGATCCAGATGGTGGCCGCGGGACAAGGCGTGAGCGTGATCCCATCCATGGCCATCGCGCCGGAGCGCGCACGGACCCCGTTCCAGACCAAGCCCTTCGTTGATGCGTCGGTCGGCCGGAGCTTGTCCCTCGTGTCGCTCGCGGACCATCCACTCACGCCCGTCCTGGGCGAGATTGCCGAGACCCTGCGGTCGGCAATGAAGACGCTGTCCAGCGCTTCCGCTCCCGTCACTCCGTGACCCGCGCGCCGTCCTCGACCAGCGCGCGATAGTGATAGCCGAAGCCGAGGTCGACGTCCTGGCGAAGAACGCCGCGAAATGCGACGCGCTGACCCACGACGACCTCGTCGCGAGTTTTGACCGTGATGTCGTGGGTACCCGACGCCGCGCTCCCCGAGCCGTCCTGCAGGTGAACCCAGCGCCATCCGATCGCCTGCGGCGCCTTGACGACGGTGCCGTGGACCACGACGTCCCGCCCCTCACGCACGTCGAGTTCGTCGTAGACGCGGCTGATCGCGACCGCGTCGCCGGGAATGACCGAGGAGGAGACGGTCAACGCCTCACGCTCGTCGACGACGCGAACATGCGTGATATCGATGACAGCATTGACGTTGCGACCAAGCTCGGGCACGTCGACGTTGCGGCGCGCGGTCCCGCGACCGAGCAGGAGGTAGTCTCCGGGTGAGGCGCCGACCGACGGTACGCGAACCCAGGCACGCAGTCCCCCTTGGCTGACCTCGATGAGTTGCGTTTCGCCCCGGTCATAGACCTGCTCGACGCGCGTTGGCGCGGCGTTGGCCCACCCTCCGGGCGGCGGCGCGACTCCGTCGTCGTCGTCGCCACACGCAGCGACGACCAGGAGAGCGGCAAGCATGATGCGTCGAATCATCGTGCAACTCGCCGTTCGAGATCGAAACGATCGGCCTGCATCACCTTGACCCAGGCTGCGACGAAGTCCTTCCGGAACTTGGCCTCGTCGTAGGCGTATACCTCGGCGACGGCTCGCAGCTCGGCGTTCGAGCCAAAGACGAGGTCCGCCTCGGTCGCCGTCCAGCGCAGGGCTCCATCTGCGTCGCGTCCCTCGAACACACCCGACTTGCCCATTGGGCTCCACGACGTGGACAGGTCGAGCAGGTTGACGAAGAAGTCGTTGCTCAACGCCCCGGGGTTCTCGGTGAAGACGCCGTGATTCTCACCATCAGCGTTGTTCCCTAGCACCCGAAGGCCCCCGACCAGCACCGTCATCTCCGGCACGTCGAGGCCGAGCAGGTCGGCCTTGTCGACGAGCGCGTTCGCGGGGCTGCGGAACTCGTCCTGCGTGTAGTAGTTCCGGAAGCCGTCGGACCTGGGCTCGAGCGGCGCGAACGATGCCACGTCGGTTTGCGCCTGCGAGGCATCGACGCGTCCCGGCACGAACGGCACCGAGATCTTCACGCCGGCCTGACGCGCCGCGTCCTCCAGCCCGATGCCACCGGCGAGCACGATGAGGTCGGCCATCGAGATGCGCGTCTTGGCGCCGCGCTCGTTGAACGCCGTCTGGATCGAGGACAGTGCACCGAGCACCTGCTGGAGTTCCTCGGGTCGGTTGACCGCCCAGTCCTTCTGCGGCGCCAGCCGAATGCGGGCTCCATTCGCCCCACCCCGCCTGTCGGAGTCACGATACGTCGAGGCCGAAGACCACGCGGTTCGAACCAAAGCCGCGGGGGAGAGATTTGCGTCGCGAATGCTCTGAGAGAGGCCCTCGATGTCCTTGGCCGAGACAACCGGATGATCCCGCTCGGGCAGCGGGTCCTGCCAGGAGAACACCTCCTTGGGGACGTCCTTTCCCAGATAGCGCGACCGCGGCCCCAAGTCCCGGTGCGTCAACTTGAACCAGGCTTTCGCAAACGCGTCTTCGAACGCCTCGGGGTCCTCTTTGAAGCGCTTCGAGATCGCGGCGTAGGCCGGGTCTTCGCGCAAGGACAGGTCGGTCGTCAGCATCATCGGCGCGTGCCGTTTGGATGCATCGTGGGCATCGGGGACGAGGGTGGCACCCTCGCCGTTCGCGGGCCGCCACTGGAGCGCGCCCGCCGGGCTCCGATGCTGTTCCCACTCGAAGCGGTAGAGGAATGACAAGTATTGATTCGTCCAACGCACTGGGGCCGAGGTCCACGCCCCCTCCAGTCCGCTGGTCACGGTATCGGCGCCCACGCCGGTGTTGCAGCGGTTGATCCAGCCGAAGCCTTGCGCCGCAACGTCGGCGCCCGCCGGCTCGGGGCCCACACAGTCCGCGGCAGGGTGCGCGCCGTGGGACTTGCCGAACGTGTGGCCGCCGGCGATGAGCGCGACCGTTTCCTCGTCGTTCATCGCCATGTTGGCGAAGGTTGTCCGAATGTCGTGCGCAGCCGAGACGGGATCACCGTTGCCGTCTGGGCCCTCGGGATTTACGTAGATCAGCCCCATGTGGGCCGCGGCCAGCGGCTCCTCGAGGACGCGGTCGTCTCCATGGAAGCGGTCCGACCCGAGCATCTCGGCCTCGGGTCCCCAATATACGAGGTCGGCTTCCCAGTCGTCGACGCGGCCCCCCGCGAATCCGAGGGTCTCGAAGCCCATCGAGTCCATCGCAACGGTCCCGGCAAGCACCATGAGATCGGCCCACGACAGGGCGCGGCCATACTTCTGCTTGACCGGCCACAGCAGGCGCCTCGCTTTGTCGAGGTTCCCGTTGTCGGGCCAGCTGTTGAGCGGCTCGAACCGCATCTGGCCGCCGTCGGCACCGCCGCGTCCGTCGGAGACCCGATACGTCCCTGCAGCGTGCCAAGACAGTCGGACCATGAGGGGCCCGTAGTTTCCGTAGTCGGCCGGCCACCAGTCCTTGCTGTCGGTCAGAACGAACTCGATGTCCTTCCGCACGGCGTCGAGGTCGAGCGCCTCGAACGCCTCGGCGTAGTCGAAGTCGCCGTAGGGATTGGCCGCTTCGTTGTGCCGGAGGGCCCGTAGGTCGACTTGGTTCGGCCACCAATAGTCGTTCGGCTTGGCCTCGCCCGCGGCGAACCGGGAGGGCTCCGCGGCTAGCTCCGCCGGCGTCGAGCTCTCGGGCGCACTCGAGGAGGCGGACACAGGGATCTCCGTCGGCGCCGCCTGCGACTTCTCGCACGATGCGAGGAGTCCCAGCGACAAGACGCCAGTGAGACATGCGAGGGAGTGGGTGCGGGCGAGGTTGCGCTGGATACGAGTCACCCAGCCAGCATCGCCACGACTGACGCGTGGGTCCAAGATTGCGTGTCTGTGAGGCCCATAGCCTGGGGCTATCGATGTCCGCCGACCCCGAGGGGTGTTCTGGCCCCCGCTCCCTACGTGCAGTCGTGTGCCGCACACGCGACCATCGTGTACCCCGGCTTGAGCGTGATGTACTGACTACTCGGGCGCTTGTTGTGATGTTGGCAAAACGGAACGATCCAAGGTGTGACTTGGTGCCCGATCTCCTTCACGTGCGCTCCAACTTCGGAATAGCTGGCGCAGTACTTCGCCGCACACTTCACGAGTTTCTTGCTCGCAAGCGTCACGCCTGCGGCCAATGCCCAGTGGCCGAGCCACGAGTTGTCCCCAAGGGTGCACGTGCATTTTCGGCCGGTCGTCCCCACCATGTTGTAGACCTGCGTCGTCATGTTCGACTGAGCCTACGCAGGTTACCCAGACCCCGCGATGTCAGCCCGGGTACGAGCCGAGTTCGGCCGCCGCTTCCGGCCAGCCCGCCGCGCGGCACGGCTCGCGGCGGTCATCGAGGTGAAACCACCGGTCGCTCCGGTGCGTCCAGCGGAAGGTCCGCATCTGCAGGCACTTCGATGGCGCGCGTCGAGAAGGCGTATGCCTGGTTGGTGGTGACGGACCGCACCATCACGGCCTCGACCAGCGGTTTGAGTACCGGTGAGTCGGCGTGCCAGGACACGATGACGTTGGCCCCCGAGCCGCCGCGTCGGTCTCGAGTACCGATGAAGAACTCGACCGTCTCGAAGGGGCCGATCTCGGCCTGGGACTCCAAGAAGTGCTCGAGGAGCGTTCCCGCCGTACTGTAGTACTCCACCGACTCGAGAATGAGCGAGCGTGTGGGGCTGACGTTGCGCACCGAGATCGTGATCGCCAAGTCCTCGGGCGTCCCCTCCTTCGTATAGATATGGGAGTAGACGGGCACATACAGTCTGCCCGAGCGGACCCGATCCCGCGTCGCAGCGGGGGCGGCTGAGGAGGGAGCTTGCGACTCGCTGCGCGTCGTTTCACGGGGTTCTCGCGGCGCGGCCGGCTGTCGCGGTGCATCTCGAGGCTCATTGCCCGCAGGCACGCTACACCCGCACATCGCTGCGAGGGCCAACAAGCGGCACAACCTCCCTCCGGTTTCCCACTTCATTGCTCGCGTGGTCATCATGCGTCCATCCTCCGGCGAGCGCCGTTTTCGTGGGGTGCGGCGACCTCCTCGAATCCGTCGGGTCCTTCGATGAAGCAGCGCACGCCCCTGTGGGCCGCCTCCACCAGGACCTCACCGACGCACGGCCGTTCGGAGACAATCCACACTTCACCTGCACTCTCGTCTTCTCGCAGCATCTCGACGGACGACGGGGTGGCGGGCGACGTCGCTGACCGCAGTTCGACGAGGGCGCGAATCCGGTTTCGACGTCGGATCACCTCACCCACGGCGAAACACCCGATCGCCCCCGCGTTGACCGCGTAGCCGACGCGATGGATGGACGTCTTGGTCTTGGCGTGAACCGTCGGCGGGTTGAACATCGTGAGCAGGGCTCCGAGCGCCAAGCCGCACAAACCGGCGAACGACCAGGATCCGGCAGAGGACCGGCGCACGAGCCACCCTCGCACCTGAGCCGTACCTGTTGCTCCGGGGTCGATGGCATGTTCGGGGAGAACCTTGGTGGCGAATGATTGTTGGGATCGAAGCCACGTCAGAGCGCGGCGGAAGAACTCGTTGGAACGGGTGATCGGTTGCATGTCGGTTGGATGCTGGGCAACGCGGCGGAGAGCCGCGCCCCCGAGAACTGGTTCGAGGTCGAGGTCGTTCGGACGCCCGTGCCGAGTCCGACTCGAGCTGCGTGAGAGCCAAGCGGTGGCGGCGGACGCCCAACGGAATGAGGACGGTCTCGTCAGACCGACGGGGGTCCGCGCGGGCACCCTGCCAGAGGCGCGCGCGTGCTCGGTCTACGCTCGGGTCGGGCGCAGACGCCAACGCTGGACCACACCGCTGCGAGCGCGGGCCCCTCGACGACGAACGCAGAAGAAGGGTCGTCATCGCCGCCCCTGGCGGGCTCATGGACGGACCCATTGGCCTCCCGGGCGTTCGTTTCCCGTCGAGGGGTGGACGAGGAGATGTTCGCGCCCCGCGTTGCCACGTGGCCGCGTTCGCTTGCGATGTCCGAGGCCGCCGCTCCCATGCTCGACCAGAGCAGGAACAGCAGTGCAGCAAACAAGCCGCGGGCCGCATCCATCTCCACGAGTGTAGGGGAAGACGACGTCGGGGACACCAGGCTCTTCGAGATTCCCTTCGGAAGTTTTGAAAGATTCGGGGCCGAGTCGGCATACATAGCTGTGACGAAGCGAATTGGCATCCTGCTCGTGATCGCGGCCTGCGGGCCGAACGCGTCACCAGCGCCCGAGAACGTCCCCGCGACGCCCCCGGTCGCCGAGATTCACAACGGCGACCTCGCAAGCAGCTGCCAGTGGCCCAGCACCGTCGCGCTCATCGGCGCGGGCTCACCGTTCTGCTCGGGCACGCTGATCGACCCGCGCTTCGTCCTCACCGCTGCGCACTGCGTCGACGATGGACAAGTCCCCGACGTCATCGGCTTCGGCGAAGACGGCTTTGCGCCGCAGCGCACCGTCCCGGTCGTCGGCTGCACCAACAACCCGCTCTACTACCAGAGCCTCGACGTCGACATGGCGGTGTGCGAGCTCGCAATGCCCGTCACCGACGTGCAGCCCACTCCGATCGCGCTCGGCTGCGAGCTCGACGCGCTGCAACCCGGCGCCGTCGTGCACATCGTCGGGTACGGCAATCACCAGAGCTGGTTCAACGAGTTCGGCGACTTCGTCGACAGCGTCGGGCTCGGGCCCAAGCGCTTCACCCCGCAGTCGATCTTCGACATCCGCCCCGACGCCGAGGAGATCGATCTGGTCGGCGTCGACGAGTTCTCCAGCGCCTGTCATGGAGACTCGGGGGGCGGCGCGTTCGTGCAGCTCGCCGACGGAACCTGGCGGGTCTTTGGCATCGCGCAGAGCCTCTTCGTGCCGCCCGACGGTTCGGGCGAGACCGGAGGCGCGACGTCCGGCGCCGGCTTCATCGACCCGGGCTCGAGCGAGGGTGGGGCCTTCATCACCCCGCCCGAGACGACCGGCGAGCCCCAGACGTACGAGGTGTGCGGCCCGGGCACCACGTACACCCTCATCGCCGACCAGATGCCGTGGCTCGAGGGCGCGATGGGGCTCGACGCCTCCCCGTGTTTCACGGCCGAAGGCGCCTGGGATCCCGGACCCGCATGCACACCGTTTCCCACGCAGCTGGAGCAGAGCGTCGGCAGCTGGGTCGACGGATGCGTGGGCGCGGTGGGTGGCGTTCCGCAGTGCGGCGACCTCGACCCCGACCCGACGACCGGCGGCGAGACCACCAGCACGACCGGCCCCGCCCCAGACCCGACCACGACCACGACGACCGCGGATCCGACCACCGGCGATCCGCAGCCTCCCCCGACGACGGACCCGACCGGAGACGCAACGACGACCGACGACGAACCGAGCGGAACCGTCGGTACCGGCGATGCCGATACCGACAGCGACACCGACGGCGGCGCGGATGGGGACGCAGACGGCCTGCTGCCCCGCGGCTGCTCCGTGCCCGGAAACAACGGCGGCGGCGCGGTGCTGATGCTGCTGGGGCTGCTGGCGGTCCGTGGTCGCCGCGGGCCATACTGTGCGTAGCACAACCGGGAACGGCCGCGTTTCCGCTTGCGAACCGCAACTTCCCAAGATCACGCGTTGAATCCACCCGACACCAGTCAAGCCCATTCAACCCGCAGATCGGGAAGTTCGCAGGCTGCCGCCCGCTCCGCCTCCGGCCCCGGGCGCTCGAGAAGCGCGATCGAGATCTGCACCGTGCCGCTATCGTCGGCGGCGGTCTCGGTGCCCAGGTCGACCGGCGAGGCGGTCTCTTTTTCGCAGCCGGCGGTCAGTAGGGCAGCGAGGGCCATCGCCATCGAGACGCGCGTCATGGCTTCGAGTCTACCCGGACGTCGACGAAGACGACGTCCCCGGTGCTCGAGTCGGTGTCCCCATCGCCGGTGCTTCCGGTCGTGCCGTGGCGGAGGTCTCCGTCGCCGGGCTACCGTAGGCGGGATCGGTCGAGTTCGGGCCGGTCGTGTCAGGGTCGAAACCGGCAGTGGTCGAGGGGTCGGATTCCCCGGACGACGAGCTCGGACAACATGAGCTTCAAGGCGGGCGGGCTCGGGTACCCAGAGTCATTCTTCGTCGAGCAGCTCGACGCCCTCAAGAAGAGGGCCGCCTTCGACCTGGACTGCGACGCAGATTCCCTGAAGATGACGCAGCTGCGTCCGGGTTCGATGGCGTCCATCGGCGTCGCGGGATGCGACGCCAAGGCCACGTACCTTTGGACCGGCTCGGAATGGGTCATGAACAACACGTCCGAAGGTGACTGATCGCTCGTCCGAAGCACGCGCAGGCGTCCTGCCAGCTGGTGATCGGCCGGCTCTTCGAGTGCGGATGAGCGCTACAGATCGAGCATCACCAGCCCGCTCTCTCCGCGCACGACCACCTCGTCGTCGCCATCCCCCTGCACATCCCCAACCGCAAGCAGCTCGGTATCGACGTCGGTCGCCAGCGTCTGCCAGCATGCCTCTGCTCCGAGATGGACCAGCTCGACGTCCGTGGGCGTGGCGACGATCCAGTCGACCCCCGCCGCGCCATCGACGGATCCCCATGCGTGTGCTTGGAGCGCTAGCGGTAGCCGGTGTCGGATCCCGTCCTCGTCCAGAGCGTCGGGAGACCATCGCCATCGAGACGCGCGTCATGGCTTGGAGTCTACCCGGACGTCGACGAAGACGACGTCCCCGAGGACGAACTCCCCGCGCCGGTGCTCGAGTCGGTGTCCTCATCGCCGGTGCTTCCGGTCGTGCCGCTCTCGGTCATGTCGGTCGTGGCAGAGGTCTCCGTCGCCGGGTTGCCGTAGGCGGGGTCGGTCGAGTTCGGGCCGGGGTCGAACCCGGAAGTGGTCGAGGGGTCGGGTTCCCCGGACGACGAGACACCACCCGCCGACGACGAGCTGTCACCGTTGCCGAGCGTCTCGCTGGTGTCGTCCGACGCGGGACAGCCGGCGAGCGAGAGCCCCATGAGGACTGCGCCGGCGGTCTTCCCTACAGCGCCGGAGCGGCGCATCGATGCTCCGCAGTGCGGACAAGTCGAATCGACGGCCCTCGCGTACCTTTCGCATTCCGTGCAAACGATCAATCTAGCCATGAGCGAAGTGTGCCACGGATCGCCGGAGCGATGGTCCCATGTGACGACGATTCGCGCCCTGCACCGTCACTGCGATGCCCCGCAGAAACCAACCGACTCCAAGCCCTCGGGGGCTGGCTCGGTGAAGTAGGGCCGGCATGTCTGCGGCTCGGGACAGTCGGGCGCTTCGAGGTCGCAGAACGACGCGCAGCAAGCGTCAGCGTCCGGCGGGCAGGCTCCGACGTTCTCCGCCCCGACACACGTGGTCCCCGCCGGGCAGCTGCTCGGAGTGGAGCAGGCATCGAGCAAGGCAGCATCGGGCTCGGACCAGCTCGCGCTGCAAACCACCGGCTCGAAGTAGCCGTAGCAGGCCAGCCCCTCGGGGCAGTCTTGAACCAGCGGGTCGCAGCGCGAAAAGCAGAACGCAGGGATTGCATCGCCGCCTACGATGCACACGCGGTTCTCGTCGGCGCACGACGGATTCGTATCGGGGCCGAGACACATCGGCTGACACACGCCAACGCCGGTCTCGAAATCGACCCACGCGCAGACCGATCCCAGAGCGCACGAGTCGAGCCCCGACACCGCGCTGCCCTCGACCGTACACGCCTCGTCGGGAAGGTCGGGGTCGTCGACGATCGGGACGCAGCGGGCGGCGTTGTAGGAGGTGCCACCATCGTTGATGTAGATGTTGCACTTGTATCCCCGCGGGCAGTCCTGAAGCATCGGATCGCACGAGGGCGGGGCATCCGGAGACGGCTCGCAGCCAATGAAGTCGCAGCCCCCATCGTCCTCGGAGACGTCGTCCGAGCCCGTGGTGGTGGTGCTCCACGTGCTCGACGACGCCCCCTCGGGCTCCGCGGAGGTTGGCAGGAGACCCGACGTGCTGCTCGACGAGCTCGTCGTTTCATCGACCTCGGTGTCGCCAACAGTCTCGATGACGGTGCAGCCGCTGGCGAGCACGATGGCCAGGAGCGCGCGCTTCATGCCGTCGATCATACGATCTCGCGATCGCCGGTCCCAAAGACATCCGGCCGCCAGACCCGGCCCAGCAGCATCACTGGCACGATCGTGTACGGGATGTTGATCAGGAACACCATCATGAGGTCGGCGCGATGGGACTCCTCGCCGAACTCGACACCGAAGTACACCGCGGTCGAGTAGACGATGGCGCTCACGTAGATGATCGCGGGCAGCCGAATCCAGTTCCACCCGCGCGCGAAGGCCACGATGAGCACCAGGTAGAACGGCCCGAACACGAACCCGTCGATGGTGCACATCAGCCACAAGAAGTACGGCGGGTCGAGGAAGATCGGGTCGAACGAGTCCGCGTACCAAAACCACACCCGGCCAAACGGGTCGGTTGCCGACGCGAGGTCGACCGAGAAGGTGATGTACATCTCCATCACCAGCGACGTGAACGCGAACACCACGAACCACGCGACGAGCATGAGGTCGAAGCGACGGCGGCGAAGCGGAGCGGTCATCGACACCGGGATATCACGCCCCGATCTCGCGCGGTCGCGCGATGAGACCCGCGGAGGTACGCTGCACCGATGGTGTTCAGGGATCCTCGGTCGCAGACGCTCGTGCGCACGGACGCGTTCGAGCGCTTCAAGCAGCTCCATGCTGCGCTCGAGAGCGGGAGAGGGTTCTTCGAGCAGAAGCCCCCGCTGCGCTTGGCGGCCGTCACTTTGCTGACGACCGACGGCGAGCCCGCGGCGCTCGTCGAGGCGCTACGGGAGAAGGACGGCGAGCTCTCCGGGGCGTTGGGATGGTTCAGCGAGGTGGCGCCATCGGTCCGCCTGCTGATTGCAGGCCTGCTGGTGAAGTACGGAGACGAAGCCGCGGCGTTCGTCGAGGAGGTCGGGCGAGTGCAGGCGATGATGCGGGCCCGAAGCCTTCGCCGCGGCCGAACCTACGAGTTCCTCGCAACCCTGGTGCTTCGGCGGATCCGCGCAGGCGAAGCGATCCGCGAGGCGGACATCGATCGCTTCGCAGCGGTGTACGAGGAGATGAAGCGCCACCACTGGTGGCTCACGGGACCCGAGGACTTCCCCGCCTGCGCAATGCTGGTGGGGCAGCCCGGCGACCCGCGCTCGATCGGCGAGAGCATCGAGGCGATCTACCAGGCCCTGCGCACCGACGCCGGCCTGCGCACCGGCGATCCGCTGCAGACGGCGGCCAACGTTCTGTATCTGACCGGCCTGAAGCCGGTCGAGATCGCCACCCGGGTGAAGCAGCTGTGCGCGGCATTGAAGGACGGGGGACAGTCGGTATGGCAGCGCGAATACGACGAGGTCGCGGCGCTCTGCTTCTTGGCCCTTCCGGTCGAACTGGTCGTGCGCACGGCCCTGGAGTATCGAGACCGACTTCAGGCCGAGTTGAGCTGGCTCGGCGGTCCGATGGCCTTCACCCTTGGCACCGGCCTCGCCTTCGTGCAGCTGGCCTCGCGCGACGAGACGGCCGCGAACATCGGCGACATCAAGGCCCTCATCGACATGCAGGCGATCGTCTCCGCGCAGCAGGCCGCCGCGATCGCGGCGTCGGCCTGAGCCCGACGACCATCGAGGCCGGCCGCTTCGGGCTAGAGCAGCCTGTGGTGAAACCCGGCGCGGCGGATCGCGAAGGGTTTTTCGCTCCTGGGTAGGAGCCGAAACGCCGCTGTACCGGGTGTACTGCAAGTTTCGGCGACGCCGCCAGGAGCGAAAAAGACGAGTGAGACGTCGTGTTGGGTTTCACCACAGGCTGCTCTAGCGTCAGGTCGCCGCGGGCGGGAGGAACTCACGCAGGAACGCGGCGAGCTGGTCGGGTTCGACCGCGGGACGAGAGCCCGCGTCCCGCAAGTAGCCACACGCAGCCTCGACCGACGCCTCGAGTTTCCAGACCGCGGTCGAAGGATAGCTCTGTCGTGACAACAGCGTCATGCCCGTCAGCACGCTGCGAACGATCGTCGCTCGGAATGCACTGCCCGAGAACAGGATGACGTGTCCGGCGAGCTGGAGCGCAGGGTCCCGGAGCGCGGTCGTGAGCCGAACCCGCGCTTCGTCAGGTGGTGGCGCTGCAGTCTTCGACACGAAGGCGTACAGAAGCGGCCGAACGACGCCCCGCTCCCGAAGGAGGTGCAGACCGCTGACGATCGCGTCTGCCCCGTCCACCGACGGCGTGCCGAGACTCTGCACGAGGACCATCGAGCGCCAGACGACGATGACATCGTCCTCGGTCTCTCGCACCGGGTGCACTCCGGCCAAGACCCCCTCGTCCTCGTTCACCGCGCCCTTGAACACTTTGAAGAAGGAGTCCGCGAGTGAGGAGGAAGAGCCACTCTCGACCCCTATACGGTCGTGCGAGCGCGGCCGCAACCCCACGCGACGAGTGCAGCTGTCAGGGCTCCACACACATCGACGTCTGACGCCTGTGCCACGAAGCGTACCAGCGCCGGGCGCCTCACGCCGCCGGGATGGTTGCGCAACCAAACTTGATGTCGATCGTCGCATGTGACGCGGCCCAGAACCGCTGGCACGAGAACGGACACATGATGATCTCGGTGGGGTTGGCTGCGTCGTCGTAGTGCCAACCGGGACCCGTTTGCGCGCAGTCCGAGGCTCTTGCGACATAGCCAATCGTCTCCAGTCCCGCGCCTTCGTCGTACTCGACGTTGATGCGAGTGGGGTCGAAGTCCAAGCCTTCCGGTGGCGCCGGAATCTCGTACTCGCACGCGAGCGATGACTCCTCGATGGACGTCAGGACCCCCTCGAAGAAGCCCGTGTCCACGTCCCGAACCGAGCCATCGTCGTAGAGCCCGCCGGTGAGCGTCGCGACTTCTCGAACGGCTCCGTCGGGAGGGATGAAGCTTGGGTCCTCGACCCAGGCGAACGCGTGAAGCACGAACCCCTCGAAGGCACCGTCCAACGCCGTCGCATCAGCGATGAAGTCGCTCGCGGAGGTCTGGGAGTCGGTGTTGCGCTCCGTCCAGACCAAGAAGTGCTTTCGCGCCTCGGGCCGCAGCGAGGCCGTCCACTGCGGCGCACTGTCGAGGATGCCCTGCAGCGGCCGATCATCGGCGATGACGACGTCGTGGATCTCGACGGGTCCAGTCCCGCAGTCCCATCCTGGGCAGTCGTAGTGGCCCTCGTCGCCGCCGTCCATGTGGTCCTCGGGGATGCCGGGGAGAACCGCGATCAGCCGCGCGTCGACCCCCGATTCCTCGATATGGCTCGGGAGGTCCGAGAGCCACCATCGAATGTCGTAGTTTGGGACGTCGATCACGTCTCCCACGCCGACGAGCACGATATCGACGGGTCGCTCGTCGATCGTCGTCGTCTGGGAGATCGATGCGCACTCGTTGAAGGGACCGCCCGAGCTCTCCGATCCCGTGGCCGGTCCGCTCGTCGATCCCTGTGGGTCTTCCTCGTCGTCGCCGGTCTCCGCAGCGTTGGACGGACCGGTCGTCCCGCTTGCCGAGGCCGCGTGGGGAGCACCGGCCATCTCGCGAGGCTCGACGCTGCAAGCGGTGAGGAGCAACGCGAAGCCGGAGCAGGACGAGAGCGTGTGGCGAGCCATCATCGGGCAATGGCCGCCGGCGACGCGATGCGTCAGTTTTTCTTCGCGGCCGACAGGCCACCAGGACGCAGCATGAAGCGGGGCCACTGAAGGACCCGCAGGCTCTATGCCCTCGCAAGTACGAGCGACTCAGAGAGCGCGCCGATCTCGGAGTAGGCGAGCGGGACCACGACCACGCCGTCTTTGCCGACGAGCCCCCACCTCCCCTTCTTCTTGACCGCGGCGACCCCCGCGAAGAATCCGTCGGCCATGTCGAACGCCGGTTCGATGGCGACCGCGCCGTCCTGGTCGACAAACCCCCATAGACCTCCAACGAGGTCGCCTTCTGAGCGCTCGCCCCCGACGTTGGCCGCGCACAGCCCCTCAGAAAATACACCCGAATCGGAGAACTCCGGCTCGGTGAGCCACTCGAACGCATCCGAAACCACGCCTCGTAGCTGCGCGACCGTCGTTCCGTCCCACGCCCACGCCCGGCCCTCGCGAAAAGGGCCAACGAAGATGCCCGCCTTGGGCTTCCAGACGGCCTTGCCGCCGACGTCGAGCACCTGGGTCTTCCCGGCCTTTTGAACGGCGCACAGCCCGTTGGAGTAGCCGACGAACGTGTCGAACGTCGGCTTGACGATCACGTCGCCCTCGACGTCGACAATGCCCCATTTTCCGCCGATTGTGAGGAGGCCATTGAAATCTGTCCCCCCGACGTTGAAGCCCGCCCGCCCGTCGGAGAACACCGTCACACCGTCATGCTTGGGCTCGATGACGAACGCACCTCCAGTATCAATGAAACCCCATTTGCCGTCCTTCTTCACACCGGCCCGTTCATCGCGGAACGAACGCGCCGCCTCGAACGTCGGCTCGATCGCCCACGAACCGAAGGCGTCGATATAGCCCCAGTTCTTGTTCTTGCGAGCGGGCGCTAACGGCCCCGTGAAGGCCCCGATTTCGTCGAAGGCGGGGTCTATGACGACGCTTCCCTCGCGGTCGAGCAGGCCCCACAGCTTGCCCCGCTTGATCGGCACAGGCCCCTCGAGCGTGGTGAGCATGCCGTCGAACGTGGGCTCCAGGACCCAATTCTCGTCGTGATCGAGGACCCCAATTCTTCCCTTGGCCACCTGCGGATGATGGCATAGGGCTCACTCCACGACCAGCGCCGCGACCTCGAGGACGTTGCGGTCGATCGCGGAAACCGTGTTGATGAGGGAGTGCGCCGCGCCCTCGTGCGCCATATACGAGCCGAGCAGCCAGTCGACCTCCTCATCGACGAACTCGAAGTCGTTGCTTGCGATGAAGCCGCTGTGGCGGGGCAGGGCGGGGGCGATGCCATAGCCCCCCATGGGTGCCGCAGCGCCCCAGGTCAACAGCGCATCGGAGACCGCCTTGCGCTGGTCGACGTCGGGGACCTGCCTAAATGTCAGCAGCATGCGTGCCTCCGACATGATCTGGTCGTGGGTCTGAATGGGAAAGCGAACGCCCTTATCGGCGCCGGGGTACACCTCCCACGCGTCCGGGTCGTGGACGACGAGTTGATTGCCACCCTGCCGACCGATCACGAAGAGGTCTAGCCGCGACAAAGGAAAGCGCTGATGTTCTTCGCGGAGCATGTGCGCGAGCACCACCACGGCGCGGGGATCCAACCGCACCCCGCTCAGGCTCCACGAGAGGCTCAGCTGCCCCATGACCGGCCCAGCCCAGTCTTCGACTGAGGAAAGGTTCGCTTGGATCGAGTCGCCACACATCGCGCCGACCGACGCCAGCATGAACCAAGCAGTCGCGACCGCGCCGAACGCCGTCGAGTCGACGTCCGAGGGCTGAGCGCGAAACGTCATCCGCATCTGCATGCCAAGGCCCTCACGGAAAGCGGGCGCATCCGGTAGCGACACGATGAAGCCGAGATCGTACGCGGTCAGGATCGCCATTCGTCTAGGAACCTCTGCTGCCAGCGCTCGAACGCGTCACCCTCGCTGGGAAAGAGCTTGGATCCCTCCGCAAAGTGCGTGACAGGCTCGAGAAGCTTGGCCAACGCGTGTAGCTCGGGGAGGTTGTCGCCAGTGTTGACGTCCCCGGGATTCGGCGGCGTCGAGATACGAATCTGCACGCCGCGATCGAACGCTTCGACGACCGCATTCTCACCGAGCGCGGTCTCGAGAGCACCGACGCCGCCCAGCGTTTCCAGCAGTTCGTGACCGAGAAATGTCAGCCATCGCGGGCCGATGCAACGTCGCCCGAGCTCGTAGCGAACCGAGGAGTGGTCGTGCACATCGAAGCCCGGGTGCCGAAGCGCGATCCCGGGAACGACGGTCCGCGTGCTGAGGAGCTCCCCTTCCGTCGACCAATGCAAAGCCGGAGAGGCGTACCCACTGTCGAACGGCAACAGCTCCGCGACGTTGCGCGCGAATGAAGCTAGCAGGTCTCCGTTTTCGCCGCAGAACGCGGTCGGGAACCGAAAGTGGACGTAGTTGGTGGCACCGTTGCCATCGATGGCCTGCGCGTCGGCTCCTCCCCACATGTCGAAGTGGTAGTCGGCGTTGACCGGCTGAGGTCCCCATCCCTCGACCGAGCTGATGCGTCGCTGGGCCGCCTTGGATGGGTCGAACTGCGCGAGGGCCCTCGCACGGGTCCGCGCCGAGTAGGGCCAATCGCGCGAGGCGTTGGCGCCGACGAGGATGTGAGCGAGGGAGCCTGCGGGGATCGTCTGCTCGAACAGCTCGAACACCTGCAACACGTCGGAGGCCCACTCGTCGAACGGGGCCTGCTTGAAGAACGCGACGATCAGGCCGTCGCGCAGCTTTGGCCCACCGTAGCGGCCGGGTTCGTTCACCATGACGTTGGAAACCGGCATCACCAGGACGAATGGATGAGGTTGTTCTGAGTCATCGTGACGCCCAGAGTGTCGTTGTACTTGTCCTTCTGCGCCTTACTCATCTTGCCCTTGTCGGCGCAGTTGAACTTGAAGTCGAGGACCTTGTTGATGTTGCCCTTCGCTGTGCCCTTGCTGGGGCTGTTGATGACGACCACGTCGGCTTTTAGGTGTGGAGCGCCCGCACCCCCGAAGTAGGTCGAGGCCCAAACCCCTTTGGTGGCGGTCGTGACGAACGCTCGAGCCGCGCCGCCCGCCAAGCCCGCCGCGGCCGCTTGTCCCTGCGCCGTCGCCTTGGCGGCGTTGTACGCGGCATCGGCCCGGGCCTTGGCAGCGTTCGCCGACGCCTGCCCAATGGTGCGCCCCGATGAGGTGTAGGGCACCTCCGATTTCACCTTCGGGTTGTTGGCCTGGTTGATCGCGTCCTCGCAGCACTTGTGCTTCTTGGTGCCCAGCGCCGTGCACTCTCTCCCGGACGGCGGATTCGACTTCGTGTAGCCCTCGGTCTGGTTGACGTCGTCATTGCATTCCTCCGCGATCTTCGCGAGCGCCGCCTCGATGTCAGCGAGTGACGTGGCCGCCTGAAGCTCGGCGATCGTCAACGCATTCGCCGGGTTCGAGTTGTTGTTCGTCATCTGGTCACCGAGGAGCTGAACGTTCTTCCCCTCGGCCTTGACGTTCATCGAACCGGGCGCGACGAACTTCGTCTTGCCGTGCGTCGTCGCGGACACGAGACCGCCTCCGGTGCCCTTGGAAGCGATGTCCCCCTTGCTGTTGAAGGTGGACCCCTTGATGGCGACCACCTTCTTTTCGAACTTGACCTTCTTCGTGGCCTTCGCGAGGCCGTCGCTGGACTGGCCGATGTTGGGCAGCGGCGCGGGGACGAAGGGCGCCGGGGGGCCGGGCATCTTGCAGACGTTCGGCACGGTCGCCGTGGCCATGCCCGAACTCCCCTTGGTGACCGGGCTTCGTGGGGGGTTGACGCCAACCTTCATCTCACGCGTTCTTTCGTTTGGGGAGTTTGAGCAGGGTTGCGCCTCGGCGGCCTCCAACGGAGCTCGCCCAGCCGAGGTTGTAGGGCCCCTTTGCGTAGCCGCGACGCCCCGATTGAACGATGAGGTTCATGAAGGCCGGAAGCGATGCCGCCCCGATATCGCCCCAGCAGTCCGCCGGGGCTTCGTACGCATTGGCGTCGACGAACGGCGCCCACAGCCGTAGTGGCACGTACATGAACTCCTCGCTCCGATAGCGTTGTCCGTTGATGTCGCAGTACGCGGTGGTGATCTTGTTCTGCGGGTACTTCAGATGCGCGGTGGCCTGCTTCATCGCCGCGGTCAGGCCCAGGCCCAGGACCGGAGCGGAGCTGTCGATGGTGATCGGCTCCATGGCCAGGCCCACGCCAACGATCGAGGCCAGCTCGGGGAGACGAAGGGAGCGCGAGCGACCACTCTGTACCAGCACGAGCGCCGCCGCCCCCTCGCCCGGGGTAAAGCCAGCGCGGCAACGGTCGTGGTCGAGCTGGCGGGTCGCATCGAGCCACGCGAGGGTCTCGTGATCGACGTAGCTGTCGACCCCAACGACGAGCGCGACCTCGACCGCGTTGGCAGCGAGGTCCGAGGTCGCGGCCTGCAGCGCGCTCGCGCCTGCGGCGTGTCCGAAGGGAAACACACGCGAAGCGACCACCTCGAAGCGCTCGACGAGCGCTCCCGTCAGACTCGTGCTCACCGGCTGCAGAGCCTCCTTGCCCGCGCCTGGGCGAGGCTCCGGACCTGCGATGTAGAGGCCAAGCTTCATGGAGCCGCCAAGAACCTTCAGAGCCTCTTCGGTCGCCGATAGCCCCAACACCGCCATGCGCTCTGGAGCACGGAGGTCGAGATCGAGTGATGCGTCGTAGGCTAGCCGCACCGAGTCGCCAGTGGTGTCGACGAACCGAGGGTGCAGCCCGAGGCGACTGATGCCCGCGCGCACGGCCGCCGCGGTCGCCTCGGCGCCGAGGCCAACCGCCGTTCGAGCGCCGCAGGCTGCGATTGCGATCGACACCTATCCTTTCCCTCCAACGATGCGCTTCTGGCGAATGACGGTCTCGTCGAGATAGTCCATCTCGTCGTGACCGCAGGGGAGACTCGTAGTCCAGGTCATCATCATGCGGCGCCGGTTGGGCTCGACCGCCACCGTCGAGAGCGTCCCCCGGTGGTGGACCGGCTCGCTTCGCGTCTCGAACCGGGTGACGAAACCGAACGCGAGCTTTGGGAGCGCGAACGAAAGCGGACCGTCCGGATGCATACCCACGATCTCTATCGATTCTCCCCCGCGGAGGTGCGGGGTGAACTGCTGGTCCTCTGGAGCGCACATCAACCACCGGTCGTCGTAGTCCAGAGGTAGAAGCGGCCTGCGCTGCTCGACCCACTTGGCGTCGTAGGTCCCGGCGTGTCGAACCCGTGGAGACCAGTGTCCGCACACGGCTCCAAACCCCGCCGCGTGGTCATTGCCGTCGTCGTCCCCGACGAAAGTGACATTCGGCGCCGGAGCATCGACCTTGCGATGACGCGTCGCGACCACGCCAACGCCCACGGGGTTCGGCATGTGCAAGTATTGCTTCGCGGGATTGGGGTCATGATCGTCGAACCCGCCGTACGCGCGCTCGTAGACGAGCGGCATCTCCGTGAAATCGAGCGATGGGCCTGGCACCACCCGCGTCATGTCCCCTTGATAGACCCGCTCGCCGTGGACCTCGAGCACCTTCCTGCGGTTGCCGACGACGAGCGCGACGTTGAGCTTCGCGGTCGGCTTCGATGCTGGGGGAATCGCTGCGCCCACCACGTAGACATCCGTCCCCGGCTTTGGCGCAACGAGATCGCTCTCGAAGCGGAGGCTGGAGAGACCGTCCTCACCATTGTAGACAGGAGCAGGGTGCACCGGCTCGGGGTCGTCGGACAGGGTGAGCTGACCGCGGAGGTCGATGTCGAACGTGGCCTTGACTGCGACGACCCAGTACTTGGCCCCGTCACGGTCCTGCACCCAGGTTCGGTCGGCCTCGTACGGCGTGCGATTGTTGACGACCCACATGTTCGTGCCCACGCAGAATAGGCTCCAAGCACCGTGCAACGCCATCACGAAAAGGTGCTTGGCCGTCCGTCAAGCTCCGCCCCCGCCTATCGCCCCCGGTCTCGCGAGTAGCGCAGGTCAGCCCTGCGTGCAGCCGGGCTCGAGCTCGATGAACCACATGCACGTGCCGGGGTAGAACCCTTCGTCGCAGTACATGCCGTCGGGGCACGTCTCTCCGTTGGCACAGGAGAGCACGCACGACCCTCCGTCGATCACCGGCTCGCATTCGACGGTGGGGTTGCCGGTCGCGGGCGTGGGACAGTCCGCGGGCGTCTCGCACTCGAGGTCGCAGAAGCACACCTCGACGCAGTCGTCGCCGCCGCCCCACAGCTCGTCGCAGCCGGCGGACTCGGAACACCACGGGTAGTTGGGCTCAGCGCCTTCGGGCGGACACGCGGTGGGGTCCGGCGGCGTCGGCACGGTGCACGCCGAGAGCCCCTCGGGCGCTTCGCCACACTCACCCGCGCACTCCTGCTCGGGGTTCGAGCACGGGTGCTCGGCATCACACAGGTCGGTGCAGCACAGTTCGAACTCGCAGCCCGGCCCATACGAATCGGCGGTCACGCAGGCGAGGCCCTCCCCGCAGTAGCCCATGCACTCCTCGCCAACGGTCGCCGGCAAGCCCGAGGGCCCGCCAATGCACTGAGCGGTCGGCCACTGGTTGAGCATCAGACACTCTTCGATTGGATCGGGGCATGCGGGGTCGAACGGGTCGCACGTGGGCATGCACCCCACTTGGCCATCGCCCCCCGCCGAGCAGGAGCTGCCCTCCGGACACGTGTAGTCCTCGCCGCACAGCGCAATGCAGTATCCATCGGTCGTGGACTCGTCCGGGCTCCAGCAAAAGGAACCCGCTCCGCAGTCGTCCACGCCCGGCGCATCACCGTAGCTGCACGGCTCGTAGAGCCCCACGTCGCCGTAGGGGACGCACACGCTTCCGATGCCGATCGGGTACGTTTCGTTGCCACCGTCCCACGGGTGCGTGCACTTGTAGCAGGGCGGGCAGTCCTGCTCCATCAACGAGCAGTTGTACATCTCGGGGTTGTCGACCGGCTCGACGTCGACGCACGCGTCCGCGCTGGAGCTCTCCGCCCCCGTGCTCGTCCCCGTCGTGCTCGTGTCGGCGGCGCCGCTCGAGTCGGTGCTCGATGGTCCGCCGGTCGTCTCCGGGGTCCCCGACGTCGAGCCTCCGCCCGTGCTGGGGTCCGCAACGTCGACGACGCTCGCGGGGCAGCCGAGCATCCACAGGGCCATAACTGGAATTCCTTTCCAACGGCATCGCACAGAAAGCAACATAACTAACAACGAAGCCGAAGTCTAGCCCGTTGGCAGCGGGGCCGAACCGACGAGCGAGCCGTCAACCGTGCCCGTCGGACATCAGCCGTTCGTGCATCTGCGCCTCGACCCGCGCGCAGAAATCCTGGCTGGACTCGCCGCTGCGTGGCCGCATGGGGCCGAGCACCTCCATCGACATGCGAGTCGTCGGCCGCGCCGTCGTACGCACGTAGTGAGGCACGAACGCCTCGTCCCCGACCCACGGCGCCTCGTCACAGTCGTACCGCAGGACGATGGGCAACACCGGCACACCGCACCGCTGTGCCAGATAGAAGGCGCCGCGATGGAAGCGAGCGAGCGTCCGTCCGCGGGTGGTGGTGCCCTCTGGAAACGCGAGGACGCTGTGTCCCTCGTCCAGGTACGCCTCACAGCGCCGCAGCACGCGAGCGCCATCGCACGCGTCTCCACGCGCGTAGGGCACCATGCCGAGTCGTGTCGCGAGCCCCCCAACGAATGGCCATCGGGCGACCTCTCGCTTGGCGATGGAGAACGCGGGCAATCGTGACAAGATCGCAACGGGATCGAGATACGAGATGTGATTTGCAACGACGATGCTCGGGCTGCGTTCGTCCAGCAAATGCACGCAACCCGATGCTTGGACCTCGACCCCATGGATCGCACACACGTTGTTGGCGAGCCAACGCTGAAACATCAGACGCTCGGTGTTCGCATCTGCCCCGCCTCGCTCCAACAGATGCAAGCGCCGCAGCGCCGCGGAGATGTTGGCGGTCAGGCCCGCGGCGTGGCTCCAACGACGCGTGGTGCGTCCGACGACGCGCGGGGCGGCGACCACCCGCTGCAGCAGCGCGGGCTTCTCGGGGTGGCGAACGATGCCTTGCTCGACGAACATCGCCCATGCAGTATGGGCGCGCCGCATCGCAGCTCGGTCACCATCGGGTGACGCCTGCGGATCGAAGGAGCCAACCGTGCGTGCGCTGAGCAATGTGGTCATCGATGCGACGCTCGGGCTCGCGTCGCTCGCGGGGCGGGTGTGGATGTCGATCCCTCCGAGCGACGGCACCTCGATTGCGCGCAACATTCCCTACGGTCCCGAGCCTCGCCATCGCCTCGACGTCTACACGCCGACGCAGTCGCTAGGCTTCGACGTGCTGTACGTGCACGGCGGCAGCTTTCGAACCTGCTCCAAGGAGAGCCACACCTACGTGGGGCGAGTCCTCGCGGCGGCGGGCATCCGGGTGTGGATGATCGACTACGGGCTGGCGCCGCGCTTTCCCTACCCCGTCGCCCACGACGACGCGCGGCTCGCCTACACCTGGCTGCGCGGCGGGCTGAGCCGCGGCCGTTCGGTGGCAGTGGCGGGAGACTCGGCGGGCGGGAACGTGGTGCTCTCGCTGGCAATCGAAGCGTGCGGCGGATTTGCTGGCGTGGAGCCGCTCTTGCCCCCACCGGAGGCCGTCGTTTGCCTGAGCGGGCTGCTGCGGGTACGGGGAAGCGCCCGCGCCTATGCAGAGCACCGGGTCGCGAGGAACCGTCTCGCTCAGATCGAATCCGACTACCTCGGAGACATCGAAGACGCGGCCCGGGCAGAGCCCCTGGCCGCGTTGGCCGATTTCGACCGCACGAGGGAGCTTCCGCCCGTGTTCGTCGCGGTGGGAGACGAAGATCCGATCGCCGCCGATAGCCACGCGCTCGCTGGGCACCTACCCGACGCCATGCTGCGCGAGTATGCCGGGCAAGGCCACGCGTTCATGATCTCCCCGTTCCGCAAGGCCTCGTCCCGTTGCTGGGCCGACGTCGTCGACTTCTTGCTCGCTGCACTCGGCCATGCCTCGCAACGTCCCCCTTCCCTCTGAATGCGCCGAACTCGACGGCCTGATGCGTCGTCACGGCGACCGAGCTCGCTTCCGTACGCTGACGCGCGTCGACGTGGGTACCCGCAGCCTCCCCCTGGTCGCCGTCGAGGTCGGGAGCGACGACGAGCGTGCCCCGACGATGATCGTGGTCGGAGGCGTGCATGGGCTCGAGCGCATCGGTGCTCGCGTGGTCCTTTCATACTTGCGGACGGTGCTCGAGGCGCTGCGATGGGACGAACCCCTGCGGCGCAGCCTCGAACATGCTCGCATGCTCTTCGTGCCCGTCGTGAACCCAGGAGGCATCGCGCTCGGGCGCCGCTCCAACCCCCGCGGGGTGGACTTGATGCGCAACGCACCCACGGCCGACTCCTGGGAGTCGACGCCTCTCGTCGGCGGGCACCGAATCAGCGCGAGGCTACCGTGGTATCGAGGAGACGAACCCGGCGAGGTCGAGCCCGAGACGCGGGCATTGCTCGACGTCATTGGGCACCACGCATTCGAGAGCGAGCGCGCGCTCTCCATCGACGTGCACTCGGGGTTTGGCCTTCAAGATCGCCTGTGGTTCCCCTACGCCCGAACCCGTCAGCCGCTGCCAAACCTTGCCGAGCTCGGTCACCTCTTCGAGCGTTTCGACGCGACTCATCCCAACCACGTATACCGGGTCGAACCGCAGGCTCAGGCCTACACGATATCGGGTGACCTTTGGGATCACCTCTACGACGAGTACCGGCGGGCTCAGCCCAGCGGCGTCTTCCTTCCCCTCACGCTCGAGATGGGTTCGTGGACGTGGGTACGCAAGAACCTCCGGCAGCTCACGTCGCGTGAAGGTCCGTTCAACCCCAAAGCTCCCCATCGCGAGCGACGCATTCGTCGACGCCACTTCACCCTGCTCGATTTCCTGTGGCGCTGCGTGTGCAGCCCTGCGCCCTGGCACGCATGGACGCCCCAAGAGCGCGCCGAGGCACACCAGCGCGCGTTTGCCCGCTGGTACGCCTGAGGGTCGTCATCCGATCGACGCGCCGCTCTTCGAGACGCGCCGCTTCGTGCGGCGTGACTTCCACATGCCTCGCAAGAAATCTGCGCGACCAACTTGGAACAGCTCGTCACCGCGCTCGAAGTTCAGCGTGGCGGCGCAGAAGGCGTTGCAGTCGGGGTTGCGATATCGGCTGACGGGGTCGGTCTTGATGAACGCACTCGCCCCGCCTCCATCGACCTGATTGGATCCTTTCACGACGAAGGTCTTCGGGTCGAAGACCGCGGCGCGGCTGCAGCCGAACTCGTGACGATCGCGCTCGAGCACCTGCTGCGCGACCTCGCGATGCAACGGACGCGAGCGCGTGCTGCCGTCGTAGCTCGGAAAGCCGTCGAAATAGTCGGACACCGCACCGATTCCGGCCGGAGACGCGGCGATGTTGGTGACGATGAACGACATCCGGAACTGGTTGACGATCGGCGAGCGAAACGTGCGCTGGAACAGCGGCGTCTGAAGGCGGCTCCCCCGATGGTCTCGGGCGATCATGGTGAGGCCCAGGTGGATGATCAGCTCCGTTCGACCGCCCACTCGATGCAGCGGCAGGTACACCATCGCCGTGAACCCGCACGGGGTCCCGGTCTGGCCGTCGCGGGCCACCGCGATGACCCGGTTTCGGAACGCGCTGCGGGTGCGAGAGAAGACTCCATAGGAGAGAGATTCGTCCAAAGAGCGCTGGCCGATCGAGTCCAGCTCGTCCTGCAGGCCTGCGAGTTCGGCCTCGTCCATCCACCGTCCCGGTTGGTCGTGAACATCGATGACGAATCGGCCGCCTGCGATGCGGTGCGTCCACGTTCGCTTCCACGGCGCGCGCAGCCAAGAAAGGTCGTCATGGGTGTGATCCAGAGTCTCGACATCGGCAAGGACTTGCATGGGTTGGGCTCCTGCAACCCGAATACGCGGCTCCCATGACGCCACCGTCGCGCCCCCGTCAACAATCGGTCTCTCGACTCGACACCGAATAGACGGCGAAACGACGCTCGTCGTCACGTCCGTGTCTCAGCGCGGTACGTAGAGCCCTCCGTGTCGCAGGCCCGTCACGGCAAGGGTCTCCCCCCGGTCACGCGCTACTGCAGGGGCCACGGCGTGAGCACGTTGTCCACCCCGTCTCCGTGGCAGTCCTCGCAGAGATCCCACGCGACCGTGTCGGCGAGCACGTCTCCGTCGTAGACCTCGAACCAGTACCACTGGCCGTCGTCGACCTCGCGCTTGTACATCACGGCCCAGCCTCGCACCGTGTTGCCCGGTCCGTAGAGTTCCTTGACGTTGGCCGACCCGATCGGGTGCACGTCATCGCTGGCGTCGAAGGACCCGACGAGCACGTTGTTGAAGAACGTGCGGACGTTGCCGAAGTGCGGCCCATCGGAGTCGTGCACGGCCGACTCGGCCGCCCAGTCCTCATAGCCGCCGTCTTGCAGCCACGCGATGAGCGAGTCCACGTCGCCGGGCGGCAGCTGAGGGACGAGGCCGCCGGTGGTCTCCCCTGCTCCCGTCTCTTCGGCGACGTCCGTCGTCGCCTCTCCCGTGGTCGGCTCGCCCGACGTGGCAGGTGCGCTCGTCGTCTCGCCCGTCGTCACAGGGTCGGCCGTCGAAACGCCCGTCGTCGTGCCCATCGTTGGGCCCGCACCGCCCGCGGACGTCGAGCCCATGCCGCTGCCCGTGCCATCGTCGGAGACGCCCGGCGCCGTCGCGGCGTCGGTGTCGGTCGCGCCCGAGTCGGAGTCGCACGCAACCACACCCAGCGCCAGAGAGAGGAACAATGGAACGCAACGCATGACGCCGTGCCTTACGTCGGTTCGGACGCATCCGCTACGCGCGAATCGATCGAGCTTTTTGCACAGCGCGTGCTCAGGATTCGAACGGTCCTCTGCGATACGCGACGACGAGCCGCTGCAGCAGCGCATCGGCCTGGGACGGCTGAGCTGCGAAGGCGTGCGCCAGCGCCAGCCCGAGCGCATCGCGCATCGCCGGGCGCTCGGGCTCGGATTCGCTGGCGTGTCGGGCCGCCGAGAACCAGTGTTTGACGGCGACGAGACGGTGCAGCCCGGGTGCGAGGTCGTTGGGCCAGCCCGAAGAGCCTCGGTAGGGCGACGTCTCGGGGCCCGACTCGGCAAGCGCAGCGATCCGGGTGAGTTGCTCGAGCGCGGCCGCCTCGTAGCGCTCGCTGCCGTCGGCGAGGTCTTCGAGGGGCTGGTCCTCCCAGTCGAAGTAGGTGTCGAGCGCGCGCTCCTCGGGCTCGACGGTGCTGAAGTCGAGCACCGTGGGGAGCGAGTCGAGATGACCGCGGAGCGACGAGGCGAGCAGCTCCGTGCCCACGTCCATCATCGGCGCGGGCTTGCGGCCGATGTGGTGGGCCAAATGCACAGCCCAGATGGGCGACTTCACGCCCCGCCACAGGTCGTCGGTGCTTCGTGCGGCGCTGAGCCAGGCGTCGCGGCCTGGGGGCTCTGGCGGCTCGTGGCGGCCGATGACACGCGCGAGCGTCTGCGACAGGGCGAGCCGAAGTCGCGAGAAACGCCGGTTGAACCAGAGCATGCCGCAGAGTCTAGCCCGCAGCGGCTCGAAGGCCCGCGGCATCGAAGCCCGCGCAAACCGCGGGGCAAGCAGGCGAAGAAAAAGTGATCGACCCTGTCGATCGGCGCCCAGCCCGTTCGTCGGCGCCACAAGGAACGAACCCATGCAGTACATGCTCCTCATCTACAGCGAAGAGTCCGACACCCCGCCGCCCCCCGAGGCGCAGCAAGAGGTCTTGCAGGCGTACTTCGCATACAACGAGGCTCTGAAGAAAGCCGGAGCGTACGTGGCCGGCGATGCGCTCGAGGCCACCTCCACGGCCACGACCGTGCGGGTCCGTAGCTCCGAGGCGCTCGTCACCGACGGACCCTTCGCCGAGACCACCGAAGCCCTCGGCGGCTACTACCTCATCGACGTCGAGAACATCGACGAGGCCGTCGCGTGGGCGAAGAAGTGCCCGGGCTCTCACCACGGCACGGTCGAGGTTCGCCCGGTCATGGTCATCCCCGGCGACGCCTGACTCGAGGCCGCCACGCCCCCGCGGGAGCCGCTACTCTCCCGCGGTGCCCGACCGCGACCTCGACCAAGCGATCAGCCGCGTGTTTCGAGCCGAACACGGCACCGTCGTGGCGCGGTTGGTCGCAGCGCTCGGCGATTTCGATCGCGCCGAGGAAGCCCTGCAGGACGCCTTCATGCAGGCCCTGCAGACGTGGCCGCAAACCGGGATCCCCGACCGACCTGGCGCGTGGCTCACGACGGTGGCGCGCAATCGAGGGCTCGACGGCTTGCGACGCGCCAAGGTCTTCGCTGACAAGTCTGCATCGATACGTGCCACCGCCGAGGCGCTGGGCGACGACAGGCTGCGCATCGACGACACCGAAGAGGCGTTGGATCGCGCCGTCATGGAACGAGCTCTACCCGACGAGCGCCTGCGACTCATCTTCACGTGCTGCCACCCGGCGCTGTCGAACGATGCTCGCGTCGCGCTGACGCTCCGCATGCTGGGCGGCCTCACCACCCCCGAGATCGCCAGGGCGTTCTTGGTGCAGGAAGCCACGATGGCGCAACGTCTGGTGCGCGCGAAGAAGAAGATTCACCGCGCGAACATCCCGTTTCGGATCCCCCCGGCCGACGTGCTTCCCGAGCGCATCGACTCGGTGTGCGCCGTGGTCTACTTGATCTTCAACGAGGGCTACGCCGTCACCGACGGCGAGGCGTGGCTCCGTGCCGAGCTGTGCGAGGAGGGGCTGCGGTTGGGCGAGCTGCTGACGCGGCTGCTGCCAGCCTCGGCCGAGGTGCGTGGTCTCTACGCATTGATGCTGCTACACGACGCCCGACGCCGAGCACGGGTGGACGAGGCGGGCGAGCTGGTCACCCTCGAACGCCAGGATCGCAGCCTGTGGGACCCTTCCAAGACCGCCAAGGGCATCGACCAGCTCACGAAGGCGCTCGAGATGTCGAGCCTGGGGCCGTATCAGCTCCAAGCGGCGATCTCGGCCGAGCACGCGACCGCGCCCTCGTGGGCCGCCACCCGGTGGGACAGGGTGCTCGAGCTCTACGATCGACTGCTCGAGTGCGTGCCCTCCCCCATGGTCGCGCTCAACCGGTGCGTCCCCCTGACGATGACCGGTCACCACGAAGCCGCTCGGGGCGAGCTCGCGCGGCTCGAGCCGGTCCTGCGGAGCCACTACAAGCTCGCGGTCGTGCGCGCGTGGCTGCACGCGGAGCTCGGAGAGACAGGCGAAGCCCGCGACGCCTATGCACGGGCGATCGCGGGCTGCACCAACGCCGCCGAGCGCCGCCACCTCGAGCGAGAGCTGCGGCGGCGCTGCGAGGACTGAGCGTCACTCGGGCAGGGGCCCGACGTACTCCCAGACCTCGAAGATGGGCGCGCCGAGCTGCCCCTGTCCGACGAACCCGCCGAACATGATCGCCTTGTTCTCCCCGACGGCGGTCATGCCAAAGTTGAACCGCGCCGAGGGCGACACCGTGGGCGCGAGGTCGACCCAGGTGCCCGCGCTCGGCTCGTAGGACCACGTACCGTCCAAGGGGGCCTGCTCGGCATCCCGTCCACCGAAGGCGACCGCAAATCCGGGGCGTAGGTACACCAGCTCGTGGGAGTAGATCGGACCCACCGCAGGGTCGGCATGCTGGCTGATCGTGCTGTCGTCGAGCACGAAGTCGAACGCCGCCGCGCTCACGTTGGGCTGCGCGAACGCGAATCCTCCGCTGAGAGTGACCACGCCTTCGCCGTCGAACGCCGCGGCCGCGGCCATGATGTCGCCGGGGTCGGTCACGTCGATGGCGACCCAGGTCTGCGTACCCGCGTCGTAGAGGAAGAGCCCGCCCGCCGGCGCCGGCGTGTCGTCGAGGCCGCCGTAAGCGAAGATGCCTCCGTCGAAGCCTGCGACCGCCGACTGGTGGCGCACAGGCGGAGTGCCGTTGTTCGCGCTCATCACCCAGTCCATCGCGCCGGCGTCGAAGTGCCACGTGTCGCTGAGCGCCACGCCGCCCTTTCCGGCAACGGAGGTGCCCCCGGCGAGGACCACGAGCCCGTCCCCGGCGTTGTCCATGCCGTAGGAGAACCGCGGCGCCGGCGAGTTGTCGGGGGTCAGCTCGGTCCACACCTCGGTGGCGACGTCGAACGTCCAGGTGTCGCCCAGCGAGGCGCCCTCGATGTCGCGGCCACCGAACGTGAGCAACGTGCCCGGCTCGAGCACGGCCAGCGCCATGTTGTAGCGCGCCGCCGGACCTGTCTCGGGGGTGATGTTTCGCCACAGGTTGGGCGTGGTGCTGGCCCGAAGGTCGACCGCGAACGGGTCTTCGTCGTCGTCGTTGTTGGGGATCACGACGCGCACGTCCTTGAGGCCGCCGTTGGTGGGCGAGAACGTCACCGTAAACGTGGTGCTCTCACCCGAGGCGACGCTCGCCGCAACGCCTGCGTCATCGAGCGTAAAATGGTCTGCACCGGCCCCGGTCAACGCGATCTCTCCGAGCGCGAGGTCGTCGGTGCCCGTGTTGGTGACCTCGAACGTGAACACGTCCCCGCTGTCGCCCACCGGGGTGGTGTTCGCGGCGATGAGCGAGGCGGACGTCTCCACGGCGCCCTCGTTGACGGTCACCTCGATCTCGGCCCCGCCTGGCGTACCGGTGGACGAAGAGCCCTCGCTCCCGCCCGTACTCGAGCTCCCCGGCCCCGAGCTGCTCCCCGAGGACCCGGTGTCCGGATCGACCGTCGGGTCCTCGGTGGTGCTGCTCGCCTCCCCCGTCGTCGTCTCGCTCGTCGGGCTCCCCGTCGTCGGGTCGGTGCTGCTGCTCGTGCCGTCGTCGTCATCGGTATCGCCGCCGGACCCGACGGGCGAGTCGGGGCACCCGCAGAGCAGCAGCGCAAAGGCCAAGATGTAGCGGTCGTGGGATCCCATGGGCGCATTGGAGACCACGGCGCACTCAGGGGCAAGGAGAACTGGGTACCATGCGCGCGATGATCCGCCTCGCTCGCTCCGTGTGCTGCGCAGCCCTCGTCTCGGCGGGGTGTGCTTCCGCGCCATCGGCATCGACGCAGGCGGGCTCCAGCGCCCCCGCCCCCGTGGACTACGGCCTGCGCGTCTTCGGCGGCAGCGCCGAATCCAGCGTCCCAGCGATGCTGGACGCCATTTCCGGCGCCGACTACATCCTCGTCGGGGAGACTCACCTCGACGATCAGACGCACCGAATCGAGCGCACGATCCTCGAAGGCGTGATCGCGCGACGAGGTGCCGAGTCCACGGTGCTGAGCATGGAGATGTTCACGCGCGACCAGCAGCCCGCTCTCGATGCGTACCTCGCCGGGTCGATCGACGAGGCGACCTTCATCGAGCGCGCGCCGCCGTGGTCCAACTACCGCACCGGCTACCGGCCCCTGGTCGAGACCGCCAAGCAACGCGGCGTTCCGGTGATCGGCGCGAACCTGCCGCGCTCGGTGCAGCGCGCCTTCGGCATGAAGAAGGCCGCCGCGATGGACGAGCTGACCGCCGAGCAGCGCGCGTGGTTTCCCGCGCAGGTGTACCCGCCCGCCGACACCTATTGGGCTCGCATCGAGGCCAGGCTACGCGACGCCGGCCATGGGCACATGGGTGGCGCCGATGCCCAGGGTCGCAAGTGGTCCGTGCAGAACCTGTGGGACAACACGATGGCCGACGCGATGGTGCAGGCCCGCGAGGCCAAGCCCGACGCCGCCGTCGTTCACGTCGTCGGGGGCTTTCACGCCGAGTACGGCGACGGCATCGCCAACCAGCTGCGGGCCCGCGACCCCGACGCTTCGATCGCGATCGTCACGATTCAGCCCGTCTACGATCTGCGCGGCATCGATGCCTCGAAGAGCGCCGAGCGGGCCGACTTCGTCGTGTACGCGCTCGCCGACGCCCGGGGTCCCAACGCCGGCACCCTCGGCGTCACCGTGCCCGGCGAGCTGACGTATCGCTTGGCCGCCCCGATCGCGTCCGAGCCCAAGGGTCTGCTGATCTGGCTCGGCGACGACGAGACCTCGAGCGCCGACGCGCTCACCCACTGGAAGACCGCGCTGGGCGAGGACGTGATGGTCGCCGTCGTCGAACACCCCCACCGCGTCTCCACGGCCGATGCACGGGTCAGCGGGCGCTGGACGTGGCCCGACACCTACGCCACCGACGCCGGCCGGGTCGCCAGCGGCATCGACGAGATCGCGGCCTACCTCGCCGACCGCTGGGCGATCCCCGAAGACCGCGTGGTCGTGGCCGGTCACGGCGGCGGTGCCGACGTCGCGCTCTGGGCCGGGCTCTACGCAGACGCCCCGCGCCGCGTGGTCGCGGTCGCGCCGAAGAGCCCCCGACGACTCGCCGAGGCCGGCATCCCCTCCGAGCCGCCGAAGGACCGCTCGATCGTCATCGGCGGCGATGCCGAGGCGATGGAGGCGGCGATGAAGACCCTCGAGCTGGCCGCCGTGCCTGCGCAGGTCCGCGAGGTCCCCGACGTCGAAGCGGAGATTCGCGACGGCCTTGGGCTCGACGCGCGCGCGCTCTCCGGGGCGCCGACGCAGGTACGCATCGCCGTCGACACCCCGATCGCTCGCCAGTGGGCGCGCTTGCACATCCGGATCGCCGAGCGCGACGGCGCTCCCCGAACGCTCGTCGTCGATCCGGCTCAGCCCCCCACGCTGCGCGTGGAGCCGAAGTCCTTCGTCGATGGCAAGGGCTTGCCGCTCGCGCCCGGCCCGTTCGGAGGCACCACGATTCTCGTCTTGCCCCCCGACCTCTCCGCCGAGGAGCGTGCGGCGTGGACGGCACTGGGCGAGCAAGACGTGCTCAAGAAGCGCAGCCGATTCGCGACGCTGGTCGTCGTCGACGACGCGCAGCTCGGGCCGAAGCTCGACGCGCTACGAGAGAAGGGCAAGCGGAGCATGCTGATCGTGCCCGCCGCCTTCGTCGTGGCGCCGGGGCGCATGGACGAGGTGCGCGCGCTCGTACGTGGTCACGACGCGCAGCTCGACGTCCACTATCTTCCGGGCCTCGGAGGGTCCTGGGCCTCGGCGCTGGCGGCCGACGCATCGGACTGACGCTCAGCCGTCGGGGTCGACGCAGAGGTTTGACGCGCACACCAGCCCGACGTCGCAGCCGCCTCCCGCCGTGCATTGGCAGGTCTCCGACCCCGTCTGCTCGACGGGGCAGGGTACGTCCGACACGCAAAACCCGCTCGTGCACGTCAACCCGTCGGCGCACCCGCTGCCCCGAAGGCAGGCGCACCCGAGCTCGCCCTCGATGCAACCGCCGCTGCCCGAGCCGTCCACCTGCGCCCCCGTGGAGGTTCCGGTGCCGCTGCTGCCCGACGACGAGCCCGCGCCGCCGGTCACCGTGCTCGAGCCGTCCTCGGTGTCCGCTCCCGACGCAGAGTCCACCCCCGAGGCTCCGGAGGTTGCCGCATCACCCCCGCTGGTCGACCAACTCTCGCCCGAGCTCTCGGGTGGCCCGATGGGTTCGACCGAGCCGCACCCGGCGAGCAGGAGCATCAGTGGTGTCCACCGCACGCCATCGATGTTAGCAGCCTGGGAGATGGCCGAGCGCATCGAGTTCTACCGCGCAGGGGACGACTACGGCGAGTTCTCCAACTTCTCGCGGCACCCCATCGATCTGGGCGGGCACACGTGGCCGACGACCGAGCACTACTTTCAAGCGATGAAGTTCGAAGACCCCGCGCTGCGCGAACGCATCCGCAACGCGCCGAGTCCAGGGGAGGCCGCGCGCATGGGTCGGCGGCTCCCGGGGCTGCGCGATGACTGGGAGGCGGTCAAGGAGGACGTAATGATGGACGCGCTGCGGGCCAAGTTCACCCAGCACGACAAGTGCCGCCGTCGCCTCCTGCAGACCGGCGACGCGCAGCTCGTCGAGCACACCCGCAACGACGTCTACTGGGCCGACGGCGGCGACGGCCGCGGAAAGAACCGCCTGGGCGCGCTCCTCATGCAGCTACGTGACGAGCTGCGCGACCGATAGCGGATCACGGCGCCGGGGGCTACGTTGTGGAGGTGGCCGCTTCGCTGGACTCCTGGTTGCACGATCGCTCGCGTCGGCGGCGCGCCAAGAAGGCGCTGTGGCTCAGCATCGGCCTGACCGCCCTGCTCTACGTCATCCCGCTCGGCGGCTTCGTGGCCTACCCGCTGATGCTCTTCAGCACGCTGGTGCACGAGCTCGGCCACGGCCTCACCGCCCTGCTCATGGGTGGATCCTTCGAGCGCATGGCCATCTTCAGCGACGGTTCGGGCGTCGCAACCCACGGAGGCCTGGGGTCCGACGCAGCCGTCGCGCGCGCGCTGATCTCCGCGGGCGGCCTGGTCGGCCCCGCCATCGTCGCCGCGCTCGCCTTCGCCGTGGCGCGCACCGGCCGGCTCTCCCGCGTCGCGCTCGCCGTCGCGGCCGCCTTCTTCGCGGTGATGATGGCGCTGTTCATTCGCAACGTCTTCGGCCTCGTGTTCACCGGCTTGGTCGCGGCAGGCCTGGGCTGGACCGCGTGGCGCCGCAGTGCCGACACCGCCCAGGTGGTCTTGGTCTTCTTGGCGATTCAAATGTCGCTGAGCGTGTTCTCCCGAAGCGACTACCTGTTCGTCAGCGAGGCCCACACGGGCGCAGGCGTGATGCCTAGCGACACCGCCCACATGGCGGCAGCGCTGGGCGGCACGTACTGGCTGTGGGGCCTGGCCTGCGGCGCGTTCTCGGTGCTCGTGCTCGGGCTGGGCGTCTGGGCGTTCTCGCGAGCGATCGAATCCCGCTGAATCGCGCTTCACCGCGCGGGCGGTTGCTTGGGGAACAGCCCCGCGATCTCGCTGACTTCTTCGTACTCGATGTTGGTGATGCGGACCGTGCCCGACTGTTGGGTCGACCTGTCGATCGCGTGCGGAAGTCGAAGGCCCATCACGCTGCGGTACTCCGAGAGCGTCTCGGTGGTGGAGATCGTGCCCGGACCCGACCACAGCGCCTCGTACTTCAGCGAGGCGATGTCACCGGTCTTCGCGTCGAGCGTGGCCCGCAGGTCGGGCAGCTCGCCCTTGGAAAGCACGGCCTCGATGACCTCGCGCCCGTCGATGGTCGAGGTGCCCTCCACGGTCACCTCGTCGAAGACCTTGCCGAAGCTGCGCGCGTAGACCGTCGGAGAGAGCAGCAGCGCCTGCTCGAGCCGCTTGCCGACGAGGTCTTCGCGAGGACCGAACGCAGAGACTTCCCAGCCCCCGTCGGGGCCCGACATCGCGTCGCTCCAGCCGAACTTGCCCAGGTCGATGCGAGCGCGGATCCGGCCGTCGGGCGCCAGCCACACGGTGACGGTGCCTGACACGCCCGACTGCACGAACCGCACGTCGCCGCTCATCTGCAGGATGCCCAGCGTTGCGAACGCCCGCTCCGCTCGCTTCGACTTGCGGAGCTTCTCCAGCGTGGCTGCCGTCGGCCCCCCCTTGGCGGGCTTCTTCGCGACCCGCACCAGGTCGAACGTCTTGCCGCCCTGGTGAAGCACGACCTTCTTGGGCTCGTCCTTGGGGGAGAACTCCACCGCGATGTCGTCCTTGACCCGGAAGCGCCACTTGCCCTGCTCATCGGGCGGATGAAGCTCGTAGACCATCTGCTTGGGCACGTCGATCGCCAAGCGGTTGTTGCGAACGAGGACCTTGGCTCTGCCGAGGACGGAGTGCTCGTACTCACCGAGCAGGCCTTCGAGCGAGTCGAGCGGGATCTCGGCCTCGGGCACGTACCCCTCGCGGAAAAGCTCGAAGTCGAAGCCGCCCTGGTACAGGTGCATGACGTTGACGCCGCTCTCGTCGCGTTCGAAGCGAACCGCGATCGTCTTGGTCAGCGCGAACGAGCGCTTGCCGTCTTCGCCGGGGGGCTCGAGCTCGTAGTTCTGCTGGCCAGGGACGTCGACGAACAACACCCCGTCCTCGCTGGTCACCGTGAAGAACTTGCCCGAGAACGGACCGAAGCCCGCGAGATACTTGCCCTCGAACGTGGAGAGGTCTTCATCGCCGGCGGGGCTCGCCTGCGCCTCTTCCTCGAGCAACGTGTCGTAGACGACGCCTCTCACCGCGTTTTGCATGGCGCTGAAGGACACGTTGGAGAGCATCACGAAGCCCAGCCGCTCCTCGGGCAGGAAGCTGACCATCGCCGAGTAACCATCGATGTTGCCGCCGTGGTGCAGCATTGGCTGCCCCTCGTAGTCCTCGATGAACCAGCCCAGGCCGTACTTCACGTCGCCTCCGACGTCGATCTGTGGCGTCCAGGTCTCCGCGAGCGTCTTGGCCTTGATCAGACGGTCGCCTCGGTAGATGCCCCGGTTGATCTGAAAGCGAAGCCACGCCGTCATGTCGAGGACGGTGGAGTTGATGGCTCCGGCCGGAGCGATCTCATCCAGCGAACGCATCGGGAGCGCATCGAAGGCGGAGCTCGCCTCGTTCCACTTGTAGCCCTGCGCCATGCCCAGCCGCTTCGCCTCCTCGGCGAGCACCACCGAGTTGCGCATGCCGAGCGGCTCGAGGATCCGCTGGGTTACCAGTTCAGCCCACATGACGTCTGCGACGCGCGCGCTCGCTTCGCCGGCGGCCGTGTACGTGACGTTGTTGTAGAGGAACTTCTCGCGAAACGGCGCCAGCGGCTCGGCTTTGGACGCCTGAGCGAGGAAGTCGCCGCGAGGCACGTCGCCGGACGCCCACAGCACACCCATGCGCGTGAACCCGGTGCGATGGCACAACGCGTCGCGAATCGTGACCTGCGCGGCGGCGTCGTCCGACTTCACGTCGAGCACGAACTCGGGCACGTGCGTGGTGATCGGGTCGTCCCAGGTCATCTTCCCTTCGTCGACGAGCTGACCGATCACGGTGGCGGTGAACGCCTTCGTCGATGAGCCAATTGCGAAGCGGGTGCGCGGGGTGACCTTCTCCTCGCGCTCGAGGTCCGAGAACCCGAAGCCCCTGGCGTAGATGACGCTGTCGTCGTAGACGACGGCCACGGCCATGCCCGGCACGTGGTGCTTGGTCAGACCCTCCTCCAGACGCTCGGTCAGGGTGTCGAATCGGCCCACGAAGCGGTCACGGGCGGACTCGACTTGCGCCTCCTGGGGCGCGGGCGTCGCTTTGGGCGGCGCGGGGGCGGGCGCGGCCGGCTTGGCGCACCCAAGCGCCAGCGCCACGAGCAGCAAGCTCCACTTCGATCGCTCTCTCATCGGTGGGCGACTCTAGAGCGAATCAAAGACCCCTGCCATGGCCAGGGAGCCGCACCGCCTTGCCCGCTCGCGGGCTCCAAGCGCGACAGGGTGAGATGGGTGCCCACCTTTCGAGATCGCCCCTTGATCCGATACACTGTGTGAGGACACACGAATGGTCCGAACCGCACCAGCCAGACGACTGCAGCTGCTCGTTTCGAGCCTCTTCGTCATGCTCGCGCTGTTCTCTTCCAATCGCGCGTTCGCCGCGGATCCTGAGCCCGCCGAGCTGCGCCAGGTGGTCGAGACCGCGCTCCCCGAGCCAGACTTCGCGCCGAGCCCGGCCATCGGGCTGCGCTGGGCTCGTGACATGGAGTGGACCGTCTTGGCGCTGACAGACCCGTGGGAGCTGCGCGAGGGTGCGAGCCTGCTGGCCCGTGGACCCCTGCCCGGGCTCGAGCGCTTCGACGTTCGCCGCGACGGTTGGCAAGCGACACCCTATGCCGCGACCACGGTCGCCTCGGCGTTCGCAGCTCTGGCCACCCGCGGCATCCCGGTGTTCCGCGAGCAGCGAGACGCCAAGACGATCCGAACCCACCGACTCGGCTGCTACTTCAAGGGCCGCGGTGGGGGTCTCGTGTGGCGCCTCGAGTTCTGAGCGTCCCATCGCCCAGGACTATCGCAGCCATAGGGACGCCTCATCGCGACCGGTGGTAGGCCAACGGAGATCGACCGCGTTCTCCGTAAGGCGTAACAATCGATCCGACTGACGGTTTTTCCGCCGCCCGGTGTTCGGGCGCGGAGACCTGACAAGGACCTTCATGAGTACGACGTTGAGCATGTGGCTGGGGATCGCGTTCCTCGCCTTGGCAATCATCGCGGTGTTGCTTCAGGCCTGGCTTTGGGGCCCCAAGTTTTGGAACGAGGAGCTGAAGAAGACCGAAGCTCCGAAGTTCTGGCTCCGCATGCACGCGTTGGCCGGGTACGGCTACGGAGCGATCTACGTCGTCATGATGTGGAACATGCTCCCGCGCCTGTGGGAGTACCAGTACGAGCTCCCCGCGCGCACGGTGTTCCACGCCGTCGTCGGCATCACGATCGGCGTCTTGCTCATCTGCAAGATCCTCATCCTGCTGTTCTTCCGGCACTTCGAGGAGTCCATGCCCTACTACGGGTTCGGCCTCCTGCTGTGCACGGTGATCCTCTCCACGCTGTCCATCCCCTACGCGGTGCAAGCCCACGACTTCTCGGGTAGGACCACCGATCCGGCGAACATCGAGCGGGTCCAAAAGCTACTCGCCAACGTCGACTTCGGTGAGCAAGAGGTCGACATCGAGGCGCTCACCACCCACGCCGGCTTCGAGAGGGGCCGTCAGGTACTGGTCAAGCAGTGCATCGTCTGCCACGACATGCGGACGATCCTCGCCAAGCCGCGAACGCCCCAGCGCTGGTACGACGTCTCGATGCGCATGCTCGACAAGCCGTCCGTGTTCGGTGAGCAGCTGCGCGCCGAAGACATCCCAGCCGTCACGGCCTACCTCGCCGCCATCACCCCCGAGATTCAAAAATCGACCAAGGAGCGTCGCCTCGCCGAACGCAAGGAAGAGGAGAACACCGACGCCATGGTCGACATGGCGCACGAAGCCGAGGTCGTCGCGGTCGCGAAGATCGACCCGGCCAAGGGCGAAGCGCTGCTCGAGGAGCACTGCACCGCCTGCCACGAGCTCGACGAGAACGAGACCCACGGCCCCGACGACCTCGCCGGATGGCGCTCCGTCGTCGCCGCAATGGTCGAGGAGGGCGCGGAGTTCGACGACGAGGTCGCCACCGAGATCGCGCGGTATCTCGCGCAGAAGTACCCAGCCAAAGAGGTCGCCCCCGCAGACGCCGGCAGCACGGGCGCGGACACCGACGAGGGCGAAACCGAGGGCGAGACCGAGGCCCCCGAGCCCGAGCCCGAAGCCAAGCCCGAGCCCAAGCCCGAAGCCAAACCCAAGAAGCCTCGGCGACCCAAGAAGCCCAAGGCCAAGCCCGCGGCCGAAGCCAAGCCCGAGCCCGACGCCAAGCCCGAGCCCGAAGCCAAGCCGGCACCCGAACCCAAGCCCAAGAAGCCCAAGACCGACAAGAAGAACGGCCGAGCGATCTACATGGCCAAGTGCAAGACCTGCCACGGCGCCGACGGCAAGGGCGACACCGCCTTTGGCCGCAAGCTGGGCGTGACCTCATTGGCCGGGCTGAGCCGCTCCCGCATCGAGACCGCGGTCATCAAGGGTGTCCCGGGCACCAAGATGAAGTCGTACAGCAAGAAGCTGACGGCGCAGGAGATCGACGACGTCTCCGTCTTCGTCAAGGGGCTGTAGCTGCTAGTCCTCGACCACCTTGCGGAGCAGCTCCATCCCCACCTGGCGCAGGACGCCGGACTCGTAGTCCCGGGCGAACTCCACTTCGAGTCGCTTGCCGTCGAGGCCTCGGATCCGCCGGCCCAGCATGAACTCCCGTACCGGGTGCTCGAGGTCCCTCTCGTCGTCCCCGATGATCTGAACGTCGGCCACGTCGAGCTCGACCTCGGCGGACACCCGCCCGCCGCGGGTGTCGAACACCGCCTCGAGCCCGATCGTGCCCGAGCTCGCGTCGAACCCGGCGTGCGTCCGGGCCAGCGGGTTGAGCTCCGGAAGCGGCAGCGCGCCGACCTCGAGCTCGAAGTGACTGTTGCCCTGCTCGGACGCGGGCTCGTATTGCACGAAGAGATCGACAGGCGTGACGCCGAGCGCCAGCCCATGCGCCTCGATCGACGCGGCACGCTGCCCGGGCGCCGAGAGGACCTTGGCCATGTCCCTGCCGAGCAGGGTGACCTCTTCGATTGCGACCTCGTCGACCTGGTCGCCTCGATGCTCGATGAACCGGATCGTCCCGTTCTCCACCCGGAGATCCCTGGTCTGAAACGGCAGGGAGGACACCTTCTGAGGCCACAATGGGTCGAACTGCATCTGCCTGCGCTTGGGGTCGTCGTGCGCGACGAAGGTCAGGACCGGCTCGCGAAGGACGACGTTCTTGAAGCTCTCGACGCCCGGCTCGCGAACGCTCTCATCGAAGACCACCTCGAGTTCCTCGACCGCGATGAACGGGGTCTCGACCAGCCCCGTGTCTCGAAAGATCGACACGTGGTGTAGCACCAGGAGGCCGTCCTTGAACGCAACGTCGACGCCACCGATCGTCGAGACGTAACCCGTGAGGGTGTTGAGCTGACGCTGATAGCCGCGACGGATCACGCCCTCGATCACCGTCTGCCAGTCCGTGTCGATGAGCGCTTGCAGCAGGTCACGGCGGCCGCCGTTGGAAGGGCGGTCGAAGGTCATGGCGTTCGACGCTCCCGAGAGCATCTCGGAGAACAACGCCTCTCCCATCGGATGGCGCGCAGCCTCCCCTTCTCCGAGCAAGCGCAGGTTCGTGAAGTTGGGTTCGATGCGGCCACGCAGTCGCCCGCCTGAGTTGGACACGCGCCCCTGAAGCGACACTTCGCCCTTGCTCGCGTCCATCTCGACCACCGCGTTCCAAAGGGGGTTCAGGGGGACCACGTCGACATCGCGGACGTGAAACTCGACCGACCAGTTGTCGCGCGAGCGAACGGGCGCCAACGACCCGCTCGCCTGAAGATGACCCATCTGGCCGATCTTCCCCTCGAGCTCGACGTGGGTCGTCTGCTCGAGGGCGCGCGGCGCCGTGTTGCGCAGGTCGAGCGAGATGTCGGTGATCTCGAGGTCGACGCGCCCAGAGTCGATCTCCACGAGGACCTGCACCGACCCGCCGAAGACGTGCAGCGACGCAAATCGCTCGAGCGGGTCGGAGTTGGGACGGTCGGGGCGTTGCGGTCGCTGGCCGGGCACGATGCGAACCCGCGCGCGAGGATCGGTTACCTCGATCGAGGGGCGCTCCTTCAGCATCGTGCGCCACGACCACGCGATGGCCACCTCGGGCAGCTCGATGTCGGTGCGCTCATCGAGCGAGAACGCGGTCCCACGAATGACCACACCCGGCGCTGCGAGGTCGAGGTCGACGTCGCCGACCACCACATCCGTGCTCAGCCGGCTCGACAACCGCCGCTCGATGACGACCTCCACGAGCAGCGGCACGAGCAGCCACGCGAGCAGGGCCACACAGAGCAGGCCCAGGAGCCAGCGGCGAAGGCGCTCGCGACTGATGAGGCGAGGCGGCGACGCCTGAGCGGGGAGGGACACGAGGAGGTCTAGTACGGAAGACGCGGGCGTCGAGTCCTGCGCTTCGTGCATCGCGTTGGGGGGAGCGCATCGAGGTCGCCCGCGCCCGCGGCCAGGCTGGTAGCGTCGCACGGGACGACCCGCCATGCCTCTGACGCGCCGCAAGCTCCTTCACTACGCCAGTGCCCTCTCCGCCGCGTCTGTCGGCGGATGCAGCGAGGACGCGTCCTCCTCCGAGGGGTCGGGCACCGATGGCGGCAGCACCGGGCCCGAGCCTTCCTCGTCGTCCTCTGGTGCACCTATGACCAGCACGGCTGTCGACGAGTCGTCCTCTTCGACCGGCTTCGACGACGGCCTCCCCGAATACGAGTGGGAAGGCGAGCCAGGACCCCAGACGCTCTTCTCCCACGGCGTCGCGTCGGGCGATCCGCTCGCCGACGCCGTGATCTTGTGGACGCGGGTGACCACCGAAGAGGCCGGGGCCTTGCAGGCGTTCTTCGAGGTCGCCGTCGACCCCGACTTCGAGATGCGGGTGGCGGCCGAGTACATCGAGACCAGCCCCGAGCGCGACCACACGATCAAGCTCGACCTACAGAACCTGTCTCCGGGGACCACGTACTACTACCGCTTCTACACGCAAGGTCGCGTGTCGCCCATCGGTCGGACACGCACCGCGCCTGCCGACGGCGTCGAGCGCATGCGCATCGCGTTCTGCTCGTGCTCCAACTACTCCGGCGGCTACTTTCACGTCTATCGGCGCATCGCCGAGCGAGCGGACCTCGACCTGGTGCTGCACCTGGGCGACTACATCTACGAATACGCCCCGAGCCCCGCGGACGTTCGCCAGGCCGAGCCCCCCAACGAGATCCTCTCGCTCGACGACTACCGCACGCGATACGCGACCTACCGCACCGACCTCGACCTGCAGGAGATGCACCGACAGCACCCCGTCGTCGCGGTCTGGGACGACCACGAGTCGGCCAACGACAGCTACGAAGACGGCGCGCAAAACCACGACCCCGAGTTCGAGGGCGACTGGAACGACCGCAAGGCCGCCGCCCAGCAGGCGTACGCCGAGTGGATGCCGATCCGCGAGGGCATGCCCGGCCTCATCTACCGCGCGCTTCCGTTCTCCGACCTCGTGCAGCTCGTGATGCTCGACACCCGCCTCGCAGGACGCGACCTCCAAGCCGATGGCACCGACGACCCCGAAGTGCTCGACGACCCCGAGCGCCAGATGCTCGGCATGGAGCAGGAAGCGTGGGTGATGGAGCAGCTCGCCTCGACCGACGCCCAGTGGGTGCTCGTCGGCCAGCAGGTGATCATGGCCGAGGTGCTCATTGGGGAGAACCCGATCAACCCCGACCAGTGGGACGGCTACCGCACCGCTCGCCAACGCTTCTACGACATGGCCGAGATGGTCGACAACATGGTCGTGCTCACCGGCGACATCCACTCCTCGTGGGCCTTCGACCTCGCTCGCGATCCCCAGGGCGACTACGACCCCGAGACCGGCGCGGGCTCGGTCGGCGTCGAGTTCGTTACGCCCGCGGTCACCTCGGCGGGCTTTCCGACCAACGCGGCCAACGCCGCGCTCATCTCCAACCCGCACCTGCACTGGGCCGAGCTCACCCAGCGCGGCTACGTCGTGCTCGACATCGACACCATCCGCATCGAGGCGTCGTGGTGGTGGGTCGAAGACGTCGAGAACCCCGCGGGCGACGAAGAGCGCTTCGCGTCGGCGTGGGTGCTCGAAGATGCCACGCGTCACCTCGTGGAGGCGACCGAGCCGACCGAACCACCCGCCGACCCGCCTCCGCTCGCGCCCTGACTGCTAGCAAGGATCGTCGCCGGACGACGGCTCGAACGCGAGCGCTTCGTCGCGGGCCGTCTCGCACGCGTCGGTGTCACCCCGCAGCGCATGCGCGGACGCTTCGGTCATCTTCAGAACGCCTCGCGTGCGCGCGTCGTTGGCGAGTTCGAGGGCTCGCCCCGCGGCGTCGAGCGCTTCGTCGCCGCGCCCTCTCGCGACGAAGACCTTGGCCTGCGTGCCGAGGAACTTGGCGACGATGGGGTGCGCGTCGCCGTAGGCTTCTTCGGCCTGGGCGATGCCCGCCTCGACCGCCGAAGCGGCCCGCGCGAGGTTGCCGAGCCCCAGCTCGACTCTCGCCTCGTTGAGCGTGATGATGGGGTCCAGTCGAGACGCGTCGTCCCCCACGGTCTTGGCGATCGAGCGGGCGCGTTCGAGGCGCGTCCGAGCGTCCTCGAACCGCTCGAGCGCGATCAAGGCGGAGCTCGAGCTGGTGTGGAGCTTGGCGACGTTGACGTGCTCGGGGCCAAAGCCCTTCTCCATCAGCGGGAGCGCTCGATCGAGGTGCTCGAGCGCGGCCTCGAACTCGCCAAGCCCGATCTCCACGCTCGCGAGGTTGTTGTAGGCGAGGCCCAGCCCCATGCCGTCGTTCGCGGCTGCCAACCGCAGCTGCAGCGCCCTTTGAAAGTCGTCGCGGGCCCCTTCGGCGTCCCCGGCGAGGTGCCGTGCGCTCGCCCGTGAGGTGAACAAGCCGTCGAGTCGCGGGTCGTCCTTGGCCAGCACCTCGTCGGCAATGACTACGGCTTCATCGAGGGCCGCGACGGCCTCTTCGGCGCGACCGAGCATGTTGAGGGTGTTCGCACGCCCCTGAATCACGCGGACGAGCCGCGGGTGGCGGTCCCCGAAGCTCTCACGCACCTCGGCTTCGACCGCCCGGTTCTCCTCGAGCAGCCGCTCCTGCTCCTCGGCCTTGGCGTGAAGCCCGAGCACCGCGAGGCGTCCGTGCTGAGTCGTGAGGCGCTTGCGCAGGCGAACGTTGGGCACCGACTCGGCGCGGTCGAGGTACTCGAGAGCGACGTCGTACTCGCCGGCGTAGGCCTTGAACTTGCCCGCGGCGTTCCAGAAGTCCCACGCGACCGGGTCGTTGGGGTCGAGCCTCGCCAGGGCAGCCTCCGCGACCTCGATCCAAAACTGCCCCTCCTCGAGTTCACGCAGCTCGTTGCCGATGATGTCGACCATCGTGGCCGCGACCCGGACCTGAGACCGGGCGTCGTTGATGCGGATCGCGTCGGCCCACCCGGACCGCAGCAGTGCGACCGCGTCGTCGAACTTGCCGCTGAGGTACAGCGCCGTGGCCCGCACGAGAAGGGCGTCGAGCTTCAGCGGCGTGTAGTCGAGCGCTCGTGCCTCGTCGAGGACCCGCTCGGCCTTGGCTGCAGCGAGGGCGTATTGACCGGTGGCTCCGTAGGCCTCGGCGATCTCCAGCTCTCGAGTCTGCGTCTCGACCTGGCCGCGGATGGACTCGGGTGGCACGACCGGCGCGGGATCGGTCCAGCCCGGCGTCGCGCAGCTCTGCGGCTGAGGAAGATCGCGGACCGCCTCTTCGGCATACTCGAGGACCGCGGGGTCGCCTTCCCCGAGCGCGACGAGCAGGGCGCTCAGCTCGGCTTCTCCGCGCTCGAGACATCGAAGCTGCGCGAAGCGGGCCTCGACGTCGTCGCCCGCCTCACATGCGCTCGTGTGTGCGGCGGACCAGGCGTCTGCGTAGGCGTCGAGCGTGGTGGCGACGCTGTGGGCGATCCGCGGGGCGGCCTTTCGATCGCCGCTGGCGAGCAGCGCTTCGAGCTCGCGACGTGCCTCCGGCGTCCAGAGGTCGGATACCCCCGCCGCGCTCGCGCGACACGACTCGAACGTCGGGGGCTCGACCCTCGCTTCGTTGCCCGCCCAAGCGACCCCCGCTCCGCCAACGACCGCCACGCTCAGCGCCCCCAGCCGCGCCCAGGTCTTGGCCGGCGATCGGGTTCGCATGCCACCGAGGACGCGCAGCAGGGCCGCCATGCCCAGGTGACGCTCGGCCGGATCACGCGCCAGACCACGACGCAGCGCGCCCTGAAGGGTGCGGGGGAGGCCGTCGAAGACGTGGGGGCGCAGACGACCGGCGCAGACGTTGCCCTGAAGCTCGAGCAGCGACTGCCCCTCGAACGGCCGCTCGCCGCACAGCGCCTCTGCCAAGGCGACGCAGAAGCTGAACTGGTCGGACCGCGCGTCGGCGAGGCGCCCTTCGAACTGCTCGGGTGACATGTACGCGGGCGTCCCGATGAGCGCGCCCGTCTTGGTGACCGCCACGTCGAGGCTCCCCGAGAGCGTGTGCATCGTCTCCTCGGTCGCATCCGCGACGTCACCACCTCTGGCGAGGCCGAAGTCGGTGACCCGGGGCCTGCCGTTCTCGCCCATGAGGACGTTGGCGGGCTTGAAGTCTCGGTGCACCAGGCCCGCTTGGTGCGCAGCTGCGAGGCCTTCGCCGGCCTCGATGAACGCATCGAGGATCTCCTCGCGCGAGCGCGACTGGGCGCCAAGCCAATCGCCGAGCGTGCCGCCGGTGACGATCTCCATCGCCATGAACACGTTGCCCTCGTATTCGCCGACGTCGTGCACCACCACGACGTTGGGGTGCGCGAGCCGTGCGGTCGCGCGGGCCTCGCGGACCATCCGAGCGTTGCGCTCCGGGTCGCCGCTGCGGTCACGCAGCAGCTTGACCGCGACCTTGCGATCCAGCTCTGGATCGTAGGCGGCGAACACCACCCCCATCGCGCCGGTGCCCAGCATCTCGAGCATGACGTAGCGCCCAACGGTGGCGCCCTTGAGCAGCGCGGGGGGCAGCAGGCCCAGGCTCTGCGGAGCGGACGGCTCCGTCGCGTCGGAGGATTCGTCGGTGGGCTCGGGCAACGCGCTGGCCCGCAGCTCGAACACCCGGGCAAGCTCGATGAGGACGGCTCGGCAGGCCGCGCAGCGATCGATGTGCACCTCGGCCCTCTCCGCCTCCTCCGGCTGGAGGTTCCGCATCACGAAATCGACGATTTCGTTCTCTTCGAGGCACTCCGACATCGGACAAACACCTACATGCGTGGACTACCACGTCTGCGGCGCCCCTGGGGACGCAGGCGCGCACCTCAAACTTCATTCGACGCGCTGCAGAATGCCGCCCCGCAGTGCGTCGCGCGCAAACGCGCCGTCGAGCGAATGCGTGCTCTCGCTCTCCCCGACGGCGAGAAAGCCGCCGGGCCGCAGTGCCTCGTGCATGCGGCGCAGGGCGAACGGATGCACCTCGGGCCGCAGGTAGATCATCACGTTGCGGAACAAGACCAGGTCGCGGTCGCGCGGCGGCGGATCACACAGCACGTCGTGGCAGCTGAAGCTCACCGCGTCGCGCAGCTGATCCCCGACGTGCCACTGCCCGTCCTTGGAGCGCCCGAAGCGCTCCCGCAGCGCGCGGGGAACGTTCGCGACCCGTTCGGCGGAGTACCGCCCCGCCGACGCGTGGGCGATCGCCTCGGGGCGAACGTCCGTGGCCATGACGCGAACCCGCGCGGACGAGCCGAGCGCCTCGAGCTCGATGATCAGCGCCGCGGCGACAGAGTACGCCTCTTCACCGGTCGAACACCCCGCACACCACACCGCGACCGACGGCTCGTACCGCATCCTCGGCACGACCACGTCGCGGAGGTCTTCGAAGAGCGGCTCGTTGCGGAAGAAGTCGGTCGTGCCGATCAACAGTCGCGAACCCATCGCTCGAATCTCGCGATCGTCGGCGAGCGCCCGCGCGAAGTAGTCCTCGAGACTCCGGCAACCGAGCGCCCGAGCGCGCTGCATGACCCTTCGGAACAGGGTGGCCGTACGGTAGGCGTAGAGGTCGAGATTGGTCGCCGTGCGCACGCGTTCGAGCAACGTCCAAAACCCGGGGGGCAGCGGCATGTCCTGCAGCTCGGGGTCACCGGTGTCGCGAACGTCGGCGGAGAGACCATCGCGAATCCAGCCGCCGATCTCCGCAGGCGATCCGACGCTGGTCGCCCCGACCTCCCGCAGGACCGAAGCGGGCATGTCCTGTAGGGCGGCGGTCGAGGGAGACTGGCAGTACACGGCACCACCGGCGGCCAGCACGGCGCGCGCGCCGGCTTGGACGGACGCCGGCCCACCCGAGAGGACGACGACGGTGGCCCGGCCGCCCCAGCTGCGCGCTACGCTCGCGAGGACACGCTCGATCGGGTCGACCCCCATGGCGCGAGGTTGCGGCGCGACCGAGGACGCATCGGACGCGACGAGATCGGACCCTGGAGGCGCGATGTAGACGGTGCCCGGCCGAATCGACATCGCAGAATCGACCTCGACGATGCGCAGCCCCGTGCGAAAGCCGAGCGTCTCTTCGAGCATCGAAGGTCCATCGCTGGCCTTGAGCGCGACGATGAACGCATGCCGAGAGTTGCGGCCGATGCCGCCGAGGACGTCCGCGATCGCCTCGTGTCCTCCCGCTGACGCGACGAGCACGAACACGCGCTCGATCGTCTCGTGAGGGGCCGAAACGTCCACGCGTCGAGCCTACCTCAACCTCTGCGTTCAGACGTCGATGACCCCTACGATGGCTCGTCTGCGAGGAACTGCGTTCACCTGGTTGGTCGCGTCGTTCTGCGGATGTTCGTATGGACGATTGCCCCCAACTGACACTGTCGAAGTCCCACTCGGCCCATCATGGTCCGGGGCGACCCTGGACGCCCGTTCGAGTGCAGTGGCCTACCTCGCCGAGGGTGAGGGGCCGCGGACGTTACGGGCGTTTCGACAGCTTCGCGCCCAGGCCGAACATCGTTCCGTTCCCGTACAGCGGTTCCGCATCATGGCGCACCCCGTCACCCAGGCCGAGTACAGCGACTTCACGAACGCAACCGGTGCCCCCGAACCGTGGATCGACGAGACCCGATGGGATGCCCAAGGCACCGGTTTTCCCTACTCGACGGTCGAACGATTCCTGTGGACCGACGGTGAACCCGCCGACGCCCGGCGGCACCACCCGGTCGTCCTGGTCGACTGGCACGATGCTGTGCGCTACTGCAGCTGGTGGGGTCGACGTCACGGCGGCTCGGGCCACCTCCCCACCGAGGCGCAATGGAACCGCGCCGCCGCGGGCGACGAAGGTACCGCCTTCCCATGGGGCGACGCCTTCGATCCGACGCTCGCCAACACGTGGGAGACGGGGCTGGGCGACACGACGGCAGTCGGTGCGTCCCCTGAGTCAGCCAGCGCGTTTGGGGTCCACGACCTGGCGGGCAACGTGTTCGAGTGGACGCGAACGCGGGCCGATGCGACGCACTCGGTGCTCAAGGGGGGAAGCTGGAGCACGAGCTTGGTGGACGCCCGCACCAGCGCACGCAAGCCCGCCGCCGATGACTTGCGCCACATCACGGTCGGTTTTCGCTGTGTTTTCGAGCCCCCAGCGGAGTTTGAACCTAGCAACGCAGGTTGAACAGCCGTGGAAGAAAATCTCCGAGCTGGTAGCTTCGTCGAAGTTCGACGATGCGCTCGCTCTACCCCGCCCTCCTCGCGTCGCTCCTCGCCCTCAGCCCGCTGGCGTGCAAGCGCAACACAGGCGGTGGTGGTGCGTCGAAGGGGCCCACCGACAGCACGACCGCGCGTCCGAGCGCGCCGACGATGCCCAAGCCGCTCGACCTGCCGGCCACGCCACAAGCGGTGGTGCACGTCGACGTCCCCAAGGATCTGCTCGCCGAAGTTCTCGCCTACTCGCCCAACGCGATGACGCCCCGCCAGGCGGTGGCGCAGGCGCTGAAGAACAGCGGGCGTTCGTTCGAGACCCAAGTGTTCCAGCACATCGGGCTCGGCCGGGCGTGGAACATGGCCACCGTCAAAGGGCAGACGATCGTGCACGTGCCGGTGAAGAAGGCCGCGGTGCCTCAGCTGGCCGCGATGCTCTCGAAGTTCGCGCCCGAGGGCGACTTCGGTGCGGTCCGGATCACCCGTCCGCAGGGTGAAGCGGGACCCAAGCTCGCGTTCCTCGACAAGGGCAACGCGATGCTCACGCTCGCCGACGACCTGCGGGGCATCGCGACCGGACCCGAGCTCGGCCGCAAATACGGCAAGCAAGACGTCAACATCACGGTCACGAAGGCCCAGGCCGCGCGCTACGGCGGGCAGCTCGGCGCCGAGCGAGCCACTGTCACCGGCTCGATCGCCAACCTGAAGATCGAGCTCGAAGGCGCTCCGCCGATCCCCGCCGACGCCAGCATCACCGAAGGAGCGCTGACGGGCCTCATCGAGAGCAAACAGATCGCGGTGGGAGCCACCACCAAGTACGTCGACTTCAAGAAGGACGTCGACGGCATCATCTCCCGGGGGCGCCGCCAGGTGTCGTCGCTACCCGGGCTCGCGCAGGGCAACGCCAAAGAGCTGCTCAATCGCGGCGCAGGCATGATGCGCACGTGGAACGGCCGCTCCATGGTCGGCGTAGGCCCGGCCAACCACGTGCTGCTGGGCTTCGGTGCGAACGACCCCTCGAAGATGAGCAACGCCACGCTCTACTTCATCCGCGGGGTCCAATCGAACATCAAGACCATCAAGTCGCTTCGCAGCTTCGGCGTGAAGATCGACGTCCCCTCGGTCAGCTTCGCGGCCAACAAGATGAAGGTCGGCAACGAGGCGATTCACGTGGTCGCTCTCGAGAACGCCAGCAAGTACGTGCCCGCAGATCTCCGGGCACTGCTCACCGAGAACAACCGCCTGCGCATCGCGATGGCCTTTCCAAGCCGGGCCGGCGCAGGCATGGTCGTCGTCGGCCGCAACGCAGACACCGTCTTGGCCAAGTGGCTCGAAGACACCAAGGGCGGCACCCCTGCGGGCAAGAGCCAAGGCCACCTCGCCGCGGGCACCGTCGCCGTTGGTCCCAAGGTTCTGCAGCGCCTCGGCCAGTCCGAGTTCAACCCGCAGAGCCTCTTGGGCCTCAGCGCCAACCGACCGCCCACGAAGATCATCGTCAAGCGGCAGGGCCAGAACTACGTCATCAAGCTCGAGCGCTCCGGCAACGCCGGCGGCCGAGCGAAGGTCTCGACGCCGTAGTCGCCGCCTGCGGGCGCGGCTTCACGAGGAAACCCGCGAGAAAAGGTAGACCATCTCCTGGGCGATCTGCTCACTACGCGCGTCGTACGTGGCCGATTCGTCCGGGGTGCCGTCGGAGACCTTCGGATCGATGTACGGCAACGCGACGCGCAGGTCGGCCCCGGGCACGAAGGGGCAGGCTTCGTCGGCGTCGCTGCACGTCATCACCGCGACGAAGGCCTCGGTGGGGTTGGGCGGATCGACGTAGCGTTTCGAGTACGCGACCTGCGACGACATGCCCTCTCCGAGGGACACGGCGTACTCCGGGTTGTCGAGGGAGGTGTCGGGCGCCTCGATTGCAAAGCCGGCGCGCTGCAGAGCAGCCACCGCGCGGGGGTTGAAGGCGGTCGCTTCCGTGCCGCCCGAAAACGTCTCGACGCCATCGATGCCAAAGTAGGCTGCGGCGGCGGCGGCCCAGAGCTGGCCCATGTGACTTCGGCGAGAGTTGTGCGTGCAGATGAACAAGAGCCGAGCCGTCTCCCCCGCCTCGAGTCGCGCGGCGACGTGGCTGGCGATGTGATCGAGCAGGGCGCGTCGTTCCTCCGACACGGACGCGGCGGCGTCGTTCGCCGCACGGAGAGAGGCCGCAAGCTCGGCATGCAAGCCAAGCGGTACAGGTGAGGTCGCTTCCATTGGGGTTTGCCCGTTGCTCTTCGCTGGAGTGACGCCACAGGCACCGACCGCGAGGACGGGCGCAAGGATGAGTGGGCGCATGGCGGCTCCATGATCCGACACTTCGCAAGGCGTACGTGCAAACTCCATGTAACGGTCCGGGCGCAAAGTGCTTCGATCCCCGCACCCGAGCAGGAGCCGCTCACTGGCCGAGTCGCATCAAGAAGATGTCGGCGCCTTCGGCCGCACTGAGCGCGATCGTCTCGAAGCTGGTGCTTTCCCGGTAGTGCCCCGCCGTGAAGAACGTTCCGTCTGCCGAGAGCGCGATGGCGTTGCCGTTGTCGTGAGACGCTCCGCCGTACGCGCGACTCCACACGACGTTTCCGTCGGGGTCGATCTTGGCGACGAGAGCGTCCTTGCCCCCGTTCGACGTGAGGGCGGCGCCGACGGTGATGGTTTCGCTGAAGTCTCCGGCGATGAACGTGTTGCCGGCCACATCCACGGCGAGGGCACGGAAGTGGTCGTCGCTCGCGCCCCCGTAGGTGTTGGCCCAGACGGTGGCGCCACTGCCTCCATCGAGGCGCGCGAGAACGGCGTCTCGGCCCCCGCCGTCGGCGGTGGATTGACCGAACTGGACCGGCCCGGTGTAGAAGCCGGCCATCAACACATCGCCGTCGGGCGTCCACGCGACGGCATGGCCCTTTGCAGCCCCTGCAGGCGGCGAGGCGTAGTCGTTGTGCCACGCCGGGGTTGCGCCGAGTGGGGCGTTGAAGCGGGTCACGATGATGTTCTGCGAGTCGTCCGACACCGAACGGTATCCGGTCAAGGCGACGTCACCGGCGGGGCTGACGGCGACCGCGCGCCCGAGATCCTTGAACGCGCCGCCATCGGTCCAGGTCCACGTGGGCTGGAGCGCGGCGTCGAGGCGGACCGCAAACAGGTCCTCCTCCCCGACCGCCGTCTGTGTACCCGGCTGGAACGTGCCGCGAAATCCTCCCGTGACGTAGATACCCGAGGCATCGGTCGCGACCGCCAGCGAACGGCTCTGCTCCGTCGCCTCGAGCGCGCGCGCCCCCGTGACGGCGCCGGTGTCTCGATTGAACGTCGCGACGACCGCGTTGAGCTGCCCGTCGGGCCACACGCCGGGAAGTCCGGGGTCGCCGGTACTGGCACCGACGAACACGATCTCGTTCGCCCCCGGGAGTAGAGCCACACCGCCCGCGGTGTCGTGACCGGGCCCGCCGAAGTGCGTATGCCAGCGGTACGCGCCCTCCGGCGTATAGCTCACGATGAACGGGTCGTCGCCCACCGCAACTTCGACTCCGCCACCGAAGTCGACCTGCTGGTTGAACGTCCCCACGAGGTAGACGTTGCCCATCTCGTCGACGACCGTACCGCTGCCGCGATCGAAGTTGCTGTTGGGCTCCGCTTCGACGTCGACGGGAGCGCCGAGGCCGATCGTCCAGTTCGACGCCTCCCCCTCGTCTCCGCATTCCGGGTCGGATGCGGGCGAGTCGGCGATGCACGTACCGAGCGGGTCGCAGCGCTCGCAGACCCCATCGCAGGCCGTCTCGCAGCAAACTCCATCGACGCAGAAGCCGCTCGCGCAGCTCTCGGGGTTCGAGCAGGGGTCTCCGATCCCACAGCCGTCGCCTTCGGAGCATACGGCGCCTCCCGATGTATCGCTGTGCGCTCCACCGGACGCCACGCCTCCGCTGCCTTCACCGTCGGTGTCGGTTTCGCCGGAGTCGGTCCCTACTTGTCCGGGTGCGGTTCCGTTGGAACCAGCAGGGAAGCTGGATGAGCCGTCGGCACATCCAACACACAACACGAGAGGGAGCCACGTCGACCAGCGCTGCATCAGAAGTTTCCAAGTGGTCTTTGCGAACGTGACCGACGATCTGACGGGGGCTCGAAGGTTTCTTCTCGGGGCGGGTCCCGACCACCGCTCAGGGTGCTCGAACGCCCCCGATGCGGAACTTCGAGGGGTCTGAGCAGCACTCAGAGCGCCCGGACGTCCGCGATGCGGACGTTCGGTGGTGCTGATCCCTCTGGCCTGCGTGTGAAGAGCGTGCTCGATGCCCGAGCTGTGCTACCCACCAAATCGTGAGCGTCGACCAGTTCCTCTCGGGAGAGTCCTTTGCCGTCGTCGGGGCGTCGCGCGACCGCAGCAAGTTCGGAAACAAGGTCCTTCGCGCCTACCTCGACCGAGACATGCCGGTGGTCGCGGTCAACCCTCGAGAGTCGGGCGAGATCGAGGGCGCCACCGTCGTGGCAACGCTGGCCGACCTCCCCACCCCGGTGCACGGGGTCTCGATCATCACACCACCGGCGGTGACCGAGAAGGTCGTAGAGGATGCGATCGCCGCGGGGATTCGCCACCTGTGGATGCAGCCCGGTGCCGAGAGCCCTCGCGCCATCCGGGCCGCCGAAGAGGCCGGGCTGTCCGTCATCGCGGGTGGACCCTGCATCCTCGTCGAGCTGCCGCGCCGCGGCTGACACCATCCGACGCAGAGGCTGATCGGCTCGCCTACGGCAGGTATCCGCCCATGTAGCAGAGACCAGCTTTGCGCCGAAGGTCCGTCGTGGTCTCGCTCGCCTCCATGGTCAGCTTGAACGCTGACCGTGCTTGCGAGCTTCCGTGAACCGCAGCACCGACGGAAGCTTGGAGCGCCCCATTCCAAAGGTCGACGTTGGCTCGGCTGAGCCAGGCCGCCAGCTGGGCGGCTTCAGCGTAGTGCGTCGTGGCTGGGTCATTGTCCTCCATGAAGGCGATCGCGTCCTCGATTTCGTCTTGAGCCTCAGTGAGGGCGTTGCGAGCGGCTACGTATTGCGGCTGCGTCCCGGCAGGGACCGCGAAGAGTGCGGCCGAGATCTGGTCCTGAAGATCCCCCATCGCTCCAACGGTGAGGTCTGCACACTCGGGTGCGGCCGCATGCGCCCTCGAGCTGGGCGCGGCGACGGCCACGAATGCGGAGACGACGAGAGGAATGGCGAGCGCTGATTGTGTCTTCATGTCGGAGGGCTGGTCGCGCTCGACTGAGACGCGTTCCGAAAAAATGTTCCGCGCGTCGCGGTCGCCCTCGCCAGCAAACGATCAGCCCGCGGGAACGATCGTCTCGCACAGGTCGGTCACCGCGACCGAGAGCGCGTCGCCGACGACCGACGGATAGGCGTTGACGTCGGTGATGTCGGACCATACCGGCTCGTTGGAGACGCCCTCGAGGAACTGCCAGCTCTTTTGATTGATCTCGCTGACGCACGAGGGGATCAGCCCTCCGGAGATCACACAGTCGGCGCCCCCGCACTCGGCCTTCGCGGCCAGAAACGACTCGAGGTAGGTCGCCGTCGGTTCGGGGGACTTGTCCGGCTCGTCGGTCAAGAAGAAGACCAGCAACACGGCGCCCTCGTCCCGGATGAACCCGGCGTTGGTGGCCTCGTTGCTCGGATGCGCCACGTAGCCAGCCGCGGCGACCGGCATCTCGAACGAGCAGCCCTGCTCCCCGGCGCCGGTCGCCGCGCCGGAAAACCAGGCGGTGACCGCCGCGGGATCGTCGTCGGTCGAGGTCTCGAAGAAGGGCAAGCCGTCGTAGACGTACAGCCGCCCCTGCCCGCCGTTCGTCCCGTTGTCTCCGCTCGTCGGCGGTGCGTAGTGGGCCTCGACCTCGGCCAAGCTGGCGTCGGTCTGGCACGCCAGCGTGGACTCGGCGCACTCGCACGACTCGGGCGTGCACCAAAAGTCCGTCGTCGTCACGCCGATGTGCACCGACACCCCCGTAGGAAGCGTCGCGAAGACCTGGTCGATGAACGTGGGAAACGCGTCGGCCAGCGCTTGCTGATAGGTGCCCATCGAGGCGGAGTTGTCGATCACGAACAGCAGGTCGACTGCGTCGCAGCCATCTCCGCTCGCCACGTCGGGCGCAGGCGCGATGTCGAGGCGTTCCGTGTCGCTGGCATCGCCGTCCCCCGAGGTTGGCCCGGTCGCGCTCGAGGTCGACGGGGAGTCGGTCGCGCTCGCGCCCACGCTCGCGCCCGTCGGAGCGGTGGCGGGGTCCTGCTCCTCGCGCGGCTCGGCGCACGCCGGCATCAGGCAACACATGACCCAGGCCGAGAGGATTCGAGGCATCGGCGACTTCACGCGCTGCCGATCGTAGCAGAGGGTCGATGCATTTCCCCGTAGGATCGAAGCCCGCCTGGTACCCTGCCTCGCATGATGCGTGTGGGGAAGACACAGTTTGCGCTGAGCTCTTTGGCTTCGATGGTTCTGCTGGCGATCGGGTGCTCCGGCGGAGATCCGGGGGCCGCAACGGCCGGGTTCGGCAGCGACAGCCAAGGTGGCGAATCCTCCTCGGGCGGGCCGCCTACGGCCATCAGCGACAGCGACAGCGGCACCACTGGCGGTAGCGCGAGCACGACCGACACCACCACGGGTGCCGACGGCAGCACGACGACCGGCGGCGAAGAGTCCGGCTTCGACGAGAGTTCGAGCTCCGGAGGCGAGGAGACCGGCACCACCGGATGCGCCGACGTCGACCCGCCCGACGAGGACGGCGACGATGAGAACTGCGACGGCATCGATGGCGTCTTGGACAACTCGGTCTTCGTCGCCACGCCCGTCAACGGAGGCAGCGACCTCAACGACGGACGCAGCCCCGACACGCCGGTCTCCACGCTTGCGCAAGCGATCTCCGTCGCCCTGACCTGCGACACGCCGTGCGACGTGCTCATCAGCACCGGCATCTACAACGAGACCGTCACGGTCGCTTCGGGCGTCTCGATGTATGGCGGCTACGCCCCGGAGGATTGGAGCCGCGACATCAGTGCCAACACGGTCACGATCCGCGGGACGGAGGCGCGAACGCTGATCGCCGAAGACCTCACGGCGCGGGTCGAGGTCGACGGGGTCACCATCGAGGGCATCGACTACGCCGACCAAGGCCTCAGCACCTACGCCGTGTGGGTCCAGGGTGTGCAGGACGATCTCTTCGAGCTCGACCTGGTCCGGATCGTCGCGGGCAACGGCGGCGCGGGGGTCGACGGTTCGGATGGGGACGCGGGGCCCAGCGGAAGCAGCGGCCAGAACGCCTCGGGCATCACCGGGGGTGCGGGCGGAACCTCCACCTGCGGCGCCAACGGTGGCGCGGGAGGCAGCGCATTCGACTGCGGCAACACGCCCGCAGGCAACGGCACCGCAGGCGGTGACCCAGTCGATGGCGGCGGCGGCGGAAACCAGGGCACCAACACCTGTGGCGGATGCAGTGACGAAGCCGGCCACGGGTCACCAGGGAGCGTGGGCGGCTCGGGCGGGCCGGGCAACGCGGCCACCGCGGCCAGCGACGCGGTCGGCACCTTCGTCGGTGGGTTTTGGGCCGGCTCGGCGGGCTCGGACGGAACGCGAGGATTTCACGGCACCGGAGGCGGCGGCGGTGGTCCCGGCGGGAGCGACGAAGACGGGTTCTTCTGCGGCAACCAGACCGACGAAGGCGGCGGTGGCGGTGGCGGTGGCGGTGGCGGCTGCGGCGGCTCCGAGGGCACGGGCGGTGGGCCGGGCGGCGGCTCGTTCGGCGTCGTCGTCCTCGACTCCAACATCGCGATCACCCGGACCGAGATCGAGGTCGGAACCGGTGGCATCGGGGGTGCCGGGGGCGACGGCGGCGACGGAGGCGGCGGCGGCGGCTTCGGTACCGGCGCCAACGGCCAAGAAGAAGGCGGCGATGGCCGCAACGGAGCCGGCGGCGGAGACGGTGGCGGGGCCAGCGGTGGATCCGGAGGCTGCGGAGGGTCGGCGATCGGGGTCGCACTCGTCGGCAACGCCAACGCGGCGCAAGTCGACGTCAGCATCATCGCCGGCTCGGGCGGATCCGGTGGCGCGGGCGGGTCGGGCGGCTACGAAGGTGGCGTTGCCCTCAACCCGCAGGCCCCCGAGGGCGCGCAAGGTTGCACCGGCCAAGCCGCAGACGAGCAGACCTACTGACGACCTCGAGCCGGCCTCGCACTGATGGCGGCGCCCCGTTGTGGGCCGCTCGGAGCGCACCACGCCACTGGTTTCGCGGGCCCGTCGGCATTACGTGTCAATCCAGACGTGAGCGAAACGAACGAATTCCCGCGCTCTCCTTCCTCGGCACCCCATCTCGCGGCGGTTCAGCCCGAGTACGACCTGTGCGTGGTCGGCCTCGGTGGCTACGGCGTTCGCATGGCCGCGGATGCGACGCTCAAGTCGCTCAATGTCGCGTGTTGCGACGGACGTGACGGCGTGGTGGCGCGGTTCAACCGGGCCGACGTCGGCAGCGATCTCTCGCTCGTCGAGACGATCGAAGATGCGCTCGCCGAGAAGACGTTGCGCGCGTTCGAAGGTGCCGCCAGGGCCCGCGCGTTCGTCATCACCACACCGCCCGACCTGCGCGACGACGGCTCGGTCGACATCGCTCCGATCGAGGCAGCGATCGACGCCGTGGTCGACGCCGCCGAGTGCGGCAACCTGATCGTACTCGACGCCTCGGCCCCTCCAGGCACCACGCGACGCGTACTCGCCGATCGCCTCGAAGCCAGCGGCATGCGCGTGGGCGAGGACGTCTTCGTCGCCAGCGCCTGCGTGCACGACGACCGCGTCGTCGTTGGCGGCGTCACCACCGAGTGTGCAGATCACGCCGCAGCGCTCTACCGCACGCTCTTCGACTTGCCGCTTCGCGTCGCGACGGCCGAAGCCTGCGAGCTCGTCCGCCTCGCTCATCGGACGCACCAGGAGATGAACAACGCGTTCGCCAACGAGCTCTCCGCCGTCTGCAAGCACCTCGGGCTCGACACCTGGAGCGTGCTCTCCCTTACGCGCGAAGCCGGCTCCTCGCTTGGTTCGCCGACCCCCGGGCCCCGCGATGCGGGCGCTCGCATCGAGCCCCGACTGCTCGCCGACGCGTGCACGCACGACACCACTCTCACCCGCGCGACCCTCTCGCTGGGCGACCTGCAGCCCGCCCGCGTCGTCGCCGAAATCCGTGCCGCCGCGCGCCGCTTCGTCTCGCCCACCATCGCGTGCCTCGGCCTGACGACCGGCTCGGACGAGGGCCTCCTGCACAGCCCCGCCATGCGCGTCACCTCGCTGATCGCCCGCGAGCAGCTCGGCAACCTTCTCGTCGTCGACCCGAATCTGGCGGTTTCGCCCCTGCCCGGCGTCCCCCTCACCACGCTCGATGAGGCCCTACGGCGCGCCGACATCGTGGTCGTCCTCAGCGAAGAGCCATCGTTCGCTGCGGTTCCTCCCGAGCTCTACGCCAGGCCTTCGGTCATCGACACGCTCGGTCTGCTCTCTCGCGTCGCGCTGTGACGGGTTCGTGTTAGCGTCGCCGACGCGTGAGACGCATCCCAAGCATCGCAACGGCCATGACGCCGTTTCCCTACTCGATCGCCGCCGACGCGAAGGTCGCAGAGGCCGTCGCGATGATGAAGGACCACGGGATCCACCACCTCCCCGTCATGCAGGGCCACGAACTGATCGGGCTGCTGTGGCATCGCGACGTTCGGACCGCTCAGCAGCTCGGCCCGGCCAATGACACCATCACGGTCGGCGAGCTCTGCAGCCCCGACCCCTACATCGTCGAGCTGTCGGAGCGACTCGATCTCGTCGTGCTCGAGATGGCCAATCGGCGCGCGGGTGCGGCCATGGTCACGCGCCAGGGGAAGCTGGCCGGCATTCTGACAACGACGGACGTGTGCAGGCTCCTCGGTGAGACGCTGCGCGATGGGGCGATGCCCCCCGACGACGACGGTGACGTCGCTTGACCTCGCGCTGACGTTCAGCGGTCCGGCCGCGCTCCTGGTCGCGCTGGCGCTGGGGCTCTACGCCACCGTGCGAGCTCGCGGCCGACTCGCCATCGCTGCAGCCGCCGCCGCCATCGTCCTCGTGCCGCCGGGGATCTACGCCACCGGCATGCGATACCGCAGCCCTCCCGAGCCCCTCGAGCGCTCCCTGGGGCCGGGTATCGACTACGAGCGACTCACCACCGACGGGCCCTCCGTCGTTCACCTCGTCCGCATCGATCTGAAGCGGCCCGACCTCGTCCCCGTCGCGACCGAGCCCAGCCCAGGCCGAGCGGTCCCCGCCCAGCGTGTCCGCGACTTCGCCCGCGAGCACGACGCCGCGGTCGCGATGAACACCGCGTTCTTTCACCCGTTCCACGCGAACTCGCCGCTGGACTACTACCCCCGTACCGGCGAGCCCACCGAACCCTTCGGCCTGACCATGACCGACGGCGTCGAGTTCGGCGCGAACCGGTTCCACAAGGCGACCGTCTACCTCTCCGAGGACCACGCCAGCCTCGACCCGTTCGACGCCGCGCGGTGGGCCGTCACCGGCCGGACCGTGCTCGTACGCGGTGGCCAAGCTCGAGATGTAGACGACGTCGCCGTCGCGCCCCGCTCGGCCATCGCCTTCGGCGGCGGGCGGCTGTGGTTCGTCGTCGCCGACGGCAGGCAGCCCGGGTACAGCGAGGGCATGACGTTGGACGCGCTCGCCCGGCTCCTCGCCGAGCGGGGCGCACGGTGGGCCGTCGAAATGGACGGCGGCGGCTCGAGCACCTTGATCGATGCCACGGGCCGCCGCGTTCGGGCGCTCAACTGTCCGATCCACACCCGCCTGCCGTGCCGCGAACGACCGGTTGCAGCGCAGGTGGGTGTTCGCTACGCGCCGCGGTAGTGCGCTTCGTAGTGCTCGCGCAGCTGGGAGTAGTGCTGGTGGAGCGCGCCGCCGTTCTCCATGGCGTGTCGGGCGAAGTACTGGCTCCACCACGCGCTCGCCATGCCCCAGTCGGCCGGAGTCATGCCGAAGCTGGCGAGGACTTCTGCCGCGTCCCGGCCCTGCTCGTAGCCGACCGACTGCGCCACTTCGATTTCGACCCACTGCTCGATCGAGATCGGCGGGTCGCCGGCGGGGTCTCCCCCCGAATCCATCGCCTCGGCCGCGGCCTGCCCGGCTTCGCCGTACTGCCCCGCGCCGCCTGCCGCGAACGCCTTGCCGTACTCGGTGGCGATCGTCGCGGTCGTGTCGCGAGACATTCGGTCGTTCCACTCGGCGCTCACCGCTTGCCAGGTCGCGTCGTCGAGGCCGAGCTGTGCCACCACGGGGCCTGCCTCGGCGCCTTGGGCGATCTGAGCCTGGGCCGCCGCCCACTGCTGCAGCGTGATGCCGTGGACGGGCTCGAAGTCGCTGGCGAGCTCACCCTCGATGCGCGCCTGCTGTTCCTCGCGGACCGTCTCCTGCGAGGCGTCGAGCTTGAGCTGCATGATCCCGTCGAGGCCGCCGTAGCGGGTCTCGGCGTCGTCCGAGATGAAGTAGCGCTCCATGCTCGAGGTCACCTGATAGAAGTGCTGCTCGTCGCGAATGCCGTACTGCGCGAGCGCTGCGCGGCGCTGCTCGTCGTCCTCCCAGACCGCGGTGATGTGAGCCTCGGCTTTGAAGAACGCCTTGAGATCGGTGTACGGGTCGAACGAGGCGTAGTCGTCGACCTCCTCGAGGTCGTAGTCGCGCTCGAACTCATCGGCGTCCTCTACATCGACGTCTGCGTCGACTTCGACATCACCCATGTCCTCGACGGACATGTCTGGCATCTCAGGCGCCTCCTCGGCCATCAGCGCGCCCATGTCCTCCATGGGGATTTCCTCGGGCGCAGGCTCGGGCGACGCGGCCATCTGTTCCGCGACGCCCGCCGGGTCGTAGTGCTCGGGAACGTAGGCCGCGGTTCGGTCGACCGGGCTCTCGGCGAACTCATCGGCAGCGCCCCCTTCTTCGAGCGTGGTGTCCAGCTCCTCGTAGCCGGATGCGGGCGCCTCCACGTGCGTGGCGGCAGCCTCGGTGTCGTCCTCGAGGGCGACGTCCGGCTGGAGTTCCTCGTACTCCTCGATCGTCGCTGCCTCTTGGTCGCCGGACTGCTCCTCGTAGCCGGCCTGCTCCGCGTAGCCTGCCTGCTGTTCGTAGCCCTCCCCGTACTCCTCGGGCGGGGCGGCGACGACGCCTCCGGGCAGCGGCGGTGGGAGTCCCGGCCTCTTGCCTTCGCGCCAGTCGGAGATGTGCACACAGAGGGTCTCGTAGTCGATCATCAGACGTCTCGGACGCAACCGCGCCCGCGGCTGCATGGTATCGACCCCGTGCGCCGTGCGAAACACCTACAACGGAGCACCGGTGCGGTTGCTCAGGCCGTCGTGGGTGTAGCGTAGGGCATGCTCGCCACCGCGTTGGGCGTTGGGCTGGCGCTGCTGGCCCCGCAGGTCGACGGCCACTCGACCCGGATCCGGTACACGATGCAGGGGGGTGAGCAGCTCGGCGAGCTCGCGGAGGCTTACGGCATCAGCGAGGCCGCCTTGCGCAGGGCGAACGTAGGAGAGATCGCCCGCGGTCGCGTGCTCGAGATCGACGCGCGGGTGCTCCCACCTCCCCGGCAGAAGCTGCGGATCACGGTCGGCGAGCGCGAGGGCTGGGCCGACATCGCGCACCGCCACGGCGTCGCCGAGCAGCGGCTGCGGCGATGGAACCCCAAACAGGCCCAACGCCGCCGTCTCCGGACGGGGTCGACGCTGGTGTTGTGGCTGCCCTCGGGCGCCCACCGCTACCCGCTGCCCGCAGACACCTCCGGCTTTCCCGACGTCGCCAAGCCCGAGCACGGGGAGTCCGTGGGTCGGCCGCACCGCGGGCGGCTCATCGACGGCGCCCCGCTACCCCAGGGGCCCTACACGATCCGCTTCGACTGGCAGGCGTTCGGCTCTGCGCTCACCGTCTGGCACGTCGCCCGGGTCCTCAGAGCGTTCCGGGCCGAGACGGGGTTCGACGGGGAGCTCTTCGTCGGTGCGATGAGTCGTCGGTCAGGGCGAAGGCTCTCGCCGCACCGCTCTCACCAGAGCGGCCGCGACGTCGACATCCGTCTGCCAGCCATGCCCCACGCCACCGGCTACAAGCTGCAGGCCGACGAGGTGGACTGGCACGCCGCGTGGGCGCTCGTCGACGCGTTCGTGCGGACCGGCGACGTGAAGGTCGTCTTCCTCGAGCGGAAGCTTCGCCGGAGGCTGCGCAGGGCCGGATTGGCGCTCGGAGCCGGTGACGACCGCGTGGCGGCGGTCATGGCAAAGGTCCGGCACTCGCCCGGCCACACGGCCCACATCCACGTCCGGTTCGAGTGCGCGGCCAACGAGACCGCCTGCAGAGACTGACTCGCACGTGCGCCAGCCCACACACCTTTCTTTTTCGCGGCGCAAATCAAAAAGACTCCGAGCTGCACTCATGGGTGGACGGCGGGTCCGGATGTTCGGGCCTGATCACCTCCCTTCTCCCCCCTGAGAATCCTGTTCGGACCTCGGGCCCGCCGAATCCCCTTTCAAACGCGTGGTTGCCCCCGCCGGGCTCATCCGGTCGGGGGTTTTTTCTGCGCGCGAGAAAAATCGCCACCGGATGGAACCCTGCGGGCGTTTCGACGAGTGAGAGAGTCGATGAACGTGGCCCGTGCCAGCGCATCGCTTCCCGGCGAGCTCGACGAGACGACCATCGTCGCCGCGTCGCGTGGCGAGCCGTGGGCAGCGCGCCGGCTGGTCGAGGTGACCCAGCGAATGGTCCATCGCTACGCCTGGCGGATGCTGGGGCCAGGCGCCAGTCGGTCCCGCGCGGCCGAGATGGTGCAGGAAGTCTACGCTCGCGTGTTCCGGGCGCTTCCCCGCTACCGAACCGACGGCGCTGCGCGTTTCGCCACGTGGCTGCTGATCATCGCTCACCGCACGCTCGTCGACGAGCTACGGCGCAGGCGTCCCGAGCTGACCACGCTCGAAGGCTCGGCGCCTGGGCGGCTCGACGACCGCCCCGACCGCATGCGGGAGCGCAAGGAACTTGGCGAGCAGATCGCGGCGGCCGTGCACGACCTGAGCCCGCCCATGCGCTCGGCCTTCATCCTTCGCGCCTACCACGATCGAAGCATCGCCGAGATCGCCGACGCTCTCGACATCGACCCGGGCACGGTGAAGTCCAGGCTGCACCGCGCACGCCAAGCGCTGCAAGCCGCCCTCGAGGAGATCCACGATGAACCCTGAACATCCCAGCGAGAGCCTGCTCGAGCGGAGCCTCGCCGCGTGGGACGTGCCCGAGCCCGCGCACGACCTCACCGACCGAATCCTTGCCCACAACGCCGACGCCGTCGAAGCACTCGCCCGCCCGGCGTCCACACCCTCCTTCGCTCGAACCGACGAGACACCCACCATGCTGCCGACCGAACCGCGCCCGAGCTCGAACCTCCGCCCCTTCTTGACCGCCACCGCGCTGGGCTTCGCGGCCGCGGCCGCCCTCCTGCTCGCCTTCTCCGCAGGCCGCGAGACGGCCCGACCCGCTCCACTCACGCCCGCGACGCCCAAAGTGGAGATCAACGTGGCGGCCCCCGTCGCCGCGCCCGCTCCTCCCACGCCGCCGCCGGCCCCTGCGGCGCCCGAGAGGCTCATCATCGAAGAGACCACACCTGGACTCCCCCAAGCGCCGAGTCTCGCCCCGGATTCCCCGGAAGAGAACGCCGCGCCCCACCCACCTCGCCCCCCCAAGAAGAGCCTGAAGGACCCGTTCGTCGACGGCGAGGGTGAAGACGAGACGCCGATCAGCGGCGACCTGCTGAACCCCTTCCGGTAGCGCGAGGCTTCTGAGGTGATCTCCCCCCGTGCTCGTTGAGGACGGGGAACCATGCAGACTCACGCCTTCCTTGCCTCCACCTCCGCTCGACTCCTCGCCCTCGGACTCCTCGCGCCGCTGTGTGCCTGCCCGACAGTCGAGGAGACGCCCGAGTCCAGCTCCGGGTCCGAAACCGACGCGCCCGGCACCGATGGCACCGATGGCACCGACGACACCGACACCGACGCGACCGACACCGACGTCGGCGACGCCAGCTCGACGGGGGACGTGCCGGTCGAGCTCGTCGAGGCCGACATCGGGGTGCAGGTCTTGCTCGGCAACAACTACGCCATCCAGCTCGACGAGCTGTTCAGAGCGAGCTTCACGGCGAGCAGCGGCATCGCCCGAATGCGAATCTTTGCCCGCTACTGCGCCGACGCGGCGTGCGAGCAGCCTCTCGCCGTCGTCCAGGCGGAGATCGAAGACGCGGACGAAGACGGCTCGTACGTCTTCAGCACGGCGAGCACGTCCGGTATGGGCTTCGACCGCGCCGTTCGCATCCCCGCCGCGCCGCTCGGTACGAGCTATCTGCAGCTCGTCGGCGACACCCAAGCTAGCGTAGAGTGGGGCAAGGGCGAGTGCACGGACGTCAGCGACTGCCCGGGCGACGTCGACGTGCTGCAGGTCGCGGATTTTCAGGTCAACCTCGACCTCCCAGGGTCTGCGGGCAACCCGCCCGCCTCGACCCTGGAGATGAACGTCGACGAACCCGGTGCCACCATCGAGGTCGAAGACATCATCTACCTCGGACACCTTCACTTCTCCGGGGAAGAGCTGTGGACGCCTGCGCCCGCCGATGCTGGCCGCCTCCTCGCGGCCGTCTCGAATGAAGACGACAGCTTCCGCAACCGCATGGCGCTCATCGACCTCGCCGACGCGAGCGCGACGCCGGGACAGCTCGCCGACGACTCCTACCACCTCCAGCTCGACGGGTCCGACTTCCCCGGAGACGTCTGCGGGGTCATCGACGGCGGTGAGAGCCTCTACGCGATCGGAGTCGGCAGCGCCGGAGCCCACGTCTTCGAACTCGACGGCACCACGGGCCAGCAGGTCTCCGACACCCCGATCGCGGTCTTTCCTCCCGACGGAGAGAACTACCCCTGGCCATGCCGAGGCGTCCACGCCGAGGTTGGTGGAGCGAGCCACCTGTACCTGGTCCAATACAAGGGCGCGGGCGCGGAGGACACGTCGACCCCCTCGCCGCTGTATCACGTCAACCTCGACACGGGCGCGACCGAGTCCGACTTCACCGAGTACTCGGAGTGGGCCTGGCGAAGCCTGGCGATCAACGACGCCGGCACGCAGCTCATTGCGCAGGACATGAGCTGGTCGAAGAACAGCCGCGACAACAACGTCGACTTCAACCGACTCGTGCCCATCGACCTCGAGGCCGACGGCTCCATCGGCACGATCGGCGAGCCGACGGTGACCGACGTGACCGCCGACGATACGTGTGGCGGCCAGCTCAGCTACCCCTCGGCCGCGAAGATCGTGTCCTTGGGCGGCGAAGACAAGCTGCTCATCGGCCACGACTTCGGCGTCGCCGTCTACGATCCCGACACGCTCGCCAAGGAGGACGACCTCGACCTGCGCACCTTCGGCATCGTGTTCACCGACTTCGCGCTCTCGCCCGACGCACAGCGCCTCTACGCGCTCCCGGTCTGCAAGTCCGTGACCGGCGACTCGGACTTCGAGCTCCCCCAGGGGGCGGGCATGGAGAAGGCAGACAAGAACCTCGTCGCGATTCTCGACGTCACTGGCGACGCGCTCGCCGTGGCCCAGACCGAGATCGACATCAACGAGGACGGAACGCCCGACAACGGCATCGACATGGACTACTACCGGGTCAAGTCCTACATCCGTAGCTTCAACAGCACCCTCCCGATCCCTCCGGTCGTCTACACGGGTCCGCAGATGGCCGTCGGTGAGTCGCTTCTCTTCGTGCGGGGTTCGGGCATCCAGGGTAACGGTAGCGACGTGATCTCCTCATCCGGTCTGGGCCAGACCCAGGACATCGGTGTCTTCGATCTCTCGACCGGCGACGGGGTCGTCTTCGACCGCTACATGCCCTTCTTCGACGGACTCAGCTCCGAGGCCGGCACCGGCACCGGGATCTGGGGCTACGACGTGAACCCCGGCGTCGAGTCGTCCGTAGGCTGGGTCCACTACCTGCCCGCCGGCGGCTGAGTCGGGCGCGCTGACGGCCCGTGGTCACGGCCACGGGCTTTCATTGCGCCGGCTGAGCCAGCGGGGGCAGCGTGATTGGGCGCGGGCGACTCGAGCCGGACCGAAGCTTCAACGTCGCGCAGGCCCCCATGCCCGGACCCTCGGAGGCGAGGCTCAGTTGACCGCCCATGACGGAGGCGAGATTGGCAGCGAGATGAAGACCGATTCCGTGCCCGTGTGGCTTGCTCGTCGCGCCCCGCTGAAAACGCGTGCGGCGGACGGGCTCGTCGGTTCCAACGCCGTTGTCCAACACCGAGATCAGCACGTCCTCGCCCTGATGCACCACGCCGACGTCGATCCGAGGCCGAGGGTGGTCCGCAAGTGCGTCCTTCGCGTTGCACAGCAGGTTGGTCAGGATCTGCAGGACCCTGCGCTCGTCCCCAAACACCTGCACGTCGTCGGCGACCTCGATCTTCGCCACCGCAGACGGGACGTCGGCGAGGAGCATCGCGTGGGAGACCAGCGGCGCGAGGGGAAGCGCGGCAACCGAAACTTCGCACTCGGCGATCTCCCGCTGCCGCCGCAGCATCGCCTCGATATGCGCGACCAGTGCATCGATCCGATCCAACTCGCCGACCGCCCGGCTCTCCCTCTCGCCGAGATCACGGCGCAGCCCCGCGACGAACGGAATGAGGTGCTCGCCGATCGGGTGTTCCGCGGAAAACCGCTCGAGCGCGGGTCGGTCCTCTTCGAGCAGCTCGACGAACCGCTGGACGTCATCCGCCAGCACGTCGCCAACGAGCCCGCGAAGCGACGCCGACGACGACCGAAACCCGTTGATCGTGTTGCCCACGTCGTGCAAGACGTTGCTCGAGACCTCGGCCATGCCTGCTGCCCGGTTCAGGGCGGACATCCGCGCCGATTGCTCCTTGAGCGAGGCGGCGCTGATCTGCGCGGTCCAGTAGGCCCCGTTGGCATTGAGAACCGCAGGCACCATGAGCGCGAGATAGACGCCGAACAGGCCTGCGACGGCGAACCCGAGGTCTCCGTCGATGCTCAGGGAGAAGAGCACCACCGGACACAGCGACGCAAACACCCAAGACAGCGCGAGGGGCCGATGAATGGACGAAATGTTGACGACCGTGCTCGAGATGCCCGCGGTCGTCATCAGTGCAGCCAGCGAAGACGCGGCGTCGCGCTGTTCTGCGAACACGAAGGCGGCATAGGAGGAGAATGCGGCGGCCGACAGCACCCCGAGCGTGAGGTGCGTCTTGGCTGGCCAGCCCCAACCCGCGGGATCTCGCTTTGCGAGCCGAAAGAGCACGAGCCGCAACACGACCACCAGCCCGAGGCCACCGATGAGGGATGCAATCAGGACCGGGCGGGTCTGAAAGTGGTCGGTGCTGTAGGCGACGAGCGCCAAGATCAGCGGATACACGAACGTGCCGGGCAGCGTCCGCGCCAGCAAGGTCGCTCGAGCGTCTGCGGCCAGCTGATCCCGCGTCTGTGCGCGTAGCCCCGCGACTTTGGACGGGGGGACATCGACGGTCAGCAGCCCAGAGCCGCTCATCGTCGTTCCGCCACACCGTGGTTGCCCCGTCGCTCGAACTTCCATTTTTGCGCGAGGACCGAGGCGAAGCGTTGGGCCTGCCAGCCCTGGAACGGCTTGCGAAGCAGATGCACCTTCCGATCAGCGCCGAGCACCGACAAGACCTGGTCCCACGTGAAGTCGGAGTACGCCGTGCACAGGACGAGGTGGGTCTGAGGCCGGCGTTCGATGATCGATGCGAGCGTCTCGATCCCGTTGGCGCCGCCGCCCATTCGCATGTCGACGAACGCGAGTGCGATGGTGTCACCCACTTCGGTGTCGAGGAGCTCGATCGCCTCCTCACCGGAGTAGCAGTGGTGAATCGCGAATCGAGTTCGGTCCGCGACTCGGGCTTCGGAACGCCGAAACAAGCTCCTGCGCAGCTCGTCGAACTCCGTCGGGGCCCGCACCGTGAGGTGCCGGTCGAAATCGTCGTGGACCGATGCTTCGTCATCCACGATGAGCACGCCCGGCACGTCCTCGGTCTTCGACACCGTCGCGGCACTCACGAAGAACGTCTTCGACCGCTTCACGGCAGACTTGAGCGTGGTCAATCCCCCCGTTCGTGCTAACCACCCGCCATGGGAGGACTCCCGTCGCGCGCCGTCAACCTCGCCGAAGCGCGGGCTCGCTTCGGCGACCTCGTCGACCGCTTCCTTCCGGCCCTCGAGCGCGCCGACCCTCTCGCCGACGCGGTCGCGCATGACTTCGCAGCGCTGGGCCGAAAGGACGCGCGCGCCCTCCTCGACCGCGCCCTGCGTGAGGGAATCGGCGCCGTCCCCGAGGCGCCCCGCTCACTCCGCGCCCTCTTTGCGCAGCTCGACCACGTGCCGGCGTGGGTCGACTGGGCCGCGCTCGACCGGGCCAGCGACGTCCTGTTTCGCTCGGGCTTCATCGGCGGCACCGTGCTCGGAGCCAAATCTCTCGTCACCGGCTACTGCTCTCCGGGTGGCAACAAACCCCTGGTCTTCACCGGACAGCTCGAGCGCAGCAACCGCGTGGGCTATCGCATCGCCGAGACGTGCCGCTTCGTCGTCGACGTGTGCGAGCGCGGCGGCATGCGGCGCTTCGGTCGGGGCTTCGCGTCCACGGTGCGCGTGCGGATCATGCACGCCACCGTCCGTCACCTCATCGCCGAGTCGGGGAAGTTCGACGAGCGCGCCTGGGGCGCTCCGATCAATCAACACGACATGGCCGCGACCACGATGCTGTTCTCGCAGGCCTACCTCGACGGCATTCGTGCGTTCGGGTTTGCTCTCACGCCCACCGAGGTCGACGACTTCCTTCATCTTTGGCGCTACAACGGCTGGGTCATCGGGGTGGAGCCGGAACTCCTCCCCATCAGCGAAGACCAAGCCCACCGCCTCGCCGACCTCGTCGCCTGCACGCAGGGGCCCCCGGACGACGACGCCCGCATGCTCGTTCGCTCGTTCGTCGAATCGCCGCTCAGCGCCGCAGGCGACGACCCCAAGGCCCGTGCGCTCGCTCGTCGCCACGTCGCCCTCGGCTACGGCTTCACCCGCAGCCTGCTCGGCGAGGCCATGGCCGACGCGCTCGAGCTCCCCCGCACGGCGACCCGGTTCGTCGTCCCCGGCATGCGGCAGGTGGTCGGGCGAATGGAGAGCCTCGGACGCCGAATCCCCGGATACGACGCCAAGCTCATCCGCGCGGGTCGCCGCTACTGGGACCGGACCATCGAGCTTGCGCTTGCGGGTCGCATCGCCCAGTTCATGCCGCCCGCCGAGCTCGAAGGCCTACTCCGGGTCGCCTGATGCCGGGCGGCTCAAGCCAGGTGCCCGCAGATCCGATGCTGATCGTTGGTGGACTACGCCAAGCACCCTCGTCGACTTCGAGCCAGAAGTCGGGACCTGCCGCGACTGAGCGCCGCTGAGGAGTTCAAGACCCTCTCCGACGAGATCGAGCCGCTCTTTCGAGGCAAGCACGTCGTGGGCGCGACCTCCCTGGTGAGCTTCCTCGAACGTGCGCAGCAGATCCCGGGGTTGACCGAGTCTGCGCGACGCATCCTCGACTTCTTCCGAGATCCCGACGCGGGCAACTGGGTCGACGGCTCGACCTTGTTTCGAACCGCGCGGCCCGAGCAAAGCGGCCGCCTGCGACGGATCTGGCGAGACTTCGAGCAACGCCGGGTCACGCTGCGGCAGTACCTGCGCAGCGACTTCACCGACAAGACGGGCATGGACTGTGTCCGCATCAAGCTTCCCCAAGGGAGACTCGAAACTCCCACCTCGTTCCTCGCCGCGTTTCGACATCTCGTCGCCGGGCTCGACCGCTTGTGTCGCTTGATCCTCGAAGAGGGGTTCAGCATCGCAGGATTTCGGGAGCGCTCGGGCTGGATTCTCCTGCGGCCGGAGACTGCCGAGGTCCTCGACGTGGCGACGAAGATCCTCGGGCACTTCCGATGGTTCCGCGCACAAGCGGAGGACGTACGGCGACTCGAGGAGCGCGCGGACATCTCGGAGGAGTACTCGAAGGCCGCACGGAGCCTGGCGTCCGCCCAGCTCCGGCACCTTCGGGTTCTCGTCGAAGAGACGGTCCGCACCCACGCCAGCAACGATGACGATGAGCACTTCGAACAGTGCGTGTCCACGACGACCGAGTACGTCGGCCTGCTGGACACGCTCGTCAACGAAGGCGCCGAAGTCTCGTTCCCGAGTGACGCCGAGGCCAAGGCCCGCGCGGCCTGACCCCCTGGTCGTCGGCCGGACGACACCGCCCGGCCAAGCGTTCGTCCCCCACGCCGCGCGCCTGATTCAGGCGGCGAGGCTGGCGAGACCGAAGACGGCGTCCATCATCAGCCGGGGGTCGAGCAGCAGCGCAATCTCCCCCGACTTCATCATCGTGCACCCAGCGACTCGCGGGACCGTGCCGAGGTAGGAGCCCAGCGTCTTGACGATGGTGGCGGCTGGGCCCAGCACCTGATCGACGGGGACGACGGCCTTCCGGTCGCGGTCCTCGATGATGAGGCCCGATGGTGCGGAGGTGTTGGGCTCGGCGACATGGACGAACGGATAGAGCGACCCGCGGATTCTCAGCGACGCTGGCTTGCCGTGCGCCGTGATCACCGTGTGATCGGCCGTTCGAATCACGCCGAAGACCGAGTGCAGCGGGATTGCAAATACGCCTCCACCCACGCGGAAGAACATCGCTTCCATGCTCGAGAGGCTGAGCGGGAGCCGAATGGTGAAGCGCGACCCTTGGCCGATGGTGCTCTCGACGTCGATCGAGCCACGCATCGCCTCGACGTTCTTGCGCACGACGTCCATGCCCACGCCGCGCCCGGAGACTTCGCTGACCTTCTTCGCGGTCGAGAAACCGGACGCAAAGAGCAGCCTGAAGCACTCGGAACGCTCGAGTTCGCAGTTCTCGGGAATGATGCCCTTTCGCTTCGCCGCGGCGAGGAGGAACTGCGGGTCGATACCCTTGCCGTCGTCCGAGATCGCCAGCTCGACTTCGCCGGCCTTCTGCTCGGCCGAGATCGTCAGCCGACCCATGGCCGGCTTCCCTGCCGCAACGCGGACGTCGGGCGGCTCGATGCCATGGTCGATGGCGTTGCGAACGATGTGAACCAGCGGGTCGGTGATGCCTTGCGCGACCGTGCGGTCGACTTCGGTGTCGATTCCTTCGAGATGCAGGTCGACCTTGCGGCCGAGCAGACGCGCTGTGTCTCGAACGACGCGACGCAGGCGACGAAACGTGGGTTCCATCGGAACCATCCGCAGGCCGAGCGCCGCACCATGAAGCTCGTTCGCGACCCGGTGCATCGGATCCGATGCGTCGCTTTGCGACGTCTTGTCCACGCGGGCGAGCAGCTCTCCCACGAGGTTGAAGACCCGATCGACGCGGCCGAGTTCGATGCGGACGTATTCCTTGACGGCTTTGCTCGGGGCGTCGTCCTTCGCCGGCTTCTCTTCGGTCGGCGTCTCTTCGGTCGCCTCGGGCTCACTCTGTGCAACCTCGTTCGCCGCAGGTTCTGCGGGCGCGGGCTCATCGACCTGGTCCTCGGCGGGGGCAGGCAGCGCCTTCGCGCTCGGGTCGAGTTCACCCCGCACGGCACCCAGGGCCACGAGCGCAGCTTCGACCATCTTCACGGTCGGCCGCTGCTGCTTCGCAACGAGCAGCGCCTCTTCGACCATGGCGAGCTTTGCGACGAGCGCCTCGGCAGGGCTCTGCGACACGGCTGCCAGCACCGCCCCGAGCGCCGTGATCGCATCGGCTGCAGGCGCCGCGTAGGCGTCGAGTTCTTCGGAGTCGGAGAGGGCGGAGACCATGTCCGCCAGGAGCCCGAACGCTTCGATCAGAGGGGCGGCGATGCCATCGTCGACGTCGAGCTCCGGGTCCTTCAGTCGGGCGAGGAGGGACTCGGCTTCGTGGGCCAGGTCTCGAATGAGATCGAGGCCGAGGGCCGCCGCGACTCCCTTGATGCTGTGGAGCTCCCGAAACGCGGCCTCCACGGACGACTGCCTCGTGGTCGGCTCGGCGACCGCTTCGCGCAGCGCCGTCTCGGCCTTCGTCAGTGACTCGGCCGCTTCCGCGCAAAACTCAGCGCGAAATTCGAGGAGTTCGTCGTCCATTCAGGGGTACCAGTTCGTAGAAGTCAGCTCGCTATCTCGAGTTCCTTCATCCAGCGGACGAGCTCCGCGGGAATGTCGACGAGCGGAGTGCTCTGATCGACCGCACCGGTGTCGAGTGCCGCCTTGGGCATCCCGAACACGGTGCAGCTGTATTCGTCCTGGGCAAGCGTGCGAGCACCCGCGCGGCGGCAGGCGAGCAGCCCGGCTGCGCCGTCGCGGCCCATGCCGGTGAGAAGGGCAGCGGCAGCATCGGCTCCGGCGTGTTCGGCCACGCTCGAAAGCGCAGTATCGACCGAAGGGGCGTGCCCGTTGCACTGCTGGCGCCCTCCCACCTTCAGCGCGTAGCCATTCGCGGTGCGAGTGACACGCGTCTGGACGCCCCCGGGAGCAACGAAGATGCAGCCAGGTGCAAGCACGTCGCCATCGGCCGCGACCTTGCACTTCATCGGGAAGAGCTCGCTGAGCCGCTCGGCATAGTAGTAGGAGAACTCCTCGGGCATGTGCTGAACGACCAGCACGCCTGGACCTTCGCGCGGAAGACCGTGCAAGACCACCTTGATAGCCTCCGTGCCTCCCGTCGAGGCGCCGAGCACGATCAGCTTGCTCGCAATGCCTCCGCTCCGTTCGGGCCCGAACTTCGGAGGGCTCTCGGGCACGCGCCCCTTCCAGTGCGCAACGTTGGCACGAGAGGCGACCTTGACCTTCTGTCGCAGCATCGTCATCGCGGACCCGAGATTCTGCGGCCCACCGCTCGGTTTTGCGACGAAGTCGACGGCTCCGAGTTCGAGAGCCCTCAGGGTGATTTGCTGCCCGTGCCGGGTCATTCCGCTGACCATGACCGCGCGAATGGGCATGCGAGGCATGATGCGGCGCAGGAACTCCAGCCCATCCATGCGCGGCATTTCGACGTCGAGCGTGACCACGTCCGGCTGCTTGCGCACGATCATGTCGCGGGCTTCGTAGGCGTCCGCTGCGGCGCCCACGACCTCGAGTTCGGGGTCCTCTGAGAGGCCCTCGACGAGGAGCTTGCGCACCAACGCGGAGTCATCAACGACGAGGACGGTGATCTTCTTGTCGGGCATGGGCTAGATCCTCTCGAAGATTCCGGCTTGCACGGGCCGGAGGAGCTTGCGGTTGAACTGGAGGGACTCGGCGATCCCGATGTAGAGGTAGCCGCCCTTGCACAGCGCGTTCGCCAAGCGTTCGCCCAGCGACTTCTTCGTCGTCTGATCGAAGTAGATCATCACGTTGCGGCAGAAGATGACGTCGAAGGGCCTGCGCCAGGGGAACATGGGGTTGGTGAGGTTGAAGCGCCTGAACAGAACGTCCCGGCGGATCCGGTCGGCGACGCGAACCCGCGATCCCTCCTGCATGAACCATCGTTTCCGCATGTCGGGGTCGAGCCGCTCGATGTCTTCGGCGTCGTAGTAGCCCTCGGCTGCGGTCTCGAGCACATCGGTGTTGATGTCCGTGCCCAACACCCCACCATCCCAGTTCCTGTACTCCGGTCCGATGATGTCGGGCAGCAACGCCGCCAACGTGTAGGGCTCTTCGCCCGTCGACGTCGCCGCACACCAGACTCGCAACGACCTCGTCGACCTGTTGCGCCTCTTGGCCTCGGGAATGCCCCGACTTCGATAGTGCTCGAAGTGCTCCCACTCGCGTCCGAAGTACGTGTAGTTGGTCGAGATGTGGTTGACGAGCTCCGAGAGCAGCCGACCCGACCCGTCCGCTTCGACACGGTCGAGGTAGTCCGTGAAGCTGACGAGCTTCATCGAGCGGATGACGCCCTGCAGCCGACCGAGAACGAGGGGACGGCGGTCCCCCTCGAGGGCCACCCCGCAAGCGCCGTACAACATCGTCCGCGCTCGCTCGTACTCGGCATCGGTGATGGCAAGCTTTCCCTCGAAAGATGCTGCTGCTGCGGGAATCCCCATCGTCGCGTTGCCTGTGGTCGTCGCGCCGCCCTCAGTACTTGCCGAAGCCGTCGTCGTCCAAGGGGACGATGATGCCCGGGTCGAGATCTTCGCTGTAGTCCGAGCCGATCGCGATTCCTTCGAAGTCGGGCACCGGAGGAGACGCTGGCGCTGGAGGCGGAGAGGTGTTCGCCGCCGAACCGACTCCGTAGCCTCGGTCGCTCAGCATCTGGGCGATCGCCGCAAGCATGTCGGGGGGAAGGTCTTCGGGAAGCGTTGCGGTGTTCTCCTCGACGCTCGGCTCCTTGAGCTTGAACCCCGAGAGTCGCTCTTGGAGTTCACGCGCCTGCCGGGCGAGGTCTTGCGACCCAGCAGCGGACTCCTCCGCACCCGCGGTGTTGGTCTCCGTGACCTTGCCGATCTGCGACAGGCTCTCGTCGATGGTCTTGATGCCGCGGGACTGCTCGTCACTCGCGGTGGCGATTCCGGCGACGAGCTCGCTGACCTTGCCGACGTCACACACGATGTCCTTGAGCGCGCCTGCAGTGCGGGTGGCGATCTGGGTGCCCTGCTCGACTTTGTTGATCGAGTCCTCGATCATGTCGGTGGTCTCCGATGCCGCTTTTGCCGAGCGAGCGGCCAGGGAGCGCACCTCTTCGGCCACGACCGCGAAGCCCTTGCCGTGAACGCCAGCCCTCGCGGCCTCGACGGCGGCGTTGAGTGCCAGCAGGTTCGTTTGGAACGCGATGTCATCGATGACCTTGATGATCTTGCGAATCGATTGACTCGAGTGCTCGATCTCTCCCATCGCGTTGACCATGTCGGCCATCATCCCGTCACCGCGGACCGCGTTCTCACGGGCGGTGTTGGTCAGTTCGTTCGCGACTTCCGCGTTCTGAGCGTTCTGCCCAGTTTGTTCGGTGATGCGACCGATCTCGGCGCTGATCTGTGCGAGCGATGACGCCTGCTGTGTCGCGCCTTGCGAGAGCGCGTTGGCCGTGTCCGAGACTTGCCGAGCTCCGCCGGCAACGGACTGCGCGACTTGGATGACGTTGGTCAGCGCCGTGTTGAGTCCGTCGAGCGTGCCGTTGAGGGCGCTCTTGAGCTTGTTGTGTGCGCCTTCGTAGTTGCCGCCCATGTACGACGTCAGATCCCCCTTCGCGAGCTTGGAGAGGTGTTTCTCCAGCACGACGATGGGCTCGACCAGCACGTCGATCATGTCGTTGAGGCCCTGCATCATCCCTTGATAGGCCGGGTCGAGAGAGTGGACGTCGCCGCGAACGGCGAGCTCTCCGTGCCGGAAGCAGGCGAGCACGCGGTTCATCTCCCGACGAAACGCAGCGCGAGCGTTGTGGTCGGACCACTCCACGGCCGAACCGATACGGTTGCCCGCCGCGTCATGAAGCGCGTAGGTGTTGAGCCCGAACTCGAGCTGACCCACGGTGATCTCCGCAGTGTGCGGCAGGCTCGAATCGTCGCTCAACGCACCCGGCTGCAGATCCGGAGCCCCGTGAATGGTGTCGATGCGCGTCCCGATCAAACGGCTGGCGGAGAACGTGGGGGACTGCGCCCGGAACTCCGCCTCGTAGCGCGTCAGCATCTGGGTCAGCGCGTCGTTGCAGTAGACGATGTAGCCATCGTCGTCGACGACGGCGAACATCGACGACGCGCTGGCGAGCAAGGACTCGAGGCGATCTCGCTGTCTCTCGACGGCCTGCGAGTTGGTGACGTCGGCAAACATGAAGCTGTAGCCGATGAGCGGTCCGTCGCCGTCGAAGGACGCCCCCACCTGCACCGAGATGTGGAGTTCGCCGAGCTCGACGGACTCGGTGTGGGGGAGAGACGTCGGGTCAGAGATGCGCCGGCGGAAGCCCGCCGGTTCGGACAAGAGCTCGATGATGGAGTTGCCGGTCAGACGTGCACTGTCGAACGAAGGGACCGCTTTCTCGATGGCCGACCCGTGCTGGGCAAAGAAGTCGTCGGCGGCCCCGTTGGCCGAGGTCACGACGAACTCTGGGTCGGTCACGAGCACCGCCACGGGAATGCCCTTGACCACCCCCAGCAGACGACCTCGCTCGAGCTCCTCCTCCGCCGAGGCAACCGGGACCATCGTGACGACCGCACCGTCGACTTCGCCCGCATCGTTGCGCAGCGGATGCACGGCCAAGCTCGCGTGTACGATCTCCTTGTCCCGAGTCTTGATCTCGTAGCGTTCCTCGACGGCGTCCTCATCGGCGATCGCTCGGTCGATCGGCGTCAAGCCGCGACCGCCGGTGAGCCCCACGCTGCTGCGGGCCCCCTTGACGGATGCGGCGTCGCGACCGGTGAGCGACTCGGCAGCAAAGTTCCAGGCGGTGATCGCACCACGCTCATCCACCGCGAATGCGGCGACGGCGAGGCCATCGAGGAGGGCTTCTGGGGTGAGTGACATCGTGGGGTCCTTGGGGTTGGCGGTGCTCGTCATGCGGCCGGGTTGGCGAGGTCGAACCCGCCGAGGTTGTCGTCGAAGAGGAGGCGGTTAGCGTCGAGGAGGAGCTTCACTTCGTCCTCGACCTTGCCGACCCCCATCATGAAGCCCTGGCCGCCACCGGCCGCGGACCCCATCGAGGGTGGTGCTTCGATCTGAGAGAGGTCGATGTCGACGACTTCGGAGACCGTGTCGACGATCAGGCCGACGGACGACTCCCGCACCTGAATCACGATGATGCAGGTTCGAGCGTCGTAGTCGCGGGCGTCCATTCCGAATCGCTCCCGCACATCCATGACCGGGACAACCTTGCCGCGCAGGTTGATGATGCCTCGAACGTAGGGTGCGACATCGGGCACCGGGGTGATCGATTGAAACCCGATGATCTCCGTGACGGCGGTGATGGCGAGTCCGTACGACTCCCCACCGAGCATGAACGTCAGGAACATCTGCGATCGGGGGGCGCCTTCGTCGCCTTCGAGCATGGGATCGTTGTGGCTGCTCATGGTCGGTTGCCCTTGCGTTCCTCGTCACGGCGATGGGCTTCGACGCGGAACCTGAAATGAATGTCGAGTGATCCAAGGGCGGGGAATAGTGCTTGCCCCACTTTGGGCAGACCTATTCTGGGCTCGTCCGCGGCTACGGCGTCCTGCTCCACCACGATCCGTCCCCTCACGGTCTTCACGAGCGCCCCCAATGCCTCACAGCACCTTCTCCCCGAACTCCGGAGAGGCGATTGTGACCTGTTCGAACGGCAACACGAGCGAGACCGTTCTCGACGCGGTTCCACCTGTGTGTTCCGCGGCGACCGACAGGCCGTGTTTCTTCAACACCTGCTTCACGGCCGCGACGTTGCGTTCGCCGATGCCAAAGCCGGTGCCGGCAGGGCTCGCACCGCCAACGAGGCGAACGCGCACGAACCCGGGCCGCGCCGGGCTCCCGGCCTCGCGAAGCGCCTTGATGAGCGCAGGAATGGCGGTGTCGGCGTAGTAGGCCGGCGGACGGGACACCGGGTCTCGAGGGTCCGACTGCGGGAGGACCACGTGAGCCATTCCGCCGACCTTGTTGTTGACGTCGACCACGATCACGGCCACACACGACCCGATCCCGAGCATGCGTAGGGTCTCGGACTCCCCCTTGCGAACCGCGAGCTCGCCGATATTCACGACCGCCGGGTTCATGAGGCCACTCTTCGGGTTTGTCGACACAAGATGCTGGGGAACTGCCTCGGATCGACGATGAGGCACAGGTCGCCTCGGCCGAGCAGCGAGCATCCGATGATGGCTCGTACATTGCCAAGGTAGGGGCCCAGGGGTTTCACGACCACCTGGCGCTGTCCGACGATCTCATCGACGCGCAAGCACAGCTCCTGCGTCCCACAGTCCACGACCAACACCAGGTCGGAGTCGCTGGGCACGTGGGTCTCGTACAGGTCGGAGAAGTCCACCAGCGGCATCGTCCGTCCCCGCATTTGCACGAGAGTGCCGAGCTCGGGGCTCTGCGTCCGCTTGACGTCACCGATCTGCGTCGATGCGGCGATGGACAGCAGCGGAAACGCGTAGATCGCTGTTCCTGCCCTGACGACCATCGTGTCGATCATCGCCAGGCGCATGGGCAAGTGAAGGTAGAAAATGGTCCCCTGGCCCTTGGTGGTCTCGACGCGGACGGTCCCCCGAATCGCCTCGACCTGGCTCCGTACGATGTCCATGCCGACGCCTCGGCCGGAGTACTTGGAGACCTCCGCCGTCGTCGACAGGCCGCGCTCGAAGAGGAACTCGAGAACCTCTTGGCGGGTGGGCTCCTCACCGCTAGGCACCAGACCCGCTGCCCGGGCTTTGGCCAGCAGGCGGTCCACGTCGATGCCGCGGCCGTCGTCGCGGACGCTCACCACGACCTCCGTCCCTTCGTGGTACGCCCCGAGGTAGAGGTTGCCCTGCTCGGGCTTGTCGCCAGCCGAGCGTACCGCTGCAGGCTCGATCCCGTGATCGACGGCGTTGCGAATGAGGTGCAGCAAGGGGTCGGTGAGCGTCTCGACGATCGAGCGGTCGACTTCGATGTCTGCGCCGTCGATGTGCAGAGCGATGTCCTTGCCCAGATCTGCGCTCGCGTCACGTACGAGGCGCGCGGCCTTGCGGAAGAGCGACTCGAGCGGAACCATCCGCATCTCGGCCGCAGAATCGTGCAGGCTCTGGGCGACGCGCGTCAGCTGACTCGCCGCGACCTGAAAGTTCGGCAGGTCCTGCCCCTCCAGATCGGGACTCTTGATCACCGCGGCGACAGCGGTGATCAGCTCTCCGACCTCGTCGAACACACTGTCGAGCTTGTGGACGTCGACGCGCACGGACGCGGCGGCGCGACGGAGCTTGGCGGCGGCGTCCTGGCCGTCGCCCGCGCCGGCATCTCCCCGCTCCGATTGCGGGCCGGCTCGCAAGGCGCGGATGCTGGCCCGCAGCACATCGACCCGCTCGAGCACCACCGAGGGCTTGAACGAGGCCGCGTCTTCTTCACCCGAGCGCACGCGGTCGAGCAGATCTTCGAGCGCATGCGCGGCGGTCTCGAGCTCGGACAGGCCTAGCCAGCCAGAGTTCCCCTTGAGGGTGTGCAGCGCGCGAAATGCCTCGTTGATCGGCCCGATTCCGGGGTGTTTTTCGTAAGAGAGCAGGGCCGACTCGACGGTATCGAGCTGCTCGAGACCCTCGTCGCAGAACATGACGATGCGCGGATCCGAGGTCTCGGGGGCATCCGACTTCGTCTCCGCCTGTGGACCATCGTGGGCCACCTCTTGGGTGGTCTCCTGCGTCGGTTCGGGCGTCGGCGCAGGTCGGGGATAGGGCGCGGGTGCCTTCGCGGGCGGCGGACCCAGGTCGGAGAAAGCGTCTGCGAGGGCGACCCCCCCTCGGACGGCGTCGAGTTCCTGCGCTGCGATCTCTGGCTCTGCGCGAACGCGCTCGGCGGCCGCACGGGCTCGCTCGGCCAGCGCGTCCATGCCCCGTTCTTCGGCTTCGGCCGCGAGTTCTTCGAGCAGGGACGAGACTGCGGTCTGATCCGCAACGTCGACGGTGTCGATTCTCGCGAGCGAAGACTCGACGAAAGCGCCTTCGGCGCTCGAAGATCCTGACGAGTCGTCTGTCATGGGCCCGCTTCACGGCCTACGTAGAGATCGAAGAGCCGCCGGGCAAGCCGCGCGCACGAACCAAAATGGGCGAGCCTGCAGGCCCGCCCATCCGACATCCGAAATCGAGCGTCTACGCTGCGAAGAGGGTCAGCGTTCCCTCACCGTAGCCACCAACCTCGAAGCTGTAGCTGGTCCGGCTCGACGACCCCTTGATGAACGTCTTGATGTCGTCGGGGACCTTGCCGTAGTCAGCCGTGGTGAAGCGGCAGTGTGGGCGGTCCGATGTGTTGAAGAGTCGGCTCAGGACGTTCAGGACCTCACCGAACGCCTCGGTGATCTCCTCGGGAAGGTCGGTCGACCCCTTCGCGTCGTTCGCCGCCGCCGGGGGCAGCATCATGATTGCGGCGCCCGTGTAGCAGGCAAACCCTGCGTCTGCCGATACGACGGCGACGAGGTTGTCATTGTCGTCGACGAACCGGCCCGACACGGCGATGTCCTTGAAGATCTGCTTGGAGAACTTCTTTTCGGCCGCCTTGCAGGGCTTGTCGAACAGACGACCCAGCAGCTCGTTGACGGAGATTGCGTCGTTGGTCACGCTGCGACTCCTACGAGAGGCTCGAGAGCAAAACGAACGTCGTCCGCCCCGAAGGGTTTGACGATGAACTTGTCGGCGCCGGCCTCATCAGCCTGCTGGCGCATCTCTGGAGTGCACTCCGTGGTCACGAACACGAACGGCGTCCTGAATCCATCGGCCCGCAGGTTCTTGAGCAACCCCAAGCCGTTGAGGTTCGGCATGTTCCAATCCGACATCACGAGGTCGAACTTGTCGGCGATGGCCTCCTTGTAGGCCTCTTCGCCGTCGCTCGCCTCCGTGATTTCGGCCTCTCCGTAGCCCGCTTGACGAAGCGCGCGCCGAACGAGCATCCGCATGACCTTGCTGTCGTCTACAACTAGAATCTTCATGTGTTTTCTCCGCCCGTTGGGGTTCACAGCGTGCATCGGCAGACTCGACGCGCGCTTGAGACGAGAAGCGGACGCCGAGAGGCCCAAGTCGGGAATCTTCGGGGCGCCACGGGGGTTGTAGTGCCCGCAAGTGCAGGAGAAACGCTACGAACTGACGCTGACGCCCACCCAAGCGATCGCGATGTTCAGCGAGGCCGAGGTGGTCGACGCGCTCTACGGCGGTGGCCTACAGGCGGCCGGCGGTGAGGTTCGGGGCTCGGTGATCACACGCGAGGACCGCCTCGTCCTCGAGGCAAAGCGGTTCCGTAGCTTCCAGTGGTGCGTCCCGCTCACAGCCCGCGTCGAAGTGGACCTCGAGTCGACGGAGCGAGGAGCGAGCTTCTCCTTGCGAAGGATCCCGCCTCGACTCCATGAGGTCGCCGAGTTCAGACGCGTGCTCATCGTCGCCTTCGTGTCCTTCGCCGCGGTCGCGTGGTTCTCGCCCCTCGTCGCAGCGGCAGTGCTCACGACCCAACTCGTCGCGGTGGCGCTCGTGTGGCTCATCAACCGCCGAGGCATTCGAGCGGTCAACGACATGCTCGTGAGCCTGGTCTGGACGGTCTGGGCGCCCGCCCTTCGCGACTCCTCTGCGGCGGTGTACCGCGGGCTGGCGGCTGCGCAACCGTAGCTCACGCGGGGCTGCTCGCAGGAGCTCCAGCGGGTGCTACCTTCGGCCCGTGGACGCACCCGCAATCAACCCCTCGCTCGACCTCGAAGACGAGATCGAACGCCTCCGCAAGGAGCGGAACGCGGTCATCCTGGCGCACTACTATCAGGAGTCCGAGATCCAGCACCTCGCCGACTTCATCGGCGACTCGCTCCAACTCGCTCGCGCTGCCCGAGACACCGAGGCCGACATCATCGTCTTCTGCGGCGTCCACTTCATGGCCGAGACCGCGAAGATCCTCAACCCCGATCGCAAGGTGCTCTTGCCCGATCTCGAGGCCGGGTGCTCCTTGGCCAACGGTTGTCCGGGCGACCGCTTCAGGGCGTGGCGAGCCCGACACCCCGACGCTGTCGCCATCAGCTACATCAACTGCTCGGCCGAAGTGAAGGCGGCCAGCGATCTCATCTGCACCTCGTCCAACGCAGTCAAGATGGTCGAGTCGGTGCCCGCGGACAAAGAGATCCTGTTCGCGCCCGACAAGAACCTCGGCCGCTGGCTGATCAAGGAGACGGGTCGCGACATGATCCTCTGGCCGGGCACCTGCATCGTCCACGAGACCTTCAGCCACCGAAAGCTCATCGCGCTCAAGGCCCGCCACCCCGACGCCAAGATCATCGCCCACCCCGAGTGCGAGGATCACGTGCTGGACATGGCCGACTACATCGGCAGCACCAGCCGGCTGCTCGAGTACGCCACCACGTCGGAGTTCACCGAGTTCATCGTCGCGACCGAGGCCGGCATCATCACGCAGATGGAGCTCAAGGCTCCCGACCGCACGTTCATCCCGGCGCCACCGGAGGCCAACTGTGCGTGCAACGAGTGCCCGTACATGCGGCTCAACACGCTCGAGAAGCTCTACCTGTGTCTGCGCGACGAGACACCCGAGCTGACGATGCCCGAAGAGCTTCGCCTCGCCGCCAAGGCGCCCATCGACCGCATGCTCGAGCTGTCGGCCTCGGTGAAATAGATCCGCTCAGTCGGAGCTGGTGTCGTGCAACGACACGTTGCCTGCGCCGTCGAGGCGCTCCAGCCCGACGGCTTGAAGCACCAGGCTGCGTGACATCGGCAGCGGTAGCCGCGCCGTCTGGGCGAGCGAGTGCGCGTGCCGGTTGATGCTCGCGGGGTCGAGCTCGAGGTCCAGACGAATCGCCGACGCGTTGGCTTCGAGTTGCAGCAACTGTGAGCGAAGCTCTGCGTACGGTTTCCCCATCCGGCGCAGAGTGTACGCGTTTCTGCCACCTTCGACCAGCTGGCCGCCAACTTGACAGCGCGGAACCACGAGCGAGAGTGTCCGCGCAACATCGCCCATCGCGGCGACGTTCCCTGCGACCGAGGATTTCTCCAGCGTGGATGCCCGAAGCTCGAGGCCGCACGGAAGCGTCGGCGACTTTGCGCGAGACCCAGCGCGCGCCTTCGAGGCGGTTCGCGGCGACACCGATCGCCTGTGCGAGACGCTCGAGGTCGAGGACTACGGGCTGCAGTCCATGCCCGATGCCAGCCCGGTCAAGTGGCACCTCGCCCACACGAGCTGGTTCTTCGAGACCTTCGTGCTGCCCGATGCCGAGCCGTTCCACCCCCGGTTCGGCTACCTGTTCAACTCCTACTACGAGACGGTCGGGCGCATGCATCCGCGTCCGGAGCGCGGCTTGCTGTCGCGACCGACCGTGGCCGAGGTCCGTCGCTATCGCAGCCACGTCGACGCGCTCGTCCTCGCTCGGCTGGACTCTGGCGCGCTCGCGCCCGAGCAGCTCGCGACCCTCGAGCTGGGCCTGCATCACGAACAGCAGCACCAAGAGCTCATCCTCACCGACCTCAAGCACGCCTTCTCCAAGAACGCGATGCATCCGGTCTATCGGCAGCGAGCGCGCTCGGACACCACGAGTCGCCCGCTGCGCTGGATCGGGCACGGCGGCGGCATCGAGCGCGTCGGCTTCGAGGGAGACGGGTTCCACTTCGACAACGAAGGGCCCGCCCACGACGTGTTGCTGCATCCGTTCGAGATCGCCGACCGCAAGGTCACCTGCGGCGAGTACCTCGAGTTCATGCGTGATGGCGGGTACGAGCGCGCCGATCTGTGGCTGTCCGCGGGGTGGGCTGCCGTCAACGAGCGAGCCTGGCGAGCGCCGCTGTACTGGGAAGAACGCGAGGGCCAGTGGTGGGCCTTCACGTTGCACGGGATGCACCCCGTCGACCCGAACGAACCCGTCTGCCACGTGAGCCTGTTCGAGGCCGACGCCTACGCGCGCTGGGCCGGCGCGAGGCTTCCCACCGAGTTCGAGTGGGAGCGCTCCTTGGGCACCGAGCCGATCCCTCGCGAGGACGCGACCGGACATCCACGCCCCGCCGACGCGGGTCCTCAGGCGTTCGGCGACACGTGGGTTTGGACGAGCAGCGCGTACGCCCCGTTCCCCGGCTATCAGCCACCTCCAGGAGCACTGGGCGAGTACAACGGCAAGTTCATGTGCAGCCAGCTCGTGCTGCGCGGGGGCTCGTGCGCCACCCCGCGAGGGCACGTGCGCTCCACCTATCGCAACTTCTTCTATCCCCCCGACCGCTGGCAGTTCACCGGCATCCAGCTCGCGAGAGATCCATGACCGACCCCGCCTCCTCCATCGAACTCACCGATCTGGAACCCACCGCCGCCGACATGACCGCCCTCGTGATCGAGGGGCTCTCCAAGCCACAAAAGACGCTGCCCACCGCGTTTCTCTACGACGAGGCGGGCTCGGAGCTCTTCGACGCGATCACCGACCTGCCCGAGTACTACCCCACGCGCACGGAGCTCTCGATCATGCGCGAGTCACTGCCGCAGATGGCGCAGGCGGTCGGCCCCGAAGCGCTGGTCATCGAGTACGGCAGCGGCACGGGCCTCAAGACCCGCCAGCTGCTGCGGGCACTGCAGAGCCCGGTCGGCTACGTGCCCGTCGAGATCTCCCGGGAGTTCCTGATGACCTCGGCCGCCAAGCTCCAAGACGAGTTCGCGCAGCTCGAGGTCCTGCCCGTGTGTGCCGACTTCACCGAGCCCTTCGAGGTGCCCGAGCCCTCGAAGCCCGCCCGCCGTCGCGCGCTCTACTTTCCCGGCTCGACCATCGGCAACTTTCGGCCCGAGTTCGCGACCCGTCTGCTCCGACAGATGCACGAGGAGGTCGGCAAGGGTGGATGTGCCCTCATCGGCGTCGACCTGGTCAAGGACGTGCAGGTCCTCGAAGCCGCCTACAACGACTCCGCCGGCGTCACGGCACGGTTCAACCTCAACATGCTCTCGCGCGCCAACGCCGAGCTCGGAGCCGACTTCGACGTGGAGGCGTTCCGCCATCGCGCCGTCTGGGTGGAGTCCCGCGGCTCGATCGAAATGCGCCTGTACGCGCGCCGCCCCACCGCGGTGACGCTCGCCGGCAAACGCTTCACGTTCGAGACCGGCGAGTACATTCACACCGAAGACTCACACAAGTACTCGCTCGAAGGCTTCGCCGAGCTCGCGAACGCCGGTGGCTTCGACGTGGCGCAGGTGTGGACCGACGAGGCGAAGTACTTCAGCGTTCACTACCTGCAGGCGCGGTAGGAAGCCTCGCCTCCGCCCCAAACGCAGCCAAACGCGGGGCGGAGACGAGCACGGGGTGAAGATCAATCGAGCAGTTTGCGGAACGCTTCGATCGGCTGGGCGCCGATCAAAACCGTGTCGCCGATGAAGAACGACGGCGTGCCCTTGGCTCCGGCCGCCTCACACGACTCGCGCTGAAGCTCGACGGTCTCTTGCGCGGCGGCGAAGTCGCTCGCGAAGCGCTGCATGTCGAGTCCGAGCGCGCGTGCGTGGCCGGACACGTCGTCTTCGGTATGCGCTCCGGGGGCTCGAAGAGTAGGCCGTGCATCTCCCAGAACTTGCCCTGGGCATGGTTCGACGGTCGACTTATCTTCTCGGCCCACGCCGACCCAACGGCGAGGGCGACGTAGACGTACTGCTCAGTAGCCCAAGCCGGCCATCGCCGCCGCGTGGCTGCGCTTGGCCCCGAGGCCACCCACGGGCGCGGGCCTGGGAGGCTCGGCGGGAGGTCGCCCCCCGCCCACGGCCATCCGTCTCGGCCGGCGCACCCGAGGCGGGGTGACCTCGGGCAGCACTCGTCGCACCTCGACCAGGTCCTCGACCTTCTTGCGCAGAACGTCGTCGTCGAAGCGCGCGGCGTCGCGCTTGGCCCGTGCGATCGCGATCGCGACGCGCTTCTTCGCCGCGGCGAGCTTTCCGCTGCGGGCCAACGTCAACGCGGCCAGGGCCTCGTCCGCCGCCAGGGCCCGCGCTGCCATCCGCTCGACCTCGGCGTTGCCGGAGATGTCATCGGCGGACTCTACCGCGAGGGTCGAGGCGAACGAGCGCGCCGTCCGATGCTGCTTCGCGATCGGGTCGTAGAAGCTCAGGTGCGCGTCGAGGACCTCGATGGTCGCCCCAGCGGTGTGGCCCGAGCTGCTGAGCAGCACGAACACGTCGCGTTCACGAAGCTCGGTGAGGTCGCCGAGCTGCACGCTGGCGCTGCGGGCTGCGGACTGCGCCGGACCGAGCACCCGCTCGATCTCGACGCCCGGGCCGGGGAGCAGCGTGAGGCTGGCGCTGCGACCGACCACGCGTTCGAGCGCGAGCACCTCGTCGCGAAAGAGCGTGGCGACTTGGTCGGGAGACTCGGCGAAGTGAAACTTCCCGCCCGTCCGCTGCGCGATCTTGCCGAGAAGATCCTCGTCGTATTCCAAGCCCAGGCCGAGCGCGGTGACGGTGATCCCGCGCGAGGCGATCTGGTCGGCGACCGGCAGGAGGTTCGTGGCGTCGTTGGGCTGCCCGTCGCTGAGTAGGACGACTCTGCCAACGCCGCCGCCTGCGACCACGGGCTGAAGCTGCGCGCTTCCGCTGGAGAGCCCGCCGAGCAGCTCCGTCGTGCCCTCGGCGCGGACACCCTCGAGAGCCTCGCGAACGAGTGCTCGCCCCCCATCGCCCAGGTCACGAAGCGGAACGAGCGTCTCGGCGACCGAGTGAAACACCACCAAGGACACCCTGTCGTCGTCGTCGAGCGCGTCGATGAAATCGAGCGCCGCCGCCTTGGCCTCTTCGATCGGTTCCCCCGCCATCGACCCCGACGTGTCGAGCACCAGGGCCACGCTGACGGGAGGTTTGGGCAGCCCCTCGAGCTTCTCGGGCCGCACGCGGACGCGGGCGATGAACTCGGACCGCCCCTCGGCCTCGAACCCGTCTTGGCTCAGCGTCGTCTCGACTCCGATCTGCGCCAGGGCTGGGGCGATCTCTTGCTCTTGCTCGGGCGCGGCGACCTGCTCGATCACGGGGCGGCTGCCCTCGATAGAGCCCATGGAGCCAGAGAAGACGATCGGCTGGGCACAGCCGGCCAGCGCACCCAAGGTCACTCCCAACAACGAACGAGCTCGCATGGCGCCCTGGTACGCACGAGCACGCGCTTGGGTCTGCGAGGGTGCGTCTTGCGCGTACAGACCGTCTCAGGTCTCCCTGACGGCCCACTTCGGTCCTTCGGCAGCCGTGGTCCCCGCCGATGTGAACCAGGGTGGACGCTCTTCCTGACGACGCGCGACTCTATGAGCCGGTGACGATCGTGACGAATGCAGGGTCCAACATCGCCCCCGAGGTCGCCGCGCACTACGGGATCTCGGTGTTGCCCGTCCGCATCGTCGCAGGCAACGAGAGCCGCGACGTCCGCGAAGTCACCCTCGAAGACGTCGACACCTGGGTCCGCAACGAGTCTCGCTTCCCCTACCTCCTCGGTACCTCGGCCGCCGAGTTCGCCGCGCACTTCTTGGCCGTGGGCAAGCGTGATCCGAACGTGCTGGTCCTGATGACCTCACGCAAGCTCATGCAGTCCTACGACTCTGCGCGTGCAGCCGTCCGCACGGTGAAGGGTCACCCGCAAGGCGAGGCGCTGCAGCTCGAGGTCGTCGACACGGCAGCCACCGACGTGGCCAGCGGACTTTCGGTCATCTACGCGGCCGAGGCACAGCGCGCGGGCCAGCCCTTCGAAGCGCTCAGGGGCCTGACCGAGGCGTTCGCTGCCCGCGTTCGATCCGTCTTCGCCGTGCGCACGCTCGAGAACATTACACTGGGCGGGCGCGCCAGCTTCTTGAAGGCATGGATCGCGAACGTGCTCAAGGTGCGCCCCCTGCTGACGTTCGAGGACGGTGAAATCGTCCCGATGGGCCGCTATCCCGCGGAGGGCGACCCGGTCGAGTTCATCGTCCAGGGAATCGTCGAGCGGGTGGGTGACAGCCCCGGGCCGATCTGGCTCGCCATCGGTCACGGAGGGTGCCCCGAGGACGCCCGACGGCTCACCGAGCGCTTGCGAGCACGGTTCGACGTGCAGTTCGTCCTGCATCGCTCGCTCGCTGCAGGGGTCTACCTTCACGGCGGACCCGGCTCGCTCATCGCCTCGGTCGCTCGGCTCGACGGATTGCCTTGGGAGCCGACGAGGTGTCCGCCCGTGTCGAGCGTTGTGTCTCCTTGAAGGGAGCTCGCCCGGCCGACCGAGCGTGCCAGACGTTGCAATTCGAGGTGCTCGAGAAGCCCGTGAGCCGACAGCGAAGCGGCCAATGTCGTGGATGGCTGCTCGGGCTGCTCGTCCCCGCTTCGGCCTGCTTCACCATTACGACGGTCGGCGACGGCACCAGCGGAGAGGGCTCGGAGAGCAGCTCGGTCGGCATCCTCGATCCGACGAACTCCACCGCCTCCTCGACGGATGGACGGCCCGACGCGTCGTCGACCTTGGCCGGCTCGGCGACCTGGACCGGGTCGGCCGACTCGGCAACCTTCCTCGATTCGAGCGCGCCGACGTCGAGCCCACCGTCGTGCAGCCTGTTGCCATGCTCGCTCATCCGCCAAGACTGCTGCCACGGCTACGCATGCAAGACGAGTGAGAACTGGGCCGGAGACTGGAACTATCCCGTTTGCACGCCGCTGGTCGACGATCCCGCGGGTGTAGGCGAGCCCTGCACGCTCGAGGACTCGCGGCTCTCCGGAATCGACTCCTGCGACGCTGGCCTGATGTGCTTTCACGCCTCTCCAGACACACTCGAGGGCGAGTGCGTCGAGCTGTGCGAGGACCACGAGACGTTCGAATGCAGCCAAGACGGCATGCGCTGCATGACCGCCAACGATGGCGCGCTGCCGCTGTGCCTGTCCGCGTGCGACCCACTGCTCGAGGATTGCGCCGAGGGCTTCGGCTGCTACGAGATCCCAGAGGCTGACGACTTCGGGTGCGTGCTCATCGAGTCGGACGTCGCCCCATGCCCTCCGAGCCACATCTTCGTTGGCAACCCCGTGTACGGGCTCGGCTGCACGCCCAAGGAAACGTGCTGTGTCCCCGTCTGCGATGCTCTCGAGGTCGATCCGTGCGAGCCGGGGAGCGAGTGCTACCCCCTCGAATGGTTCGAACAGCACGACGTTGCTGCGTGCCTCACCATGCCGCCTTGACCTCGCCCCACCCAGTCGCCGGCGGGTTCTGCTAGGTTGCGGCCCATGATGCGTCAGGCTTCCCTCCCACTCGCCGTCTTGCTGCTCCTCGCCCCCGGCTGCGACTCGAAGGACTCGACCGCCAAGACGACCCAAGCCAAGGCGGGCGACGCCAAGGCGGATGAGAACAAAGGGGCCGAGACCAAAGCTGACGAGCCCGAGGCCGCCACGGCGAAGGCAGGCGAGCCCGACGACGACAAGCCCGCGGCGAAGGCCGAGACGAAGATTCCGCAGATCGACGACGCCAAGCTGGCCAAGTTCCGAAAGAACGCCGAAGCACTGCAGACCGAGCTCGCGACGGCCCGCAAGGCCGCCAAGGACGAGGACTGGAAGGCTGCGGTGGCCGCCTACGACAAGGCCGTCGAGCTCGACGATGACAACCCCGTCGTCCTCGGTGAGCTCGGCTGGGCGCACTTCGAAGCGGGTGACATGAAAGCGGCCGAGCACAACGTTCGGCTCGCGCTTCGATACGAGCAGCAGACCAAGCGCCGCGCGAGCCTTCTGTACAAGCTCGGCCGCATCGAAGAGCAGCGAGGCGACTTCGCGTTGGCCAAGAAGCACTACGACCACTCACTGGCCCTCGAGGACAGTGACGAGGCTCGCGAGCACAACGACGCCATCGGAGACAAGGCGGCCGCAGCGTGTGCCGACGGCAAGTGCACCAAGCCCGACTACGAGACCCTCGACGACGCCTGCAAGGCCATGGTGGCCCGGGTGCACGAGCAGCTGGGCCTCACCGCCGAGACCGCTGCCGACGAGTTCAAGTGCGATCCGGCCGCGGCGCAGAAGGTCGCGCTCGAGGGCGGAGACGCCAGCGAAGCGGTCATCCTCCAGGTCGTCGGCAAGCACGCCGAGGTCGGGGAGGAAGAGTACGATCTACTCGCGCACATCGACGGCGGCTGGCACTGGGTCGGCACCCTGCTCGACATCGAGAACCCCCACCACGGCGGCATCTCCCGCACGGGGGGCATCAAGAGTATCGAGGCAAAGGAGCTCGTCCCCGACTCGCCCGGCCAGGAGGTGCTCGTGCACCTCGAGTTCGGCGAGACCGACATCGACTTCGCGGACAACCTCATCTACCACGATGAACACGAGGCCTACGTCGTGTGTGGCATGAGCGAAGGCAAGCACATCTGCCACGAGATCCCGCTCTATTACTACTACGAAGCCGCCGCGCTCGATTCGAGCGTCGAGACCGAGCACGACCTCAGCGTGCACGAGTTCTCCGTCAAGGCCGAGTTCGACGGCAAGGGCAACGTCACGCTCGCTGGCGAGGGCGAGGTCCCCGAGGCCATGGCGGGCACCAAGGTCATCACCGAGCTGACCGAGCCGCAGGGCTTCGTGTTCCTGCACGACGACTGAGCCGGGGCTCAACGAGGCGACTGCGTTCGGGGCGTGCCGAGCCGCTCTTCGGACGCGTTCGCCAGCGGGTGGTCGTTCGAGAGCGCCGTACGATAGAGGTCCCAGACCCGCCTCATCGCGTCGTTGGCCTCTACCACCCGGCCGAGCTGGCGCAGCACGACCGCGGTGTGCTCGAGGAGCTCGGCGTCGGCGAGCGGGTCCGTGCTGGAGACCTCGGCGGCTTGCTCGTACGCCACGAGGGCTCCGGCAAGGTCGCCGCGGCTCTTGGCGATCTGCGCTTGGGTCGTACGCAGGCGGCGACGAACGGGCGGAGAGGCGCCTTCTGCCATTGCCGCAGCCTGCTGCAACCAGCGCTCGGCGTCGTCGGCCGGCCGCGTGCCGAGGCGGCTCGCAAGCGTCGCGAGGTCTTGGGCCGCGTAGCTCGCCAGCGCCGGCATCTTCAGCGCACGCGCGCGTTCGAAGGCCGACTTCAGCAGAGGCTCGGCGGTGTCGAGGTCGGAGAGCCCGATCGCGACGCTGCCGCGGCGATGCTCCCAAGACGCCTGGAGCGGACCGTACTCGGAAGCACGCACGTCCGGTGCCGCTGCATCGAGCGCTGCCATTGCCGCCTGCAGGTCCCCGAGCCCTTCGAGCACCCGGGCGCGGGCGATGGCCGTCTGCGTCGACGCGAGCCCGGAGGGGAACGGAGGCGCACCCGAACGCAGCGCCTCCAGGTCCGCGCAGGCGAGCGGGTCCGGCAAGGTGGCGGTGACCGCCGTGGGGTGCGCGACGGCGGCGTCGGGACGCTCCCGCACGACCTCGAGCGCCCCGGAGAGCGTGGCCCAGCTGTGATCGAGGCACGCCACGCGAAGGTCGAGCGCATCGACGGGGTGGTCGTCGCCCGTCACTTGGCAGATCGACTCGCGTTGGTACGCCCACGCTTCGGCGGCGGTGTCGATGTGCTCGACGAGGAACCGGCCACCGCTGCGCGCGGCGACGTCCGATCGCGTCTCGTCGCTCCAGCTCGACGTGAGCTCCGCTCGCACGGCATCACACGGATCGGGCTGAAGGTACCATTTGCTCGCTGCCCACGCGGCTACGCCCGCCACGATCACCGCGCCCAACATCCCCACCATCAGCACGCGGTCACGGCGAGGCGGCGGCGGCAATGCGTCCAGAAGGTCGCTCATGGAGTTCCAGCGATGTGCCGGGTCGAACGCGCACGCGCGGCGCAGGACGTAGAGCGTCTGCTGTGAGGCCCGCCCCTTGGGCAAGCGCTGAAGCGCGCGCGCGAGCTCACCTTCGTCCCGCTGCGATGCGACCCCATCCGCAAAGACTGGCCGTCCACACAACGCTTCGAGCATCGTCGCCCCGAAGGCGAACTGATCGACCTTCTCCGACTCGACGCCCGAGAAGCGCTCGGGCGCCATGTAGGCGGGCGTTCCGGGCACAGCGACGGAATCGGCGAGTCGTGCGACGCCAAAGTCGGTGACCTTGGCTTGCTGGCCGGGGCCGACCAGGATGCTGGCGAGTTTGAAGTCCAAGTGCAGCACCCCGCGCTCGTGGGCGGCGGCGAGCCCACGACCGGCCTGCATCAGCAGCGCGTACACGTCGGTGGGGCTGGGTTCTTCGGCGAGCCACGCCTTCGCGCTGGGCCCTGGGACGTACTCCATCACGAGGTAGGGCGCACCGCCGTGCTCGCCGACCTCGAAGACCCGTACGACGTTCACGTGCCGGACCGCAGCCAGTCGCTCGGCGTCTCGCCGCAGCAGGGCCGCGGATTCGCCGTGGAGCTGCGCGGGCGCCATGGCCTTGACTGCGACGGTACGCTCGAGCGCCGCCTCTCGTGCGCGGTAGACCACGCCCACGCCGCCACGCCCGATCTCGCCGAGGATCTCGTAGCCGTCGATCTTGGGCGGGGTCGGTTCGGACACGGGCGCGGAGGGTAGCACCGCGAGACGGCGCCGGCTCCGTCCTCGATGCTACCGTGCCCACCATGTCTCTTGCGCGATACGCCCTGCTCCCTTGCATCGCACTTACGCTGGGCGGCTGCTTCAACCCCGACCCGGCCGCCGAAGCGACCGAGACCGACACGGACGTCGACCCCGGATCAAGCTCGGGCGCGTCGGCCACCACCACCGATACGCCTTCGACGTCGGGCTCGAGCACCACCGCGACCTCGACCACGGAGCCCACCGACACGGTCACGACCACCGTCGGCGAGTCCAGCACCTCGCTCGATCCCGACAGCACCGGACCCGTCGCGGCCGAGTGTGGCAACGGCACGCTCGAAGGCGCAGAGGAGTGCGACGACGGAGACCTCGAGGCAGGCGATGGGTGCTCGTCCGCCTGCATCGACGAGACGGTCGCGTGCGATCCGGGATTGGTCGGTGCGCTGGCGGGGTCAGAGCTCGAGCGCATCGCCTTTCGCAGCGGATACCTCTACGGGCTGCGCACGCTGGTGCCCTCGCGCCTGGTCACCATCGACGCCAGCGACCCCACCGACCTCGCCGGCGCCAACGAGCTCAGCATCGACGAGGACAACTACCCCAACTGGAACCCCGGAGACTTGGTCGCGTCGCAGACACACCTATGGACTGGCGGCCGGAACCCCGAGCTCATGTCGATCGACCTGGCCAGCCCGGACGCGCCGGCGTTCGACTTCTTCGCGGGGCCCAACGACAGCGACGGCCCCGTCGAGGTGATGGGCGACCTCTTGCTACAAGCCCGCAGCGTCAGCGAGCGCATCAACGTCTGGGACATCAGCAACCCCAGCAACCCGTCGATGCTCCCACCGATCGGGAACCCGAGCCAGGTGTTTCGTGACGTCGCGGCCGCCGACGACATGGTCATCGCGCTCGCGGGCTCACACGTCGAGATCTGGGACGTGAGCACGCCGGCCGTGCCCGCGTTCGTCGGCGAGCTCGACGGCGCGCCGTGGACCGGCTCGGTCCGAAGCGCCGCCAACGGGGACACGGTCGCAGTCGCCACGACGGGCGCGGGCGTGGGCATCATCGACTACGCGATCCCCAGCGCGCCCACCGTGGCCGCGACGATTGGCGGAGAAAACTTCCCTCGCGACGTGGCGATCCGGGGCGAGTACGTCTACGTGCCGGTCACCAACGGTCTTCGGGTCTACGACATCTCCAACCCGCGCGACCCGGCGTTGGCCGGCTCCTACCTCGAGGTCGAGGTGTACGGGGTGTCGATTGCGCTCTCGGACGAGCACGTCTTTCTCGGCACCGAGGGCGGCATCCGGGTCCTCGGTGACATGCCCGGGTTCTGCGACGCTCGGTGTGGCAACAACACCGTCGAGTACCCAGAGGCCTGCGACGACGGCAACCTCGACGATGGCGACGGCTGCTCCGCCAGCTGCGAGAACGAGTAGCGGCTCGGCGCTTACCGCTGGCAGCGCGGACACCAGTAGGTACTGCGGTCGAGGTTGCCATCCGTGGCGCGCTCGATGGGCGTCTTGCACCGCAGGCAGGGCGCGGCGCGTCGTCGATACACCCAGTAGCGCTCGACGCCCCCGGGGTGGCGCCCTGCTTTGTGCGTCGCGGTGCTGCTGCGCCAGCCGGGGATGAGGTTGGCCTTCATCAGCTCTCGGGCGGTCTCGTAGATCTCTCGCCACTGCTCGGCGTCGAGGTCCGCCGCGGGCGTGAGCGGAAGGATGCCGCAGAGGAACAGCACCTCGGACTTGTAGACGTTGCCGATGCCGGCGATGACGCGCTGGTCCAAGAGCACCTCCGCGACACTGCCCTCGGTTGCGGCCAGAGAGCGGGTGACCGCCCGCTCGGGGTCGAAGTCTTCGGCGAGGATGTCGGGGCCGAGCCGCTCGAGGGCGCCCCGCACGGACGGGTCGTCGATCGACCGCAGACGCGCGAACGCGGCGCGAAAGCAGACGTAGGCGTCGTTGCCCACGCCAAGCACGGCCAGCGCGGACGCCGGCGAGAATCGGCGCGCGACGCCGCCGGGAAACGACCGCCACCGCCCCTTCATGCCCAGGTGCACGTGCAGCACCTTGCGAGGCTCGATGTACACGAACATGTGCTTGCCGTGCACGTCGATGCGCTCGACCACCTTGCCAACGAGTGAAGGCACCGCGCCGCGCTCACGCAGCTCGACGCGAGACAGCGACTTGCCGACGAGCGCAGGCCGCAGGCGCTGCGCGACCTTGAAGATGCTGTCGCCCTCGGGCATCGCTCAGCGCGTCTTCTTCTTTGCGGCCGTCTTCTTCTTTGCGGCCGTCTTCTTCTTTGCGGCCGTCTTCTTCTTTGCGGCCGTCTTCTTCTTTGCGGCCGTCTTCTTCTTCGACTTGCGCTTGGACGACTTCATCTCGGCGCGCGAGGCCTCGTAGCGCGCGATGAAATCCTCGACGGTGACGTTCGAGACCGTGTCGGCGATCACGTCGAGCGCGAGGTCTTCGACCTTCTTGAACCGCACGCAGCTCTTGCCCATGTTCAGCCGCTTGCCGGTCTTGGCCCACGCGTCGGCGAACGCCTTCTCTGTGTCGGAGTCGGCGTACACGCACATGAGGTACAGCGACATATGCCCCTTCTGCGAGGCGAGCCCCACTACGCCCAGCGGTTGGCCGTTGTAGGTCTCGGGGTAGCGCTTCAACGGGATGTAGTAGCCGATCATCCCGTACTGCATCCCCTCCTTGAACCCCTTGGCGAGGTTCTTGCGGATCACCCGGCGCACCGCCGTCATGGCCTTGCGCCGGTCCTCGGGCAACGAGTCGAGGTACTCCTTGACGGTGCTTGCGCTGCTGCTGACCACTGCGCGCAACAGTACTGGGTCCACTGCAGGGTGGCGAGCCCAGCTGGCGTTCGGCTGTAAGCACGGGGCGCCGGCCGGCGTTCGGCGGACATCATGCGACGACTCCTTGGTCTTGGCCTCACCTTCACCGCCCTCACCGCCTGCGCGTCTGCCCAACCGATGGGCGCGCCAGCCCCGAGTCCGTCGATGCCGATGGGCGAGGTCGCCGCCACTGCCCCCGCTGCGCTCGAGGTCTCCCACTTCGCGCGCACGGCCCAGGGCACGCTGTCCGAAGCGGATCTGCAGAAGATCTTGGATCAGCCGATCGAGCTCGACCTCCCCGGCCGCGTGGGCGTACTCCCCATCGTCGAAGCCGAGGATTGGCGTGGTCCCAGCCCGTCGTACGACCGTGTCACGCCGGGGCTGTCTGCGTTCGCGCAGACGCTGCCCGCCGACGACGGGTTCGCGCAGGTGACCGAGATGATGCCGATCCCCTCGGGCGCGCTCGGCATGGAAGCCCTGCGGGAGATCGCGGCCCGGTACAAGCTGCGCTACCTCATCCTCTACCGCGAGCACGTCGACGAGTCGCGTCGCGCCAACGGCATCGCGGCGGGGTATCTCAGCGGGGTGGGAGCGTTGGTGCTGCCCGGATCGACGCTGGAGGTCGACGGCTATGCCGAGGCTTCCCTCTTCGACGTGAAGACGGGGTTGCTTCTGTTCACGGTGCGGGAGCGGCTGGGCGACGAGCGCCGCAGCAACGTCTGGCAGCGCGAACGGAAGCTGGCCGACATGCGCGAGACCCTGGCGACGGGGGCCGCCAACGCGCTCGCCAAGCGCACCCGCGTCGCGCTCGAAGACCTACGCACCTCGCTCGATGCTGACGCGATCGCGGCACCTTCGGCGCTGGAGTCCCGCGTCGTGGGTGCAAGTGACTGAGCCCGCGGGCCGTCGAGCGACGTCACTCCTCCTCCCCGACGCCTTTTTACACTGTACTTTTGAAGAAATGCAGCTTACACTTTTTTCATGGGAAGAAACGCGATCCGACTGGCCGTTGTCGCCTCTCTCCTCGTCGTGGGCTGCGACAAGCAGGCTCCTCCTGCGACCTCCCCGGTGGCGACCGCGGTCGAGGCCGAGCCCGAACCCGAACCCGAACTCGAACCCGAACCCCCCAAGGTACCCGAGGATGCGATCGCGTTGGGCACCTTCAACCTCGAGTGGGCGTTCGACGAGATCGACGACCGCCCCAAGAAGGCGCGCGCCCACCGTGCCAAGTCGGCCGAGGACTGGGCGTGGAAGCGAGACCGCATCGTCGAGATTCTCGTCGCCGAGAAGCTCGACGTCGTCACCCTGACCGAGATCGGAGGCGAGCGCGAACTGGTCGACATCACGACCGAAATCTCCGCCAAGGGCGGGTACGACTACGACATCGCCTGGATGGCGAGCAAGGACCGCGCGACCGGGCAGCAGGTCGCGGTGCTGTCGAGGTTCCCGACGAGCAACGTGCGTCGCTACGACGTGTCCATCGACAAGCACCTGGCCGTCGACCTCGAGCTCCCCACCGGCGACTTGGTGACGGTGGTCGCCATGCACATGCGCGAAGGCAAAGCGCCTGCATACGCCTCGAAGCGCCGCAAGGCCGCACGGACGCTCAACAAGCTCATCGCCAAGGAGCGGCGCGAGCGGCCCTTCATCATCACCGGGACGATGAACTCCGTCACGCACCCCTACGACGACGACTACCCCAAGCGAACGCCCGGGATCCTGGCGTCGAAGCACAACCGCTCCGACAGCGACGACTGCGCCGACTCAGCGTCGGACGCGGGGCGCACCAACATCGCCGGAGAGCCCTCGGACCACATCATCAGCTGCGGTCTCGAGCTGCGCAACGCGACGACCTCGGCCGAGGAGAAGGTCGTGCGCGACGACGAAGACCCCAGCGACGCGCCCTGGCCCTCCCTCCCCATCGAGGAGGCGCCGTTCCGAGACGTCAGCGACCACTATCTGGTGTGGGCTGAGCTCGCGCTCCCGCCCAAGCCCGAGCCGGTTGAAGAGACGACGGCGGAGGGCTGACACCAACGTAATATCGTTGCACGCGACACCCGTATCTCGGTGACAACGATATTTCGATGTGTTTGTGAGCCATAAGCGTCGAAAATCACTACGGCTCGGGTGGCGGCGCGGCGTGTGCTCTGTAGATCCGCACCGATGAACTCCGAGAGCAAGTGCCCCTTCGCCCACGGCAGCCGACCCGCCGTTTCCGCTCGTAGCAACAAGAGGTGGTGGCCGGACCGTCTTGACCTCGAGCTCCTCGATGCGAACCCCGCCTCGCGGGACCCGATGGGTGCCGACTTCGACTACGCCGCGGAGTTCTCGAAGCTCGATCTCGACGCCCTCGACAAAGACCTCCGCACGCTGATGACCACGTCGCAAGACTGGTGGCCTGCGGACTTTGGCCACTACGGCCCGCTGTTCATTCGCATGGCGTGGCACAGCGCGGGTACCTATCGCGTCTCGGACGGACGCGGCGGCGCAGGAACGGGGTCGCATCGCTTCGCGCCGCTGGCGAGCTGGCCCGACAACGCCAACCTCGACAAGGCGCGGCGGCTGCTGTGGCCGATCAAGCGCAAGTACGGCAAACGCATCTCGTGGGCCGACCTGATGGTCCTCGCGGGCACGGTCGCCATCGAGTCGATGGGTGTCGACAACGTGGGCTTTGCCGGCGGTCGCGTAGACACGTGGGAGCCCGAGAACGTCTACTGGGGTCCCGAGAAGGAGTGGCGAGGTGCGGAGCGCCACAGCGGTGATCGCGACCTCGACCAGCCGCTCGGGGCCACCGAGATGGGCCTCATCTACGTCAACCCCGAGGGACCCGATGGTGAGCCCGACCCTCTGGGCGCGGCCAAGGACATCCGCGAGACGTTCGGCCGCATGGCGATGAACGACTACGAAACCGTCGCGTTGATCGCCGGTGGGCACACCTTCGGCAAGTCTCACGGTGCCGCCTCGGACGAACACGTGGGGCCCGAGCCCGAGGCCGCGGGACTGCACGAGCAGGGCCTGGGCTGGTCGAACAGCCACGGCACGGGCAAGGGCACCGACACCATCACCGGGGGCCCCGAGGGGGCGTGGACGCAAAACCCGACGCAGTGGGACAACGGCTACTTCGACAACCTCTTCGGCTACGAGTGGAAGAAGGCCAAGAGCCCCGCAGGCGCGTGGCAGTGGCACCCCACCGACGAGTCCGCCTGGGTCCCCGACGCGGCGGACCCGAAGAAGAAGCATCCGCCGATGATGCACACCACCGACCTCGCGCTCATCGAGGACCCGGAATACCGCAAGGTCTCGAAGCACTTCCACGAGAACCCCGACGAGCTGAAGCAGGCGTTCGCCGATGCGTGGTTCAAGCTGACCCACAGGGACATGGGTCCCAAGGTTCGATTCCTCGGCGACCGAGTGCCCGAGAAGGACTACCTCTGGCAAGATCCCGTCCCCGATGTCGACCACCCGCTCATCGACGACGCCGACATTGCCAGCCTCGAGACCAAGCTCCTGAACTCGGGGCTGTCGATCGGTGAGCTGGTGGCCACCGCCTGGGCCTCGGCGTCCACCTACCGCGACAGCGACAAGCGCGGCGGCGCCAACGGAGCACGCGTTCGTCTCGCCCCGCAGCGCAACTGGGCCGCCAACGAGCCCGAGAAGCTCGCCAACACCCTCGAGGTGCTCACGAGCGTGCAGAAGACGTTCAACGACGCGCAGAGCGACGGCAAACGCGTATCGCTGGCCGACCTGATCGTGCTCGGTGGCGTCGCGGCCGTGAAAGAGGCCGCACGAAAGGGCGGTCACGAGGTCTCGGTGAGGTTCGCGCCCGGCCGAACCGACGCCAGCGAGGCGCAGACCGACGAGGACTCGTTCGCATACCTCGAACCCAAGGCCGACGGCTTCCGCAACTACACCTCCGACTCGCTGTGGGGCTCCCCCGAGGAGATGCTCGTCGACCGCGCGTCCCTGCTGACGCTCACCGCCCCGGAGATGACCGTGCTCGTGGGAGGCATGCGCGTCCTGGGAACCAACCACGGCTCGAGCACCGCAGGCGTGTTCACCGATCGCGTCGGAACGTTGAGCAACGACTTCTTCACCAACCTGCTGAGCATGGACGTCGCCTGGTCGCAGACGGACGACTCCCAGATGACGTTCGAGGGCAAGGACCGCAGCTCGGGCGAGGTGAAGTGGACCGGCTCCCGCGTCGACCTGCTCTTCGGCTCGAACTCCGAGCTCCGGGCGCTGGCAGAGGTCTACGCGAGCGAGGACGGCGAGGCGCTGCTCGTGCAGCAGTTCGCCGAGGCATTCGGCAAGGTCATGCACCTCGACCGCTTCGACCTCGGCTGAGGTGCGAAGTCGCGCACGGTTTAGTTTTGTTGGATCGCCTAAGTAAGTTTTGTTATTTAATGAGTGTGCGCGCCGGATGTCGGACCTGGGTCGTCATGCTCCTCTTCATTGCAGGGGGGTGTGGCGACGCGTTGATCGAGCCTGGGGACGACGCATCGCCGCGGCCGGAGCCGAGCGAGGACGACGGCTGGGATTACGAGCCCACGCCCGCGACGCCCGTCGAGGACGACGAGGACGACGAGCCGGGCACCGACTCCGAGCCCGAGCCCAGCCCGATCAGCAGCGGCTTCATCACCGACCCCGACGGCGGCATCCAGTCCTACGAGTGCTCGCTCTACGAGCAGGACTGTGCGCCCGACGAGAAGTGCAACGTCTGGGCGAACGACGGCGGCAGCTCCTGGAACGCCACCAAGTGTGTCGCCGTCGACCCGGATCCCGATCTCGTCGGGGAGCAGTGTCACGTCGAGGGCAGCGGCGTCTCGGGCATCGACAGCTGCGAGCGCGGGGCGTTCTGCTGGGACGTCGACCCGGAGGAGGGCCTGGGCATGTGCGTGTCGTTCTGCCAGGGCACTGACAACGCCCCCACCTGCGACAACCCTCGCGAGTACCCGGCCGCCGGCAAGGAGTTCTGCCTCTGCTTGGAGCGCTGCGAGCCCCTGCTGCAGGACTGCCCCGTGGGCTGCGGCTGCTATGCGACCGAAGATCGCTTCCAGTGCGTACCCGATGCGTCAGGGCCCGACATCGGTCTCTTTGGCGACGCCTGCGAGTTCACCAACGGGTGCGACCCGGGCCTCAACTGCACCAACGCGGAGTTCGTCGACTGCGACTCGACCAACTGCTGCACCTCGTTCTGCGACCTCTCGATGCCCGACACGTGCCCCAACGACTACGAGTGCCAGAGCGTCTACGCCGAGGGCGAGGTGGTGCCGGGCTACGAGGACGTGGGGCTATGCATGCTGCCGGGGAGCTGGTGAGCCGCCTCAGAGGCCGGCGACCTCGTACAGCTCGTTCACGTCGAGCTCGACGGCGATCGAAGGCAGCCGGATCGACGCTCCCCCGTCCGCGAACGCGTGCGCCCAGCCGTCGTCTCGTGCTTGATCTCCGAGCTATGCGCCTCGATGTCGAGGTACTCCTCGAAGGTGTATCGCGGGCGGAGGGCTCCTCTCATGGCAGATCGAGGGTGGCACTCTCCGGTGGCCGAGTCGGGCTATGCCTCGAGCACGAGGCCACGCGGGTCGCTGGTGAAGGCGGCGTCGCGCAGCGTCTCGGCCAGGTCGGAGGTGCGGGCTGGCTCGCCGTCGATGGTCTCGATGCGCAGGAGCTTGCCGCGCTGTCGCTTGGCGACGACGGCGAGCGCTCGGGCGGCCATCGCTGCGACCTCGGGGTCGTCGGCGGCGGGGAAGCTGACCATGCGCTTGCCGCCCTTGTCGACGAACAGCGCGAGCTGGCCATCGACGAGCACGACCGACGCACCGGGCACGCGGCGAGGGCCCGTCTTGTTGTCGGGGTCGCGATAGGGCCACGGCAGCAGCCAGCCAAAGGGATTGGCCGGGTCGGTGGCGCCGAGCACGACGACGTCGCGGTCGTGCTCGTCGTCCTTGACCGCGCGCAGGCGGTCGACGGCGCCCGGTGAGGCGAACTGTGCTCCGCCGAGGCCATCGACGAAGTAGCCGCGGCGGATCTTGCCGCTGTTTTCCATGGCGCGCAGCACCTTGTAGACCGCCGAGAACCCGCCTTGCATCGGCTCGAGCGTGGCGACCTCGCGCGTGACGAGGCCGTGGCGTTCGAGCAGAGTCACCGCCCGGGCGTGGGCACGCTGCGTCGGGGTGACCTCGGGGGACAGAAGGTGCTCGACCAGAGACCAGCGACCTCCCAGCCCACTGCCCCCGCCGAGTGAGCCTCGAAGGCCTCGGCCGCGCGAGGGCTTCTGAGGTCGCAGGAGGCCACGCACCGCGGCGAAGGTGTCGTTGGTGATGAGGCCCGCCCACACCAAATCGGCGAGGGCCTCTCGCACCTCCCGGACTCGGGTGCCGGGCCCGCAGGCGACCTGCAACTCGTTCATGAAGCACGCGCCGCGCTGGCGGAGCGCGTCCAAGATCTGATGGTGTACCGGGTCGAGGTCGTCGGGGACTTCGGGCGCCTCGAGCAGCACCCCCGCACGCTCGCGACGATAGAACGCCACCCTTCCGTCGGTCTTGCCCAGCGCCCCGCAGCCGACCCAGACCAGCCACCCCATCGCGCCGAGCTCGTCGAGGTTGCGCGGATGAAAGCCCGGCACACGGTCGGGCAGGATCACGGTCTCGAGCTCCTTCCACGACAGCGGCAGGCCTTCGAGCTGCGCGAGCGCCTCTTCGAGCCGGCCGGGCCCGATCTCGGCGCGACCGATGCCGTGCCACTGTGGCAAGAATCGAGCGAGCGCTGATGCCTCGACGGGCGCGATCTGCCCGCGGAGCTTGGCCAGCGTGTGCCGCTTGATCTTGCGCAGCACGTCGGGGTCGCACCACTCCTCGCCGGCCTGGTTCGGCCGGAACTCGCCGCGAAGCACCTTGTCGTCGCGCTCGAGGATGGCGAGCGTCTCCAGGGCCCGCTCGAGCGGGACGCCGTAGCGCTGCGCGAGCGCGGCGGCCGTGAACGGGGCGTGCGTCTTGGCGAAGCGGCGCACGAGCGTGAGCCAGGCGTCGGGCACGGTCTGCAGGAAGACCCGCGGCACCCCCACGGGGATGTTGCTGCCCACGGCGTCGCGATAGAGCGCGGCGTCTTCGACGGCGACGTAGCGCTGCTCTCCAGCGACGCGCAGTGACACGGCGCGGCGTGCCTTGACCAAGGTGTCGAGCCACGGCCCGCAGTCGTCCGTGCTGCGGAGCTGCGCCTCTTCGAGCGAGAGGTCACCGACCCGACGAAGAACATCATGCATCGCGTCGTGATGGCGCGCTCGGTAGTCGGGCTCGATCGCCTGCAGCTCCGCCTCGATCTGCTCGATGACCGCCGCGTCGAGCAGCTCGCGCAGCTCTTCTTGGCCCAGCAGCTCGCGCAGCAGCTTGCGGTCGAGCGCCAGCGCCTGCGCCTTGCGCTCGGCCAGCGGGGCGTCGCCCTCGTAGAGGTAGGCGGCGACGTAGGCGAACACCAGGCTGCGCGCAAAGGGAGACGCGTTGGGCGTCTCGATGGCGTCGACGCGGATCTCTTGGCGGCGGATCTTGTGCAGCGTTTCGACCAGCTCGGGGAGGTCGAACACGTCCTTGAGGCACGCGCGGTACGTCTCGATGATGATGGGAAACGAGGGGTACTCGCGGGCGACGGCCAGCAGCTGCTGCGACTTGAGGCGCTGCTGCCACAGCGGGGTGCGGGAACCGGCCCGCATGCGAGGCAAGAGCAGCGCCCGTCCGGCGTTCTCGCGAAATTGCCCGGCGAACAGCGCCGAGTGGGCGAGCTGCTCGACGACCTGCTCTTCGACCTCGTCGGGGTCGGGCAGCAAGATGTCCACCTCGGGCACCTCCTCGACGTCGACGAGGCGCAGGACGATGCCGTCGTCACTCCACATCGCCTGCACCTCGAACCCGAAGTGCGCCTCGAGCTTGGCCTGGATCGCCAACGCCCACGGCGCGTGCACGCGTGCACCGAGGGGAGAGAGGATGCAGATCCGCCAGTCGCCGAGTTCGTCGCGAAAGCGCTCGACCGTGATGCGCTTGTCGGTGGGCAGCGTGCCCGTGGCCTCTCGCTGCTCGTGCACGTAGGCCACTAGGTTTTGAGCGGCGTAGGCGTCGAGCGCGTAGTCGCTCTGCAGCCACGCCTGAGCCTCCTCGCTCTTCATCTTGGCGACCCTGCCCGCGAACGCCCCCATCGCTCGACCCAGAGCAGCGGGTCGCCCCGGCCCGTCGCCGCGCCAAAACGGCAGCCGGCCACTCTCGCCAGGCGCGGGCGAGACCATGACGCGATCGCGGGTGATCTGGTCGATGCGCCAGGTGGTGGCGCCGAGCATGATGTTCTGGCCCGCGGCCGACTCGTGCACCATCTCCTCGTCGAGCTCGCCCAGGCGGGGCCCGCCTTCGCCCAGGTGCACGCTGTAGGTGCCGCGGTCGGGGATGGTGCCCGCGTTGAACACCGCGACCTGCTTGCTGCCGCGGCGCGCCGTGAGCACGTCGGCGTCGCGGTCCCAGGTGATCCGCGGGCGCAGGTCGGCGAAGGCGTGGGACGGGTAGCGACCCGAGATCATGTCGAGCACGCCCGCGAACGCGTCGGGCGGCAGATCGGCGAAGTTGGCGGTGCGCTTGACGATCTGCTTGACCTCGGCGAGCGGCTGATCGTCGGTGACGCACATCGCGACCAGCTGCTGGGCGAGCACGTCGAGCGGGTTGCGCGGGTAGGCGATGGGTTCGATCTCCCCGTTGCGCATGCGCTCGGACAGGACGACACACTCGAGCAAGTCGCCCCGGTGCTTGGGGAAGATGCGCCCCTTGGACACCTCGCCGACCGAGTGCCCCGCCCGGCCCACGCGCTGCAGACCGCGGCTCACGGCGCCCGGAGACTCGACCAGGACGACCAGATCCACGGCGCCCATGTCGATGCCCAGCTCGAGCGAGCTGGTGGCGACGATGCAGCGGATCTGGCCGGTCTTGAGCATCTCCTCGGTCTGCTCACGCTGCTCTCGCGACACGGAGCCGTGGTGCGCTCGGGCGAGGTCGGGTTTGCCCGACTGCTCGAGCAGGCGCTGACACAACCGCTCGCACAGGCCCCGCGAGTTGACGAAGATGATGGTGGTTTGGTGCTCGTCGATGAGCTCGAGCAGGCGTGGGTAGATGGCGGGCCAGATCGAGTTGTCGAGCGGCTCGAACATGGCCGGCTGCACCACCGACGCGCCCTCGCCTTCATCGATCGGCGCGTCTTCGACCTCGACCTGCCGCCGCTCGATGCCCTCGCTCGGCCGCGTCATGTCGGGGACCGGGACGGTGATGCTGAGGTCGACCTTTGGAGGCGCGCTGGTGTCGACGATGGAGACCTCGCGATCGCCCCCGAGAAAGCGAGCCACCTCTTCGAGCGGGGTGGCCGTGGCCGAGAGCCCGATGCGCTGGGGGTCTCGGATGCAGCCCGCCGCCAGCCGCTCGAGCGACACCGCCATGTGTGCGCCGCGCTTGGTGGGACACAGCGCGTGGACCTCGTCGACGATGACGGTCTCGACGCTCTGGAGGTTCATGCGCGCCTGCCCGAGCAGCAGCAGGTAGAGCGACTCGGGCGTGGTGACGAGGATGTCGGGCGGGTTGCGAAGCTGGAGCTGGCGCTCTCGCTGCGGCGTGTCTCCGGTGCGTACGCCGACGGTGGGCATGCGAACCTTGGCGTTGACCCGCTGCGCCGCCTGGCCGATGCCGATCAACGGCGCGCGAAGGTTACGCTCGACGTCGTAGACCAGCGCCTTGAGCGGGCTGACGTAGAGGGTCTTGATTCCCTTGACCTCGTCATTTGGGGGGGTGCGACTGAGACGATCGATGGCCCACAAGAACGCCGCCAGCGTCTTGCCGCTGCCCGTGGGCGCGATGAGCAGGCTGTGCTCCCCCTTGGCGATGCGTGGCCAACCTTGGGCCTGCACGCCGGTCGGCGCCTCGAAGGACGCATCGAACCACGCACGCGTGGCGGGGCCAAACAGCTCCATTGGGGCAGTGTGACGGGTGGACCTCGCGGGCGCCAGCGACCTCCTGACAGGAACCGTCAGGAGGGAAGCACGGACGCGTGAGACGCCTGCGCTCTAGTTCTCGGAGACCACCTTGGTGTCTCGCTGGAGCATCGCGAGGAAGTTGCGGCCCTCGACGGCCTCCTTCGCGTCCTTCTCGAGGGACTCGCCCGCGAGATGCTCGGCGTGGTGGCCCGGGGTCACCAGTGCGGTGAACTCCACCTCGTCACCGGGGTCGATGTCGAGTTCGTGGTCGTCTTCTCCCTCCTTGACGATGCCGAGGATCTCGCCGTCCTTGCCCTTCATGAAGAACGCCCGGTCGGAGATCACCCGGGTCACTTGCGCCCGGCCCTCGACGACACGGTCCGCGAACGAGGCGGGCTGCACCACGAACTCGGTGTACGCGACGGAGACCACGGGCTCCTCGTCGAGCTCGATGCGCTCGAGCGACTCGGCGTCGACATAGATGGGCTCATCGCGGAGCTCGTCTGTGAACGCCACGGGGATGTTCCACCTGGAGACCGCCTCGGCGGCGCTGGGCATCAGGCCAATCGTGCCTGCGAGCTTCACGGTGTCTCCGATTTCGAATGCGCCTACGTCGGTCCCCTTCGGCGGCTCGACCAGCAGCTGGCCGAAGTGACTGCGGCCAAGCCACAGCGCGTCGCCGGTCTTGCTCATCACGCGGGCGTTGGGCAGCTCGACGGCGCGTCCGGCCATGAGCCGAATGTCCGGTGTCGAGTGGAGCGACCACACCGACACAATCGCGGGGTCGGGCTTCTCGTCCTCGGCGCGCCACTGCGCGATGCCTCGCACCGCGTCGATCTCTTCTGCAACCAGCACGGGGTGCGTCTCGAACTCCGCCTCGAGCTCGGGCTTCAGGTCGAGGTCGAAGTCCCGCTCGAACTCGACGGTGACCAGGTTGCGAACGGTGCCACGCACCGCAATGCGGTCATCCTCGTCGACGCCGTGGGCGCGCATGTTGATCGGCGTGGGCGTGACGACGAGCAGCTCGTGGTCGAAGAGCCAGTCATTGCCCTCGAGGACGAACGCCTGGTTGGAGTGCACCTCGTCGACCTCTCCGTAGAGGGTGACGGTCTTGCCGACGAAGGACCCGATGTGCTCGTTGACGTGCTCCACGGTCGGCTTGTCGAGCGGCCGGTGTGCTGCGCCGTCGTCCCTGGGCGAGGTGTCGTTGCACCCGGGGACCAAGAGCGACGTGGACAGGATGGCGAACAGAAGAGTTCGAGAGGTCATCCCCCCGATACAGTGCAGGTTTCGTTCCGACGCTCGAGACGGCACACCGGCGTGATTCGAAGGCTCGCGACTGTGCCGACGCGCGCATCCGTGCGATGGCGCAACGGCCCCTATTCCAGCGCCGCGGCCGCGTCTGCGAGCTGCTCGGGCGTCCGCGCCACGCTCCAGACACGCACGCCGCCGACCAGCCCGTCCATCGGCTCGTTGAACCCAGGGCTGGTGTCTCCGATCGACAGCGGCTGCGTATTGCCGGTGAGAATCGCCGCCATGCCCATCGAGCTGTCTTCGAGCTCGCCGTTCACCCAGATGGACATCTCGCCGCCGGAGAAGTTGCAGGCGATGTGCACCCATTCGCCCTGCGGCACGGCGGCGAAGGCCGAGGCGCCGGCCCCGAGGCAGCGCATGCCTTGACCGGAGAAGTAGATCATCGAGTACTGCCCCTCGTTGTCGAGCACCCCGGCGCGCCCGAGCTCGGGCAGCGAGTCGAAGAACACCCAAGCCTCGAATGCTGCGGGCCCGTCGACGTCGAGGGAGCTCGAATCGGGGACGGAGAGGGACGCGTCGACGCCGGGCCGAGCGGCGTCGCCAAACGGGCCGGGCTCGACGCCGACGGCCTCCGCCTCCCCATGGTTCTCGAACATCGACAGGTCGGTCAGCACGCCACCGCCGACCCCATCGAAGTCGTAGCAGGCCCGCAGCTCGGGGTCGGACTCGTCACACAGCTCGAACGATGCGCCGCCGGACGATGACGACGACTCGGCCTCGGACGCGCCGGAGCTCGAGTCCTCCGACGAGCTCGACCCGGAGGAGGTCGTGGTCTCCCCCATCGTGTCTTCGGTTGCAGAGGTCGTCGAGACCGTCGCGGGCGGGTCCTCGGTGTCGGGAGCATCGGTGGAGCCCGGAGACGTCTCGGTCGTCATCACTGGCCCGCCCGATGACGTCGAGCCTTCCAGCTCGATGTTACCGCCGGGCGAGCTGTCGAAAGAACAGCCGAACCCGGCCGCGACGATGCAAAGTCCAAACAGCCGTTCCACCCGCACGTATCATCCCCCGCCACGCGGGGCGGTGACAACCGGCTCACCAGGCCATGCCGACCCAAGGAACCGGAAGCGCGGGTCGCTGGGGCTCTGGAAACCGCGAGCGCGGCTTCGACATCTTCTGCGGCTCGCCGGCCGCTACCTCGGCGAGCTGCCACAAGGTCTGAATGCCGCCGTTCACCGACGCGGTCAGCGGCGACTGCTCTTCGAGGTCGGGGACGCCGGGAAACCGGTCGGCCATCTGTCGGTGAAGGGACACCAGCCCGTCGAAGGCGGTGTCGAGTCGCAGCGGCGACTCTCCTCGCATCCAGCTGCTGGTGAGGCCTCGACTCGCCGTCATCGCGGGCGGCTCGCCGATGGCGACGTCGAGCACCGCGAGTCCGAGCGCGGGCGCCTCAGGTGTGCCGTGGCGCCACAGCTGGAAGTCTTGCACTCTCACCTTTGCGTCGTCGGCGAACGTCATGCCCCAAGAGGACACATCGCGCATTGGCGAGAACAACGCGGTGGCGCCGGCGTGAGCCGGGAATCGCAGGCTGACGTTCTTCCAGCGCGAGTCGGTGAACGTGACCGACTGTGACCACCGAGCGAATCCGGCCGCGTCGAGGAAGTCGAACCGCACCGTGACGGGATTCTCGGCGCTCGCGTTGCGCACGCTCAGCCGAACCTTGGCCTTCGTGGCCCGCCCGAAAGTCCCCGGTAAAGCCCCCGTACGGGCACGTACGCGGTTTCCTGCGGCTGCACGAAATGCGACGCCGCTGCGTTTCTTGGTGACGAACCGCCCCACGTGGACGCCCGAGGACGCACGCCAGTTCCGCGCCCGCTCCCCGACTTCCAGGGCGGATTCCTGGAACAGGGGCGTGCGTGGAGCCGCCATCTGCGAGGCCGCATTGGATGCAGCACCACGAGAGGACGACACGAGCGACTCGGCCGCGTTGCAGCCCGCCAGATGGACGAGTGCACCCACGAACAGAGCCGCCCCAAGACCTGGGAACCAGCTCGATCGCATACCGACGATCTAACTCTGATGCACTTGTCATGGTTTCGCCATGGAACCGGAACGAATCAGGCCACGTGCGGGGAAAAAGAGTCGGTTCGACGAGCGACCGCGAGCACGACCGACATCAATGCGGCTCGTCGGGACCCCAGATCGGTCGAATCGTGTCGGGTCGCGACACACGTGTCGTGGTGGCAAGTCGAGCCGCTCTCGATGTCGCGTCGGTGACGATCAGCACCCGCTCGCGTCGCGGTCCTCGGGGCGGACTCGGCGCGCAGTTGCCACCGCGGCCCACAACCGCACTGGCGCAGCTCGATTCGGCGCGGCACGTGCAAGAGCAAGGACGCGATGTGGGCTGAACCAAACGACGACGTCATTCCCCACCTCGACTGTCCGATGTGCCACAACCAGGACCGTCGGTTCCTCGTGGGGACCTGGGAAGATCCGATCGGCGTGGCGCGTTGCACCGCCTGCGGCCTCGTGCACACCACGGGGCGTCACGCCGAGGCTGTCCCGCTCCCTCCGGCTCATCCCATCGACGGCATGCGCAGGCGCGCGATCCGGCAGGCGTTCGAGCGCTACGATCGAATGCTCGGCGGGCGTCTGCGCACACCCGCGCCAGGAGCGAGCACGCTCGACGTGGGCAGCGACGAAGGGTGGCTCGACCTGATGAAGCTGTGGGGCTACGACGCCGAGGGGACGAGCACCGAGCCCACCCCGGCCGCGTTGGGGCACCGCGTTCACGACGTCGACCCCACGCAGTGCGGCGTCGACCTCGGCCGGCAGTACGACGTCATCACGCTGATCGACCAGCTCGACCTCCTCGAACGCCCCGTCGCTGCGCTTCACTTCGCCGCTCGCCATCTCGCGCCCGGCGGCGTGGTGATCGTCGAGGTCCCCAACTGGAATCACCGCAAACCCGGCGCGGTGCTGCCCGACGGGGTCGAGCTCGGCCACCAAGTCGCCTTCTACGACCGGGACTCGCTCCGCGAGGCGCTGCTCGCCGTCGGTCTGCATTCACTCGCCACGTGGAGCGCACCCCAGGCCCTCGACCGAGCGATCTCCACGACGAAGCAGCTCGTCCAGCGCCGCCAGGACGGCTGGATGAACCGAACGCTTCGGTTGGCGGAACGCGCCCTGTCTCACGCGAGCGACGCGTCGGATCAGGGCGCAAAGCTGGTCATCGTGGCGCACCGACCGATCGAAGACGTGCACTGACTCGACGGGTCAGCGAAAGTCGTGGTCGTCGTCGTCGTCATCAGGACCGCCGCACTCCTCGAACCGCATCTCCCCGACGATCTCGCGACCATCGGCCGCGGAGCACTCGAGGGTGAAGTGGCCCCGGCTGGTGCCGTGACCGTTGATCGAGCGTCGCTTCAGCCGGCCTTCGAACACGCCGCATGACTCGAGCTCGATCTCGAACGCCGTCTGGCCGGGCGAGTAGACGAGCGCGTAGAGGGCGTCATCACGCTCGACGATGTCGACCACGCGGCCGCCGTCGCGAAGCTGCACGCCCCAATAGCCGTACTCGCTGCCGTCGACGCATTGGTCGGGCGCGAACGTGAAGGCGTCGCCCGAGGCGCTCCGCACGTCGAACGATCCCGACACAGGCTCATCACAGGCACCGCACAGCAGCGCGACCAAAGAGACAGCGAACACCCGGCGCACGGCAAAAGCCTACGAGGCGGCGCGCTCGAACGGTAGAGGGGTTCACCCCCTCGGCGGTCCCGCTGTGACGGGCGGCACCTCGACCCGTCGCGGACGTCCGGCTCAGTCGCATAGCCAGGCGGGCGATTGAACGGCCTGCAGGTGCCGGCCGCCGAACGTGTACGTCTCGGTGATCCCGTGCACGCTGCCCGTCTCGGTGATGAAGTCGTAGGTGGTGGTCAGCGTCTGCGTGTCGGCGTCGTAGCTCGCGTCGGGGTCGAGCACGGTGAGCATCGGCGGTGTCCCCGGGTCGATGCGGAACAGGGGCGTGTCGAAGTCGAGCGGCCGCAAGAACGTGCCGCGCTCGAAGGGAAAGAAGTCCCAGGTGTCGGACTCCGTCGCGGCCGCGTTGCCGTCGAGGTCGTAGATCAACGACAGGGTGAACGGCCCGGCGCCACCGAGGTAGAGCTGGTACTGCTCGGCAAAGTCGTCGTAGTCGACGTAGACCACTGCACCCACCTCATCGGGGTCGAACGTGCCCTCGGGGACGCGGACTTCGCCCTCGGACGGCACGGTGACGGCGCCGCAATGCCAAAGGCGCACGCCCTCCTCGAGCGGAGCGCCGTGCTGGCCGCGGTCGTAGGGCGGATCGATGTCGGCGTGGGCGACCACCTCGAACACGGGCGGGCCATCGGAGGGCGCGCCCATGGGCTCGAGCGGGGCGGGCGTGGAGTTCTCGACCACGTCTTCGGGCTCTGCGACGCACGCGGTCGAGAGGCAAGAGGCGAGAATGAGTCTGCGAATCGAGTAGGCCATACCTCGTCAGTCTCCGGGCGGCGGCGGATTCATGAAGCCGCCGGAGATTTTCTTGCATCGCCGCGCGACCCAGCCCTCCGCGCGTGCCCCCAGGTGAGTGGTCGCGATGCCGAGCGCCGCCGCTCGGTCGCCCTGCTCGCAATGCGCCCGTACCGCGACACGCAGGGCATCGCGCGTCAGCTGCCCGTCGGGCCAGCGCCTCAAGTGCGCCTCGGCAGAGCGAGCCGCGTCTGCCCACGCCCCTTCATCGAGCATCCGCTCGGCCTGGCCGAGCGCGGCGACCTGGTCGGCCAAGTCGTCGACGGGCGCGGATGGGGGTTCGGGCTCGGGTTCGCTCGGGGGTGCCGGGCGGCGCGGGCGAGCAACCGGAGGAGGCGGCGCGTCGGGGACTTCGGGCACGAGGGCCGCGGCCACTGCGGGGCGCTCGTCGTGGCGGGCCGGCCGCGGAGGTTGGATGAGAACGGGCGTGGCGATCGACGAGGTCGGAGGCTCTCGCATCGTCGTGACCGTCACCGCACCCACGCCCAAGAGACCAAGCACGATGGCGGCGAAGGGCTTGGCGGCGGCGAGCGAAGAGATCCCCACCACCTTTGGCGCGAGCGCGACCCAGCCTCGCTGGGCGGCCCGGCGATCGGGAGGCGAGGCTTCGCGGTGGATCTGCGCCGCGTGCTCGGGTCGCACGTCGATGCCATGATCCTCCAGCGACGCGCACATCGACACGAACGAGGAACGCGCGACGCGAAGCCGCGAGTAGAGCGTGGCCGCGTTGACGCCCGTCGCGGTGGCGGCCTCTCGGGCGGACAACCCCTCGAGCTCGCACAGCACGAAGGCCTCGCGCTTTGGGGGGTCGAGCGCGCCGACGAACGCGTCGAGCACGGCCCTCGCCTCCTTCGTGCGCACCCAATCGTCCAGAGAGATCACCTCGGGAACCACCGCCTCGAGGGCGTCGACGCGCCGCTCGTGCCTCTGGCGCGTCCGCCGATGTCGCCAGGCGACCCGGCGGGCGATGCCTGCCAACCAGGCCCGAATCGAGGCGTGCCCAGCGTAGGTGTGCAGCCGCCTGAACGCGGTGAGAAAGACATCCTGCCGGGCATCGTCGACCGCGGCCGGCTCGACGCCCAGCCGCTGCACGCAACGACCCACGAACGCGTGATGCTCGAGGTAGATCGCCTCGAAGCGCGCTGGGACCGGAGGTGCCACGACGGATCTAGTCTCCACGATCCGCGGCGTTCATGAAGCGCTCGTCTCTTTTTCACCCGGGCTCGGGGCCAAAACGCACCTCGAGGCCACCTGCGAGCCGCAGCCCGACCGGAAACGCGCGATGAAGCAGCGGGCGCGCCTCCCCCGAGAAGCTCGGTCGCGCGAGGCCAACGAAGGCATCGAGCGCGACCCCGAGCCCGACGTTGGGATGGGGCATCCAGACGAGGCCGGGGGCGACGACGGCCGCGGCCCACGGCTCGACCACGCTGCGATTGATATCGCCACCAAAGCCGTCGGCGCGCATGAGCCCGGCGTCGACGCCAGCGCACAGCGGGAACTCGAGCGCGTTCTTGCCGAGCACGCCGCAGCCTCGCACCGCGCCCGACCACATCGAGAACTCGGCACCGACCGACGGCTCGCCCGCGAACGCGTGCCGCACCGCGAAGGTGCGGTCGCCTCCGAGCTCGGCTCGCCAGCGACGCCCGCGAACGCCGACACGAAGCCCGGCCGACCCCGCGACGCCCGGCAGCACGCCGAGGACGCCAGCGCCTCGCAGGCTCACCACGCCGCCGACGCGTCGACGCACCGGCTCGGGCACGGGTTCGGGCTCGGGCTCGGGAGTCGCCGCGCGTTCGAGCGGCGCTCGCTCGACCGCCACGTCGGGGACCACCGCAGGCTCGGGCACCGACGGGGTCAGCGTCGCGGTACGCAGCGCCTGCGCGGAGATCTGCGGCTCGACCGCGATGCCCACCACGATCGCCGTCGCGTCGACGAGCACGCCGCACTCGGCCGCCTCGAGCTCCCGGTGCACCGACTCGCCGGGCAGGGTCACGTCGAGCGAGAGCGCGTATCCACCACCGGTCCCCGAGACGACCGCGACGACGACGGACGCGCGCACGGGCCCCTCGCGACCGCGCAGCCGCTCCGCGACGCGCCGCTCGACATCGGCCGCGTCGGGGCAGCCTCGAGCACCCGTCCACGTCAACTCCACGCCCTCGGGGAGGGCGGCCAGAGCGAAGCCGAGTGCGAGCGCGCCGATCACCTACTCGGTGTTGCCGTTGCGGACCCGCGAGACCCAGGCAGTGGCATCGACGCACGTGTCCGTGCCTCGATGCCGGTCGTAGCCCCCGAGACACCGGTGCGCGTCCTTCTCGCTCTCGACCTTCGGGTCGTGCTGACACGCGTTCAGTCGGTCGCGCTTCTCCGCCTCCCAGACCTCGACCGTGGGCTTGCCGAACACGGTGCCCGGCTCGGCCGCAGCACAGCCCATCGGGGGCAGCAGGGTCATCATCCAAACGAGACGTCGCATGGTGAACCTCAGCGTAGCGACTTCAGCGAGCTTGCCAAGCGTGGACAGCGCTCGCGGACCCCGCCCCACCCCTGCACATCCGAGACGCCCCAATCTCGCCCCAGAACCCCAAAAACCGGCCCACCGGAGGCCAACCACTTTTCCCTTCGTTTCAGGGTTGACACTCCGATTCGCCGCGGCTACAAACCGCATCCCCTACCGGGGACGAACTACCACCTGGGGCGGTAGTTAAGTTGGTTATAACGCCGGCCTGTCACGCCGGAGGTCGCGGGTTCGAGCCCCGTCCGCCCCGCTGAGAACCCACCGCTTCGGTGGGTTTTCTGTTTGGTTCTGGGGGCGGGCCGGGGAGTCGTGGGAGCGAGGTGGGAACGATGGTCGGCGAGCTCGAGAAACGCGCACGACTGCCTCGTGGGGGTTCCCCGTTTCACGGTGGGATGGTCTGATCCCGCACCTTGGGCGATGCAGATCCGAACAGCGACGATCTTGGGGAAGGCGCAGAGGACCTGCTCGCCCGAATTCTCAGCGCTATCGAGTCCAATCGGCCAATCGTCTTTCTCCTGGGCTCTGCTCTCACGATGCCATCGAGCCCGGGAGTGGCAGGCATCCCGGGAGTCCCTGGGATAGTGCAGCTGCTCGAAGAGGAACTCCGCGGCCGCGGCGGAAGGGCGTTCGATGAGGCGGCTACCAGGGCCCGAGAAACGAAGAACCACGCGGAGCGTGCAAAATACTTCGCAGAGGCGTACCGGCTAGGCTTCACAGCCGTGATGCGGAGAGGTGGAGGGCAAGACGCGGCAAATAGGGTGATTCGTCGCGCCGTCCTTAAGGGCCACGCTCCGCTCGACGACGCGGCCGTAGCAAACTCGGACCGCGCATGTGAAGCGCTCGTCGATCCGCCCGCCTCCGGCTGGCTTCCGTTGCGCGATTCGGTAACCGCACTCGGACAGCTCCTCCATTCGGACCCGAAGCGATTTCCTCGAGTACTGACCACTAACTTCGACCCCCTGATCGAGGTGGCAGTGATGCGAGCCGGAGGCCAGATACGTGCCACAGTTCTCGCCAGAGACGGCAATTTCCTGCAGCACAGAGGTTCCAGCACCCACGTAGTTTACGTCCATGGCCATTGGTGCTGGGCAGACACGCTGCACACCGAGGCTCAGCTCGGAGGAGCACGTCCCGTTCTAGAAGCTGCACTCCCGCACGCACTCGAGTCAGCCCTTGTCGTGGTGCTCGGATACGGCGGTTGGGACGACGTTGTCATGCGAGCATTGGCCACCGTTTCGGCGGACGAATCTTCAAAGCTAGACATCGTCTGGGGGTTCTACAAGGGCAAAGTTCCAGAAGTCGTACGACAGCTCAAGCCTGCCGGCGAGCGTTTCCAAGCGTACGAGCACGTCGACATGCACCGGCTGCTGCCGCGGCTCCGGGACAGGTTGCTCGCGCAACAGGGCGACGGACCTAACACGCAAGGCCTGCCTAGGATCCAACCCGCATGGCTTGAGACGCCCTACCGCGAACTGTCCTCGCAGCACTTTCCGCCCCCCGGTTTTCAGCTTCTCCGGGCTGAGCACCGGGTCGTGGGCATGTCGGGACGCGATGACCTGCTCGACGACTTTACAGCCTGGTGTGTGGGGTCCGGACTCCGGATCCGGCTGGTCACCGCGTCAGGCGGGGTTGGAAAGAGCCGACTGCTACGCGAACTCTGCCACCAGAGGATTGAGGAAGGGTGGACGGCGGGACTGCTCCGGAAGTCAATCGACCACGACGAGTTGGCGAGTATCGTCCGATCCGGCCAGCCACTAATGTTTGCAGTTGACTATGCCGAGAACTGGGGCGACGCCCTGGTCGAATTCCTGCGGGAGGTGGCAGCCTACCGCGAGTCCTCCACCCAGATACGCATCGTGCTCGCGGCCCGCGCTCAGGCGGAATGGTGGAAAACCCTTCCTCTCCAGGTTGAAACGCTCTGGGACCTGTTCGAAGGGGCAGATATTGTGCATCCGATTGAAGGGATCGCAAACGTTGAAGAATCCTGGACCAACGCCGTTGAGTCCTTCTCGAGTCACCGAAAAAACACCGCCCACACGATCGACACGCCGCCGAGGACCACCCTGAACCGCTGGATGGAGGAAGGCATTCTGACTCTCCACACGGCAGCTCTACTTGCTGTGGATGGCGACCGTCCTGCACCCGACGCCAGCGTCGAGATGCTGTTCGACACCCTCCTACGGCGCGAGGCGGAACGCTACTGGAAACCGAAGGCGGCGGAACTCGTTGGGCCGAGCGTTGCGAACGTGGACGAAGTGCTGAGAACGGTCGCATGCGTCGGCACGCTCGTCGGACCGCTGCGTTCACGTGAGGAAGCACGTGCAGTACTTGGCCGGACTCCAGGTCTGCGTGGCCTAGACGACGCATGCCTGGATGCTCTCGCGCGAGTGTTCAAAGACCTCTATCCGGGGTCCGACCACGAGGAGTTCGCCCTGCCTCGAGTCCAACCCGACCGAGTCGGCGAGCGGCTCGTGGCTACACAGCTTGAGCGCGAGCCTTCCATCGCCAAGGTCCCCTTCGCGACCGATGACTTGAATCTCGCCGAACCCGCGCTGCGCGTTCTCGGACGCGCTGCCACTTGGCATCCGATCTTGGTTGAATTGATCAAGACGATAGCTCAGGACCAGCCGCGAATCCTCGCCCGCGCGTGGGTTGCGGTCGCCGCTGACGAGGCCTGGGCCGCCAGCTTGGCGCCCAGCATTGAGTCCACGTTCGGAGAACTTGAGCTGCTAACGCCCGACGAGGCGGACGCACTCCTGAATAGGCTCCCAGTAGAAACGGTAGCGCTTCGAGGGTTCGCAGCCTCCTTGGCCGCGAGAGCGGTCGAGAGTCTCCCTGTGGCCGAGGTCCGGGCATCCGCGGCAGTGGAGGCACGCCTGGAATTCGGACGCAGGCTCGGCCGTCTTGGTACCCGGCTGGAGGCGGTCGGGCGGCGACAGGAGGCGCTTTCCGCATGTGAAGAAGCCGTCGCCCATTTCCGGGAGCTCGCCAGGTGGAACCCTGGCGAGTTCCAGCCAGACCTCGCCACTGCAGTCAGCAACCTCGCAGTGCCTCTCTTCGAGTTGGAGAATCCAGAGCGAGCCCTCGCGGCAACGTTGGAAGCCGTCACTATTCGCCGCACGCTGGCGAAGCGCCATCCCGAAACCTTCAAGTCCGAACTCGCCGCTTCGCTCAGCAATCTTGGCCTACTACTTACGCGTTTAGGCCGACCAAAAGAGGCGCTCTCTCCAACGCGAGAAGCCGTCCAGCTTCGTCGAGCAGTGGCGACGCCAGGTATGCCCACGCCCGACCTCGCACTCTCGCTCAATGCCCTCGGCAACGTACTACGCTTGTTGGCACCGGCAGAGGATGCGCTCGCCCCAATGCAGGAATCCGTGGCCTACTTCCGCGAACTGGTGGAGCAGAGACCCGACGCCTTTACCCCCGACCTCTCGATGTCGCTCAACACACTCGGCGCCTGTCTTGCCAGCTCAGGACGACCGAAGGAGGCTCTCGTCGCCCTCGACGAAGCTGCCGTCCTTTGCCGACCACTTGCGCAGCAACGGCCGGACGCCTTCGCCCCCAAACTAGCCACGATCCTCGGTGCTAGGGGGTCCGTTTGCAAGTCCGCAAACATGTACGCAGAGGCCCTCGACGCCTTCGCCGAGGGCGTCCGGTTGGTGTCGCGTCTATCCGATCGGCTCCCAGAGATCTCCAAGCGGCTGCTGCCTGCGCTGCTCAGCGATGTCCGCGAGGTATGCCAGGCTGCCGGCCTGCCAGCTCCGGAAGACCTTCTTCCGTTGCTTGAGTCCTTGAACGACAGGAGCTCTTCCTGACCCCTGCCGGCGAGCTGCGTTCCGGCAGGTAGGGCGCGAGGCCCAGCCCAGCCACAGCTTGCTGTCTGGTTTCTCTAGGTCTAGGGCGCGCTTGGCCTCCGCCCCCCTCATCTCAACAAGAAGCGCAAGCATCCAGCGCGCACGCGCTGAGCACCGCGTGGTCCACGACGCCGCCGGGGAAGATGTCTTCGCACAGGTCGTTGCACGACACGTCATTGCAGTCGAGGTAGCAGTCGTTCAGATCGAGGCAGTCGGGGTTTGCGGCGCAGGCGGTGACCTCGGGCAAGCAGGGGTCGTCGAAGGCGCACTCGAGGCATGTATTGCACGGTCCGCCGCAGACCGGGGGGTCGACGTCGCCGGTGTCTTCGCCTCCCGGATCGCCGGTGGTCGTCGTATCGTCGACGCCCAGCGAGGTCGAGCCCTCGAATGTGCCCGTGCTGGTCGCGTCGATGAAGCCGTCCGTGCCCGTGCTGCCGAAGGCACCGGTGGTCTCCACGTCGACCGGGAGCTCGCAGGTCCCGAGCCCTTCGTAGCATTCGATGAAGTTGAAGCAGTTCTGTAGCTCCAGGCACTCCTTGGCGAACAGCTCCCAGTCGGAGCGTTCGCTGTCGAGGCCGCCTTCGAGGCACGACTCGGTGGTGTCCTCGCAGTCGCTCAGGCGCACCCCAGGCGGCAGGAAGCCGCACTCGTCGATGCGCTTGCAGACGTTGGCGACCGCGTTCTTTGGGGGCTTGGGCTTGGGTGGGTCGTCGTCGCGTGCGCCCGACGACGACTCGCCGCTGTCCGCCTCGGACGCCTCCGTGTCGGAGCCGAACGGAGCGTCCGCGTCTTGGGAGAGCGTGCAGGCACAGAAGGAAAACGCGACGAGAAGGGCCGATTGAATCTTCATGGTGAGGTCTCGCCCCAACGACCCCGGTCACCTCGATCCGTCGCACCCGCTCGTCGAAGAAAGGGCGTGCGCTGCCGCACCACGAGGTCACCGGCGCCCTCGTCCAAGAAAAATGAGCCTGCCCGTGCGACGAACTCGGGCGGCCGGAGTCAGTGGGTTGAACGCGCCCCCGCGGCGCGATGAGGACCCCATGAAACTGAACCTCCATGCGCTCTTCCTGCTCCTGCCCCTCGCGCTCGCTCCCGCCTGCGATGACGACGACAAAGACGATGACGAGTCCTCCGCGAAGGACGAGGACGACAAAGACGACGATAAAGACGACGACAAGGACGATGACGACGGCGACGACGACGACGACAGCAACGTCGATGACGACGACGTCCCCCTGTGGGACTGCTATTGCGAGGCCGAGTGTGACGGCGACCTCCTGACCTACGAGGAAGAGGTCTGCTCCGACGCCTCTACGCTCGATCTCGCCGTCGAGGTCGCCGTCGACGAGTGCGCCTTCGAGCTCGAAGCCGAGTGCGTCGAGTTCGACTGCTACTGCGACTGCGAGGAAGACCCAGACTTGGTCTGCGACTGAGACGAACCTTGGGGTGCAGCCAACGCACCAAAGGACACCTCGAGCTGGCTTCGCACCAGCCGATGCAAGCTCGAGAGCTCCGACTTGGGCACCCCGAGCGTGGTCTCCAGCACGCCCAGGGTGCGCTCGTACAGCTCGCCCCGGTACTTGCCGATCCACCGAGCGATCGTTGCGCGATGCACCCCGTACACCGTCCCGATCTCGTCGATGCTCAACCCCTGCGCGAAGTACATGCGCAGGACCGTCTTGGCGCGCTTGTCCAGGCCGCCGAGCGCCTCTTGCAGCGACGCAGTGAACTGTTGGCGGTACGTCTCCTTGAGGTAGTCGAGCTCCGCGTCGCCCACCTCGGGCACCGCCAGCGCCCGAGCCCAGCGATCTTCGGCGAACCGGTTGGCGCGGTTCGACTCCCGCAGCAACGTCAACGCCGTGCGGACCGCGGCAACGCAGACCCACGCCGCCAGCCGGCCTCGGCCCGCGTAGTCGCGAATGCGAGGGTCTGCGCGCCCGTCGGCGACCAGCAGCTTCACGCGCGTGCGCTGCTTGACCTCGTCCACGAACGACGCGCTCGCGTCGATCGAACGGATCGCCCCCTCGGCGTTGCCCAACACGGCGTCCTCGAACACACGAAGACCGTCCGGATCACCGCTCATGCACGCCAGCGCCAGCGCCAGGTCGGGGATGTGCAGCGACTCGAGGTCATCGGCCGACCAGCCCCGCGCCTCGAGCTCGGCCGCCAACGCCGCGGCGGATACCGACAGCTGCGGCCACGTCTCGGACACCTCCGACCACCGGCTGTCGAGCGCTGCAGCGATGGTGTTCACCCACCTTGTCTAGCCCATTTTCGCCCAGGTTGTGTGGCAGGCTCGGCACTTCATGAGTGAAGCGACGTCATCGGGCGGGTCGTGCCTGTCGGACGACGAGGTCGTCCGGCTGCGAGAGGGCACGTTGCCCGACGACCGGCGGCGCGCAGCGGTCGAGCACATCGAGAGCTGCGTCGAGTGCCTGCAGCTGCTTCGGGGCAACCACACGCAGGCGGCCCCAACCGCGCTCGACGAGCGCTTCGAGCTGCGCGAGCCGCTCGGGCGCGGTGGCATGGGCGTCGTTCACCGCGCCGTCGATCGCCGCCTCGACCGCGAAGTGGCCATCAAGCTGCTGCACGAGGCCATGTTCGACGCCGACCTCGGCATCCGCGAGCGCCTGCTCGCCGAGTCCAAGGCCATGGCAAAGCTCCGGCACCCCAACGTCTTGGCCGTGTACGACGTCGTCCTCACCGAGCACGCGGGCTTCGTCGTCATGGAGTTGGTGGAGGGCGACACGCTGCGGCGCTGGCTGAGCCGCCACACTCCGCCTTGGCAGGACGTCGTCCGCATGTTCATCCAGGCCGGCCACGGGTTGGCGGCAGCGCACGAAGCTGGCTTGGTTCACAGGGACTTCAAGCCCGACAACGTGCTCGTCGACGAGCGCGGCCGCCCTGCGGTGACCGACTTCGGCCTGGCCAACGAGGTCGCGCCCGAGGCATCGATGGAGTCGGTCGACGGCGACGTCTCGCTGGTGACCGCGGGCCGCTGCGGCACCCCGGCCTACATGGCCCCCGAGCAGGTCGAGGGCGGCGCCATCGATGCGCGCGCGGACGTGTTCGCGTTCTGCGTCTCGCTGTGGGAGGCCATCGAAGGCCAGCGGCCCTTCGTCGAGGACTCGCCCCGCGCCCGCCTCGACGCGATCGGTGCGGGGCGGCTGCGGGCTTCGAAGGCGAGCTCGATGCCGCCACGGTTGAGACGGGTGCTCACCGAGGGGCTGCGGGCAGATCCCCACGCGCGGCCCCCGACCATGCCCGCGCTGCTCGCCGACCTCGAGGCCCTCGTGAGCCCAGCGAGGGCCGGACGCCCACGCACGGCCGCCGCGCTGGGCCTGGCCGGTGCCGCGGCGGTCGCGGTCGCGGTCGCGTGGCCTTCGGGCCCACAACCGGCACCGTGCCCCGAGGCGGCGCACTGGCGTGCCCTCGACGACGCGCAGCTCGATCAGCTCGAGCGACAGCTCGCCGATGGTGACCCCGACGGAGGCGCCGCGGCCTCGCTGATGGCCGCGCAGGTACGCCGGGAGCTCGAGGCGTTCGACCAAACGCTGTCGCGCACCCGCGCCGAGGTCTGCGAGCTCCGGGCGGCCCAGGACCTTCCGCCCCCCGAGCTCGAGGCGCGCACGTTGTGTCTCGACCGGCTCGAGGTTCGACTCGAGACCGTGTTCGCGCTGGTGCGAGAGGGCACCGTGCAAGCCCACGGCGAGCTCGGCTCAGCCCGTCAGTTCGACCGTTGTGCACGCTGGGCCAAGGCGCGCGCGAGCTCGGGTCCCGCCCTTCCCTCCGATCCCCGCCTGCCGACGCTCCTCGAGCGCGCCTCGATCCTGGCCGCAGTGGATTCACCGGACGCACCCGCGCGAGCACGCGAAGCGGTTCGTCTCGCCGAGGACGCACGACACCTCTCCTCGCTCTCCGAGGCGCACCAGCACCTCGCGTCGGCGCTGTGGGTGCTCGACCGGGACGCGTCGGTCGCCTCGATGGAGGCTGCCGCGCAGGCGGCCGAGGACGCCGACGATCCCGTCCGCGAGGCCACGGTCTGGATCCTTCGCAGCATCTTGTTCGCCGACGACGGCGACCCCGACGAGACGAAGCGGGCGCTCGCCCGAGCCGAAGAGGCGCTGCACCGCGTACGCACGCCTTGGCTGCGCGAGGAGCTCCTGACGCTGGTTCGCACCGGTCAGAGCATGGCCGCGTTCTTCGAAGGCGATGGCGAGCTCGCCTTGAAGCGGGCGATCGAGTCGCGGCATCTCGCGCGCTCGCATCGGCCCGAGCTGGTGCCGATGCTGACGGAACAGGTGGCAACGCTGCGGGGCGTGAACGGCGACCTCGAGGGCGTGCTGGACGAATGGACGGCGCTCGTGCGCTGGCACGAGGCTCGGGGACCGACGGGCTCGGCCGATCTGCTGCGGGTGCTGCTCGACATCGCTGACGTGCAGGCGGGGCTGGGGCACCCCACCGAGGCGCGCGAGCAGCTGCGCCGGGCGGAGTCGATCGCTCGGTCGACGCCGCAGTCGCCCGAGATCCCCGCGCTCATCGAACTCACGCGAGCCAGCATCGCGCTGGCCGAGGAAGACCTCGACGCGGCCCTCGAAGCGTCGACGAAGGCGGCCGATGCGGTCCCCGAAGGCTCCACCGAGCATCGGGACGCGCAGGCCATGAAGGCGCACATTCTGATGCGACAGGGCAGGCTCCCCGAGGCCATCGAGCGTCTCGATCACCTGCGGACCTCGCTGGGTCTCGACGACGAAGAGGCCGACTTCGGGCTGAGCTACGACATCGTGGCCGACCTGGCCGAGGCCCACCGCCGCGCAGGAGACCCCCGGCGGGCGCTCGCGCTCATCGAACCCGTCTGGGCCTGGTTTCGAGACAGCTTTCCCGACGTGGAGGATGCGCGGGGTGTCGCGCTGACCATGGCGTGGTCGTACGTGGATCTTCGCCGCGACGCCGAGGCAGAGCCGCTCTTCGCACGCGTGCTGGCCTCCGACCCGTCGCCCGCCGAGGCGCACTGGGCCCGCGTCGGGCTCGCGACGATCGAGGCCCGACGCGGCGCCGACCCGGGACCCGGCCTGGCCGACGCGACCGCCTGGTTCGCGGCGTTTCCCCGCAGCCGGGCCCACGAGCTCGAGCGCATCGACGCGATCGAGCCGGACCGGACCGCACACCCGCCTCCCGCGCACTGACCCGCGACCACGTGCGGTACGCTTGCGATCGAGGGGCGGCGAAGCCCGCCCGGCGAAAGGACGCGCCATGAAGACCCTCCACTCCCTCGCGATCATCGCGTTGCTCGTCGCGGGCTGCGACCACACCTCCGTGCAACCCACCGAGTCGCCCGAGCTCGCGTCGTACGAGGGCTTGCTGGCCATCGTCATGGACACCGACCGACCCGTCCTCGCCGTGCACTACGTCTCGGACGATCAGGAGCTGCAGTTCAACCTCGACTCGGCCGAGGCCGGGACCTCGATTCAAGTCCACCGCGTCCTGGCTGGTTCGTACTGCGTCCGGACGGTCACCTGGCCGACGACGACCTTCCACGCGGACCACCTCGATGCAGGCAACATCCTGTGCATCGACGTCGAGCCCGGCGTACTCAACTACCCGGGGCACATGGTTTTCGTCGACGGGGAGCCGTCTTGGTCACGTTCGCGCTTCTTCGCGCGCTACGTCCCACGGATACAGGAGTACGAAGCGCTCGTGCGGGAGGAATATCCTGGCCTGGCTCCGTGGTTGGTCGATCGGCGCCGAGATGGCTACACGCCCTGATCCCGATTCCCTCGTCTTGCTGAAGATCTGCCGCGAGCAGGTCGAAGCGGTGAGCCTGCGTAGCTTCCTCGAGTCCGAGGGCATCGAGGCATTGGTGCAGGGCGAGCATCATCGCGCGCTCGAGGGGCCGTTCTTGGCGGCGTTCATCGAGCTGCGCGTGATGGTGCGCTTCGGCGACCTCGCCCGCGCCCGCGAGGTGCTCGCTGCAATGGACCATGCCGAGCACCTGCCCGCCGAGCCCGCCGAAGCCGACCCCGACGACGAGTCGTTGCGGCGCTTTCGAGACCGGCAGCTCGAGCGTGTCGAAACCGCGCGCAACCCCGCGAGAGCGACGCTCTTTGCGATCCTCATTCCGTTCGGCGGAGGACATGGCTACGCCCAACGGCGCGGCGTCGCAATGGTGCTCGCGGCGATTCAGTGCCTCAACCTCGTGTTGTGGCTGCAGGGTTGGAGCTCGCTTTGGATCAGCCTCGTGGTCGTGTTGTTCGACGCGGTCTTCAGCGGCATCGCGGTCCGCCACGACCGAGAACGAGCCTGAAACCGGCTTACGAGCCCGACGCGGGGTCGAATGAGACCTCACGGAGGACTTGGTTCTCGAATAGACTTTGCTTCATGGCTGATGACGCGCCCCCTGCCGACGCCGCGCCCCCCGACCAAGCCGAGGCGGTTGCAGAGGACGCTGGCAAGGTCGCGTTCCCCGTCGTTTGTCTCGGCGCATCCGCGGGAGGGTTGGAAGCCCTCACCGAGTTTCTCGACACCCTGCCCTCGCCCACCGGCGCGGCGTTCGTGGTGGTCGTCCACCTGTCACCGGACTTCAAGAGCTTGATGCCAGAGCTCCTCGGTCGCCACACGCTGATGAGAGTGTTGACCGCAGAAGACGCGACGCCCGTCGAGCCCGAGCACGTGTACGTGATCCCGGCAAACAAGACGATGCGGATGCGGGGAAGCCAGCTGACGCTGACGACGCGAAACCGCAGCGCCAACGTGCCCAACCTCCCGATCGATGTGTTCATGCAGTCGATGGCCGAGGCTGTCGGACCGCAGGGCACCGCGATCATCCTCTCCGGCACGGGCAGCGACGGCTCGCGTGGGGCGCAAGCCGTGAAGGAGGCCGGCGGTGCGGTAATGATTCAAGACCCCCGCCACGCAAAGTTCGACGGGATGCCGCTCGCGACCCGATTGAACGTGGTCGTCGATGCCGAAGGGACGCCGAGCCAGCTCGCCGAGCACGTCTTCGCCCTCCTCACCGAGGCTCCACCCGATGTCCCCGCCGAGGAGCTCGCGCAGCAGAACGCGCTGCGTCGCTTGTTCAACATCCTCGCCGCCGATGGCACCGACCTCTCCTTCCTCCGCCCTCCCATGGTGCTTCGACGCCTGCAGCGACGCATGCAGCTGGGAAAGCACGAGGCACTCGAGGCCTACCTCGGCGTGTTGGAGCAGGACGCACACGAACGACGGCAGCTCCGTGGAGACCTGCTGATCAACGTCACCCACTTCTTCCGCGAGCCGAAGTCGCTCAACACCCTTCGGGAGGAGGTCCTGCCGAGCCTGCTCAGCGACGCAACCGAGCAAGGGCTGCGCGTCTGGGTTGCAGGCTGCGCGACGGGTCAAGAAGCTTACACACTGGCCATCCTGATCGAGGAGTGCATGCACACCCTCGGCATCCACCGCGACTACAAGGTCTTCGCCACCGACATCGACAAGGAGGCTCTAGAAAAGGCCGCCCGCGCGTCCTACAGCCTCAACGAGGCGAACGACCTCCCGCGGGAGTACCTCGACCGCTACTTCACGATCCGGGACGGCCGGGTCGCCGTTCGGGAGTCTCTACGCCAGCGAGTCATCTTCGCGGCCCACAACCTCGTGACGGATCCCCCGTTCGTCCGGATGGACATCGTCTCGTGCCGCAACCTGCTGATCTACCTCGACCCCCAGGCCCAGCAAGACGCGCTTGCGTCGCTTCATCAGGCGCTCCAGCCCTCGCATGGGGTGCTGCTGCTCGGCGCGGCGGAGTCGACCGCACCGTTGCGCGAGGCGTTCATCGGGATGAGCGGCCGCGGCAACCTCTATCGTCGTGGCGAGTCTCCTGAGCCTCGGTCCCGAGGGTTGCGGACCTCCCATGACCCAATGCGCGCAGCCTTCGCAGCGCCGATACCCAGGGGTCGCGACAAGGACACCGACCTCAACCGGCTCGCGCTGGAGACCGTGTTCGAGGCCGAGGGCATGAGTGCTGCGCTCATCAATCGGCGTGGCGAACTGCAAGACGTTCTATGCGACCCCGGTCGAAACTTCGCGATGCCGAAGGGCCCGCCGACGTCGGACCTGACCCGCATCCTCGACTCGACGCTCTCTTCAGGCTTGCTCCGCGGCCTCGCCGAGATTGGGACGACGCCGGGTCCTGCCGAGACCATCGTGCCGACCGCCGAAGGCTCGATGCACCTGCTACTGCGCCCCATCGCAAACACCGAGCAGCTCCTCCTGGTGATGCGGCCTCTGCGAACCGAAGGGCAGGTCCACGAACCGGTGCCCACGGACTCGCAGTCCTACATCGACTCGTTGAACATGGAGCTGCAGCGCACCAAGCAGACGCTGCAGTCGACCATCGAAGAGCTGCAATCCGCGAACGAGGAGCAGCAGGCCACCAACGAGGAGCTCGTCGCCTCGAACGAGGAGCTTCAGAGCACCAACGAGGAGCTTCACTCCGTCAACGAGGAACTCTACACGGTCAACGCCGAGTTCCAGAACCGCAACCGGGACCTCATGGTCGCGACCGCGGACCTGGACAACCTGCTGAGCCACACCGCCGTCGCGACCATCTACCTCGACGAGCTGCTCAATGTTCGACGGCTCAACGGCGCCGTCAATCGGCTGCTCCCGGTCCGCAAGAGCGACATGGGGCGGCCGCTCGCAGACTTCGTGCACCGGCTCGAGGTCGATCTCGTGGGGCTCGCGCGAACCGTCCTCGAGACGGGCGAGAACCGGGAGCTCGAGGTCCGTGACAGCAGCGGTGCATGGCAACTGTTGCGCGCAACCCCACACGAGTCGGGAGACGCCCCCAGAGGGGTGTTGATGACGCTGATCGACGTGACGCGGCTGAAGAACGCCGAAGCGTCGGCGCGAACTGCCCACGAGCAGCTCACCCTCGCCAACGCCAACCTGCGCGAGCAGGCGGATCAGCTCGAAGACATGTTCTCCGTGATCTCGCACGACCTTCGCCGCCCCCTGCTCATCATCGACGGGATGCTCGAGCTAGGGCTCGAGACCGTCTCATCCGAAGATGCCAAGGGCTTTCTCGGCAAAGCCAAGGACGCGACGAATCAGCTGCGAGCGACGCTCGACGAGCTGACGGACCTCACTCGCAACACCAGGGCGCCGCTCAAGCTGGAGGAAATCAGACTCAGCAGCTGGGTCGCTGAGGTGCTCGAACCTCTCGAGCGTCGCGCCAAGGAGCAAGGTGTTGCGTTGGTCTCCATCGTCGAGGGGCGTCGAGCCGAGATCCCGCTCGCGGCAGTTCGCGGCATCCTGGTCAATCTCGTCGAGAACGCGCTGGTCCACGGCAGCACCGCCGACGAGCCCCGCGTGAATGTCCTGGTTCAGTCCGATGCGTCCCGCCTGCGCATCTCGGTCGCCGACAACGGCAAGGGAATTCCCAGCAACAAACACAGCGCCGTGTTCGAGCTGTTCCAGCGGCTCGACCCCGACGCTCCCGGCTCTGGAGTCGGACTCGTCGCCGTCCGTCGTTTCGCGTCAAGAGCGGGCGGCTGGGTCCGCGTCGAGAGCGAGTCTGGCGAAGGCGCACGCTTCATTGCCGAGCTCCCGATCGCCAAGGTCCGCGAGACCGGCAACCGCGTGCTGCTGCTCGAGGACGACGAGGTCGACGCAAAGCGCGTCCGCATCGTTCTGGGCGACCAAGACATCACGTGGACCAAGCGCCTGGCGGACGCGCGGGCTCGACTTGCAGAGGAGCACTTCGCTTTGCTCATCTTGGACCTCTCCCTGCCCGACGGCCACGGCCTCGACCTGCTCCCAGACCTCAGCACTGGACCCAACAAGGAGATTCCCGTCATCGTGCTATCCGGACATGACGACGGCCTGACTTCGTCCATCTTGCCTCGACAGGTCGTCGCGACCCACAACAAGGACTGCCTCGACGACGCTGCCATTCGCACTTCGGTCGAGCAGCAGCTAGGATTGAGCTAGTGGGTTTGCGCCTTCTCATCGTCGACGACGACGAGTCCTACTGGGAGCTCATCCGGCATGCGTTCGCCCGCTCTGAGAAGCTCGCAAGCTGTATGGTCGATCGAGACGCCAGCGGATCCGAGTTCCTCAGCCGCCTCGAGTCGGGCGCCGTGACGCATGACCTCGTGCTGCTCGACCAGCGCATGCCAGAGAAGACCGGCACCGAAGTGCTCGCCGAAGTGAGCCGCAAGCGGCTCGCCCCGACGCTCTCCATCTGCCTGATGAGCTCCTCACGGCAGGAGGAGCTGGTGAAGGAGGCCATGCGTCAAGGCGCCCGCTTCTGCTTCGCCAAGCCCGATTCGTTGTCCGATCTCTTGAACAAATTCGAACAAATCGTCGGGTTCTACGAAGACGTCGCCCAGCTCGGCTGAGGGGCGACCCGCATCTCACAGCGTGAAGCGCGGCTGTGGCCACGTGGCTTGGGGTCGCCCGAACAGATATCCCTGCGCCAGGTCGACCCCCTGCGCGGTGGCTGCGCGCCATTGAGCCGCTGTCTCCACGCCCTCCGCGACGACAGACCGGCCCAGAGCGTGCGCCATTTTCACGAGACTCCCGACGACCGTCCGCGTCGCTTCACACGACCCGAGCTTGATGATGAGGGAGCGGTCGAGCTTGATGCAGGTGTTGGGGAGCTCGAGCAACGCTCCGAGTCCACAGTGCCCGGTGCCGAAGTCGTCCAGGGACAGCTCGACTCCGAGCGCGGCGAGCGCCTCGACGTGCGACGCCGCCGCCCGCAGGCACGGAAGCTCTTCGTGTTCCGTCAGCTCGAGCCGTAGCCGAGAACCATCGACTCCAGCCTCCTCGAGCGCAGCCCGCACCGTCTCGACGATTTCGGGCGACGCGAGCGACGAAGCATCGACGTTGACGCTGACCCAGAGGTCGTCTTCTTCGCGACCGGCGACCCACCGGCAGGCTTGGCGCAGCATCGTCTCTCCAAGAGCGTCGAGCAGCCCCGCGCTGCGCGCCAGGGGAACGAAGGTCCCCGGACTGATGGACTCACCCTGGTGGGTCCACCGCGCCAGCGCTTCGTAGCCCAAGACCGTGCGGCTCTGGGCGCACACAATCGGCTGAAAATGTGGGCCGAGGGTTTCGTTGGCGATGGCATCGCGAAGCCAGTCCTGCATCGTCGGCCGCAGCTCACGCTTGCGCTGCACCAGACCCAGCACGCGTCCACTTCGCCCGGCTTTCGCGGCGTACATCGATCGGTCGGCATCCGAGAGCAGGGTCAGGACGTCGTCCACCGGGTCGGCGACGAGCCGCGTCCCGATACTCACACCAATGGTCACCTGCGCGGCTTCGATCTCGATCGGAGCCGAGATCGCCTCTCGTACATTCGAAGAGACCTTCTCCGCGTCCTCCGCAGTCACGCAGCGCTCGAGCAACAGCACGAACTCGTCCCCACCGATGCGAGCGACGGTGTCCACAGCTCGCACCGCATCACGAAGGCGAGCTGCGACCTCCATCAGGACGATATCCCCAGCAGCGTGGCCGTGCTCGTCGTTGACGGGTTTGAAGTCGTCCAGGTCGAGGTAGAGGATGGAGAAGCCTGCCTCCGGGTGCCGTCGAAGCCGCCGTACGAGGTGGTCGAGCCGGTCGGCCAAGAGCGCCCGGTTGGCCAGTCCAGTGAGGCTGTCATGCAGGGCTTGGTGCCGAGTGTGCTCTTCGGCATTGCGGCGGACTGTGATGTCGGTCTGTGAGCCGGCAAGACGCACCGGCGCGCCCTCCTCGTCTCGTTGCAACTTGCCTCGGAGCAACACCCAAAGCCACGTGCCATCGGCGTGCAGGATACGGTGCTCGATGTTGAGCCCTTCGCTGCGGCCATCCGACGCCGCCTGGATTGCGTCCTCGACCCGCGGGAGGTCGTCGTCGTGCACGCGGGAGAACCATGTGCCCAGATGGTCTCCGCCGTCCCGGATCTCGAGCCCCAGCATTGACTTGAACCGCGGCGATAGGAACAGGGTTCCGCTCCCGAGGTCGAGGTCCCAGATCCCGTCATTGGAGCCCCGAATCGCGGCCTCGAACCTGTTCCGCGCAGCGACGAGCGCCTGCCGCGTCGTCGCCTGCTCGACCGCGTAGCGCAGCGAGCGTTCGAGCAGCTCGGGCGTAACGGTGCTCTTCTCGAGGTAGTCGCACGCACCCTTCTGCATCGCTTCGAGATCGACGTCGGCTCCCCCCTGTCCGGTGAGCAGGATCATGGGGGTCCCCACGCCGCTGGCCCGACACCGCTCGATCAACTCCGTCCCGCGCGTGGTCCCGAGCCGATAGTCGATGATGGCCGCCCGGTAGCCGCCACCACGAAGCTTGAAGAGCGCCGCTTGTGCTGTGGCCACGACCTCCACCTGAAGGTGTGGTGCGGAGAGGAAGAGGCAGCGCCGAATGAGGTGAGCGTCGTCGTCATCATCCTCGACGACCAATACCTTGCTGGTCGGCGGTTGCGACGAGGTCACCAACGCCAGATGTCTCGGAGCGGACGCAGCGCCCTCTTCGCCAGAGGGGTCAATGTGCGTCGTCGAGCCCATGACCTCGGCAGTTCGGCGACATCGGTCGAAACTTGATGGTCCGGATCGGGAGTCTCAAGGTCCGTGGACGGAGGCCGATGTGGGTGTGGATGCACGCTCTCAGCTCGAGGCCCGGGCACACACCGGTCAGGATCCTGCTCGTCGAGCCCGACGACGACGACGCCTTCATCGTTCGGTGCCTCGTCGCACGCACGTCCCGAGACGCCGAGTGCATCTGCGCGTCCGGAGCCGACGAGGCCGAAAAGGCCCTGCTTGCGGGGGACTACGACCTGGTCCTGCTCGACGGCCACACGGCGTGTGCCTCCGGATCGGGCCTGCTGCGGAGGCTGTACGAAGAGCGCCCACACATCCCGCTGGTGCTCCTCACGCAGTGCGAAGACCCCGATGCCACGCTGATCGCCCAGAGGTTCGGAGTTCAGGCGATCGTGTCAAAGAGCGAGCTCGACGTTGCGTGGCTGGAAGGAGCGCTGGAGGGGCGCGGCGCCGACAACAGCACAGCTGAGCCCACGCTGGAACGTGTATCGGCATACGGTCGGGCGTGCGCAGCGGTTGGCGTGGGCGTGCTTCATCTGCGTCACGGCAAGATCATTGCCTGCGATGCGGCCGCATCAGACCTCCTCGGAGGCGACGGATCGAGTGTGCTCGGCAAAGATCTGCACTCCCTCCTCGGGCCCGTCGCCGAGGTGGGAGGGTTCGCGCTGCCCGCGGAGAACCCCGAGACGTACCTGCAAAGCCCGACCGGGGCGATCGTGCAGGTCCGCCGACTCGAGGACAGCAGGCCCGACACCTGCATCGCCGTTCTTACCGACGCCTCGGAAGAGTGTGCTCGCCGGGCTCTCCTGCTCCAAGCGTGGCGCGACGCCGAGGCCTTCGCCTACGGCGCCTCGCACGATCTACAGGGTCCGCTTCGGCGGATCGTGATGTTCACCGAGGCCATCGCGGAGGAGATCGAGGCCTCGCCTGAAGCCGCACTGGACTTCGCCACTCGTGCGGCTCGCTGCGCACGCGAGATGTCGAGCCTGACCGCGGCCTTGCTCGACTACAGCCGCTCGGGCAATCACTGCCGACAGATGACGCGCGCGACGGTCGATCTCGAGCTTGCAACTCACGCGGCCCTGGCGTCGGTCCGAGAGCGAGAGTCGCTCCGTGAGACGATCTGCGAGATCGAGGTCAACGTCCACGGCTCAGCATGGGCCGACCCCGAGAAGACGACGAAGGTCCTCGAAGCGCTGCTGCACAACGCGCTCCTCTACCACCAAAAAGATGAACCGGCCCGGGTGACCATCGAGACGCGGGCTGACGAGCATGGAATCGAGGTCTGGGTCCGTGATCGCGGCATCGGCTTCGGCCCGGAGTCCCATGAGCGCGTGTTCCTCCCATTCGAGAGGCTCGTCGCCCGTTCGGCATACCCAGGCAACGGCCTTGGACTGTGCACCGCGCGGCGATGGGCGAAGCGGATGGATGGAGACGTGCGTCTGGTGCATGCACAGAACGAAGGAGGGACGACGTTCGCCCTCCGCCTGCCGCTCGCGCCGGACCTGGGCGACTGACCTCTGAACGCACGAGAACGCGGTCACTTCGCCGAGCGTCGTGGACAATGAGTCGGTACGATTTGCGAGCATGTCCCCCACCGGCCCCAGTCCCGAAGACGAGCTGCCCTACGGGCTGGTGACGTACAGGTACGAGGGTGCACGCTACCGCCTCGTGAGGGCGAGCCATGTCGCCGACCGCATCTTGGGGTTCGCGCTCTCCGGCGAAGTCGGTCGCTGGCTCGACGAGCTCTTCCCCAACGCGCAGTCGGCGGTCGAGGACTTCGACCGCGTTCGAGAGACGGGAGTCCCCGTAGTGCGCGAGAGTCGGGGCTACAGCGACGAGCGTGCCGATGGAACGTTCGACTCCGTCACCTACCCCTCGGGTGCCGACGAGGTGACCATGCTGTTTCACGAGGTCAGCCGCCGCGACGCGCTCGAGGCTCGAAAGGTCGAGGCCGAGGCCGCTGCAGCGCAGGAAAAGCGCCTGCGCCAAGACCTCGACGCGCTCATCGAGCACATGCCGATGGCGCTGACCACCTACCACTATCACGACGATTCAGACCGCTTCACGCTGGTTCGGGCCAACAGTGCGGCGAACGAGATGCTCGGCTTCGACGTCGTTGCGCGGGAGGGCGACTTCATGGATGAGATCTTTCCAGGCGTGCAGGAGTCCGACTTTCCGAGTCGATACAAGGAGGTCGCGCTCGGCGGGCCGGCCTTCGCCGAGACGCGCCGCCGCTACGAAGACGACGTCATCTCAGGCGCGTTCGACTCGGTCACCTACCAGTCCGCGGATCGCGAGGTCACCGTGGTCTTTCAGGAGGTGACGGAGAGCATCCTCGCCAGCGAGGCCCTCGAGGCGCGCAACGCCGACCTCGAACGGTTCGCGCACGTGGTGTCCCACGACCTCAAGGCCCCTCTGCGAGGAATCCGCATCGCCGTCGGCTGGCTGCGCGATGGGCTCGACGGCAAGCTCGATGAAGAGGCAACACGAAACATGCTCTTCATCGAGAGCCGCGCGGCCCGGCTGAGCGCGCTCATCGATGGCGTGCTGGAGTACTCCCACACCCAGCGCCAACCCATGAAGGCCGATGACCACGAGCTGCGAGCGCTCGCCGTCGAGGTCACGCAAGACGTGCGTCGGGCCCACGGCGTGGAGGTCGCGGTCCAACCCGGCCCTTGGCCCACGGTCCGCGCCGACCGCATTCAGATGCTCCGCGTCATGCAGAACCTGGTGGAGAACGCCGCCAAGTTTGCCAACGGCGACGGCAGCCAGATCCGCATGCGCGTCGACGTCGACGCGGAGTCTGCCACCGTGCACGTCGTCGACGACGGTCCGGGCATCCCCCCCGCGGACCGCGAGCGCGTGTTCGAGCTCTTTGCGGTCCTGAAGCGACGTGACGAACAAGAGAACACGGGCTTGGGCCTTGCGATCTGCAAGACGCTGGTCGAACGATGGGGCGGCCGCATCGGCATCGCCCAGAGCCCCAGCGGCGGCGCCGATGTGTGGTTCACCGTTCCGCTGGCGGGTGTCCAATGAGACACGACGCCCCAGTGCTCGTCATCGACGACGACACCATCGACGTCATGGCGCTGCAGCGCGCATTCGCGGCCGAAGGCCTCAGCCACCCGCTGTCGAACGCGAGAGACGGCCACGAAGCGCTGGAGATGCTGCGCGAGCTGCAAGACGGGGGCGGGGAGCTTCCCGGGCTGATCATTCTCGATCTTCGGATGCCCGGCATGGGGGGGCTGGAGTTCCTGCGCGAGCGGCAGCACCACCCCGAGTTCACGACGATCCCCGCGGTGGTGCTCAGCAGCTCCGCCCTGGACTCCGACCGCGAAGCGTGCCACCGCAGCGGCGCCGCGAGCTACATCCGCAAGCCCGAGACCCAAGCTGGCTACACGCAGCTGGCGAGGGCGCTCCATCAGTACTGGACCCTCTGCGAGTAGACCGCGGGCAGTTGACACGAGCGCCGACCGTGGGCTAAGCAAGCGCTCCCCTGCACCCGTAGCTCAGCTGGATAGAGCATCTGGCTTCGAACCAGATGCTCGTTCGAGAGCGACCCCGGCCGCACTTCCATCGCAAAAACTGAACAGCCCTACCGGCTGCACCGACGCGTGCGGCACTGGCCGATTCGAACGAGCGCGCTCGGCCGGACAACCTGCGCGAACGATCGGTGTCCCTTGCTCCACGAGTCGCCGTGCGCCCCACGGCAGCCCGTGGGCAACTCGCGGGATGCACGAAGACAAGGCCAGGCTGGCAGCTGTTTCCGCCACGCTCGCGAAACTCTCCGAACTCGTCGACCCCCAGCCTCGTGGCGAGACCATCGCACAGGCTGCCGACGAGTACCTCGCGAGCAAGGCGGGCTTGCACAAGCCCAAGACCGAGGCGAACCGCGAGTACTACCTCGGGCGCTTCTGCGCGCTCTTCGGCGAGACCCCCCTCTCCGATCTCCAATCGCGTGACACCACGCTGTGGATCGACCAGCTGCCAGCAGGGTCCCGACACAACGCCCGCACTGTCATCTCCCCGTTTCTGAACTGGGCGGCGGCAAACGGGTGGCCCCATGCAGGTGGCGCTCACCCCGTCGTCGTCAAGCACGGCTCCGAGGAGCGCGACCGCTTCCTCAGCCCCAAGGAGTTCGCTCGCGTCGCGCAGGCGTTGGCGGAATACGCAAACGAGCCGCGGTCCCGCGAAGTCACCGTGGACGTGCTGTGGGTCTGCCTGTTGACCGCCCTTCGCTCGGGCGAAGTCGTCACTCTGAAGCGCTCCGAGATCTCCCCGACCGGCGACTTCCTGAACCTGCGAAACACCAAGACCGGTGACCGCAAGGTACACGTCGGTCCGCAGGTCCAGAGCATCATCCGAAAGTGGCGCAGCCGCGGAGTCGGCAGTCGGGAGTGGCTCTTCCCTGGTCGCGTCCCCGGCTACCACGTCCAGCAGTCGAGCATCTCGCACCGATGGCGCGCCATAGCGAACTCGATCGGTCTCCACGACGTGAACCTCCACGACCTCCGTCGGACATGGACCTCGCTCGCCCTTCGAAGCGGAGAGCAGATGGCGGCGCTGCGCGTCTGCCTTGGACACACGACCGAGCACATGACGGCTCGGTATGCCCACTTGGGTCCCGACTTCATGGGCAACGTGGCCTCTCGGGTCGAGCGAACCCTGCTCGGCAACCTCGCGTACCAGCTCGAGCTCGCCCTGCCCGATCGTGAGGAATCGGGCCTCGACGACCTGACCGACGCTCAACGCTCCCTCGTCATGCTGCCCGGCACCGATGTCATGCCGACTGGCGCCGGCCTCACACAGGCAGCTCAGGCCCTCGTGCGCCGGGCAGTGTTCCATCGCTGTGGGCCGCGCAGGTACGTCCGCACCCCCCTGGGCGAGCGTCTTCGTAAGGAGGGATCCAGCGATGTCTAGACCGATCCCGCACACCGGCTGGAACCGCCTCGGTGTCAGCCACATTCGAGTCAGCGGCCCCCGAGGGAGCGTTCGATATCGGATCAGATTCGGCGATGGCGGCGGCATCTCGGCCGGGCCCTTCTCGACCTACCTCGCCGCATTCAGACACGCGCACACGTACGCTGGCAGGCGCTTTCGTGTCGTCCGGCGTCGAAGGGCCCCTGTCGCAGCGGAGCGTTGGCTGTGGCGAGCGGGAGACCTCGAGGAGATTGCCGCCGAGGCCCGAGGGGGCGGACGTTGACCGCCCGAACAAACGACGCAGACGGCGTCCAGATGGCCCTGCCGATCAGCGGCACGCCAAAGGTGGCCTGGGCGCCTGCGAGCGACGATGACACCTCTCTCGAGGCCGCCGCGAAGGCCTCGAAGTCAGGCCGCACTCGGATCATCCTCATGCAGGTGCTCGACGCGATCGCGGCGGAGCCCGCGACTGACCAGCAGCTCGAGCAGCGCCTCAACATCCCGGGCAACACGGTCCGCCCTCGCCGGCGGCAGCTCGAGCTCGACGGGCTCGTGGAGCACTCGGGCGAATACCGTCCGACCGAGTCGGGGCGACGCTCGAAGGTCTACCGCGTGACTCCTGCAGGCCGTGCTGCGGCCACGTCAGGAGGCGAGCATGGGTAGGACTGTCGATGTCTTCTACACCAAGACCCGCGTCGACGTGCTCCACCACAAGAGCACCGAGTGGTTCTCGGTGCTTGAGCACGGGATCCGTCTTCAGTGCCAATGCGCGAATCAGGCTGGTGTGCTCGAGCGCTCTGTCGCCGCAATGGCTCGGATCGCGTCCGGCGATGGGCAGCTTCTGACAGTCACGCCAGAGCAGGTCGAACGGTCGATCTCGCGCCTCACGGCGACGGGCCACGTCGTGTGGTGGCGCGAGCGAGAGGTCCTCTGGTGGGTCGAAATGGCCGACGAGCAGAAGCCCTCCGAGCCATCGAAGGCGTCTGATTTCTGGGCTCGGATTCGGGATCAGGTGCTACCCAAGTTGATTAATCAGATCAGGCACCTGATCTGCGAAAGGTACCCAGACCTGATTTCCGAAAAGCCTAGCGATATCGGTCTGATTTCGTCTGATCCCAAACCTGATCTCCACCAGACTCATCTCTTCCGTCCCCTAGATAGAGATAGAGAACAAGATCAAGATCGAGATCAAGTGAGAGAGAAGGGCCGCGCAAGCGCGCCCTCAACTCGCTCTCGCCGCAAGCGTTCGAGGGCTCGAACCGCCGATGTCGACGGTGTCCTGATCACCCGAGTCATCGAGTGCATGAACGAGCACCGCGCGGCGGTGATCGAGAACGCGAGCGGGTTCGGAACTGACAGCAAGACGCAGCGCGGATGGGTGGCGAAGGCGACTGCGCGCGAGGGGGCCACGTTCGAGGACTGGGCGCTCCGCATCGGACACCTGGCAGAAGCGGCGTCGCGAGATCCGTTCTGGGTTCCGCACCTGACGCTGCAGTACCTGCACTGGGCGAAGAACTGGGAGAAGTGGGAGCACGAGAGCGCGATCCCTCCCCGTCGAGGAGGGCGGCGTGTAGGACACGCGCCCAGCAACTTCGACCGGCCCGATCGCTCGTTCGGGCTCGAAGAGAAGGGCAGTGAGAACCGTGACGCCTGCTGACCGAGCTCGAGGCCTCCGCGTCCTCGCGGAGGCATCCGCCGCCAAGTGGCGTGACATCGTAGGCGCCGTCGAGTCCCTCGTGGCCGCTGGCGCACCTCGCCGAGCCCTTCTGGTCGCCCTCTCACCCGACCTCGCGCCGACGCGTGCGTTCGATGCCATCCGGGACTGGGCGGGCGACAGCCGACGGTCGCCCAAGACTGGCATCCTCGTGCTGAGCGGCCCTGTTGGGGTTGGCAAGACGGTCGCAGCGGCTCGCTACGCACTCAAGACCCGGGCGGTTTGGGCGAACGCGCCGGATCTTGGCATGGAGGACTACGCCCGCGCCGCCCGGATGGTCGAGCGGCTCATTGCAGCCCCTGCTGTCGTCATCGACGAGATTGGCGGCCCGGGAGCGACGGGGCAGGCAGGCATTGCCCGGCTCTCCAACGTCATCGTCCAGCGCCACGCCGCGGGAAGGCCTGTCGTCGCGACCACCAACAAGGACTTCGACGAGCTCGCTGAAGTCTTCGATGACTGCGAGGCACGGACCAGCCGGATTGCCGACCGCATCCGCGAAGGCGGCGCTTACGTCGAGTGTCGCCGAGACCGGAGCTTCCGCGTCGATGGTGGAGCTGGTCCCGACGATCGCAACAACCCGCATCGCATCGCGACACGAGGCGCTCACCTCGTAGGCCTTCTCGACGCCGGCGAGACCGACGGCGCCGTGCTCGACGAGCTGCAGGACTTGCTCTGCTGCTCCGACGAAGATGTCGAGCGGGCGTCCAACATGGCGGGGCTCACACCTGCGGTCAAAGGCCAGATCGAAGCTCTGCTGGAGAAGGTCCGCCCCGAAAACAAGCGAGCGCCCGCAACCTGCGGACTGGGACACGGGCAGCAGTCACAACAAGCCTACGGAACGTTGGAGGCGATTTCGTGAGCGCTGCCACGAACGTCGCGCGCGGCGACGGATGGGAACTTCGGCTCGGCGACTGTCTGCGCGATGAGTGGCCCGAGTGTGATCACGTGGTCACCGACCCGCCCTACTCGGAGCACGTGCACGCCCACCACCGCACGTCGAAGGTGGCGGCCGGGAGGTCGAACGTCGCGATCGAGTTCGATGCCTTCGACACGATTTCTCGCGTCTTCACGACGATCGCGATCGCCCGAGTCGTGTCTCGTTGGGTCCTCATCTTCACCGACGCTGAGTCGGTGAGCGAGTGGCAGGAAGCCATCGACTTCGCGCGGATCATTCCCTCGGCGAAGAATCCGGCGAAGCTGCTCAGTCTTCAGGCGATCCGAGTCGGAACCTGGCACAAGCCTGACGCAGGTCCACAGTTCTCGGGAGACCGCCCTGGCCAGGCGACAGAGTCCGTCGTCATCGCCCATGCGCCCGGACGATGCCGCTGGAACGGGGGCGGGCTCCCAGCGTTCTGGTCCTACCCGGTGCGGGAAGGGTGCAAACGCATCCACCAGACTCAGAAGCCCGTCGCGCTCCTCGAACGCATGCTCGAGCAGTTCACCGACGCCGGCGAGCTCGTGCTCGACCCGTTCGCCGGCAGTGCGTCCTCGGGTGTCGCCGCGATCCGAACCGGCCGGCGTTGGATCGGCTGGGAGCGCGACCCCGAGGCCTTCGAGAAGGCGCGCCGTCGACTCGAGGCGACGCGCGAGCAACCCCGGCTTCCCTTCGACCGCGCCCTGCGCCCAACCCAGGGAGCCCTCGCGCTATGAATCCTCTCACCCTCCTCGCGGGCATCCTGCCCGCCCTCACCGACGCGTCCGTCCAATGGGGCGAAGCGATGGAGCGCATCGTCGACCCGGAGCCGGTGAGCTTCGCGGACGCCGAACCCAACGAGGACCGCTCGTACCGCGTTGTCGACATCCGGGAAGAGGCCAAGCGCGTTCGGTACCAAGCGAGCCGGCGACGCAAAGCCCTCGGCCTCCCCGGGCGGGTCAAACGGACCACGTACGCGCCGGTCGACATCACGAAGCGTCGCGTCGTCCTGGTCATTCACCAGATGGGCGTGGTGCGAAGCCTCGCTCGGTTGGCTCAGCGTGCCCGCCTGGTCACCGCGCAGGAGGTCTGGGCCCCGGACGGCACCGTCTACATCGTCCACCCCGACGAGACGCGGCTCATCGCAGCAAACCGCTTCGATCGCGCCCCCTACCACTCGATCAACTTCGAGTTCGCCGGGAACTTCGAGGGCGTCGCCGGCAGCGGCCGGTTCTACAAGCCTGAACTGTTTGGGCGCTCGATGATGACCGACGCGTGGGCTCTTGCCGCTGCGGAGCGTCTCACCGACAAGATCATCGACCTCCGAAGCCGAGGCGTCGAGCCGTTCATGCTCGCGCCACACCGGGTCGCCGGTCATGACAGCAACGGCAATCCCAACCGGCAGATCTGTTGCGGCTCCGCCCAGTGGCAGATCGCCGAGCGGGTCGCCGCCGAGATGGACATTGCCGTCCCGGGTCCCGACTACGAGATCGGCGGGCTGACGATTCCCGAAGACTGGCGCTCGGAGGTCTTCTCCGAGTGCAGAACTGTGAGGGCGGCATGAGCAACAAGCCCACCATGGCAGTCGCCGTCACCAGCGGCGGTGCGCTCTCGGCCGACCACGCCGACATCGCCCGTCAGCAGATGGAGGCGGCGATCAAGGCCTGGCTCAGCGGCAAGTCAGAGCACACCATCCGAGCGAGCCTCGGAGACCTTCGACTCTTCGCGACGTTCGTTCGTGGGGAGGACATCGAGGACCCCGTCGATGCCGCGATCGTGCTCTTCGAAGACGGACAGCTCGCCGCGGAGGCGGCTATCGCCGACTGGCGAGCCGACATGCGGGAGAGCGACCACCAGCCCACGTCGATCGCCCGGCGCATCGCGAGCCTACGAAGCCTCGCCAACACGATGAAGCGCTTCGGCTTGGGATGGGATCTCAGCGACGTGCGCGGGCCGAGCTACAGCCCGTACGCCCGGGCGACCGGGCCCGGAGCGGATGCGGTCAAGGCGAAGCTCGACGAGCTCGGCCAGCTCGCAGTCGACGGCGACGCCGGCCACTGGAAGACGCTGATCGCGGCGCGGGACTACGCAATGCTCGTCGTCCTCTACCACACTGGGATGCGCCGCTCGTCGCTGGTCGGGCTCACCTGGGACGAGATGCACCTCGGAGGGTCGCGCCCCTACGTGCGCGCGGTCGTCAAAGGCGGCAAGACCCGCCGCATGCCGCTCTCGAGGCAGTGCGTCGAAGCACTGCAGCAGTGGAGACGGCTGCGCGTCTCGCAACTCGGTCGCTACGCCAAGCGCGACCGGGTGTTCTGCGGCGTCATCGGGACGAAGGCTGGAGAGACCCTCACCGCCGACAGCGTCTACAAGCGCCTCAAGTACTCCTACGGACTCTCCGGACCCCACGGCATTCGCCACACCACCGCGACCACGATCTTCGAGAAGACGGGCAACCTTCGCCACGTTCAGAGCATCCTCGGCCACCGCAACGCCGCCACGTCGCAGAGCTACATGGACGAGCAAGGCCACTCCACCGACGAGGCGATGCGCGTCATCGCCGAGGAGGAGCCCCTGTGATCACCTGGAAGCGCACCTCCGGTACACACGTCGGCAGCGTCGACGGGCGCCAGGTCGCCCGCATCGTCCGGGTCTGCGCGTCCGGCTGGCGATGGTCCTATCGAGGCCCTCAGCAGGCCGTCGCGACGGTCGACGAGGCCCGCCTCCTCAGGCACGCGAAACAGGCCGTCGAAGGCCTCCACGAGTCGAGGCGACAACATTGCAAAGCCGATGATCCGGCCAGCGCCGCGCGGGCGAAGACAACCGCACGGGCCCACGCTGCCGGGGAGGGTCCGCGCGGGGATCAAGTCCGCGACCGGAAGTGCACGGCACGCACCGAGCGGGTGGAAGGCCCGCGCCCAAGCGTCGGCGCTGAGCCGGGGTTCGACGCCAAGCGGGTGGAAGGCCCGCCCCTCTGGGGACAACCCCTAGAAGTCGAATCGACCCCCCAAACGGTGCGTGACTTCCGAGAGGGTGCGAAGCCCTCACCCGCAGCGCCGCGGGGCATGGTGTCCGGGGAGACCCCGGAACAGGCCTCCGCTCAGCCCATTGAAACACCCCGCGGGGCTGCACCTTTCTCTCAGCTGTCGTTGCTCGGAGGGTCCGATGCCTAAGCGGATGGCATTCAGCAAGACGCTTCCGCAGATGCGAGCGAGGACCAAGACGGTGACCCGTCGGTTCGGCTGGTGGGACGAGGCTCGCGACCAGCCGCGACTTCAAGCCGGAGAAATCCTCACCGCTGTCGAGAAGACCATGGGACTGCCCAAGGGCTCCAAGCAGACCCCGCTCTACGACATCGAGGTCCAGCCCGGTGCTGTATGGCGCGAGCGTCTCGACGCGATCACTCCTGACGAGCTCGAGCGCGAAGGCTTCCCCGGGATGACGCCGCGCGAGTTCTTCCACATGATCGGCGGCAAGCCCGAGCAGCTCGTGACCCGGATCGGGTTCCTCGAGCATCACGACCTGAGCCTCGACTCGCAGATCCTCATTGGAGACGCCCTCGCGCGCCTGCGCGGACTCCCCGACGACTGCGTCGATTGCGTGGTCACCAGCCCGCCGTATTGGCGGATGCGAGACTACGGGCACCCCGACCAGCTTGGACTTGAGGAGACTCCCGACATGTTCGTTGACGCGCTGGCGACTGTGTTCGACGAAGTCCTCCGGGTGCTCAAGCCCACCGGGACCTGTTGGATCAACATCGGCGACGCGTACCAGAACCGCGGCGGCGGCAAGGGGACCGGCGTCGATGTCGGCCGGCGCTACCTGAACAATCCCGGCCGAAGTGCTCCAGGGTGCAAGCCTGGCGATCTCATCGGAACGCCGTGGCTGCTCGCATTCGAACTCCGCCGCCGAGGCTGGTACCTCCGCGGGGAGCAGATATGGGCGAAGACGAACCCGATGCCCGAGGGGGCAACGTCGAGACCCGAGCGCGCGCACGAGACAGTGTTCCTCGTGACACCGTCCCCATCGGGCGAGTATCACTACGACGCGGATGCGGTGCGAACTCCACTGGCTCCGAAGACCCTGACGACGGTGGGGACCGTGCGTCGTTCCGTTGGCGACGACCCTACATTCTCGGTTCGGGCGAATCGACTCCCGCGGCGTCGCGCCAACTCTCTCGACGAGCACGGACGCCCCATCGGTGCACGCCTCCGTTCGGTCTGGCCGCTTCCGAGCAACTCAAACCGAGGTCGCGTTGAGCACTTCGCGATGATGCCGCCCCGCGTTGCCGAGATCGGCATCTGCGCGGGATGCCCGCCGGACGGGCTCGTCCTCGATCCCTTCGCCGGCGCCGGTACGACGGGCATCGTGGCCCGAAGACTTGGCCGACGGTTCCTCGGTGTGGAACTGGTCGAGAAGTACGCCCGCATCGCCGAGCGTCGCATCGTCGAAGACGCACCGCTGCTGAATCGAGGTGTCGGATGAGCGGGCCTAAGCCCCCCGAGCCGGGGATCACGAAGGTCATGCCCGGAGGCGAAGTCGTCGTCGCGCAGCAAGGCGAACGCGGGACCCTCTACGAGGTCCGCGACGGCAACGGCATCCGCATCGTCCACTGGTCGTGGGAGGCGATTTGCCACATCTGTTGGGGCTGGACCGCGCGCTCCATGGGAGCCGTCGCCGCGGTCCGCGATTGGCACTCTCGCCGATTCGGTCGCGGCCGCGACACATTCCACCTTGACGGTCGCGACCTTCGAATCTCCTCCTGGGCAGTCGTCGGCGGGTGGAACGTCGTGCTCTTCATCGAAGGTGGTCGACGCATCGTGCTCGACGAGACGGATCGCGTCGTCTTCGACTCGGCCACGTCTCCACCTTCCGTCCGATCAGTCGCCCATTCATCACCCGAGGACCACCTCGGAGAGGTCGTCGGCGGCGCGGAGCTCGACCCGGCGGCAACGCGCGCGGCGTTGACGGGAAGTGTTCCATCTCCACAGCTCTCGCTCTTCGGAGGAGTCTCGTGACCAGCAGCCCACTCAAGTTGGAGGGCACGCCCTGCAAGCACCCGACGTACGTCATCGACGCCGACGATCGGCACATCCACTGCTCGACGTGCGGCGAAGTTCTCTCCGCGTTCGACGTTCTGTGCGAGGTGGCGAGGGAGTACGGCCAACAAGACGGGTTTCTTGGGAAGGCACGCGGAGAACTCGCCCACCTCTACCACCAGATCGATGAGCAGCAGGTCGCGCTCCGGCGGATCCGGAAGTCGGTCAACAACGAAGACAAGAAGCTCAACCGGCTGATCGCGCGGAGGAAGGCTCTGGAGGGCGAAGTCGGCAAGGCAGAGCGGGAGCACGCCGAAGACACGCTCCAGCTCAAGCTCGAGGCCTTCGACGCCGGATCGCGCTACCCCACAACCTGACGATCGCGACAGCTCCGCTGTGACGCGCTCCCCCGTACGGTTCGGCCGACGGGGCTGGGGTCGTATGGCAGCAAGACTCGGCCCCGCAGAGGGCTTCCACTGGGCCTACACCGATCGCCGAGAGAAGAGACACCGGCGCGCCGAGATCGTCTACGTGCACTGGCGAGACGATGGCGAACTCGAGGTCCACGCGTTCGATCGATCGCTGCCGCTCGCGGCGGACGAGCTGCACGCGTGGGGGCCGGCTGTGCCACCCGGGCCCACTACGGGCGCCCTGGCGACGATCGAGCGCTTCGCTCCCGTTCGTCGGCAGGAAGACGATCCCAGTGCCCCGACATCGATCCCGCACTCGCTGCACATGCAAGCGCACGCGGCATGGGTCGGCAGCCTCGAGACACCTCGTTCGGCACACGACGTGGCCCGATGCGGAGGCTTCACCCCGGCCGAGCTCGACGAGCACGCCCCGGGCTGGCGCGACTGGCAGGACTTCGACTGGCGCAGGCGTCAAGAGCCGGAGTCACCCTCGCCCGCGCCCCCCGTTCTCTTCCTCGACATCGACGGGGTGTTGAACGTCGTCGGCGCCGCGGACACTGAGAGAGCGGTGGCGCAGTTGCGCCGCGTTGTCTCGACGACAGGCTGTCACATCGTCCTGAGCAGCGCATGGAGGCTCTTCAAGAGGCCCTTCAAGGCGATCCGGGAGCGCTTCGGGTTCGCGGGTCCGTTCATCGGGTGTACCCCGGACCTCAAGGGGCAACCCAGAGGTCTCGAGATCGCCGCCTGGCTCGCCGGTGCACCGAACCCGCCCTCGCGCTGGGCGGTGGTCGACGACGAGGGCGACATGGACTTCGTCCGGCACCGGTTCGTGCAGACGAACCCTCGAGTCGGTCTGGGTGAGACAGAGGCTGATCAGCTGATCGCGATGCTTACTGGGGCCGAGGGGGTACACGCGTGACCCCGGAAGCGTACGATGAGGCGATTGACTTCAACCCGTGCGCGCGGTTCGGGCTGGCGGAGTACGAACCCGGACTGAAGTTCGTCGGCGCCCTCTCGCGGCCCAGTAAGGGTCCGTTCGGACTGTGGATCTGGGCCCGGGTCCACCTCGAAGACGGATCGAGCGAGAAGCGGCGGATCGTTCTCAGAGATCTTGTGAGCGCAGAGCACTGGTCGGAACTCAAGCGCGGATACGAAGCGAGGGAAGAATGGGCGCGCAGGGAGGCCGAAGCGAAAGCGCTCGCGGAGTCCCACCGGAGGCGCCTCGAGTGGGAGTGGGTCCTCGCCCCTGATAGCGAGGTCGCCCGTGCAACGGCTGGCAAGCAGCAACGCTCCCTCTGTGCGCGGTGGGCCGCCCGGGCTGCGCGCGCAACATCGGCGCTCCTGCACATGGTCGAGAGGCGCGCGCAGTGAGGCCTCTATCCCAAACCTGCGTTGCAGACCTCAAGTCGGCAATGGATAACGCCGACCGAGCAAACGCAGCAGCCCGCCGCACACTCGCGCAGGTGGGGCGTCGAGCTCGGCCGAGTGCGAAGAGCCCGGTGTCTCTCCAGCGTGCGACGGCAAACCGCAAGCTCGCCCCGCAGCGCGCGGTGATGACCAGCACTGACCGGCGGCGGCTCGAACCGGTCGGCCCCTACTGCGCCAGCACGTACGTGAGCATCGCGGCCACCTGCCCGTCGTCATGCCCGTTCAAATCGGGCGGGTGCTTCGCCGCGGCTTCGTCCGGCCACCTCACGATGCGACGCCTGGACGCGGCCGCCGACGGAATGACCGCGCTCGAGGTCACCCGGGTCGAGGCCGACACGATCGATCGGGCCTGGGTGCGCGGGGTCCCTCAAGATGGAGCTCGGGGCGGCCGGGACCTTCGGCTTCACGTCGGCGGTGAGGTCTCCGACGTGCTCGGCGCTGAGCTGCTCGCCGGCGCGGCTGAGCGCTACCGGGCCCGCGCCGGCGGAGCGGTCTGGACCTTCACCCACCAGTGGGAGCACGGTGTCGACCGCGAGGCGTGGGGGCCCGTCTCGGCACTGGCCAGCGTCCAAGACGTGAACGCAGCCGAAGACGCGGCCGCACTCGGATACGCGCCCGCGCTCGTCCTGCCCGCCTTCCCCTCGTCGAAGGCGTTCCGCCTCCGTGGGTCCGCTCGGAGGTGGATCCCCTGCCCGGCCGAGACGCGCACCACCACATGCGTCGAGTGCCGCCTGTGCCTCGACGACGACCGCCTTCGCGAGCACGGCCTCGGGATCGCCTTCGCCGTCCACGGCCGCGACGCCGAGAAGGCCCGCGCACGACTTCCCATCCTTCAACCCAAGAACGAGCGCGAGGACCAAAGAACATGAGTGAACACGACAAGCCACCTCCACACCGCCGCATCGTTCCCGACGAGTACGGGATCAAGGGCCAGCTCAGCCAGGTCATCGAAGCGGCAAACCGAGACCCGGACGCCGTCTCCCTCATGCGGCTTCGCGAAGACGGAAAGAGCTTCGCGGGAGCGGTCGTCGTCATCAAGGGCGACGGTGCTGTACGCGAGCTCGAGGCGTGGGCCGAAGGTCGACACCTCTCGCCCGGAGATCCTGAGAAACCGACTGATCTCTCAACCGCCCTGGGCCTACCGAACCCGGCCGGTCGCGGACCTGCCTACTGGATGTCCCCGCCGATGCCCTGCCCGTGCTCGGACTCGGAGTGCACGGCGTCCTGCGTCGAGGTTGGCTGTCGGCGGCATCCAGCTGCCGGACTTCGGGCTTTCGTCTTCGACGGCCGAGTGACGATGCTCTGCTCCGTCTGCTCGCGCCCGGTCTTCTCGAGCGACCGATCTGCCGTGTCACCCTGCGCAAAGCGCGCAGGAAACTCCAACGATTTCAACTAGATGGATTCGTGATAATGCATAATATCAAGAGTGTTTTCGGCCCCGCGCGGGGCCAATGTAGGCAGCGCCGGCGAGCGCCGAATCCGGAAACCGGCCTCGGCCGAGCTCCACGGTGGGCTCCGACGCCGCATCGCCTTTCTCGATGCGACGGCGCCCAGCACGGATGCGAGCGCGCGGCACCGAGACGAGGTGGCCGATGACCTGGCTTCAGACTCGCAGCGCTCGCGCCTTCGACTTCGCGAGACCGTCACCAGACGAAATCGAGATCGAGGACATCGCTCATGCTCTCGGGCACACCTGCCGATTCCTCGGGCACAGCAGGGCGTTCTACTCGGTTGCGGAGCACTCCGTTCATGTCGCTGCGCTGCTCATGCCCGCGGGAAGACATCTCGCCCGCTGGGGGCTGCTCCACGATGCGCACGAGGCCTACGTCGGCGACGTTCCGAGCCCGCTGAAGCGCCTTCTTCCTGAATACCGACGGCTCGAGCACATTGCCGGCTCGGCCGTCCGGCTGAAGTTCGGGCTCGTCGGCCCCGTGCTCAAGCCGGTCAAGGCTGTCGACGCCATGATCCTCCAGTTCGAGGCTGCCGCCCTCTGCGAGCCTCCGCCGCGGCCCTGGGAGAAGACTGACTGCTCGTGGCCGGCCGGCTCGGGTTCACTCGCGCTGGGCTGGCAGCCGCCGTGCTGGTCCCCGCTCGAGGCAAGAGACCGCTTCCTTTCGCTGTTCTCCGTCCTGTTCCCGGAGCACCGGAGGGTCGGCGCCGCACGAGGTGGCCGATGACGTGGACTGAACTACGCGCTCGATGTCTGGATGCGTGGGACGACTGGACAGAGGAGATTCGTTGGACGCTGACGCGCGCGCACCAGCGGCTGAAGGCGGTTCAGTGCCGGGTCTTGGGGCACCTGGAGAGGGTGCGCGGCGACTGGCCCGAGGACCACGTCTGCCCGCGGTGCGGAGACACCATCGTCACGCTCGACTTCTGGACCGATGTCGTCGACCTGCGACGAGAAAAAGGAGACACCCGATGAGCGAGATCGAATGGTGCGATGTCACCTGGAATCCGGTCGTCGGATGCAGCCGCGTCTCCAAGGGCTGCGACAACTGCTACGCGATCGGCGTTGCGGCGCGGAACCTCTGCGCCCAGCACAAGGGCCTGACGAAGATCCGCCCTCGAGACGCATTCCGGTCTGGACCGGACTGGACCGGGGAGGTTCGGGTGCTCCCGCAGAAACTCGCGGAACCCCTTCGCTGGCGGAAGCCGAGGCGCGTCTTCGTCAACTCGATGAGCGACCTCTTCCACGCGCAGGTCCCTGAGTCCTTCCGAGCCGCTGTCTTCGCGGTGATGGCCGCGTGCCCTCAGCACACGTTCATCATCGCGACCAAGAGACCCGGGCGTGACGCGATCCCGTGGAAGGGTGCCGCCGAAGCGAACGAGGCGGCCATGGGCTACGGGTGCAGGTACCAGAAGCACCCGAAGCTTCCCGCGAGACCGTGGTGGAGCGTCCCCTGGCCACTTCCCAACGTACAGGTCCTGGTCTCGGCAGAGGACCAGGCGGCGTGGTCGAAGCGGGTCCCCGCGCTGCTCGAGATGCCTGCCGCCGTCAAAGGCGTCAGCGCTGAGCCTCTGCTCGCGCCGATCGTCTGGCCCGACGGCATCGAGCAGCTCGACTGGCTGGTGATCGGAGGCGAGTCCGGACGATCGGCGCGCCCATGCGCGGCGCCGTGGATCCGCCAGCTGGCCACCAAGGGGCTCGACGCCGGCGTGGCCGTCTTCATCAAACAGCTCGGCAGCTCTTCGGTGGGCGCCGGAACCCAAGCGGGCAAGGGGAACGACCTGTCGACCTGGCCCGATCACCTTCGAGTGCGGGAGTTCCCGCGAGGACCACGAGCATGATCCAGCCCAAACCCTACCCTCTCACCTGGCCGACCACCGCTCGGCGGACAGCCCCGAAATCTCGGATCAGCTCGCGGTTCGGACGGAAGGACTCCGAAAGGTACGGCCTTCGGCCTCTGACCATCGCCGACGCTCGCGAGGGTCTACGCTCCGAGCTCGACCGCTTCCGCGCGCGCGAAGTCATCATCAGTTCCAACATTCCGCTGCGCCGGGACGGCCAGCCGATGTCGGGCCGGCGCAAGCCTGATGACCCGGGGGTGGCCGTGTTCTTCAAGCGTGGCGGTCGCAGCGTGGCGATCGCGTGCGACCAGTACCGAAGCGCGGCGGACAACATGCGCGCTGTTGCCATCACCATCGAGTCGCTTCGCCGGATCGACCGGCACGGCAGCTCCAACCTCTTCGAGCAGGCGTTCTCCGGATTCGACGCGCTGCCGGCCACGACGGGCAGCCTGCACTGGATGGGCGTGCTGGGCATCGACCCCGGGGGCAACCTCGAGGACTGCGAGGCAGCTTACAAGCGACTCGCACCTGTCCTCCATCCCGATCGCCCGGGTGGAAGCACCGAGGCCATGGTCGAACTCAACCTCGCGATCGAGGACGCGCGGCGGCACTTCGCGGCGACTGAGGTGGACGATGAGTAGGCGGCCTTCGATCGACTGGGAGTCCCTACCCCTCGGCAAGGTGTCCGATCGGGCGATCGCTGAACAGCTCGGCGTCGGGCGAGCCGTCGTGCGGAGGAACCGAGCTCGGCTTGGTATCCCTCCGATGAGGCGCCCGAGGGACAGCGAGTTCGGGCTGCCGTATCGAATCACCACCCACGTAGGCGAGGACACGTGCGAGGCGCTGCGCTCTTTCCCATGCACGGTGTCGAAGGCGACGCGGGTGCTGCTCGACAACGTGCTGGGCCAGGCTTGGCCACCGGAGATCCGGAGTCGGTTGCTCGCTGGCCTGAGTCTCCAGCGCGGAGAGAGGGCGCAAGAGGATGACCGTGGATAGCGAGTTCACCAGCAGCCACCAGCCCGGAGACTCGATCGAAGGATGGCGCGACGGCTGGACCGTGGGGCAGATCGAAGGTGCGTGCTCATCTGCGTCCAAGCTGCTCGACACCCAGGACCCAAGGGCCGCGGCCAAGCTCGTCCTCGAGGACCTCGACCATCGGTTCGGGAACAGGGCGCGCCGAACAGGTGCGTTCAGAGACCTCTTGTCGCGCCTGCGACCCGAGAACGATGGAGGTCTCGGATGAGCCGGCGGCGACTGGAGCTGAGGGGAACCTCGAGCAAGGAACGACTCTCGCACCTGGCGACTCGTGGCGTCCGCGATCTTGAGGACCTCGACGGGGGAGCGGTTGAAGATGCGGCCCGCTGCACGTGCGGGGTGCTGGTCATTCGTGGCGCGAAGATCCGCGAATGCCCGAAGTGCGATCGGAGGATCGAGTGAACCCCCACGTCCGTGCATCCGGCATCCTGCTCGAGCTCGCCGGCGATCTCATGGCCGAGGGAGGGACACCAGCGGATGTCGACGCCGCCGCGCGACTGCTCGTCCGCGCTGCCGATGAGGCCCGCAAGGGGGCCAGCTGGGCACGGGCAAACGCCCCGCCGCCGGAGCCTGATCCCCCCTTCTGACCACAGCGCGTGCCCACACGCGTGTCCCCGTACGGTTCGGCCGACGGGGTTGGGGTCGTGTGACCAGACCTACTGTCCTCCACCTATTCAGCGGCTCCGGAGGGGGCGCCCTCGGCTTCCATCGCGCCGGCTTTCGGGGCGTCGGAGCCCTCGACTTCAACGAGGCCGCCTGCAGGGATCTCGCGCGGTTCACTGGCGAGTCCGCGCACCACGTCGACATCGCCGCCATGGAGACGCCCGCAGCTCTTGCCAACCTCTGCGCCGAGAGCCCCGACGTTGTCTTCGCGTCACCGCCCTGCAAGGGATTCTCGGGCTGCCTGCCCGAGCAGTCGGCAAAGCTCGACAAGTACCAGCGGCTCAACAGCCTCGCGTTTCACGGGATCTGGCTCGCGCTCGAAGCCTGGAAGAGGCCGCCGAGGCTCGTCTTGCTCGAGAACGTGCCCCGCATCCAGTCGCGTGGCCGCGCTTGGCTCGAGCGCATCGTGGCGCTGCTGCACAGCTACGGGTACGCCGTCAACACCTCCGTCCACGACTGCGGCGAGCTCGGTGGGCTTGCTCAGCGCCGGCGGCGATTCCTCCTGGTCGCGCGTCACATGCCCCAGGTCGAAGCCTTCCTTCGGCTCCCGAGCCAGAAGCCCGTCAAGACGATCGGCGAAGTCCTCGGTTGCCTGCCCGTGCCCGCGCCAGGGGCGAAGTCCGGCGGTGCGATGCATGCGCTGCCGCGACTCTCCGCGCTCAACTGGGTCCGCCTGGCGCTCATCCCTGCGGGGCGGGATTGGAGGGCGATCCCGGACTCTGTACGCCTCACAGAGCGCAGCGGTCGACCCAACGGTCCGTACGGGGTCGAGAGCTGGGAGGGGCCGTCTCACGCAGTCCTGGGGCACACCACGGCCCGCGACACCTGGGGCAGCGTCGCGGACCCCCGTGTCGGGTGCAAGCGGAGAGAGGGAGGTCATGGGGTCCGCCCGTGGGACGGCCAGAGTGCGGCCGTCATCGGTCACCCATCGATCGACAACTTCCCCGCCCAGGTCGCCGACCCGCGGCTGTCGCACAATCCTCACCGCGGCTGCGTCGGCGTCGCGCGCTGGGACCGCGAAAGCCGAACGATTCGCGGCGCCCACAACATCAACAACGCGACCGCGAGCCTGGCCGACCCGCGAACGGTGAAGCCGACGCACCGCGTCGGACCGGGCGAGCCGGCAAATATCGTCGGTCCGCGACTCGACCTCGAGGGCCGCCGGCCCTGCCACGTTGTCATCGCAGCGGCCGACCGAACCTGGCATCGGCCGATGACCACGCTCGAGCTCGCAGCCCTGCAAGGCTTCCCGACCGAGATCGACGGCGAGCCGCTCGTCCTGGACGGGAAGAGCCACGCAGGATGGCGCGAGCGGATCGGCAATGCAGTGCCACCACCGACCGCCTACGCGATCGCTCTGTCGTGCGCCGCGACGCTCGAAGCCGCGGCCGCGGGCAGATGGACGCTGGATGGCAACCCGATCTGGGTGCGCGAACAGCTTCGGCGCCGGTCAGGCCGCGCATGGTCCGAGGTGGCGGCGTGAATCGCTCCGAGACCATCACCCAGGGTGACGCCGAGTTCCTTGGCCGGATCTACGACATCGAGTCGCCAGCCGGGATCTACCTCGAGGGCCCAGACCGGGTCCGAGCTCGGCGCATGTACAAGCTCGGGATGGTCGCCTCCGGGCGACTGGACCCGAAGCGCTACGCGGTGCTCACCCGGAAGGGCGAAACCTTCGTCGAGCGAATGCGAGGTGGCCGATGATGTTCCGTCGCATCCACTTCCGTTGGCACGTCCTCGGGACCGAAGGGTGGGATCCGCTGCCCTCCGGGATGAGGCCGAGCGACTTCGTTCAAGCCGACCCGCTGTCCTTTTCGCGCAGGCCTCCCCGCATGCCCATCGGGCGAGCAGCGTGCGACACGGTGCAGAGCTGGGAAGAGGCTCTGACGCGACGGGTTGCCGTTCGCGTGGCCCATCGCTTCGGCCGCTCGGCGCCCATTGCCCTGCGGCAGATGAGGCGCGCGGGTAGCCGAAGGTCGACCTCGATGCTCCGCCGAGCCCTCTGTCTATCGGCCCGAGCGTGCGGCGTGAGTCGTGAGGCACTCGCGGTCTTCCTCGCGCGGAGCACGAATGCGGTCTCCACGTACACCACGGAGGGGCGGGGCTTCGCCGTGCAAGACGCGGGCTTCCGCCGCGCCCACGAGGACATCGTCGACGCCGAGTTCGACGCGGTCGCCTGTACTTCGGCCAGCGGCGCGGGTTGGTGGGTGGCTGGAGCGGTCCACTTCGATTCGGAGGTCTCGTGAGGCCGCCTCACACCTGCCGCAAGTGCGGCGCGGGGGTCGACCGATGTCGCGTGCTGCGGCGCGAGCCCCATCCGTATGTGCGGAATGCTCCGGACGTGGCGGTCTACAGCTGCCTCGACTGCGGACACCAGGGGCCTACCGCGCACCCGGATCTCTCTGAGGAGGCCTGCGCGAAGCGTGACCGCGACAAGGCACGGTCGCTCCGCAGGTGAGCCCAGCATGATCTGTGAGTTCTGGACGCGGGATTCAGGCGCCCTCACGTCTCGGCCGACGGCCCGAGCACGATCAGCAGGGCGACGACCCACGAATCTACATCGGGAGCCTGGTCGCGGACCGCCCTCTCCACATCCCCGATCCGGTCCATGACGCACGAAGGGCAGTTCTGCGCACACGGAGTGTGCGGCGGGAGGCGGAGTCCGAGGGGGGTGCGGCGGTGCTTCATGTAGACGGGGTCGGCCGTCAGCTACGATCGTTGCAGCCGTTTTCGAACGGCGACCCCGCGGCCGCGGCCCCTTGGGTCGCTGGGGGGGGTCCGCGCCTGCCCCGAGACGACCGTTTGCGGCTCTGAACCGGTTGACCGGGCATGCAGCCTGTGAAACAGGTCGTGCGTGAGCCCACCCGACGCAAGGCACGAAGCTCTGCAGTCCGCTCTCGCCGAAGTTCGCGACGCAACCCTCGACCTGTCCAGTCTCATCGGCTCCATGCGTGACCCCCGGCAGCTCCTCGCGACGGCAAGGTTCCTGAACTTCGCAGCCGTCAAGATGTCGATGGAGTCGACACAGTTTACCGACCGAGAGGTCTTCGAGAAGCAGAACGCCATCCGCGAAGTTGTCAAGAGGGGTGTCCGGCAGCTCACGGAGCACGTCAGTACGGACTTCGACGCCGAGCAGGTCGCAGCCGTCGCGGAGCTTCTCTCGACGGACTTCGTGGCCGGCGCCCTCTCCTCCTGAGCGCCCTCAATCCTCCGAGCGAGATCAGTCTAGAGCGGACTGCGCGTCCGCCAGAGCGTTGGCCCCCGCGATCTCGACGGCGAGGCGGTCGAGGGCGATATCGAGGTCCGCGGCGAGCACGGCCTCCTGGTCGGCGTCCATGTCGGCCGCGCCGGCGCGGGGATTGGCCGCCTCCTGCGCGTTCTCGGCGAGTGTGGTGGCCTGGAGGACGGCCTCTTCGAGGCCCTCGGTCAGGGCGCGAGCTCCGAGGCACCGCGCCGCCTCGCGCGAGATGCCGTGCTTCGAGCACTCGAGCAGACGGGCCACGTCGACGCGGGAAACGACGGCGGCGAGGGTTTGCTGCTGTCGAGCGCGCGCCTCGGGCGAGCTCGCGCAGCCGAGCAGCGGGGTCGCAGCAGCTCCGGCGATGAGCCCGAGGCTCACCGAGACGGCGAAGGCGGGGCGCGTTCGTAGGAGTGTGCGCAGGGTTCCAAGGCGGTCAGCGACGAGGGCGACGACGACGGCCGCGGCAAGGGCGATGGCGAGTGCGATGATCGGGTACATGGGTTGGGTCCTTTCAGGACGCGCCGCGGTCCGGCGGCGGGATTCGTGGGTCGGTCTGTTCAAGGCGGGGATCGGTGAGGGTGGAGAGCTGCTCGACAACCCGGCGGGTCTTCGAGCAGGAGCTCGCGATGCGCCGCGCAACGTCGTCGAGCACTCGCGAGTAGGCGTCGAAGCCGTGATCTCGGAGCGCGGCCGCGATCCCGCGCATGGTGGGTGCATCAACCTGAGCGAGCACGCGCAGCCCCTCTCGCTCGCCTTCGAGGCTCTCGACGGCAGCGACGATCCTCGGATCCGTCATCGGGTCGCCAGCCATGTCGTAATCGCTCCGCCTGCGGCTGCGACTGCGGCCGCCAAGGCGGCCCACAGCTTGCTGCGGCTCTTCGACTCCTCGACGCGCTGCTGGGTCTCCAGCGCGGTCAGGTGGGCGTGGGGGCCTGTCTCAGCCTCACGCCGTCGCCGGTCGTCCGACTGGCGCTTGCCTTCGAGGACGGCTAGGCGGGTGCCGATGTCCTCTTTCTTGAGTTCGTCGAGCGTGTCCTGGATGGACTTCAGCTGCGTGGTGATCGTCGCCTCGACGCGCGCGCGCTCGACATCAGCTCGGTCCCGCGCCTCCTGCATCTTGAGCAGGCGCTCGAAGTCACTCGCCATCCGCCGAACGCGGTCCTCGAGCACGTCGAGGCTGGTGGCCTGACCACGGCCGCGACGATGGCCGATCATGTCGGTCTCGGAAGTCATCCCTCGGCTTCTCCCAGGTCTTCGGCCACGGCCAGCGTGAGCCCGGTCGATCCCGGCGGGTCCCAGGACCAACGCAGGAGCCGCCATCGGTCGGTGCCGAAGATCCGATATCGGTTCTCCATGCGCCCCGGCTTCCCAGCGGCGATCACCCGTGCGGCGATCTCGGCTGTGGGCTTCAGGTCTTCGGGATGGATCAACTCCTCGTACCGCTGGCGCGACAGCTCCTCCGGACTCCAGCCCAGGCGCCGGGCGAGACGCGCCGACACCCAGGCCCAGCCCGTCGCGTCGCCGATCGCGAGCAGAGCCGGGATCCTGTCCTGGATGAGGTCGAGGTATTCCGAGGAGATCCCCGCGTCACGCAGCGCAGGCAGCTCGCTCCGAAGCGCTTCGAGGTTCGCCCGCATGTCCTGGTACACCCCTGGCTCGTGCGGTCGCACCGCGACCGCTACGCGGCCCCGTGAGAGCGGCAGGAGGCCGACGTGCACTTGTACAGAGCGGCCGTCGGTCCTGATCGCTCGTACGACGCGACCGAGCATGCTCCGTGCCGTCGGACGTAGCGCGAAGTCGGCGCGGTGCCGCGCGTGACCAGTCGGGGCGAGGTCGTCGACGTGGCGACCGACCAGCCCCGGACCCAGCAGCCGATGCGCGCGCGCGTCCGCGTGGACGATGACCCCGCGGTGATCGACTTCGAGCGCGCCGGTCTCGGCATCCGTGCTGGGGAAGGTGTCCATCGCGTCTCGCTCAGCTCTGTGCTTTCGCGATCTCCTGGGCGAGGTCGTCCATCGCCGCGTCCAGGTCAGCCGCGAGGGACTCGCGCTGGGCGTCGCTCATATCGGCCGCGCCCGCCTGAGCATTGGCCGCGTCGCGGGCCTGCTCGGCGAGCTCGGTGGCGCGCTCGAGCGCGACTTCGAGGCCCTGGGTGAGCACCTCCGCTCCGAGGCACTTGGCGGTCTCTTCCGTTGTCGGAAGCTCCGTGCACTCGAACAGACGGGGCACGTCGGCACGAGCGAGCACCGCCTCGAGGGTAGGCTTGGCCTGCTCGGAGAAGCTCTCGCAGGACGCCTGGTCGCAGGCAGCGAGGAGCAGGACGAAGGACAGGAGTACTCGGGGGGATCGTGGGTGGGTCATGGTGTGGCTCTCAGTCGAACTCGGTGGTGCCCTCGGTGTAGTCGTCGCAGGCGGCGACGATCCGGTCTTGGATCTGCGCCTGGGTCGCGAGCGACCAGTCGAGGACGAGGTCGGGATCCGGCGGTCCGCCGGGGTTCACGGCCGGGTCCCACGGGGTGTTGCCCACGTTCGTCGCGTGGCCCCCGTAGATCCGGCCGTCTTGGGAGATGAAGTCGTCGAGCGGGTTCGGCAGGCCCGTCGGGGACTGGAACGTCGTGTCGCCTCGTGGGTCGATGTCCCAGCCGATGTAGCCCTGCGTCCATGCCGCGACGATCGACCCGATCGCGTTCTGGTGGCCGTTCCAGTTGAATGGAGCCGTCACGCCCTGCGTGCGGTTGAGCCAGCCGTAGTTGCGGTTGCCAGGCTGCGTCGACTCCGGGTGCGTGAGCCCGACGAAGGCCGGCACCGGGTCAGACGGTGCGTTGCCGACCACCCCCGACGCGCCGGCGGTCAGTCTCCACCAGACGTACGCCTCAGGGATCACCGCCAGGGCAAGACCTTCGGCCTCGAGCTGCCGTGCGGCGAGCACCTGTCGACGGACGAAGCTCTCGTACTGAGCCAGCCCCACGTCATCGTTGAGCAGGTAGCCCTCGTGGGTCATCCGAACGACCACCGAGAGAACAGGACCGAGCCGGCTGGCGATCTCCGAGATGACCCGGCGCTTCACCTCGAGGACCACGGTGTCCGACCCACTCCCCGGAACGGTCTCCGCCTCGATGCCGTCGTCGCCAGTCTGCTCCTGGATGAACCCCGAGGTCAGGATCACTGCGTCGTACGTCGACGGAGGAGGCGACGCCAAGGCATCGATCGCATCTGTGGACCCCGGCCCTTGCCGCTGGTCGATCGTGGGGAAGAGCGCCATGCCGCCCAGCGTCATCGCGGGGTAGTAGCCGTCGTCACCCTGGGAGATCGTTGTGCCCAGGTGGGGCGGTGGCCCCAGGCTGACGGCGCCGCCGGCCAGACGCGCGTTCACGTAGTGCTGGGTTGCCCCGGGGATGTTGAACTGCTGGGTGTAGGAGTTCCCCACGTACGCGATGCTCGAAGTCCCGCCGAAGACCACAGCGCCGCCGCCCTCGCCTCCTCCGCCCGGAGGAGGGAGGACGACGCCTTCGCCCGGATCGAGGCTTGGCACGCCGTAGCCGGAGTTTGCGCAGACGCGCCCCGCCACGCACCCGTCGAGCTCTCGGCCGGCTGACCCCGTGCGGAACAGGATCTCCACCACGTCCCCGATCGCCAGCGAGCTCCCGTCGAAGACGAACGCGTAGTGGCCGTCCAGGGCCGCGGGGCTCAGGGGGGCGCCGTCTCGAAGCCGGACCCGGGCCACCGCCAGGTTCCGCGCCTCACCGTTGACCAGGACGTTGGTCACCGTCGGTGCGATGTCAGGGTCCACAAGGGCGCCGCCGAGTCGGGTTGCGACTCGGAGCACCTGGGACGGCGTGCGGCTCAGCGGGGTCATCGGGACGAAGGCCTCTCAGGTCGCGCGGATCCGGATCGGCGCATCGCTGTCGCGGTTGTAGACACCGTACTCGGCCCTGACCGGGATCCCGTCCACGTCCAGGAGGGTCAGCTCGTAGACGCCCGCCCGGTTCGCCGTGATGTTGATCGTGTCGCTCTCGTCCACGAACTCGACCTCGAGGTCGGTGCCGACCGAGAAGCCCTTCGGAAGCTTGCCTCGATGCACGCTCCACTCGTCGGCATCGAGAACGATGCCGTTGACGACCTTGGCGATCGAGACGGTCTGCACATCGTGCATGCGGAGCACTGGAGACGCCTTCGGCATCCTGATTCTCTCGCCGACGGTCGCCGCGAATGTGCCGTCCGGCGACTGGTCGAGAATCCGGAAGAACGCCTCGGCGCTCTGCAGTCGCATGACGCCGTCCGTGGGGCGTGTGGCGAAGAACGCCAGGTCGTCCAGGATCTCCGTCCCGTCTCTGTCTCGCATCGCGAAGGCGTAGAAGCCTGCTCGGTCGGCCGAGGCGAGAAGCCGCTTACGCTCGAGGTCGAAGCCGACGCTGAAGCCGTTGTGGTCGACCCGGAAGCTGTCCTCCTCGATCTTCCACGTCTTGGTGAGGCTCGGCTCTCCATCCACGATCTTCGCGGCTGTCACCTGCCCGAAGCGGCGGCCGGCGTCGAACTCCGCAGCGACATCGAGGGGAAGCACGATCTCGTACTGCGTGCCCACGTCGATCGGATACCCGGCATCGAGCATGTCGAGGCTGATCTGGGCCAAGTCGAGCTCGACGACGGGCTGGTCTCCGGGTGCGGAGCCGCCGTCACGCTTCATGCCCATGGACTTCTTCTTCCGGGCATGGGCGACGCCGGCGACAAGTCCGGCTGCTGCGGTGCCGCCGGCGAGGATGCCGAGGCCGATCTTTGCTGGTGTGGAGAGGGGCATGGTCGTAGTCCTTTCGAGGGTTGGGTCAGGCGGTCCGTCGGCGCCTGCTTCGGTAGAGGAGAGCGCCCCCGCCGGCGAGCCCGGCGACGGCCAGCCCCGCGACAGCGAGTCCGAAACCGCCGCCGGTCCTGTCGTCGGGGTCGGGCTCGGCGCCGAACCCCCCGAAGCCGAGAGGTCGGTCGATCGTCTTCAGCGACGCCTGGAACTCGCGGCGCATCGCTTGCTGATCCGCGACCTTGTCGGGGGAGGCGAAGGTGGTGGGTAGGCCGTCGTCGGGCCTGCGCTGGCGCTCCTCGAGTCGTTGCCGAAGCACTGGGTCGGGCACGTCGTCGAGCGCAACGCCGTCGAACTTGCCTGCGTCCAGCTGCATCGATCGGTGACGCATGAAGTGCTGGCGCAGGTCCGCGTTGCCTCGGAGCGCGGGTGCGTCCTTCGTCACCAGCGCGTTCAGAGGCGTCTTCGCGGCCTGGCGCTGGCGCTTCTCGAGGTTGTTGGCGTGCCGGATCGCCTGCTTGCCGACGGTCTCATCGCTTGAGCGCTTCGCGGGGTCGAGGGCTGCAGCAATGAGCTGCTCTTGCGATAGCTCGCGGAGGTTGCCCTCGTCGTCGCGAACTCGAAGCGTGTGTAGGGAGGCGGCGAAGTTGCTGAGGAAGCCGGCGATCTGATCGCGCTTCTGGGGCTTCGAGAGGTTGCTCAGGCGCCCCTGGGACGCGCGGTCCATGTCTGCGCGGAAGTAGGCGGTGGCGGTGGCGAACTGCGCCCACTCGTCGGCGACTTTCGCCGCGTCGATCTGGAACAGAGCGGTGCTGCCACGCGTCCCGACCATCGACCACACCGACCGGCCGAACGCGGACAGGCTCGGGTACCACTGGCCCGTGGGGAACACGAGGCTGTGGAAAGACTGTGGGTTCTCCCCGGTCTGAAGGACGTTGCTCCACCTGGGCGAGCGGGCGTTGCTTGGGATCGTGACGTTGTCCGACGTGATGCGGGACTGGACCAGGCCGTTGTCGACGTAGAAGAGGTCGCCCGGAGCACAGCCCAGCCGATCCATGCTCGCGTCATAGCCGTCCTCGGCGTCGCGCCAGAACTGCCATCCGCCGTCGTTCTGTTGCATCTTCCACTCGTCGCGCCCACGAGGGAGGAAGATCGGCGTCCAGTCATCAGACAGGTGCTCGCCTTTCACCCGCGCGATCGCGGCCTTGGTGTCCTGATCGTCGTCGACAGGGTTCATCCGGAACAGGGGGGGAAGCGCGGACTCGTTCCCGGCGGCGGCGTAGACCGCCTGCACGACGTTCCAGATCACCAGCGCTGCTGCACCGACGAATGGAATAGCCGCGAGCGGCCCCTCGACCAGCGTGTCGATCGTGCTGAGCGCGCCATCGACGGCCAGGGTCCGAATCGAGGCGTCATGGTCGAAGGCCTTCTGGCCGACAGCCTCGAGCAACGCGCCGAATCCAACGTCGCCGAGGCCGGTCGGGAGAGAAAGACCTTGGTCCGCCGCAAACGCCTGGGCCGCTTGCGCCAGGACCGTGGCGTTGCGCTGGAGCGTCTGTGCGATGAGCGGGTTGTCCCGGCTTGCGAACTGACCGGCTCCTTGACTTGCCGCGGAGGGGTTCAGCGCTTCGTTCGTCAGGTGGGCTTCGCTCGGCAGTTTCGACTCGTACTGCCCAATGTCTCTAGTCAGCAGTCGGACCGCGTCTGACATGGATGATTCGGGCAGGCTCACGGTGCTAGCCTCCGATCGCCATGCGACATGGACCGTCCACGCCACTCAACTTGCTGCTCCTCGGGTTCACCCTGCACGTTGCGGGCTGCGACGAGGAGCCGTCCTTCGACGACCAGCCCGGCATCGAAGTCTGCGAAATGATCGTAGACGAGTGCGGTGATATCTGCGTCGTGGGCACCGAGCAAAACCCGTTCGGCTGTTCGATCGAGACCAACACTGATTTCTTCGAATGCGGGGCGGCGGTCACTGACCGGGAGAACCTGCAGGAGATCGAGGACCGCGGGTCGGCAATCGGGGCAGCCCGCGGAGTGCTCGTCGGCTACGAGGACTCCTGCGAGTTCGCTCTGACGGGGCTCCCGGTCTTCTGCTACGGCTGCAAGTGACACTTCCGGACGCTCGCGCTTGATCGCGCCCTCGACCAGCACGACTACGGCGAAGCCGAACAGCGCACCGAGCGAGGCCGCAAGCGCGAGCTCGCCGAGCATGTGCGACCTCGAGGTCACCCCGCCTTGCGCCCCTTCGGCTTCTCGCCCTTCTTGCGGTTCACGATCAGCTTCGTGACCCCGTAGATCGTCCCGCCGAGGATCGCGGTCGTCAGCACGCCGCCGACCACCACCGCGGCCGCGCCCACCTTCGCCGTGGTCTCGAAGCCGTCGCTCAGGTCGTCGCCGGTAGGCGTCGTCCGAGGCGGCCCCTCGGGCGACTCACCCACCGGCCCGGGCGGCTTCGGAGGCTCGCCCAGCCCGACCGGCTCCTCGAGCTCGGGCGGAGGCTCCGGCGGAGGCGGAGGCGGCAACGCCTCGCCCGCACCCAGGTCGGGCGGAAACTCGGGCAGCATCGGGTTCGGCGGAGCTGGCGGCGTCGGAGGGGGCGGGGGCCCGGGAGGCCGCGCGGTGAAGGTCCCTCCGCCCGCCGCGGGCGGTCGCGGCGTCGGCGGAGGCGTCGGGGCGAGCCCGCCAGGCCCACCGCCCTGCGGCGTCCGCCGCCACTCGCCGAGCGCCCGGCGGTACAGCACCACGCGCCACATGCCGAACTCGGCGCAGCGGATCGCGTGGGCGGCATCGACGAAGCGACGCACGATCTCGTCCCGGTCGGCGTCGCGCTCGAGGTGGGCCGAGTAGGTCGGGCAGCGCGCGAACCCCCCACCGAACACCTTCCCCATGTCGACCTCCCGCGTGCAGTGGTCGTCGTTGAAGTGGAGCCGCGACATCGGCCAACGCGCAGCGCGCCACTTCTCGTGGATCGCCTCCACGTAGCTCAGGTTGTCGACCGCCATGCGCAGCAGGCCCTCGACCGCATCGAAGTTCGCCTGGCCGAGGTCGCCCTTGAACTTCACCAGGTCGTCGAGGGTCTCGCGCACCCGAGCGTCGAAGGCATCGCGCACGCGCGTCTCGTGGGGCCCGTCCCACGACAGCTTGCCCTGCGTGCGTCGGAGGTCGTCGGCGTCGGCAACAGCGTCGAGGTCGACGAAGATGTTCGAGCCGAAGCTGTTGGTGGAGCTCAGGCGGCCGGTGACGCGAAGCGGGTCGGACCACGAGGACCCGCAAGTCGAGCCAGGGCGTTCGGGGGGATAGCTGCTGTTCGGTCGTGCCATGGGGGTCTCTTCAGACTCCGACCACCTGGCCCACATCAGCGCGGGCGCACACGGTGTCGGAGACCTCGCGGTCTTGGGGGTTGCCGAGGGCGTCGACCCACCGGTAGAGGATCGAGACGCGATCGCCGAAGCGCAGACTCGAGCCGTCGAAGCGAAACACATAGAGCCCCGGGATCGTCACAGCGCCGCCATCGACGATGCGGTGCACCGTCGCGGCGATCGTCGAGTCCTCGTCGTTGACCAGGACCTGCAGCACGCTGGGCGGGTTCGCGAAGTCGGCGAACGTGTCCCCGTCCTTGTTCTCGAACCGGATCGACTGATCTGCAGTCGCGGAGAGCATCAGGCCACGGCCTCCGATCCGGGGAGGGCGAGCTCGCCCCCGAGGCGGTGGTAGAGGTCGAGCAGGTCCCGCTTCGGGAAGCGCGGCGCGGACCCGTCGATGTAGTCGGCCGAGAGCCCCATGTCGCCCGCGTGGCGGCGCCACTTCGCGAGCTTGCCGTCGTAGGAGCGGTCGACCATCCGCCTGAGCGACCCCCACCCCGCGCGGAGCGAGCGGACGTTGCCCTCGAACGCGGGGTGCTGCGAGATGCCGCGCGCGAAGCTGTAGGCGCCGGTGATCGCAAAGGCGGGGTCGAAGACTTCGAAGGGCGACGCACAGCGCAGCGGCGTGTTGCGCACATGGAAGAGCCAGTAGGTCGGGAGCGCCGCGAACAACCCGCCCGAGCCGAAGCTGTAGTCGTCTGGGGGGTGCCCGCAGCCCTCGAAGGTCGAGGCGCGGCGGCCGTAGGCGATCCGAGCTGCTCGAGCTTCGCTCAGGTCGAGGTTGATCTTCACGCCGCCCGGCGCGAGGTCGGGGTCCCCTCGACCAACGTTTGGGACCCAACCCGATTCGCCGCGCGCGACGAAGTTGAGGAACGTGGCGATGTCTTCGGGCACGCCAGCCTGAGCGCACAATGCTGGGATCAGGTCGCGGCCACGTGCGTCGGAGCCGTAGTCCCTGTCCTCGCGCTCGTCGACGCCACCGTAGTCCTCGGAACCGAACCGGCGCTTGCGCCCCGAGAGCACGCCCAGCGTCGTCCCCACGCCGGCGGCGAGCGCCAGCGCAGCGGCGCTGCCCCAGGTCCACGGCGAGCTCCACAGGGACGCGCTCACGAGCCACCTCCGCCGTCACCGCAGCACGAGCCGGGCAGGATGTTGCGCAGCTCGATCAGGACTTCGGCGTCTTGGCTGAGTGTCGTGCACGAGGTCGCGGTGAATGGAACCGAGGCTCCGCCGCTCTGGTAGGTCCCCGACAGCCGGAAGAACAGCAAGTCATTCGGCGAGAAGCTGGCCGGCACGTCCCAGCTCACGAGGACCTCGTGGTGCGGTGCGGCCGCGGCCTCGACCGTCACGTCGCCGTCGAGCCCGCCTGCGGCGTCGCTGTTGTCCAGCACCTCGAAGGAAGGGTCCGAGTTCGCGTGTACGACTTCGGCGCGCGCGCCCGCCTCGAGCTCGACGGGAACGCCGTCGAGCCGCGGCACGAACAGCGCTCGGAAGGTCTGGCCAGGAGAGGGCATCAGCATCCACCTCCGCAGGTCACGACCTCGAAGCTCTCGCCGGCGCTGCACACCGAGAAGCACTCCATCTCCTCGTTGGGATCGGCCGCCTCGTTCTCCTGCCAGCTCCAGATCACCTGGTAGGTGCCCGCGTCTTCGTAGAGCGGGTTGCCGCCTCCGTCGTCGGGGCCGGGCACCGTCATCGCGAACTGACCGGGGATCGCCGTCCCGCCGGTGTCGAGCACCTGCACGACGGTCGGGGCCGCCTGAGGAGTGATCTGCGCACCTGCGGGGCCGATCAGCCGCTCGAAGACGGGGGGCAGCGGGTTGCCGAGGTCATCCAGCGGAGTCTCGTGAGCACCGGAGGCGTTCGTGATGGAGATCCGGAACGTGTACGTATCAAAGCCGGGATCGATGCAGCAGCAGGTCATGGCTTCCTTTCACAGCGATTCGAAGGTGATCCCGTTCGGGAAACGAGCTTGGAAGTCGGGGGTCGACGCGAATGCGCTGTAGGCCATGGGACCGACGTGGAGCTCGGCCGGCATGGGGTTCGCGGTGCGGTCGTAGGTGCGGTCGTGGGCGATCGTCGCGCCGCCGTCGTAGGAAACGTCGACCGTGAACAGCTGACCGACACGCGAGATCCGCAGGCGCGCGCTGATCGACGTTGCGCCGCCGGGCGGTACGATCTCGTACGCAGGCGTGTCGACTCCGGTGGTCCCGCCTCCGCTCAGCGCACTACTCGCGTAGAGCGTGGTGGCGTCCGCAACCGTGACCTTCGTCTGGAAGGTGTAGTCGTTGTTCCACATGCCGATCCCGCAGTCGATGGCGTCTACCTGGTCGACGCGGGGGTCGAGCAGCATCAGCCCTGCCATGTGGAAGCGGTTGCTCTGAGCGGGAGGCAAGCCGTCCCCCGCGTCGTTGACGACTTGCACGTCGACCGCGACGCGGAAGTCCCCGGTGACGGGCTTGTAGATGATCGGCCCTCGCTCAGGACCGCCCCAGCTGTTGCCGGCGCCGCCGCCATCGGGCGGGAAGAAGACGAGCCCGTTCGCGTTCTCCACGATCGACGCCCCGTCGGCGGACACCGTCCACGACGGATCGACGGTGTTGTCGTCGAAGTCATCGTTGAGAGCCTCGAGCGGGTCGGAATACTCGGGGGGCTGGTCCGTAAAATCGCCTTCGCCGACCACCCAGCTCCACTCGATGTCGATCGGTCGACCGGCGAGGGTGGCTCGAGCGAGCACGTCGATGCGGGACCCCAGCGCAACCGCCGTCGTGTCGACGTTCACGCGGTACAGGCCTGGGATCGGCGTCGCACCGAGGTCCAAGCATTGCGCCACCGAGTTCGGCACCGTACCCGCGGCATCGACGTGATTGACCAGTAGCGCCACGACGACCGGCAGCGCGTCCGCGGCCACGAAGCGGTGGACGCTTCGGGTCGCGAGCGGCAGAGCGATCGGTCCTGGGGCTGCAGTGCGCATGGTCGAAGGGGGAGGTTCAGGCCGCCACGAAGGCGCAAGACGAGGTGCTGCGACGCCCGTTGCCGTCGTAGCCGTAGGTGCAGGTCCGAGTGCCCGCGTCCCACGTCGTGGCGACTTGAGTGATCCGACCGTCGGCGTCGCGAGTGATCACCGAGACCACCGACACGGGCGACCCGTAGTCGATCTGGGTGAGGCGCCCAGAGGCGTCGTAGGTATAGGAGGCCGGACCGACGCACGGGGGGCAGGCGGGGTCTGGCTCGCTGCCGCCTCCACCACCACCGCCGCCGCCGAGGTTGGCGAGCACGTAGTCGACGAAGCTCGACAGCGAGCGAATCCCGAGCAGGGACGCAGCGCGCCGGTTGATCTGGACGTTGCCGCGCCAGGTACGAGGCAGGCGACGGGCACCGCCTCGCCGCGGCTGCCGAGCAAGCTCGGCGCGGACGATCGCCTCGGCTTCGGCTCGGGTCAGCATCAGACCCCGTCCTTGTCGCGGATCTGCGCAATCCCAGCCTGGATGGCGTCGGCCACCGTGGGTTGGACGATGTCCGTGGCGTAGTCGATCTCGCCGTGACGGATCTGGGCTACGAACCCACCCGCGGCTGGTAGTGCCCGGATCAGGCGCCCGCGGAATGCGAACGGCGACTGCGACTGCTGTTGCTCGGTGTCGAAGATCCCCTCGTGGAGGATGTCCGCCGCGAAGGCGGGCACGTCCGGGTTCCCGGACGCGTGCAGCTGCGTCTGCAGATCTTCAACGAGGGCGGCGGACTCGGCCCAGCTGACGACGTTCCCGTTGGCGAGCGTGATCGTCATGCTGTCGCCGAACGTCGCCATGTCGAGCTCGGGGAGCGCGGCTTGGATCGCCGCCCTGACGACCTTGCCCGGAGACGCGGAATAGGGCTCGGACGCGCCGAAGCTCGCGTAGACGAAGCGCTGGAGGTCCTGCAGCAGGATGTTGTTGCCCAGCTTCCGCCAGTAGAGGCCGCCGCCGCGCAGCCCCGTCGATCCCGACTTCGGAGGGAACCCGCCGCCCAGGGGCGACGGCATTGGCGGCTCAACGATCGGCCCGGCGGGGGGCATCGGTGCCGGCGGGCGGGGAATCGTGGGGGCCGTGCCTTCGCCGGCGCTGTCCATCGTGTCCGTGATCACCTCGACGGCGCCCTTGATCTGCCGCGAGACGATCCAGGCCCGCGCAGCGTCTGCAGCGTCGATCTTGGTCGTCGTCGGCGTCCCTTCGCCGGGCGTCGAACCGTCCTTCGTGGCGCGCCACGTCCACGCGTCGCCCTCGGGCTCGACGTGCACCGTCCAGCCCATGAAGAGGAAACAGAAGGCACCACGGGCCGCGTTGCGCCGAGACCCGAAAACGAAGCCGAGGCCGGCGGCGGCGAACGAGCCACCTATGAAGAACAGCGGTAGAGGCATGTCAGTCTCCGAGGATCTCGTTGTCGATGAATCGGACGGCTCGTTTGTAGGCACTCGCTCGAGAGGGCTTGCCGATCTCGGTCGCGCGCTGCTTGCCCTCGATCTCCCGACCATCGCCGTAGGCGGAGCGGTCGAAGATCCGCCACCGCCACTTGTCGGGGCTCTTGTTCGGGCGTCGGCGATCGATCACGATCACCAGCCCCCGGTATTCGAAGGCCTCGCTGTCGAACTTCGTCAGCCCTTTCGGCTTCGGGGGCACATCGATGCCACCGGAGCGCAGGGCGACAGCGAGGCCAATCCCAAGCGCGGCCGCGATGCCTCCGCCGATCAGCCAGGTCTTCATGCCGCAGCGCCCTCCGACGGTCGAGGCGGCTGCGGGACGGTTCCCGACGCCTGGCCTCGCTGCTGCGCGAGCTCGGCTGCGGATTTCGCCGCGTCGATCGCGAGTTCGCGCGACTCGGCGAGCCCTGTCGCGAGCATGGTGTCGTCCTGGGCGAGGACCCAGCGATAGGGCTTGCCGCCGGTCATCTCCTCGTCGAGCGAGCGATCCTCGACGCGAATCTGGTAGCCGTACCACTCGACGGCCTTGGGTCCACCGGAGGTCATCGCGAGCGCGACGCCTCCGCCGACGATCGCCACACCGGCGATGCCGGCGACGATCCACTTGGTCTTCTTGCTGCTGTCTTCGTTCATGCGCTCACCATCACGTCGTGGGAGTAGGGGGACGCGACACCGAAGGCGCGCGCGAGGTCGTTGGGGGAGACGGGGTGCCACCGGCTCGAGGAGCGAACCCCCGCGGTCAGCTCAGGCGGGAGCACCTTCATCGCCAGCAGCGAGCACACCAGCCGGTCTCGGCTCGGAGCGAACGCTGTGAGCACGTCGTAGCTCTGGCCGACGAGGGCGGCAGCAGCGCTGCGCACTCGCTCGTTGTGAACGCGGGGCACGACGGCGCGCACGATCGGCCGGGGCGTGCCGTCGCGGTTGGAGCCATACCGCTCGGAGAGCCGGACGCGGCGGACGCCTTCGCGGGGAAAGCAGTCATAGACGAGCCGGGCGCCGGTCTCGTCGCGCTCGCCGGCGTCGATGACGACGTGCGAGAAGCCGAGGCCTCCCGTCTGGCGGTCGACGCTTCGCTCGATGCGGCTGGCGTGGTCGGCCCCCACGAGAAGCACGGCGACGGAGCGAGCGCGGTCGATGCTCGCGACCTCGTGCCCTTCGACGGTCCGGTTCGCGGCCCGGCCAGCGCAGATCGCTGCCGAGGCCCCAAGGCCCGCGCCCAATGCGATCGAGCCGATCACCCGGACGCCTCCTCGTCGGCGCTGTCGAGCACCAGGATCACCTGCGGCTCGGCGTCCTTCTTGAACAGCCAGCGCATGACCACCCCGGCAGCGAAGCCGCCGATCCCGAACGCCGCGCCCTTCAGCATGGCGCCGCCGAACTCCCGCGTGAGCGAGGGCTTGCGCTCTGTCGAGTGCGGCTGCTGGTCGGGGGTGCTCACGCCGAACGGGCCTCCTCGAGCACGCGACCGACGCCCCACAGGGGCTCCGGGGCGGCTTCCGCGGGCAGGGCAAGCTGGCGGCTCGTTCCGGCTGCAGCGGCCTCCCAATCCTGCGCCGAGGCGTTGCAGGCGGGCAGGCCCGACAGCTTCGCCCGGACTTTCGATGCGACGATCGGCCACAGGAAGCCGGACAGGCTCTCCACCTTCGCGATGCCGTCGGCGATCTCCGCGTCGAAGCGCTCGGCGGAGGTCACATCGTCCACGAGCCCCGTGTTCCGCAGGTCGACCTGCGGAGCGCCGGAGACTCGGACCGCCTCACGCAGGCCCCGGAGTACGCGCGCGAGTTCGTTCCCGCTTTTGGCGTCCCGGGCTGCGCAGGCGACATTCTTGAGCCCGGCGCCCTCGAGGCGGAACACGCCGTCAGAGTCCATGCCGCCCTCGGGCGTCGCGTTGCCGGGCGGGTCGGTGTCGACGCCCGTGCCCTTCTTGCGGTTCTGCTTGGCGTCGCTGTCGCCCGACAGCACGACGGCTGCCGTGATGCCCGTAGCCGCGAGTGCGACGCCTCCAATGATCCATCCAGTGCGTGTCATGTCGATCAACCTCCGAAGGCTCTCTCCCCGTAGGCGGCGCGGCGGAACTGGTCGAGGCGCGAGGCCGCGAACTCCATGAAATCGAACATCCCCGGCGACCAGAGGTCCCGGCGGGCCATGCAGTTGAATCCGCCGGTCCGCTGCGACGCCTGGGCCATGAAGTCCTCGGCGAGCTCGGTGCTCGAGTGCCCCGGCGCACTGACGACGCCGCCGTAGTACTCGCCGACCCAGGTGTACGCGGTCCGCTTCGGGTGCTCGGAGAGGATCCCGAGTAGGTCCGCCTCGGGGCCGACGCCGTTGAACTGAGGCCGAGGTGGCCGGACGCGCTGATCGCTGTCGTTGCTGATCGCGGCGACCAGCTTCGACATCGGGACGCGGGCCGCCTCGCCGTCGGGTCCGGTGCCCTCGGCCCACACCCAGTAGCCGCACGCGACCGTCGAGCAGTCGGGGGAGACCCAGATCTGATTGCTCGACCAGTCGAAGTCCTCGGGCACCTTGTCGGGGTCACCCCAGAAGTAGCCCTCGCGACCATCCTTCTCGGGGGTATCCGACGGTCGCTCATTGTCGGGCTTGGGCGGCTTGGTGCGGCCTCCGCTGGAGCCGTCTCCGCCCGGACCCTTCGAGCCTCGACTCTTCGATCCCCCAGCACCGCCACCACCGGAGCGCTTGCCGGAGCTCTTCGAGCCTCCGCCGCCACCTTCGCTGGCGCTCGCGCCTCGAGCGAAGAGGAATGCGGCCGCACCTGCGCCGAGTGCCAGGACGGTTGCTCCTGCCGCCCAAAGGCCCTTCTTGGGCTTCGTGGTGGTCTTTTTCTTCGGGTCGGTCATCGTCGTCCTTTCAGGAAGTTCGCTGCAGCCACACCGACGCCGAGGCCGCCAAGGCCAGCGGCGAAGCCGATCGCCATCGTCCGGCCCGTCTTCTTGGCGCCGCTCTCGATGTCCTCGCGGAACAGCTCCTTGCGCCGATCGTTCCAGGCGAGCTGGACGCCCAGCATGTTCGCGATCCTGAACGGGCTGCCCACGTCCGCCAGGTGCTGAATCGTCGGGTCGAAGCCCTCGGGTTGGCCGACGATCGGCAGTTCGGCACCCGTCGGGCCGCCGTACCAGCCCAGGAAGAGGGGCGCGGTGACTTCCCAGAGCACGGCCGATCGGTCCTGCTCACGCTCGGGCATCACGGACTCGACATGCGCGGTGTAGTTGTCGAGCCGCACGCGCCACCGTCGCAAGTCGCGGCCGATCGCTTCGAGGCTGCGCTGCTCTCCTCGCTTCGCCTTGTCGGCGACGATCCACAGGCCGCCGCCGAGAAGGCCCAGCTTCGCCGCGCGGACAGACGTGCTCTCGGCGTGCTCCGCGATCGCCTCTTCGGTCTGCGCAGTCAGGCTGTCGAGGGTCACGAGCAGCGCGTGCAGCTCGATTGGCGTCGCGTGATTGGGGGCTTCGCCGAGCCATGCGAGCTGATACGCGCGCACCAGCGTCGCGACATCGTATTGGCCCTGCGCCGGTTCGTGGGCGGGCTCCGTGCTGAGGTCGAACGGCAGTGCCGCTCCCAGATCAGAGACGATGTCGCCCCAGTCCGACAGCCAATCGAGTCCGCGGGAGATCAGCGGCTCAGCCATAAGTGGCCCGCCCTTCGCCGCAGCCCCACGCACCGAGGGATGCGTCGGTCGGATCGTTGATCGATCGCGCCATCACGATCGGCGGCGGGAAGTAGAACGAGAAGCCGTTCGCCCACGTACCGCCGGCGCGCAGCGTGGCACCGCGCGAGTCCCAGAGGACTTGTTCGTCGAGCTGAGGCATCCACAGCAGCGGAAGTCGCTGATCTCCTCGCCCGACGTTGCTCGGAGTCCCGACTTCGCCGGCGGAGTGGAGCCGGACGTTGCGGAGCGGGTTGCGGCCCTCGAGGAGCCGCTGCCAGTTGTCCGCGTGCATCGGCGAGAGCGGGATCCCTCGCCCGTGCGGTCCACGACGGTTGTTCGCGGAAACTCGGAAGCTCCCGTAGAGCACGTCGTTCCACGCAACGCACAGGATGTAGTCGGCCCACTCGCGGAGCTTCTCCGCGTCGGGGGCCTTCTCCGAGGCCCAGTTCCGAGCGCCGTCGTCGTCCAGCTCGCCGACGTTTCGTGCGGCCAGAAATAGGCTCGTGAGTGCGTAGCGGCGTGCGATGTTGAGGAGGCCCTTGGCATCCTCGCCGCCAGCGGTGACCTGGTAGAACGTGCCCGGGTCGGGGTTCTCACTGTTGTACGGCAGTTCGTCGATCGTTGGGTCCGGCCCCGTGGGCGTGGTGCCTTCGGGTGTCGTACGCCGAGGGGGCGTCCGAGCTCCACCAGAGCCGCCGTCGGGCGTCGTGCGGGTTGGGGGATCACCACCGCCGTCAGTCGAACCTCCGCCGCCGGGGCCACGGGACCCGCGGTCACCACCGCTGTCGGGGCTGGTGCGCCGCGAGCCGCCGCCCGACGAGCCACCGCTGGACGCGTCGCCATCGCCCCCTCGGGGCTTCTTGGGCGGAGCCTTGAGCCGCTTGCTGTCCGCCGAGGCGTTGCGCGCGAACAGGAGCACGCCCGACAGGACGGCCATGCCAATCCCGGTCCCGATCGCAACGTTGCGGCGTCGCTTTCGCTTGCGGTCCTCGGCGGTCTCCGGCGTCTTCTTGGCGGCTGCGGTCATGCGTAGCTCGGGGTGACGCACACCTGGGGCAGGTGGCGGGTGGGGTCGTAGAGTCCGGAGGGGGTCCGCACGATCGCGTGCCAGTAGGCGACATCATTGCGGGTCGGCTGGCGCCGCAACTCGGGTGCGTAGCGCCCCGCAGCGACCGGCGCAGGCGTGCCTTGGTGCTGGGCGATGGCGCGGAGGTACGCGACCTCGTACGCCGCGATCGAGCCGCAGCTGCCCACGCCCTGGTCGAGCAGGCTGGCCGCGTCGAGGATCACGATCTCGTGCGGGCTGGCGCGGTCGGGACAGTAGCGGAGCTCGGCATCGGCCGCGCTCTGCACCTGCTGGCCTGCGCGAAGCCGACCGAGGAACAGAGCCGTGTTCTCGCGGACTACGAGGTCGAGGAGCCGGCGGATCTGCGGCTCTGTCACCGCTTGGGTCGTGAACCCGAGGACCATCACGGCGCCACCTCCCAGGCGACAATCGAGTCCGCTTCGACGCGTAGACCATCGACGCCGCCGATCGGGCCGGTCGCCGGAGCATTGGCCATGACCGTGGTGTTGCCGACCAGCAGGTCTGGCGTCTCGCCGCTGAGCACCGCGTAGCGTTGAGCTCGAGGCGGGACGGGGTGCAGGGACGCCGCGGCGGCGTATGTATGCAGGGTTGCGACCGGACGAAGCGCGGATCCGATCCTGGTCACGGAAGGCGCGATGTACTCGTCGAGCACGCCGAGGCCTCCACCCTGGCTCGCGTCCTCGTCGCCTGCGATGTCGATGCCATCCGGCGCGTAGAGCTCGACGCGAACGTCTCGCGCATAGATGTCGACGCCGGACGCGTCGCAGTAGAAGTCGGTGGGCTCTCGGCCGTCGAGACGCGAGGCCTCCACGCGAAAGCGCAGGTGTCCTCGCGATGCCGCCGAGGCGAGGTTCTTGGCCGGGTCGCCGACCGGCGCCAGCGGACCTCCGGTTCGGAGGCTCGAGAGGACTTCGAAACGGAGGGAGTACAGCCACTCTCGGTCGCTACTCCTCCCCCAGTGCCAGTAGAAGACATCGCCCCACTCCTCCACCCCGAACGGATCGAACGCTCCGAACGCGTGCACAGCCTTCTCACCCGCCGAGTGAGCGCAGAACGGCTCACCGGCGGACACGATCGGCTGTGCGCGCGACTCGGACATCGTTCAATCCTCGAGGAGGCGAGAAGAACTCAGCCTCGGGTGGCGGGGGTCGGGCAGGCTGCCTCGTAGCCACAGCTGGTGCAGCTGCCCTTGAGGTACCCGCGGAGCCGCACCGCTCGTCCGACCACGTTGCCGTCGTCGAGCGTCTCGGTTTGCGCGTTCACGATCTCGATCTTGAGCGAGTCCTTCGCGTTGTCTTTGTTCTCGAAGGGAGGGATGCACACCTCGAGGCCCTCGCAGCATTCGGGCTGGGAGAACGCGAGAACTTGAACGCCGAGCTCTTCATCCTGGGACAAACAGTCGAAGTTCTTTCGCCCGATCTTGATCTGGCGAACGTAGATGTCCTGGGCGTCGGTGAGGTTGCCGTCCTCGTTCACGTACTCCGCGGTGAGGAACAGCGTGTCGGGGTCGAAGATGTCGCCATCGTGGTCGGGCTCGATCTCGATGATGGTCGCCTGTGTGACCTCGCCGCCGGCGACCGTAGGCGCGGGCACGTCGCGGTTGATCGGCAGTCGCTGCGAGCGGCACTTGCGGGCGTGGCGAGCTGCGTCGGCATCGCTGCAGTCGCAGCCGCCGACTCCGGCGGATCGGTTGGGGAAAGTTTGGCTGATCACTCGGGACATGGGTCTCTTCTCCAGCGAGGCTTTTGCGTTGGGCCGGGCCTCGTTCCGGCGAAGTCGTCTCAGCCTCCGGTCACGCCGGTGCTGTTGTTGTCGTGTTGCGGCGAGGCGCTCAGGCGGCGCCCATCGCCATGCGCACGCCCTTGCGTGCGAGGCGTCCGCCAGCTGCGGTCGCGAGCCCCATCAGCACGCTCGATCCGTAGCCTTCGGTCGCCACGGCACCCAGTCCGGCGCCCACCGTGACCGCTCCTGCAGCCCAGCCCTCGTATTTCGCGGCACTCTTGGAGTAGGCGAAGATCGCCTCCATCCCGGCGTCTGCGGCGATCGTGGTGCCGGCCTGAGCCGCGCCTTGCAGCTTCGCTTCGCCGGCGGCTGCCTCGACGGCTGCCTCGGCCTCGTTCGCCTTCTTGGCGGCGCTCTTCTTCGCGGCCTTGATCTTCGCGTTGGCGATGTCGGCGGACTCGGAGGGGGTCTTGTTACGGAAGACTTTCGCGGGGACGGACATGTGGATGGTCTCTTCGTGCGTGTCCCCTGCTGTCGGTATCGGTCAGACCCGGGGCGCAGAGGGACGAGGCCCGAGCGGGTCGACGCATGGGTTCCCTTTCGGTTTCGCGGGATCTCGTCTCCGCGTCACTCCCTTCATTTCACTTCGCGTTCACTCCACAGATCGCCGAATCGGGCGACTGCGGCGCGTGCGGCAAGAAATCTGAAGAATCCAACCCTCGGTCGTCTGCGCGTCACTACTTCTGCGCTCTGTCGCGGACGTTTTCAGCGCGCAAGGGTGTGATTGGCTCAACGAGGAGATCTCCCTAGCGTGTGAATCCGTGAGGTTCGAGCCGTACATCAACGCGACCGAAGGCGGCGACGCGACTGCGAATCCGGCGACACTGCTCGCCCGCCACATCTTCGACGCAGGGAGTCGCCTTGCCCAGGTGGGCATCGAGGTCCACAGCCGCGGCGGCGGCTACCAGGACTCCGGCCGAGGCTTCACCGTCGAGCACGACGACGAGACCGAGAAGATCGGCGAGCGCGAGCGTCGAGACGACGCCAGTGACCTCGCCGTGTCCATCGTCGAGATCTGCGCCAACGGGCAGGCCGAGTACACGAAGCCCGTCAACTGGCGCGTGACCGGCTACGCGATCAACGAGAAGGGGGATCTCAAGTCGCTGTTCTCGGAGCGGTTCAAGGTTCAGCCGAAGAGGGGCGCCCCCACGAAGAAAGAGACCGAGGCCGATGTGATCACCTCCAGCAATGCCCTGCTGCGAGACATCGCTGCCGACGCTCACAAGAACTACATGGATCTCGCCAAGGCGATGACGGGGATGATCAAGCCGATCTCCGAGCTGACCGGCAACGTCGCCGACAAGATCCGCCCCAGCGACGCCGAGGTCGCGCACAAGACCCGCGCTCTCGAGCTCGAGCTCGAAGCTGCCGTCGCGCAAGCGGAGGCGACGAACAAGCGAGCTCGAAGCGAGAACGTCAAGGAAGCGTTCATGGATCTGATCAGCAAGGTTCCCATGGAGGACTTGGCCGAGATGGGCAAGGCGTTCGCACGAGAGAAGCTCGAGCGTGAGCGCAACGCAGAGCGCGAGCGTGAGTACAAGCGGAAGCAAGCGAGCGCGCCGAACGGCGACCCGTCGCCGAGCGAGGAAACAGTGACCGAACCTGAAGACAGCGCAGGACTCTGCGAACACTCCCGCACCCTCTCCGAGATCATCGCCGGCCGACGGAGCGCCATCGCCGAAGCGCTCGGCGAGCACTGGTCAGACTTCGAGAGCCTGGCCAGCCAGACTGATGACGAGGCGTTCGTCGAGCTCGCCGAACGCCTGAAGGCCAAGCTCGACGGGATGAGCACGTTGCAGAAGGTCAGCATCATGACGCCGTTCCTCGATGCGCTGGGCGACGAGGAGCGAGCGACTCGGCTGCAGCAGTTCTTCGCCGACGCCGGACTCATGTGAGCCCCCGCCGCTGACGCGTTCACATCCAACGAGCAACACCACAGCCGCGTTCGCGGCAGACACGAGAACCGAGATGACGACACCGAACGACAAGACCCCCGAGAGGGACAGCACCGCTCCCGCTGCTGAGAAGCCAGCGGCCTCCGACCACGAAGGCGCCACCGACCACGAAGACGCCACCGACCACGAAGACGCCACCGACCACGAAGACGCCACCGACCACGAAGGCACCGCCGACGAGAACGACGAGAAGCCTCAGCGCAAGCCCAAGCCCGTTCGCCGTCAGAGAGACCGCAGGCGCCGACGGTAGCGGCGGAGCCTCAGGGCGCGCTCCATCGGCCGTCCATCGGCCTCCCTTCGCGGTACCGATCGAGCGCCGCGTAGACCCGCCGCCGCATCGTCTCGCCGCCCAGCAGCTGCATCTGGTGGTCGGTGAGATGACGACGGCCGAACTGCATCGCCAGCCAGCACGCGCATGCCGCGTTGAAGCGTCGAAGTCGTGCGGGAAGTTCCATTGCCCTTGCTGCCAAGCGAAAGAGGTTCATCCGATCGTCGCGAGAGCGACGCAGGGACCAGTCAGCTTCGGTGCGGCGGTGATGGTGTGTAGGCTTCGTCCATTCTAGCCTGTAGGGCTCGCCAGTCGGCCGCCGTCATTCTTGCTCCGAATACTGCCGCCCTCATGGAGGCGGGGAACCCGACGCTCGCTGACGCTCTCACGCGAGTGTCTCGCCTTCGCTTGAGCATGTCGTGGGTGAGGCGACACGCTCGCGGAAGCGAGAAGGTCTCGAACACCTCGAGGCATGCATCCCACCGTTCGGCTGGCGCAACATCGGGAACGCTCTTGCCGGCGGATTCGAGTAGGTGATCTACTTCTTTCCTTCGGAGAAGCCGATAGAGGGGCTCATGCTCCAGGCGCTCCAATGTCTCCCTGGGGCGGCGGACCCAGGTCATGTACTGCCGGGAGCTCATGGTCACCACCCCAACCTCTTCAGGAAGTAGCCTTGTGACGTGTTCTGCCCGGCTGCGTTCAACGAATAACGCGACCTCCCCGAAGCATTTGAAGTAGTCTCCCAGTTGCATTGGGAGCCGCGTGAGGTCATCGCGGTCAGTCTTCACCTCTATCACTCGGCCCCTGCCGTTCACCACGACGATGTCGGCTCTCGACTCCCCTACCGCCATTTCGAAGAAGAAGCCAACGGTGTTTGGGGAGTGCCGGCCGTAGAGGATCCTGTTCAACGCGACCGACTTGAACAAATACTCGACGCGACAGTGCTTTGAGAGACCTCGGAAGAGAGCTTCGGCGAGCCCTCCAAGCGTTGGGCGCGGCTCACGAAGGAGTCCGCGGGCCGCAGCAAGCGACGAGCAGTGGTCGGCCACGTCGGAGCGACCGTGCCACGCCAGCATCTCCAGGTTCTTCGTCGAGAAGAAATCCGCGAACGCAGGGATGTAGTCGGAGGCCAACGCGCCGCAGTCTACTAGATGAAGGCTCTCGCGCTCGCCGCGGTCATGATGCGCTGCGTGATTTCGATGTGGTGCATGATACTCCACCGCTTCGGCTGGCCCAGCCCCGGGAAATGGCTCCGCGTGTGCGAGGAGGCGAAGCCTTGCGAGCCGAGCGTCGACCACACGCCGGTCGGAGGGCTGCCGGTCGCCGCCGTGAGCTTCGCGAGAGCGTGCAGATACTTCGTTGCCGTGTCCCCCTTCGTCCCGGGTGGCCCGGAGACGAAGTGCTGGCAGTGAATCGTGCTTCCCTGGGCGGGATAGGTCAGGTGAAGCGCCACGTGCTTCGCGGCGCCACCTCCGGTCGTCGGAGGCCGGTCTCCAACGGTCGCGAAGTCACCGAACCCCTTGTGGCCAAGCGCCCGATACTGGAACACGAGGTCCCCGAACTGGCTAGCGTTCGGGTAGGCTCCGTTCGGCGCGCGATGCTGAAAGTCGTCGCGCAGCAAGACCGTTCCCAGTCCAGCGAGCCCCGTATGGGTGCCGACCGTCCGACCAACGAAGATGTGCACTGATCGCGAGACGGCTGACCCGAGCGCCGTGTTCACGTCTGCGGCGGAGTGAGTATGATCGCGGTGAACGACCACGAGCGGGCCGCTCGTGAAGCCTCCAGCAAAGGTCTGGAGCTCCCCAAGGGCCATGCCTCCGCGTAGCTCGAATGCAGGGAATACCGAACTCGCGTGGGGAGCGATTTTCTTTCCGGCCAGCATCTTCTTCACGTCCTCGTGCTTTGGCGCGGGTCGCCCAGAGGCAGAGTTCACGACGAGCGCGATCCGGCCTCCGCCGGCAAGGATTTTCTCGATGCGAGACTCCGTACTCGGCTTGGTGTCGACGGGTACAAAGATTGGCACCGTCGTTTCCGCGAGAAGTCCAGCAGTCGCGAGTTCAACGATAGCCAGCGCTTCCTCTTGCCGACACCACAGATACGGGAAATACATGAAGCGAGAGGTTACGAGGACGGGCGGACACGCGCTGGCCCAATGGGGGACGCTCGTACTGTCCGGCATCGCAGTCACTCTCGTTCCAATCTGGGACGCAAGAGGCTGCGCCTCCCGTCGACGGACCCTTCGGAGTGGCTGTGGCGGCCTGTCGATGAGACCTGGTGTCGCAGTGTCGAACGGGCTAGGGCGCACTCCAGCGGCCGTCCATCGGCCTCCCCTCGCGATACCGATCGAGCGCCGCGTAGACCCGCCGTCGCATCGTCTCACCTCCCAGCAGCTGTCGCTGGTGGGAGGTGAGATGGCGGCGGCCGAACTGCATCGCCAGCCAACACGCGCTCACCGCTTCGCCTTCGGCCAATCGTGCCGATGCGCGATCGAGTGCGCTTCCCTCGGACGGTGGGAGCCTCGCACGAGCGGCCCGCGAGCGCCGCACGGCGCGGCGAGGCGGTACGACTAGAGGGGCTTGGTCAAGCGGTTCTCGCACCGAGCCGAAGCTACAACGTCCTGGCGCCGTCGCGGTCCGCATTGGATTCGACAGCGTGCGGGGACGAAGTCATCCCTCTAACGCTTGTCCTACTTCGCTTCCGCGAAGCTAGCGGTCGGAACTAGTCGTCCCCGCTTGTTTGCTCCTCTACAAGTCTCTCACCGGTGAGGAAGTGCCAGGCAGCGAGGTTCCACCTCCTTTGGGCGTCCTCGTCCGTGGTGAGGGACGGGTCGCGGAGATCGAGAAGTTCCCCGCAATCGAGATCTTCCATGGCCGGGGGGACTTTACCAACGACCACGCCAGTCGCGCGCTCGGTTATCGTGACGGAGTCTCCGTCCAGTGCCGCGTGCATCATCGGCCCAGGTCGATACCCCGCACGTTGGAGTCGACCACGGTTGCGACTCCATCTGCGCGCCTGGTCTGACTCTACGCCCCGGCGTCGTCGACCGATGGACTTCGAGAACTTTCCCATCCGACGACCCGATCACGGAATAGGTTCCCGGTCAAGTCAGGAGGGAGCCGCGGAGCACGCCACTGCCAAGCTTCGCCGCGCTCGCCTGCAATCCCACGCCTGTTGACTCAGAGATACCCCGCCGGCTTGCAGACAGGCGGGGCCAAACTAGTGGTCTCCAACCTCCGCCTCGGCGGACTCGGCGGAGGTTGGAGACCGTTCGAATGTTGGATGTGCCTTCTCTGCGGTCATCGACCAGACGCTTCCAGTCGAAATCGGGACGACACGGTATGGGGGGGGCTACTGCTCCCCTCGGTTGCGGTGCAGCGCCTCGAGGAGTTCGGCCGCAGTCCGCGCGAGGATGGCGGCACCAAGGATGTCGTCATCCAGCAGCACATCCACCGAGTGCCATCCAAGCTTTTCAAGCGCGGTCTCGAGTTGCCAGCGGGCCGAATCCAGCAGCTCGGCAGGGCTGAGCTCCACGTCCTCGGTGCTGTCTGTCATACCGGACAGTTTGGTCGCTCAAGCGGCGCAGTCAAAGAAACTGGCGACGCCAGGGGTTGCCTGAGCCCTCAGGAGCGCTGTTCGTCTCGAAGGGCCTGAGGTGCCGACCGCCGACAGCTCGGCCAGAAAGGGTCGCCACCTGTCCAGGGCCACCTTCTCGCTCTGCGCGCGTAGTGACACCGAACCAAGAGAGGAGCCCCGAGGGGAAGTTTGGCACTCCTCGGGGCTCCGGTGTCTGCGGCTCCAAGGCGTCGCAGCGGACGATCGGGGTGTAGCCCTCCAACTTTTTGTTGACAACCTGATAATCGAAACGTAGAGCGGATTAGCGACTCCCGGCGGCACTGGGAGCGCCCGAAACCAAGGCAAAAGAATGACTCTCCATCGGAACGAACCCCGATGGAGTGCGGACCAGGCACCCGTAGCTCAGCTGGATAGAGCATCTGGCTTCGAACCAGAGGGCCGGAGGTTCGAATCCTTCCGGGTGCGCAAGGCGACCGTTTCGGCGGTCGCCTTTCTTTTTTTTGTTGGTCGAGTCGCGCGCAGGCTCAGCTGCGAATCGCGATCATCGTGCCGAGGAACTTCAGCACTCGGACCGACGTGTCGCCGCTGTCCGCGAACACGTCGGCCTCGACGACCGTCAGCGTGCGTCCTGGCTTGAGCACCTTCGACACCGCGCGCAGGCGGTCGCCGTTCGCTGGCGCGAGCAGGTTGACCTTGAACTCGGTGCTCAGCACCTCGGTCTGCGCGTCGAACAGCGACAGCGCGGCATAACCCGCCGCGCTGTCCGCGATGGTCGTCGACACGCCCGCGTGAAAGTAGCCGTCCTGCTGGCACAGGTCGTCCCGCGCCGGGAGCACGATCGAGACGCTGCCGGGCTCGACGCGCTGAAGCGACGCGCCAAGCAGGCCCATGACCGTCTGCTTGGCGAAGCTCTCCCGAACGCGGGTCTCGAAGTGCGGGTTGCGGACCGTGAAGCTCGTCATCCAACCGGCTCGGGCGGAACGAACTCGTCGCACGTGGTGTCGATGAGACCCACCGCCTCGGTGAAGAAGCTCTGGTAGTCGCCGCACACCGATCCCTGCAGGCCGCGATCGCCCCAGCTGTCGACGAACTGCGTCAGCCGCAGGCTGTCTTCGCCACAGCCCCCGCCGCCGAACAGGCCCAGCATCACCACAGCCTCCGGGTCGCCGTTCTTGGCGGCGATCAACGCCTGGCGCCAGCCTTCGACCGTGCCCTCGGACCCGTCGCCCGCGTCATCGTCCTCGTCGGTGATGAACGTGACCACGAGGATTGCGTCGTCCCGAATGAAGTCGTCGTTGCACTCGAACGCGGGACGCCCAGGTGTGACCGCCTCGACGATCGCCCCCATCGGCTGCTCCTCCGCGCCGCTGGCTGCCGTACCCACTCGGCCCGCGCAGCCGAACGCCGCCTGCAGGTCGGGCTCGCTCGCGTCCATGTAGCGCTTGCCGCTGGCGAAGTTGCAGTCGGTGTTGGAGGCGTCGGTGCCGCGCGGGTAGACGACGCCTGCGCCCATGATCTCGCACGGGTCGGGCTCCGGAGGCGCAGCGCAGCCCCCCGGGTATCCCTCGCACTCGGAGATCTGAATGCAGCTGATGCTGCAAAACGGGTTCATGATGTTGAGCGGGTTGCAGAAGTTGTTCTCGTCGAGGCATCCGTCGTTCATGACCTGTTCGCAAAGGACAGGGCAGTTGACCGGCGGGGCAGGGTCGGTGTCGACCACCATGATGTGGTAGTCCTGCGCCTCGTCGAGCGTGTTCTGAATCGTGTCGATGAACCCCGGGAAGTTCGACACCAGGTTCTCCTGGAACGGCTGCATCGAGCCGGAGTTGTCGATCACGAACAGGAAGTCGACCTTGTCGCACCCGCTCTCGTCGTCGCCGTCGGGATCGAACGTGGTGTTGGGGTCGTCGGTGTCGTCGCCGAGATCGAGCTTGATGTCGTCCTCCTCCTCGACCATCGTGGTCGACGACTCGCCCGCCGTGCCTTCATCGGAGGCGTTGACGGAAGTCATCGGCGGGAGTGCGTCATCCTCCTCGCGGGCCTCGGTGCAGCTGACGAACGCCACCGTAGTAAGGGCAAGAGTCCAACGTCGATCCATCCGCGAAACCTATCACAACCTACCTACGAGTCGAACGAAACGACCGAGCGGGAAACCCGCGCAGGCGACTATCGCGGCAACGGCATGCGCGCTTCGAGGTGGAAGTGGTCGTCGTGCCCCTTGGGGTCGTTGCCAGGCGTCAGCGGCGTCCGAAAGCGGTCGCTGCTGCCGAAGACCGCCTCGACCTCGTGCAGGACGTCCTCGTCGGCGTAGGCGGACTTCACCTTCAGCACCCTGCCGTCGTCGAGACGAACCTCGAAGACATCCATCGCCAAGCCGATCGCGTGGCGGCTGAGGATGTTGGTCTTTCGCCCGTTGCGCTTGACGTGTCGGTAGTCGTGAATCGTCGAGAAGCGGAGCGCAGCGACGTCTAGCGCCCGCAGCTTTGGCGCCACCTCGAGCAGAGACAGCGCCAGATGACAGTCCATCACGAACGGGCCCTTGCGCCACGTGGGCTCCAGCCGGACGCCGCCGAGCTCCATCGAGGGCACCACGACCGGCGCGTTGACCTTCTTGCCCTTCCCGCCGTCGAACTCGACCTCACGCTCGGCGAGCACCTCGCGACAGCGCTTGCCGGCCTCGACCATTGCGGGGTTGGGAGGCCAGCTCCACCCGCGCGGCATGTTGGGCACCCGGCGCGCCGACTTGCCAGCCGTGGCGGGGGTGGATGCCAGCGCCAGGAGGAGCGCCGACATCAGGCCGAGCGAGCGAGACGCCATGCCTCGCAGTGTGAACGGCGAGGCGGGCTCGGATCAAGCGGCGAGGATGCGCTCAGCCGCGCGGAGGCTCCGACCCAGCTCGCGCTGGCGGCTCGTGTTGTCGCCGCCGAGGGCCGCGACATAGAGCACGTCGCCGTCGATCTCGAGCTCGCACACGCTCATTTCGCGCTTCTCACCGTTGCGCTTGATCCGAGGGACGGCCTTGCCGCGGCCGACGATGGGCGTCACGGCGGCCAGCATCGTGAGGTCGAGGCTGGTCGAGTTTTGGCTGATGAGCAGCCCGTCGCCATCGACGAGCAGGATTGCGTCGAGGTTGGCGCGCGAGGCCGCGCTGGAGAGGGCCAGCTCGAGTGCGTCGGCGCAGTTGTCGGACCTGTTGATCCGCCGGTCGACGTTGCCTCGTTGAGGTTTGGGGAGCTTCGCAATCCGCAGCGTCATGCTCACACTGTCCTACATGAACCCACCTGGCTGCAAAAAAACGTCGAGGGAGGGATCGAGGGGTGTACACAGCCTCAGATCAGCGAGCTCATGAACATCGACGCATCCCTTCGCGACCTGTGGACCCCCACCGACGACGGCACGTACAGCCTCACGCTCCCGACCGGATGGATGCAGGGTCGCTCTATGTTCGGTGGGCTCACCGCGGCCGCGATGGCGTCGCTGGGCCATCGTAGCGTCGAGGACGAGGACCGCGCGCTGCGAACCGCGAGCGTGCAGCTCCTCGCGCCACTCACCCCGGGCGTGGTCTCGGGTTCCTCGACCATCCTTCGCGAAGGTCGCAACATCACCTTCGTCGAAGTGCGGCTCGAGCAAGACGATGTGCTGGTCGGTCGCACCACGCTCGTGTTCGCCAAGCCTCGCGAGAGCGCGCTCGACGTGCACGCCCCGCGCGCGGCGAAGATCGACGATCCCGAGTCGCTGACGCGCATGCCCTACATCGAGGGCGTGGTGCCGGAGTTCACGCAGAACGTCGACATGCGCTGGGCCGACGGGCGCCCGCCCTTCATGGGCGCGAGCGAGGCCAAGTTCACGGGTGTCTTTCGGTACCTCGTTCCCCTCGGAGACAGCGAAGGCCTGCTCGCCCTGCTCGACACCTACCCTCCGCCGACGCTCTCGCTCGCCAAGACGCCGACCTTTGCGAGCACGGTCAGCTGGAGCGCCCACCTGCTCGTCACTCCCGCCAGCTTCGAGGACTGGTTCACGGTCCAGTACGAAACCCTCGTGGGCGCACATGGGCTCCACACCTCGGTCGCCAAGCTGCACGACGCAGAAGGCACGCTGCTCGCCTGGTCCGAACAACTCGTCGCAGTGTTCGGTTGAAGGCGGTCTGGGCCCGGGGGCGACATTCCGCGCCGAAACCCGCCCCGTTTCGGGTCTCCTCTCTGAAGGGCGCGCGAGAGTCACGGCCCAATGCGCCTCTTCACGTCAAGCTCACCGAGACTCCACCCGATGCCAGAGTCGTGGCGGACACTCAACAGCAGCAACCCAGACTGAGGCTGCTCAGCGGAGGACGAGACTCGGCCACGTCGTCTCTCGAGATCGACGTTCGCAACGCACGACGCGAGCTCGCCCGGCTCCTGCGCGCGATGCAGGCCGCCGGACATTCGGTGACCCGGTGGCACGCCGAGGCCGTGACCCGGCTCGCCCATTTCGACTCGGTGACGGCGCGCTTCCTGCTCGATGGGCGGGGCGAGCCCGGCGAGGTCCAGCTCGCGCTGCACGGGTTGCGTGCGATCGAGCGCTGGATCGACGACGGCCTCTGTACGGCCGAGCGAGCCGAGGTGCGGCGATTCGAGCTGCTGATCCGCATCGAGGACTCCGAGCTCCACCAGCCCCTGCTCCGGCCGCACCACGCCCCCGAAGAGCACTCCCCGCAGATGCGCGAGTTCCCCATGGACACGCTCCGCTCCCTTCGAGCCGGCCTGCGCTCCTTGGAAGAGGACGCGCTGGATGACCTGGGCGCACGCCTGGGGATCGCTCCGCACGAGGGCGACGCCGAAGACGCGGGCGAGCACCTCACCGAGTCCATCATCGAGACGCTTCGCGACGACCACCTGCTCGCCATCCTCCTCGCCACCCTCGACGGCCAGGCACAGCAGGTCCTCTTCGAGGTGATCCTCGGCGAGCTGTCGACGAGCGACCTCGAGCTCCTCAGTCGACCCGTCCCGCTTCAGCTGGTCGTCGGCGGCGCGCCGATCCCCCCCCAGAATCCGCTCGAGATGCTTCGCGCATGTGGGCTGCTCTTCGGCCGAGGCGCCGACGTCTGGGTCCCCGTCGAGCTTCAGCCGCGGATCCACGGCGTGCTGCGCGGGCTTGGGCTATAAGCCCGCCTGATGAAGCCCGTCGACATCGCCCACTCCACGTCCCGCAACGAGCTGCAGGTGACCTGGGACGACGGGCGCGTGTCGACGTTCTCCTCGGCATACTTGCGCAGCTGGTGCCCGTGCGCGTCGTGTCAGGGCCACGGCAACGAGGTGAACTACCTCGCCGCGCCAGCCGACACCTCGATCGCCGGCCTGTTCGAGATCGGCGCCTACGCGCTCGGCATCCGCTTCTGCGACGGCCACGACGACGGCATCTACACCTGGGAGTGGCTGTGGAAGATCAGCCCCGAGGCACCGCCCGCCGGCCCAAAACGAGGGCGATTCGAAGGCGGCGTCTACATTCCGCCGAGCGCGTGATTCGAGCCAGCCGTGGCTAACGCTTCGGCTGCATGTTCTCATGGGCGCATGCGATGGTTGGGTTTGGGACTCGCGGGGTTGCTCGCCGCCTGCGGTGGGGATGACGACGCCTCTTCCAACGAGGCGGCCAGCTCTGGTGCGGCGCAGACGGGCAGCGCGTCGAGCTCCGGCCAAGGCTCCTCCTCGTCGGGCGGCACGTCGTCGAGCACCACCGCTGCGGCCGACTCCAGCAGCGCCACCGGTTCGGCTGCAGGTTGTGCCGCCAGCCCCGAGGCGCTGGCCGACTGTGTCGACATCGACGCGTACCAGGCCGACCTCGAGTTCATCGCCAGCTTGCGCGTGCCGGGTTCCACCCACTGGCAGGCGGTGCAGGACCTCTGCGCCGACCGGCTCACCGAGCTCGGGTTCACCGTCGATCTGTTCGACTACGGCACGGGCGTCAACGTCCTCGGCACGCTGCCCGGATCCGACCCCGACGCGCCGCACATCATCGTCGGCGCGCACTACGACCACATCGAGGAGTGCACGGGCGCCGACGACAACGCGACCGGCGTCGCGGGTTCACTCGAGGCCGCGCGGGTCCTGGCCATGGGGCAGTACGCCAACACGCTCACCATCGCCTGCTGGGACGAAGAAGAGCGCGGACTCCTCGGCTCCGAAGCGTTTGCGATGTCGGCCGCGAGCCAAGGCATCGACATCGGCGTCTACTTCAACTTCGAGATGATCGGCTACGCGAGCGACGAGCCCGACACCCAGCGCCTGCCCACGGGCTTCGACCTGGTCTTCCCCGAGGAGATCGCGATGATCGAGGCCAACGACAACCGGGGCGACTTCCTCTTCCTCACCGGCGATCCTGGCTCGGCCGACGCCGTCGCCAACATTCAGGCCCAAGGCGAGCGCGTCGATCTGCCGGTGGTGGCGTTGGTCCTCAACGAGCAGCAGGTGAAAAACCCGCTGTTCGGTGACCTGCGTCGCTCCGACCACGCGCCGTTTTGGGACCAGGGCTTCCCCGCGATCTTCATCACCGACACGGGGGAGTTCCGCAACGACCGCTACCACTGCATGGGCGGCGAAGACTCGGTCGACTCCCTCGTGCCCACCTTCAGCGAGAAGGTGCTGCAGGTGACCGTGGCATCGGCTGCCATCGCCCTCGGTCTGGCCGGCGGATGACACCCCGCGCGGGCGCCTCGCAGATGTGCTCCAGAGTCACACAGACGGCGTCTCCGCCGCCGATTCCGCGCTAAACGTGAGATCAGTCGCTACCCAAACCCGTTCAAGCTACACTCGCGCGCATGGCTGTCGACCAGGCAGACGCGGAACTGATCAGCAAAATGCTCCACCGGTGGTCCGGTTGGGAGCGGGTTCCCGAGGACACGGTCAAGGGTCTGTGCGACATCGCGGAGACCATCGAGGTCAAGCGCAAGCGGTCGATCTTCCGCCGCGGCGAGCCCGGTCCCGGACTTTTCCTCGTGAAGTCGGGCGAGTTCAAGCTCAGCCTCATCTCCAGCGAGGGCCGCGAGCAGATCCTCTACCTGGCCGAGCCCGGCAAGCTGATCGGTGAGGGCTTCCTGCCCCGCGACGTGCAGTGCGCCGCGTCGGGCTTCGCGATGGTCGACTCGGAGGTCTGGCGCTTCGACACCGACGGCGTCGTCAAGCTGATCAGCAGCAACGAGACCCTCGCCTTCGCGCTCATGCGGCAAATGGCCTTCCGCGCCAACCGCCTCATCGACCTGGTCCTCGACCTCTCGCTGCGCTCCGTCGAGCGCCGTCTGGCCTCGTTCCTGTTCACGCTCGCCGTCCGCAACGGAGCCGAGCAGGGCAAGCCCACCGTCATCCCGCGCCAGCTCGACATGAACACCGTCGCCGCCCGCCTCGGCACCGTCCGCGAGGAAATCTCCCGCGCGCTCAACCGCATGCAGCGCAACGGCATCCTCAGCCTCAGTCGGCAAGAGATCGTCGTGCTCGATCTCGGCGCCCTCGAGCGCGTCACCTACGAGTAGCCCAGGGCGCGGGCAGCCCAGAACGGGACGATCCTCGGCGAAGCCGCTGGGTATCGTCCCCCTGTAGTGTGGATGACAGTAGAGGTGTGGCTCGCCGGAGATCGGGGGCAGCTGCTCGAGAACCACGCCGACTCTGCGTATCTGGTTTCGGCGGAGTCCCTGAGGATCCTTTGGGTCAACAAAGCCTTTGAAGGCTTCTCTGCCGCCAACGGAGGCAACCCGGCGCTCGTACAGCGCGTCGTCGGGCGAGAGCTGCTCGGGTTCATCCCCGACGCGCTTCGAGACTTCTACGCCGACACCTACGCAAGGGTGCTCGCGCGCAGAGAGCCCGCGCGACACGACTACGAGTGCTCGTCGGCGACCCAGACGCGGTGGTTCTCGCAGTACATCCTGCCCGAGGGCGACCGACTCGCGATCGTCAACACGCTGCTGCACTCCGCTGACCGCGAGTCAACCGCGCATGAACCCGACTGGAGCGCGTACGAAGGCCCCGGCGGGCTCGTCACACAGTGCGCGCACTGCCGGCGACTCCAGAACCGCGGCACCGGACGCTGGGAGCTCCACGCCGATGGATTCTCCACCACCGCGGCCGTGTCTCACGGGCTGTGCGAGCTCTGCTTCGCGTACTTCTTCGCTGACGAGGAGCCGCTGAGCCTGGCCTCGGACTGCCGCCGTGCCGACGCATCGCGCCACCGGGCCGCGTTCCGCTGGCTCTCCGAGCTCGCGTAGCGCGTGACTCAGACCCCCTCGAGCGTCCAGCCCACCACGTCGATGCGTTCGACGAAGTGCAGCAGCGGCTCGCCGACGAAGGTGAACCCGTGCGCGTCCGCGACGGTGTTCACGTCGATCTGCGCTTCGGCCTTCTGCAGGGGCCAGGGTACGTGCTGGATCTCTCCGCGCCCGACCCTGCCCGCGTCGTCGGCGGAGTAGAGGCAGTAGCGCTCGGTCAGCCACGCGTCGAGCGACCCCGGTTGGCTTCGATAGACGTCCCCGACGCCGCGGTAGCGCCCCTCGAACGCGCCCGGTGCCATCCGGTCGTCGGTGCGGTGGCTCTCGTAACGCACCCAGCCGTCCTCGCCCTTCGTGCAGTGCATGTCGGCACGCACGTACGGCAGGTCGAAGAACGTGCGAGCACCCCACACCGCGAGTCGCTGGTCGGCGTCCAAGCTGAAGAACCAGACCCCCGGCTTGCGTCCGTCGGTCACGTAGGTGCGCACGTTGAGCTCGGGAAAACGAGACAAGCCGGGCACGTTCGGCAGCCAGCGCCCGGTGACGTTGTCCATCCAAAACGGGACCACGCCGACCCACGCATCCCCCTCGAACGTGTCGACCTCCAGCCCTGCGGGCAACCGGCTCGCCACCTGCTCCGCCGGCACCCGCCAGTGCGCAAAGAGCAGGTCGAGCCAGCTCATCGTCATCACCCACGGCCGCTCGGGCAGCGGCCAAGGGCGATGAGCTGTTGCGGACGCAACCTCGGACCAGTCGACGGGCACCGCCCCGAGTCTACCCCTCGGGGGTCGTCACCGGTGCTCCCGGCTCGCAGCCCCACTGGAAGTTGTCCAGGAAGACGTAGCTGTCGAGGATCGAGTCGCTCAGGTCGAAGATCGCAAAGGCCACCGTGATGTGCTCGCCGGGCACGACGCCCGCGCTGGTGCTCAGCCAGCCGGTTCCGGCGTGTTGTCGCATGCAGGTGCCCGCAAACTCGGGGAGGTTGCCCGCGTCGTCTCGGTAGTCGAGGAAGCCCGCGTTGAGCGAGATCGGGTTGCCGTTTGCGTCGAACGAGATGTTGCCCGTCCACGCCTCGGACTCCAGCCAGCCGACGTACATGTCGTTGAACGCCGAGCCGAAGTAGTACGGGTACTCGGTCGAAAAGAACGCGAAGTCGTAGCTGAGCGAGACCACGTCCACCGGGACGTCCACCTCGAAGCGCAGCTCGACGTAGTCGTTTGCCGAGTTGCCCTGGTTGAACTGGTCGGCGATGGTGTTGGAGCAGTCGCCCGTGCCGAGCAGGCTGGCGTCGACGGTGCAGTCGCCCGCGACATTGTTGACGCGAAGCGGGTTGGGCAGCGCGCCACCGACGTCCCACTGGCCGCCCAGGTCGTCGTTGCAGTGCGTGGGGTCGGCGTTGTTGTCGCCACCGGGCGTGGGCATGTCGAGATCGGTGACGAAGCCCGAGCCGATCACCGCATAGGACGCACCCTCTCGCGGCGCGAAGGTGCCGTTGCCCCCGAACGAGCTTCGAACGCCGATCGCACCCGGAGGTCCGGTTACCGTGGACTGCACCGCGAGCTCGCCCGGGCAGCCCAAGCCCATCGCGAGGAACGGGTCACCCGTCGCGTTGTCGCAGGGCTGATGCTCGGGGATGGTGCACTCGCACTCGGTCCCGCACCCGTCGGTGTCCGCCGGCCCCGATCCATCGCCGCCGCCGAGGTCGAACTTCGGCCCGCTGTCGTCGCCGATGCCCGACTCCCCGCCGCCGCCCGTACCGACGCCCGACGTGCCGCCGATGTCCGTGTCGGTGTCTTCGGCGTCGGTGTCGGCGTCGTCCGCCTTCCCCGTGAGCCCTCCGATGCCCGCCGCTGGGGTCCTCTCTTCTGTGAAGTCACCGCACCCCGCGAGCGCGAGGCTCATCGCTACAAAAACGCTCTTCCGCATCAATCCCCGGTCCGCTTCCCCGTTCGATTGTGCGACATGACGGGCCAAAGGGTCCCGAGTTCGGCAAAAAGGCCACAGACCGCACGTGGAGCCTCCAGATTGGTAGAACTGCCGCCCATGCTCGCCCGGGTCGGAGCCGTCATCGCCCTCATGCTCGTGGCCTGCGAGCCCGCCGCGGCGACGGCGCCCACCCCGCAGGCGAAGCCCGACGACCCCGAGGTCGAGGTCGCAGAGCCGCAAGCGGCCAAGCCCGCCAAGGATGCCTGCACCGACTGGTCGAAGGCCGATCTGAGCGACCTGCCGCCGCTGCCCGAGAGCCGCTACCGCCGGACGTTCGAGCAGGCATGGCGACTCGTGCTGGAGAAACACTACGACCCAACGCTCGGTTGCGTGGACTGGCCGGCGGCACGTCTGCGTTATGGGGAGGCGCTCTCCAAGACGCGCGACCGCACCGAGGCGTTCGAAGTGATCAACGAGATGTTGGACGAGCTGGGACAGTCCCATGTGAAGCTGTTCTCCAGCGGTAGCGATGAAGCGGTCGGCCCCGCGTCGGTCGATCTCCGAGCCCGCTGGGTGCAGGGGAAGTTGGCCGTCGTCGAGGCGCCCCCCGGCGCGCCCGTGCAGCCAGGCGCGGTCCTGACGTCCGTGGACGGCACCAAGGTCGCTGAGCTGTCCGAACGCGCCGAGGATCGCACCGAACGCGCGGCAGAGTTCGCAGCGCTCGTGGCACGCCTTGCCGCAGCCAAGCTTTCCTGCGGCCGGGCGGGAGAGACCCGCACGGTCACGCTCGAGGGTGAGGACGAACCCCGCACGCTCCCCTGCATCGCCGACCCCTCCGAGACGATGTCGCTCGGCAACCTCACCGACGTCCCCACCCGCGTCGAACACCGGATGGTCGAGGGCACGAAGGTCGGCGTGATCGCGTTCAACGTCTGGATGCTGCCGATGCTTCCCAAGATCCAGGCCGCCCTGGCAGACCTGCGCTCGAAGGGCATGAAGGCGCTGGTGCTCGACCTTCGAGGCAATCCCGGCGGCGTCGGTCCCATGGCGGTGTCGGTCGCGAGGAGCCTGCTCACCGAGCCGGGCAGCCTCGGCAAGCTCGAGATGCGCGCCTTCACGCAGGAGTTCAACGTCTCGCCCGACCCCGACCCCTTCGCCGGGCCGGTCGCGCTGCTCATCGACGAAGGCACGGCCAGCACGTCCGAGATCTTCGCGGCCGGCATGCGGGACCTCGGCCGCGTCTCGATCTACGGCGCGGGGCCCTCCGCCGGCGCGGCCCTGCCGTCCCTCATCGAGCAGCTCGACGGAGGGGCCCTGTTTCAGTACGTCGTCGGCGACTACCATTCGCCCAAAGGCGTCCTCGTCGAAGGGCGAGGCGTCGCTCCCGACCACCTCGTCCCCGAAACCGTGGCGGACTTCGCTGCGGGCAAGGACCCCGTCCTCGAAGCGGCCGTCGCCGCGCTCCAAGAGTCATGATGCGTCGAATCTCCAGCCTCCTCCTCTCCGCTCTGCTCCTCTCGCCAGGCTGCGACAAGTCCACCGACGACGCGCCTGCCCAAGCGCCCAAGAAAGAGGTCGGCGAAGGCTCCGCGCCCAGCGACGACGCGCCCGCGCCCGAGCCCGAAGACAGCCTGCCCGACGCCAAGGAGCTGCTCGCAAAGTCGGTCGAGGCCGTGGGCGGGCAAGCCACGCTCGACACGGTGAAGAGCTTTCACCTCGTGGGCACGATTGGCGCCCCCAAGCAGAACCTCACCGGCAAGGTCGAGACCTGGTGGAAGGGCGGCGACTTCTACATGGTGCAGACGATCCCCGGGCTGGGCATCAACCGCAGCGGCAAGAAGGGCGATGTGATCTGGGCCGAGGAGCCGATCAACGGGCTTCGCAAGCTCGAGGGCAAGGAAGCCGAGCAGCACATGTGGGCCAGCAGCCTGCTGCTCACCGCCGACTGGGACCAGTTCTTCGACGAAGCCAAGACCACGGCGGAGCGCGAGATCGAGGGCAAGAAGGTCTACGACATCGAGCTCTCGGCCAAGTCCGGCGCAACGCTCACGTTGACCCTCGACGCCAAGACGCACCTGATGGTCGAGCAGTCGTTCAAGGTGCACAGCCCCTTGGGCGCGATGCCCGTGACGATCCGCTCCACCGACTACCGAGAAGTCGACGGGATGAAGATCCCCTACAAGCAGGTCACGAACGCCTCGCTGATGGAGCTTACGCAGGAGCTCTCGGTCGTCGAGCTCAACGCGCCCGTCGACGAATCGACCTTCGCCATGCCCGCCGGCGACGTGCCCGTGGTCGACGCCAAGGACCCGGCCAGCATCGGCAGCGCACCCGTCGAGCCTGCAAAGAAGAAGTGATCGTCAGGGCGTCGACACCACGACGGTGACCAGCTCTTCGCTGGTTGAGCCGATCACGAGGTCGGGGACGCCGTCGTCGTTGACGTCGCCGGTCGACAGCGAATCGGAGACCGCGGCGATCGTCACGTCGACGCGCTCGCCAAAGGTTCCATCGCCATTGCTCGGGAACACGCTGACGATCGCCTGGTTGCTGTAGACCGCGATGATGTCGGCAAGGTCATCGTTGGTGACGTCGTCGACCGCGACGCGGTTCGCGATGGCGCCCTCGGGAACGTCGAGCGAGACGGCCTTCTCGAACGACGCGATGCCCGTGCCCAAGATGGCCAGCACGCTTCCGGCGTTGGCCACGGCGAGGTCGTCGTCCTCGTCACCGTTGAAGTCGCCCGCTGCGATTCCAAAGGCGCCCGAGGTCGCTGCGTTGACGTCGAGGGCCTGCCCGAAGTCGCCGTCGCCGTCGTTGACGGCGATGCGGACCTGGTTGGTGCCCTCGGCGACCGTAAACGCGACATCGCTGACCCCGTCGCCAGTGAAGTCGCCGAGCGTGACGTCCGCTCCCGGCAGATTTCCGGTGGAGACCGTGTCGCTGATCGTGAACAACCCGTTGCCCTGGGACAGGCTGATACGTACGAACCTCGATCCCGTGGTGTCCGCGTGTATGGTCGCGACGTCGGCGTTGCCATCGCCGTTGAGGTCGCCCGCGGCGATCTCGACCGGAGTATCGCCGACTTGGGTGTGCGGGGTCTGCAGCATGAAGCTGCCCGTGCCGTTGCCCAGCGAGACCGAGAGGATGTTCTCATAGCCGACCGTGCAGACGTGGTCGAGCACGTCGTCGCCGTCGACGTCGGCGAGCTCCATCGTGTCGCAGTACAACGTCTCGTCGGGGAGTTCGGGGCCAAACGTTCCATCACCGGCCCCGAGTCGGACCACGATCTGATCGCCGTAGAGGTAGAGCAGGTCGACGTTGCCGTCGCCGTTGACCTCGCCCACGCGCGGCGAGTAGCCGATGTCCCCCGCGTTGAGCACCGCGGCGTCGTCGAAACACACCTCGCCTGGAGCAGGGATCCCGTCCCCACACTCGATGGGGATCGGCTCACCGCTCGACGAGCCCGATGACTCGGCGGGTCCGCCCGAGGTCTCGTCGGCCGAGGTGGTGTCCGCGTCGGTCGTCGAGGACTCGAGCGTCGTCGAGGTCAGCGAGTCCACGCCAGAGCCGGTCGTGCCCACCGAGGGGTCGTCGGTCGTCGGCGCTCCCGAGGTCGACCCGGGACCTGTCGACAGGTCGGTGTCCGCATCGGCAGCGCTGCCGTCGTCGGGGTTGAAGCATCCGGCAAGGAGCGCGAGGCAAGCCAAGGGCGTAAGGACGCGGACACGCATGGCGGGAGACTATCTGCGGCGATGACGCCCAGCAACGCGTGACGACGCGCCAATCCAAAGTCGGTGCCGGAAGGATGCGGTGTTCCGGTGTCCCACCTCGGGATGGAGCGTTTGCACGTTCAATTGGCGGTACTCGTGTTGTTGGCCGTGACCCCAGCCGGATGCGACGGCGGAGGCAACAACGACGCAACGCAGGCCAGCGCGGGCACGCTCGGCGGCTTCTCGACCGGCGGGCCGGGAAGCGACACCGACGACGCCGGCACCGGCACCGGCGGGGGCAGCGACACCGAGTTTGGCTCCAGCGACGGCGGCGGCGACGGGCCCAAGTTCGACCTCGGCGCTCCGACCACCGGCGCTCCTCCCGAAGACGAAGAGTGCGCCGCGGTCAGCGAAGCCGCCGAGCTCGTGCCGCTGCCCGCGGACATCATCTTCGTCGTCGACAACTCCGGCTCGATGAGCTTCGAAGCCAGCGAGGTTCAAGACCGCCTCAACGACTTCAGCAACCAGATCATCGGCAGCGGCATCGACGTGCACGTGGTCCTGATCTCGAGCTACCCGAACGACGGCAACGGCATCTGCATCGACCCGCCCCTGGGCGCAGGCGGCTGCCCCAACTCGGACACCAACCTGCCGCTGTTCAACCACGTCGACCGGCGGGTGAGCAGCTCGAGCGCTTGGTCCGACATCATCAGCACCGCCGCCGAGTGGTCGCCCTTCATGCGGCCCGACTCGTCGAAGCACGTCGTGGTGATCAGCGACGACTCACCCAACATGAACGCCAACAGCTTCAACAGCCAGTTCCTGGCGCTCGACCCCAGCTACGCCGACTACACGCACCACTCGGTGGTCTGCCACTCCAACTGCGCATCCGCGGCCGACGTCGGCACGCAGTACATCAACCTGACCAACGACCGGGGCGGGGTGGCAGCCGATCTCTGCGACCAGGACTTCCAGGCGGTCTTCGACGCCCTGTCCACCGAGGTCATCGGCGGGACGCAGCTGGCGTGCGAGTTCCCCATTCCAGAGCCCCCCAACGGCGAGAGCTTCGACCCCGACAAGGTCAACGTCGAGTTCGACGACGGCATGGGCGGAACGACGTCGATCCCGCGAGTCGACAGCGCCGACCAGTGCGCTGGCGTCGTCGATGGCTGGTACTACGACAACCCGGCCGCCCCGACCCAGATCGTCATGTGCCCGCAGACCTGTGAGACGGCCCAGGTCGCCAAGAACGGGTCAATCAACATCGCGTTCGGCTGCGAGACGATCGTGCCCGGCTAGCGCGGCCTGCCAAGCCTCGTTCGGCCAAAAAGCCGGTTGCGTTCCGACTGCGCTCGGGCGACTCATGCCCCATCCACATGAAACGCCTTGGCCTCCTCTTCGCGGCACTCCTGCTCGCCTGCAACTCCAGCGACGATGGCGACACCGACTCGAGCAACAACTCCGGCTCCGGCGGTACCGGTTCGTCGTCGTCGAGCACCGACCCCACCGACTCGGCCACCGCGTCCGAGACCGCCAACACCGACAGCGCGTCGGCGTCGGGAACGACGACCGGCAGCAGCACGACCACCGACAGCGACTCCGACGAGAGCTCCGAGGGCAGCAGCTCGTCGACCGGCGAAGGCAGCTCCACGGGCAGCAGCTCCTCTACTGGCGAGGCTGACCCGCAGCAGCTGTGCGAGGACACGGCCGGCACCTGGGACGAGGCCGCGTGCGGCGACTATGTCTGCGGAGTCCCCAACGACTGCGAAGCCATCATTCCCGGCTGCGATTGCGGACCCGACGCGAACTTCGTAGAGGGCGAGGGATGCGTGGTGGACGACGCGTGCGCCACGTTCAACTGCGAGGACGAAGTGGAGTGCAGCGTGGGCACGGAGTACTGCGAGATCGGGTATCCCGGCGTAAAGGGGGCGCCTCCCACGTATACGTGCCTTCCCATGCCCGAGGAGTGCCTCGACATGGTCGACTGCCCCTGCCTCAACGCCGCGCTCATGCTGCCGCCACCGCCGCTGTGCACCGAGCCCACCGAAGACGGCCTCATCGTCGAAGTCTTCGGGGTGTAGCAGGATGTGGAAGAAGTCCCGCTAGTCAGCGCGGCTCGGGCACGGCGTCGAACAGCTCGAGTCGACGCAGCGGCTCGGCGAGGTCGCTCGGGACCGGGGCGCGAAGCTGCAGCACGCCGTCTTCCATGGGGTGCGGCAGCTCGAGCTCGAGGGCGTGCAGCGCCAAGCGATGCAGGTCCCAGGTGCTGCGGTAGTGCCGGTTGATGTCGCCCTTGCCGTAGCGCACATCGCCAACGAGCGGATGCGACAGGTGCTTGAGGTGACGACGAATCTGATGCAGCCGGCCGGTCTTGGGCCGCGCCTCGACCAGGCTGCATCGGTCCTTTGCGCTGCGCCGCAAGTTGCGGCACCACGTGACCGCAGCGACGCGTTCCCCCCCTTCGGTCTTCGGCACCGGGTGGTCGATCTCGACCTCCTCGGGCGCGGTCCCCCGCACCAGCGCGATGTACCGCTTGCGAACGGTGCCGCTCATGAATGCCTTGCCCGCCTCCCGCGCCACGGCTGAACTGAGCGCGAAGACCAGCACACCACTCGTCGCACGATCGAGACGATGCACTGGGTAGACGTGGCAGCCGGCCTGCCCACGAGCCCAGACCATCGCCGTGGGTTCCGTTCGTGGGACCCACCCCGGATGCACCGCCACACCGGACGGTTTGTTCATCACCAAGACGTGTGCGTCGAGGTAAAGCAGCGAAGGTGCGGAGGGCACACCCGCACCGTAGCAGCCTCGTCGCGAGATCCATGACGTGGTCGGGGTTGAGCTGGTAGCCTTGCTGCTCCGTTGGGACGTCAGGTGCGCGGGGGCTGGAACGTGTGGGGGAGCAAGCGATGAGCCTCTCCAACGCCCCTCGCTCGGGACCTACGGCCGCCGACCAGACCGCCCCGACCGGTCTGCCCGAGTCGCTCCGCGAGCAGGCGCTCGAACCGGGCGCGCTGCTCGGCCGATACCACGTGCTCGAGCGCATCGGCGCGGGTGGGATGGGCGTCGTCTATGCGGCGTTCGACCCCGACCTCGATCGCAAGGTCGCGCTCAAGGTGCTCCAGCCCGAGCGCCTCGAGGGCGAGGCGGGCAGCCGCGGCCACGCGCGTCTCATCCGGGAAGCCAAGGCCATGGCAAAGCTTGCGCACCCCAACGTCGTCACCGTGCACGACGTGGGCGTGTTCGAGGAGCGGGTGTTCGTCGCGATGGAGTTCGTACGCGGTCAGACGCTCTCGGAGTGGATGAAGACGAGCCCGCCGTGGCAGGACGTCATCGAGTGCTTCACCGCGGCGGGTAGAGGGCTCGCCGCCGCCCACGCGGAGGGCATGGTGCACCGCGACTTCAAGCCCGACAATGTCCTCATCGGACATGATGGTCGTCCGCGCGTGTTGGACTTTGGCTTGGCTCGTAGCGCAGGAGTCTCCTCGACCGAGCCGCAGAGCGAAGACCTCGAGGACGTCTCGCTCGAGCTTCGGATGCGCAGCCACGACTTCGACCGCATCACGCGAACCGGAGGGCTCACCGGGACCCCCGCCTACATGGCTCCCGAGCAGTACCTGAGCAAGGCCCTCGACGAACGCACCGACCAGTTCTCCTTCTGTGTCGCGCTTTGGGAGGGCCTGTACGGTTCGCGCCCGTTCCAGGGCGACTCGACCGCAGCCCTGGGCATGGCGGTGTGTGCTGGCGAGGTGACCCCACCGCCGGCGAACAGCCCCGTCCCCGCGCGCATTCGACGAGCGCTCGATCGGGGCCTGAGCCAGCAGCCCGACGAACGCTTCCCCTCCATGGGGGCCCTGCTCGAGGCCATCGCGCTCGAACGGCCGCGTTCCAAGCGGACGCTTTGGTGGAGCGTTGGCGCCGTCGCGGCGTTCGGCGGCCTGTATGCCGCCTTCGGAGCCCCCACGGAAGACCCCTGCGGCGCAGGAGACAGCCGCCTCGCCGAGGTGTGGAGTCCCGCTCGCGAGAGCCAGCTTCGCGAGAACTTCGCCGAGGCCGACGCTGCGTACGCGACCGGCACCATCAACGCGGTCGTTGGGCAGCTCGACGCCTACGGCGACGAGTGGTCCGCCGCCTACCGTGATGCGTGCGAAGCGACGCACGTGCGGCGGGAGCAGTCCGCCCATGCGCTCGACCTGCGGATGAGCTGCCTCTCCCGCCATCTCGAAGCGCTCGATAGCACCGCGTCGGCCCTCGAGAACGCCGACGCAACCGTCATCGAGAGCGCACCTCGTGCCGTCGACCAACTGCCTTCCATCAGCGCCTGCGGAGACGTCGACACGCTCGACACCTTCGCGCGCCCCCCCGACGACCCCGAGCTCGCGACCGAGGTGCAGGCCCTGCGCGAGCGGATCTCTGGCCTCACTGCGCAGGCCCACGTCGTGGTCCGCGACCCAGCGCTCCCCGAGGCCGTCGCCGAAGTTCTGGATGCTTCGAAGGCCACCGAGTACGGGCCGCTCATCGCCGAGGCGCAGTTCCTCGCGTCCAGGTTCGCGGTCACCAACGGGGACCCGAAGGAGGCGGTCGAACACCTCGAGGAGACCGTCTACGCTGCCCTCGCGTCGGACCACGATCAGGTTCTCGCGTCTGCGCTCACCCAGCTCGCACAGACCACCGGGATCCTCCTGTCCGACTACGACGAGGGCATGCGGTGGTCCCGACAAGCCGAGGCGGCCATCAACCGCCTCGACCCCAACGGCACCCACGCGGCGAACTTCCACTCCGTCATGTGCAAGTTCCTCGCCGACAAGGGCGAGACACAGGAGGCCATCCCCCACTGCGACCGCAACGTCGAGCTCTACGAGGCCCTGTACGGAAAGGACAGCATCAGCGCAGCCCAGGCACACGAGTCCTTGGGAATCGCGCTGTACTACGCGCACGAGTACGACAAGGCTCGCGCGCAGTGGGAGCTCGCGCGTGATCTCTACGCTGCGTCCGAGGGAGAGGACCACCCCGACCTCGCGCGCATCGCCAACAGCCTCGCCGCCATCTGCTACAGCGCCGCCGACGAGCCCGCCGAGTGTGTCGGCGCCTTCGAAGACGCGGTTCGCAGGGCGAGCGCCTCGTATGGCGACGATCACCCGATGACCGCCGACTTCCGGAACAACCTCGCCCAGATCCTCGTGGACGCCGGCGACGTGGAGTCGGGCCGGGCGCACGCTCGCCAAGCCCTGGCAGCACGACGCACCGCTGGGATGACCGGGCACCCAGGCGTGGCGGCCTCGCTGCGCATCCTCGGCCGCGCCGACGTGCTCGACCGCAACTACGACCGAGCGCAGCGCCAACTGCTCGAAGCGCTGGAGATCGCCAAGAAGAGCCGAGGCGAGCACCATCGGGACGTCCTGTCGGTCTACAGCGCCCTGACCGACCTCGAGATCGCCCGCCGCGACGCCTCCGCCGCGCGTACCTACGTCGACCAGGCGCAGAGCCTGGCCAAAGCGCTGTCCGCCGACGACGAGGACCTCCGCGAGCGCATCGCCGAGGTGGAAGCGCTCGAGGCCGAGGGCGGCTGAGCGCTACTCGGCGACTACGCCGAGAGACCCCGGCGCGAGGTCGGCTGAGCGGTCGGCCGGGACGCGGTAGCGCGCGAGGATCTCGCCCTGCTTCGCGCGCGCCAATGCGGCATCGAAGACGACGAGCGCGCCGCTGCTCAGACGAAGCGCCACCGTATCGTGGCACGCGTCCACCAGCTCGGCGAAGTGCTGGAGGTCGCGAGGCACCATGCCGTTGACCGACGCGACGGACTCTCCATAGAGATCTTCGTAGCCGACGTTGACGCCATCGGAGAGCACCTGCGTCAGCGCGATCATCTCGCGCCGTTGCGCCGTGGGTTCGCCCATGTAGTAGTAGTACAGGTACTCCTTGGGGGCGGTGTCCCACCAGTCGGTCCACGTGCGCAGGAAGTTGACGCTCAGCGGCTGGAACACCAGCCCGGCAAACACGAAGTAGCTGGGCGTGTGATCGTAGCGCGCCCGATGGACGAGGGGCGCGAGCGGCTGCAGCTCGAGCGTGACCGCCTTCTCGACGCCGCCGCGCAAGACCGTCGCCTCGACCTCGTCACCGACGAAGTGGTCGCCGAGCAGCACCAAGAAGCCCGTGCGGTGGTTGTCGTCGTAGCGGATCGTGCCGTTGTTGGCGATGTCGTAGCCGTCGAACGACATCAGCACGTCGTCGACCTGCAGCACGCCATCGCCGGAGTTGCCGGCCGCAACCGTGCGAATGCGAACCCCGGTGTGGCCAGGCTTCATCTTCAACGCCGCACGCAGCGCGGGGTTCTCCAGCGTTTGAATCGTGCCGCCAAAACCGGGCACGATGACCTCCTTGCGAGTCTTGGCGCCCTCGAGGAACCGCTCGATGAGCGGGGTGGGCACCATCTCACCGATGTTCTCCGCGTCGTCCAAGCTTTGAAACGCGATGCCTACGACTTGGTCGTCGAGAAAGACCGGACCGCCGCTGTTTCCGTTGTTGATCGCGGCGTCGACGGTAACGGCGAGCAGCCATCGATCGGAGTGAGCGTATCGCTGCAGCTCGATCCGGCTGACCACGCCTTCGGTCACCGAGACCTCTTCTCCGCCGACGGGGAAGCCGACCACCGACACCTTGTCTTGCAGGTCGGGGAGGATGTCGCCGAGCTCGGCGACCGTCGTCTCCTCGAGGAAGACGGCGTCCTCGACATGCAGCAGCGCCAGGTCGGAGTCGTGGCAGATCGCCGCCAGGCGCGCGATGAACTTGTCGGGGTGGGTGCTGGTCTGCACCTGGATGAACGTCGCGTCGGCGACGACGTGCGCTCCGGTGAGAATCTTGCCCGGCGCCACGACCACACCAGACCCGGTGCCGCTCGACGGGCGCGTGGCCTGCCAGGGGCTCTCGTAGTCGGACTCCTGGGTCGTGGCGAAGATGCGGACGACGGACGTCTTCAGCATGGCCGCGCAACGTAGCACGGGGCCCCAGTGCCGTCAGGATACGAAAAGACGGCCGCCACACCCACGTGTGACGGCCGGATAGAGAGTTGTCGTGCGTTCATCGTCCCGCTCTGCTGACCCTGGCCGACTTGCGGCGAGGCGTCCTGGTGGAGCGGATGGGCGCTCCGGCGCAAGCGGCCGGGGAGCGGGACCGATGAGATACGCGGTTCAGTCAGCGATGCGTGGCATCAACCGCGCTCATCGGAGCTACTGCCCGAGGAGCTGCAGAGCGGCCTGTGGAAGTTGGTTGGCCTGAGCCAGCATTGCGGTGCCCGCTTGGGACATGATCTGGTTGCGCGTGAGGCGAGCCGTTTCGCGGGCCACGTCCACGTCCTTGATGCGCGAGTTCGCCGCAGTGAGGTTCTCCTCCTCCACCCGAAGGTTGGATACGGTCACCTCGAGGCGGTTCTGCATCGCGCCGAGGTTCGCCCGGCTGGTCGAGAGCGTCGCGATGGCCGTGTCGACCGTGGCGAGGGCAGCCTGAGCACCCGCGGCGCTCGTGAAGTCCATCGTGTCGACGCCCAAACCGGTGGCGTGGGTCGCCGTGAACGTGATGTCGATCGTGTCGATGCCGGCGACGGCGTCCTTGCCGACCTGCATCGCGTACGCCCCTGCGTCCGCGCCGATCATGCTGTAGCTGTTGAACTCGGTCACCGCGGAGATTCGGTCGATCTCCGCCACGAGTTGCTGGTGCTCGACTTCGATGAATGCGCGCTCGTTGTTGGACAGAGCACCGTTCGCGCTCTGGATTGCCAGCTCGCGAAGTCGGGCCATGATGTTGGACTGCTCGCTCATCGCCCCTTCGGCGATCTGAATCATCGAGATGGCGTCGTTGGCGTTGCGCTCGGCCTGGACGATGCTGCGGATGTCCGCGGTCATCACCGAGGAGATTCCCATGCCGGCGGCGTCGTCGGCCGCGGTCTTGATGCGAAGGCCTGAGCTGAGTCGTCCGATGGAATCTCCCAGAGCTTTCTGGGTGGCCATGAAGTTCTTTTGGGCGCCGAGGCTGGTTGCGTTGCTGATCATCGAGAAGGTCATCGTTCCGCTCCTTTGGTCGGGGCTGTTCCCCGTCGGGTTCACGGACTGACTCGACCAACCACGGGAATTGATCACCCCCCCGGATCACGATCGTCGACTTCGGAACTCGAGCCGATCAAATCGTTCCAAGACGAGGCGGCAACTGACACTTGCCGCGACGGCGCAGTGGCATTAGTGACCACGCGCGGTCGCGCGGCCCGTTCTGTGCCTCCCCTGCGGTGCTCGAGGGCGCACGGCTGTGCGTCGACCTCGTACCGAGGGTGCTAGGTATCGTGCGTTCGAATCTCTCGACTCGTCACGGCCTGTCCACGCAGGTGCGGATCGGTCCTCGAGCCACCGCGTGGGGCAGGCTCTCGAGGCGCAGCGCGTGGGGTGACGAGACGCGATCTACAACGGCCACCTCCTCGGGGCTACGGACGTCGACGAGCCTCCCTGCTGGGGGACGCGGCGGAGGGTCGCTGGGTATAGAGGATCGCTCATGGGAATCACCGAGCGCTGTCGGCTCGGAGGCAAGGCACCGCCCTGCGTCGCGGCGCTCGGCTACAAACCGAAGCACCGCTCGCTTGCGCGGCCATACGCGGCCGCGGTCGAGACGCGAGGGAGGCTAGGCCAGCCGCTCGCCTGCGACGAAGTCACCTGACGCGCAGGGACCTGGACGGGAGATCGAAGATCGGACGCGCCGATCGAAATGGTGTTCTCCCGGTGAATCGGCCGCCGAGGATCGAGGTCTAGGCCGTCGCGTCGATTGCCGAACTTGGGATCGCCAAGATCGACACCGGCCCGGTTCGACACGGCGCGACCCCCCCGCCTGTCAATCCCCGAATCGCGGCCACGCCAGGCCACGTGGCGAGTCGCGCCCCAGGCTGCTAGTGTCCATGCCGTGCGACACGCAGGGTCGAGGGGAGCGGGCGCGGTCCTTGTCACGGCGCTGTGCTTCGGTTGCCCAGGAGACGAACCGGAGGAGCCGAGCATGTATCCCGAGCCCTCCGGGCCGTGGGCGCGAGCGGTCGAGACCGACGCGTCCCAGGGCGCGTTCCTCAGCGTCTGGGGCCCCTCTGAGGGCGACGTCTGGGCCGTCGGTGGGCAGGTCGCCAGCATTGGGGACGCGGGTCAGGGCATGATCCAGCGGCGCACCGATGGCAGCTGGGCCACCGCGGAAGTCCCTGCGGACACCCCGCTGCTCAACTGGGTCCACGGAGCGGGCGACGAGCTCTGGACCGTCGGCAACGCAGGCGCGGCGCTCCGATACGACGGGTCCGCATGGCAGGCGGTCGACACCGGCGTCGACGTGCCGCTGTGGGGGGTGTTCGTCTTCGCCTCCGACGACGTCTGGGCGGTGGGCGGCGACGCCTTCGACCGCGACACCATGGGCATCGTCCTCCACTACGACGGCAGCACCTGGTCGCCTGCTGCGCTGCCCACACTCGACCGCGACTCCGCGGCCATGTTCAAGGTGTTCGGCGTGGAGCCCGACGATGTTCACGTCGTGGGCGCCGCTGGCGTGCTGCTGCACTACGACGGGAGCAGCTGGACTCAAGAGCCGTCGGGCACCGCCAACGACATGATCAGCCTGTGGGGCAACGACGCCGACGACATCGTCGCGGTCGGCGGCCGCGCCATCGGCACCATCGCGCGCTGGGACGGCGCGGCATGGACCGTCGAGGAGGTCGGCGCGCTGCCCGGCCTCAACGGCGTCTGGATGGACCCCGAAGGCCGCGTCAGCATCGTTGGCAACAACGGTCTCGCCGCAGTGATTCGCGAGGGGTTCGACGCCGACCCCGAGGATTCCACCGTCTCGTTCGAGGTTCTGCACGCCGTCTTCGGGCTGGACGACGGGACCCGCATCTCGGTCGGAGGCACGCTGAACTCCAGCCCTCCTTATAGAGGTCTCATCATCGAGAACGCTCCATAGCCATGCTCTTGAACACTCGCCGATACGCCGTCACGCTGCTCGCCGCCCCCTTGCTCGGCTGTCCCATCGACCCCGAGCCCGCCCCCGAGGAGCCCGTTGCCGCCGAGAACATCTACGCGCGTCTGGGAGCACCCATCCCCGACGCGACGGAGGAGCAGCTCGCCACCTTCGAGCGCGGTCGGCAGGTCGCGATGCGGCGGTTCCTCCCCTCCGATGGCCTTGGCCCCAACGCCAACGTGTCGTTCTGCGGCTCCTGCCACGAAAAGCCGGTCCTCGGCGGAAGTGGCCCCCGCTACCGCGACTTCTACATCGTCGGCGAGAAGCTCGGCGACGGCACCTTCATCGAGGGCGGCGTCAACGGCGTGCTCACATCCTACGGCTTCCACGGCGCCGACATTCGGCCCGGCAACGACGAAGGCAACAACGTCTCCGCGCACCGCAACGCGATCCCCTTCTTCGGCGTGGGGCTCATCGCCGAGCTCGACGAGGACGCGATCCTTGCCAACGAAGACCCCGACGACGCCGACGGCGACGGCATCAGCGGTCGCGCCAACTACGACCAGGGCTTCGTCGGACGCTTCGGTCGCAAGGCGCAGACGGTGAGCATCGAAGGCTTCATTCGCGGCCCTCTGTTCAACCACCTGGGCATCACCACCGACCCCTTGCCGCCCGAGATGCAGGCCGCGCTCCCGGTCCCGTCCGTCGCGTCGGTCCGCGATGAGCAGACCCTGGGAGAGGGCATGGACGTCTTCCGACAGGCGGCAGCGCCGGCCGAGCCCCTCTCGGACGACGACGGGGTGCCCGACCCCGAGATGAGCGCGCAGGAGCTGTTCGACCTCGTCAGCTTCTCCATGCTGACCGCAGCGCCCGAACCCGACCCCAACCCCTCCGCCGCCGCGAAGGCCGGCAAGGTTCGCTTTGCCGAGCTCGGATGCGAGTCCTGCCACGTTTCATCGTTGCAGGGGCCCCGCGGGCTGGTGCCGCTGTACTCCGACCTGCTCCTGCACGACATGGGCGAAGCGCTGGCCGACGGCATCGTCATGAAGGTGGCCACGGGCGCCGAGTTCCGTACACAGCCCCTTTGGGGCGTCGCCGCCACTGGGCCCTACATGCACGACGGCCGAGCGGACACGCTTCACGAGGCGATCGTCGTTCACGGCGGAGAGGCCAAAGCTGCAGCCAAGGCCTACGGCGCCCTGGACTCCGAGGCGCAGCACGAGGTCATCGCGTTTCTCGAGTCGCTGGGCGGCATGGACCAGGCGAGCGAGGGCCTGTTGCCAGCGCGCGCCGAGGTTCCCGCCGCCGGCACTCCCGGGGCCCCGTGGGACATCGAGGACTGGCAGGAGCCCCGCTGGATCGAGGGCCGCCGGCTCTTCGACCGAGACATGCCCGTGTCCGAAGGGCTCGGCCCCGTGTTCAACGGTGACAGCTGCCGCGCGTGCCACTTCGACCCGGTGATCGGAGGCGCGGGGCCCATCGACGTCAACGTCATGCGCTTCGGCACCCTGGGTCCCGACGGCGAGTTCGTCCAGGACCCGCGCGGCACCATCCTCCACAAGCTCACCACGCATGATCGGCCTCGCCTCGAACACGACGGCAGCCACAACGTCTTCGAGATGCGCCAGACCCCGTCGGTCTTGGGGTTGGGCCTGATCGAAGCGATCCCCGAGGACGACATCCTCGCCCAAGCCGACCCCGACGACGCCAACGGCGACGGCATCAGCGGCAGGCCCAACTACGTCCTGGGCGATCAGCTGGGCCGCTTCGGCTGGAAGGCCCAGGTGCCGACCATCGCCGAGTTCGTGCGCGACGCCATGACGGCCGAGCTCGGCGTCACGGTGCCGCAGAGCGACGAGCTCCTCTACGGCGCCACCGAGGACGACGACGACATCCCCGATCCGGAGATCTCGGCCGAGCAGGCGGAGACCGTCGGCTTCTTCATCGCTCACCTCGACTACCCGCGGCCCAAAGCCGAGGTGCCCGAAGGCCGCGAGGTGTTCGTCGAGATCGGCTGCGCCGATTGCCACACGCCCGAGTTCACCACCGCCGACGGCCAAGCGGTGCCGCTGTACAGCGACCTGTTGCTGCACGACGTCGCGCCCGAGGGCTCGGCGGGCGTGCCCGACTTCGTAGCGCTGCTGCTCGAGTTCCGCACGCCGCCGCTGTGGGGGCTCTCCGACACCGCGCCCTACATGCACGATGGCCTGGCCGAGACTGTCGAGGCCGCCATCTTGGCGCACGCGGGCGAGGCCGACGCTTCGCGCGACGCGTTCGAGAACCTCTCCAGCGATGACGCGGACGCCCTCCTCGCGTTCCTCGAGTCGCTCTAGTCGGATGCGCCGCCTCCTCGCCGTCGGCCTGAGCGCTTCCCTGCTGGGGTGTGCGCAGGCCGAGCCCTGCGAGGAGAACCTCGGCGCGCAGACGCTGGACGAGCGCATCCAGCTCGTCGTCGCCGACCAGGCGGTGTCGGCCGAGCTGGCCGATGACGAGGTCGAGCGCGAGCGAGGGTGGAGAAGACGATCGTGCAACCGCGAGGCCCTTCTGCTCGTCCCCGACCGACCCGAGCCGCTCGCCGTCTGGGGCTGCGAGCTCGCCCAGGCGATCGACGTCATCGGGCTTCACGAGGGCACCGTGGCCTACGTGCAGCGCCTCGAGCCGTGCGAGGCACCCTGCGGCGGCTGCCCGACGGTCGGCGATGACATTACGGTCGACGGCGTGCTCGAGGTGCCCGCGGGCGCCCTCGACGTCGAGGTCGGCGACGCCGTCGACTGGCCCTAGCCGCTCGCAGGCTAGCATCGGAACTGCCCCAACCCTGGGGGACGCGGCTTGTCCCGTCCTGGGTGGCGGAGCGCGTGCGAGCTCGGGACGCAGAGCTGGCGGAGCTCGACGTCGAGCTCGACGAAGACGACCGGGGCCTGGCCCCGATCGAATCTCGCGAACTGGCGATGCAGTACCGGGTTCGGAGAGTGGCTCGACATGGAACTGGCCGAGGGTCAGGAAGCGCTCTTGGGGTACGCAATGGAGGTTATCAGCGACAAACGAGTCTAGTCGCCCGCCGACGAGCTCGGTCACGTTTCAGCCCATAGACCTTGACCAAGTAGAGAGAGTCGGCCGCCGCCGGACAGCGGGACGCTGCCTCGCGTACCGATCTCAGCTCGTGAACCGCAGCTCGAACGTGACCGTCGTCTTCGCCCCTCGCACGAGCCGCACCACCGACAGCTCGACGGGGCTTGGTCCGGTCGCGAGATACTGCAACACCTGCGACATGGCCTCCACCGAGTCCAGCTTCGTGCCATCGACCTTGGTGATCACGTCGTCATCCTCGATCCCGAAAGCATCGGCAAGATCGGTCGAATCCTCACCGCTGTCGAGACCGGTGATCTGGGCCCCCTTCGCGGGCGAGGTCACGAATTCCATCAAGACCCCATCGGCGTAGAAGGTGCTGAAGTTGGCCGTGACGTTGCCGAGGAGCTCTCTGTCCACCGTGCAGACGTTGCTCGAGTTGCAGCTCACCAAAGACGCGAGATCGCCCCACGGACCCACGGCGCCCGCACCGGTTCCACTGCCGCTCGAATCGACGCCAGAGGTTGCTCCGGACGTCGCTCCCGATGTTGCGCCAGCCGTTGTCATTCCGCCGGTGTCCGTGTCAGCACCTCCGAGCTCCGGCACGAAGTCGCAAACATCGCCGGCTCCGAGGGTTCTCTCCCCAGGCGTCGAGTAGGTCGGGACTTCATCACCTCCGCCAAGGACCTCTCCAAGCTCGTCCAGGATCACAGCGCGCACGTACGTGTCGCAGAGATCTTCGGCGTCCGACTGAACGCAGCTTTGAACTCCTGGGGTCGTTGGATCGATATCGGTGAACTCGACCACGCTCGTTGTCGGGTCGTCGCCGATCAAGTGGCTGACGCAGGCGGCGTAGCCGGCATCGGCAATGTCATCC
>JANSYI010000096.1 GCA_024742475.1 bacterium | reverse complement strand
CTAGTGTTCTGACTCAGACGGATACCCCAAGGCTGATCTGTTTGAGCTTGTCTTTCGCGCGCGCTTCCTTGGCAAGGATGGTATTCGCCGACTTGGTCCACACGAACGGTTTCGGGGCGGCGTTGTGGCGATCAAGGTACTCGTGGATTGCCTGTTCCAACGCAGCGACGCTCTGGAACACACCACGCCGGATGCGCTTGGTTGTAATTTCGGCAAAGAAGCGCTCGACCAGGTTCATCCACGACGCGCCCGTCGGTGTGAAGTGCAGATGGAAGCGAGGGTGTTTCGCCAGCCACGCTTTCACTTCCGGCGTCTTGTGCGTTCCGTAGTTGTCGAGCACGAGATGGAGATCGAGGCTCTTTTTCGTCGCCCGGTCGATCTTGCGCAGAAACCTCAAGAACTCCTTCGCCCGGTGACGGGGCAAGCACTCGCCGACCACGAAGCCGCTTTTCACATCGAGCGCTGCGAACAAAGTCGTCGTGCCGTGGCGCTTGTAGTCATGTGTCATGGTCGCAGCCCGCCCCGGTTTCAAAGGCAGTCCCGGTTGGCTTCGATCAAGCGCCTGGATCTGGCTCTTCTCATCGACACACAGAACCAGAGCCTTGTCCGGCGGATTCATGTAGAGCCCGACGACGTCAGTGACTTTCTCCTCGAACTCAGGATCGTTGGAGATTTTGAAGGTCTTCACGAGATGCGGCTTGATGCCGGCCTCGCGCCAGATCCGCTGCACGCTCGTGTAGCTGATGTCGAACTCTTTTGCTATTGACCGCGCCGACCAATGGGTGGCGTTCGGCGGCGTCTCGGTCGCGGTTTTGGCCAGCACCTTGGCCTTGAGTTCAGCGCTGAGCGGCGGCGTGCCCGGCTTGCGCGTCTTGTCACGCATCAGGCCCTCGACACCCGCCGCGACGAACCGGCGCTGCCAGCGCCAGACCGTTGTCTTGTCCTTGCCGGTCTCCCTGACTATCGCGCTGGTCTTCAACCCGCGCGCTGTCGCCAGCACGATCCGCGCCCGCCAAACGATTTTCGCAGCCGTATTGCGGTTCGCGACCAAGCG
>JANSYI010000043.1 GCA_024742475.1 bacterium | reverse complement strand
GCTGGATGGGTGCGGTGCTTTCTGCTAGTTCGTTCATGGGCGTTTCCTCGCCCTCGGTTGCAGCCGAGGGTTGTTCGTTTCGTGCTTGAAACGGAGGTTACGCCCGCTTTCACGCGCTCTGAAAAAGTTGCACCGTTCTACTTACGCTACCCAGTTTCCCGGCTGTCGGACAGCTGGCTACAACAACCAACTGAGACTTAACAGCTAGCGGTCGTCTCGATCGAGTTCCAGAGCGTGGCTGGACGCCAATCCCTCAGCGGCACGGTCGGCGCTCACGATGCCGGGGCGCTCTGAGGGCTCAGAGAGTCGCGGCGCGTACCGCGTCGGAATTTGGGTTGCCGCGACGACTTGCGCCGGCGGTCACATTCGCTAGGCCGAGTTCATGTCCCAGACGGCGACGCTCTATCGCATGGAAACGGCAGACCACACCTGCCCGTACGGACTGAAGTCGAAGTGGCTTCTCGAGCGCAAGGGGTTCGACGTCGACGACCGACTCCTCGAGACGCGTGAACAGACGGACGCGTTCAAGGAGGAGCACGACGTCGAGACGACCCCCCAGACGTTCCTCGGGGGCCAGCGAATTGGCGGATACGACGACTTGCGGGCCTACTTCGACCTGGCGCAGCCGGACTCGGACGGAAAGAGCTACCAGCCCGTCCTCGCCTTGTTCGCCGTGGCCGCGCTGGCGTCGCTCGCGATCAGCTGGGCGACCATCAACGCTCTGGCTTGGGCGCAGATCGTGCCGAACTTCGTCGCACTCGCGATGGCGATGCTCGCGATGCTCAAGCTGCAGGATGTGCGCAGCTTCTCGACGATGTTCCTGAACTACGACCTGCTCGCGCAGCGCTGGGTGCCCTATGCCTTCATCTATCCGTTCGCCGAAGCCGCCGCAGCCCTGCTGATGTTGGCGGGCGTTCTTCCCTTCATCTCGGCTCCCCTCGCGCTGCTGATCGGTGGCATCGGGGCCGTGTCCGTCATCAAGGCTGTTTGGATCGATGGCCGGGAGCTCGAGTGTGCGTGTGTGGGAGGCGGGTCGAGCGTCCCGCTGGGCTTCGTGTCACTCACAGAGAATCTGGCGATGGTCGGCATGGCGGTGTGGGTGGTCGTGAAGACGTGGGTCCTGTAGCGGGGACGGCCGGCGCGAGTGAGCGCCTGCGGGGAGCACCTCTTCCCCCTCTGTCAGGGTAGTTGCCGCATGAACCGGGCGACGGCGTAGGGCCGGAGCCTCCGACAGGCGGGGCGAGAAGCTGAGAAGACAACAATGGCGTATTCGGCCGCCTTCAGGGCGAGCATGATCAAGAAGATGACGGGGCGTGGTGCGGTCACGGCGACGGCGCTGTCGAACGAGACGGGAGTTTCGCAGGCGACCCTGTCGCGGTGGAAGCGAGAGGCGAGTAGCGTACTCGAGGTGCCCAACGACAAGCCGACCGAGCAACGTGAGCCCAAGCGGGCCCAGGACTGGACCCCCGAAGAGAAGTTTCGCGCGCTCATGGACACCAGCGGCCTCGATGGGGCCGAGCTCGGCGAATACCTCCGCCGTCACGGGCTCCACTCCGACCAGCTCTCGGCTTGGCGAGCGGAGGCCATGGGGGCCCTGGGCACCCCGGCGAAGACCGGGAAGCGAACCCCGGAGCAACGCGAGATCCGCCGGCTCGAGCGCGAGGTCCGACGCAAGGACAAAGCCCTCGCCGAGACGACGGCGCTGCTCGTTCTCAAAAAAAAGTTCGATGCACTGTTCACGGACGAGGAAAACGACACGACTCAGGAGAGCGACGGATGATCCTCGCGCTCATCGCTGAAGCGCGCGCAGCCGGTGCGCGCCTCGATCCGTGCTGCGAGGTCATCGAGCTCGACGTCCGTACCGTTCAACGCTGGCTCAAGCACGGCCCGGACGGAGGCGAGGACCGCCGCCGGGGTCCGAAGACGCCCCCGGCGAACAAGCTCAGTCAGCACGAGCGCGACCAGATCGTCGAGCTTGTCACCTCCGAGCTGTTCCGAGATCTCCCGCCGAGCCAGATCGTGCCTCGGCTGGCCGATATGGGCATCTACGTTGCATCCGAGTCGAGTTTCTACCGCCTCCTCAAGGAGCTGTCCCTCAACGCGCATCGCGGTCGGCAACGCCCTCCGAAGAACAAGCGGCCCAAGGAGCACCGCGCGACCGGTCCCAACCAGGTGTGGTGCTGGGACATCACCTACCTGCGCGCTCCCGTCCGCGGCGAGTTCTACTACCTGTACCTCTTCCTCGACGTCTGGAGCCGCAAGATCGTCGGGTGGCGCGTTCACGACAGCGAGGACAACGAACTCGCCGCGAAGGCCTTCGTCGAAATCTGCGAGGCCGAAAGCGTCGACCCCGACGGACTGGTACTCCATTCGGACAACGGCGGGCCGATGAAGGGCGCGACGATGGTCGCCACGCTGGAGGACCTCGGCGTCTGCCGCTCGCTGTCGCGACCACGGGTCAGCAACGACAACCCCTTCATCGAGTCCACCTTCCGCACCGTCAAGGGGCACCCCAGCTTCCCTGACAAGTCCTTCGAAGACCTCGAGGCCGCCAGGACCTGGGTTTCGGGATTCGTAGCTTGGTACAACGAAGAGCACCGCCATAGCGGCATCTCCTTCGTCACTCCCGCTCAGCGTCGTGCGCGTCAACACGAGAGCCTCCTCGACCACCGAGACCTCGTCTACGCGGCCGCCAAAGCCCGCCACCCCGAGCGTTGGACCCGCGACACCCGTCGTTGGGACCGGTACCCCACCGTGCGCTTGAACCCCTCACTCTCCCCCTCCTCGGTACAAGAGGACGCTCAAGCCACTACCGCGGCGTGAATTCGCTTCAAGCGGCAACTTTCTTGAAATCCACCGCTCGCGACACCACCACTCGACGATACGCAATACATGTGGGACATCACTGGGCCACCCGGCGCGGGTCTGGGAGCAACAACGAAGGAGATTCTCGAAGACCACTGGAAGGGGCGTCTGACTCAAGATGCGATTCTCAAGATTACTAGCTAGCGCACTGCTTCCCGCTCTAGGGTGCCGGTCCGAGGCGTCAAGAGCACCGCCGAACTCGAATGGTGGTGCGCATGGTGAAGTAGCCGCGGCAAAGACGTCGGCCGCAGGGAATGCACGGGACGACAACGATGACGACGACTGCCCGCCGGACCTGTTGCCCCTGCCCGGCTGTCCTGCGCTTTGGGGCGAACACGCAATGTCTGGCCTCAGTCAGTTTCGCCGGTCGATTCTCAGCGGCCAAACCGCCGCCTTCTCGGACTGCTTCGCCGACATCGGCTCCGAAGGCAAGTCTACGCCCATGCCCCCCCGATCGGCGAAGTGCACGCTCGCGCCCGACAACCGTTGTCGGGTCGTGGAACCGGGCGCCATCGAACATCCCTGGGACTATGTTCTGCCGACTGACGACCCCGTCTGGAGTCGGTTCGAACTCCGCCCCGAGGAGTGGCACAATGGCCACGCATTCTACAAGACGATCCACTGGAAGCAGGAAGACGGGATCTGCACGCTGGACATCCACGCGCGGGCGGACTTCAACGACGACGGCGTGTTCGGCCTGTACACGATCGGGGAGCAGTTCCCCGTCGGGGCGACGTCGATCGACCAGTTCACGCTCTTCCCCATGGCTTGGGATCCCGAGGAGCCTGGCCGTTCTCCGACGCGAGAGCGGCCCCTGCTTCCCGACTGAGCTGTCGAGCGTCCGAGGATGTTCGCCGAGCAGCCCCCTGAGCCCCAGCGCCGGCGCCCTCAGCCCTCGGGCGGCAGCAACCCGTAGCGGCGCACCTTTTGACAGAGCGCTTTGCAGTTGAACCTGAAAAATCGCCGCGGACGATCCGCCCACGGACCGGACGCGACGCTCGAAGACCCTAACGGTGAGCAAGCCGGACTCGAACGCTCGACGCTGTCAAGCGCATTACACCTCGAGGGCCACATGTCTCTACCCAAGGCGCGAGGTTGCTGCGGTTCTGCCCGCCGTTCAGGGTCGTCGTATGACAACCTTCATCATCCATGCGCTCGCGACCCTTCTCGGCTTGATTCCGGCCCACGACGCCAAGAGCCGGCGCGCCGAGGCAACCTGCGAGGCGCCCGGGAGTGCCGTCTGTCGGGTGAAGTCCTGGAACGACGTGAAGAGGGAAGCCAGCATCCGGATCCAGGGAAAACTCCCCGAGTCGTTCGATCTCCGCGTAGCTCCTCCCCACGCCGCTCCATACTCCGTGCCCGTCCTTCACGTCGAAGGACTCGGTACGCGACTGCACGGCCACGCTCGAGTGCCCCAATGGGGACTGGCTCGAATGCTCGGCCGGCGGGCCGAGCACGTCATGCTCCAACAACGCCAACACGGTCGGCTGTTTTGTCCTCGACAAGAACGGAGACTCGGTTTCAGGATCGACGGCCTCATGCCCGTGAGGTCCGTACGATGAAGAGAGCAGCATGGACCATGGCGCTCGGCGCCACCGCGATCGTCACCGTCGTCGCAATCGTCCGAATCGCGCGCGATCCCTCGGAGGCCCCCGCGACCGCTCAGGCGGCGCGGAGTTCGGTCGCGCCCGTGGCATCGCAACGACGCACCCGTCCTTCTCGCGCTGAGGGCGAGGCACCGCGTGCCCCCGCGGCGCCAATACCCGTGCAACCAGCCCCGGCGCCCGCTCCTCCCACAGCCGACGAGGCGTCGTCGCTCTCGCCCACCGTCGTCGAAGCTGTACTTCGCGAGCGCTTCGAGGCCGAGGACCTCGGCGACGACATCATGCTCGAGGTGTCGTGCGACACGCCGCCGCGGTGCCTCGCCACGCTTTCGGGCCCGCAGCTGCAGTCGGGAACCTCCGCGCAGCTCGCCGAGGCGCTCTCGGAGTCGACCGGCCAGAAGTACCGCGCGGCCGCGACCGTGTTCTCGCACGTCGAGGCCGAATCGCCCGACCCCACCCACGCGACGTTCGTCTCGTTCTATCCCGCCGACGCGCCGAGGTCCGAGGCACAGGACGATGTCCGTCGCGCACTCGGGGCGTTCAAGGACGACTTGAAGTCAGACGATTCCCCCTGAGCCCCAGCCCCAGCCCTCAGCTCTCGGGCGGCAGCAGCCCGTAGCGGCGCAGCTTTCGATACAGCGTCTTGCGGTTGAACCCCAAGATCGACGCGGCGAGCGACTTGTTGCCGCCCGTCGCGGCGTAGACCCGCTCCACGTAGCGGCGCTCGATCTCTTCCATCGGGGCGAAGTTGCGAGGGTCGGTCTCGCCGGGGGTGAGCTGCTCGGGGCGGAAGTCGCGGATCTTGGCCGGGAGGTCGTCGACGCCGAGCTCGGAGAAGCTGCACAGGGTCACCGCGCGCTCGATGCAGTTTTGAAGCTCGCGGACGTTGCCGGGCCAGGCGTAGTCCAGCAGCTTCTGCGCCGCGGCGGGAACGATGGAGGAGACGTCCTTGTCGTGCGCCGATGCGTACCGGGCGATGAAGTGGGCCGCGAGCAGGAGGATGTCGTTGCCCCGCGCCCGCAACGGCGGCACGGCCACCTCGACCACGTTGATCCGGTAGAAGAGGTCCTCGCGGAACGAGCCCTGCTCGACCTCCTGCTCGAGGTCGCGGTTCGTCGCCGTCACCACGCGCGCGTCGAAGGGGACCTCGGACGATCCTCCCACGGGTCGGACGCGACGCTCCTGCAGCGCGCGCAGGATCTTGGGCTGGAGTTCGAGCGGAAGCTCGCCGATCTCGTCGAGGAAGATCGTGCCGCCGCTGGCTTGCGCGAAGAGCCCTAGCCGGTCCGCCCGCGCGTCGGTGAACGCCCCCTTGACGTGCCCGAACAGCTCGCTCTCCAGCAGCGACGCTGGCATGGCCGCGCAGTTGATCGGCACGAAGGGCCCGCCCGACCGCGCGCCTCTGCCATGAATCGCGCGCGCCACCAGCTCCTTTCCGGTCCCGCTCTCCCCGGTGATCGTGACCGTCGTGTCCACGTCGCACAGGCGCGCGACGAGCTCGTGCACGTGCTGCATCGCCGAGGACCTCCCGACCATCTCCCCCTGCCGCGCAGGCCCTTGGAGTGCGTCTTCGAGTCGACGGACCCGCCGGACGAGCCTTCGACGCTCGACTGCGCGGCGCACCGCGATGCGCACCGTCTCCAGCTCGAACGGCTTGACCAAGAAGTCGTACGCGCCGCTTCGGATCGCCTCGATCGCCGTCTCGATGGTGCCGAACGCGGTGATCATGACGACCGGAATGTCGGGCCTCGTCTCCTGAACGCGCCGGCACAGCTCCAGGCCCCCCTCACGGGGCATGCGGACGTCGGTGATGATGACGTCCGCGTCCTCGCGGGCCAGCCAGGCTAGCGCCTCCGCGACCGCGGTGAACGACACCGCCTCGCACTGAGCGTTGCCCAGGCAGCGCTCCAAGACGCGGCACATCTCGCGATCGTCGTCGACGATCAGGACTCGGTCAGTCAGCGTAGGTCTCCTGGGGTAGATGCACCGTGAACGTGGTCCCGCGCCCCGGTTGAGACGCGACGTCGATCCACCCTCCGCGGTCGTCAACGATACCAAACGCGACCGCCAGGCCCAGCCCCGTCCCCTGCCCCACGTCCTTGGTCGTGAAGAACGGCTCGAACACCCGCTCGACCACCTCGGGAGCCATCCCCTCGCCCGAGTCCGCAACCGCGATCGACACGAACGCTCGTTCCTCACCGCTCGCCGGATGCCTCTTGCGCTCGCACCCCACGCGCAGCTTCAGCGTGGCACCCTCGCCCGAGGCTTGAATCGCATTGATCGCCAGGTTGGCGAGCACCTGCTGCAGCTCCTCGAAGCCAGCCACCACCGGCGCCTCGGCCGTCCCCTCGGTCGACAGCGTCACGCCCCGCTTGCGGGCGATCGGCGCGACCATGTCGAGCGTGCGGCGCACCACCTCGACCGCGTCGCAGGAGGACGACTTCGGCGTACCTCGGCGCGCAAAGTCGAGCAGCTGCCGGATGATCTCGGTCATGCGTGTGCACTGCCGCGAGATGACCTGCGAGCTCTCGACGACCTCGGCCGAGACCGACGGGCTTTCGCGAATGAGCGAGGCGTGCCCCGCAACCACGTTCAGCGGCGTGCCCAGCTCGTGGGCAATGCCCGAGGCCAGTGTGCCCACCGTCGTGAGCCGGTCCGCGTGGCGGAGCTGCTCGACGGCCTCGACCCGGGTCCGCGTCTCCTCTTCGAGTCGCGTACGCGCGTCCTGGAGTTCGTCGCACATCTGATCGATCTCTGCGCCAAGCTCCCCGAGTTCGTCGCGCACCGGCATGCGAAGCCGTCGGTCCAGCTGGCCCCGGCCGATCGAGCGCGCCTGCTCGACCAGGAGCCGCACCGGTGCTCCGATCAGGCGAGTGCCCAGCGCCCACGTCAGCGCCGCGCAGAGCAGCACCAACACGCTGGCGACGATCCAAAGCTCCGCGACCGTGCCGCGTAGGTACCGCTGCTTGGCGCCCTGCGGGGTCGCCACCTCGATCGCCCCGTGCACGAAGTCCGGGTTCGGCACCGGGACGTAGGTGTAGAGCGTCTCGCCGGCCCCCACGTCGGCCGTGGTGAACACCCGCTCGCCACGGCGCAATGGCCCGAGGTCCGCGAGAGGCACGCGAGGTGTGTGGCTGCCGTCGCCGTCGGTGCTCGCGTTGATCCAGCGGATGCTCTGCGACTCCCGTTCTTCCGCGTGCTCGATGAGCTCCAAGGCGGCCTCCCGACCGTGCGCCGTCCAGGTCCGCTCGACGGCGTGCCCCAGGGCCCGACCGAGGATCGTCGCGTCGTTGACCGCGACGCGCTCGAAGAGCTGGCTCTCCCGATCGACCCGGTGGGCCACGGCCACGGCGTGCACGGCAATGACTCCGGCGACGACGGCCAACGTGAACTTGGGGGCGATCTTCATGACGAGGGTCCTCCGTGTGGTCTTGTGCGACTGCCCCTTGTCGGGTCAGGGTGGGACAAAAAGGGGCAACCCCAACGCGTCAGCGTTCGCCGAGCGCGGGCGAGCGGCGGTTGGCAAGGTCCGTGCATCAGATGCGCTGCATGACGGCGCCTCGACACTACGGCCCCCGCCACTCTTCGACCGCGAGGGCCCCGCAGGGCAGAGCCCGCTGGTCGAGCGCCGACTCCGAGCGCGTCCTCGAGGCGGCGACGTCCCGCGTGCTGCTGGCCGAGGACGACTCCGACATGCGCAAGCTGCTCTCGGGCGCGCTGCGACGGCAAGGGTATGACGTGATCGAGCTGAGCAACGGCACGGACGTCCTGTCGTATCTGGGCTCGAGCACGCTGCGACCTGGGCAGTTCGCACCGCCCGACTTGGTCATCTCCGACGTGCGCATGCCCGGCGCCAGTGGGCTGAGCATCCTCGTCGAGCTGCGACGAGCCGGCTGGGAGCTGCCCTTCATCCTGTGCACCGCCTTTGGCGACGACGCACTGCACAGCCAGGCCGCAAAGCTCGGCGTCCGCGTGTTCGACAAGCCCTTCGACATCCCCCACCTCGTCCAATACGCGGCGTCGGTGCAATCACCCATGGGAGCGTAGGCCGGTGCAGGTCATGTGCCAACTACCGCCGAGCCGCCCCCGATCGGATCCCAGAACCTCATGACGACGCTCAATCCAACCTTCGACGTCGACCGCGCCTACTTCGGTCGATACCTCGCCACGGTCAACAAGGCGATGCGAGAGCTGCACCGCCGCCCCGCGGCAAGAGCTGCGTTGACCGAACTTCGAGCGCGCTTCGACCGACGCACCTTCGTGGTCGTGCTGGTCGGGGCGAGCCGCGACGGCCAGTCTCGCTTCGCCTGCACGCTGTGCGACCTGCAGTTCCACGAGCTGGACCAGACGCCCGGCACCGCGGATGGCTGCTGGTACGTCCGCCGCGAGCACGTGTGGGACGTGCTCGACCAGCCGTGGCGATACCTGGCCGACCCAAGCCTCATCGAGCTTCCGCCCTTCAACGCCGTGCGGCGTCCATCCCCCGAGGAACCGACGTTGCGCGCCCCGAGCGAGGCCGGCCTGGGCCCCAATCCGCAAAAAAGCGGGCGGCCCAGGCCGACTCCCTCGGGGCTTCAGTAGCCAGGCCCACCGCGGCCGCTCGAGACCCCCGACCTCGCGCCGCTTGCTGACCTACTCTCGTTGTGCAGCGTAGCTCGCCACGTCGCCCGCGCCGATCCAGCCGTCGCCTTCGACCTCCATGAACACGGACCCGCTGACCTCGGCTTCGCCGAAGCCTGCGGTGACGATGAGGTCGCGGAAGGACGCACCTTCGAAGCTGAAATCGGACTGGGCGAGGGTGCCCTGGTGGGTCGGGAAGTCGACCGAGTGGTAGAGCGAGAGCTCGGGTTCGCCGAAGTCGGCGTCGTAGAGCAGGACCGCGGCCCAGTCTTCGGCGAAGGTGCCGTCGTCCGTGGCGAAGTCGATGCCGGTGTCGATCTCCACTCGATTGGAGCACAAAGCGCCGCCTTCGTTGCCATCGGGATACGAGCCGTGCAGTTCGACCTCGATGAGGCGAACCTCCGTCGGTTCGTCGCTGATCGTGATCGTCAGTGCGCTCGTCGCCCCAGCGTGGGTGACGGTGACCGGGCCGTCGTTCGGGCGCCAGGCCAGCTCGCCCGCGTAGCTGCCCGCGACGGACTCGACGAGCTCGGTCGCCGATACGCCGAACCCGGCGATCGGTGCGCTCGGGTCGGACAGCACGATCATGGTCTCGGCGCCACACCCCGAGGTGCCGCCCGTGCTGGCGTCGTCGTCGGTGCCAGCGTCGTCCTCCGGCTCGGTCCCAGCCGAGGAGGACCCGCTGCTCGAGGACTCGCCCCCGCCATCGCCGGGGTCACACCCCAGGGGCAGGAGCAGCAGGATTGGGACGAGGTGTCGCGCGAGCGTTCGATAAGCCATGCCCTCAGCGTAGTCCCGATCGCGGCCCGGCGCCCGAGCGGGCTCGCTCCCCCCAGGATGAGGGAGCGTCGGGGTGCTCGAACTTCGCACTCCGCGAAACTCGGCCCCCCCAACTTCGAACTGAAGCCCCCAGACTTCGCGATCCGCGAAGTTCGGGCGGCCTGAGCACCAACGCGGGGCGGGCGACGCCGTACAATGCTCGCGGGACGCGGGGTGCCAGGGTCACGCTCAGTCGAGGTCGAGCCCACCGAGGGCGATAGGCTCGGTCGCTACACGATCGGCGAGCGGCTGGGCGAGGGCGGGATGGGCGTGGTGTTCTCGGCCTACGACCCCGTGCTCGGGCGGGACGTCGCAATCAAGGTGCTGCACGAAGGGCGTCGGCGCGTGCGCTCGGCCGAGGGTCGCGCGCGATTGATCCGCGAGGCGCAGGCCATGGCGCGGCTGAGCCACCCCAACGTCGTGCCCGTGTTCGACGTGGGGGTCGAGGAGGGCCGCGTCTTCGTGGCGATGGAGCGCGTGGTCGGCTCGACGTTGGACGTCTGGCTCGAGCAAGCGCCCTCGGCCAACGCGCTCCTCGACGTGTTGATCGAAGCGGCGAAGGGGCTGCAGGCCGCACACGTCGCGGGGTTCGTTCACCGCGACTTCAAGCCGACCAACGTCATGGTCACCACCGAGGGCCGCACCGTCGTCATGGATTTCGGACTCGCCCGAGCGATCGACGGCGAGGGTTCCTCGTACGTCCACGACCCCGCGCGAACGACCTCGATGGGTGACGCCGCCGAAGACTCCTCGTCGGTCTCACGGCCGGCGTCGGCGACCGAGGGGCTCACGGGCGCCGGCACGGTGATGGGCACGCCGGCGTACATGGCCCCCGAGCAGCACCAAGGTCAGGTCCCCGACGCGCGCGCCGACCAGTTCGCCTTCTGCGTGACCGCGTGGGAGGCCTTGCGCGGGCTTCGTCCCTACGCCGGCACGACGACGGCGCAGCTGGCCACGCAGAAGACACAACGCGGCCCCTGCGACGAGGGACGCCCGGTGTCGTCCCGACTCGACGCGGTGCTGCGACGCGGGCTCTCGGCGAAGCCCGAGGATCGCTACCCCACCATGGCGTCGCTGACCGACGCGTTGCAGGCCGCGCGCACCACACCTCGGCGCGCCCGCTGGATCGCAGGCACGCTCGGCGCAGGCCTGGTCGTCGCGGGCGCCGCGTCAGCACTCGGCGGGGCGCTCGCGCGGGATGATGACCCCGGCGCCGCCGCCCAGACGCGTGTGTTCTCGGCCTACGACGACGCGCGACGTGACGCCCTCGAGGCCGCGTTCACGCAGACCCAGGTCCCCTACGCCGGCGACGCGTGGCGCTCGGTCGACGACCGGCTCACGCAGTACTCGCGCGTGCTGCTCGAGGACTCGGTCGCGACGTGTCGTGCCGGGCAGCGGACGGACGCGTCGGGACGCTCGCGCTCGCTCGTCGACCGCCGCGCATTGTGCCTGGCCCGAGCCGAGGCCGCGCTGCGGGATCGCGTCGATCGCCTTGCCGCGGCCGACGAGGAGGTGGTCGAGAACGCAGTCCAGCTGGTCTCCAGCCTACCATTGCTGGATCGATGCCTCGACGAGGATGTGCTCCTCGCCGAGGTCTCCCCGCCCCAAGACCCGCAAACCGAGTCGTCAGTGCAGGTGCTCTTGGCCGCGCTGGATTCGTGGGTCGCCGAGGCGGGCTCGGGCCACTGGCGAGAGGCGCGCGACGGCATCGCGCTGCTCGTCGAGGACGCCCGCGCCCTGGACTACCCGCCCGCGCTTGCCGAGGCGCTGCTGTGGCAGGGCAGCGTGTTGTCGCGGTCCGGAGAGCGCGCCGCGGCGGAGGCCGCATGGAAGGAAGCCGCAGCGTCGGCGGCGTGCTCTCGCTGCGCGGGAAGCACGAGGAGGCGGCCGAGGCGTACGCCCGCGCGCTGCAGGTCTTCGAGGCCAACTTCGGCCCCGAGCACCCCGCGGTCGCCAGCTACCACGACTCGCTCGGCGCCGAGCTGCTCGGCATGGGTCGCTTCGACGAGGCCCGCGAACACCACCGACGTGCCCTCGAGCTGCTCGAGAAAGCCCACGGAGACGCGCACCCCGAGGTCGCGTGGGCGTGGGGCAACCTCGGCCTCGCTGCGTATCGCATGCGTGAGTACGACGCGGCCTTGCGCTGCTTCGACCGCATGCTCGCGATCGCCGAGCCCCTGCTGGGCGAGCAGCACCCCGCGATCGAGTTGACGCACGTGAACAAGGCCCTGGCTCGGCTCTCTGCGGGTCAACTCGACGAGGCCGAGGCCGCGCTCGACACCGCGTCCCGGGTGGTCTCGGCCGGTCCCGACTCGGCCGAGCTGCGGGGTCTGACTCGGTTCGCCCGAGGTCGGTTGGCGATGGCGCGCGCAGACCATGCCCGTGCGCGGGCACAGCTGGGTGAAGCCGTGGAGACGTTCGAGGCGGCCAACGGAGAGGACCATCCGGACCTCGTGGAGTTCCTCGTCCCACTCGCAGAGGCGGCCCTGGCCGATGGCGACCTCGATGCCGCCGCCGCCACCTCGACACGTGCGCTGAAGATCCTGGAGGCCAACACCCTGGGCCCGAGCCTGCACGGCCAGGCCGAGTTCGTGGCGGCCAAGACGCACGCCGCCGCGGGCGATGCAAAGCGCGCCCGAGCCTTGGCCGAGGCCGCCCATCAGCACTTCGTCGAGGCCGGCGCTCGCTTCACGCCCGAGCGCGAGGCCGCGGAGCGCTGGCTGGCCGAGCGAAGGTGACCACGCCCGGGTGGTTGGCCCGGCCGCGTCCGCCCGATACGCTGCGCGTCGATGCCTCGGACCACGCCGACGATCGTGTCCCTGCGACACGACCTGGTCTGGTTCGTCGCGCCGGGCATCGTGGCCGCAGCGGCCGGGCTGTGCGTCGGACTGCTGCCCGCCACCAGCGAGGCGCGTGAAGGCGGGGGCTTGGGTCTTTGGATCTTCGGCGTGCTGCTCGTCGACGTCGCGCACGTCTACGCCTCGCTGTACCGCACGTACCTCGACGCCGACGCCCGGCGACTGCATCGCAAGCGCCTGTGGGTGATCCCCGCGCTGTGTCTTTGGTTCGGCACCCTGCTGCACCTCGAGTCGCCGCTTCTGTTTTGGAGCGTGCTCGCCTACATCGCGATCTTTCACTTCATCAAGCAACACCTCGGCTTCGCGCTGATCTACGTGCGCGCAGGCGGCGAGGACCCCATCGATCGCACGCTCGTCACCGCCGCCATCTGGGCGGGAACGCTGGGCCCCGTCCTGCACTGGCACGCCCACCTGCCCACGCGCTTCACGTGGTTCGTCGCCGGCGACCTCCTCACCGGAGCGCCCCCGTGGTTGGGCACCCTCGCCCTTTGGGGACAGGTGCCGATCTGGCTGGCGTTCTTCGCCCGACGCGCCGTCCGCTGGCGACACGGTCACCGCAACCCGCTGCTCTTCGCGCTCGTGGTGCTGCCCGCGATCAACTGGCACCTGGGCATGGTCGTGTTCGACGACGATCGCGTCTTCACGATCACCAACGTCTTCTTCCACGGCATCCCCTACTTCGCGCTCGTTTGGGTCGCCGGTGGTCGCGAGCGGGTCGCCGCCCGCCTGCGCACCGCGGGTCCCGTGATGCTCGCCGTGGCGTTCTACGGGCTGCTCGCCATCCTCGCGCTGACCGAGGAGGCGCTGTGGGACCGCCTCGTGTGGCACGACCGGCCCGGGCTCTTCGGCGACAGCGACGTGCAGCTGCCGAGCGTCGCGGCGGCCTTCGTGGTCGCCCTGCTCACCGTGCCCCAAGCCACCCACTACGTGCTCGACCGCTTCATCTGGCGGGTCGGACCCGACAACCCCAAGCTCGCGGCGCAGCTCGGCCTTGGCCGCCCCGACGAGGCCGGGCGCTAGGACTCCGTGCGCACGTCCTTCCGCCGCGCGCTCTCGGAGGGCCCCGTGCTGCTCGACGGTGGCCTCGCGACCGCGCTCGAGGCCGCCGGGGCCGACCTGGCAGACCCGCTGTGGTCGGCCAAGCTCCTGCTCGACGACCCTGAGGCCATCGTGACCGCGCACCGCAGCTTCGTCGACGCGGGCGCACAGGTGCTGACCACCGCGTCGTATCAAGCGTCGCTCCCGGGCCTGCGCGCGCGCGGGCTGACCGACGCCGCCGCGCTGCAGTACATCGAGCAGGCCACGGCCTTGGCCCGACGCGCGGCCACCGAACTGCAGTGGGTTGCCGCGTCCGCGGGGCCGTATGGCGCGTACCTGGCGGACGGCTCGGAGTACCGCGGACACTACGGCGTCGCACTCGATGACCTCGTCGAGTTTCACGCCGAGCGCTTGCCCGCCTACCGCACCGCCGACGTCGTCGCGTTCGAGACCGTACCGTGCCGACTCGAAGCCGAGGCGATCGCGCGGGCATGCGCGTCCCTGCCCGAAGGCCTCGATGCGTGGGAGAGCTTCAGCGCGGCCGACGACGCACACGCCAGCAGCGGCGAGCCCATCGAGGCCTGTATCGAGGCGGCGCTCTCGAGCCCGCGCGTGCTCGCGGTGGGCGTGAACTGCTGCGCGCCGCAGGACGTGCTCGGGCTGCTTCGCAGGATCAGGACGGTGACCGACGTCCCGCTGGTCGCGTATCCGAACGCGGGTCGGCGCTACGACGCCGGCGCGTGGCACGGCGCTCCGATCAGCCCCTCGGACATGCGCGAGCACGCCGCGGCGTGGACCGACGCGGGCGCTCGACTGCTGGGCGGATGCTGTCAGATCGGCGCTGCGCACCTGCGGACGCTCCACCGCGCGATTGCCCACGGCAGCCGGTGATGGCCTACACTCGGCGCCAACGATGGCTGATCAAGTTCAAGCCTCCCACATCCTGCTCATGTACGCCGGCTCGATGCGCAGCAGCGCCAGCCGCAGCCAAGACGACGCCAAGACGCAGATCGCCGACATCGAAGCCAAGCTGAAGGCCGGCGAGTCGTTCGCCGACCTCGCCAAGGCCCACTCGGACTGCCCCTCGAGCGCCCAAGGCGGTGACCTCGGCAAGTTCGGCCGCGGCCAGATGGTCGGCGCGTTCGAAGAGGCGGCGTTCGGCCTGCCCGTCGGAGGCACCAGCGGCGTCGTCGAGACCCCGTTCGGCTACCACATCATTCAGCGCACCGCCTGACGCCTCGCGTGACGGCCCAGTTCCAGCTGGCGCTGTTCGGTGCGCTGCCGGCCATCATCGCGATGGCCTACGTGGACCGCCTCGACGCCAAACGCCCCGAGCCGCGACGCACGTTGCGGCTCGTCGCGCTGGTGGGCGCCCTCTCGGGCGTCGGCGTCTCGCTGCTCGGCGCGCTGCTGCAGCCGCTGGGACCCCCCGCCGGGACGTACCTGGCCGCCGTCTACGACGCGTTCGCGGTCGCGGCGATTCCCGAGGAGCTGGCCAAGCTCGGCGCGATGCTGCTGATCGCGTGGCGTCGGCCCGAGTTCGACGAACGCATGGACGGCATCGTCTACGGCGCGCGCGCGGGGCTCGGCTTCGCCCTGGTCGAAAACGTCGTCTACCTGCTCGTCGTCCCGCACTCGCTCGCCGAGTTCATCTCGCTGTTCGTCGCGCGCGCGCTCCTGGCCGTCCCCGGGCACGCGGCGTGGGGCGCCATCATGGGCTACTTTGCGGCCCGCCGCCGCTTCGACGGGTCGGGGCCCGGCATGGCCTTTGGGCTCGCGCTGGCCGTGCTGCTTCATGGCCTGTACGACGCGTCCCTCTTCGCGGTCCCCGTCGCGGTCGCACGCGGACACACCACGTGGGCGCTGGGCCTGTACGGCGTGCCCGTGGTCGCCTACGCGCCGCCGCTGCTCATCATCGTCGTCTCGGTCCTCGCGATGCGGTTCTTCGCCGCGCGGGCGGTGCGGGCCGACGACCTCGACCCGCAGACCGACCGCTGGGTCGCGAGAGAATAGTCGCAGACCGGGCACCCAGTGCCCTTCTATGAAGCGGCGATGGATGCCCGCTGGACCTGCCTTCTGTGCGCCCTCGCCCTGTCTGGGTGCGACGACGCGCCGACCTCCGACACCGACGAGGGCAGCACCGGCGCCGTGACGAGCTCTTCGTCCAGCGGCGACCCCACCACCTCCCAGACGTCGTCCGAGACGACCGAGGGGACCAGCAGCAGCACCGGCGAGGCCGAGGCGAGCTCGGGCGACACGTCGAGCGGCGGTGACACCTCGACCGGCACGCCGCCGTGCGATGGGTTCGTACCCGGTGACGCGTTCGAGATCGCCGCCGACGTCTCCAACACGCGCATCCACCCACACGCGGCCGGCGACGACACCGGGGCATGGTTCTCCTTCGTGCACCCCGAGCCCGCCGGCAGCCTATTCGACGTCTCGGTGATGCACCTGCGGTGCGAGAGCGACGTCGACGTGCCGCCGCAGGTCGTCAACACCAGCCCCGGCAACGACATCGACGCGTCGATCGCGGTCTCGGGCGAGCGCGTGATGGTGGTGTGGAACAGCGACGACGGCCTCGGCGGAGACAGCAACCTGCAGATTCACGGCCGCGTCCTCGACCTCTCGGGCGAGCCCACGAGCGACGCCCAGTTCCGGGTGACGACCCAGGTCGCAGGCGTGGACATCACGCAAAACCACACGCTCGCCTCGGTCACCCCCACCGCAGACGGCTTCGCGATCTCGGGGCTGCGCGCCCACCCCGAAAGCCCAGCGTTCGTCGCCTTCGACCAGGCCCTGAGCCCTTCGGGCGCGCCCACCTCCGAGGCGTTCGGCGCTCCGATCGAAGAGGCCGTCAGCCACCTCGCGGCGTTCAGCAGCAGAGGCTGGCTGGCGTACGGCCGCAGCGGCGTCAGCTCCGACACCGTTTGGCTCGCGCATCCCGACACCGCGGCTGCCGCCGCCTTCGACGGGCAGCCCGCCACCGCCGGCTTCATCCTCGACCGGCCCGATGCTCCCGGTGCGCCGCTGCTCGCCGGCACGCTCGGCTCGGGCAACGCGCTCGACATCGGCGTCGCGCTCGGCACGGGGACGCCGCTGGTCCTGGGCGCGCCGGGCTCGCTCGAGCACAGCCCCACCGTCGCAATGAACGAGCAGGGCGCGCTCGCCGTGGTCTTCCACCGCAACATCGCCGGCCTGAACAACGCCGTGGTCTTCCAGCGGCTCGCCGTCGAGGGCGACGCGGTGGTGGCGGTGGGCGAGGCCGAGGAGCTCGACACGCAGTCCCCACCCTACCCGGCCTCGCTCACGTGGACGCCCGGCGGGTGGCTCGCCACGTGGTCGCGCGGCAGCAGCCCCGACTTCACCACCTGGGGCCGCGTACTCGCCGAACGGTGAGCGAGCCCCGCGGGGCTCGTGGCACCATCGTCGCGGTGGACCCCGCGGTGCAGACGGTGGTGGTCGGGGCTGGCGTCGTCGGCCTCGCAATTGCGCGCGCCCTCGCCGGCGGCGGGCGTGAGGTGCTCGTGCTCGAGGCGGAGCGCACCTTCGGCCAGCACGCCAGCAGCCGCAACTCCGAGGTGATTCACGCGGGGCTGTACTACCCGCCGGGCAGCCTCAAGGCGCGGCTGTGCAACGCCGGCAGGCCGCGTCTGTACGCGTACTGCACCGCCCGCGCCGTGGCGCATCGACGCATCGGCAAGCTGATCGTCGCGACCGACGACGACGAGCGCGACGTGCTCGAGGCGATCGCCGACAACGCCGCGGCCAGTGGTGGCGGCCCGCTGGAGAGGCTGAGCGCGTCCGAGGTTCGACGGCGTGAGCCTGCGCTGCACACGGCCGGCGCGCTGTGGTCCCCACACACGGGCATCGTCGACAGCCACGGGCTGATGCTTGCGCTGCTCGCCGACGCCGAAGCCGACGGCGCGATGGTGGCCTACGAGTCCGCCGCCCAAACGCTCCGCCGCACCTCCGAGGGTTTCGCGCTTCAGACCGCGCAAGGCCCCCTGCGGGCGCAGGAGGTGATCGTGGCCGCCGGCGCGGGGTCTTCGGCCCTCGCCGGCACGCTCGAGGACCTCGACCCGCTGCACGTGCCGACGCTCTACCTCGCCAAAGGCAGCTACGCGAAGCTGCGCGGGCCCAGCCCCTGCTCGACGCTCGTCTACCCCACCCCCGACACCGCGTCGCTGGGCGTGCACCTCACCCTCGACCTCGGCGGCCAGGCCCGCTTCGGCCCCGATCAGCAGTGGGTCGACGCGCTCGACTACGAGGTCGACCCCGCTCGGCTGGGCGCCTTCTATGGCGCGGTCCGTCGCTACTGGCCGGACCTGCCCGACGGGGCGCTCACCCCCGACTACGCGGGCGTCCGCGTGAAGCTGCAGGCCCCCGGCGCGCCGATGGCCGACTTCGCAATCCTCGGCCCCTCCACCCACGCGCTCGGCGGCCTCGTGCTCTTGTACGGGATCGAGTCCCCGGGCCTCACCTGCGCCCTCGCGCTCGCCGACGAGGTCGTGCGCGCCCTCGAAGAGTCACCATGACGCTGTACGTCGCCTCCATCGCCCTGACGATCCTCGCCAACATCGGCTACCACCTGCTGCAGCGATCGATCCGGCCCGACCTCAACCCCGTCGTCTCCCTCATCGCCACCTACGCCACCGCGCTGCTCGCCTGCGCCATCGCCCTGCCCTTCTTTCGCGGCGAGGCCCCTGTGGGCGAGCAGTTCGCCAAGGTCGGCTGGCCCAGCGCCGTGCTCGGCCTGGCGATCATCGCCCTCGAGCTCGGCTTCCTGTTGGCCTACCGCGCGGGCTGGAACATCTCCGTCGCCGCGCTCTACAGCAACGCCGCCGTCGCCCTCTTGCTGCTCCCGGTGGGCCTGCTCGCCTTCGGTGAGGCCATGGACGCGCGCAAGGCCGCGGGCCTGCTGTGCGCCTTCGTCGGGCTGATGCTGCTGAGCGCCAAGCCACGGTAGCCACATTCGGATCCGGACCCAAAGCAGTCCGGACCCGAAGCGGCGCAAGCCGGTTCAGTGCGTCGCGAGCGTCGAGCGCCCGCCGATGGTGCGCTTGGCTCCGATGCGACGACCCTGGCGTTCGAGCATCATCATGGCGTCGACGTCGAGCTCGCCGCTGGGACGGAGGACCTGCGGCACGTCCTGCGGCGCGAGCGGGCTCGGCGCGGCTGGGCCTTGGCAGACCGGACCCTGGCAGGGCGTGTCAGCGAGGAAGTCCTCCATCACCTGGGCGCGGTGCGGCAGAAAGCTCTCTGAGAGGGCACTCGAGATGGGGAAGCACTCCTGGCCGTCGTCACCGCAGGGCTCGGTCGCGAGCTCGAAGGTGTGGGTGAAGCCCGCCGAGAAGGGCGCGGTGACGCCGTTGCCGAGCTGGGCGCCGTTGCTCTGCTGGTGGCAGCCGATGCAGGCGCCCGCGAACCGGGCCCGGTTGGCGATGTCCGCTGGGCTCAAGCTCGAGCCGAGTTCGTCGAGTCGGGTCTGGATCTGTGCCTCGAACTCGCCGGTCCCGATGGCGAGCTGCAAGCCAAAGTCGGAGACGAAGTCATCGCGGCTCTCGGCCGCGCGACACTGCGGTGCGATCGGGAAGCTCATCGCATCGGGCTCGTCGGTGAGCAGCCCCTCCATGGCGACGAGGAAGCTGTCGCGGCATTCGGGACCGCGAGGGGCGTCGAGCGCATCGTTGAAGTGGTCTCCAACCGGGCTGTCGGCGACCGGAACCTGCACCATGCCGACCTTGGAGAAGATGCCGAAGATGCTGTGCTTGACCATCTTGAACTCCCGCAGCGTCCAGGGGAAGTCGTCGAAGTTGTTCGTGCGCACCTGGCCGGTGCCAAAGCCGTAGAGGTCGGCGTCGACGAACGGCCCGAACCCTTCGCTGAGGAGATCGGGGTGGCCGATGAGGAAGGCCCGCACCAGCTCCCAACGGCGCACGATCGGATCCTCGATCTCGTTCATGTTGGCCCAGAACTCGACCACGGGGCGGCACGCTTCGAGTCCGCACTCCGGGTTCGGGTTGGGGATCTGCGCTTCGAAGATCGTGAACATGCGGCCCTGCGTGTTGTTCGCGAGCACGATGCGCTGCTGCCCGCAGTGCGCACCATCGGCCGGCGCGAGGTCGAAGCGGTTGCTGATCGAAATCGGGAACCACTCGTCGATGTTGTCGATCTGGCCAGCCTCGGCGCGTGGGCACTCCAGCGGATACTCGTTGATCGCGCCGAAGTCGGTGCCGTCGTCGAAGCCACCGGACCCGCTCGAACCGCCGAAGCCGCCCGAGCTACCGAACCCACTCGAACCGCCGAAGCCGCCCGAGCTACCCGAGCCGCCCGACGTGGAGAACCCGCCACCGGTGCCCCCGCTCTCGGAGGGATCGATGAACGCGCCGCTGCCGAACCCACCGCTCTCCGCGCTGCCTTCAGTGTCGGAGCCGAAGGACCCGCCCGGGGACGTGTCGCTGGCGAAGCCGCCGCTGGACCCGCTGGAGCCTCCACCTCCTCCTCCACCGAATCCATCACAAATCCCCTCGCTATCGGGCATGCAGTCGGTGAGCGTACCGTCGACGAACGTGCAGACCTCACCCGTATTGAAGCTGCAGACCGTCGCGGGTGATGGAATCTCCTGGCCCTCGAGCTCGCACTCGCTTCCATCTTCATTGCAGACGATGCAGAACTCGAAGGAGGGCGAGCACACGAACTGTGGGTCACATCCCAGCGGTCCGCACTGCGCCTCCTCGCACTCGGGGTCGGGCTGACAGCCGGACACCGTGCCCGTTGCGACGTCGAACTGGCAGACGTCCGTCGAGTTGCAGACGAGCTCGACCGGCTCGTCGGTTTGTCCTTCGACGACGTCGCACCCGTCGAGCTCTGCCGTGCACACGATGCACAGTTCGAACTCCGTGTCGCAAAGCTGGACGGCGTCGCAGCCCTGCGGAGGACACCCTGCCTCGTTGCACTCGTCGCCCACGACCGGAGTGCAGTCGGAGATGGCGTTGTCTTCGAATGTACAGATCTCTCCTGACCCGTCGAATGCGCAGACTGCATGACTGCCTGAGGGGAGCCCGGAGTTGGGACAGGCCGTCCCCTCTGCGTTGCACGCAAAGCACTGGGTATCGTTGGCCGCACAGAAGAACCGCTGGTCACACCCCAGCAGCCCGCAGGGCTCCTCGCTGGGGTTGGTGAACGCGGGATGCGGATCTTCGTCGTCGCAATGCTGGCCGTAGGGAAACTTGCCGTCCTCGGCCGTCGCGTAGGTATCGATCATACGCTGGTAGGTGAGCGTCGGCGTGGGCACGGAGTCCGCATTGAGCGCGGCCCAACGCAGGATTCGACGCATCGTGAACGGCGCGAGCACTTCGGGGTTGGTCTCGAAGATCGCAAGGCGCGTGTCGAGCTCGACCGGCTCACAGACAGGTCCGAGCACCCCGGCCCGCGACTGCGGTGCAGAGAGCAGATCGGACTCTGGGGCCTGCGCGGCCTCACTTCCGCAGGCACCGAGCAAGAGCACGGAGCACCAAAGGGGGGATCGCAGGATGGCTATACGAGCACTCTTCGACATACTTCTTTTCGACCTCTCCACGCTGAAAACACGCATCGACGACTGGCAAAACCCGGCGACCTGCCTCGCGGCTTGCGCGAAGTCAGGTCCCGAACACTTCCTGTTTCACAACTCAATCTCCCGACCGCAGTGAATCCGTCAGGAAAGATGTTCGTTTTGTTTTCCTTTCAACCACGCACGGCTATCCCGATGGTTTCCTCCCATCGGACATGAAGTGCACAATCCGTCCCCCTACGGAGATTCCGGGCAGCCGTTCATGCGGCCGCCGGGCTGTCGCGCCGCACCCACTCGATCGGGCTTCTCATGGGCTCCAACGCGCGCTGGGATGCACCGCCGCGCCCCACAGACGAACATCTGCCCGGCCGACCTCGATCGTCTCGGCCCCGTCGTGCACGAAGATCTCGCCGAGGTCGGTGAACACCCAGATTTCCCCGCGGAAACGGGCGAGTCCGTACGACAGCGGCGGCATCGGGACGGGCTGCCCGACGACCGCGCCGGTGAGCGCGTCGAAGGGGACCAAGACGTCACCGCCGTCCGGGCTTGGGCTGCTGAGCAACATGTCTCGACCGGACAGCTCGATGACGTCGCCGCTGCTGCTGTACCCGTCGAGGCTGCCGGCGACGACGGTCTCGATGCCGTCCTCGCGGACGTGCACGTGCACGATGGAGGACCCCTCAACCAACACGAGCACGTCGTGGTCGTCGGCGAGGGCACCAAACTCGGCAAAGCCCGCCGAGTTCGCACTCGAGGACCCCTGCGGGGTGCAGACGACCGTGTTGGGATCGCATACGTACAGCGTGCCGACCGAGACGGCATACAGCAGGCCGAAGCGGTCGACGGCGATGTCGGTCACCGAGGCGGCTGACCCGTCCTCGAGCACGAACGGCCCCACCGGCGACAGCACCCGCGCCTGGGGGTCGAACGTCAGAAGCGTGTCGGGGCTGTTGACGTAGATGAGATCTTGCTCGACCGGCGAGGCCGGGGGCTCCGCGACGCCCGTGTCCTCGGACCCCTCCTCGGACGTGCTGCCCCGCCCCGTCGCCTCGGCGCCCTCCGACTGCCCGCCGGCCCCCGGCTCCCCCTCGATGAGCCGCTCGACGCATCCGCCGAGCACCAGCACCATCGAGAGTCCAGCCCACCGCACGAGGCCGTCAGGGTATCAACGCCCCCCGAATGCCCCCGGGCAAAGACGAAGGCCCCGCAGATTTCTCTGCGAGGCCTTCGGAGTGGAGGATATCGGGATCGAACCGATGACTTTCGGCTTGCAAAGCCGACGCTCTCCCAGCTGAGCTAATCCCCCGCGTGGGTTGCCCCCAGCCTACACCCAAACGAGGGGCGAGTGGCCTGGAGATGGGGCTCGGAGTGGTGGGCGTGGGAGGACTTGAACCTCCGACCTCTGCCTTATCAGGGCAGCGCTCTAACCAGCTGAGCTACACGCCCGAGCGGACGCGCTTTGTACTCGGCGCTCCGGCGAACGTCAAGCCTTCGTCGCGAAGATTTTCCCCGCCGCGCGGGGCGTGGGTTGCAGCCGCCGCCCCCCCGGATGGGCGCAGGTGCCGCGCTACGCGGGGGGATCGTCGTCGGGCAGGGTCGCGTCCGAGGGCTTCGCGCCATTGTCGCCCCCGCGGCCCTTCTTCCGGCGCTTTCGGCCCTCGATGACCTCCCCATCGGCGTTGAGGACCCCCACCTCCTGCGCGTGTTTCACCATCGCCTCGATCATCTCCAGGGTGCCCTCGTCGGCCGGCATGAGGTGGTGGTGATACGAGGGCACCTCGCCGGGCGCCCACTTGAGAAAGAGCAGGAGCGTGTCACCGCTCAGATCCGCGGGCAGCTCGTCCTCCCCCTTGACCACGAGCAGCTGCTCCTCCTCGACCCCGTCGGGAAGCGAACCAAGGATGACGTCTCCGAGCGCCACCGCCACGTATTGGTCCTGGCGACCCTGGTAGCGACCTTTGCCGAAGACCTGCTGCACCTGCACTTTCATCAGCACGTCGGCAAAGCCCAGACGCTCGGCGAAGAGCTGCTGGTCGAGCACGTCGTTGGGCGCGCGGCCCATCAGGTTCACGCCCTGCGGCGTGTAGTCGTCGTCGAAGGCCTTGCGGTACTGGCTCTCGAACTCGGCGGCATCATCGGGCGAGGCGAGCTCCCCGGTCGCGCTTCGATCCTTGCACGCGTTCGAGCTCAACCCCAGCGCCAAGACGGCGATGGCCAGCGGACGCAGACGTGGACGTACAGCACGCATCGGCCCAACCGTAGCAGCCCGGCCCTCCCCGGCCCAGAGAGCGAGTGTCGGTCGCACGCGTCGGCAAACGCGAGCGCGGTCTATGAGCCGCCAAGCGCTCGCGGTAGCGTGCGGGCCAATGCGTCGCTTCGCAACGTGCAGTCTCGTCGGCCTCGCCTGCTGCGCGCCGCTGGCTCCCGGAGAACCCGGGCCGATGCCCCCGGCCGACGTCGACCTTCAGACCGCGAACGAGACGCTCGGCGACCCCTACGCGGGGCGCTTCCCGTACGCACAGGCGGTCGACGGCCTCCCTCCGACCGGCCCGCTTCGCGCGACGCTCGAGACGAACCTTGGCGACATCACCTGCACGCTCGACCCCGGGCACGCGCCGCTGGCTGTGGCCAACTTCGTGGGGCTCGCTCGCGGGGTGCGGCCCTTTCGCGGCGAAGACGGGACCTGGACCACGGCGCCCTACTACGACGGCGTCCCATGGCATCGCGCGCTCGAGGGGCAGTTCGTCCAGGCGGGCCGCCGCGGCAAGCTGGCCGACGGGGGCTTCCTGCTGCAAGACGAGATCGGCGTCGGCGACGACTTTGGCCGGGCCGGCGTCATGGCGATGGCCGGGGTCGGCGAGCCCGACACGAGCTCGGTACAGTTCTTCATCACGACCTCACCGGCCAAGCACCTCGCAGGGGACCACACGATCCTCGGCTCGTGCGACGGAGAGGCGACCCTGCGCAAGCTCGAGCAGGCGGTGCTCGCCGGTGAGCCCGCGCTCATCGAGACGGTCGCGATCACCCGAGGTTGACGCCGGCTGGGGAGGCTCGGTATGGCGAACGCATGCGCGCGCGTCCCTTCCTCGCCGTCCCGGTCTGCCTGCTGCTGCTCGCCTGCGACAGCAAGCCCAAGGAGAAGAGCGCGCCCAAGGAGGACGCCGAAGCCAAGGCCGAGGACGGGGACGACGATGCCGAGGCGCCCGAGACGAAGAAGGAGCCGCCCAAGACCTTCAAATACCGCAAGGGTCAGCTTGCCCCCGGAGGCATGACGCCCGAGGAGGTCAAGGAGTACGCCGAGGCCCAAGGGGATCCCATGAAGGGCGAGTTCAGCCTGCAGGACGCGTTCGAGGGCGACGCGACGCTGGCCGACCCGAGCAAGGGCACGCTCACCGCCACGCTCGAAACCTCGATGGGCACCTTCGAGTGCGAGCTGTTCGAGGACGAGGCTCCGATCACCGTCGCCAACTTCGTCGGCCTCGCCCGCGGCACCCGGCCTTGGTACGACAAGAAGAGCGACAGCTGGAAGCAAGGCGAGCCCTACTATGCGGACCTGGTCTGGCACCGCGTCATGAAGGGCTTCATGGCGCAGACCGGGGACCGCTCGGGTTCGGGCTCGGGCGGCGCGGGCTATGTCATCCTCGACGAGATCGACCCCAAGACGCTCAAGCACAAGTGGGCGGGCACCCTGTCGATGGCCAACCGCGAGGAGCCGAACACGGGGACGTCGCAGTTCTTCGTGACCGTCAAGAAGACACCCCACCTCGACGGCAAGCACGCGGTGTTCGGCAAGTGCGACCCCTCTGTGGTCAAGCAGATCACCGAGGTCAAGGTGAACCCCGCACGCAACAACAGGCCGTTCGACCCGATCAAGCTCATCGGCGTGCAGATCAGCCGCAAGTAGCGACTCAACGCGCGATGCCGACGACCTTGTAGGCGCCGAACTTCTTCTCCAGCACCAGGATCAAGAAGTCGCCGCCGACCTTCGTGAGCGCGTACACCCTGCCGCTGCCCTCGCTCACCCCTGCGGGCACGGATCCGAAGACCTTGCGCAGCCCGGCGGCGGTGAAGAGCTTGGGCTTCTTGGGCTTCTTGCCCTCGGCCTCCTCCACCATGCTGCTCAGCATCGCCTGGAGTTCGTTGCGCGTCCGGGCCACGACCTGCTCGCCGGACTTGAACGGCAGCGAAGACTTGGCGACGACGCGGTCGACCGCCTTCTTGTGAAAGTACGAGAGCCACGCGTTGGCGTGCTTCTGCGCCGCGGGGTCGTTGACCATCGTGTCGGGGTCGGGGGAGAGGCTCGGGCGCGGCGTCGGGGCCGGCTGAGCCTCTCCCTCCCCTCCCTCGTGGTCATGGTCGTGGTCGTGGTCGTGGTCGTGTCCCCCGGCGCGGGGCGGCGCGGCGGGGCCCTCGGGGCCCTTGGCCTTGGGCTTGCGCTTGAGCCTCCGCGGCGCGCTCTCCTTGCCCGCACGCACGCGGCGGTTGGGGTCGGGTCGGTCGCCGCCTCCAGCGCTGCCATCGAGGATGAACGGGTCCGCACCGAACGTGCCGCAGGCCCGCTGGTCGCGATGAAACGCCCAGTGCATGTAGACCTTGCCGTTGGGGCTACGGATCGAATCGGGAGGGTCGGGAAAGGGACCGGCGGCGAAGATGATCTCGCGTGCCGCCGCATCGAAGGCGGTCTTGCCCGAGTGGCGCACGGTGATGACCTTGTCGATGGTGCCGTCGGCGTTGATCACGATCTCGACCCGCGTCCACAGGTCGAAGTCGTTGAGCGGGTGGTTGCGCCCCCGTCCGTCGAGCTGCTCGAGGAAGCCCCACGCCCACGCCTCGTGAATCTTGCGGTGGATCCGGGCGATGTAGCGCGCGAAGGGGTGCTTGCGGCTGCGCAGGGCGGTTTGGTTGCCCGGCTGGACCTCGGGCACGAAGTTCTCCAGCGGCGACTGGTACCGCTCCCGCTGCTTCTCCCACACGCCCTCTTGCTTGGACTCCTTGGCCGATTCGGTGTCTCGCTTGGCCACCTTGTCCTTGCCGTAGAGCGCCTCGAGCTGGTCTTGGCTCAGCTTGAACTTGTTGAACTTGTCCTTGGCGATGACCCGCGCCTGACGCTCCTGCGCGTCTTGAGCGGACTGCTTGGACTGGTCGGCTTGCATCACCCCATCGTCGGCCTCGTCGACCATCGCCTCGTGCTCCTCTTGGGGGAGCTGGTGGTCGAGGTGCTCGGTCTCTCGCATGGCGAGCAGGCTCTTGGGGTTGGGGTCGTTCTGCGAGCGGCGCTCGTCCTGGGGAGACACCTTCTCGCGCGGCGCCTGCTTGTCGAGCCGACTCTCCTTGGTCGTGTCCTGCGCGATTTCCTTCTCGTTGGCGGTGCCCTCGTCCTTCTTGTCGCTGGGCTCGATCTGCGACGCCTTGGGGTCGACGGCGTCTTTGTCGAGGTTGGTGATCTTGGCCTGCGTGTTCTCGGGCGTATTGTTGTTGATGTTGGAGAGGTAGTCGGCGTCGAGCGGCTCGGACTCCTCGTCGAGCGCGTCGGGCTGCTCGACCATCTTCATCTGGGTGAGTTCGAAGTCGGGCGGGTCCTCGTCCTTCTTCTCCTCCTCTTGCTCTTCTTCCTTCTCGGGTTCGGGCTCGGGCTCGGGCGGAAGCTCGGGGAGCTCCTCGAGCTCGATCTCCGGCTCGGGCTTCTCCTTCTCCTCGGGCTTGGGCTTGGGCTCGTCTTTTTCCTCGAGCCGCTCGAGCTCGGGCGGAAGCTCGACGTTCTCCAGCGCGATTTCGATGGGCTCGGGCTCGTCCGGCCTCAGCTTCGGGAAGAGCCTCTCCAGCGCCGCCTGCCAACGGTCCGCGGGCACGGTGCGCTCGTGCCCATTCCACCAGTGGCTCACGCCCACGATCGCGGACGCGTTCAACCCGAGCGAGAGCAGCAGACACGCCGCCAGCACGAGCGGCGGAGTGTGGCGCCGACGCACCCAATCAATGTACCGGATGCGCCCACAGCCCGCCCGTCCCCCCCCAAACAGCGAATCGCCATGCCCGCGCAGGGGGTCTCCCCCCTCGCAACCATGGCGACCTCGCCACTCTCAAGAGGCGTGCCCCGCGCTCACGCGCTCACATCGCCTGTATGAACCCAGAACCGGGTGTTGTCCCCCGTCAATCCACTCGAATCACCACCGCCTTGCGTGCGCGGCGAGCGAAGCGAGCAGGAGCCCGACAGGGCGACCGTTTCGGCGGGACGCCCCGCGTCCACCCCCAGCGCCCAATCGCGGCGAGCGAAGCGAGCAGGAGCCCGACAGGGCGACCGAAGCCAAGAAGGCGCCCGCGCACGGCGAGCGAACCCAAGAAGGCGCCCAATCGCGGCGAGCGAAGCGAGCAGGAGCCCGACAGGGCGACCGTTTGGGGGGAAGTGAAGGGCGGCTTCGCCGGCCGCAACGGCGGGGGCCTTTTCGAAAGGCCCCCCTAAACCAACCCCAGGAGCCCGACAGGGCGACCGTTTGGGGGGAAGTGAAGGGCGGCTTCGCCGGCCGCAACGGCGGGGGCCTTTTCGAAAGGCCCCCCTAAACCAACCCCCGGAGCCCGACAGGGCGACCGTTTGGGGGGAAGTGAAGGGCGGCTTCGCCGGCCGCAACGGCGGGGGCCTTTTCGAAAGGCCCCCTAAACCAACCCCAGGAGCCCGACATGACGACCGTTTGGGGGGAAGTGAAGGGCGGCTTCGCCGGCCGCAACGGCGGGGGCCTTTCCGAAAGGCCCCCCTAAAACCAACCCCTAGTGCACGCGGCGGTAGACGCCGACGACCTTGCCGAGGATGTCGACCGCGCGGAACTCGGCGCGGTCCACGTAGATCGGCGACATCGACTCGTTGGCGGGCTGCAGGCGGACACGGTCTCCCTCGGGGAAGAAGCGCTTGCACGTCGCTTCGCCTTCGACCATCACGACCACGATCTCGCCGGTCTCGGCGGTGCTCTGCTTGCGCACGAAGATGTAGTCCCCGTCGAAGATGCCGTCTTCGATCATCGACTCGCCGCGGACGACGAGGCCGAAGACCTCCCGCTGCTTGACAGCACCGAGGAAGTGGCGATCGACGACGACTTTGTCGATGACGTTCTGCTCGGCGAGGATCGGCTCGCCGGCGGCGACGCGACCGATGATCTCGATCTCGAACGAGTCGTTGTTGGCGGCGCTGTTGCGCCCGTTGTCGTAGTCGACCGGCCGCAGTGCGCGGCTCTTGAGCTCCTCACGGATGAGGTAGCCCTTGCGCTCGAGCGCCTTGAGGTGGTCGTTGACGCCGTTGGTTGAACGGATGCCCATATGTTCACCGATCTCGCGAAGGGTGGGTGGGTATCCGCGCAAATCGAGGCACTCGGTAATGTAGTCGAGTGCTTGGCGTTGGCGGTCGGTGAGCATGGGCCGCATAGGGCGATCTCCGGGGGTGTGGGGCGGTGACGAGGGACTGGACAAGGTGGAGCCGCGCATGATGCGCCTTCCTACTGAACGTGTGTACTGAAAAACGAGATCGACGTCAAGCGTACCGAGCGATCTCGCGACCGAAGTGGGCGAGACGCGCCGAGATCGTCTCGACGCACTGAAGAGATCTCTCAGCCTGACGATTTGTCCAAGAAACACGCACAAAGTGTGGGTGGGTGTCCCGTGTTCATTTCGTCAGCGGTCGAGCACTCACGTCGTTTTGCGACGGATGCGGGCCCGAGCCCTCATCCGTGTCAGAGTTGAGGGGTCCATGCCTGCCCTGCTGCTACGCGCCATCGTCACTGGCTTCGGCTACAAGATCGGAGCCGAGCTCGGCCGCTTCGTCGCCGAGAAGGTCGGCCTGAACAAGAAGGACGACAACGACAAGGCCGACGAGGAGACCGGCTATCCCAACGGGATGGAGGGTCGCCCGGACCAGGACCCCGAGGACCCTGGAGGCCCCGGCGACCCCGATCCCGACTCCGGCGCTGAAGAGCCCGCCCAAGCCTAAGGTGTCGGCGGGTCGGACTCGTCGGACGGCACGTCGTCGTCGCGTGCCCCAGCCTCGTCGACGTCCTCCGAGGTGCTCACCGAAGCCTCGCTCCGGGTGATCTCCGGCTGCGTGTTGCCCTCGTCGTCGCGTGAAAACTTGACCGTCATCTGCACATCGACCTGCAAGCCCGCAACGATCTGCTGAGCGAGGTCGGCGATGTCCATCTTGTCGAGAAAGTTGCGGACCTCGGCACCGACGATGCGGGTGATCTCGTTCTTCGTCGTCGCCGTGACGCCGGTGACCAGCCCGTGGCCTCGACGCAGCGCGGCCTCGGGGTCGAGCAAGCCCGAGAGCTGATCGCCGAGCCGGCTGAATCGGTTGCGATCCTTGCGGCTGTCGCGGATGTCTTCTTCGTCGCTCATGACCGGGCCTGACGGTAGTCCGCCGGAGCCTGTACCGCACGACACATTTTCGTCGAACGCGCAGGTTTCACCGGCCCCGCGTCCTGGCGGCGGTGGGAATGTGCTACCCAGCCGCTCGCGTCGTTGGGATGCCACCTCGCTCCTCGCGGGTTTTTGGCGAGATCACACATCCTACAGGTAACCTCCTGTCATCGCAGCACCTACATAGGCGCTGCCCTCGCCACCGGCCCGCTTCAAGCCCATGACTGCCATCTACATCGGAAACGTCTGCGCCGCGCTCATCACCGTCGGACTCCTCGTCGGCACGCTCCGCTTCACGCGGCGCTCTGTCACCTAGACAGGCGTGGTACACCCGCGCCGCCTCGATGGCTGAGCGCCCCCCACCCGCGACCGAGCCGCGCGTCTTCCTCCCCGGACAGACGCAACCCTTCGCGTCCGCGCTCGCCCGGCTCTCCTTGCAGGAGGTCCACGAGATTCGGTTGCTGCTCCGCGGCGACTCGATCATCGACTGGCACCGCCTGGGCCTGCGGGACGAGGCCGACGTCGAGCGGCTACTGCGAGTCAACGGCGTCGACCCCTCACGGGACACCGACCGGGAGCGCGTGCAGACGGTGCGCGCCCGCGCGGTCGCCTACATTCGAGACACGCTCGGGCTGAGGCTTCGCGAAGAGGTCGCCATCGAAGCCAACATCGAGTCGCTGTTCCTGCTGGCCTCACAGCGCGGCAAGCACCGCCGGGAGGCCTGCACGCTGCTCAAGGTGATGCACATCATCTATCATCTCGACGCGCGCGAGCTCCGGCTGCTCCTGCCGATCGCCGACACGGAGCTGTTCGCGCACGTCGAGCAGAGCGTCGTCACGCTCTTCGATGAGCTCGTTCAGGCGGGCGTCCCCGTCAAGGAGTTCGCCTGGTCTCGCAAGACGCAGGACTCGCTGATCACCAAGCTGTTGGTGAAGAAGGAGTCCAGCGCCGCGCAGGTGTTCGATCGCCTGCGTTTTCGCGTCGTCGTCGATCGTCCGCGAGACCTCATCCCCACGCTGCACGTCATGCTGCAGCGCTTCATCCCGTTCAACTTCATGGTGCCCGGTCAGACCGTCAACACCCTGGTCGACACCACGTCGATCGAGAAGAAGGTCGGCCGAGCCCGCGATTTCTCCGCCCTGCCCTCGATGGACGCGGCAGGCCTCTCCAACGAGTTCTCCGGCCGCGGCTACCAAATCCTCAACTTCATCGCCGACCTGCCCGTGCGCGTCGATGGGCTCTACGACGAGCTCCCCGAGGGCAAGGGCAACGTGGTGTTCGTGCTCGCCGAGTTTCAGGTCGTCGACCTCGCCCGCCGCGACGCCAACGAGACCGGCGAAAGCTCGCACACCAACTACAAGCGTCGGCAATACCAACGCGTCCGAGAGCGTCTCCTTCGCGAGCCGAAGCGCTAGGGCGCGGGCGGTGGCGCCACGACGACCAGCGTCCACGACAGCGCGGCCGCGTGCGGCAGGCACGGTCCATCGTCGGCACAGGTGACGTAGCGGAGCACGCCATCAATCGCGTACTCGCCGGGCTCGCTGGGCGCGACGAACCGGGTCCGAAGGCGAGGTTGTTGCGCCTGCGGGTCGACCACGCTCGACCAACCCAGGCGGTTCTCGGTCAGCCGGACCGCGCCCGCATCCAAGCGCAGCTCGATCGGGACGCCGGGCACGGGGGTCTCGAGGATCGTGGCCGAGAGCTCGCCCGCCTCGCCGGCCGTGACCTCAGGGAGCACGGCCGCCTGCACCGCACCCGAGGGCGCGGGCACCGGACGAGCCGCAACGACGGCCAACGCCGCCCCCATCGCGCCGGCGAGCGGAGACACCGGGGGATCGTATCAGGCCCCTTCGGCCCAGCGGCGCACGCAGTTGCGGCCGTGTTCTTTGCAGTAGTACAGCGCCTGGTCGGCCTTCTCGACCAAGCCCAGGCGGTCCTTGCCATCGAGCGGGAACTCGGCAACCCCCATCGAGATCGTGATCTTGAACGTGCCGTGCTCGCTCGTCATCACCTGGTCGCCGATCTCCTCCCGCAGCTTGTTGGCCAGCTGCTCGGCCCCCTTGCCGTCGGTGTCGGGCAAGACCAGCACGAACTCCTCGCCGCCGTAGCGGGCGACGGTGTCCACCTTGCGCGCTCGCCCGGTGAAGATCGACGCCACGCGCTTGAGCACCTGGTCGCCCACGGGGTGGCCGTAAGTGTCGTTGATGCTCTTGAAGTGATCGATGTCGGTCAGGATGACGGAGTACTTCTGGCCGGTGCGCTCGGCCAGCGCGTGAATCTGCGCCAGCCGCTCCTGGAACGCGCGGTGGTTGGTCAGCCCCGTGAGGCCGTCGGTCGTCGCGCGCGTCTCCATCGACTGGTACATGCGCGCGTTCTGCAGGCTCACCGCCACATGCTGGCCGATCACGCGCAGCATCTCGCGCGTGGCCGAGGGGAAGACGGCCTGGCGACGGGCCACGAAGGTGATCGCACCGAGCACCTGCTCTCCGCGCAACAGCGGCAGCACGATGATGCTCTTGGCCTTGGGCAGCTTCATGCCCGCGCCGAACAGCGGCCCATCGGGGTCGGCGAGCTCGCCGGTGGCGGGCATGTAGTGGCGGTTCTTCACCGCCATCGAGACCAGCGATCGGGCGTCGGACCAACGGTGACCACGCAGTGAGGCGGCCAGCTCGGCGAAGTCGGCGTCCTGCGCATCCGCGTCGACCGCGAGCGCTTCGTGCTCGCCGCCCGGACCCACGGCGCTGACCACCGCGAGGTCATAGCTGGCGATCGCACGCACCGCGGCAAAGGTCTTCTCGTAGACCTGCTCGAGCGTGAGCGCCTCGGAGAGCATCTCGGAGGCTCGATAGAACTGCTCTTGCTCGTACTTGCTGCGCTCCACGGCCGCGAACACGCGCTCGTGCTCGATGACGCGGCGAATGTGGTCGGCAGCCCGCTGCAGCACGGCCGACTCCTCATCGGTGAACGGTTCGTCGCCCGTCCGGTCGGCACACAAGATGCCGCGCAAGCTCGCGCCTTCGAGCAGCGGGAGCGCGCACAGGTCGGTGATCGGCTCGGGTCCTTGATAGTACGGAGGCAAGCGCTTGCCCTTGAGCGCCCGCAGCCGGACCTCCTTCGGGTCGGCGATGAGGGAGGTCAGAAGCCCAGGGCCACCCAGCACCCGATCCTCGACCGCGTACTCGCTGTGCGTCGCCATCTCCTTGACCACCAGCTTGGGCGGGTTGCGGGCGCTGACCTTGCTGGTGCCGCTTTGCTCGCACCAAAGGAGCACGCACGAGCGCAAGCGCATCGAGGTGCGCAGCAGCTCGAGCGTGTGAAAGAGCTGCTCGTGAATGCCCTCGACCGCCGCGTGGGCCATGCGGAGCTCTTCTTCGTCTCGCGAGCGGGAGCGGCTCTGCGGGGGCAGCGACGACCCGATCAAGCGGAAGTCCCGAGCTTCCTGCCGCATCTGCGCGAGCGAGTTCTCGACCTCGGTCGCGTGGGTCCGACGCAGGCGCCGCACGAGGGTCGAGAGCACCAGCATGTTGCCTGCGGCGAAGAACCCGAGGAACGTGAGGTGGTAGGCCGTGAGCGTCCACGCCCCTTCGAAGCCGGCGTTGTAGCCCAGGGCGAGCTCGAGCGCCCCGGCGGCCAGCAAGAGCACCGCCGCAACACCGCGGTGGCGGTGCACGACGAGCAGGAACGAGACGACGGCGTAGGCCAGCGGATACAGGAAGGACCGGGCGCCCCCGGTCGCCGCGAGCAGCACGAAGACGCCGGTGACCAGCAGCAGCCCGAGCTCGAGCTCGGCTGCACCCGAGCGCTCGGCGCTCGACCGTGCCCCGGACACCTCGCGCATCACCGACCACACGAGCGCGGCGGTCAGGAGCGCCACCGCGGAGACCTGCGGAAGCCGCGCTTGCCACAGCGCCGTGCCATCGAGCGCGCCCGTCCACAGCATCGGCCAGACGATCAGGAGCACCAACACCGGCCAGCGGCCGCTCGCCTGGCGCCGCATGCCGTAGAGGCTTCGTGCCAGGGCGCTCACCGGTCACCTCCGGAGTGCTCGTAGTCGACCTCGAAGACGACCTCGCCGGGCATGACGAGGTTCAGGTCCTCGCGCGCGATGCGAGCGACCTCCGCGCGATCTCCCTTGAGCGCCGACACCTCCGCGCGCAGCAGCTCGATATCCGACTGCAGCGCGGCGTTGGTCTCGATCAGCGCCGCCTTCTCTTCGAGGACCCGCGTCAGGTCGTCGTTGTCGGAGGCGGCCTTGAACTGCCGAGGCGCGACGGCGATGACGCCTGCGACGAGCACGGCGAGCAGGATGCGGTTGAGCCAGTGCATGGGACGGGTGTCGGGCGCAGCCGACTCGCGACCCCACGCTACTCACCCACGCCCGCCCGACCAAAAAACTGGACAGGCACCCTGCGCTCTGGCAGGGGGGGCTCTCCGCGCCGGCCCCTGGCCGCTGGCCTGCACCACAGGCTGCTAGAACTCGACGTCCTCGGGGGTGCCGTCTTCGCCGCCGCCGAGCTCGATCTCGATGGTGGAGAACGCGCGGGCCATCTCGTCGGCGTCCCGCTCCCGTGCGCGCTGCAGCGCGAGCTGCGTGCCGGACCGCAGCTCCCCTGGGTCGCACCACACGAGCATCGCGATGCCGGTGTCGCCGATCGGGCACGCCATTGCGTCGCAGGGGCCCATGGAGAACTGGACTTCGGAGGGTCGCTCGCCCTCGGGCTGTTCCGCACACGCGCTGAGCGCGTCGAGGAGGAGCTCGCGCGCGAACGCACGCCCCTCGCCGGCGTTGCCCGACCCGTACACCTCGGTCCGCGACGCGACGTGGATCAAAGCGGCCGCGAACACCCCGGGCAGATCGACCGCCCGAGACACGAGCCGCTCCAGCTGGCGGTTCGCGTCGTCTCGTTGCCGCTCGTCGCGGAGCCGAGCGGCGTTGACGAGCAGCTCCATCAGCGGCACCTCGGCGGTCCACGACGCACGTGGCGGAACGTCGGGGCTCGAAGAGACCTCGGCGTCGGCCCAGTCGAGCACGGTCACCGCGGCGTCGAGACCTCGAGCATCACCCGTCTCGGCGTGCACCAACGTGCCGTCGGCAACGACGAGCTCGGCGGACTGCTCCCCCGAGCGCACGCGCAAGGTCATGCTCTGCTTCGACATCGACACGAGCTGCAGCAGGTCGGCCAGCGCGAACCCCTTGAGGCCCGCCTTCGACGACGCGGAGGCGGCGCGGATCAACCGCTGCACCCGCACGAAGAACGCAGCGGTGCTGATCGGCTTGCAGATGTACTCGCTCACGCCCGCCGATGCGGCGACCCGCACGAGTTCGGGGACATCGGGGCCAAACGCCGCCACGGCCAGACCTCGACGCTGCAGCTGGCACAGCGACGCGAGCTCGGGCGACGTGGTGCGATCGACCGCGCCGACGACCAGGGCCGGCTCGGCGATCGTGAGCAGCTCGAACGCTTCTTCCCACGTCTGCGCCGTGAGCAACTCGATGGTGCCGCCTTCGGCGACCGCCGCGCTCCGCATCGTGCGGAGCAGCGCCAGGTCGGAGTCCACGAGCAACACGCGGGAGCTCATGGCGCCTCCACGGATTGAAGCCGCTCGAACACCCGCTGGGCCTCGCGGGCCCGCGTGTCCGCGGGCGTCAGCGCGTCGAGCCGCACCTGGACTCGCCCGGTGCGCAACACGACGACCACGCGGTGCCCCGAGACGGGTTCCTCGAACACCGCGACGCCCATGCGCGTGGCTTCGGGGACCGCGACGAACTCGTCGGTCGTCGCAGTATCGACGAATGCCGAGCTGCGCGAGGGGTCCTCGAGGTCACAGCGCCACATCAGATCGGCTCGGCAGCCAACGTCTCGCGCGAAGCGTGGGCTGAGCATGCTCATCATCGCCGCGTCACCACGATGCGATCGAGGACGTCCCCACCCGCGAACGAGCTGTCCTGCTCGACATGCCAAGGATTCGTTCGCGCGAGCTCGAGATAGAGCGCCCCATCGATGGACGGGCGTGGCACCCACGTCACGTCGTGCGCCAGCTGCATGATGCCGATGCCCGCGCCGACGAAGATGCCGCCGGGGCCTTGCGCAGCGTCGGCGGAGATCAGCCGCGAGAACAGGGACTCGTAGGTGCCCGGGCTCGTCATCACCAGACGCTTGCCGGGCTCGAACTCCTCGATCGCCCACCGCCCGAAGCCGAACGCCCGCGCGAGCGAGACGCAACCGATGACGACCTCGAGGGGGTCCCCCGTGGGCGCGCCGACCATGCCCTCCCACTCCGGCGATGCGAGCACGCCGCCGAAGGTGTGGAAGGCGCAGGATTGGCCCGCTTCGAGCAAGAGGCCGCGAAAGGCCTCGACGCCGTGCGGCTTGTCCCGCGCGATGATCTCGAGCACGTCGTTGGCCGCGTGGTTGTAGTAATCGGCGAGGTGTGCGGTCACGAGCACGCCGAACGCCTCGATGACCCCCCGCTCGTCGCCCGCCACCCCCGAGAGGAAGTCGCGCAAGCCCGAGACGACGGGCCCGATCTGATCTTCGTAGAGCCCGTCGAAGGGCGGCGGGAGCACGTCCCGCGCGGATTGGGGATCGACCCCCAGCGGGAGCAACGGCTCGGCCCCATTGGCGGACACCCGAATGTTGCAACCAGCACTCCCGTCGACGATGCACCGCTCCTCGTTGCCGGCGAGCGATCCCGGGTCGAGGCCATAGGCCACCTCGGTCGCCGCGGCGCTGAATCCAGTCGCGAACGCATCGGCGGGCGCGCTCCGGGTGAGCGTGCCGCCGTACTTCTCGCGCCACCCGAATCCGTAGTGCAGCTGCTCGCCACGAACGAGCCCCCCGTTGCGGCCGACGGCCAGGTGCAGCTTGCCGTGGCCCATCGCCGAGAAGACACCGCCGGCCAGACGCAAGCGCTCCACGGGTGTGGTGGCGCCCACCTCGTCGGCGAGGCTTTGAAGGAGGCGGTAGGACGACTTGTGGGCCGCGACCGTCCGCACCCGTCGGCCGGCCTCTTCGCCGAGGGCGTCGTCCATGGTCTGGTCCCAAAAGAGGTTGAAGTGGTGGCAGTGGGCGACCACGGGACTCCCGGCCAGGAAGTCCATTTCGTGCTCTGCGAGGTGCAGACGCGCAGCATCGATATCGAAGTTCATCGGTCTCGTTCCTCCCCTTAGAGCGGCAGCTGCTCGACACCCAAGATGCGGCGAACCGATGCGGTCACCTGCTCGAACTCGTCACCGGAGAGCTTCTCGGGAGACTTGAGCAAGGAGAGCGGGAGGCCGGTTTGAAGGGACACGCGTAGCAGGGCAGCGTGGGTGTCGGGTGCGTTTTCGTCGAGGTAGGCGAGCAGCCGCTGGCCGCGGGAGGAGCTCGGGTCCGTGGATGGGCTCGTGGCCGGTGCCGGCTCGGGCGCGGGCTCGGGTTCGGGTTCGGGCGCCGGGGAGGGCTCGACGTCGGCCGGGGCCGCGACCGACGGCATCGCGCGCATGGTCTGCGGGCGCGTACTGGGCAGCAACGCGTCGAGCTCGTCGACGATGTTGGTGATGTGCATCCGGGCGACGCCAAGCTTGGTGTCTGCCTCGAAGAAGAAGATCACCAGCGCCGAGGCGGAGACCGACCGGACGATGACCCGGACGCTCGGCCACTCGAGCGTGCAAAGCGTCGCGGGCTCGGCCAGCCCGACGATGTCGGTCTGTGCGCGGGCGAGGCCGGCCACGGCACGAGCGACCGCGGCAGGCTCGACCGGCATCGGGCCGCGCGTAAACTCGCGGTGCAGCGCCCCGCTGGCGGCTTCGACGATGAAACAGGCGCGCAGAGGTTCGATCCCTCGAACGAGCGCGGCGAAGTCAGGGTTCGTCATGAGTCGTATCCGTTAACGAAGCGCGTCACGAAGCGCGCGAGAAAGGGTAGAGAGGGCTTCGGGCGTCGGCTCGACCGTCCCCGAAAGCGCGAGGTACGTCTTGCCGTGGCGAGTCAGGTCCCACGCCACGACGTGAGTTCGTTCGCTGGCCGTCATGGTGACTCTGCCCGCGTCGGCTCGGCCCACGTCCGCCGGGACCGAGCGCGCGCACATGTCCACGATCGACGCAGCATCGTCCACGGCGTTGGCGCCCGCGTTCAGGCTCGCCACGAGCAAGCCTTCTTCGTCGGCGACGAAGCCTCGAGCGAGCCCGGTGATGTTGCACGCCCAGGCCATCAGCTGCTCGAGGCGAGCTTCGAGGCCGTCGCCGGGTCGCGGGGAGAACGGCTCGACGACCGAGGCGCGCACCGGCGGCGCCGCCGGGAGTGTGGGCGCGTCGGGGTTGGGCAACGAGGGCCTCGAGGCGCGTCGGACCGACGGGCTCGGCCGCTGCGGCTGCGCGACGGGGACCTGCTGCGTCTTGGGGGGCGAGGCGGGGGCGTCCACGAAGCCGCCAGACGAGGGCGCAGGTGCTCGAGGCAGCTCGGCGCTCGGGCGGCGATACGCCGTCTCCAAGACGAGCGCCCGCAGATCTTCGGGATCAATCCAAGAGAGATTGTGGGCCATCGGACAACCTTGCGGAGTTGAGTTCCAAGCGGCGCGCCAACTCGGACGCGATCAAGTCGAAGACGTGGCTGACCGGCGGCGCTGGGCGGCGCAGCAGCCCCACGGGCACGCCCGCCGCGGTCGCCTCGAGGAAGACGCCATCGCGAGGCACGCTGACGTCGAAGAGCAGGTCTCGAGGGAACATCTCCCAGACGTCCCGCGCGACCTGCAAAGACGCTTCGTCCGTCGTCTGCAACATGCTCAAGACGAACCCCGCAACGCGGGCGGCGTCGCCCTCGGCGGCGAGCGCCTTGACCATCTCGAGCAGCTGCGTCACCGAGCGCAGCGCGATCGGCTCGGCTTGAATCGGAGACACGGCGTGGGTACACGCCCGCAGCGCGCCGGCAGTGATTCCGCCGAATCCGCAAGGGGTATCCACAACGGCCAGGTCGAAGCGCGACGCCAGCGAGTCGAGCACCGAGCGCAGGCGCGTCCCATCGGCGACGGCGCTGCTGAAGCCCTGCGTCTCGATCGGGCTGACCGTACCGACGGGGAGGATCGAGAACCCCTCGACCCTGGTCGAGACCAGCGCGTCCTCGGCGGTGGTCTCGCCGGCGACGCAGTCCGCGAGGCCCAGGCGCGCCGAGAGCGACTTGGACAGCGACAAGCCGATCGCGCCCTGAGGATCGGTGTCGATGAGTACGGTCCGATACCCGGCTTTTGCGAAGGCGAACGAGAGGTTGAGCGACAACGTCGTCTTCCCCACGCCCCCTTTCTGACTGGCGATGACGAGGCTCTTCATGCGCACGACACTCCGTTTCCGCGTTCCACTTAGTGTCCGACGCGAACTATAGACGAGGTTAGGCAGGTACCGAAGCGTACACGTGCGCTCAGGGCGTAACTTCATCGACAGGCACGGCGTGCCTCGGACCGCGGCCGGCCGACCGGGGGTTCACCGACCGTGCAGGATGTTCAGCTTTTCGAGCCCGCACGCTTTGGCGAGGCCCATGACCTCGACCACGTAGCGATGCGGCGTCGACTCGTCGGCCTTGATGCTCACGCCGGTGCTCTCCCCCTGCGCGGCGAGGCACAGGCGTAGCTCGAGCTCGTCCGAATCGACGGTCTTGCCCTCGATGGAGTAGGTCCCATCCGACCCGAGCGTGACGACGACCGCCTTGGGCTCCTTGGTGACGTCGGTGTTCTTGGCCTTGGGCAGCTTGACCTTGAACGAGGGGGTCTCTTGGAACGTGGCGGTGAGCAGGAAGAAGATCAGCAGCTGGAAGACGATGTCGATGAGCGGCGTGAGGTCGACCAGCGTGTCCCGTCGCCGACGGCGTCGTGCAAGTCCGCGCGCCCTGAAGCTCACGCGTCCTCCTCGTCCTCGTCCTCGTCGCTGCTCTTGTCCTTCGACTTCGAGCCATCGCGCCGGGCGGCGTCCTCGAGGAGGTCGACCAGCCCCATGGCGTCCTCCTCCATGTCGACGATGAGGCGATCGTTGCGACCTTGGAGGTACTTGTAGGCGACCAGCATCGGGATCGCGACGGTCAGGCCGAACGCGGTGGTGATGAGCGCCTGCCAGATGCCCTCGGCGAACGAGTCGGGACCGACCGTGCCCTCTTGATAGGACTGCACGAAGTCTTGAAAGACGAAGATCATGCCGATGACGGTGCCGAGCAGGCCCATCAGCGGCGAGGCCTGGGCGACGGTGCCGATGATCTCGACGTTGCGGTCCATGTGGGCGATCTCGCGGTTGCCCACCTCCTCGACCGCCTCTTTGATCTCGGCCCGCGTCTTTCCGTAGTCGTGGGTCCGGATCGCCGCCGCCATCACGGCCGCGATGCTCGACTTGTTCTCCTCGCAGAGGACCTGGGCCTCGGAGGTCTTTCGGCGCCCGACCAGTGCGCGCACTCGATCGACGAAGTCGCGCGGGAGCACGCGAGAGCGCTGCAGCGACCACAGCCGCTCCATGAACACCGCAGCGCCGACGATCGACGCGGCGAGGATGGCCCACATGAGGGCTCCGCCCTGCTGGAAGAGTTCGGCAAAATCCATGGGTGAACGTTGGGCGTACGCGGCCGAGAGCCGGACTCGCGGGGCCGGATCATGGCCCGGGGTCCACGCGTGGAGCAAGAACGGCAGACCGAGCGACCCTTACGCCCTGCCCGCCCCGGCGCCCCACGCGGTTTTTCCTCGGCGCGGTCGATTTCGGGTTGACGCTCTGAGCGACCCGGTGTAGTTCAAGCGCCCCGCCGATGGGCGGGAAAGTTCTCCACGGGGGCGTAGCTCAGCTGGGAGAGCGACGCGCTGGCAGCGCGTAGGTCAGGGGTTCGATCCCCCTCGCCTCCACCAGGGGGCCGGCTCGCAAGGGCCGGCCCCTTTTCATTGGCGCCTACGCCAGCCAGCGTGATGGAGAGGGGCCGCGCCTGCTGCGCAGCGCCGGGTCCGGCCCGACACGGCGACGCACGGATCGACGCGCCAAGGCCGTGACTTCCATCATCACGCGGATGCATCGTCGAAACTGCCGCGCGGGCCCCCGCTTGGAATAAGGTGTGGGGCGATGCTCGAAGGCCTCGATGACGTCCCGTGGGCGAAGCTGCGTCACGCCCTGGGTCCGGCGGACGACGTCCCGGACCTCGTTCGCGACCTCGCGTCGGACGACGACGAGCGGCGGGCCAAGGCGCAGTACGACCTGTACGGAACGCTGTGGTCGCACGGCACGGTGTACGAGGCGACCCCCCACGCCATCCCGTTCTTGGTCGAAATCCTCGAACACGCCGAGTACGTCGACCGCCCGTGGCTGCTCATCTACTTGAGCGCGCTGGCCAACGGGGCCTCGCACCACGAAGTGCACCAGCTCCACGGCATCTACGACGAAGAGCGGGACACGGCGGAGTTCGCCGCGAAGATCGCCCAGGACCAATCCTGGGTCGACGGCGCGAAGCGAGCGGTGCGCAAGGGGCTGCCCACGTACCAGCGCTTGCTCTCGCACGACGATCCGGCCACCCGTGCGTCGGCCGCGTTCCTGCTCGGCGGGCTGCGGGACGACGCGCCGACGACCATCGCCGTCCTCAGCGGTCGCCTCGCGAGTGAGTCGGTCCCGGTCGTGCGCGCGAGCGTGGCCGAGGCGCTCGGCACCCTCGGCGACGAACCCCTGACCCGCGTGCGCTTGCTCGACCTGGTCGAGCACGACAACGCGCCCTACGTGCGGTGGGCCGCGGCGCGCTCCCTCGCATTCCTCGCCGCAGACGACGTCGACGACGCCGTGGTCGAAGCCCTCGTGTTCGCCCTCAAGGACCCTTCGTCGATCGAGCCTCTGCACGCGGAGTCCCCCTGGGCCGAAGAAAACACGCCCGCCGCCACGGCCAGAGCCCTGCTCGCCGTGGGCCCCGACAAGGGCGCTCGCGCGGTGCCAGCGTTGGCCAAGATGCTCGCCGGCTCCGACCCGAGCAGCGCGCTGGCAATCGCCGAGACCCTACTCGGTCTCGCCTTCGACACCTCCGAGCCCGCCCGCGCCGACTTCGACGATCTCGACAGCACCCAGCAGCTCGTCGTGCGGACGCTGGCGCACTCCGACGCCGCGTGGATGATGGGCGGCAACATGTCGAGCCTGCTCGACCGCCATCGCCTCCCCCGCAGCGCGAGCAGCCTACAGACCTTCGCAGGCATCGCGACCCGCCGCGTCGGCGCCGACACGCTCGGCGGCCTGGGCCCCGGAGACAGCATGTCCGGCGCCACGATTCCGCGCGACTGGCTCGACTGAGGCTCGGCCCGCCTGGAACTGGCTGCAACTGGCTGCAACTGGCTGGAGGTTAGGCGTGCTGTAGCAGCACCGTCATCGCGTGCTGCATGGCGCGCGCGTCGTGAAAGCGGTGCGCCCTGTCCTTTGCGGACGCCTGAGCAAAGAACGCGTCGACGATGTCCGCGGTCTGCTGCGGCACGTCGCTTCCCATGTGGGTGCTCGGGGGCGCCGGCGCACGCTCGCGCTGCGCCGCGAGGAGGAGCTTGGGGTGCTGACCGACGAGGTCCTCGAACGGGTGGTGTCCGGTAATCGCCTCGTAGAACGTCATGCCCAGCGCGTAGAGGTCGGCACGATGGTCGAGCGCGAGGTTGGGCTTGGTCTGCTCGGGGGGCATGTAGCGCGGGTCGCCCAGGATCCAGCCGCCTTCTTCGGGCTTCTCGTCCTTGAGGTCGCGCGCGACACCGAAGTCGAGGACCTTCACGGGGCGGAACTGCGGATCGTGGGCGTCGCGGCAGACGAAGATGTTCGCGGGCTTGATGTCGCGATGCACGATGCGGCGCAGGTGCACGTAGTGCAGCGCGTCGAGGGTCTGGCGAAAGATCTCGCACAGGACATGCAGCGGCACGGTCCGACCGCGGACCATCGCACCACGCAGGTCGGTGCCCTCGAGGAACTCCATCGCGAACCAGTACAGCCCGCGTTCTTTCATGGTGCCCACGTCGAGCACGCGCACGAGGTTGGGGTGGGTGAAGCTCCCGCAAAGGCGCGCCTCGAGACGGAAGCGCCGCTGCTCGCTTTCGGGCACGTCCTGCTTCATCACCTTGAGCGCGACGTAGCGATTCATGAACGGGTCGAAAGCCTTGAAGACCTTGCCCATGCCGCCCTCGCCGAGCTTCTCGACGACGCGAAACGTCTTGCCGAACTCGATGTCGGTCCCCGGCGGGACGTCGGCCGACGACTCCGGTCCGGCAAGGCGTGGTTCGTCGGTCTCCAGAGCCATGACGTTAGCCCACCGAGGCTCCCCGCGTCACCCTGCGACGTCCCTGCGAGCCCCGTTTCAGGGCCGGGAGATGCGGCCGGTCCGCGGATCGACCAGCCACGCCCCCGAGGATGACTGGACCGCCACCGGCCCCGAGCCTGCCGCCATCGCGCGCACGACGGTGGCTGGAGCCGGCTGTGCACTCGCCACTGTGACCCCGTCCTGCGTCACGGCACCGCCGGCGTGGACCTGCGTGACCGAGAGGACGTCGGGGATCTGCGACTTCTTCGCCGCATCGACGAGCACCTCGAAGTCCGGCCCATCCTCGCTGGTGCCCATGGCGTAGACCCGCGTCGCGATGATCGTGGGGACGCGGCGGCTGTCGGTCTGGTGAAGCTCGGGTACGGTGAAGAGGTGAAACGCGGCCCCGGGCGCCCGAGACTGCAGCGCCTTGGCGGCCGCGAGCATGGCTGCGGCCCGGTGAAACTCGACCGTGTCCTCCCCCACGTCGCCGGCGAGCAGCTCGCGGTCGAGGACGCGCTCGGGCTCGAGCATCAGCGACACCAACAGCCAGCGCTGGGCATACTTGGGGTGCAGGCTGCCGTCGACGCCCACGTGGTCCCGGCCCCACTTGACGAAGAGCACCTGCGCCGATCGTCCGCCGGGATCGACGTCGGTCAGCGGCAAGATGATGTCGCCTTGCGCTGTACCGACCGACTGCGCGCCCTCTTCGAACCCCAGCCGCAGCGCGCGTTGCAGGCCGAAGAGCATGACGCCACGCTCCTGCACCGCGGCGATGTCCCCCTGCGCAATCGGCCGATAGACGCCCGGTGGCGGGTCCGAAGAGCTCGCGACGCGCCCCAGGCCGGCGAACTCGTCCTTGTCGTGGTTGGCGTTGTTCGCACACGCCGAGGCGAGCAGCGCTCCCAGCCCGACGATGGTCTCGCGACGATGCACGGGCGAAGGATAGCCCGTCAGCGGATTTTGAACTTGCCGCCGCGGACCCGGACGATCGCCAGCGCGTTGACCAGCTCTTTGTGGGCCTCTTCGAGCTCTTTGGCCTGCTTCGGATCCTTGCCGTCGAGCTGGGACGACAGAGCCGAGAACGCGTCGTTCGCCGCGCGGTAGTACGCGCGCCACTCCCGCTGTTTGAGCGCGCGAGGACGTTCGGCCGCGACCTCGATCTCCGCGACGATCGCCGAGAAGCCGTCGCGCGCCGCCTGGATATCCGAGACCGGGGCGGCGCCAGGACCGGGCCCCTCCAGCATGCCGAGGATCTGCGAAGCGCTGGTGCGAGGAATCGCGGCGCGGCGGCGGGCGTCGAGGTCGGCCTCGAACCGGACGCGCGCGTCGACGAGCTCGCCGTCTTCGTCGAGGACCATGCCCTCGGGAGCCGGCTGGGCGTCGGGGGCCTCGTGGAGCAACCACACGAGGATCAACCCGACGGCCGCGGCCGCGCCTGCACCGAGGGCGAGCGTGCGCCACAGCGGGGGTTGATGGGGTCGAGGAGACGTCATGGAGTAGTCCCAACGGCGCGCCTTGGCGCCGCTTTCACGACTGCAGACCATAGCAGCGTTGGGGGCGTATGCTGCAACCACCGACGTGACTTCCGATCCGGACGACGATGCGATCGACGACCTGTTCCGAGGACCGCGGGAGGCCTTCGTCGAGGCCCGCAACGCCCTCGCGGCTCGCCTGGCCGCGGCCGGCAAGTCCTCCGCGGCGCAGCGCGTGCGGGCGTTGCGAAAGCCGAGCGTCTCCGCCTGGGCGGTCAACCAGCTGTGGTGGTCGCACCGCGAGGCGTACGACGCCCTGCACGCCGCTGGCGCGGAGCTGGCCGAGCTTCAGCGCAGCGGCGCCTCGATTGCGGGCCAACCTGCCAATGACGCTCGACGCGCCGCGATCGACCGGCTCCGCGAGGCCGCCGCCCAGGTCCTGCGCGCGGCCGGACACAGCGCCTCGGTGGCGACGCTTCGCAAGATCAGCCAGAGCCTCGAGGCGAGCGCCGCCGGGGGGAGCTTCGGGGCGCACGCACGAATCGGTCGGCTGGAGACCGACCTCTCGCCGCCGGGGTTTGGTCAGGTCCGTCAGTTCGCGCCCGAGCCCAGCTCCGCCCCGCCCGCCTTCCGGGAGGCCGCAGCCCGTCGCGCCGCGGCCGAGCTCGAACACACCCGAGCGAGCCGCGAGCTCGACGATGCGACGAGTGTGCTTCGGGCCGCCGAAGCGTCCGCGCACGCCGCTGCGGAGGCTGCTCGCCGAGCCCAGCAGACCCTCACCGAGGCGGAGTCCACCCTCGAACGCGCTCGAGCCCGCCATTGCGCGGCCATCGAAGGCAGCGACGCAACGCGGGCTCGGCTGGAGGAACTGGAGCGAGCGGCTCGAGACCCCTGAGACGGACGAGGATCAGTCGGCGCAGACGGTGATGTCGTCGCCCTGGCAGCCGAAGTCTTCGCAGTCGGTGAAGCCGTCGTCGTCATTGTCCAAGCCGTCCGAGCACAGCTCGTCGCCGGTCTCGCAGTTGGACGCGAGCGCGCAGCCGCCGTCTTGGCAGTCGGTGCGGCCGTCGTTGTCGTTGTCGAGGCCGTCGCCGCACTGCTCGTCGCCGTTCTCGCAGTTCGGCGCGTCGTTGCAGCCGAAGTCTTCGCAGTCGGTGAACGTGTTGCCGTCGTTGTCCATGCCGTCCATGCACTCCTCGGGGGTGTTCTCCCCGCAGTCGCCCTGGCCGTCGCAGTCGAAGTCGTCGCAGTCGGCGAAACCGTCCGCGTCGTTGTCGCAGCCGTCGGAGCAGGCGTCCGGGTTGTCCTCGGGGCCTTGCTCCGGGCACACGTCTGGCTGACAGACGGTCACGCCGTTCTCGAAGTCGGTGCAGCCGAAGTCTTCGCAGTCGATGAAGCCGTCGTTGTCGTTGTCGAGCCCGTCCGAGCACAGCTCGTCGGTGTTCTCGCCCTCGCCACCGGTCTCGTCGGAGGTGTCGGTCGCGGTGTCGTCGGTCGTCGGGTCGGAGGAGGTCGGCGAGGTCTCGCTGGTGGGATCGGCCGTCGGGTCGCCGGTGGGATCATCGGTGCTCGCCGACGTCTCCCCGGTGCTGGACGCCGTATCCGAGCCCGCGCCCGTCTCCGAGGCGGCCATGGTTTCGGAGTCTTCGTTCTCGTTTTCGAGGGGGCAGCCGAGCGCGAGCACCGGCAACGCAAGAAGGAAAGACAAGCGGGTGAGACGAGCCATGGGCGGCTATGTACGCGCTGCTCTCACCGACGACAACCTGCGCCACCTCCGCATGATCCACAGCACGGCCAAACACCCGAAACCACGGGTTCAATCGACAGAACGAAGTTCGTGTTCCATAGTCGGCCCGCGCTCCCGGATGCGACACCGCTACCACCGCAGGGCCCTCCTCGCCGCGGCTCTACTCAGCGCGAGTTCGAGCCTCGTCCCCAGCGTCGCCTCCGCGCTGCCGACGGCCGTGGCGCTCGCCGCCGCGCAGCCCGAGGGCCTCGTCCCGCCCGAGCTCACCAACAGCGTCACCGTCGAGTACCCCGACGCGCTCGCCAGCGAGCCCGAGCCGCCCGCGGGCCAGGTCGTGGTCAAGCTGACGATCGGCACCGACGGCGTGCCGAAGAACCTCGAGGTCGAGACCGGCATCCACCCCACCCTCGACGCGCTCGCGCTCGAAGCCGTCGGAAAGCTGCGCTGGAAGGCCGCCACGCTCGAGGGGAAGCCCGTCGAGATCGTCACGCGCCTCGGCATCGACTTCGCGCCGCCTCCCCCGCCAGAGCCAGAGCCAGAGCCAGAGCCAGAGCCAGAGCCGGAGCCAGAGCCAGAACCCGAGCCGAGCCTCGACCCCGAGCCCGAGCCCGCCGACGCGGCACCGAGCGAACCTCGAGCCGAGGGCCCCGTCCGCATTCGCGGCGTCGTGCTCGAGGCGGGCCAACGCACGCCGATCTCGGGCGCCACCATCGTCGTCGTGCCCGCCGACGCCGACGCCGAGCTCGGCGAGATCGAGAAGAAGGACTACGCCGCCACCGAGGCGCCGCCATGGCAGGCCCAGTCCTTCAGCGATGACGAAGGCGCGTTCGAGGTCCGCGGCACCAAAGACGGCAAGGTCAAGGTCATCGTGCTCGCCCCCGGCTTCGAACGCGTAGAGTTCGTCGAGGCCGTCTACGAGGGCATGCAGATCGAGGTCAAGTACTACGTCTCTCGGTCACCCACCAACCCGTTTCGCACCGTCGTCGAGGTCGAGAACCGCCGCGAAGAGGTCGCGCGCCGCACGATCACCGCGGCCGAGATCAACGTCTTGCCCGGCACGCAGGGCGACGCGCTCAAGGCGATTCAGAACTTTCCCGGCGTGGCGCGAGCGCCCTTCGGCGCGGGCCTGCTGGCCATCCGTGGCACCGGCCCCAACGACTCGGCCGTCTATCTCGGCTACCACGAGATTCCGACGCTGTTCCACTTCGGTGGCCTGACCTCGGTCTTCAACTCCGACATCATCGAGCGGATCGACTTCATCCCCGGCAACTACGATTCCCGCTATGGCGACGCGATCGGGGGCATCGTCGACGTCACGCCGCGCAAGGGCCGGCGCGACGGCTATCACGGCTACATCGACTCCGACGTCTTCGACACCGGCATCTTGTTCGAGGGCCCAGTCGGCAAGGGCTCGTTCGCTCTGTCGGGTCGGCGCAGCTACATCGACTTCCTGCTGCCGGTCTTCATCCCCGACGACGCCGGCCTCGACCTCACGGTCGCGCCCCGCTACTACGACTATCAGGTCCTGTTCGACTATCCGCTCGGCGGCGGCAACCTGAGCATCCGCGGCTTCGGCTCGGACGACCGCACCAAGCTGGTCGCGGCAAGCCCCAACGACGTCGAACCCGACGAGCGCAACCGGTTCGAGACGACGCAGTACTTTCACCGCGCCGACATCGCGTACACCAAGCGGCAGGGCCCCTGGGAGTTCCTGATCACGCCCAGCTACCGCTACGACTTCTTCGACCTGGGCATCGGGGACCTGCTCTCCTTCGGCCTGTCGGTCCACAACTTCAACGGCCGCGCCGAAGCCAGGGCGCAGCTGACCAAGCGGCATGCCATCCGCTTCGGCACCGAGTTCCAGTCGTTCCTCTTCGACGTCGCCGTCAAAGCCCCGCCGCTGCCCGACAGCAACGGCGGCTCGAGTGCCGCGGCGTTCGACGTCAACATCAACGACTTCACGGCCATCCCCGCGCTGTACACCACCGGTGAGATCGGGGTCTCGGACGACTTCACCTTCTACCCCGGCGTCCGCGTCGCCTACTACGGCGCGCCCTACTACACCGCCACCTTCGACCCGCGGCTGCGCTTCGGCTGGCAGGTCGCCGACCGGACCACCATCAAGGGCGGCTCGGGCATCTACTCCCAGGCGCCGCAACCGGTCGAGTCCAGCGAGGTCTTCGGCAACCCTCGCCTCGGGCCCGAGCGTGCGGTGCAAAACAGCCTCGGGGTCAGCCAAGAGTTCGACTACGGCATCGAGGTCGATGCCACGGCGTTCTTCAACTACCTGTGGGACAACGTGACCGAGTCCGCCGACACCGTCACGCGCGTCGACGGCTCGATCGGACCGGAGAACTTCGTCAACGCGCGAGTCGGTCGCGTGTATGGCCTGGAGATCTTGGCGCGCAAGCAGCTGACGTCGAACTTCTTCGGCTGGGTCGCCTACACGCTCAGCCGCAGCGACCGCCGCGACACGCCCTCGGAGCAGTACCGGGTCTTCGACCTCGACCAGACCCACATCCTCACACTGATCGGGTCCTACAAGCTCCCCAAGAACTGGACCGTCGGCGCTCGGTTCCGGGTGGTCTCGGGCAACCCCAACACCCCGATCGTGGGCAGCCAGTACGACGCCGCCGGCGGCTTCTACATCCCGATCAACGGCGCGACCAACAGCGAACGCTTCCCCACCTTCCACCAGCTCGACATTCGGGTCGACAAGGCCTGGATCTGGAAGCTCGCCAGCCTCACCCTGTATCTGGACGTGCAGAACGTCTACAACGCCCAGAACACCGAGTTCTGGAACTACGCGTACGACTTCAGCCAGCGCACCCAGATCGCAAGCCTCCCGATCATCCCGTCGATCGGCACCAAGATCGAGTTCTGATGCCTCGCCACGCCCATCTCGCCCTCGCCGCCGCCATGTCGAGCATGTCCAGCATGGTCGGCTGCGGCATGGGCCTGCCGCTCGAAGAGCGCATCGCGGGCCTGCGCCCGCTGGCGATACGGGTCGAGGTCGACGACCCTGCTGCGGCGGGCGACGACCCGGTACGCGCCGAATCCCTCCCCTTCGAGCGCGTGCGCGTCGTGCCGTTCATCGTCGACGTCGAGGGCCCGCTGGGCCTGCCCGAGGTGGCCAGCGAACTCGAGCCGCGCTGGATCGCGTGCAACCTGGCCCCGATCGAGGGCGTCGGCAGCTGCTTGGCCAACCTCGCGCCGCTGACCCCCTCCGACGTGCCCGAGTGTCCACCGGTCGACTTCACGGCGCTCGACCCCAGCGATCCGGACGCGGAGCTTCCGACCTTCCCCAGCCCCTGCGAGCTCACCGAGGGGACGGCGTCGCAGCCCGAGTTCGTCGTACCCTTCGATCCCGTCTACCTCTTCGGCGGGGACATCGAGATCACGATGGTTGCCCACCTGCCCGGCGAAGGCGACACCGACCGGTGCTTGGAGCAGCTGCTCGCCGGGGGCACCCGCAGCGACGCGTCGTGTCTGTTCGCTGCCCAACGCGCCTCGGTCGGCCCCGACACGGTCCTCATCGACCTCGCCTCGCAGTTTGGCATCCCCGACCTCGAGGGCACGGACGCGCTTCCCGACCCCCTGCCCGAGGCCGACACCCACCCTCGCATTCAGAGCTTCGTCGTCCGCGAGCTCGACGAGTCAGGCGAGGAGGTCGCCGTCTTCTCGCCCATGCGCGGCGAGGTCATCGAGGTCGCCGCGGGCCACCAGCTCGACCTGGAGACGCTGGCGCCCGAGGGCGACCTGCAGACGTTCCCAATTCAGACCGAAGACGGCTTCACCGAAGAGCAAGAGTCGTACAGCGGCGCGTGGTTCACCACCTGGGGCGTCTTGCTCAGCGCTGGCAGTGACGACCCGCTCTCGCTCAACGCCTGGTCGCTGGTCCGCGGCGAACAGGACGAAGAAGGCGACGTCCCGCCGGGCAACCGGGCCACCTTGTTCTACGTGCTCCGCGATGGACGCGGCGGCGTGGACTGGTGGTGGTTCCACGCCGACGTGATTCCGTGACTTTGGGGAACCTCTCGGTTCCCTCCCTCCGGCCGGCAAAGCCGCCCTTCGCTCGCCCTCCGAGTTCGGGCGCGGGGCGCCCTCGCTCGCGAACCGCAACCGCGGTTCGCTCCTCCGCCTCCGGAGCCTTGGTGGTGGGGCGTCGCGCCCTTCGCTCGCCCTCCGAGTTCGGGCGCGGGGCGCCCTCGCTCGCGGACTCGGAGGGTTCGCTCCTCCGCCCTCGTGTGTCGGGCTTGCCACGAGTCCTCGAGGGTCATGCGCTCGTTCGAGGGCGAGCCGGATTTCGACGCTCTAGAGCCCGAGCAGCCGCAGGATGTTGCCGAGGATTGGGATGCGCTTGAGGACGAAGAGCAGCCCGCCTTGGCTCGTCGGGACGCTGGGGGTGGCAATCGCGACCGAGGGCACGTTCGGCGCGGCGGCGGCGGCCACCTCCTGAGCGAGGCTCTCTGGGCCGGTGTAGTCCCAGTCGCTGCGTGCCTCCTGCAGGTCGCTGAGCGTCTCGCGATAGTCGTCGACCAGCGAGCGGAGCTGCGTGCGCTTGAGTTCGTCGCGCGTGTTGGCGAAGGCCTGGTTGACCCGCTCTGCCCTGGGCTGGAGGCGCCCGAGGGCGGCCTGCAGCGCGGCCATGGCCGCTTGGTTTTGCTGCGGCGTCATGAACTTCTCGCCGGCCAGGTCCTTGAGCGGCCCGAAGACCAGGTCGGTCGTCCCCTGCTGCGCCTCTTCATCGTCGGCGAGCTTGGACCACGCGTGAATGTCCATCGCGTCGGCCGGACCCTGCAGCGCCATGAGGCCCGGGCGGTCGTCGCCAGCCCCCTGCGTCAGGATGCGGATCGCCTCGTCGTAGGCGCGAGTGGTCAGCTGGTGCATCCGGGCGTCGCGGTCGTTCCAGCTCAGCTCCCACACGCGAATCATCTCCCGCACGCCTCGAGCACGGACCCGAACGTCTGCGTGATCGAAGAACTCGTGCGCGTTGTCGAGGGTGAGCTCCTTGCTCATGCCGCCTCCGCGTCCGCCCTTGTCCGCAGCATCTTGCAACGCGGCGGCGGTGGAGGCCTCCATCATGGCCGCGTGGTTGGGCGACCACTTCTGGTAGAGCTGACCGAACTGGATGATGATCGGGTCCGTAGGACTGCACGTGCCCATCTTTGCCACCCAGGCGGCCTGGCCCCGCTGCCACTGGTCCATCGTCAGCCCCTCACCGGCGACCAACCCTTCGACTGCGGCACCTGTCTGGCTTTGGGCGCTGATCTTGGCGTAGGCTTCGAGCGACACCCCCTCGAGTGCGTCGCCGCCGACGTCGGGCTGGTTGGCCATCAACTGTCGCTGGCGGGCCTGCCCCATGTATGTGTGGAACTTGGCACCCAGCTGCGGGTCGGCCTCCATCACTTGGTGCCAGTCGTTGTAGACATGCGCCCACACGTCCTCGGTCAGCCCCTTCGATCGCAGGAACTGTTGAAACGGTGCGCGGTAGCCGGGCTCTCCGTGCTCCGTCTTCAGCGCGCTCATCCGGTTCATGATCTCGGCGCAATCTTGCAGGGAGTAGCCGTTGCGTTTTTGGAGCAGTGGGTCCATGGCGCCCGCGTACAGAGCAAGGCCCATGCCAGCAGGAAACGGCCGGCAGTCTCAGCCCCCGACGTCCACATTGCCCAAGTGGGGCGACGGCGCTTGCCCAAGTCGTGCAACGGCTGCGCAATCGCGCTGCCACTGCTAGAAGTCGCGGTCGAGCACCGTCTTGCGGCCGTCTTCCTTGGCCTTCTCCACCGCTTTGACGCAAAGCCGACGCACCTCTTCGGACAGCGGCTCGAGGACGCCGTCGGAGGTGTTCATGCCCCACGTCTCGCGGATGAAGTGCTTGAGTCGGCTGGCGATGATCAGCACCTCACGTGGACCGTCGGGCACGGGCGTGGGCTTGGCTCCGACGACACGCCGCTTGGGCTTGTCCTTCGGCTCGGCGACGACGCGCCGCTTTGGCTTGTCCCCATCTGCCTGCTCCTTCTCCCACTGCGCTTGCGTCGGCGCCTTCTCCTCTTCGGCCCACGCCTCGCGGTGACGCATCATCGGCAGATGCGCCTCCCAGCAGTCGACCGAGCAGAAGACGAAGCCGGTCCGCTTCTTGCGGCACGTGGAGACGTTGCAGAGGTAGTACGTCGCCTCGAAGGCGATGTCCTTCTTGCACGTGCTGCAGCGCTTCCACGCCGCCGTCACTTCTTCTTGCCCCACGTCAGCTTGGGGTCGGGAAGAAGATCGCCCTCGAACAGGAAGCCGAGCACGATCGCCGGAATGGCCGGGGATACGTCGGCGCCGGTGCGATAACGGTGGCGCGCCCACCACTGGGTCAGCACGATGAGCGTGGGCTTGTTGAAGCGTCGATACGGCTTGTCGAAGAACGTGTACAGGACCGCAGGACCGACGCGGTGGGTCGGGCCGTTGGGCTGCGTCATCGGCTCGCCCTCTTGAAAGTGCTTCTGCTGGTAGAACGCCTGGGTGACGGTGTAGCGCGCGCCGAGCTTGAGGCCGTTCTTGAACAGCACCAGCACGTCCAGGTCGTTGGTCAGGGCCCAGCCTTGGTCGGGCACGAGGATGTCGAGCGTCTGGTCGTAGAAGACCTTGCCGCCGTCGCGGAGCTTGAAGTCGTTGTAGTAGCCCTTGACGTTGTCGCGGACCGCGATGGGGCCCGCCTTCGCCTGCAGCAGCGCCGAGAGGGTCACCATGCTCCCGTAGGTCGCGTACGAGGCCCCGTTGCCGTCGTTCACCTCGAGCTGCGTGTCGGAGTAGTCGACCGCGGGCGTGCCGAACGACTGCATCTGGTTGAAGGTGCCGTAGTACCCGACGAAGTCGTACGTCGCCGAGAGGTTGAGGATCGCCAGCGGTGAGAACTCGACCTGCGGGCCGACGCGGCTGTACGCGGGTGAGACGAAGGTGTGCAGCTTCGCCCCGAGGTACGCGGGCTCCCACAGCGCCCCGCGTTTGTCGTACAGACGCATCGCCCAGCCCATGGCGTTCTCGTTGACGAGACCCAAGGCGTTGTAGCGGAGCGCAAAGAGGTTCTTGTAGACGAGTCGATGCTTCGGAGCCAGTGGCGGCGGCGCGGTGGGCTCCAGCTTGTCCATCACCGAGCTGATCGGCGCATCGGAGACGGGCTCGGGCTCGGGCTCGGGCTCCGGCTCGGGCTCCGGCTCGGGCTCCGGCTCCGGCTCCGGCTCCGGCTCCGCCGACACTTCGGCTTCGGGTTCGGCCTCGGATTCGGCTTCGGCGACGGATGGGTCGTCCGCGGCATCCGCGGGCGCATCGACCGCGGGCGTCTCGTCGGCTGGTGCGGCTTCGGCGGTGTCCGCCGGCGGCTCGCCATCGGTGGGAGCCTCAGGCGCAGCGAAGGCCAGCCACAACGACCAAGTCACATTCAGCATCGGGGGCGACGATACACCGGTGCATCGGCCCGGTGCCATCCCCGCATGGCGTCAAGACTCCCGATGAAGCTCGGCGATCGACATGACTTGGGTGCTCTGGTTGGGGTCTACGGGTGCCTCTGTTCCGTCCGGCGAGTCGGCCGGTGGCGCGAACCCTCGCCCTTCGAGACTCACGCCCTGCTCCTCGGCCACCCGCTGAACGAGCAACGGATCGAGCTGAAATCGGCGCGCCACGTCCTGCACCGAGCCCAGGCCTCGTCCACCGCTCGAGGCGAGCAGGTGGACGAGCGAGTCGAGCTTTGCGCGCGTAACGCGGTCCATGGACTACCAGTCTGACGCCGGGGCGATTGAACGCAACGCCCCGCGCCCCTCAATCCTGCGGCCAGGGATCTTCCGCCGGGGGTGGGAGGTCCATCGGAGCCTCGACACCCCGGGCCTCGAGATTCTCGATGAACATGTGGACGTAGCGGAGGTCGTCCTCGATGTCAGGGTCGGGGAACACGTCGAGCCAGTCCTCCACCGCGTCTGCGAGGGGCTCGAGCACGGCCATCGCGCCCAGCCCATCGCCTGCGGCTGCACGAACCGCTGCCATCTCGAACCCGGCGTAGAGGTTGAGCATGACGAACGCCTTGCGCGTCCCCTCGGCCTCGAAGAACCCATCCTCGGGGGTCTCTGTGGGCTCGAGAGGAGAGCGGATCTCCACCTCCTGCTCGACGCGCTCATCGGACCACGGCGTGTCGTAGGTGAGGCGTAGCGTCCCGACGTCGCGCCCCGTCGCACCGGGCTCGGGCGTGAGCTCCACGACCATGGCGCCCCCACCCCCGCGGCGCCCTCCCTCGTCGTCGCTGGCCGAGACGCGGTGGGCGAGCTGAAGCGAAGGGATCTCGATGCGCGCGCGTCCGGGCGTGACCACGGCGCGCTGTGTCCCGAACACCCCGCGCAGCGAGTAGCCCTCGGATACCTCGGCGTCGATGACCACGTTCTGCGCGAGTGGGAGGAGAAACGCCTGCGCCTCCTCGAGGAACACCTCGGTCACCGCCGCGGGGTCTTCGAGGAAGTAGAACGCTCCGCCTCCCGTCTCGGCCAACCCACGCATCAGAACCGGGTCGAAGTCCTCGCCCATGCCGATCGTCGAGACCGAGATGCCATCGGCGGCATACGCATCGGCGAGCGTCCGCACGCGCGCGTCGTTGACCAGGCCCGTCGTGGCTTCGCCGTCCGAGAGCAGCAGCACGCGGTTTTGCGTCTCGGGATCGGCCGAGGTGTCGACGTGCTCGAGCGCGGCACGCAAGCCCGCGTAGAGGTTGGTCCGGCCCTCCGCCTCGAGCGAGTCGATGGCTACACCCAGCGCGGGGTCGTCACCGGCGACGTTCTCGGCCAGCACGTGGGCGCCATCGGAGAACCCGATGAGCGTGATGCGGTCTTCGGGACGCAGCACGCCCTGCATCTGCGTCAGACCCGTGCGGACATACTCGATGGGTGCGCCGATCATCGACCCGGATGTGTCGATCGCGATCGCGAGGTTGAGCGGCGCACGGGGCATCGATTCGATGTCGATCGGCGTGGTCATGCCGAGCATCAGCATCGTGCAGTTCGTGCCGTTCATCATGTTGCCCATGACCGCGAGCGTGCCGTCGAGGCAGACCTCGTCGTCGCACGTCGCCTCGCCGAGTTCGACCCGATGCTCCGCGAAGAAGCCCACATCGTCGAGCGTCTCGGGGCCTGGGATTCCGCCATCCTCGAGGATCTGCCGAAACTGACCGAAGTCCTGCGCGCCGCCCTGCCCCACCGCAGGTCCGACGCCATCATCCATCGGGCCCGCACTGTCGCCCGCACCGGCGGTGCCCAACCCCGCCTCACCGTCGGCGCCGCCACCATCGGAGCCCGCGGGGCTGAAACAGCCCGTGAGGGTGCACAATGCCAAGGCCGCTGCGGCCGCCTTCGTTCGCCGGTTCATCATTCCACCTCCGTCTGCATCTGGGTGACCACGAGGGCCAGGTCGGGACCGAGCAGGTCGGGTCCCAGCGCGCACTCGGGGTCGAGCGCGACGCGTTCTTGCGCCGTCAAGACCTCGACCCGTGTACGCAGCAGGTCGGGTCCGACGACGAGCCCATCGAGCACGTCTCCGGCCTCGAGCGGCGCCTGAGCGCCGTCGCTCGTCGAGAGCACCACACGCCCGGTGCGAGAGACGGTGCCGCAGCGCGTGTCGACGTCGTAGCCACACAGCGCGTTGGGCTCGTAGACCATCGTCAGGCCGTCGATCGAGGGGGGGTCCGAGGCGCGGAACGCCTGAAGCTGGCTGCGTAGCGCCCCGGTCTCATCGGCGCTCGTCAGCGTCACCGACTCCCCGACCGAGGAGAACGACGGGGTCACGGCGACGTCCTCGCCGATCTCGAAGCGCCACGCCGCCTCCGGCACGCACAGGTACCAGGGCGCTCCGGGTGTCTCGCCGTCATGCGCAAAGACGATCGACCCGCATCCATCGGGACCCCACGCCGCGCTGAGCAGGCGGCCTCCTTGGGGCAGCGGATCGCCCCACGCCAATCGATCGCCGTCGCCGACCGGTGCGCACTGCTCCACACCTCGCGCGAGGTCTTCGGGCGCGAACACCAGGTCTTCGCGCCCCTCGAGGTGCGCCCCGGATCCCAGGGAGGCCAGGCGGATGACGCCCGGCCCAGAGGGCTGCTCGTTGGGCGAGAAGGTCTGCGTGCCGGTGCTCGCGTCGTCCCAGATCACCCAGCGCGGCGCAAACCCGTCACCTTCGATGCGCAGGACTTCGCACCGCCGCCCCGCCTCCGCGTCGAGCCCAAGGTTGTTTCCCGCGGGGATCGTCCAGCTCTCCGTGGGACCCAGCAGAGGCTCGCTGAGCAGCGCGCCCGCATCGGTCACGATCGCGCTGCACTCGAGGTCGACCGCCGCCGAGAGGCGACGGATCCGCACGACGACGTCGGAGTCCAGCGCGTTGTGCAGGACGACCGCGGCGCTCTGCGGCTCCGACCAACCGCCGGAGGGCTCGGTCATGTCGGGCTCGTCGTCGGGCTGCGGCTCAGGCGGGGGGCTGGTGGCGACGAACGCCAGCAACGCGAGCGCGCCGGAGACGACCTCGGCGATCGCGCGGGTTCGGGGAGTCAGACGAAGCACGACCGGGTAGTGCCGGCCGACCCCTCAGCGATCATGTTGGGGCCGACGGTCGCCCTCAGGCGCTGCGGCGGCGCCGAAAGAGGCCGAACACCGCGAACATCAGCAGCCCGGCGCCTCGGGACGGGGCCTGCGTGCACCCACATCCGGTGTCGGCCCCGTCGTCGTCGAAGCCGACCGACTCGGCGCCGTCCGTGTCGGGCTCGGGTCCGCTGCCGCCCTCGCCTTCACCGTCGCCACCGCTGCTACCCCCCTCATCATCGTCGTCGTCTTCGGCGGGTGCGGCTCCGACGGTGATCGTGATCGTCTCGCTGGTGGTCTCGTTGCCCGCCGCGTCGCTGGCGATGACGTACATCGAGTACTCCCCCTCGGGGATGTTCTCGACGTCCCATCCGAACGGCTCGTCGCCATCGGTGCCCAGCGGAGTCCCGTTGTTGAAGAGCTGCACGCCCTGCACCGCAACGTCATCCGTTGCCTCGACCGTGATGAAGAAGCTCGCGCCGGGCTCGAACACGTCGCCGTCGGACGGATAGGTGATCGCGACGATGGGCGCCGCGGTGTCGGGCACGGCCGCGCCAAAGAGGTCGAGCAGCTCGAGGTGGGCGTTTTGTGCCGTGCCGCCGGCGCAGTGCGCCGCGTGCTGGCTGCCGCACGCGATCGGCTGGCCGTTGGTGACGATCTGAATGCACGCGTCGATGAACGACGCATCGCCGCCGGCGTTGTAGGGGTTCATGATGTCTCCGGGCTCGTCGACGTGCTCGAGGCCGTACGAGTGGGCGACCTCTTGGCTGACCGTCGTGGCCGTCACCGCCGCGGAGAACTGATCGTTGACGCTGTGAAAGGCGTAGGTGATGTTGCTGTGCGTCTGCGAGTCGTTGCAGTCGAGCGGCGCGATGCCCAAGACCCCGCCCCCGAACGGGTTCGTCGGCCCCGTCATGTTCATCGTGTACTCCCCGGAGGCAGGACGCTCGTCGGTGATGAACACGTCGTACGCGGCCCAGTCGGTCAGCAGCGCCTGCATGACGGCTTCGCGCTTGGTTCCTTCACCGTAGGGCGCGAACGTGCCCGCGAGGTTGGTGATCTGCGTGATGTTGGACTTGGCGTCATCCGCACCCGGCGACAGCTGGGCTCCGTCGAAGTTCACGAAGACGACGCCTGGGCTCGCGTGCGCCTTGGGCTGCGTGGGGGGTCGCAGGCGATCCACGTCGGCCGGCACCGGGATCGGCATGCCGCGAGACTGGCCGAGGCCGACCGCCTCGAGCTCGGCTCTGGACATCGACCAAGTGTCGGGCTCTTCCGCCAGGGCGAGCCCCGGCACCGTGAGCGCAGACACGACATAGAAAACGACTGAGCGACCAAAGGTGATCATTCTTCCAACCCTCCAGAACACAACCTCGGCGGTACAGGAACACGAGGAATGCGCCCCGGAACGTAGACCCTCTACGCTGGAGAGTGCAACCGGTTGCAACGGACTTCACATGACCGTGAAGTTTTCGTGCACGAACTGAAAGGTGGGCGGTCTGCCTTACCGAGCGAGCACGCTCGGCCGGACCTCAAGAGCCAACGAGAACACCGACGAGCCGCAGCAGGCCGTCGAGGTCACGGATCTCGTCGTCGAAGCGAGGCGCACGAACCGTCGCGCTCGCTGCGTCGAGCTCGGCAGAGAGCCCCTGCACGATACCGTCGAACCTCGCGTTCTCGGCCGCCGCCTCGATGCGGAGCGCTCGAAGCTCGCGCAGCACGGCGCGCGGGTCGGAGACGCGGGGCAGATGCGGAGCCAGCGTAGAGGCCCTGGTCTCGAGGTCGTCGTCACGAAGGACCGAGACGCGCGCGAGCGGTTCGGTGGGCTCGAGCGGCAGGTAGCTCTGGTTGAACACGACCCCGGACATCGACACCTTGCGACGCTCGAGGTCGTGTCGCAGCCACGCCGCATCGTCGGCGCTCGCGGGGTTGGCCGAGCTGACCAACACGAAGCTCGTCGAGGGCTCGCGCAGGCTGGTGTCGACCTTGGTCGCGCGCGCGGCGAAGCCCTCGCGCAGGGTGGCAAACGCCTCGAGGAACGACACGATCTCGTCGAGCAGCTTCTTGCCGGTGATGAGGCCGAGCATGCGCTTGGCCACGGCGCCCCCGCTGGCGATGATGCGATCGCGAATGCCCTTGGGGCCCTCGCCGGGCAAGAACCACTCGACGAACCGACTGTCGAGGAAGTTGGCCAGGCTCATCGGCGCATCGAGGATGTCGAGCGCGTTGCGAGCCGGCGGCGTGTCGAGCACCACGAGATCGTAGTCGTGGTTCTCCATCGCGTCGTAGAGGCGCTCCATCGCCACGTAGGCGTGGGAGCGGGCGAGCGAGCGGCTCACGGCCTGAAAGACGCGATTGTCGAGGATGCGCTGGTGCGTGGCCTCGTCCGGAGAGATGCGGCGGATCAGTGACGCGTAGCTGGCCGCCGTGTCGACCATGGCCGCGTGCAGGGGGGCGGTGGGCTCACCGTCGGCACGCGCCGGGAGCGACTCGACGGGAACCTGGCGGATCTCGTCGTCGAGCCCGGGCAGGCCGAGAGCATCGGCGAGCCGCCTCGCAGGGTCGATGGTCAGCACGACCGTCTTGCGACCCGCGCGCGCGCCTGCGAGCCCCACGGCCGCGGAGACGGTGGTCTTGCCGACGCCGCCGGGCCCCACGCACACGATGAGCGACTGCGATCGAACGATGTCGGCCAGGTTGTTGCTCGAGCTCATTGCACACCTCCGGCCGCCAGCGAGCCCAGCCGACCCAGCACGCCAGCGTCCATGCGCGCGGCGGGAAGCTGCGGGAGCTCGACGATCGGCAGCGGAACCGCCGCGCGGAGCCTGTCGATCTGCGCGCGGGCAGCCTCGGCCCCTCGAAGCGCGACGCGGGCCCAGGCCACGTCGGCGGCCACGTCGGCTCGACCCACGGCCCCGGCGGCGGCCTCGACCTCGTCGAGCGCGGCGACGCTGTGGGCCGAGAGCGGAACGTGCGGCATGCGATTGGCGAACACCGAGCCAAACGTCACCGTACCCCGTCCCTCCAGCTTGCCGTAGAGCTCGATGGTCTCGGTCACCGGGAGCTCGGCGGGCGTGGCGACCAGGCACAGCCGCGTGGTCTCGGGGTCGGCGAGCATCTCGGCGGTCTCCTCGACCAGCCGCTTCATGGGGCCCGCGCCCATGATGTTGTCGATGACGCTTCGCAGCTCGAGGAACATCAGCGCGTGGCCGGTGGCGTCGAGGTCGACGAGAATCGGACCCCAACGACGCTGCCCGCCGCTGCTGGTCTCGGCCTCGAGCTGACGGAGCTTGTTGATCGTGGCGATCTCGCCGACGGCGGGCATGGCCGCGAAGAGCCGCTCGAGGACCTTGTTGCCGACGATGGACTTGGCGACCCGCTTGGAGGGGATGTGCTCGAGCATGTAGTCGAGCACGGCCGAGTCGACGTCGACGCTCATCGCGTGTACGCCCAGCCCAACATCGCGGGGCTTGAACCCGATGTCGTCCACCCCGAAGACGCTGCGCATCGACTCGCGATGGCCGAGCTCGACCACGAGCGGCCGCATGCCCAGCGAGGCGGCATGCACCGCCAGCGCGGCGACGAGCGTGGTCTTGCCCACGCCACCCTTGCCGGTCATCAGCACGAAACGGCGCTGGAGGAGAGCCGACTGCTGGGAATCCACCGAGAGGCACCTAGCGCACCCAGCGGGGAAAGACAAACGCGCGCGCTGTCCGCGGCGGATCCCTCGACGTTTGACGCGCGATCCGCCCCGGTGCTAGTCCGCGACGGTGGCGCAAAAACACCCGGCCGGGCTCTATCGGCTGTTCTTCACCGAAATGTGGGAACGCCTCGCGTTCTACACGATGCTGAACATCCTGCTCCTCTACACGACGGACAGCGAGCGGGGCGGCCTGGGTCTGACATCGGCCGAAGGCAACGAAATCTACGGCCTGTACCTGGCCTTCGTGTACTTCACGCCCTTCCCCGGCGGCATGTTGGCCGACCGCTACCTGGGCTACCGGAAGGCCGTGCTGATCGGGGCGGTCTTCATGTCCGGCGGCCTCTTCTTGATGAGCATTCCGGGGTCTACCTACTTCATTACGGGGTTGGTCGGGCTCATCGTCGGCAACGGGTTCTTCAAGCCGAACATCTCGGTGATGGTCGGCAACCTCTACGAGCCCGGCGATCCCAAGCGCGACGCCGGCTTCAACATCTTCTACATGGGCATCAACATCGGCGCGTTCGTGGCGTCGTTCCTCAGCTCTGCCGTGCGAAACAGCGCGGGCTGGCTGTGGACGTTCCGCGTGGCGGCGATCGGCCTGCTCGTGGCGATGGTGGTGCTGCTGCTGAGCTGGAAGGTGCTCGAGAAAGCCGACCGTCCCCCCGAGCAAGACCCAGACGCGGCCGGGTTCGGCGCCGTGTTCGGCAAGATCCTCATGCCCGCGCTCGGGGCAGGTCTGGTCGGCTTCCTCATCGGCCAGAACGTGATGCCCGACGGACCCGTGCGCCCCGCGGTTCTCGGCTTCCTCGTGGGGATGATCCCGGTGGTCATCTTCTTCGTGCGGATGGGGACGACCGCGCCCCCCAAAGAGCGGCCAGGGCTTCAGGCGCTGCTGCCGATCTACGTCGCCGGCGGCACGTTCTTCATGATCTTGCACCTCAACGGTTCAGCCATGACCCAGTGGGCGCGGGACAACACCGACCGCACCGGCGGAGTGGCGGCCGCCGAAGCCGCGGGTTCCGTCCTGTCGACGGTCTTCTTCACCGAGGTGAAGTTCACGCAAGAAGGCCTGCCGAGCTACTACCCCAACGCAGGCGCGGAGACGCCGAGACCCGACCCGCGCAGCCTGCTCGCGGTGGACAACGCGACAGCGGCGGCCATGTACGGGCAGCAAAAGCTCGACGAAAAGGCCGTCGAGGCCATTGCTGCGGCCGCAGCCGACGTCGAGGTCCGCGAGCTCGCGCTCGATGACAGCAGCCCGCTCGCGGCTCGCTCGGCCACCGTCTACGACGAGGTCAAGATCGAGACCTCGGACGACGGACACGGCGGCAGCGTCACCACGGCCAAGGTGGCCGACGGCGCCAAGCCGTCCAAGCGCGTCGCGTTCGTGCGCGAGATCGAAGGCGAGCCGCTGGCCGTCTACGTGGTCGAGGATTCCCTCTACGCCGACATCTACGACGGCTACCAGACGCGCTTCTCCAAGGCACCCTCGCTGCTGCCGCCCGGCAAGTTCGTCACGATCGTCTCGCCCGAGCTGTACCAGTCGTTCAACGCGCTGTTCGTCGTCGCGTTCACGCCGCTGGTGGTGTGGTTCTTCGGCATGATCCGCCGCAAGGGCATCGAGATCTCGACCGCACAGAAGGTGTTCTGGGGCCTCGTGCTCACCACCGGCAGCATGGTGCTCATGGCGGTCGCGGGCATGATGAGCGACGGAGGCTCGCTCAAGGTGTCGGGCATGTGGCTGGTCGGCTTCTACGGCGTGGTGACGTTGGGCGAGCTCCTGCTCTCTCCGATGGGCCTGTCGCTGGTCACCAAGCTCACGCCGGCCCGACTCGTCGGCCTGGCGATGGGCGGATGGTTCATGGCGACGGCGTTCGGGAACAACCTCTCGGGCTTCTTCGGCGGAATCCAGGGGTCGTTGTCGCCGGTGTCGTTCTTCTTGGTGCTCGCCGGACTCGCCGGCGCATCTGCGCTGTTCATCCGGGTGCTGCTGCCGCGACTGGACAAAACCCTCTCGAACTACGGGGCCTGAGTCACGACGGCCCTCAGCAGGCATACACGCCCTGGCTTCAGGGCGTTATGCTTGTACCGTGACCGCACGCCCGCTCGTTCACCGGTTGATCAGTCCGGCCCTGGCCGTCGCTCTGGCGTGCCCGACCGTCGCCGCCACGGCGCTCACACCCGCGCGGGCCCACGCGGCCGCGCCGGCCGACGACGAAGCCGCCCTCGCCGAAGCACGCGAGATGTTCGAGCGAGGCCGCTCCAAGTACGACACCTTCGACTACGAGGGGGCGATCGACGTCTGGCAGCAAGCCTACGCCAAGGTCCCCGAGAGCCAGGCCGGCGTCCGCAACGCGATGGTCTACAACATCGCGCTCGCGCAGGAGAAGGCGTTCGAGGTCGACAAGGACGTCGCGCACCTGCGGCAGGCGGTGCTGCTGCTCGAGTCGTGGGTGGCCAGCTACAAGGCGATGTTCAAGAAGACGTCCGAGACCGAAGCCGAGGTCGCCAAGGCGCAGGCCCGCATCGCTCAGCTCAAAGCTCGCATCGAAAAGATCGAGGCTGGTGACGACACCACGGCCGCGCCCGAGCAGGGCGCCCCGGCGCCGGGCGAGAGCATCGAGTTCGACACCGGGTACACGCCGCCGCCCGAGGTCATGCGCGAGCAGAAGAAAGCCGCGGCGAGCAACAAGTCCGAGGGGTTCATCGCCGCCGGCTGGACGGTCGCGGGCATCGGCGGCCTCATCTTCCTCGGCGGCATCGGTGGCATCGTCGGCTCGGCAAGACTGAGCAACAACGCCGGCCTCGGCGGCAGCATCGGGGTGACCGTCCTCGGTGCGGGCATGATCGCCACCGGCGGCATCCTGCTCGGCAAGGGGTACAAGCAAAAGCAGGCGATCAACGAGGGGCAGTACTCCGTCGCGCCGTACTTCAACCGCCAAGGCGGCGGCGCCGCATTCTCGATGCGGTTTTAGGCCAGGCTTCTACTATGGGGAACCTCTCGGTTCCCGGCGCTGCGGGGGCGCAGCCCCCTTCGCGCCTCCCTCCAAGTTCGGGCGCGCGGCGCCCTCGCTCGTCGCTTCGCTCCTCCTCCGCATCCGGGGCTGCGGTGGTGGGGCGCAGCCCCCTTCGCGCCTCCCTCCAAGTTCGGGCGCGCGGCGCCCTCGCTCGTCGCTTCGCTCCTCCTCCGCATCCGGGGCTGCGGTGGTGGGGCGCAGCCCCCTTCGCGCCT
>JANSYI010000044.1 GCA_024742475.1 bacterium | reverse complement strand
GGAGATGGTGATGCCCGGCGACAACGTCGCCATCGAGGTGAAGCTCATCAGCACCATCGCGTGCGAAAAGGGCCTCAAGTTCGCGATTCGTGAAGGCGGCCGCACCGTCGGCGCTGGCATCGTCAGCGAAATCATCGAGTAGCAACTGCGCTCGAGCGCTAGAACGGGTCGTAGCAGCCGCTGCGGCCCGTTTTGTCGTTTGGTGGGTGACCTGATCACCGCGTACCATCGATGCCTGTGAAGCCGGCGGACGGGCAGGGGGACGCCGGTGTCCCCAAGGCGCTGACGGTGGAGGACACCGACACGGTCCTCCTCGACGAGAGCGCCGAGCCCGAGCCTGACGACCCACCGCCGCCCGTCCGAGTGGCTGCGTCTCGCCCGGTCGCGCTGCGTCCTGGTCAGCTCCTCCCCGGGACCCGGTACCGGCTCGAGCGGTGGTTGGGGGAGGGCGGCATGGGCACGGTGTTCGAGGCGGTTCAAGAAGACCTCGACCGGCGGGTCGCGCTCAAGGTGCTCCGCGACTCGCTCAGCCTCGAGACCTCGAGTCTGTTTCGCAAGGAGGCGAAGACCCTGGGGCGCCTGGGGTCGCGCTTCATCGTGGACGTCTACGACCTCGTGGAGCTCCCCGACGGTCGCTTGATGATCGCGATGGAGCTGCTTCGCGGTCAGACCCTGCGGGACCTCCTCAACCGGGAGGGCAGCGTTCGGCTCGACCGCGTGATCGCCATCGGTCGCCAGGTCTGCAAGGGCCTTGGTGCTGCGCACGAAGCCGGCGTCGTTCACCGGGACGTCAAACCCGAGAACATTTCGCTCGAGGTCGTCGAGGGCAGACGCGACACGGTCAAGCTGCTCGACTTCGGTATCGCTCAGGTCGACCACTCCGCCGAGGACCGCGAGCGACGGGCTGGCACCCCTGGCTACCTCGCGCCCGAGATCGTCTCGGGCCTGGGTGGTGACCACCGCGTCGACATCTATGCGGTGGGCTGCATGCTGTTCGAGCTCGTCGTGGGGAGGCGGCCGTTCGACTGCGACGACCAGGGGGAGGTCCTGCTCGCGCACCTCGGCGACGAGCCGACCGCGCCGAGCGAGCACGTGTCTTGCCCGGCGTCGCTCGATGCGTTGGTCCTCAAGTGCCTCCGAAAGGACCCGACGGCGCGCTACGCCAGCGCCGGGGAGCTCGAGGCGGCGCTTTGTGAGGTTCAGATCGCCGAGGCGTTGGCCACCGAGTGGGACGATCTCCCGCTCCCCGAGCTGGAGACCGAGGTCGTCGAGCGTCTCAAGCGAAGGATGCCCAGACCGCGGATTCGAAAGCGGCAGTGGCTGCCGTGGGCCGTAGGCGCCGGCCTCGCGATCGGGTTGGGGGCGGGAGCGCTCGGCTACGCGCTGCGACCGGACGCCAGCGCGCGGCCCGAGGTGGTCTCCGAGGCGGACGCCCTGGCGAGGGCTGCCCGGGCAGCCGCTGCGCGGGCATTCTTCGTCTACCCGCCACCCGAAGCTCCGGAGGCACCGACGGCGATCAGCCAGGTCATGGCGCTGGAGTTGATCGAGGGCGAATCCGCCGAGCACGCGGCCGCGGTCGCCCAGCAGCTTCGGACCGAGTTTGCGGACACGCTCGAGCGCCTCGGGAACGGATACTGGGACGCCGAGGGCGGCCGACCCTTTGCGCTCGACTACTACGCGCAGGCGCTGGTCTTCGATCCCTCCCGGCAGCAGGCCAGACAGCGCGCCGCGATGACGCCCGGCGAGCTCCGCCTCTTGAGACGCAAGGCCCAAAGCGGGGGATTCACGCCCGACGAGCTCGAGTCGGTCGAACCACTCATCGCCCTCGCCGACGTCGACCCGCGCGAGCGGGCGCTCCGGGTCGCGTCCATCGAAGAGCGGTCCCCCAAGGAGAAGCAGCGCGGGGAGCAGCTGCGGCGGGTCGCGCAGGCCCGAGGACTCGTGACGGCGCAGTCCGAGCCGCAGCCCGTCGAGCCCTCCGCCCCCGAGGGCGAAGACGCTCCGCTCGTCGAGTCGTCCCCGGACGTGGGGAGCGCGAGCGTCGAGCCGGACGCCGAGGAGACCGTCGCCGACGCCGAGCTCGCGAAGCAGCGAACAAAGGCGGGCGAGGCTGCACATCGTCGCGGGGAGTCGTCGACAGCCGAGCGGCTCTTCGCCTCAGCGTTGTCCGCCGATGGTCGACACGCCGCAGCGCACCACGGCCTGGGTCGGGTCGCGTTCGATCGCGGCAACTATGCCTTGGCCGCGCGCAGACTCTCCAAGGCCGTGCGTCTCGCTCCCAAGAAAGCTGCGTACCGGATCGCGCTCGGCGACGCGCTGTACAAGAGCTTCGACTACGATGGCGCCCACGCGCAGTACCTCCGAGCGCAGTCGCTCGGGTCGCCGCAGGCGGCGGGTCGACTCGCCAAGGTCGCGAAGAAGCGCTGAGCGCCCGAACGCTAGAACCGACCGGACACGGTGGCGCCCATGGGTGATGGCGCGACTGTGAGCGAGGCGTCCCGTCCTCGGCGCAGCTCGAGCCCGAGCAGCACGCCCCCTGCCGCGGACGCCGCGACTCCCACCCCGAGCGCAACGGCGCCACCGAGCCGGGTGTCGCGCAAGAACTGGCAGTCGCCGTCCGCATCGACGTTGGCCCCGCTGCATTTGCCGGTGATCGGGCGACCGTGCAGCACCAGCAGCGCGACGCCTGCACCGACGGCGGCGACGCCCGAGCCCAAAAGCGCCGCGCTGGCGATCACGCGCCCGCGCCGTCGTGTCGGACCCGTGTCGGTCGGGGCAGGGGGCTCGACGATGGGTGCGGGCGGGGCCTCCTCGGCCATGACCAGTCGAAGTCTCTCCCGCATGCCACGCTCGACGTCGACCGCTTGCTCCACCGGAGCGAACCCGTCGGCAAGGAGCTCCACGACGTGTTCGCCAGGTGTGGCCTCGATGTCCAGCGGCGTGGTCCCGACCTCAACGCCGTCGATGCGCACGGTGGCCCCGGGGGGCACGCTGTCGATGACGAGGGTCGTCTCGATCGATGCGTACGATTCGAGCTTGCGGATCGCGGTCGCCGTCGCGTCAGCGGTGAGGTCTTCGAGCTCGGTTCGGCCGCAGAGCTCACACGTTCGGGTCACCTGCACGACCTCGGTGCCGTCACTGAGGTCGGTCACCGTGACCGCGAGGCTCTGGTCGCTCTGCGTGGCGTCGAGCCTCACGCCGAGGATGTATCGCGCCCCGGACTCCGCCGCCTCTTCTTGCCAGCACGGGAGAGCGTCGCACCGGGACGCGTCTTGCGGGACCGTGAGCTCGAACGAACTCTGCGTGACGCGAGCATCAATGCGCTTCTGCACGCGGTCGAGTGCAGCGGGCCCGAGCGCCCCTTCGCTGGAGACCGGAGGGCGGAAGACGGCGTCGGGCTCCACCAGGAGCATGCTCAGCAACATCGCCGCGGCCGCGTCGATCATGGGCACGCCCCCTGTACCCGGGTGGTCGAGCGCGTACTGCAGTCGCGCGCGGGTAAGGGGGTGAGCAGCTGGCTTCGGGGGCGCGAGACCACGAGGGGTTACGATACCGAACAACATGGACCCGCTTGCGCTGATCGAGGCCCGAAAACGCGCCATCTGTGCGAGATCCCTGCGTTCCGCGGCGTATGCGCTTCTTGTTTGTGGTGAAACGTGGGGAGCGCACCGCGCCGGCGCTTCGGCGGTGGCCACGACAAAGCGCGGCTAGACCCGCGCCTATCCTCGCTTTTGCGGCCGAGCGCGAGAGGCGCTACGTCTGTGAGACCGCACCGAGAGAAGTTGGGCCCAGCTGTTGCAACGCGGAACGCCTCTTGCTATAGCCGGCGTCCTTCCCTGCCCAAGGTCTCCCCATGGCTGCCGGACAACGCATCACAGTTTCCCTCGAGTGCACCGAGTGCAAGCGTCGCAACTACTCCACTCGGAAGAACCGACGCAATACCCCTGAGAAGATCAACCTCAAGAAGTACTGCGCTTCTTGCAAGGGGCACCACCCACACAAGGAAACCAAGTAGCCGTTCCGCCCTTCGGGGCCCCGCTCGCGGGAGCCTATCGCAGCCTCCCACCGGGGCGCGGCCATAAAGGAAGGGCAGGAACCCAGGACAGCCCCGCGGCGCCCGGACCACCGGTGTGCGGAGCCCGCGAGACGACCCAAGGCAAGCAGAGGGCAAGATACGCAAGCACAACGGGCACAACGGCGCGTCCGCGCCGTGCCCACCGAGTTTTTCACCGACGTTCTAGGGGATTAGCGCAGTTGGTAGCGCAACGGACTCCAAATCCGTGGGCCGGGGGTTCGAGTCCCTCATCCCCTGCAGCGTGCCCCGGCGGTCAGAAATGGCCGCCGGGGCCCCATTCTTGGGGCCCGGGTTCGTCCCACGACGTCCGCACCGGTCCCACCGTACTTGCCCCGCCTGCTGGAGCCTCCAATGTCCGATTCGTCCGATTCCCGTCGTAAGAAGCGCCGCGCACCCATCAAGCGAGATTTCGATCCCGCGCGATGGGCACACGTGATCTTCTTCGTGCTCGGTGCCGCTGCGGCCTGGGTACTCGTCAACGCCATCGACGACATCTGGGCGATCACCTTCGACTACTACCCGCAGATCGGCCGGCCGAGCGAGCTCACCTCGAGCGGCCTCGGCATCGGCATCGCCACGATCGGCACGCTGTACGCCTGGCGACGCAAGGACTACTTCAAGTTCTGCACCGAGGTCGTCACCGAAGTCTCGCAGGTCACCTGGCCCACGCGGGCCGAGATCCGGGCCAACACCGGCATCGTCATCATGGTGACCCTCATCTGCTCAGTCATCCTCTTCGCCATGGACCAGATCTGGTCCAAGGCGACCAACCTCCTCTACGGGATCTAGGACCAAGCTTCGATGGATTGGTATGTCGTTCAGACGTTCTCCGGCTACGAGAACACGGTCAAGCGCAACCTCGAAGAACGCATCAAGGGGCAGCCCTTCGAGGGCGACTTTGGCGAGATTCTCGTGCCCTCCGAGCAGGTGACCGAGCGCCGCGGCAAGCGGAACATCAAGACCAACAAGAAGTTCTTCCCGGGCTACATCTTCGTCAACATGGACCTCACCGAGGCCGCGTGGCACGTCATCGTGAACACGCCCAAGGTCAGCGGGTTCCTCGGCGGCAAGACGCCCAAGCCCGTGCCGGCGCCTCAGATGGCCCGCACCCTTCGCGCGACCACCGGTGATGCTGCGCCCGGTCCCGAGGGCGAAGAGCTCGAAGAGCAGCTGCCCGACATCTCCTTTGCGGTGGGCGACAACGTCCGCGTCAAGTCCGGCCCCTTCGCCAACTTCACGGGCGAAGTCGAGGACGTCGACTACGACAAGCGCAAGGTCAAGATGTCCGTCTCGATCTTCGGCCGACCGACCCCGGTTCAGGTCGATTTCTCGGAGGTGGAACCCGTCGCTTCCTAAGCGCCGGCCCATCGCTCGCACGAGGACCAACCAATGAAGAAACTCGAAGCAATCATCAAGCTGCAGTGCAAGGGTGGCGAAGCCTCCCCCGCACCGCCCATCGGACCGGCGCTCGGTTCGAAGGGCGTCAACATCATGGAATTCTGCAAGCAGTTCAACGCTCGCACGCAGAAGGACAAGGGAACCATCATCCCCGTCGAGATCTCGGTCTTCTCCGACCGTTCGTTCTCGTTCATCACCAAGACGCCTCCGGCGGCGGTGATGCTGCTCAAGGCCGCGGGCCTCAAGAGCGGATCGGGTGAGCCCAACAAGAAGAAGGTCGGCAAGGTCACAATGGACCAGGTCCGCGAGATCGCCGAGTACAAGCTCAAGGACATGAACGCGTTCGACGTCGACGGTGCCGCCAAGAGCATCGCCGGAACCGCGCGGTCCATGGGACTGGAAGTGGAGGGCTAGATCATGGGCAAGAAGTTCGACACCGCAGCCAAGAAGCTCGCCGACATGGGCGAGGACAAGCGCTTCACCATCGCCGAAGCCTGCACCACGGTCACCGACCTCGCGTTCGCCAAGTTCGACGAGACGGTCGACTGCGCAGCGCGGCTTGGCGTCAACCCCAAGCACGCCGACCAGATGATTCGCTCGTCGGTCTCCCTGCCGCACGGCACGGGCAAGTCCGTTCGCGTCATCGTGTTCGCCAAGGGCGAGCGCAAGGCCGAAGCCGAAGCGGCGGGCGCCGACGAAGTGGGCGCCGAAGACCTGGTCGAGAAGATCCAAGGCGGCTGGCTCGAGTTCGACTCGGCCATCGCGACCCCCGACATGATGGGTCTCGTCGGCCGCCTCGGCCGCGTGCTCGGTCCCCGTGGCCTCATGCCGAACCCCAAGGTCGGCACCGTCACGATGGATGTCGCCAAGGCCGTGTCCGAGCTCAAGGCGGGCCGCATCGAGTTCCGCACCGAGAAGACGGGCATCATTCACGCCCCCATCGGCAAGGTCTCCTTCGGCGCTGAAAAGCTCCAGGCCAACCTCACCGCGCTGCTCGAGACGCTCCAGCGCCTCAAGCCCAGCACCGCCAAGGGCAAGTACTGGCGCAGCGTCACCATTTCGTCGTCGATGGGCCCAGGCGTTCGCCTGGACACCTCCGACGTGCTCTCGACCGTCGACAAGTAGTCGAGCGACCTTCAGCCAAGACTTTAGGAGAAAACGCAGACCCAACGAGAACCGCATCATCCCCGCTTGTAGACCGTAGGTCGTGGGCCGACTGCCCACCTTAATCATCCGGACGCGCTGGATGGCCTGCACAGAGTGGACGCGCCGAGAACGCTCGCCGATGACCTCGAGGTCGGAGGGGGCACGGGGCTCCACGAAAGACCAACCCCGTGACCTTCACTCCAACCGCTCCCCGACATTCCGTCTGGGAGGAGTGACGGCACAAGAACCAAGGACACCATGCTCAGCAAACAGCAAAAATCCGAAGAGCTCAAAGGGCAGATCGAAGACTGCTCCGCTCTCGTCCTGGTCGGGTTCGACAAACTCACGGTGGCCTCGGCCAACGAGCTCCGCGGCAAGTTCCGCGAAGCTGGCTGCACCTACCGCGTGTTCAAGAACTCCACCATCCGGTTCGCCGTCGAGGGCACCAAGCACGAGCCCCTCTCGGGCCTCCTCAAGGGCGTCAGCGCGCTGGCGTACAACGAAGAGGACCCTGGAGCGCCCGCTCGCGTCGCACGAGACTTCGCCAAAGAGAACGAGAACTTCGCCATCAAGGGCGGAATCTCCGACGGCGATCTCCTCGACCAAAAGGGCGTGAACCTCCTCGCTGACCTCCCCGGTCCGCAGGAGCTCAAGGCTCAACTGCTTCGGCTGTTCAACACGCCGGCGACCAACATGGTTCGGGTGCTCAACGCAGCCGCAACCGACCTTCTCAACGTTCTCAACGCACGCAAGGACGCGCTCGAATCCTGAGCCGCGCCTTTGCTTCAACCCGTTTTCCCAACTCCCAATCTCGGATACCGAGAAGCTTTCGAATCAAGGAACTACATCATGTCTGATGTCACCAAAGAACAAGTCGTCGACTTCCTCAGCAACCTCCCCGTCATGGAGATCGCCGCGCTCGTCAAAGAGCTCGAAGAGAAGTGGGGCGTGAGCGCCGCTGCTCCCGTCGCCATGGTTGCCGGTGGAGCCGCCGGCGGTGGCGAAGCCGCCGAAGAGAAGACCGAGTTCGACGTCGTGATGACGAGCTTCGGCGAGAAGAAGATCAACGTCATCAAGGCCGTCCGGGCCATCATCCCCGGCCTGGGTCTCAAGGACGCCAAAGCCATGGTCGAGGGCGTGCCCGCGACCATCAAGGAAGGCGTGCCCAAAGAGGAAGCCGAAGAGGCCGCCAAGCAGCTCAAAGAAGCTGGCGCCGCCGTCGAGGTCAAGTAAGGCCTCGGCACCCCTGGCCGTCGCCGCTGTGGACGGCGGCCAGGCACTTTCCGCTCGCCCTGCGCGTTTACGCCCCACTTTGGGGGCAAGACGAGCCCGGCGGGCGGCTCCGCAGACGGGCCCCGGGCCCGGGGAGCGCGCTCCCAAGCTCCGGACGACTTCCGCCGCCTGAACTCCGCCGTACTCCAGCACCCCAAAACCTTCGGCCACATGAGCTCCCAACCCGAATGAGCGGGACCACAGGGACAGACGATGGGCCACCCACGGGGCACGACTTGGACACCACGGCAGAACACAAAGGAAACCGATGCCGCAGGTCATTCAGAACAACTTCAGAGTCCGCAAACACTTCGGCAAACTGAAGAAGATCATCGAGGTCCCCAACCTCATCGACATCCAGAAGCGGTCCTACGACAAGTTTCTGCAGCGCGAAGTCCCCACGGACGAGCGCGAGGACATCGGCCTTCAGGCCGTCTTCAAGTCCGTCTTCCCGATCAAGGACTTCGGCGAGACCAGCTCCCTCGAGTTCGTCAGCTACGCCCTCGACCGACCCAAGTACGACGAGGACGAGTGTCGCGCCCGCGGCATGACCTTCGCGGCGCCCATCAAGGTGGTGGTTCGCCTGGTCGTGTGGGACGTCGACGACGAGACCGGCACCCAATCCATCCGCGACGTCAAAGAGCAGGAGGTCTACTTCGGTGAGATCCCGCTGATGACGCAGCACGGTACGTTCATCATCAACGGCACCGAGCGCGTGGTCGTCTCCCAGCTGCACCGCAGCCCGGGCGTCTTCTTCGACCACGATCGCGGCAAGACCCACAGCTCGGGCAAGAAGCTCTTCAGCGCCCGCGTGATCCCCTACCGCGGTAGCTGGCTCGACTTCGAGTTCGACCACAAGGACTTCATCTACGTCCGCATCGACCGACGCCGGAAGCTCTACGCCACCGTGCTCCTGCGGGCGCTGGGCTACAGCACCTCCGAGCTGCTCGACTACTTCTACGCCAAGGAGACCATCGAGATCGAAGAGGTCGATGGCGAGGTGCAGTCGTTCCGCGTCGTCGATTACGACCTCATCGGCGGCCAGCGGGCACCCCACGACATCAAGGACCCCAGCTCCGGCAACACGCTGGTGAAGAAGGGTCGCAAGATCTCGCGCGCGCACATCAAGAAGATGCGCAACGCCGAGATCCGCCGGCTCCCCCTCGACCTCGAGGAACTCGTCGGCAAGGTCGCTGCCGAGGACGTCATCGACGAGAACACCGGTGAGGTCCTCCTCAACTGCAACGAGGACATCACCGAGGAGCACATCATCCGGCTGCACGAAGCCGAGGTGACCACGTTCCGCACGCTGTTCATCGACGACTTCAACGTCGGCCCGTTCCTGCGCAACACGCTGCTGCAGGACAAGCTGACGTCCACCGAAGAGGCGATTCTCGAGATCTACCGGCGCCTGCGTCCCGGCGATCCCCCGACGATCGACACCGCGAAGAACCTGTTCGAGTCACTGTTCTTCCGTCCCGACCGCTACGACCTGTCCACGGTCGGTCGCCTCAAGCTCAACCACAAGTTCAACATCGACGAGGACCTTGCGACGCAGGTCCTCACCACGCGCGACATCCTCGAGACGGTCCGCTACCTCGTCGAGCTTCGCAACGGCCGCGGCCAGACCGACGACATCGACCACCTGGGCAACCGGCGGGTCCGCGCCGTCGGCGAGCTCATGGAGAACCAGTACCGCATCGGTCTGGTTCGGATGGAGCGCGCCATCAAGGAGCGCATGAGCATGTCCCAAGAGATGGACGCGCTCATGCCGGCCGACCTGATCAACGCCAAGCCGGTCTCGGCGGTGGTCAAGGAGTACTTCGCGAGCAGCCAGCTCAGCCAGTTCATGGACCAGACCAACCCGCTCTCCGAGGTCACGCACAAGCGTCGTCTCTCGGCGCTGGGCCCCGGTGGTCTCACCCGTGAGCGCGCCGGCTTCGAGGTTCGCGACGTTCACTCCACGCACTACGGCCGCATCTGCCCGATCGAGACGCCGGAGGGTCCGAACATCGGCCTCATCGCGTCGCTGTCCACCTATGCGAGGATCAACGAGTTCGGGTTCATCGAGACGCCCTACCGCTCCGTCGACGGCGGCACGGTGGGGGCCGATGTCGCCTACTACTCGGCGCTCGAGGAGATGGGCCACTACATCGCCCAGGCCAACGCGACCGTGGGCGACAAGGGCAACCTCTCCGAGGAGCAGATCCAGTGCCGCCAGAACGAAGAGTTCGTCTCGGTCGGTCCTCAAGAGGTGACGCTGATGGACGTCTCGCCGAACCAGTTGGTGTCGGTGGCCGCCTCACTCATCCCGTTCCTCGAGCACGACGATGCGAACCGCGCGCTCATGGGCTCCAACATGCAGCGGCAGGCCGTCCCGTGCCTGCGCCCCGACGCGCCGCTGGTCGGCACGGGCATGGAGAGTCACGTCGCGCGCGACTCTGGCACCACCGTGGTGGCCGGTCGCGACGGCATCGTCGACCAGGTCGACGGTGGCCGCATCGTGGTCAAGCCGGTGGCCGGTCGCGAAGAGACGCGCTCGATCCTCGGTGCCAAGCCCGACATCTACAACCTGGTCAAGTTCCAGCGCTCCAACCAGAGCACGGCGCTCAACCAAAAGCCGATTGTTCGCGTCGGCGACCGGGTCAAGAAGGGCGACGTCATCGCCGACGGCTCCTCCACCGAGCGTGGCGAGCTGGCGCTGGGCCAGAACGTGCTCGTCGCGTTCATGCCGTGGCAGGGCTACAACTTCGAGGACTCGATCCTCGTCAGTGAGCGGCTCGTCCGCGAAGACGTCTACACCTCGATGCACATCGAGGAGTGGGAGTGCGTCGCGCGGGACACCAAGCTCGGCAAAGAAGAGATCACGCGCGACATCCCGAACGTCGGCGAGGAAGCCCTGCGCAACCTCGACGAGGCGGGCATCGTGCGCGTGGGCGCCGAAGTCGGTCCCAACGACATCCTGGTCGGCAAGATCACGCCCAAGGGCGAGACGCAGCTGTCGCCAGAAGAGAAGCTGCTTCGCGCGATCTTCGGTGAGAAGGCGGGCGACGTGCGCGACACCTCGCTGCGACTGCCTCCGGGCGTCAGCGGCATCGTCATCGACGCTCGCGTGTTCGCACGCAAGGGCGTCGAGCGCGACAGCCGTGCGCAGCAAATCGAGGACGCCGAGCGCGAGAAGCTGATCAAGGACCACCGCGACAACGTCAGCATCGTGTCCGACGGCTACTACAGCCGGATCCGCGAGATCCTCAGCGGCAAGGAGACCGCCGCCAAGCTCGTCGACGACGAGGGCACGGTGCTGTGCGACTCGGGCGTCAAGCTCGACGCGCACAAGCTCGACGTCATCCCCCGCAAGCACTGGGAGAAGTTCTCGCTCACCACGGCCGAGGACACCGAGCTGGTCGAAGCGCTCGCGCGCCGGATGGAGAAGGACCTCGACGAGATCGAGACCATCTACCGCGAGAAGATCGCCAAGCTGACCAAGGGCGATGAGCTGCCTCCGGGCGTCATCAAGATGGTCAAGGTCTACGTCTGCATCAAGCGCAAGCTGCAGGTCGGAGACAAGATGGCCGGTCGCCACGGCAACAAGGGCGTCATCTCCCGCATCCTGCCCACCGAGGACCTCCCGTACCTCGAAGACGGCACCCCGGTCGACATCGTCCTCAACCCACTGGGCGTTCCCTCGCGGATGAACGTGGGGCAGATCCTCGAGACGCACCTGGGCTGGGCGGCGCGCGAGCTGGGCAACCAGATCGACCGCTACATGCAGACCAACTTCAGCCCCGACGTCTTGCGTGGGCAGCTGAAGAAGATCTTCGAGACCGAGCAGGCGGTGAAGTTCGTCGACTCGCTCTCCGATGACGACGTGATTCGGTTCGCCGACAAGCTTCGTCGCGGTGTGCACATGGCCACCCCGGTGTTCGACGGTGCGTTCGAAGACGAGGTCAAAGAGACGCTCGGCAAAGCCGGACTTCCCGGCAGCGGCCAGGCGATCTTGTTCGACGGTCGCAGCGGTGAGGCGTTCGAAGAGAACGTCACCGTGGGCATCATGTACATGCTCAAGCTCCACCACCTGGTGGACGACAAAATCCACGCGCGCTCCATCGGGCCCTACTCGCTGGTCACCCAGCAGCCGCTCGGCGGCAAGGCTCAGTTCGGTGGTCAGCGTCTCGGAGAGATGGAAGTCTGGGCGCTCGAGGCCTACGGGGCCGCGTACGCGCTGCAGGAACTCCTCACCGTCAAGTCCGACGACGTCGTCGGCCGGATGCGGATGTACGAGTCCATCGTCAAGGGCCACCCGACCATGCAGCCGGGTGTGCCTGAATCGTTCAACGTGCTTCTCAAGGAGCTCCAGGCGCTGTGCCTGAGCGTCGAGATGCTGGAAGTCGACCTCGAAACGGGTGAAATCCCGGGTCGGCATGACGCCATCGTGGCCGAATAGAAAGAGGGGATCAGATGAGGGATATTTTCAGTTTCTTCGAGAAGCCCAAGGAAGCAGCCGTCTTCAACGCGCTGCGCATCAGCATCGCGTCCCCCAAGACGATCCGTGATTGGTCGTTTGGTGAGGTAAAGAACCCCGAGACGATCAACTACCGGACGTTCAAGCCGGAGCGCGATGGTCTCTTCTGCGCCAAGATCTTCGGACCCATCAAGGACTACGAGTGCTTGTGCGGCAAGTACAAGCGCATGAAGCACCGCGGCGTCGTCTGCGAGAAGTGCGGCGTCGAGGTCATTCACTCCAAGGTTCGTCGTGAGCGGGCCGGTCACATCGACCTGGCCACTCCGGTCGCGCACATCTGGTTCCTCAAGAGCCTCCCGTCGCGTATCGGCAACGTGCTCGACATCCCGCTCTCGAAGCTGGAGAAGGTCCTCTACTGCGAGTCCTACATCGTCATCGATCCCAAAGACTCCGGGCTCGAGGAGCGCGAGCTGCTCAGCGAGGACCGCTACGAAGAGCTGATCGACGAGCTCGGCATCGACGCCTTCACCGCCGGCATGGGTGCCGAGTCGATCAAGGAGCTGCTCAACCGCATCGACCCCGTGGTCGAGGCGCGAAAGCTCCGCACCGAGATCGCGACCGCTACATCGGAGGCGAAGCGCAAGAAGGCCGCCAAGCGCCTTCGCGTCATCGAGGCGTTCCGCAACAGCGGCAACAAGCCCGAGTGGATGATGCTCGACGTCATCCCCGTGCTGCCGCCCGACCTGCGTCCGCTCGTGCCGCTCGACGGCGGCCGGTTCGCCAGCTCCGACCTCAACGACCTGTACCGCCGGGTCATCAACCGGAACAACCGACTCAAGCGCCTTCAGGAGCTTGCGGCGCCGGAGATCATCATCCGCAACGAGAAGCGCATGCTTCAAGAGGCCGTCGACGCGCTGTTCGACAACGGTCGCCGCGGCAAGACGATCACCGGTCCCAACAAGCGTCCTCTCAAGTCGCTCTCCGACATGCTTCGCGGCAAGTCGGGTCGCTTCCGCCAGAACCTCCTGGGCAAGCGCGTCGACTACTCGGGCCGTTCGGTCATCGTCGTCGGCCCCGAGCTCAAGCTGCACGAGGTCGGTCTTCCCAAGAAGATGGCGCTCGAGCTGTTCAAGCCGTTCATCTACAACAAGCTCGAGACGCGTGGCCTGGTCACCACCATCAAGTCCGCCAAGCGGATGGTCGAGCGCGAGGCCGAAGAGGTCTGGGACATCCTCGACGAGGTGATCAAGGAGCACCCGGTGCTGCTCAACCGCGCGCCCACGCTCCACCGCCTCGGCATTCAGGCGTTCGAGCCCGTGCTCATCGAGGGCAAGGCCATTCAGCTGCACCCGCTGGTCTGTACCGCCTACAACGCCGACTTCGATGGCGACCAGATGGCGGTGCACGTCCCGCTGTGCATCGAAGCGCAGATGGAAGCGCGCGTGCTGATGATGTCGACCAACAACATCCTCAGCCCCGCGCACGGCAAGCCGATCATCGTGCCCACGCAGGACATCGTCCTGGGCCTCTACTACATGACCCGCGAGCGCGCGGCCGCCTTCGGCAGCGCCAACGACCCCAAGAAGGACAACTTCATCGTGGGTCACTACGGGTCACCCAAAGAGGTGCGCATGGCCTACGACCACGGCGCCGTGCACCTGCAGGCGGCGATCAAGTGCCGCATCAACGAGGGCGAGGACATGGTCGAGACGACCGTGGGCCGCGTGCTTCTCTACGAGGGGGGCGTGCCCTCGGCGCTGCCGTTCGAGCTGTTCAACCGCCCGCTGGGCAAGAAACCGCTCAACGAGATCATCGACGTCTGCTACCGGACGTGCGGTCAGAAGGCCACCGTGCTGATGGCGGACTACCTGCGGAGCACCGGGTACACCGAGGCGACCAAGGCAGGCATCTCGATCTGCATGGATGACATGATCATCCCCGACGAGAAGCACACGCTGCTCTCCGACGCGTTCGAGGAGGTCAAGCGGATCTCCAACCAGTACGCGGACGGTCTCATCACCTCGGGCGAGCGCTACAACAAGGTCATCGACATCTGGGCAACGGTCTCCGAGCAGATCGCCAACACCATGATGGACGCGATCAGCTTCGACTCGGTCGAGCAAGAAGGAGAGACGGTCAAGGTGCCGTCGTTCAACTCCATCTTCATCATGGCCGACTCCGGCGCTCGTGGCTCCCGCCAGCAGATGCGTCAGCTGTCCGGGATGCGTGGCCTCATGGCCAAGCCCTCGGGGGAGATCATCGACCAGCCCATCACCACGAACTTCCGTGAGGGGCTGACGGTGCTGCAGTACTTCATCTCCACCCACGGTGCGCGGAAGGGTCTGGCCGACACGGCGCTCAAGACCGCCAACTCCGGATACCTCACCCGTCGTCTCGTCGACGTCGCCCAAGAGGCGGTCATCACCGAGTTCGACTGCGGGACCATCCAAGGCCTCGAGATCGAGGCCCTGGTCGAGGCCGGCGAGGTCATCGAACGACTGGGCGATCGCATCCTCGGCCGCACCGCGCTCGAGCCGGTGTACCGTCCCGGGTCCGACGAGATCATCTGCGACGAAGGCGAAGTCTTCGACGAGGCCAAGGTCATCGCGGTGGAAGAGGCGGGCATTCAGCGGGTCCGCATCCGCTCGGTGCTCACGTGTGAGGCTCTGCGGGGCGCCTGCGCGCGCTGCTACGGCCGCGACCTCGCGCGCGGTCAGCTCGTCGACGTCGGCGAGGCCGCCGGCATCATCGCGGCGCAGTCCATCGGCGAGCCGGGTACCCAGCTCACCATGCGGACGTTCCACATCGGTGGTGTTGCGTCCGGTATGCAGTCGCTGCAGACCTCACTCGAGGCGCGCTTCGGCGGCAAGGTCACCTTCGAAGACCTGCAGGCGGTCGAGCGTGACGACCACCAGGTCGTGATGAACCGCCACGCACGGGTCATCCTGCTCGACGAGCGGGACCGTCCTCGCGAGGAGTACGACCTCAACTACGGCGCGAAGCTCCTCTGCAAAGAGGGCGACACCGTCGATCCGGGGGCGACGCTCTCCGAGTGGGACCCGTACTCGATTCCCATCGTGTCCGAGGTCGCAGGTACGGTCGAGTACGGCGACATCGTCGAAGGCGTCACCATGCAGGTGCGTGTCGACGAGCAGACCGGCCACAGCTCCATGGTCATCCAAGAGAGCCGCGACGCCGACGCGCGTCCGCGGTTGGTGGTCAAGGACGCGAACGGCGAGGTGGCGATCTACGACGGTCGCGAAGCTCGGTACTTCCTGCCCGTCGGGTGTTCGTTCAGCATCGCTGAAGGCACCGAGATCCAGGCCGGCGAGGTGCTCGCCAAGATGCCGCGCGAGACCACCAAGACCAAGGACATCACCGGTGGTCTGCCTCGCGTCGTCGAGCTGTTCGAGGCACGTACGCCGAAGGACCACTCCATCGTCGCCGAAACCGACGGCGTGGTGTCGTTCGGCAAGGACAAGGGCGGCAAGCGCCGGATCATCGTCACGCCCGAGGGCGGTGACCCGCGCGAGTACCTGGTGCCCAAGGGACGTCACCTGCAGATCCGCGAGGGCGACCGCGTCCGCGCCGGTGAAGCGCTCATGGACGGCCCCTCCAACCCGCACGACATCCTTGCGGTGCTCGGCGAGAAGGCGCTCGCGCGCTACCTCCTCGACGAGGTCCAGCAGGTCTACCGACTGCAGGGCGTGAAGATCAACGACAAGCACATCGAGGTGATCATTCGCCAGATGATGCGTCGCGTGAAGGTCAAGGACCCGGGAGACACCAACTTCCTGGCCGACGACCACGTCGAGCGGCAGATCTTCCAGCAGGAGAACAACCGCGTGTCCTCCCTGGGCGGGCAGCCGGCTACCGGCCAAGCGCTGCTACTGGGCATCACCAAGGCGTCGCTCTCCACCGAGTCGTTCATCTCGGCGTCTTCTTTCCAAGAGACGACGAAGGTCCTCACCGAAGCCGCGCTGCAGGGGAAGATCGACTACCTGCGCGGTCTCAAGGAGAACGTCATCATGGGCCGCCTCATCCCGGCGGGCACCGGTCTGTCGGTCTACGACCGCCTGACCATCCAAAGCGACGACCTCACCCCGGAGGAACTCGCCGCGGAGCCGACCGCTCGTCGGCAGACCGAGCGGGACCTGATGAACATCCCGGACTAGCGATGAGGGGCCCTTCGCAAGGGCCCCTCACTGCGGCAGCAAAGCTGCGGCAGTCTCACCCCCCCAAAAAACGGTCGCCCTGCCGGGCTCCTGCTCGCTACGCTCGCCTCGCGCGGGCGTTGTGGGTTTGGCGGGGGTCCAACGCTCGCCTCGCGCGGGCGTTGTGGGTTTAACCGGGGTCCAACGCTCGCTTCGGCGGGGGTTGTGCGTTTGATGGCGGAGTCGCGGTGGGGGTTCTTGCGAACTAGCCCACCGCGTAGAAGCCGAGCTCGGCCAGGGTTGCGAGCAGGCCGTGGATGTCTTCGCGGTCGAGGCCCTCGCCGTGGAATCGCTTCGAGACGTCGTTGGCGGTGGAGGGGGGCAGCGTCTGCAGCGTGCGCAGCAGGTCTGCGGCGGCGGCCTGGCTGGCGTGGTCGGGCCAGACGAAGGTTCGGCCGCAGACGCCGACGACGAGGTCGTCGTCGTGGCACTCGAACTGCAAGCGGGCGTTGGCGCGGCGGGTCAGGGGGGTGTCGGGGTCGAGCTCGAGTTCGTCGAGGACGCGGGGCAGGGCGGTGCGGCCCAGGGCGGTGGCGACCTCGAGGCCTGCGATGACGTCCTCGCGGGCGCGGGGGGAGGTGCGATCGATGACGAGGCTGAGCGCCATGGTGGGGGCGGTCGCGTCGAAACCGTGCACGTGGGTGCTCGGCCAGAAGACGAGGTCGCCGGGCTCGAGCTCGACGTCGAGGTCGGGGCGGCGAGAGGGCTCGGCTGCGTGGTTCGGATCGTCGACCCACGACGCATCATCGTCACCGAGGACGAGGCCCTCCCAGAATCGACCGCGGCGCGTCCCGTGAAGGACGAACTGAAAGACACACTCTTGGTGCGGGTCGAGGTGATGGCCGAACGGGGTCCGGCGGTAGTCGCCGAGGAAGGCGTTGAAGCGGTAGCCGCGGGGTCCGGTGCGGCGCAGGGTGGGGGCGAGCAGCGCCTGAAGCGTCTCGAGTGCCTCCCACGACGCGCACTCGAGGCCCGGAGCCATGACCCCGAAGGGCTCGCCCAGCGCGGTGGAGGTCTTCTCCGCCCACGCCTCGAACGAGGCATCGGACTCGCCGGGCACGTAGGGCGAGGGGTCGAGCAGGTTGGCACCGCCTCGGTACATCTCGAGCGGGCGGCCTGGGTCTGCTCGACCGTCGTCGCGGGGCTCGGGGCTCAGGCCCCAGCTGCGCTTGACCGCGTCGATCTTCGACAGCCCGTGGCGGCACGACGCGGGCGGGTGGACGGCCTTGATCCACGAGAACACTCGGTCGGTCGTGAAGGGGGGCTGGGTGCCCTTGCGAACGGCGGGTACGCCCTCGTCGAAGAGCTCGAGCATCGTGGTGCCAAGGTCGCGAACGGCAGCGTCCATGCGTATCGCCCGTACCTCACAACCGGGCCGGACGCGAGCGCGAAACCACATGCGCCCGCGAACCGTGGTGCGCCGTGTCATCCGAAGCCCGGCGGCGCGGGAGCTGCAGCGAGGAGCGCCGGCGCCGGAGCCGGAGCAGGGCCAGCAAACCCAGCCACAGCCCGCCGGTCGGGTTCGAGCTCCGGCAGCCGCACCCCGCCGCTTCCTCGGACTGGCGGGCCCCGTCGTCGCCCGTACCCTCGCCGCTCTCGCCCCGACTCGGGGCACCGTGCGTGGTCGAGGTGTCACCCGTGGTCGGCGGCGTCGCGCCGGTGGAGTCGCTGGGCGCACCGCCGTCGGACGTCGTCCCCTCACCGCTGGTGTCTTCACCGGAACCCGTGGTTTGCGCGCCCCCGGACGTCCCCCCGGGGTCTGCGCTGGGCTCGAGTCCGTTGTCGATGAAGAGCGGGTCGCATGCCCGTGGATCGGAGACCGGGTCGGTCTCGGCGCGCGGGACCTCGGGGTGACAGTCGATCCAGTTGGTGCGCAGCGCGGTCCATCTCTGCGCCGCCTCGTCGCCCTCGAAGACGGTGAAGCACTCCGGCGGTAGGTGGTCGGTGTACGCCGCCGGTGCCGGTCCACGGCCGAGCCACAAGAAGTAGTTGTTCTCGCAGTGCTGCAGCTGGTCGAGCACGGAGGTGAGCCGACCTTCGGAGGCGAACGCGTCCACTTCGGCGGCGAACACCGAGTGCACGATCTCCATGCGGGGCGCGTACGAGGTGCCCTTGAACAGCGTGCCGTGCCCCGGTGTGCCCTGGTAGGAGAACGGCGTGAGCCGCTGGATGTAGTGGTCGAGCACCACGAGGTGTTCGTCGACGTCGGCAGGGCCGCCCGAGCCGCCCGGGTCGAGGCTCAGGCCCTGGAAGGTGCCGTCGAACAGGCTGTCCTCGATACGGCCCGAGCGAACCTGGTCGTTCTCGATCGCATCGTCGCGTACGTTGGAGGCCCAGACCCCGCGCAGGGTGAAGTCCACCGCACCCTGCGCAAACCGAAACGCGTCCCACGATCCCTCCACGCGGACGTGCTCTACGATCGCTCGGTCGCCGCCGCGGATGAACAGCGCCGCCGAGTTGCAGTAGGTCGGACCCCAATCGCTCTGAAGCGGAATGTCGCTGCGAATGCGGCCGCCCGAGAAGGTCATGTCGTCGCTGTCGTCGATCAGGATCGGATACAGGTTGAGCGGGTTGTTGCCGACCTCACAGTCGGCCGCGGTGGTGGGATCGTCGTTTCCGGAGTTGGACACCGTCCACGTCGCCGCGTAGGCGTCGACCGCGTCCCCAGTGAGTTCGCCCGCGGGCGGCCGGTACTGCGTGTATGCGAAGTCCTCGGACAACACCACGTCCTCTGCCCTGGCCGAAGAGGGGACGCCGAGCCCGAGCGCGGCGAGCAGCGAGATCGACCAGGTTCGCGTCATGCGTCGAGCATACGCGGGTAGGATCCGATCGGGGCGTGGGGGCAGGTACCGAAGCTACGCCCCTGGAACTCGTCGCAAACCTGCTGCGTGCGTCACTCCGACAGGAAGTCGATCAGGGTCTGGCGCGACTCGTCGTCCAGGGTCGCGGGGCGATGAGGCGGCATCTTGCCCGGCGCGTGGTCGTCGAGTCTGGGGGTCGTGCACCCACGGCGGGCTCGCCGATGTCTGCGCTCTCGGGCTCGACGCGCCGGATGCCCTGACGTGGCTGCCCAGCGGCGTCCTCGTTGGGAGTTCGGCCGTCCCAGCCGCGCTCTGGACGATCGACCCGTGCAGCTGCGACACCTCGCTCCTGCCCATGCTCGACCCGCCCGTGGCGTTTCATGCGATTGCTGCTGCGGGCGATGGGGCCATCGAGGGGGTCGACGCGATGCGGGGGACGCTCACGCGCGTCGAACTCGCGCAGCCTGAAATCGTCGACGCCTTGGACATCACCGCCGCCGAGCCCATCGTCGGCCTTGCGGGGGGGACTTCGGCGGCCGAGCTTCTCGCGCTCGGCGAGGTCGGCATTCGAGTCATCGATCCCGAGACCGAGTCGCTTGGCACCAGCGTACCGCTGACGGTCGTGCTCGACGGCCCCCATACGCTGACGCCATCGCCGGTCAGCGACGGGGTCACGACCTGCGACAGTCAAGGCGCGCTGTGGAGCATCGACCCCGTGACGGGGGAGGTCGGCGAGGTCGTTCATGGGTTCGGGGAGTCATGCAACGGACTCGCCGCCCCCAGGGCCCCGATCGCCTGCGTCGACGTGCTGCGTTGATCGTCGCACGCGATCATCGGGTCGCGAGCCGTCCTGGAGCGCGTCGTTCCCCGCGGCCATGGGTTGCGCGCAATGCCACGTCTTCGCTGCCACGCCCGGCGGTGAGACACTGCGCTTCGCCGCCGAGTCGTCGGTCCAGCGCTCCCTCGACCGACCGCGTACACCTGCCTCCCGGAAGAACGTGCGAGCGGAGCCAACGCCTCCTCCAGTCAAAACGGCCCGAGGGGCCGGGTTGGTAGCCCTCGACGCGGTCTACCGTTTCGGTACAGTGTCTCCCATGCGTCGTTATGCCCTCGTCGTCTCTCTTGGCCTTGTAGGCTGCTTCAACCCCGATGACGCTGGCGCCGAGACGGACGCGGCGCCCTCCTCCGACACCGAAACCACGGCCTCGGCGACCGAGACGACAGCGCCCACGACCAGCCCCGCGTCGTCGAGCGGCCCGGGGTCGACCGGGACGACGACTCCCACGACCGCCTCGGGCAGCGACTCGAGCGGTGAGACCACCGCAGCCGACGCTTCGACGACCGCGAGCACCGAGGCGACGAGCGACGACGGCTCCAGCTCGACGACGGACTTCGTGCCTGGCTGTGACAACGGCGTGGTCGAGGATGACGAGCTGTGTTTCATGGAACCGGTCGAGCTGGATACGCTCGTCAGCACCCAAGGCGTCGCGATCGCGGACCTCGACGGGGATGACCACCTCGATGTGGTGGTCGGCGACTACGGCGACGGCACGACGGGCGGCTTGTACGTCTACCTGGGCAACGGCGACGGGAGCTTCTCGGACGCGATCGACTCCGGCGAAAGCACCCCGCTCATTCGCGTTGCGGCCGGGGCAATCGCCGACGGTGTGGTCGACGTGATCGCGATGCGAGCAACCGCGACGTCTGCAATCATGAGGTTCCGCGGCAACGACGACGGCAGCTTCTCGAGCATCACCAGCTATGCGGGCGGCAGCAACTGGGACGTGGCGCTCGCGGACCTCAACGGAGACGATCGGCTGGACGCGCTGGGAACGAACTCTGGCATCAACGTTCTGATCGCGACCGCCTCGGAGAGCTTCGGCGCCGCGGAGACGTTCGGCAGCCCGACCTCCTTCCAGAACGTGAAGACCGCCGACATCGACGGCGACGGTGACGTCGATGTCGTCGCGGGCGTCGGCGCGGGCATCTACGCGTTCATCAACGACGGCAGCGGCACGCTCACGGCAGGGACGCCCTTCGGTCAGGGCTCGAGCGACGTGATGGTGGGAGACTTCGACGGTGACGGCAACGTCGACGTGGCGGGGACCGGAAACAGCATCGTGTCGGTGCACTTCGGTGACGGGGACGGTGGCTTCTCCGCAGGACTCGAGCTGACCGTGAACGCCTCGCCGATCGCCGGCAAGACGTCCGACCTCGACGACGATGGCTTCGACGACATCGTCGTGGTCAACACCTCGGGGACCACCAGCATCCTGATGAGCAACGGTGACGGGACGTTTGCGCCGCAGGAGCTGTTCACGATGTTGGAGGGCTACCTGTACGACATGGACATGGGCGACCTCAACGAGGATGGGGTGGACGACGTCGTCGTCGTGTCGCCCAACGCCGGGCCAGTCCAGCTGCTCCTCTCGCACATCTAGGAGGCGCTCGCGGAACGAGGCGCGCGGTCACCCCACCGTGAGCCGCGTGGCGAGCGTTTCGCTGGCCGAAGCGCCCCCGGGGAGCGAGACCTGCACCGTGCCGCCGGAGATCCGGGCGTTGATCACCGGCCGGGCCACGATCTCTGCGTCGACGACGATCGCGAGTCGTTGTCCGATGTTGGCACCGCTCGTCCGCTCGAGCGCCGCGGTCCCCTCGGCGTCGAGCTGCAGCGACACGGATGCATCCTTCGCCTCGGCACGCACGAGATTCTCGGCCGTGATGACGGCAGGCAGCCGGACGACGCGCGCACCCCAGCGTGGTGGCCCATCGGGCCAAGGGCCGTGTTCGTAGCGCAGACCGTGGCTCGGGGGTAGCGTCCACTCCGGCCCGAGTCCGGAAAAGTAGGCTTCGAGCGTTTCTCGACGGTCGGCGACGGCAACCACTGGCGCACGGACCCCGGCGCCATCATCCCGTCCGTAATCGCCGAGGACCACCCAGTCGATGCCCGTATCGACTCCGGGGCCTTCGTCGCGCAAGGCGGTGAGATACGGCGACGTGCCAGCCCCGAAGGGGGTCTGCGCATCGATGAGCACGAACTCGAGGTCCGCGGACGTAAACGGTGGGGTCGATGACTTGGTGTGCGAGCCTCCGCAGGCTGCGAGACCAGCGGCCGCCGCTGCGGACATGATGAAGGTTCGACGGAGCATGTCGGAACCATAGTGAGCGGGCAGTGGGATCTGACGTGTGGAGTCCACCTCCTCACGCGCCAGTTCGCGACGCGGCGCAGCTTCGAGAGGTGCGTCCAAGTGCCAGGCAACCCGCGCTCAGAGGCACGAGTACATGCGCGTGTACGCGGCCCTGCACCGGTTGTTCGGCTCGGTGTACGTGACGTGCTGTGTTCCGGGGACCGGCAACGCTGCAGCGTTTCCGCAGGTCGACTGGGCCCGATCGTCGGCGTCCCGTTGGGCCCGGATGCGCGCGGTGGACATTCCGGCCAAGGAGCACCACAGGTGGCTCACGCCATACCCTGTCTTCGAGAATGCGCCGGCTCGGTGGCGATGAAGGTCACCGTCGGTCGAGAGCGCGAGCTCTGCGTCGTCGAGTTCCGCCGCGGCCAGGTCGAGCGCGTCGCCACTGAGAGGCTCGGTCATGGCCGACGACTCCATTCCCGCCGCCATCAGGAGGGCGATGGCATCGTGCATCTGTCGACTATCGGCTTCGAGGCCGGCCTCGAGCAGCGGTGCGACCATCTCTCGAGCGATGGATTCTTCGCTCTCGCCCTCATCGCAACCTCCGAGCGAGAGCACGGCGGATGCGGCGAAGGAAAGAAGAAACGATGAACGGTTTGCTTGGGTTCGCATGCAAGGGGAGCCCACGACGCAGCGTCGGGGATCACGACGAAGTCGTGCACCCCGGTGCGCCCGCTGGGCGACTCCCGGACGTGCGAGCGCGCTGCCGCTACTCCTCCGATTCGCCGGCCTCGGCACCTTGCGCGGCGAGCTCGGCGTCGATCGCCTCTTGGACGGCGATGATTTCCTTGCGCATGACGATGACGGTCTTCTTCATGCGTTCGACCTTCAGCTCGAGTGTCCGCTCGACCTCGAGCGAGGCGTAGTGCTCGTCCTTGATCGCCTCGTCGACGTGCAGCAGCAGCGTGAGGTCGGCGGGGGAGAGCCCGTGGTGGGTCTCCTCGTCGTGCACGATCTCGGCGAGCTCCATGTCGGTGGCCGCGGTGCGACCGACCTGAGACATGAAGGCGTCGTTGTACGTGGTCTCGATGTCCTTGACCTGCTCCTCGATGAGCGCCGCGTTGGCGTAGACCTCGGCGATCGCGACGGCGAGCTCCTTGTTGCGGAACGTCTTGACGCCGTCGGCCAGGTACAGCTGCCAGACCTCCTTGCGATAGAACGGTGTCAGCACGGCAGGCTGAAAGTTGAACGACTCCTTGTGCTCGCTGTGGGCGTTGTCGAACTTGGCGTACAGCTCGTGGCACCCCTCGGGCGGCTCGGGGTGTTCGGGGTCCTTGGCCACCGCGAACTCGTCGTGCAGACACTTGACGACCTTCTCGTCTTCTTCGAGCTCTTCGAAGAAGTGCTTGAAGGTGTCCTGCATCGGCCCGAGGTTCTTGCCCGGCGTGTGATCGTCGATGGCCCCTAGGTCCTTTTCGATCGACGCTTCCTGCAAGACGTTGGCGTCGAGCTCACGCTTGAAGTCCTTGAGCAAGGAGACGTACTCCTGCTTCTCCTTGGCGCTGTCTTGGCATCGCTGCAACGCGGTCGCGGCGTAGAGGCCGACGAAGATGAGCGCGAAGTCGATCGACTTGTCGAGCAGGAGCTCGAGCGCCCCGCCGCCGGACTCGGCCCGTTTCGCCCGCTTCTTCGCGGCGGCGGACTGAAACCCAGGGGAGGGCGCCGGTTGGCCCATGGGGGGCTGCTGCTGCTGTGGAGGATATGGCTGCTGGCCCGGCCCGTGTCCATGCGGTGGCTGCATGGGCCGCAGCCTATCAGCCCGCTACATGTTGCGCCGATACTGCCCGCCGACGCGATACAGCGCATCCGAGAGTTGACCTAGCGTGCACACCTTGCACGCCTCCATCAGGCTCTCGAAGGTGTTGCCGTGCTCGACCGCGACCCTCTGCAGGGCCTCGAGAGCGTCGGGAGCCAGGGCCGCGTTGCGCTGCTTGAAGGCGTCGCGACTGCTGATCGCGTACTCCTTCTCCTCGGTGGTCGATCGGATGACCTCCTCGGGGATGATCGTGGGCGAGCCCTTGGGGTCGAGGAACGTGTTGACGCCGATGACGGGCAGGTCACCGTTGTGCTTGAGGGTCTCGTAGTACAGCGACTCCTCTTGAATTTTCGTGCGCTGGTACATGCGCTCCATCGCTCCGAGCACGCCTCCGCGCTCGGAAATGCGGCGAAACTCCTCGAGCACCGCCTGCTCGACCAGGTCGGTGAGCTCCTCGATGATGAATGAGCCCTGCAGCGGGTTCTCGTTCTTGGCCAGGCCCAGTTCCTTGTTGATGATCAGCTGAATGGCCATCGCCCGCCGCACGCTCTCCTCGGTGGGCGTGGTGATCGCCTCGTCGTAGGCGTTGGTGTGCAGCGAGTTGCAGTTGTCGTAGATCGCGATCAGGGCCTGCAGTGTCGTGCGGATGTCGTTGAACCCGATCTCCTGGGCGTGCAGCGAACGGCCCGAGGTTTGAATGTGGTACTTGAGCTTTTGCGAGCGCGCGTTGCCGCCGTACTTGTTCTTGATCGCCTTGGCCCAGATTCGCCGGGCGACCCGGCCGATGACCGTGTACTCGGGGTCGAGGCCGTTGGAGAAGAAGAACGACAGGTTCGGCGCGAAGTCGTCGATGTTCATGCCCCGCGAGAGGTAGTACTCGACGAACGTGAAGCCGTTGGCGAGGGTGAACGCCAGCTGGCTGATCGGGTTCGCGCCCGCTTCGGCGATGTGATAGCCGGAGATCGACACCGAGTAGAAGTTCCGTACGCCGTGGTCGATGAAGTACGACTGAATGTCGCCCATCATGCGCAGCGCAAACTCGGTGGAGAAGATGCAGGTGTTCTGCGCCTGGTCCTCCTTGAGGATGTCGGCCTGCACCGTGCCGCGAACCGAACGTAGCGCGTCGGCCTTGATCTTCGCGTAGGTCTCGGGCTCGAGCACTTGGTCGCCCGTCACCCCCAACAGCATCAGGCCCAGACCGTCGTTGCCCGCCGGCAGCTCGCCCTGGTAGCGGGGACGAGGCACGCCGCGCTCGGCGTATATCGCGTCGATCTTCGCGTCGACCTCCGCTTCCTTGCCCTGCTCGCGGATCCACTTCTCGCAGACCTGGTCGACGGCGGCGTTCATGAAGAACCCAAGCAGCATCGGCGCGGGCCCGTTGATCGTCATGGAGACGGACGTGCGCGGGTTGGTGAGATCGAAGCCGCTGTAGAGCTTCTTTGCGTCGTCGAGGTTGGCGATGCTGACGCCCGAGTTGCCGATCTTCCCGTAGATGTCGGGGCGGAGATCGGGGTCTTCGCCGTAGAGGGTGACCGAGTCGAACGCGGTCGAGAGCCGCTTGGCGGGCATGCCGGCCGAGACGTAGTGGAACCGGCGGTTCGTACGCTCGGGCCCTCCTTCACCCGCGAACATCCTCGTCGGGTCTTCGCCTTCACGCTTGAGCGGGAACACGCCGGCGGCGTAGGGAAACGCGCCGGGCACGTTCTCGGTGAGGACCCACCGCAAGATGTCGCCCCAGTCCTTGTAGCGAGGCAGCACGACCTTGGGGATGAGCAGGTGCGAGAGGGACTCGGTGTAGAGGTCCTGCTCGATGACGCGGTCGCGCACCTTGAACTGGTACTTGGTCGCCTTGTAGCGGGCGACCAGGTCGTCCCATCCCTCGATGACCTTGCGGGAGTCGTGGTGCAGGCGGCTCCAGATGTCGTCGTAGCGAGCCAGCAAGTCCTTGGCATAGTCGGGTTCGTCGCCTTGGCGAAGCACCTCGAGGGCGCCGTGCACCTGGTAGGCCTGCCTGGCGAGTGCGGCCTGCTCGTCGACGAAGCGGTCGTAGGCGTCGCTTTGCTCGCTGATCTCGGCGAGGTAGCGGACCCGCTCGGGAGGGATCACGAAGCGCTTCTCGCTCATCGCGTCGGTGACCTCCATGGTGGATTCGAGCGACGCACTGGTGCGTTCGGCGAGCACGTCGACCAGCGTGCGGTAGAGATTGTTGGTCCCCGGGTCGCCGAACTGCGAGGCGATGGTGCCGAAGATCGGCAGCTGTTCGTCCTTGGCGTCGAACTTCTGATGGTTGCGCTTGTACTGCTTGCGAACGTCGCGCAAGGCGTCGAGCGAGCCTCGCTTGTCGAACTTGTTGATCGCGATGACGTCGGCGAAGTCGAGCATGTCGATCTTCTCCAGCTGCGTCGCGGCGCCGTACTCGGCCGTCATGACGTACAGCGAGACGTCGGAGTGGTCGGTGATCTCGGTGTCGCTCTGTCCGATGCCCGAGGTCTCGACGATGACGAGGTCGAACCCGGCGGCCTTGCACACCTCGATTGCCGAGCGAACGTGTTTGGACATCGCCAGGTTGCTCTGGCGGGTGGCGAGCGAACGCATGTAGACGCGCGCGTCGTCGATGCTGTTCATCCGGATGCGGTCGCCCAGCAAGGCGCCACCGGTGCGGCGCTTGGAGGGGTCGATCGAGATGATCGCGACATGCTTGTCCTCGAAATCGGCGAGGAAGCGGCGGACGAGCTCGTCGACCATGGAGCTCTTGCCCGCACCTCCGGTGCCGGTGATGCCCAGTACGGGGCTCACGCGAGCCTCGAGCACCTTTCCAATCTTCGCCGAGAGGGTGGCGAACCCCTCGGGGTCGTTCTCGGCGATCGAGATGAGGCGACCGAGAACCTTGGGGTCCTTCTTGCGCAGGTCGGCGAGGGCGGCCTGGGGGGGAGGCTCGGCCACGGCGAAGTCACACCGCTGCAGAAGGTCGTTGATCATGCCCTGCAGACCCATCGCCCGGCCGTCGTCGGGCGAGTAGATCCGCTCGATGCCGTAGGCGTGAAGCTCTTCGATCTCGCTGGGCAAGATGGTGCCGCCGCCGCCGGCGAAGATCTTGATCGAGGCGCCGGCCTCCTGGAGGAGGTCGTACATGTACTTGAGATACTCGACGTGCCCTCCCTGGTACGACGTGATTGCGATGCCCTGCGCGTCTTCTTGAATCGCGCAGTCCACGATCTCCTTGACCGCCCGGTTGTGGCCGAGGTGGATCACCTCGGCGCCGGAGCTCTGCAGGATCCGACGCATCACGTTGATCGCCGCGTCGTGGCCATCGAAGAGCGACGCCGCGGTCACGATGCGTACGTGGTGCTCGGGGCGGTAGGGTTCGGACGTCACGGGGGCGGGCGACTTCGACTCGGCGGTGCTCACGACGCCTTTGCACCTACCGCATTCGGCACGCCGCTGGCGATGCACGGGCTCACGAACGACCCCGTGGACCACCAAATCCGCCGTGGACGCCTCTCGCCGGGCGACCCACGTGTATTCTGGAGGGGATGCAGCGGGTGTGTATCGTCGCGCTAGGGGTACTCTTCGCGTGTTCGGCCTCGCCGCGTGAGGCCGGTGTGGGCGGGGGAGAGGGCGGAGGAACGACCGGAGCGCCCGACGGGGCAACCTCGACGGGCTCGAACGACACCGACTCGGGTGGGGCGACGAGCTCGGGCGCCGAGGACGACTCGGGCGGCACGTCCACGGGCACGAACCTCTCGTGCGACTGCGCGCCGGGGACCGACCTGGTCTACGTCGTGTCCGATGCGGGGGAGCTTTGGAGCTTCGACCCGCAGCGCGAGGCGTTCGCACAGGTTGGGCCGCTGAACTGCGGAGGGTTCCGACCCTACTCCATGGCGATCGATCGCGACGGCCGTGCGTGGTTGCTGCTGCTCGACGACATCCCCCACGCGCTCATCGCAAAGGGGCTGTTTTCGGTGGACATCCACGACCCGAGCGACTGCCAAGCCGAGCCCTACACCGAAGGCCTCTTTGGCGTCTTCGGCATGTCGTTCGTGGACAACCCCCCGCCCTCGACGTGCGAGCAGCTCTTCGTCCACTCCTACAGCGGCAACGGCCCGTTCTCCGAAGGCGAGGACATCGGCATGCTCGGCCGACTCGACGATCAGGACGCGCTGCAGGTGGTGGGATCGACCGACTTCGACGGCGCAGAGCTGGCAGGAACCAGCCAGGGCCGACTGTTCTCGCTGGCAGGGAGCGACCCGGTCAAGCTGGTCGAGTATGACCGCGAGACCGCCGAGGAGATCGGGCGACTGGACATCGTCGGGGTCGAAAAGACGAACGCATCGGCGATGGCGTTCTACGGCGGCGACTTCTACCTCTTCACCGAGGATGGGGCTCCAGACTGCGACCCCTGCATGCAGAAGCGCTGCGGGGACGAGATGGCAGCGTGCGAGGCTGAGCCTGGCTGTGACGTCGTGTACGACTGCCTTCGCGCGGCCGGTGGCGACGGTGCGCCAGGGTGTGAGGGCGACATCATTGGGGCGGGCGGTCCTCTTCGCGATTGCATGGTCGAGCAGTGCGGCGCCGAGTGTTCCGCCAACGACGTCGTCAGCAAGGTGACCCAAGTCGACCACGACGACTCGGACGGCGCGGGGCAGGCGATTCGGACGCTCGAGACCCTCGCTCCAATGCGCATCGTCGGCGCCGCCTCGTCCACGTGCGTGCCGGTGTTCGTGCCGTAGCGGGCGGCGCTCAGCCCTTGCAGCCGTCGCCGCTGCAGGTCGACTTGCAGGACGCGCCTGCAGCACACGACTGAGCGCGAGAGCTCAACCGCGAAGCCGAGGCCGCACGACGTCGCACAGCGCCCGCACGCGGTCGGCATCGACCGGCGCGCGCACCTGCCCGTCGCGCTTGAACGCCGTCCCGATGATTGCGCCGTCGCACAGCGGCGCCAGGGTGTCGGCGCCCTGCTGCGTCAGCCCGCTCCCGATGTAGACCGGAGCCTCGGCGGCCGCCGATCCGACGGTGCGCAGAAGGTCTGCGTCGACCGGGGCTCCCGTGGCGCGACCGGTGACGATCACCCCGTCTGCGAGGCCGCGCTCCAGGGTGTCCTTCGTCGCGTCCTCGGGCGACACGGGAGCCAGCGGCGTCGCGTGCTTGACCAAGACGTCCGCCAGGATCGCGACCGATGGCGCGAGCGCGGCGCGGCGGCGTAGGGTCGCAAACGCGTTGCCCTCGATGAGCCCTTGGTCGGTGACGTAGGCGCCCACGTGCACGTTGACGCGGATGAACTGCGCGCCCGTCGCGGCCGCGATGCCCAGCGCCGCCTCGGCGTCGTTGCGCAGGCAGTTGACCCCGATGGGGCCGTCGAAGCGATCGCGAACGGCGAGCACCGCACGCGTGATGGCTGCGACCTGGTGCGGGGGCAGGGGACAGGACGCGTCCCCCTTGGTGAATGGGACGGAGCCGAAGTTCTCGACGACGATGCCATCGACGCCGCCGTCGCGAAGCGCCTGCGCGTCGGCTACGGCGTGGGCCACCATCGCGTCGAAGTCGCCCTCGGCGTTGGGGTCACCGGGCATCGCCGGGAGGTGAACGACGCCCAGGATTCCGCGGGGAGATCGGACCATGGCCGGGGCGTATCACGTTCGGCGCGCGGGTGCGGGCGTTCGGCATCGGCGCCCACGCCAGTGCCAGGAGGATCCACAGGTGGCGCCAATGCACCGTGTCGATGACGGTCGACTCGACCAACGCGCCGACCAGGGCCCCGGCGACGACGGCGAACCGCAGCCGATCTTCGAGCGCCCGGCTGTAGACGGCGATCCACACCGCTCGGCCGACCGTCATGGCCAGGAACGTGAAGAGCGCGAGCGCGCCGAGCAGGCCGTTCTCGACCAGGGTCCGCACGTAGAGGCTGTGCGCGGAGCGGCTGACCACGCCCTCGGTGGATCCGGGCCCGAGCCCGAGCGGGTTCTCGAACGCGATGCGGACCGCCTCGATCTGGATGGCGAAGCGAACGTCGTCATACTGCTGGTAGCCGAAGCGGACCTCGAACATCTCCCCGATCGCGTCGACTGAGACCAGCTGGTACGCGACGGCGGCCAGCAGGATGATCGCCGCCGGGAGGAGGACGATCGTCCTCCACCACACCTTGCCCAGCCCGTCGGCGAACGAGAACAGCAAGAAGAAGGTCGTGACGCCCACGGTGAGGTTGATCCACGCGCCGCGCGAGAAGCTCAAGAACGTCGCCGCGCCGCAGAGACTCAGCGCCACGAGCCACAACGCTCGCGCCGTGCCGTGCTTGCGGATCACCTGGGCAAACGCAAACACCGCGGCCGGTGCCATGTACGCCCCGTAGACGTTGGGGTCCTTGAAGAGCCCCACCAGGCGTCGCCCGGGGACCATGATCGGCTTGAGCACGGGCGCGCCGAGGTAGGCGGCAATGCCCGTCGCCGCGGCGATGGTGGCTCCCACGGTGTAGCCGAGCAGGATCGCCTCGATCACGTGCGCGGGTCGCTTGCCCACCGAGGTGAGGACCAAGCCCCAAAGCGCCACGAGGTAGAGGGTGATCGCCAAGAATACGTACGCGCGGCTGATGTTCTGCGCGAAGACCAGCGATACGAGGTTGGTGGCGACGAACAGCGCGAGCAGCAGGTGAACCACGGGCGTGGTGCGAGGCAGGCGGAGCTGTCGGGTGAGCAGGAAGAGGCCGCCCAGGGCGACGGCGCCCACGTCGAACGGCGCGGGCTCGATCGATACGACCACGCCGGTGACCATCAGCAGCGCGAGCAAGCGCTCTCTCGCCCGCAGGTCGGACCAGGAGATCACATCGCCCTCCGACGCGTGCGCACGAGCAGAGCCACGGTCACGGCGTAGATCGACAGCCGCCAGGTTTGCATGCCGCCGAGGGTCATCAAGGCGCCGAAGAGCCCGTATCGGGGCACGAGCGTCAACGCCAAGAGCGCGGCGACGAGCAGCCCGCTGAGGCTCACGCCGAACTGGATGCGAAAGCTCCGCGTGGCGACGACGGTCTGGGAGAGGAGGTTGGCGACGCCGGCCGCAATCGCGATGCCTCCGGCCCAGATGAGCTCGGTGTGCAGGGCCGCCATGGGAGCGCCGTAGGCGATGCGTAGGTAGAGGTCACCGACGAGGACGCAGCCGAGCAAGACGCACGCGTTGAGCACCGCGACAACCGCGACCACGCGCACGAGGAACCGCGCGAACGTCTGCGCCGACGCCTCGAAGTGGCGCGCGAGACGGGGGACCGCTGCGGCGCCGACGGCCATGTTGAGCACGCCGCTGACGAACAGGATCGACACCGCCGCCGTGTAGCGGCCCAGCGCGGCGACGCTACCGACGTGCTCGAGTACGTAGGCGGGCATGTTCTGCGTGAGGCCCAAGAGCGCGCCGGCCATGCCCACCGGTGCTGCGAGCCACGTCAGCTTGCGGAGGGTCTCCGGCTCGAAGCGCGGACGGGTCGACTCATAGCGACGGGCGATGGGGAGGTCGTACAGCAGGGTGACCGCGGCGCCGACGGCCGCGCCGACCCCGAGGGCGCCAAGCGGGGTCGCGCCCGAGGCGAGGCAGAGCGCCACGCTCAGCACCAGCGACACACCGCGAAGGGCTCGCGAGATGCCCACATGGCGCAGGTGCTCGGCGCGAGAGGGCGCGGCATGAAGGATGTCCGAGATGAGCTCGCTGAACCTCACGAGCGCGACCATCAGGACCATCGACCGCGTGCCGGGGTCGTGGGCGGCGAAGTACGACCACACGCCCACCGCGACGAGAGTGAGCGGAGTTCCCACGAGGCGCAGCGCGAGATAGTGACCGAACGCGAAGGTGTCTCGGTCGGAGACGATGAAGGTGGGCCGCAGATGCAGGCTCGTCAGGACGTACAGCGGAGTCGCGATCGCAAGCCCGAGCGCGTACTGGCCGAGCACCGTCTCCGAGCCCAGTCGGGCCATGATGACCAGCATGCCGAACTGTCCGCCCGCGAACAGCACCTCGCCGACGAGGGTCCAGCTGAGGCTGAACGCGAACGGCCGGGGGCGTGCGGGGGCGTTCATGGCGACGGATCGCTAAGGCGCGCGCGCTGCAACCAGCACCCGGTTGCCCAGCCCGGTCAGACGCTGGGCGAGGCCGAAGCCGACGATGCCCGCCGCGAACACCAGACCCCGGGTCTGGGTCTTGGCCAGCAGCTCCCGCAGCGGCGTGGACTTGGCCTGGACGTCGAGCACGTCGAAGTCGCGGCCCCGCAGCACGTTGGTCCACGCCTTTCGCCCGAACTTGAAGATGTGCGTGCCCGGGTGCATGCCAACCTCCATCGACCCGCGGCCCTGGAGGACCTTGGCGCGGCCGAAGAGGACGTGGTGATACAGGCTCTCTTGCGCCGGCGTCTCGGCGACGAAGATGCCGCCGGGGCGCAGGACCCGCGCGACGTGGTCCAGAAACTCGCCGGGGTCGTCCATGTGCTCGACGACGTTGAACCCCGCGACGACGTCGAGGGAGTCGTCCGGCTGGCTGGCGTCGAGCGTCCCAAAGGAGACCATGCCCGGGTTGTGCTCGGCCGCCCAATCCACGGCCCGCTGCGAGATGTCCAGGCCGTGCCCTTCGTAGCCGGCGCGCTTGGCTTGCACGACGAAGCCGCCGTGCATGCACCCGATCTCGAGGAGTCGGGGGTGGCTGCTGGGTGGCGCGAGGTCACGGATGAGGTCCAGCCGGGCGTTGTTCTCCCGCTGAATGGTGTCGTCGACGGACAGGTACGTGTCCTCGATCGCAGGCGCGTCCGCCTCGGATCCGGCCTGAGATTCGACCTCAGACTCGTCTTCAGGCAGGCGCAGCGGGTCGCACCACAAGGTGGTGCACGAGGGGCAGCGACGGACCTGGAACCCCTCGCAGTCGAGGACCGCGGGGCAGTCGGTCGTGCCGCACAGACGGCAGTTCGACTCGGCAAACGCGGGGGCTTGCATCGGGTCCCACGATAGCATGGAGACTCTCGCGCTTCGGACGGTCGATGCTATCGTCTTCGCGTGACGCTCGGTGCGGGCTCGTTCGTGGTCTCCTTGGACTTCGAGCTGTATTGGGGCATGCGGGACGTGGTCTCGCTCGAGGACTATCGTGCTCACCTCGAAGGCGTGCACGAGGCCGTGCCGCGCATGCTCGACGTGTTCGAGCGCTTTGGGACGCATGCCACCTGGGCGACCGTCGGGCTGGTCTTCGCGGAGAATCAAGAGGAGGCGCGAGCGTTCGCGCCGAGCCTGCGTCCGGACTACGACGACGCCCGGCTCTCGCCCTACGACGACCTCGACCGGGCCGACCTGGATCGCAACGCCGCGTGTTACTTCGCGCCGGACCTCGTCCGCCGCATCGCTCAGACTCCGCACCAGGAGCTGGCCACGCATACGTTTGCGCACTTCTACTGCGACGAGCCCGGGCAGGACGAAGCGCAGTTCGAGGCCGACATCGACGCGGCCGTTGCGATCGCCCGCACGCGCGGCGTCGAGCCGACGAGCTTGGTCTTTCCCCGCAACCAGGTCAACGATCTCTACCTCCCCGTCCTCGCGCGCAAGGGCATCACCAGCTATCGCGGTGTGCCGCGGCGGTGGGCGCTGCAGCGCGGCGCTTCTGGGCTCGATACCCTGGCTCGTCGAGGCGTGCGGCTCGCCGACAACTATCTTCGTCTCGCCGGCCCACGAACCCAGAAGCCTGAGGCGGGCAGGGTGCCAGTCGACCTTCCCGGTACGCGTTTCCTGCGTCCGGTCGCGCCGCGGTTCCGCAAGCTCGAGCGGGCCAAGGAGGCCCGGATTCGCGGTGAAATGACGGCCGCTGCCGAGGCCGGTCACACCTACCACCTGTGGTGGCACCCTCATAACTTTGGGGCCGCGCCGGGCGAGAACCTCGCGATGCTCGAACGCCTCCTCGAACACGCACGTCGGCTCTCCTACAGCCACGGCTGGCAAAGCCGCACCATGGCCGAACTCGCGCAGCATGTCCTCCGCTGACTCGACTCCCCGCCGCGGCGCCGTCGTCCGCCTCGCGCGTACTGCCGACCTCCCCCAGGCGGCGGCGTCGTTCGCCCGGACGTTCGACGCGTCGGTCTGGGCCCGCATGGGCGTTCATTCGTCGCAGGCGTATCTGCGGGCCTGGATGCAGGACCCGCGCGAGTTCATGGTCGTCGCCGAGGACCCCCGCGCTGGCATCGTCGGCGGCCTGCTCGGGACGATGCGCAAGGACCAACATCGCAGCCCGGTGTTGCGAGCGGGGGCTTCGACGTTTGCACCGGCCTTCGCCCGCGACATCGCCAACCGTCCGGCCACTGCCCTCGAGCTCGGTCGTCGAGTCGTCTCGGGGCTCGGTGCAGCCATCGGGCACAAGGTCTCGCCGCCGTCACCTCCGAGCATCGAGACGTTCGAGCCTCAGTGGCCGCAGGACGTCGACGACCCCGGCTACGTCGCCGCATATTGGGTCGCCCAGGAGGCCCGTGGTCAGCGGCTTGCCACCCGCATGTGCGCCCGCGCCCGCGAGGTGTTCGCGCAGCAGGGCCTGCAGTGGTGCGACGTCGCGACGTACGCGGACAACATCGCCTCGCAGACGACGGCGCTGCGGGCAGGCTTCCGTCTGGTCCGGCAGGAGGGGGAGCACCTGCAGTACCGCATGTTCATCGGCGAGGGCGAGCCGGGCATGCTGCGCGTGAGCGTGGAGCCCAGCCCGCTCGACGACGCGGCGTTGCCCCAGCGGTGGCGAGCGCTGCTCGATCAGACACCCGACGCGTCGGGGTTTCACGCCTGGGGCTGGCGGCGTGCGCTGCTGGCCGAGAGCCCCGGTGCCTTCGTCGCCACCGCCTACTTGGGCGATCGACCGATCGCCGTCTTCCCGCTCGAGCGCGACGGTGACACCGTCCGTCTGTGGGGCACGCGTCGCAGCAACTACAGCGGGCCGCTGTACGACCCGGAGCACATGCCCTCGGTGCTCGGCGCGCTGCGGATCATCGTGGCCCGTACGGGTGCGAGGGCGGTCGACCTGAGCGGGCTGCGCGAGCACTCCCCGTTCCGTCGGGCGGCGCGCGGCTTGGTGCTCGGCGGCATGGGCGCCCCGGCGCAGGCGCGGACCATCGCCTGCACCGAGATCGACCTGCGGGAGGGCTGGGATGCCGTGTGGCGCCGCCGCAAGAAGAAACACCGCGGCAACTGGCGACGGGCGCTGCGCAAGCTGGAGTCGCTCGGTCGCGTTCAGTTCGAGGAGCTGACGACGCAGACGAGCATTCTCGCGGCGATGGACGAGGCGGTCGGGCTCTACGAGACGCGCTGGGCGGAGTTCAACGTCGATCGTGCGTTCGGCCGCGAGCGCGAGCTCTTTGTCCGTGCCGCCGCCTCGGCGCTCGCCGGTCAGGGACAGGCGATCATGAGCGTGCTCCGGCTCGAAGGCGAGGTCATCGCGTTCAGCTATGCGCTGCGCCACGGTGGCGTCTCGAACAGCTACACCCTCGCGCACGACGACCGCTATGCACCGTACTCACCCGGGCAGCTCTTGATGATCTACGTGCTCGAGGAGGCGTGCAAGCGCGGCGACCCCTCGTACGACTTCTCGGTCGGCGACGAGGTCTACAAGGAGGTGTGGGGCACGTCTCGCCTGAGCGTCTACCGCTTGGCGTGGGGGCAGGGGGCGCTCGTGCGTACGAGCGCCGACCTCGCGCTTGCGGCCGCGCGCGAGCAGCCGACGCTGCGTCGCCTCAAACAAGAGGGCGTGCGCGCCCTGCTCCCCGAGCCCTCGCCCGCACTGGTGGAGTGGTCGGTTCACCAGGTGAGCGCCGCGGACACGGGCTTGCGGGTCGAATCCCTCGACCTCGCCGGCATGCGAGCGCTCGTGCCCGAGCCGGCGTTTGCCGCGTGCATCGACCGCGTGTTCCGTGGCGACACGACCTGCGTCGTCCTGCGCGAGGCCACGCCGGTGGCGCTCGTGTGGAGGGCGGCCAAGTCTCGGCGCGAGGGGATCAGTCGCGGGCCCACCGACGCCCAGGTGTACTACGACCTTCGCATGCTCGAGTCGGCCGATCGGGCGTCGGTCGCCGGCGCCTTGGGCTCGTGCCTGCTCGTCTCGACCGCAATCGTCGGCCTACCCGTGCTGCGAACCTTCCTGGCCGAGGCCGAGCTCACCGCCAAGCGCTGATATGGACATCACGATTCATGTAGGCCTGTCGAAGGCCGCCTCGACCTACCTGCAGGAGACGTATCTGCCCCGGGTGCCCGATGCGCTGTTCGTGCACGCACCGTACCGACCCGAGCCGCCCGCCAACCCCGTGCAGCAGTTCGTCTACGAGCTGCTCTTTCGCAACCCCGCGCGCCTGGACCGAGCCCGGTTCAAGGCCGAGATTGCGGCGTTCGTGGCGGCGAGCGGGCGCTCGAAGGTCATCATCAGCTCCGAGGCGCTGTTCGGCACGCCGTTTCAGAACCACTCTGACTTCTGCACCAACGCTCAGGCGATCGCCGACGTGTTCGACGACCCCAAGATCTGGCTGGTGCTGCGGCGTCAGGATCGCTGGCTCGAGTCGACCTACAGCCAGTTCCTCAAGGCGGGTCTGTCCACGACGCCCGAGCGCTTCACCAACTACCGAGACGGCGCATTCTCGGAGTATCGCTGGATCTATGGTGGCCCCAACCTCGACGTGCGCGACCTCGACTGGCGCCCCTTCGTCGAGCACTACCAGGCGCTCTTCGGTGTCGACCAGGTGTTGGTGCAGCCCTTCGAGCGGTTCGCAGAGGATCCTCAGCCGTTCCTCGACCGGTTCTGTGCCTTTGCTGGCGTGACGCCCCACGAAGCCGACGACGTCGAGCGCAAGAACGCCTCGCTCTCGCCGGTGTCCGCATTCGTCGCCCGAGCCGTCAACGCGACTCCGATGAACGTCAAGCTCGCGGTCAAGCGCTACGTGCCCAGCCAGATGCATCCCGCGCTGATCCTCAACCGCACGCTCGACCCGCTGCTGGGCCGCCGCCGCATCTTTCCCCAGTGGTTGGCGACCGCTGCCCTCGAGCATCATCGCGACAACAATCGAGCGTTGGCGGCGCTGCTGGGCGAAGACCTCGCCGCGCTCGGCTACTGCTGACCTCAGCGGCTGCCGATGCGCGCCAGCATCACGAAGAAGGTGCGCAGCATGATGTCGAGGTCGAGCGCGAGCGTGTGGTGGCGGACGTAGTACAGGTCGTACGACAGCTTGGTGCGCGACTCGTCGACCGACGCGGCGTATCCGTGGTTGATCTGTGCCCACCCGGTGATGCCCGGCTTCACCAGGTGGCGATAGCTGAAGTAGTTGACCTCTCGCTCGAGCTTGGCAGCCAGGGCGGGCTGTTCGGGACGCGGCCCCACGATCGACATGTCCCCTCGGAGCACGTTCCAAAACTGCGGCATCTCGTCGATTCGAGAGCGTCGAAGGAAACGACCGAGCCGAGTCATGCGGTTGTCGGCCGACTTGGCCCACTGCTCGTCGGCATCGGGCGGCGCGACCTTCATCGTGCGCACCTTGTAGATGCGGAACACGCGGTTCCCCAGTCCCACGCGCTCCTGCGAGTAGAAGAACGGTCCGGCGGAGTCGAGCCGGACCAGCGGGTAGAGCACGGGAAGGAGCAGGGCGAAGAACGCCAGCCCGGCCAGTGAGACGCAGACGTCGAGCATGCGCTTGACCCGATCGCGGGTTTGATCGAGCTGCTCGAAGAGGTTGAGCAGCCAGCGTTCGTCGACGATCTCGACCGGCACGCGCTGCTCGAGGGCCATGAACATCGCCTCGGCGGTGCGCAGCTCGAACCCATGGACACGTAGTTCGGCGAGGGCGAGGTGATGTGCGGCGGCCATCCCCGAGCTGCCGACGACCGTGACGACGCTGATCTTGTGCTCGAGGCAGACTTCGACCGCGCGGTCGATGTCCCCGAGCGCGGCGATCTGCGGGTCCTTGGATTGGCCGAGCAAGCCGGCCATCTCGTACTGCGGGTGTCGGTCTTGCTGAATGCGGCCGACGAGGTCGTGCTCGAGCGGCCCATCGCCGAGCACCGCGACGCGCACCCGAGGGCCGCGCCGCAGGTAGCGTCCATAGATGATGCGCCACGCGAAGACCGACAGGGCCGATGTCGCGCCGACGAGCAGCAGCATGGTCCGGCCGACGGCTTGGTACCAGACGAAGTGGCTGGCGAGCAGGACGCCCAGTGACGTGGCCGCGCCGACGAACACGGAGCGCAACGCGACCTCCTTGCGCCGGAGCACGAGTCCACTTTGGTGAAGACCCGTGAGGTACGAGGTGGCGATGCCGCCGAGCAGCCCCGCGGTTGCGGAGACCGTCACTCCGCGAAAGCCGACGTCGGCGCCGGGGTAGAGGAACGTGCCGAGGACCCACGCCGTCAGCTCGACGGCGAGCGCGATGAACGAGGCATCGAGCAGAAGGATCAGTGCGGCCGGCATGGGGAGTCGTCGCGGGAGGGATGCGGGCCCCCGGCCGCTACTGAAGCAGGGGGACGTCGCCGGCGGCCGAGGGGAACTCGTCGTCGCCGACACTGTTCGTGTTGCCGTAGCCCAAGCGCCCGTCGCCGCCATCGCCCCAGCACCGCACGGCACCGTTGGCTTCCATGATGGCGCAGGTGTGGTTGCCATCGGCCGCAATGGCGACCGCGGGGCCGCCGAGCGGAACGTCGCCGCCCGAACCGGCTGGCTCGTTGTCGCCGATGCTGGCGGTGTTGCCGTACCCGAGCTGTCCGCTGGTGTTTGCGCCCCAGCACCGGACGGTGCCGTCGTCGAACAGGGCGCAGCTGTGACCGAGGCCGGCCGCGATCTCGATCGGGGTCGCTGTCGTCATCAGGTCGATGCCGCCGACATCGGCCGCGGTCTGCGCGACGCCGATCGAGACGGTCGACCCGTAGCCCAGCCGGCCCGCGGCGCCACGGCCCCAGCAGCGCACGTCGCCGACGTCGGTGATCACGCAGGTGTGGAACCAACCCGCGGTGAGGCGGACGACGCCTGCGCCGACCGGCACGTCTCCTGCCGTCGCGGGGTCTTCGTCGTCACCGATGTTGGCGCTGTTGCCGTAGCCGAGCGCGCCGTCGGCTCCCAGGCCCCAGCAGCGGACTGCACCGGTGTCGAGCAGCACGCAGCTGTGGCGGTTGCCCAGGGCGATGTCCTCGACCGTCTCGGGTCCGAGCGTGACCGGGATCGTGGCCGCCACCGTCTCGTCGTCGCCGATGTTTTCGGTCAGGGCGGGCACTCCGAGCTGGAAGAAGTCCTGCTGGCCCCAGCAGCGGAGTGACCCGTCGACGTCGGAGCGCGCGCAGGTGTGGAACGAGCCGCCCCGAGCGTTGAAGAGGGTGGTGGGGTCGGGCAGGGCCAGCGCCGGCAGGGTGCTGGGCAGCTCGTCGTCGCCCAGGTCGTTGATGTTGCCGTAGCCCAGCTGGCCCTCCGCCGCGCGGCCAAAGCAGCGCAGCTGGCTGCCCATGTCCGCGTAGCAGGTGTGGCCGACCGCCGCGTTGATGTCGAAGACCGGGCCACCCATCGACAAGAAGCCCGCGGCCGAGGCGGGCTCGTTGTCACCGTAGTTCTCCTCGTCGCCGTGGCCGGTGCGTCCGTTGTTGCCGTTGCCCCAGCACTGCGTGAGGTTCGAGTCGAAGAGGGCGCAGGTGTGGTTGCCGCCCAGCGATATCTTGGTGACCCGATGGAACGAGCAGTCGTCGTGGCAGCTGTCGAGGTCGTCGAAGTCGCCGTCGTCGCATTCTTCTTCGTCGGGGAACACGAAGCCATCGCCGCACGTCGCGAGGTTGCAGTTGACGCACGCGTCGGTGTTGTCGTCGTTGCCGTCGTCGCAGGCTTCACCCAGCCACGGGTCACCGTCGCCGCAGACGTTGAGAATGCAGCCGTCGCGGCACTCGAGCCCGGGCCCGATCTGATCCTCTCCTGGGTCGCACTGCTCGTCGAAGCGCTGGAAGCCGTCGCCGCAGACGTTGATCGTGCAAAGGGGCGTGCAGTTGCCGAAGGGCGAGTTGCCCTTTTCGCCGTCGTCACACTCCTCGACCCCAGCCTGGACGAATCCGTCCCCACAGGTCGCGAGCGTGCAGTCGGACAGACATCCGTCGGTGTCGTCGAGGTTGCCGTCGTCGCACTCTTCGCCCGCTTGGGGGATGCCGTCGTTGCAGCTGCCCAGCACGCAGTCGTTGCGGCAGTCGTCATCGTCGATGTCGTTGCCGTCGTCGCACTGTTCGGCGGGTCCCTGGTCTCCGTCGCCGCACACGTTGGCGATGCAGCCCTCGAGGCAGTCCTGCCCCGGACCGATCAGTGCATCGCCGGGGTCGCACTCTTCGCCGGGGTCGAGCACCGCGTTGCCACACAGCGGGTCGCCTGTGGTGGTCGAGTCGTCAAAGGTCGTCTCGGGGTCGAGCGTCGACTCGGTCCCCAAGGTCTCGGTTTCGGTCTCGCCGGATGTGGGTCCGCCGGAGGTCGCGCTGTCTTGCGCGACCGCGACGGCGTCGGAGCGGCCGCAGCCGAGCAGGACGAGAGACAGGAGAAACTGCGCAACCAGCGCTCGCTCGACCGGGCGACCCTTCACGTCCCGACGATAGCGCGGTTTTGCTTAGTCTCGGGAGTTCCAAGGGTTTTGCCGATTTGGCGCCAGTTGCGCTAGTTGCGACGCGGCGGGCGGGGTCCGGACGCGTGCGAGACTGGCGAGGTGGGTCCTTGGGCATGGGCGCTCGGGCTGTGGGCCCTTACCGCGCCGCTCCCCGCTGAACCGGGGCGTACCACGGCGGTCACGCGGGGGGAGGTGACGCTCGCCCAGCACTTCCCGCTCGATGACGTGGACCCCAGCGCAGCCGTGCGCGAGTGGGCCGAGGGAACACCGCTGACCGTGGTGGCGGCTGCGGGCGAACGGGAGCGCGTCGCCTTCGTCGTCTACTCGGGCGGACACAGCGGTACCCTCGACGTCCAGCGTCCCGAGCTGGCGTCGTCCGAGCACACGCTGCCGGCCACCGCGACCGGTCTGCGACGTGTCCGCAGAGTGCCGGTGCGCTCCCGCTTCCGCGGCAAGGACACGGAGATCGTCGGTCGGTTCGCCCCCCGGTTCGTCCCTCACCCGATCGAGGCGTCCCGCTTCGAGGAGATCTGGCTCGAGGTCGGTGTTCCCGCGGGGACGCCACCGGGTCTATACGCGGGAACGATCGAAGTCCGCCTGGGCAACACGCTCGAGACGCGTCCCGTACGGCTTCGCGTGCGAGATATGTCCTTGGGGGGCACAGGCGGGCAACACCTCGGCATGTACTACTATGCGTTCGGTAAGCTCTCCGACCCGCGACGGATTCGGCGCGAGCTCGACGACATGCGCGCGCACGGCGTGGACACGCTGGTCCTGGATGTACGGCCCCGGTTCGGCTGGGGTCCGAAACACGCGCTGATGGTCGACGTCGCGCCGATTCGAGACCTGCTCCGGATCGCTCGAGATGCCGGGTTCAACGGGCGCGTCGTGGTGGATGCGGGGCTCGTGCCGCTCGCTCGTCTGCTGGGCCACCTCGATGTCGCGTATGCAGGCGCCGCCGGAGCCTCGCTCGACGGGGACGAAGCGTTCGCGGCCGCGGCATCCAAGACTCTGGCCGAAATCGCGAGCCTGTCGGACGCGTTCCCCGATCTCGATCTGGCCGTGATGCACGTCGACGAGATCTTCGAGCGCGGACGCCTACCGCTGTTCGAGCGGCTCGCCGCCCACGCGCGCGCCGCGGGGCTTCCGACCTACGCCACCCTCTCCACCCTGGACGACGAGGCCGATGCGCACCGCAAGCGCCTCGACCCGCTGCTCGACGTGAGGAGCCACCATGGCTACACGTTCGAGTGGTGGCTCGTGCGAGGGGGCACGGTTGCCGACTATGCGCAGGAGCTGCGCGACACCGGCGACGAGGCCTGGTTCTATCACAACGAGCGCGGCACCTACTTCACGGGTCGGTGGGCGCGACTGGTCAACGGGGTGTACCTGTGGGCCAGCCCGTTTTCGACGCACGTCACGTGGGCGTACCAGGCGTTCGACCAGCAGCCGCTCGACGACCGCGACGGTCGAAGCCACGACTTCGGCATGGCATTTCCCGACCCCGACGATCCCGACGCGTTGATGCCCACCCGCATCTGGACGGCGTTGTCGGAGGGGCACGACGACCTCCGGTACCTCGCGGCGCTCGAGGCCGCGATCGTTCGCGACGGCCGGCGAGCCCCCGAGGCGGCTGCGCGCGCACGGGCGTACCTCGACGATCTTCGCGCGGACATCATGCGAGTGCCCTCCGGCGTGGACGCCCGGCGGTTGCGCGACAAGATCGGGTCCCCGGCGGAAGCTCCCGTGCTGGATGCGCTCGCGCGTCGATACGACGACGCGGCGCTCGCCCTGGTCCGCTCCCGAGTCGAGGAACACATTCACGCGCTGCACGTCGCCGCCGGCGGTCGGTGATTGCTGCTACCGTGGGCGCCCCGTGGTGGACGCGCTCGATCCCGCCGCCGACGCCCCGAGGCGGGTGGCGTTCGTCATCACGCGCAGCGACGCGGTAGGCGGGGCGCAGCTTCACGTGCAGCTTCTCGCCCGCGCCTTGCTCGACGCAGGCCATGCGGCCCACGTCTTCGTGGGAGGGGAGGGCCCGTGGTGTCGCTGGCTCGAGGCGTCGGGCGTCCCCCACACGTCGCTGCGCCACCTGAAGAACGCCGTGCGCCCATGGGTCGACGGCCCCGCGTATGTCGAGGTCCTCGGGGCGCTGCGGGACTTCTCGCCCGACTTGGTGTCCACCCACAGCACCAAGGCGGGCTGGCTCGGCCGCGGCGCAGCGCGACAGCTGGGGCTGCCCATCGTGCACACGCAGCACGGCCAGCTGTTCTCGTACGGCGCGATGACTGCGCCTCGCCGGGTGGTGCGTTTGGCCGAGCGTTGGTGCGCCCGTACCTGCGGGGCCATCCTCTTCGTCTCCCACTACGACCGCCGCGTCGGCCTTCACCACGGCATCGGTCTGCCGCACCAGCACGCCGTCGTGCACAACGCGATCCCCGACAACGCGCTGCAGGCGGACCCGGTCGGCACGATCCCGCAGGTGCTGATGGTGGCTCGGCTCGCGCGCCCCAAGGACCCGCTGCTCGCGCTGGACGCCTTCGCTCGCATCGCGAAGCATCCGTGGCACTTTACGATCGCCGGCGACGGTCCACTGCGCCCAGCGGTCGAGGCCCGCATCGACGCGCTCGGTCTGCGCGACCGGGTCACGATGGCCGGCACGGTCGACGACGTCCCGCAGCGGCTCGCGGCCGCGCAGGTGTTCTTGCTCGCGAGTCGGCGCGAGGGGTTTCCGATGAGCGTGCTCGAGGCGATGCGGGCTGGGTTGCCGGTCGTGACCACGGACGCGGGCGGCGTGAGCGAGGCGGTGATCGACGGTGCGACCGGCCTGGTGACCCCGCGTGACGACGTCCCGGCCCTCGCGCGGGCGCTCGAGTCGGTGGTGACTGATGCCGACCAAAGGCGGCGGATGGGCGCCGCTGGGCGGGCCCGCTTCCTCGCGGAGTTCGGCTTCGAGAGGCACGTGCGGCGGGTCTGGGCGGTGTATCGCCGAGCCATGCGAGAGACGCCGTAGCCCGTGGGCCGGGGCCTCGCTTGCGCGATCTCATGCCGGAGCGCAGCGTGCGGCGCCTCGGCCCTGTACAGTCCCGCCCGATGCAACGGATGCGTATTTCGTTCGCCCTCCTCGCGCTGTCTCTGAGCGCCTGCACCAAGCAGGCCCCCGACACCGCCACGCCCGCGACCCCCGCCACGCCCGAGCAACCCGGGACCGAAGCCACCGTGGACGCCGAAGCGCCGTCCGATGTGTGGGCGGTGGCGCTCGAGGGGTCTCATCGCTCGGACGAGAACAAGGCGCGCGACCAGTTTCGGCACCCCAAGGAGACGCTCCAGTTCTTCGGCGTCACCCCGTCATCGAACGTCGTCGAGCTCGCGCCCGGTGGCGGCTGGTACACCGAGATCCTCGCCCCGCTTCTGCACGAGCAGGGCAAGTTGACGCTGAGCGTGTCGAGCCCCGAGGGCCCGCAGAGCTACTACGGCACTCGACAGACCCAGGCGTTCATCGAGAAGAAGAGCGCGCAGCCCGACGTCTACGGCAACATCGAGCTGGCGATCACCGACTCGACCATCGAGACGGGCGAGGACGGCAAGGTCAAGAGCATCAAGGTCAACGCAATGGATCTGGGCCCGGCCGGCTCGGCCGACGTCGTGCTCACCTTCCGCAGCAGCCATGGCTGGTACCGCCGCGAGGCGCTCGACCTGGCCTACAAGGCTGCGTTCGACGTGCTCAAGCCCGGCGGGGTGTTCGGTGTCGTTCAGCACCGGGCCGCAGAGGGTGCCGACCCATCGCAGAGCGCGAAGGCCGGGTACATGCCCGAGGCCACCATCATCGCGGCTGCCAAGGCCGCGGGCTTCGAGCTCGGGGAGTCCTCGGAGATCAACGCCAACCCCAAGGACACCAAGGACTACGAAGGCGGAGTCTGGACGTTGCCTCCCTCGCTCAGCAAGGGCGAGACCGACCGCGACAAGTACCTCGCGATCGGCGAGAGCGACCGGATGACGCTCAAGTTCGTCAAGCCGGGCGCCTAGAGCAGCCCCGCCCAGCTCAATCAGGAGGCCCGCGCTCACCGAGGTGAGGCGGGCCTTCGTCGTGCCGGGTGAGCGAGCTACGAGAGCAGATCGATGTCGTGATCGACGGGCAGGTAGAAGGTCTCGTCGACGTCCGAGCCGTCGATGCCCAGCAGCCGCCGCACGTTGCGATGGACGTGGTCGGGGCTGATCCGGGTCGTCTCCTCAGCCTCCTCGGCCGCCGCCTCCAGCGTGTTCGGGTCGAGCTCGATCGGGTTGTGCCCCTCGTCGGTCGCGCCGATGACACGGTTGCCGGGCACTGCACTGCCCATCAGCATCATGGACCCGATCGACCAGTGGTCCTTGCCGTTGTCGCCGTTGTAGTTGGGCGTGCGGCCGAAGTCGGACCCGACGACCACGAGCATGTCTTCGGCGACGCCTTGGCGCTCCGCCTCGGCCCACAAGAAGTCGAGCACGCCGTAGAGCTCGGTCAGCCGCGGGATGTGGCGATTGTCATGGTCGTCATGGGTGTCGAACCCGCCGCGCTGGAGGCTCCCCGAGACGCAGATGCCGGCCTTGTACGCCGCGATCAGCAGCTCGATGCGGCGGAAGTCGCCGTTGCCGTTGGGTGTGGGCAGGAACTCCTCGAGGCGCTGCAGCTCGTCTGCACCCAAGCGTGCGGTCAGCATGCTGTCGATCGCGTTCTGGTACCGAGGCAGCCGCTGCTTGGCGAGCTGCGCCTCTGCCCGGCGCTGGCGAGTCAGGCGGATGGCCGCCTGCACAGGGTCGGCGTGGTAGCGCTCGGAGTTCTCGTTGTTCCCGTTGATCCGGTCGGGGTGCGCCAACTCGGCGAGCCGGTTGGAGTCGAGGTTGCGGGTGGGCGCGACCAAGCCCGCGGTTCGGTCGTAGCCGCCGAAGCTGAGGAACGACATGGGCAGCTCCGGTGCTGAGAAGCCCGCAGCGACGGCGGAGAGGCTCGGGTAGCCCTCACCGAGTCGTCCGCTTGCCATGAAGCGGCGTCCTGCATCGTGGCTGTTGGTCTTCATGTCGACGCCGTTGAGCACCAGCGTCTTGGTGTAGTGCGCGTCCCAGAACGCACTCGCGCCGTTGATCGGTGCGTAGTGGATGTTGCCCGCGGTGAGGATGTCGCCCTCCCCGTAGGACTGGTTGAGTGCGTTCCCCTTGGGGTCGCAGACCAAGGTGGGGTCCCATCCCCCGACGGCCTGCACCTGGACCACCAGGGGCCCGAGCGATTGGGCGTCACCGCCCGACTGCGTGGGTGGGGGGGAGCCCTCGTCCCCTGCGGCAAGCGCTTGGCCAAGCCACGGCGTGACGGCCACGCCCATGCCCATGCCCGCGGCCAACTTCATGAATGCCCGTCGATCGATCTGTTTGCGTCCCATCGTCGTCGCTCCGTTCTCGTCGCCGCTATTCGTAGAGGAAGGTGAAGTCGCCCAGCAGATAGCTGACCACGGCCATCCACGCGCGAATCGTGTACTGGGGGTCTTCGGTGATCGACGCCTCGCCCAGCTCTTCGCCGGTGATGCGGTCGGTGGTGACCCGGCACGGTGCGGGGAGGTTGATGGAGTACTCGGAGTCTTCGGCGAGCAGGTCCGTGTTGCCGTGCTCGAACACCGACCTGAACAGCCCAAGGGTGCGCAGAACCTCGGGGTCGTCCGCCTCGAGCGTCTCGCCGAGCAAGTGGCGGTGGAGGTAGACGATGTTGTCGAGGATGGCCTCGTCGTTCAGGCCGGGGTGGTCGTCGAGCTCGACGTGGGGGAAGAGCAGGCGCTCGTCCTGCGGTCGAGTGAAGTCGTACGGCGTCGCGGCGCAGCTGACCTCGTTGGCCATTCTCTCGGCGATGTTGGCCATGACCCCGTTGAGTTCGGTCAGGCGGGTGGTGGTCTGGATGGAGTCGATGCCGCCGTAGAAGAACCGGTAGGCGCCATTGAGCACGTTGGAGCCGCCTCGCTCCCAGGAGAAGCCGACCGAGGCGACGATGCGTCGGTCGAGCGCCTCGGGCGAGAGCAGCCGTGCGGTTCCCATCGGGGCGAGCTTCTTGGCCCGACCTGGTCCAGGCGCTTCGTCGAGGGATACGGCCCGGAACCAGGGGGTCTTGATGAGCGCCTTGATTGCGACGCGCAGGTCGTAGCCGCTGTCTTCGAACGCGGTCGCGACTTGCTTGAAGGTGTAGTCCTGCGCCTCGAAGGCCGCGATCTGGTGGATGTAGTCGGGGTGGTCGGCATCGAGCGGCTCGAGCAGCCGCTCCTGACCCGTCAGGCCCGTGTAGAGCGTGTGCACGACGGCGAGCGCGAACTTCTGGTCGAGGACCAGCTGTTCGGTGAGCCACTGCAGCGCGCGCTCCTTCTCCTCGAACGGGATCTGCGTGTCCGCGAAGCCCGGGGGCGACATGTCCGGGAACCAGCCCTCTTCAGGTGGGGCGTAGTGCCCCTCGTCGTTCCAGTTCTGGAACGCGCCCGCGAGGGGGTCGATGTTCTCGTGGCAGACGGTGCACGCGGGGTTGTACAGCGTTGGGTTGAAGTCGGCGATCGAGCTGACGTCGATCGGGCGTGCCGCCAAGCGCATCACGTCGGTCGCGAAGAAGAAGTCGTAGACGATGCGCGAACGGTGTCGGTTGCGGTTGGTCGAGGTCGAGGGATAGCGCGCGAGGAACGAGGGCGTGCTGAGGATGCCTGCCTGAGGGATGTCCTCGAAGGAGTACTCGATCCACTCGTCGGGGTCGTTCTGGTCGTCGAAGAGGTCCAGCGGGATGTCGTAGCTGCGGGCCGAGTACGGGTTGACGACCGTCCAGTCCCCGGTCAGCACTTCGGTGAACGGGCGGTCTTCACGGAGCACGCGCTCGAGAATGTGCAGCGGCTCCTTGGCGACGGCGTCGTTGGCCAGGTCGCGGTTTTCGTCCTGCTGCTCGTCGGGCAGCATTTCGTACCAGCGCTTGTTGGGGAAGCGCTGCTCGTCGAGTGCATCGATGGCCGTATCACCGTCGAGCATCGCGTCGGTGTGCATCAGGTCGTTGTAGATCTCCTTGATGCGAACGTAGAATGCGTCCTCGGCCAGCACGTCATCGAGCACGGCGTCGAGCGCGTCGATGCCTTCGCCGCGGACGGCGTCGTACTCCTCGGGGGTGGGGTAGCGCGAGGCGAGCAGGAAGGTGGCCTTGCGCAGCGTCTGCTCCTCGTCGAGCTCGACGAGCCCTCGGAAGTACGCCTCGATGTCCTTGTCGTCGACGCAGTGCACCGGCGCGTCGAACCGGGCGATCATCTCCTCCATCGCGGCGTACGCATCGGAGTCGGGCTGGAAGCGCAGGGAGCCGCCGTGTTCCACCCCAGCGGTGGGCTTGAGCAGCATCAAGCTGGTGCCGTCGATCTCGAGGCGGGCGACGTTGTGGACCGTGTTGTAGTTGGCCTCGAGGTAGCCGGGGTAGTCGTTGCCCTGAAGGACGAGGTCGGTGTCCTTGGCCTGCCCCTCGGGGTTGTGGCAGCCGAAGCAGTCGGCTTGCAGCACGGGCCGCCAGATCTCTTCTTCGAAGTAGTTGCGCGTGTCGACGCACTCCTCCTCGGGCTCCTGCGGCTCGGGCATGCCGCCCGGCCCGTCGCTGTCACCGCCGTCGTCCGAGTCGTCTCCGTCCGACTCGGCGACCGGGCCGTCCTCACCGTGCTTTTCGGTCGCGATGCCGGCGTAGCAACCCCCAGCACCCACGAGCAGTCCCGCTCCGATCAGCAGCTTTCCAACGTCTTTCCACGTCGTCATCGCACCACGTCTCCCCGCGCGGCTCGCTACGCATCCACGGGATGCACGGCGGGCGCGTCCTTCGGAACACACCGTGACATGGTGTCCCACGAGTCCGCAATTGGACTCTTCGGCCATCACCTTACAGAAAATGCAAGCGAGGCCGAACGGCTGCGAGGTCGTCCAGATCCCTCACCGGAATTTCATGCGCCGGATCAGGAATGTGGCATGCCCCGGGAGCATTGCTGCTCCTAGGGGACATGGTGGTGATCTCAGGGCGAGGCGCGGCGCCGGTCAGCCCCGGCGTCGGCGCCGGAGACCGGCGGCGAGCAGACACAGCAGCATGCTGGCCCCCGGAGCGTCGTTGCCCGAGGTGCAGCCGCAGCCGCTGCCGTCGTCGCCCTCGTCGACCGCGCTGGGCCCGAGGTCATCGAACGATCCGTCCGCGGCGGTGATGCCCGGGACGGCCGGCGAGAAGCACTCGGGTCCTCGGTCGCTCAAGGACGGGGGGAAGGCGAGGGTGTAGCTGCCCAGGTGTCCTTCCTCGGGTCCGACGACCTCCTCGAACTCCCGCTTGACGCACTGCGCGGGGTTCGGATCGTCGACCCACCGCGTCGCGCTGCCGTCGTGGCACTCGATGTGGGGCTCCATCTCCGGGCTGACGATGTCGAGCGTCTCGCACGCCTCGTAGTCGCCCTGCAGGGTCTCGATCGCCGACGTCCCGCACGGATAGAACACCCGCGCGAGGTCGTCGCACACCGACAGCTGCGTGTAGCCGACCTGGTAGCTGGCGTCGAAGCTCACGGGGCCTCCGCCGAAGAAGCTGGTGGGGGCTTGCGAGAAGACGACTTCCTGGTTGGCCAGCGCACCAGCGACCGAGTTGTAGCTGTTCATGTACAGCACGCTGGTGCTGAAGTTCTCGAGCGCCGCGTCTGCGTCGGAGAGGTCCAGGCCCAACGCGTCGAGACGGGCCTGGTCGATCTGCGCGACCGCGATGTCGCGGAGCTCGCGTGCCTTCTCGTGCAGGTCTGCGATGGCCGACGGCGTCAGGGCGACGAGCTGCTCCTTGAGGAGCGTCGTGTACTCCTCCATGCGCGCCACGATGTGCGCCTTGAACTCGTCGGTGATCAGGCGCATCGTGCCCTGAAGGAAGTCACGCAGCGGCCCGACCGAGTCGATCGCGTCGGCGGCCCACTGCGGAAAGAGCACCTCGTAGGGGAAGTCGGTGACCTCGTCGATGGCGGTCGCGAGCGGTTCGAGCGCCAGCCCGATGTCTTGTGCAGTGAGGCCTGCCGCGCCCTTGGTGACGACGAGGTTGCTCAAGGTCTCGACGGTCTGGACGTATCCGAGCGTCACGCCGTCGAGCTCTGCCTTCTTGAGTTCCACGGCCTGCTGGAACCGGCTGGGTCCTCCTTCGACCTCGGCGAACAGGTGCTCGTAGAGCTCCTTGCGCGTGCGAAGGATGGGGCACGTTACCGAGCACTCGCCTTCGGCCTGCCACTGTGAAAGCGTCTCGGCCAGCTGAGCCTCCCCGTGCGCTTGGGCGATGTCGAGGAGCCGCTTGACGTCTTCGACGAGCTCGGGAAGCAGCAGCACGTAGTGGTAGGGCGCGAGCCCTCCGGGCTCGAGGACCTGCACGTTGCCCCCGGTGGACAGGAACTCGATGTACGCGTCCATGACCCGCCCATCGAGCTCGATCGTCTGGCCCGACTCGCGAATGTCCTCGATGGACGTCTCGAGGTGCATGTTGGGGTCGAACCCTTCGAGCTGGGCGGCTCGCAACGCGTCGTTCTTGCGCTCGACCAGGCTGCCGGCAAACCAGTGCCACAGCCCGCGACCTTCCTCGTCGGGCGAGAGGTAGACGCGTCGGTAGAGGTCGCCCGCGATGCGGTGCACGAGCTTGTCCGTCTCGAACGCCTCCGGGTTGGCGTCCTCGAGAGCGGCCTGAATCTTCGACTCGACCGTCATGTGGCGGACGACGTTGAGCAGGCTGAACTCGAGCGTTTCACCTTCGGCCGCGTCCTTGGGGAAGAGGGTGAAGGTCTCTCCTGTGAAGTAGTTGACGACGTGGTGGACGTTGTTGTCCGTGATGCCGTGAAGGAAGCAGCCCAGCGCGTAGGCCCGTTCGGCGTCGTCGGCCGAGGCGTCGAGCATCGCCTGGCACTGCGAGAAGGGCGCGAAGTGCCATGCGTGCGAGGGATCGGTCATTCCCGGGAACACGGTGTTGTCGGGCCCGATCGCGCCACCGCGCCAGAACTCGGGGTTGTCGACGATTGCACGCGCGTTCTGTGGTGAGAGCAGGACGTACCGCGTCTCCTCACCGGGCCCGAGCAGTCGAATCGCCGGCTCGCCGCACCACGCTTCGGTGGCCGGGTCGCAGCCCTCGCCGTTCCAGTTGCGCACGAGCTCATCTCGAATCTCGTTGGCGATGTGGATGTGGACCTTGACGCTGTAGGCCGAGGCAGAGTTCGGAACGAGCGCGGCGGCGGCCGCAGCCAGAACCGGCGCGATGATGAGTGTCTTTGTTCCCCCCACGGGACCTGCTTGTAACCCGTTTGACTACATGTCGCCGGGAGCCGGCCTAACGGTATGAAACAAAACGGTTTTTGAGCGTGTGCGAATGTGCGCGCGACGCGGCGATGTTGCCGTGCCGTGACAAACGGTCTCAGCGCCGCTCGAGCCTCGTCAGCCGGGCTGTGCCCTCCGTGGGGATGAGCAGGCCCTCGTCCCGCCGCGAGAGCTCCGCGGCATTGGCCTCGTCCGTGTCGACGTGCATCTCCAGGGCGTACTTGGGCGAGACGCGGATGAGGACGTCGCCAAAGGTCAGGTCGCGGCCATTGGAGTCGACACGGACCTCGACCAGGTCGCCGTTCTTCACGCCGAACGCCTCGGCATCGGCGGGCGTCATGTGGATGTGCCGGGCCGCGCAGATCAGACCTTCGCTCAGCGTCAGCGAGCCCGCCGGGCCCTCGAGCGTGACCCCTGGCGAGTTCGCGACGTCGCCCGAGCGGCGTACGGGAGCGTCGACACCGAGCCAGAACTCGTCGGTCCGCGACACTTCGATCTGGTTCTTGGGTCGCGTCGGTCCGAGCACGCGGACCCGCTCGAGCGAGCGCTTCGGGCCGATCACCGTCAACGTCTCCTCGCACGCGAACTGACCGGGTTGCGAGAGTTCGTTGCGCGGTGTGAGCGTGTGCCCGGGTCCGAACAGCGCCTCGACCGCGTCTTGCGTGAGGTGGATGTGTCGGGCGGACACCGCGATGGGGATCGTCTTCGGCGCCTGTACGGCGTCGGCCTCTTGGGCGACTGCGGCCGCGTGCTCGGCGATCGCTCGCGCCTCGTCGGTCGCGACGACGAGCAACTTGACGCGAGCGTTGGTGCCCGAGATGTCGAAGACGGGCGCAGCCGCGTCGACCTTGGCGTCGCGGTTGCGGTCCTCGTCGAGGTGAGCGCCGAGGAAGTCGAGCCGCTGCGCGACCCGGTGGCGCAGGCCCGGGCTGTTCTGGCCGATGCCCGCCGTGAACACGATCGCGTCGACGCCACCCATGGTCGCCGCGTAGGCGCCGATGTACTTGCGCAGCCGGTGGGCGAAGAGCTTGAGCGCGAGTCGGCACCGCTCGTCACCCTTGGCCGCCTTGGCCTCGATGTCGCGCATGTCGCCGGAGGTGCCCGATACGCCCGCCAAGCCGCTCTTGCGGTTGAGCAGCGTGTCTACGGCGTCGACGTCTCGGCCTTGGCGGACCAACTCGAGCACCAGACCCGGGTCGAGGTCTCCGCTGCGCGTGCCCATGACCAGCCCCTCGAGCGGGGTCATGCCCATGCTCGTCTCGACGCTTCTTCCGTACTCGACCGCGCAGACGCTCGCCCCGCTGCCGAGGTGGCAGGTGATGAGTCGCAGCGATTCGAGGGGAGCACCGAGCGCAGTTGCGGCGACGCGGGCGACGTACCCGTGGCTCGTGCCGTGAAAGCCGAATCGTCGAGCGTTGGGCAGGAGGTCGGGGGCGATCGCGTAGTGCTTGGCTCGCGTGGGCAAGGTGCCGTGAAATGCGGTGTCGAACACGGCGACGTGCGGCACCGAGGGCAGGGCAGCGCGCGCGGCCACGATGCCCGCGTGGTTGGCGGGGTTGTGCAGCGGCGCGAGCGGAATCAAAGACTCGATCGCCTCGGCGACCGCGTCGTCGATCAGGGTGGGCCGAACGAACCGCTCACCGCCGTGCACCACGCGGTGTCCGACGGCCTGCACCGACCCGCCGCGCTCGAAGAGTTCGGTGAAGAGATCGCCGAGGATGTGCTCGATGCCTTTGGCTGGCAGCGGCACGGCGGGCGCGTCGTTCCACCGGATGGTTGCGTCGTCGGTCCCCACGCGCTCGGCTCGAAGCCGAACGAAGCGCGCGCCCGTCACGCTGTCGAGCACGTCGGCCTTGAGGGAGGAACTGCCGCAGTTGATCGTCGCGATCCGCATCTGCGGGGCAGGGTACGACTTCAGTGCGTGGCTTTGGGGCGAAGGTAGAGGAGCACGCGCGCCATCGCGGACGCTACGAGCTCGCCGTCTTCTTCGATCGCACCGTGCAGGTCGCGAACGCCCTCGTCGGAGTCGAGCGCCGTGGCGCCGAGTTCGGCCAGCGCGCGAGTGCGGATGCTGGCGTTGTCGGCGGTCTCGAGGGCCGTGCGCCAAGCGGCGCGCGCCTCTTCGTGCTCATCGACCGACCAGTGGGCCCGACCGAGGGCGAAGTGCAGCCGGGCGAGGGCGGGGAACCGTTCGAGGGCGCCATGCGCGACCGCGATCTTGGCCCGCGGCATCCGGGGTCCATCTTCGATCTCGCGAACGATGTTGAGCGCGTCGCTCTCCAGCTCGCCGGCCGCGATCGCGGCGACGAGCGCCCGGTCCTCCGCGACGCGGTGCCACCCGGGCGCCAACTCTTCGACGCGATCGTAGGCGAGCAGCGCTTCGTCGAAGCGCCCGAGCTCGGCGAGAGCCAGACCCCGCAGGTAGGGCGGGTCGGGGGCCCACGGGTCGAGCTGCGCAGCCTCCTCGAACGACGCCACCGCTTCGGCCAAGCGGCCGTGGGTTGCAAACTCGCGCCCGGTTTCGAGCTTGTGCGCGCAGCCGCCGAGCGTGACCCGATTGCGCTCGAAGGCGAAGCGAAGGCCCCCAAGCAGCGAGTCCGCGCCTTGTTCGAGCGGCGCGAGGAGGTCGAGCTGGTCGAGCTCGTACGGCCCGCTTCCATCGGGGGGCAACACGACGACGCGCAGTGACGGCTCGCCCTCTTCGATGATCCGGGCTCGCGTTTGCATGCGTTGCGCACGATTGGGGTCGCTTGACTCGAGGCGCTCGGCCAGCGCGCGGGCAAGCGTCGCGGCGTCTTCGGACTCGCCGAGGTAGCGACGGATCTCGTGCAGGTTGGTCAGGTACGCGACGATGCCGTCTTCGTCGCCCGTCTCGCGGCACATCGCGAGCGCCCGCGACGTGGGATCCGAGGCGCGTTCGACGAGGCCGGCGTTGAAGTACGCGCCTCCGAGCATGCCCAACGTGACCGGGAGGTACTCGTCGACCCAGCTTCCGCGCACGCCGTCGGTCTCGTCGACGATGTTCTGCAGCAGCGTCGCGGCGTCTCGGTGTCGCCCTTCGTCGAGTGAGGTCTGGGCCGACTCGAGCCCCTCGTGCCAGCGCTCGAGCGGGCTCGCGTCGCCCTCGGATCGATCGCGTCCCATCAGGTGGTCGAGCAGCTCGGGGCGACCGAGGCCATCCGCGAAGAACCGCGCGATGCCCAGCAGGCCCGCGACGTATCGGTCGAGTGAGTCTCGGTCTTCACGCCAGGCCGGAGGCACGGTCTTCCAGCCGCGAAACTCGCGCTCGATCTGTCCTCGGTTCTCCAGGCAGAGCTGCTGGAGGCCCTCTTCGTCACCGCGGTGGACGAGCGCGATCAGCTGCTCGAGCAGTTCGTCGTGGGTCGATGAATCCATCACGGCGTGCAGCCCAGGGGTTCGTACACATACCACTCGAACGCGAGCGAGTTGTTGCCGCCGGGCGGAGCGACGACGTTGTACACGCGGATGCGGGTGGTCTGCAGGGGCGGATCGAAGTCGAACTCGAGGTCACCGGAGCCACCGCTAAAGCTCTGCGCGTCGATCCAGCTGGCGCCGTTCCACCACTGGATCGTCCCGCCAGCGAGCGTACGGTTGGAGCCGGGGAAGCACGAGAAGGGGACCTCCCCATCGATGACCATGGAGCCGATGGTCTGGGTGGAGCCCCACTGGAGCTGCATCCACGCGCCCGAGGGGGTGGAGTTGTTGCTGACCCACCCAAAGCACTGGTTGTCGCAGCTGGCCGAGCACGACGACTCGTCGGTTCCATCCACCCAGGAGCCGGGGCCGTAGCCGGTCGAGTCGAGGCCGCCACCGGAGCTCGTCGCCGTGGCGCCGACCCCCAGGTTGGTGCAGGTGCAGTCGGTGTCTGCGACCGAGCACCCCAGCGGGCAGCAGCCATCACCGCTGGTGCAGGTGTCGATCACCTCGAAGCTGCACATGCCGGTCGCGGGGTCGCAGGCGTCCATCGTGCAGGCTTGGGCGTCGCTGCACGTGACCGCCTCGCCGGCGACGCAGCCCGTGGCCGCCGAGCACGTCTCGACCCCGGTGCACGCGTTGCCGTCGTCACAGACGGTGTCGTCGGGCGCGTTGAGGCACGCTCCGCTGGCGGGGTCGCAGCTATCGAGCGTGCACTCCAGGCCGTCGTCGCAATCGATGGCTTCGTTGCTGCACGTGCTGTTGAGGCAGTTGTCGATGGTGCACGGATCGGCGTCGTCGCAGTCCTCGGCGAACATGCACAGCCCCGGGCTGCCGGTGGTCTCCGAGGGGTCGGTGGTCTCCGAGGGGTCGGTGGGGTCGGTGGGGTCGGTGGGGGCGGTGGGGTCGGTCGGCCCGCTCGTGACTGGGTCCGCGCTGTCGGACTCCGCGTCCGCCTCGCCCGTGTCCGCGCCGCTGGTCTCGCCGGGCCCGGTCGTGCCATCCCCGCTGGCCGCGGTCAGGTTCACGAGACCGACGGAATCGGTCTCGCCACCGGCGCAGGCTGAAAGGCCGAGCGCGAGCCAGATCCCCCGAAGGCCCGCCCGCATCGCGCTCCCTCGACGCAGAGTCATCATCACAATCAACGCAAATCCAGCTTACTATAGAGGCCTGCGGTTCGCGGGCGCTCGCGGCTCGCGCGGACAGGTCTCCCCGGCCATCGCTGCAAACTGTTGAAATCATTGTTGTATTGCCGCGATGCTTCATCCGGGCTGCCCCCAGCGGGCTGGGACGTGAGCAGGAGTCCATCAGAGGTTGCGAAGAGCGCTTGATCCCCGGGCCGTTCTGTCTATACTCGGCCGCCCCTCGCCCGTGTGCGAGGCCTTCGCATTTTTGAGCACCGCATTGGACTCGACCCACGCGGCGCTCCATCGAGAACGAACCAAGGACTCGGCATCCATGCCCACCATTCAGCAACTCGTCCGCAAGGGCCGCGAGCGACAGTTCTCCAAGAAGACTGCTCCCGCCCTCAAGGAGTGCCCCCAGAAGCGGGGCGTCTGTGTTCGTGTCTACACGAGCACGCCCAAGAAGCCGAACTCTGCCCTCCGCAAGGTTGCGCGTGTTCGCCTCACCAACGGGATGGAAGTGACCAGCTACATCCCCGGCGAGGGTCACAACCTTCAAGAGCACTCGATGGTGCTCATTCGCGGCGGTCGCGTGAAGGATCTCCCCGGCGTTCGCTATCACGTCATCCGCGGTACGCTCGACACCACCGGCGTCCAAGGCCGTCGTCAGCGTCGTTCGAAGTACGGCACCAAGCGGCCCAAGTAGCGGCAGCTCGCAAGCAGGAAAACCCGCAAATGTCCCGCAAAACGGTCAACCGCAAGGCTCGTCCCGTCCTCGAGATCCGCTACACGGATCACCCGGCGGACGTGAACCGCCAGATCAACAAGTTCATCAACGGCATCATGCTCGACGGCAAGAAGAGCGTGGCCGAGAAGATCGTCTTCGGCGCCTTCGAGATCATCTCGGAGAAGACGAAGGACGATCCCGTCAAGGTCTTCGAGAAGGCTGTGGCCAACACGCGCCCGCGCCTCGAAGTCCGCGCCCGTCGCGTTGGTGGTTCCAACTACCAAGTGCCGGTCGAGGTCCGTCCCGAGCGCAGCCAAACGCTCGCTTACCGCTGGCTCATCGCCGCCTCCCGTGCCCGTCCCGAGAAGACGATGCGCGAGAAGCTGGCCAACGAGATGCTCGACGCAGCGCAGAACCGCGGCTCCGCGGTGAAGAAGCGCGAAGACATCCACAAGATGGCCGAGTCGAACAAGGCCTTCGCGCACTACCGCTGGTAACTGCGCTCTCGTTCTCCATTGCGAAGGGAAGCGGCGACCTCGAGGGGTCGTCGCTTTTTTCGTGTGCGCAGCGCGATTTCGCGCGGGGCGATCCTTCCTCGCTGGCCGCCGCACGCCGGAGCGCGCGCCCCCCTCATGTGGGCGCGGAACTGCGTTCAGATGCGCCCAATACTCGCTAGGGCTCCGGATTCCGGGCCTGAGGGTCGCTGGCAAAAACCGTTTGCTGATCCTGGGGAACTGTCTATACTCGGCGCCCTTGCACCCATGTAGGTGCGAGATCCACCCGGAGACACCCTCCTTGCTGTAGCGCCTCTTCCAGCACTCTTGCCAACGCCCTGCACGGGGCCGCCACTTCACTGCAGGCGACCACCACACCGTGCTCCGGCCGCGGCCGCGACAGACCCCGTCTGTCCACCCAGGGCCCTTCATCGCCACACCCACTCCGCCGACCGGTAGGAGCTGGATGGCGACCCGCGAAGCAGGCCCACTCGGTGCATCCGTCTCCTTCATCCCGCTCCCCCGTCATGGTCGACAACAACACCATCGCCGCAACCCGCGACATCGGCATCATGGCCCATGTCGACGCCGGCAAGACGACCACGACGGAGCGCATCTTGTTCTACACCGGTCGCTCCCACCGCATCGGCGAAGTGGACGATGGCGCCGCGACGATGGACTACATGGTCCAAGAGCAGGAGCGGGGCATCACCATCCAGTCGGCCGCGACCACGTGCCACTGGAACGACCACCGGATCAACATCATCGATACGCCCGGCCACGTCGACTTCACCGTCGAGGTGGAGCGGGCGCTTCGCGTTCTCGATGGTGCCGTCGCGGTGTTCGACGCCGCTGCCGGGGTGGAGTCGCAGTCCGAGACTGTGTGGCGTCAGGCCAGCCGCTACGGCGTCCCGCGCATCGTCTTCATCAACAAGTTCGACAAGGTCGGGGCCAAGCTCTCGATCACGATCGACTCGCTCCGCGAGCGGCTCGACGCGCACCCGTTGATCATCCAGCTCCCGATCGGTGCGGAGAACGATTTCTCCGGCGTGGTCGACCTCATCGAGATGCAGGTCCTCCACTTCACCGGTGACGCCGGTGAGACCGTCGAGAAGACCCCGCTGACCGAGGATATCGACGCCGCTCTGTTCGCGCAGGCCCGCGAGGCCCGTGGGGCGCTCATCGAGGCGCTCGGCGAGGTCGACGAGGAGATCATGGAGATGTACCTCGAGGACGAGGGCTCCAGCATCGGCACCGACGTCCTCAAGGCGGCGCTGCGTCGGGCCACGCTCACGCTCGCCGGCTTCCCCGTGCTGTGCGGCTCGTCGCTGCGCAACAAGGGCGTGCAGCCGCTGCTCGACGCGATCCTCGACTACCTGCCTTCTCCGCTCGACCTGCCCCCGGTCAAGGCCCAGCTCTCTGGCTCTGGCACTGGCACTGGCTCTGGCTCTGGCGGCAAGGACGTCGAGGCGACCGAAGGTGCCGAGCTCGTCGAGCGCCGGCCCAGCCCCACCGACCCGTTCCTCGCGCTGGCGTTCAAGGTCGTGCACGATCCGCACCGCGGGGCGCTGGTGTTCTTCCGCGTGTACTCGGGCAGCCTCAAGGCTCGCGAGGCGATCACCAACACCACGCGGCAGCGCAAGGAGAAGGTCCAGCGCTTGCTGCAGATTCACGCCAGCAAGACGACCGAGTGCGACGAGGTGTCCGTCGGCGACATCGTCGCGGCCGTCGGCTTCAAGTTCACCGCGACCGGCGACACCCTCATCGCCGCGTCCGACAAGCAGCGGGTGGTCTTGGCGGGCATGGAGATCCCCGAGCCAGTCATCTTCCGCTCCATCGAGCCCAAGACCGCGGCCGATCAGAAAGACCTCGACGAGGCGCTCACCCGCTTCCAGCGCGAGGACCCCAGCTTCAAGATCCGCGAGGACAAGGAGACGGGCCAGACCCTCATCTGTGGGCAGGGTGAGCTTCACCTCGAGGTGCTCATCGACCGCTTGCTGCGCGAGTACAAGCTCGACGTCCGGGTGGGCCGTCCGCAGGTCGCCTACCGCGAGACGATCGGCGCCTCACTCCGCAAGGAACTCGAGTACGACCGTGAGATCGGTGGTAAGCGCCAGTACGCCAAGGTCGTTCTCGATCTCGCCCCCCGTGAACGCGGCCAGGGCAACCACTTCGAGAGCACGCTCGGCGACGGCCCCGACGGCAAGCCGCTGCTGCCCGACAACTTCGTCGCCGCCGTCGAAGAGGCCATTGGCGACAGCTTCACCCGGGGCCCCCTGCTCGGTTTCCCGTGTGAAGACGTCGGTGTGACTTTGGTCGACGCCGCCTACGACGAGAACGACACCTCCGAGGGCTCCTTCAAGGCCGCGGCCTCCATGGCCTTCAACGAGGGCCTCGAGAACGCCACTCCAAGGCTTCTCGAGCCGATCATGTCGGTCGACGTCGCCACCCCCAACGACTTCACGGGGGCCGTCAACTCCGACCTCAGCGGCCGCCGCGGACGCGTCATCGGGATGGAGCCCATCCCGGGCAGCGCCAACGCACAGACGGTTCGCGCCGAAGTCCCCTTGGCACAGCTGGTTGGATATGCTACTGCGCTGCGCTCGGCGACCCAGGGGCGTGCCAGTTACTCGATGCGCTTCAGCCACAACGCCGAAGTCTCCTCTTCGGTCCAACAAGAGGTCGTCACCAGAATCCGAGGCTACTGAAGCCTCACCCCCGACTTTCGAGTCTGCGCAAGTGCCAGACGCCCCAACTGCCCCACACGGGTCCCAACAGGATTTTCAAGATGTCCAAAGAGAAGTTCGTTCGCGATAAGCCGCACGTCAACATCGGAACCATCGGTCACGTCGACCACGGTAAGACGACGCTTACCGCTGCCATCACGAAGGTCCTGGGCCTTCGCGGTTGGGCGGAGAAGGTCGACT
>JANSYI010000067.1 GCA_024742475.1 bacterium | reverse complement strand
GGCCGCAAGGCAAGCACTGCTTGAAGGTTGCCGCGCCCGCGCCGGCGAGGGCCGAGTTCACCGAGCTGCTCGAGCACCTTCAGGCCGCCTGACCTTCATTCACGCCGTCATCAGACGGCCGCTCGTTTGCAACGCTGAGGTGTATTCAGAGCTGTTCTGGCCCGAACTCCGGGAGTTCCAGGGCATGGTGTTGCTCGCCGACCTCGTCGAAGACCACGAGGACGAGGCTAGAGTTGCCGCTCTGCTTCAACAGCACGGTGACCGCACGGAGGTGGAGAAGGCGTTCAACCTTGTGGAGGTGCCGCTCCTGTTCGGAAAGCGGGCGGGAGAAGCCACTGAGGAGGAAGTCGACTTCCTGGCAGAGAGACTTCGAGAAATGTGGTCAGCCCGGTTGAAGGCCTGCTTTCCGCAACGAGAGTTCCTTGTCGAGGTCTGCCCCCCGGACGAAGACGCAGAGGTCTCCCTTCGCTTCTTCCAGGCTCGCGCGGAAAAGCCAACAGCGTAAACTCGCATTCCAGCCCGAGAAACCGAGAAACAGCGTCGACCCGGCGGACGCTCTGCGCGAGCTCGTCGCCCTCGTCGACCGCGTGCGGTCCCCTATCGATCCACGATCCCCGGACGGACGGAGTGATACTCCCAGCGATGGCGCCGGAGGCCTTGCAGCCGCCCGTCCCACTCAGATGCTCGCCTTCGCCGAGATGTGTCCGTCCTGCTTGATGAAGTGTGAAATTGCAAAGCAGGCAGCGCGGTCGCTGGGCACGATGGTCTTGGGGCGTGCTCGCCACGCGGCGAGGTTCAGTTCGACGGCTTGATCGAGCTGCGGGATGTCGGAGGACTCGAGCACCGCGGTGTGCACCGGGCTGTAGTTGCCGCCGCTCTTAAAACACGCGCCCGCGACGAGCCGGAACTCTTGGCCGGGCATGGCACCTTGCAGCTCCAAGTTGAGACGCTCGAACTTCACCGTGTGGATGAGGCCGCGGTTTCGACCCTGAAGCCACACGCGGTTCTCAGTGTCGCGAAGGTTTTGGCAGGCCGGCTCGTTCTTGGCCTCGCACGCGGCGGTCCAGTGGGCTCGGGCTTGGGTATCGTCACGCTCTCCGCCCAGGCCGAGGGCCTCGAAATCGCCCAGGCCGCCGCAGTACTTCGGCTCTGCCGCGCAGCCTGCCTCCCAGGCTGTCCGGGCCGCGTCGACGTCTTCGACCTCGAAGGGGTCCTCGCCCGGCGAGCGCAGGTATGAGGACGCCAGCCAGGCGCACGCTTGGCCCCAACCCAGCGCGCACGCGCGGTCCGAGTACTTTCGGGCCGTCGACAGATCGCCGTCGGGCTTCTTGAAGTTGTTCGCGTAGAAGTGGCAGCCCTGCGGCGAGCCGAGCTCGCACGAGCGCAACTCCAGCTCCATCATTCGTGTGGGGGTTTTGGTGTAGCCGACAGAGGCCGTGAGGCACCCCGCCGCATCGTCACGGGCGCATTCTGCTTCGCACGTCTTTCTGCCCTCCTCCGCGCACGGCGACGGGGCTCGAAGCACCGACGCATCGAATGGCCGATTGCACCCGAAGAGGGCGAGGAGTGCGAGCGTCGATGCCAGGAGGAGCGCGCGATGCATGCCTGCAGAGTGCACCGGATCGACGCTCGCGCACAGGCGGCGGGCGGGAAACGCGTCGACCCCGCATCGGGGCGCGCGACCGCCACCTTCGAGGGTTGTCCTCCGAGGGACCGATTGCCGTGATCCAAAGCTGTCCTCCGCTCTCGGCCCCCGCATGATGAAGCAGTCGTTGCTCGCGCTCCGCGTCCTCGTGTGTGTCGCCGCGTGTGCTCCGGAGCCTGAGCTCGCGGTTGGACAGACCGTGCTCGAGCGCAGCAGCGTGACCCCAACGTTCGACGGGGCGTGCGGCCCCGACCTCACCGAAGGTGCCGAGGGCGGAGACGGCGGCTGGGGTGACGACGGCGGCGGTGGGGGGTGTACCTCGGGGTGCTGATCCCGCGTTCGCGCCTCCCGAGCGATCAGCCCACCGCGGGATGGCTGCGGTAGAACTCGAGGATCGCCTCGCGCCCGGCTCCGTGCTCGGGGTGGGCGCGACACATGGCGTCGAGGGCGAGTTCGATGTCCTTGTGCACGTGCAGCGGTGCGCCGGTCATGCCAAGGGTGGCGAGGGTGGACACGGCAGAGCGCATGGCGGATGCGACGAACCCCGAGTCCTCGATGGCGAAGTGCACCACGGTGATTTTCTTGCCGTGCTCGGAGAACATCCGCTTGTAGGCGGCCCGCCCCTCCTGCGTTGGAGGGTGGGTGCGTAGCGAGCGGGCGAGGAGCTGCACCGTGGCGTGGCTGGTCACCACCTCGCCCACTGCGTCCACCACGTGTGGATTGAAGTCCGGGTCGCCCGAGCGCCAGCCCACCGAATCGCACAACACCAGCCCGCCGAGCCTGGCGACGCGGACGGTACGGGTGTCGAGCGTGACCGTGAGCGACACGACGGTGATTGTATACCCAGGCCGGCGCCGGTCGAGTTTCAGCGCTCGTTGTTGCCCTTGCCCGCGAGGATCTTCGGGCGTGCCTTCGCCACGCGAGCGACGCGGGTGGCCTCTTTCTTCGCCGCGCTCACGTGCAACACGTAGCTCTTCTTGCGCCCGGGCGTCAGGCGCTCGAACGCCTCGGCCAGCTCCGGGTCGGCCGTCAGCGCGTCGACCAAAGCGTCGGGAAGGACGAGGTTGCTCTTGGCCTTCGGGGGGTCGATGCCGGCCTCGGCGTAGTCCATCGCTTCGCGGAGGTATGCGTGGATCGTGGGCTCGAGCTCGAGCACCCGCTTCGCGTCGGTGAAGCGCAGCGACTCGGCGTGGGCCGTGTTGGGACCCGGCTTTTCCAGCAGCCCCTGCGGGTCCTTCATCAGCGCGGCGCGAAAGAACGACAGGCGGAACTCGCTTCGGAACGCGCCCAAGATCGCGATGTTGCGCTCCGCGTGCATGTAGCAGGGGTGCCCCCACTTCACGGCCTCCTCCAGACCGCTCTGCAGGCAGATCCGTCGCAGCTCCGAGAGTCCGTCGGCCCAGCGCCGCGCCGAGCAGTCGGGCGTGTCGAAGCGATCGCACCGACCGCAGCCCTTGTCGAAGTAGTCCTCGATGATCGTGATCACGGCGCCCCGCGCAATGCAACATGCCCCGATGCATCGACCCCGTCAAAACGGCGTGTCGGCTGGGCTTCACCGCCTCTGGGGCGGCTGAAAGATTTTTTGCCCGCCGATCGGAACGCTCGGCGTCGTCGCGCAACTACCACCCCGACGCCCCGTGCGTGGGGCGCGACCGCCACGATGTTCAGCGCCGCTTCCACCGTCGTTCAGCGCTTCAGCAGTGGGCATTCCACCTGCTGGCTGGTGTCGAGCGATGAGGTCGGGCACTTCGCCAGCCTCGGCGTGCAGGCGCGCCGGCTCTCGCCGTCAGACGCCGTCCTGGTCGTTCGCGCATGGTGTGGCGACTCGGCCCCGTGGGGTCTCGGGCCCGCGAGGCCCCGCAGTGACGCGCAGCTCGACGACCTGCTCGCGGCGATCCGCCACGAAGCGGTGGTCGTCTACGAAGAGCACCGCTTTGTCGGCTTGCAAGCGGGCCCGCCCGCGGGGGTCGATCTGTGCTCCTTGGCGCCCGAACCCGCGCCCGAGCCCTCGCACTGGGTCGAGGTGCGCCTGCACGACGAGCACGGTGAGCCGCGCGCCGACGAGCCGTATCGGGTGGTGCTCGCTGACGACACCGAGCTGCAGGGGCGGCTCGACGCCGACGGTGTAGCGCGGATCCCCGGCGTGCCGCCAGGACCATGTCAGTGGTTCTTTCCGTCGCTTCAACCCGGAGAGTGGGGGAGGGCCCGCGCATGACGTGTCACACGGTGCGCCAAGGCGAGGTGCTCGGAACCATCGCGCGGCAGTACGGCGTCGAGGTGGGCGCCATCCTCGATGCGCCCGAGAACGATGCGCTGTGGCAGACGCGGTCTCGCAACGTGCTGCTCGAAGGCGACGAGGTGCACGTGCCACCGCCGGCGAACAAGAGCGTCACGCTCGAGGCCGACCGCGTTCACACCTTCGTCTTTCGGCCCGCCTCGGTGCCCGTCGCGTTCCGCTTCTGCCGCGCAGGCAGGCCGAGGCGGCACGAGCCCGTCCGGTGGAGCGCGGACGACGAAGAGGCCCTCTCGACGCACCTCGACGAGGACGGGTGGCTTCGCGTGCGCGTCCCGCCCGAGACGCAGCGGCTTCGTGTGGTGCTCGATCCCGACACGGACATCGAGCAGACCCGCATCGTTCGCATCGGGCATCTCGACCCGCACGTCGAGCCCGTGGGTGTGCAGCAGCGCCTCAACAACCTCGGCTTCACGTGCGGGGCAGAAGACGGCGACGTTGCCGAGCGGACCCAAGCCGCGCTCGAGCTGTTCCAGCGCGCACGAGGCCTGCCCGCGACCGGGTCGCCCGACCCCGAGACCACCACCGCGCTGCGCGCGACGCATGGGATCTGACCGTGGCGCTGAACTGGATCGTGCCTGCACGCCGGGTGGTCATCGCGAGCGAGGCGACCTCCTACGCAGACGTCCTCGAGGGGTGGCTCGAGGAGCTTCGTGAGCACCGAGATGTCTTGCTGGGCTGGTACCGACACCTGAGCCCCTCCGCGCTCGGGCCTGGCTTCGACCGGGCGCTGCGCTTCGCCCAGGAATGGGTAGAGGCGTTCACCGGCGGACCGCCGCCCGAGCGCGAGGTTTCGGCCGCCCCCGAGGACGAGAGCCATTTCGACGAGGTCGGCTTCTGGGCCCGGCTGTGGGACGGGCCGCTGCGGGTCCTGCTGCACGAGGAGGCCGATGGCGACGCGCAGTCCGAGGCGCAGACCGACGCGCAGGTCCCCGACACCGCGCCGATTCGGACCGAACTCGAACACGGCGGATCCGTCGTGGTGATCCTCGACCGGCACGAGCGGGTCGTCCTCAACCACGACGCGACCCTTCTTCCCGGAGACGTGCTCGAGCTGCCGCTGTTTCGGCTGCTGCACCTGGCCGGGCTCTCGGCCTTCGAGGGCGCGTCGTTCGACCCCGAGGGATCGTGCTTCTTGGGAACTGCGGTCGTCGACGCCGAGGGCCGCCCCGACGGCGCCGTCTGGCTGCATGACAACCTGGTCGCGATGCGCTTTCAGCTGCTGCTGTCCGCGGCCCGCGGCGCGTTTCACAGCTTCACCTCGGGGTTCTCCGACGACGAGCAGACCCGCAAGGCCAACCCGGCGACACTGGGCGATCGCACCGTGCATGCCCGAGGCGTCATCTACGGAGGCAGCCTCGCACCACCGCACCAGCCCACGTTCTACCGGCTGCACGACTACCACTGGGGCGACAAGAACGTCCCCACCAAGGAGACGCTCGACGGGCTCGCCGAGGGCACGCGGCTGACGACGGGGTGGGCGTGCAGCCCCTGCGCGCTGAACCTGCTGGCATTCATGAGCGTCCACGAGGGGCACTGGGGCGGGGGTAGCGTCAATCGGCACGCCCGCGGCGACAACGGGTCGGGTGCGTGGGCCCGGGACATCGCGCACTACGACCACTTCCACCACACGTTCCGGCAGTGCGGCGGCGCGGCGGGGCTAGAGATGAACGCCCAGCGGCTCGGTTTGAGCGCCGAGGACTCCACCTCCGAGAACGTCCGCGCGTTCGCGCTGGAGCGCATGTTCGGGCGCGCGATGCAGCCCACGGCGCTCGAGGGGGAGCCCGATGAGGACGACGACGAGGATGACGACGCACCGCCGCTTTCCTCCGTGCCTCCCTCCGAGGACGTCCTCGAGCGTGGGCACGCCGCTGCGCAGGACAACCCCGACCCGGAACTCGACGCGCACGACGACTCGCTCGAGCCTCACACGCACGCGCCGCGGCTCGACGTCGGCTCGCTGCTGCCGGGCAACGAGGTCGTCTCGCGAACCAAGGACGAGGTCCTCGAGTATCTCGAGGGTGCAGCGTTCGCTTCGGTCGGGCTCAATGGGCACGAGTACTCGTGGGTGGTCGTGCACTCGCCTCGGGCGCTGTTGGACGAGCCGGTACAGTCAGCGACGCTCGGTCCGCGCCCTCCGCAGGCCGGACCCATCTCGGCCTACGATCCGCTGACGGGCGAGCCCCAGGCCACCGGGCAGACGCCCGAGCTGTTCATCTTCGAGGCCACCGGGTCGTTCCATCCCTACCGCCTGCTCCGCGCGCGAGAGGGGGAAGAGGGCTTTGGCTACACGGTCTTCAAGGTCCGACCCTTTCGCTGGTCCAAGGTCGACCGCGTGCTGTTCCAGCGGCTTACCACCATGCGCACTCGCGGTCGCGGCGAGCAGCGGCGACGCGTCGAGGAGGAGCGCGACCTGAAGATCGGAGAGGATGCCTCGTACAGCCGGCGCCCACAGGTGCGGGCCAAGCCGCTGCTGGGCATCTCGCGCGCCTCGTCCGAGCAGATCCTCGCGCGGCACCGCGCCTCGCGGGTGTTTGCTCCGCTCTATCTGCATCATCTGCGGGGTCGCAACGTTCAGCGCGAGTACCAGGCGGTGGGCTACGCCACGCGTGCGGTCCCGTTTCCGACCCTCGCCGAGTCCAACGAGGACACGCGGTTCGCGAGCTTGGACGATACGCGGCAGACCCTGGGCACGCACAGTAGCCACCTTCGTCGGCATCGCGATGAACTCCGCGCGCTCAAGCGACGGGCCGACAGCCTCAGCGCCGCCGACGTCGCTCTGCTGGAGGCACGCATCCCAGGTGGGCGCAGCTTCGAGCGGATGGTCGAGCTCGAGGAGCGCGCGCTACGGTCCGCCCACGACGGCCGCGTGCAGAGGCTCGAGCGCGACATCGTCACGCTTCGTCGCCAGCTGACCCGGCATTGCGCCCCGGATGAGGGGGCCTCGCCCGAGCAGCGCCTGCACGAACGCGCCTCGTACCGCGTGCTGCTCGAGGATCCCGTGGGCCCGCCGGTGCCGCGGCGACGCATGAGCCGACGCGAGCGAAACGCCGAGCGCTGGCAAACACGGGCGCGGCGCTACCGAGACAAGCGGGCCGAGCTGGCTGGCCTGCACGACAACAGCGACGCACGGTGGGCGAGCCTGGCGCGACGCAGCGTGATCATCGAGTGGATCACCCACGTCCAGCAGATGCTCGCACTCGTGCAGTGAGCCCGCGGGGGCTCTACGGATCGACTTCCCCACTCGCTGCGCTCGTCGGATCCTTCGCGAAGGCGGCGCTGACGCGCGCGACGCCTCGCGACCAGGTCACACCGACGTGGCTGGTGTTCCTCACCGTCACGAACGCTGCGCCGCCTGGCATGCGCTCGAACTCGCGGCGGGATGCGTCCAGGTCGAGCAGGGCGTCTCGATCTCCCGCAACCCAGAGCGTTGGGCCCGAGAACGCGGCATGGAAGCGGTCGACGTCGCGGACCGAGAGGCCGAGCATGGTGGTAGCCGTGTAGCGAGTCGTGTCCAAGTCGGCGCGGTAGTCCTCGTTCTTCACGAGGTCGAGCACGTAGCGATGCGGGTTGTCGCGCATGGCGTCCCCGAGCGCTCCAAGGTCGACCTGGGCGTAGGCCGTGCCGACGCCACGACCACAGTCCCAGGAGGCCAGGTCGTTTTGCGGTTGGTCGGGGTGGTTGAACGGGGCCAGCAAGACCGCGCCATCGAGTCCGGCCATGCCTGCACCCTCGACGTACCGCGAGACCAAGCCCGCGCCCGAGCTGTGCCCCATGAGCACCACGTTCGCGTCGGGCCATCGTGCGCGCATGTCTTCGAGGTGCAGGTCGACATCACGGGTGTGCTGCGAAACATCGAGCGCATCTCCGGGCCGTCCTACCCAGTAGGCACCATCATCGACGTACGTTCGGGGCTCCGGCGTCCCGCACTCCCCGTCGCGCACGCATGCGGACAATCCATGTCCACGGAGGTCGACGACCCGAACGAGAACGCCCTCCTCCGCCATTCCCTCGCCGAGCGCCCCGTAGAGCTCCCCGTACGCCGACGAACCATGCAGCAGCAGGACCATCGCGCTCGCACCGTCCCACGTCTCGGGGACCCAGTCGCGGTAGGCGAGAGGAAGACCATCGTCCGCCGTCGCGAACTCGGGCGGGGGCGACTCCGGCAGACCGCCAGCTTCGAGGAACTCTAGCTCCCAGGTGGTCGGCTCTCCGAGGTCGCCTTCGGGCGCCGGCCGGCACGGGTCCTGACACGAAGCGAGCAGGCCCACGAAACTAAGAAGGGCGCACCTCATCGCGACCACCCGAATCCCGACTCGAGGCCGATGGTGAACGCGTGAATCGTCGGCCGCCGAAAGGGGTCCTCCCACAGCGGTTGCTCGTGGGCGGGCCCAATCGGCGCATGCAGAACGAACCCTGCCGAAATCGCACCGAACCATGCCGAGCGTTGCAGGGCATACCCGACGCGGGGATGGATGAAGGGCGCCCGATAGACCAAGGCCCCGCCCTCCGAGGTCGACGCGACCGACTGCGTGAGCACGCCGAAACCGACGCCCATCGTCGCAAACAATCCGAACGGCGCCATGTAGCCCGCGCCCACACCCGAGTCGATCGCGGTGGTGACCGTCGGCACCTCGCCGCGCGCGACCCCGATGCCGTATGTCATCGCCATCTCGAGCAAGAACCCGTTGTTCAGCCACGCGCGGCCGCGAACACCGAACGCGTTGAGATAGGGAGACCGCACCGCCGTGAAGTCGTACGCGCGCAGCCTGGAGTCCAGCCCCGCGTAGCTTCCGATGCGCGGCTCGAAGGCGAAGCTGAACGCGAGCCCGCGCAGAGGACTCTCTTTCGGCGGCGGCTCGATGAGGAGCACCGAAGCGGCAAGAAGGGCCAGCACCGCGCAACCGTAGCAAGAACCAGTCCGGCAGCAAGAACCAGTCCGGGGGCGGGGCGGAAAACCAGTCCGGGGAAAACCAGTCCGGAAGGACCGTCTCCGTGCAACGGTCGCCGGCGACGGCCGACCTGTTCGGGGCAATGACGATGCCCCGAAACCTCTATCCTGACACCACGCTGTACGTCACGTGCCGCGCTGTGCACCGCAGCTATCGGCTCGTGCCGACCCCCGTGG
>JANSYI010000047.1 GCA_024742475.1 bacterium | reverse complement strand
GAGGGGCCTTTGCGAAAGGCCCCTTGAAGCTTGAAGCCTGAAGCGAAGGGCGGCTTCGCCGGCCGCAGCGGGAGGGGCCTTTGCGAAAGGCCCCTTGAAGCAAAGACCAGGAGCCCGAGAGGGCGACCGTTTGGGGTGAAGCGAAGGGCGGCTTCGCCGGCCGCAGCGGGAGGGGCCTTTGCGAAAGGCCCCTTGAAGCTTGAAGCCTGAAGCGAAGGGCGGCTTCGCCGGCCGCAGCGGGAGGGGCCTTTGCGAAAGGCCCCTTGAAGACTACAGATCCGGGTGGAGCCGTAGGCCCAGGTTGAGACCGATGATGGTCTCGGTGAGGGGGCCGGCGACCTGCTGCTGGAACCCGAAGCCGATGTCCACGCCCATGCCTCCGGGGCGGGCGTTCTTCGCGTAGGCGATGCCGCCAGCGACGTAGACGCGGTCATCGTCGGCTCCCTTGCCGCGGTTGTCCCAGATGGTTCCGAAGCGGAGGGGCACCGGGCCGGCGATGAACTCGGCGCTGCCGCCGTAGGTCAGGCGCGTGTGGTCTTCGAAGCTGAACGAGGTGAAGTCGTACGTGCCGTCGAAGTTGATGCTGAACCGCGGGCTGCGCAGCGGGAACACGGCGAGACCGTGCACGAGGGTCAGGGGGTAGTCGGAGACCTCCGTCAGCCGGCGGTGGTCCACCGAGTCCTCGGCGACCGGGAGCCCGTCGAGGTTGATGTCTCGCTCGTCGGTGAACGCGGGCAAGTGGTTGCCCACGACGTTGAGCCCGAGCACGGAGATGGCCGCAAACCCAGCGATGTTGATCGACAGCGCGGTGTCGAGGCCGAACGCGTTGAGCTTCTTGTGCGCGTTGCGAGCGAGCCCCTCGGTGTCGCGGAAGCGCAGGCTCGTGTACTGGTACTTCGGCTTGAGCCCGATCGACACCCAGTTGGGCACCGCAACGATGCTCAGCGCACCGAAGGCTTCGTGCCCAAAGCGCGAGAGCTCGAGCTTCACCTCTTCAGAGGTCTCCGAGTCGATGTAGCCGATCTCGGGAGAACCCCGCATGAACAGGTAGCCCAGGCCGAGTCCGACCCGCGGGTTGTTGAGCGAGTCCATGACGACGAACCCGAGCCCGTTGGTCCGCTGCGACACGTTGAGCTGGTACATGCCCTCGACCGTGAAGACGGGCGAGAACGACATCATCGCTGGGTTGGCGAGCGCAGCGTTGCTGCCGAAGCTCGAGCTGTGCGAGACACCGCCGAGCGAGAGGTTTCGCGTGCCGTCGACGGCCGGGCTGGCGTGTGCGGTGCTCGATGACGCGCACAGAAGCGCCGCGCAGGCGACCCCCAGAACCGAGCTCACAGCGACGGTTGCGCGTTTTCGCAACTTGAACATCCGTTTTCAGAGCATACGGCCCGGTGGATCCGCGGCCAAAAAAGTCAGCAGGTCGCGTAGAGTCGCGGCAGATGCCAGCAGGCGAGGCATACGACGTCGTTGTGGTGCGTGACCCCACCATGACCGTGGGGGCGGTCATGGCTCTTTCACGAGATCTGGCTCACCTCAGCGGGGTCAAACAGGCCGATGTGGAGCTCGCGCTCCAGCAAGGGCGATTCGTCGTCTACGCGGGCCTCGAGAGCGTCCGGGTCGAGGCTGCCACGGCGCAGCTGCGCGCGATGGGTGCGGTGGTCCACGTCAGGCCGGCCGAGCGGGTGAGCGGAGACATGCTCGAGCCCGATCTGGAGCAGCCTCGCGTCGGTCGCTTCGACGGCGCAGTCGCCCACTTCTCCGACGGAGATCTCGGTCTGGGCTCGGGCGCGTTCAACACCGGCGCCGGGTTTGCCCCCGACGACGACGGCATTGGCCGAGTGCTGCCGGATGACCCGGCGAGCGGCGCTCCCGGTCCGCCACCTCCGCACGCGCAGATGGAGCCGCGCACGCCCTCCGACTCGTTTGCTGGCGATGAGATGCAGGCCCTCGCGGCTGGTCTCGACGCGGCCGCATTCGATGCGCCCGAGATTCAGACGATCGACGGCATGGACGGCGCTGCGTTCGACGCCGCCGAAGAGGCCGCGAAGAAGGAGGCCGCCCCCGCTCCCGTCGCCCCGCCGCCCCCCTCGGGCGAGGAAGCGTCGCTGGCCCTGGACGTTGGCGGGGCTGGGACGGGCGCGCCGCAAGCCGAGGCCGCGCCGGGGCTACCCCAACACGGCGGGCCTGGACCCGGGCAATCGTTGCAGCTGGACCGGCCTCATCAGTCCGCCTCTGCGCTTCCCCAGCCGCAGATGACGAGCGCCGCCTACTCGGGATCGTATTCGGGGGGCTCGTCGACCTCCATCCCGCGCCCGAGCCTGGAGTTGGACGAGGAGCGGGGCCTGCTGTTCGCGGATTCGATTGCGAACACCCTCGGTCTCATCGCGGCGTGCAGCCTGCTGTGTCTCTTCGTCGCCTTCGGCATCACGCGGGCGACCAAGCGCGAGCCGGTCGTCGCCCTCGAGGACGAGCTCGCGGAGAGCTATCGAAGCCCGCTCGACGTCGAGTTGGGCAAGATGCGAGCCCCCGCCGAGCTCGAGGAAGAGCTCGAGACGCTCTACAGCTCCGCGCGATTCCAGTTCCTGCTGGTGCTCTCGCTGGGGATCCCCATCGGCCTCGGGCTGGGCCGGATTCGGCGTTAGGCGGCGGCGGCGAGCGTCTCGGCGGGCGCCCGGGGTGTGGATGGCTCGGCGTTGGCGGGGGCATCGGCCTTTGCGCCTCGCATCATGCGGGCCGCGGCGGCGAACAACGAGAGCTGGAGCAGGGTCATCACCCCTACGAGGATGTTGTCTTGCCACCGCATGCGCTCGCCCATGAGCACGTGCTCGATGGGCCGAGCCGCGACCAGGTCGGCCATGCTCCACGCGCCGTACATCGCGGGAAGGATCACGAAGCGCTGCAGCCCGGAGAGCCCCACGAGGACGAGCGCCACGCTCGTTGCCCATCGCGCCTCCAGCCAGCGGCTCGCCGACGCCGCGACGAGCAGGTGTGCGGCGAGCACGACCTCGGCAATGCGCAGATGCAGCGGCTCGCTGAGGGTCACCACCAGGTTCGCGTCGATGAGGTTGGACTGTGCCGCAAGCTCGGGCAGCACGACGCCCCGCCCGACCAGCTGAGCGCCCAAAGCAGCTGCGCAGGCGAGCAGACCGAGTACGGAGAGCGGCTTCATACGACTAGGGGTGGCATGAAGCGGATCGGCGTCGAAGTTTTTGGCGAATCGAGGGCTACACTCCCCGCATGGAGCTGCTGCACCGACGGCGATGGATCCAAGGCGCGGCCGCGGCTGCCGCGGGGGTGGCATGCGGCGCGCGATCGCAGCCGACGCTGGCCGCAGGCGAGACGGTGCTCGAGGAGGTCGAGTCTGCGTACAACCACATCGTCGTCACCGAGCGGGGGACCGTGCGCACCATGTACTTCGTGGTCGACGGCACGTACTTCATCGAGTCGCGGCTCGACCGAGGCTATGCCGAGAGCCTCGACCTCGACTACACGCGCACGATGATGGCCGGATTCTTGGTCAAGCCCGACGCCAAGCGCTTCTTGATGATCGGCTTTGGCGGCGGGCAGATCACCAACTACCTCTTCAAGCGATTCGGCGGGCTGGAGATCGACGCGGTCGACATCGACGCGGAGGTGATTCGGCTGGCGCGCAAGTACTTCGAAGTCCCCGACGATCCGCGCTATCGCACGCACGCGGCCGACGGGCGCCTGTTCGTCGAGCAGGCCGCGGGGCAGCCGTGGGACATCGTACTTCTCGATGCGTTCCGCGGCGTGTTCGTGCCGATGCACCTCAAGACGGCCGAGTACTACCGGACGCTTCGAGAGAATCTCTCGCCCGATGGGGTCGTGGCCGCCAACCTCCACTCGCTCACCGAGAAGTACCCCAGCGATCGCAACACGTTCGCGTCGGTCTTCCGCCAGAACTACGCCTTTCGCAGCGAGAACGGACGGCAGACCTGCTTCGTCGCCAGCCCCGCCGCCGACCCGGTGTCCCCCTACGCGCTCCGCGAGCGGGCCCGCGCGCTGCAGCCGAAGTTCGACTTCGACATGCTCGGCCTGGCCGCGCGCCTGCATCTGTCTCGCGATTGGGACCCCACCGCCCCGGTGCTGCACGACGACTTCGAGCGAAGCGAGGCCGGGGCCAAACGCCACAACCGAAGCTGTGTGGGCGATGACTGCCCCTACAGCACCCGCTGAACGACCGGCGGGCGTGCCGCCCCTGGCAGCCCGAAATGTGCGTCCGGTGACATAGGGGGCTGGGCCGTCCCGCTGCTAGTATCCGGCCCATGCACTGCAGGCAGCGAACCGCTTTTGCGGCTGTGCTCTCGTCCGCCCTCCTGCTTCCCGCGACGGCCGTCGCTGCGCCGACGCAACCTGGCGAGCTGGTCAACGACCTCGCGCCGTCGTCGGACTGCAACTACTGCCACTCGTTTGCGAACCAGGACAGCCTGTTCGAGGCGCCCCCCTACGCGCCGCAGATCACCTGGACGCCCACGCTGATGGCCAACGCCGCCCGCGACCCCGTGTTCTGGGCGGGCGTGGCCATCGCGGCGCAGGACGACCCCGAGCACACGATCGACTGCGTCCGTTGCCACTCCCCCAACGCGTTCCTCAACGGAAGAGGCACGGCCACGTCCATCGACGAGCTCGTCGCCGAAGAAGGCGACCTCGAGGGGGTCACCTGCGAGTTCTGCCACCGGATGACCGACGGTAGCGAGATCGGCAACGCGCAGTACGAGATCGATGACGTCCTCCAGGGCGCGACCGTCGTGCGACGCGGCCCGTTCGACTATACCGACGGCGTCCCACAGCCGATCCCCGGGCAAGAGGGCCACGCCACCACCTTCGACCCATTCACCGGAAGCTCAGAGATGTGCGGCACGTGCCACGAGGTCACGACGCACCGCGAACGCGTCGATGACGACGGCAACGGCACGGGTGCCCCGTTCAACGAGCAGCGGACCTACTCGGAGTGGGCGCGCAGCGACTTCGCCGAGGCCGGGGAGCAGTTCCGGTCGTGCGTGGACTGCCACATGCCCGAGGTGCCCGACTCCGCCGCGTGCGGGCCCTACAACAACGTGCATCAGCATCCCGAGGGCAACCGCCGTCACGAGCTGCTCGGCGCGAACCGGTTCATGCTCACGCTCCTCCAAGAGGACGCGGCGCCCGGGTTCGAGGCGAGCACCTACGGGGTCGCGCTCGAGCGCATGGACGAGTTCCTGGCCACCGCTGCCACGATGGAGGTCGAGCCGCCCGAGTCGGTCGACGTTGGCGCTGGGCTGCAGGGGCTGGGCGTGACCGTCACCAACGAGACCGGGCACAAGCTGCCCTCGGGCTACTCCGAGGGACGCGTGATGTGGATCGAGGTGGTCGGTCGCTACAACGGCGAGGTCGTCATGAGCTCAGGCCTTTGGGACCAGGCCACGGCCACCATCCAAGACGATGCCGCGGTGCGTCGCTACGAGGGCATCGCTCAGGACTACGAGACCGGTACCCGCAACCACCTGCTGCTCAACAACTACTGGGCCGAAGACAACCGGATTCCTCCGCGCGGCCTGCGACCCCACGTCGAGACCGACCCGGTCGGCGACCGCTATTCGATGACCGATGAGGGCACGTGGCAGCACTGGGACGAGGTCTCCTACGAGATCCCCGGCTCCCCGGACGTCGTCGACGCGACGCCCGCCGACGCGAGCGACGACCAGCTCGAGCTGTCGGTTCGGCTGCTCTACCTGATCAACACCCGCAGCTACATCGAGCTGCTCGCCGACGACAACGAAACGACCGAGGTGGGCACTGAGCTCGCGGGGCGGTTCGAAGCGATGGGCTGGGCCACGCCCGTGGTCCTCGCCGAGGAGCAGCTCTCCATCCCGATCAGCGGGTTTGGCGGGAGCGTGGGCGGCAGCAGCACGACCGACGCGGGGGACGAGACCTCCGGGCCGCCGGAGACCACGACGGACCCGACGGAGCCGACGACGGATCCCACCAACGCTTCGGCGGACAGCGGTTCGTCCTCCGACACCGACGAGCCGTCGCAGGGCGGCGGAGGTGGCGGTGGCTGTCGCGTCGGCGGAGGCTCCGCGCCCTGGGCCCTCTCGCTGCTGCTCCTCGGGTTCGTCCGACGTCGCCGCCGTGATGATTGAGCCGGTTCAGTTGGGCACGGTTCGCGACCGCGTCTGGGGGTCGCTGACGGCCGCGCTGGACGAGCGCGATCACCCGATGCGCACACCCGTGGTGGCGACCGTCGACGAGCACGGCTCGCCGCGGGCTCGCGTCGTCGTGCTGCGTGCGGTGGAGCCCGACGCTGCCACGCTCGAGTTTCACACCGACACGCGGTCGCCGAAGTTCGCCTCCCTTCGAGAGCGCCCCTCGCTCGCGTGGCTGTTCTACGACCCGCGCGCGATGCTGCAGGTGCGCGCCGAGGGCACGGCCACGCTGCACACCGACGACGCGGTGGCGGACGCCTCATGGACGAGCACGAGCTTGGCGAGTCGAGTGCCCTACATGGCCTCCGTGGCGCCGGGGCGGGTCGTCGAGTCTGCAGCCGACGGCGTTCACGTTCGAGACGAAGAGCACAGCAGGCAGGGGCGGCCGTTCTTCTGTGCGGTGCGCAGCGTGATTCGCCGGCTTGACGTCCTGCAGCTGCATCCCGACGGGCACCGCCGCGTCGAGGTCGTCGAGGGCGGCGCACGTTGGCTGGCGCCGTAGAGCTGGCCTTCGCCGCGGACGCGCCCCTCGTCAACCTGAGCGGAGGCTACGGGACGAACGTGATCGAGCCCCCCGCTCCGTCGACCACCTGGCCCGAGAAGTTCTCCGCCTGCGCGCTCCACCAGTAGGTATACGAGACCAACTCCGTAGCCCCGGGGCAGTTGTCAGCCTCTCTCATCGAGACCGCCCGCCCCGTCCACACGCCGGTGTCGACCACGTCGCCCGGACCGCCGGACTGCTGAGCTTCGAGCGGCGCCATGTGGATCTGCTGGCTCGCACCGATATCGCCATTGGCGCAGGTCCGCGTCGCCCCGTGGTACATGCGGACCCGGCGCGCGCCTTGCTGATCCCACGCCGCCGCGACAGCCACGAACGTGCGATGGCGGTCGCTCGTCACGTAGTTGACGGTCTCGCCAGAGGTGTACGCGAACAGGTCGAGCCCCTCCCCGCCGATCTCGTGGAGCCTCGTCACACCCATCGGAGGGGTGCTGTCTGCTGCAGGGACGGTGACCTCGCTCCAGAACTCGCAACCCGATGAGAGCACGAGAGCCGTCGCGCCGAGAAGACCGAAGAATCGTCTGCACATGACCCGGTAGTTGCCGTCGAGGCCTGCACGTTCCCTCTTTTCTCGTTGCCCGGTCAGCCGGCCGCCAGACCCGTGCTGAGGCCACGGGCTGACTCACCACACTGAGGCCGTGAGGGCTACCCGAACTCGGGGCCTTCGTCGCGCTCGGGGCCTTCGTCGTGTCCGCGCTTCCCATCGCACGGGCGATCGCCGTGACGGCCGCGTTTGCCGTGGCGTCCACGCTTGCCGTGATGCCCTCGCTTCTTGCCCATGATCGCACGCGGCCCGCCTTCGGCGATGCGCTCGGCGACCTGGGCGCGTTGCTCGGCGGTCAAGACACCGTGGAGCTCGACGATGGCGTCGTCCTTCGACTGGGAGGTCTCCGAGACCTTCGCGACGGCTTCGGCATCGAAGGTCTCGGCTTCGAACGCGGCCGCCAGTGCGGCTCGCGTCGCATCCCGATCGGGGTGGTCCGCGAAGATCTCGGCGAGTTCGGTCGCTTGCTCGTCGCTGCAATCGAGTGGACGGCAGAAGTGCTCGGTCACCCTCGAGGCGTCGCGGCCTTCTTCGCCGCCGTGGTGGCGCTTGCCCTTTCGGCCGAACAGTTGGCCGTCCAGAATCTGCGCCGCGACGAGCTGTCGCTGCTCGGCGCTGAAGATCGTGTGGAGTTCGGACATGACCTCGAGGTGATGCGCGGCGCGGTCGGGGCGGGGCGGCGCCGCCGATGCCCAGGTGTCGAGGTCTGCTCGGTCGAAGCCGTCGCTGGCGAACGCCTCGGAGAGCACGCGATTGGCCTCGGACATGTCGGCACGTTCTGGCCGGTCGTGTCGAGGCGGGGTGAAGGCGGCCTGCACTTGCTCGCGCTGCGCGTCGGTACACGCCACGGCCTCACACAGCTTGGCGGAGGGATCGTGGTGCCGACGCTTGCCGTGGTGGCGCTGACCGTGCTGGTCGTCGGAGGCGTCGAAGTCGTCGAAGTCGTCGAAGTCGTCGGAGGCGTTGAGCTCGAGGGCGCCAGCGCGGGCGTCGAGATCTTCGCTCTCCGCGTCGCCGTCACAGGCGGACAGACACAGGGCCGCGATGAAGAGGGTTGTTCGTTGCATGGGTGTTCTTTGAGTAGCGCCGCTTCGACCCGACGTGCGTCAGCGCTCCTCGTACGAACGGTAAGGCGAGAGTAAACGCGGGCCAGTCTCATCGCGCGCGCTCGATCGGCACGGCGTTCCGACACTTCGGGCAGAGGGACGCTTCCTTTCGGATCCACGCGGCGCAATGGGGGCACGCGCGACGGTGTCTGGCTCGCTCCACGCGGCGCGCCGCGAGCAGGACGGCGGCGCCCAGGACGGTCGCTGCGACGGCGAAGCCCAGCGCGAGCAGCGGGGCCAAGAACACCGCGGCGAGCAGCCCGAACACGCCGCCGGCCTCCAGCCATGCAACCCACGTGCGCGGGCCGAACCCGGCGGTCCCCTCGGGCACGTACGCGAGTGCCCGTACGCGGACCAGATGCACGCCGATCGCGATGCTCGCCCCCAGGAGCCACGTCGCGGACTCGGGCATCGCGCCGTCCATCATGCCGTCGATGCCCCAAGCGCCGATCGCTCCTGCGGCTCCGCGGATGCCGACGTTGGCCAGCGCGAGCAGCTCTTGAAGTTCCGGGTCGCGGTCCACGAGCTCGTCGAGCACCGCCAGCGCGACCAACATCGACAGCCCGATGTTGCTGCTGAGGAACGAGAGGCCCGCGGGCAAGGTGTAGGCGCCCAGGCGCGCGACGAGTGCCACCGTCAGGAGCGTCAGCGTCGCTCGGGTTCCCGAGGCCGCAGCCACCCCGACGAGCTGCCCGAGCAGCGCCAAGCTCATGGCATCCCTCCGAAGAACGTCTGGATCGCCGAGAGCACCGAGACTGCGGCGTACGCAGCTGCGAACGCTGCACCGAGCATCACGGCGACGAGCCCCACCAGCAGGCCGATCTCCGAGGGCTCGACCGGCTTGCCCGCGGCCTCGCGCTGCAGCTGGGCGGCGGTGTATCGCGTGACGAGGCTGGCTCCGAGGGCGACCTCCATGGCGCCGAGCACCGCCTCGAGCGGCAGCGAGAGCGGACCCAAGAACGTGAGCAGCTGCGAGACCACGAGCAAGGCCGCGAGCATGGCCCCGACGAGGACCCGCGCGGTGCCGCGAGTCACGATGCGTCGACCCGGCGACATCATCGAAGCCGCGGGGTTGAGGATCGCGAACCGCAGCCACGTCGCGACTCCGAGGGCGACGAGCACGTCCGCGAGCGGGATCCACCCCACGAGGACCTGCGCGAGAGCGGCCAGTCCCGCCACGCCCCAGACCGTGCGTTGGGCTCGCTGCTCGAACTGCGTCGCTGCCTCCGTGGTGCCGTAGGCGCTGGGGTCTACGCCGCACGCCCCGCATGCCCCGCGGCCGAAGAGCGCCCTGGCCGAGAGCGCCTCGGCGCAGGCTGGGCAGCGCCCGTCTCGAAGCAGCGCAGCGTGGTGAGGGTGGACCACTCGTCCCCATCGTACCGCCTCTGAGGCCATTGCCTTCGGCGAGGGAATACTCCGAAGGCTATGCTGGTCGGGCAGCCGTGTCGGAGTCGAAGCGCAGCCTGGGATGGGTACTCGTGGCCGGGACGGCCAAGCTCGGCTTCGCGTTGTTCGCGGTGGCGACGCCGCTGCTCGGGGTCTGGATCGGCTCTTCGCTCGCCAAGGCGCTCGACGGGCCGGTTTGGCTGCCGATCGCTGCGGGAGCGCTTTGCTTTCCCGTGCTTCCGCTGCTGTGGGAGGGCATCGGTCGGTGGCGTCGTCGTGGCCGCACCAAGCCCGCCATCCTCACCCTCTTCGACCGGATGGTCCTCCGCACCCTGGCGATCAACCTGGTGTTCGTCGGCGGCCTGCTCGGCCTCTACCCGTCCACGGTCTTCACCGCGCTGTCCGAGCACGGCGACTGGATGCTCGAGGGCCAGGAGTCGCCGTGGGCTCGCGACACGCTTCACGCCGCTGCCGACCGGATGCAGTGGCTGCACGAGCTCACGCACCCCAACGCCTACGAGGAGCTCATCGACCCCGAGGCTACGGGTGAAGACGTCGACGTCACCGATTGGGGCGACTTCTCGCGCAAGCCCTCTTCCGACGACATCGACGATCCCCAGGACGTGTTTCGCAACGACGCCTGGCCGTTCGAACCGCAGGTGCATCCGCTCGTTCGGGCCATTCCCGCGGACCAGCAGAAGACGCCCGAGGCCGTCGGGCGCTACTTCGCCGAGCACGAAGTCGACCCGATTCGGCGGCTCAAGGCCGTGCACGACTTCGTCGCCGACCGGACCGCCTACGACGTTCGGGCGCTCCGAACGATGACCTTCCCTCCGCAGGACGCCCAGACCGTGCTCGACACCGGCGTCGCGGTCTGTGCCGGGTACTCGCAGCTCGTCAAGGCGATCGGCGATGCGGCGGGCCTCGAGGTGGTGGTCGTCGTCGGCAAGACGCGCGGTGGCAGCGACCTGGGCCACGCCTGGAACGCGGCGAAGATCGACGGCAAATGGTACCTGCTCGACGCGACCTGGGATGCGGGCTCGGTCGGCGAGGCGTTCAACAAGCGCTTCGGCACGCGCTACCTGATGACGCCGCCGGACGTCTTCCTCTACGACCACTTCCCCGACGACCCCAAGTGGCAGCTACGCGACGAGCCGCTGTCGATGGGCGACTTCCTGCGCCGTCCCGACCTCGAACCCTCGTTCTTCAGCTACGGCTTCGAGCTCGTCTCTCCGGACCGGTCCGCCATCACCGTGCAGGGGCGCAGCGTCTCGCTCTCCCTGAAGAACCCCAACGGACTCCACGTGCACGCCCAGTCCTACGCAGGCGACTCCTGGGACGCGCCCTCGACCCGCTGCGAGGTCGGAAAGGGCGGCGAGCGCATCACGTGCCCTCTGCAACAGGAGGGCCCGAACTTGGTCGTCATGTTCGGCCCCGACAACATGAACATGGGCCAGGTGCTCGTGACGGCGCGGTAGGCATTCTAGGCCTGCAGTCGAGGCAAGTAGCTTCGCAGGTCGCCGACGACGACCTGATCCAGCGGCGTCATGTTGTACTGATGCCCACGCATGTCGCCGTAGCCAGGTTCGCCGTCGACTTCCCAGGTCTCCGGTTCGAGACCCATCGCGAGCATGCAGGTCACCAGGACCCAGTTGTAGCTGGTGCCGATGTACTGCGACCACCGGTTGCGGGTGAAGTCGGTCCGGTAGTCGAGGTAGTTGCCCGTGCGCAGCCGCCCTCCCGCCGAGCCGATGAGCAGCACCTGGTTGTCGAGGGCGCCGTGGTTGAGGTCGACGTCGCCAGGCTGCGTGCCGCTCTGGCCGTTCTGGTTGCCGATCTCGTTGTTCACGAGGACCAGCGAGTTGTCGAGGATGGTGCCGCCGTTGACGATGTCCTGGCCCGCGTCTAGCTTGGTGAGGAAGTCCGTCAGGTAGTGCATGTGCCAGCGGTGCGCGTTCTGAATGCTCTGGACGGATGCCGGATCGCCGTTGTGGGACGCGCCGTGGTGTCCACCCGCGACGCCGTGAAGCTCATCGGTGAACAACACGTCGGGGTCGAGGTAGATGTTGACGACCTGGGTCATCTCGCAGCGTAGCGCCGCGATCGCGATGTCGACCGCCGCTTGGGCGCGCGCGTCGACGCCCTCGGGTGAGTTGGCGATGCCTTCGGGGTCGTCGGGCGGGGAGCAGTCCGCGGCGGCGAGCGAGAGCTGGTGCTCGAGCGTGTACATGTGCTCGACGTGTTCATCGAGCGTGTCGCGGTCGGCGGCCGACAGCCGCGGATGGTTGCGCACGCTGGTGTAGTGCTCGAGGGCTCGGTCCACGAGGAGCCGCTTCTGCTCGCGACGGCGCGCTGCCGCAACGTCGTCGATGTCGAACTCGGCGAAGAGGGCTTGAAACGCCTGTGCGGGGTGGAGCCCGGGCTGTTCGACGACCTCGCCCGCGGACGTCGTCGTCACGGAGCACGACGCGGCGGTCGAGGACCAGCGCACGCCGAGGTTGAGCGGGATCGACGGGATGTCGAACGCGTGCTCGGCGATGAGGTTGTCGATGGAGGGAGGCAGGGAGGCGACGTCGATCCCGTCCACGTTGCCCCACCCGAACAGCCCCGTTCTGCGGTTGTGGTCGGCGGTGTCGAGGCGGTCGATGTGCCGCAGCAGGTTCATTCGGTCGCGAAAGTCGTCGAACCGCGTGTCGAGCAGCGTCGAGATCGGCCCGGCGATGTCGGATAGCGGCATCTCGCGAACGTTGGGCTCGACGACGCTCAGGCCGCTGGCTGCAGCGTCGGTGGGGAACCAATCATGGCCGAACATGCCGTTGGTGATCCGCCACGAGATGAAGTTGCGTCGGACGCCGTCGCCGATGTTGGCTCGGGCGGCGGATGGAAGGAGCGAGTGCAGCGCGGGAATGGCCAGCACGGCACCGCTCGCGCCCATCAGGAAGTTTCGACGACCCAGTCGTTTCGGCGTGTTCATGGCGTCCTCACTCGGCGGAAGCGTTCGGAGACGACGAAGTCGAGCAGGGCGTCGCGTACCGACGCGGGGGCTCCGTCCTCCCCCGTGAGCGCGCGAGCGAACTCCTCGACCAGACACGCGTCGTCGTCGGTCAGCTCGCGGCCCAACATGTTTCGGGCCATGTTCTCCGCGAGGCATCGCGGACCCTCTTCGCTGAAGGCGAGGGCCTCCGAGAGCGTGACCGCGTCGTCGATCGCAACGGGCTGTCCGTCGATGAGGACCTCGGACGCGGTGTCGATCGGAAGCGCGATGGCACCGACCGTCTCGTCATCGATCCACTCGCCGAGGCTGCCGAAGTGGCCTAGCGGTGCCCCGAGGCCGTCGAGCTGAACGTGGCAGGCTGCGCACGTGGCTTCGGCGGTCGCCTCGGCGAAGCGCTCGCGGATGCCCTGTGTCGGGTTCTCGCCGGGTTCGGCCGGGTCTTCCTGCGGGAAGCTGTCCGCGTCCGGCAGCGGAAGCGGGCGGCAGATGAAGGTGGACAACCTGGCGCCCCGCTTGATCAGATGTCCGGCGTTCGTACCCGGAATCTCCTGGGTCGCGATGAAGCCGGCGCGGGTCAACAGCCCCGCCCTGTCCGCGGGGAGCTCGGATGGGCCTGCTGAGGGAGCAATGCCGTAGATCGAGGCGAGGTTCTCGTCGTTGACGTAGGCGGTTCGGTCCACGAGGAGGTCGGCGTAGGTGCCGTCTCCGTCCAGGACCGTCGCGCTGGCGAACTCCATGATCGACGCGGCCATGGCCTCCTTGAGCGCATCGCGTGCGTCCACGTCTGGCACGGCGTCTTGGGAGGCGAAGGGGACGGCTTCGAGCTCCATCCAATCGAAGAAGAAGCCCTGCAAGGCCGTGCGGGCGCGTGGGTCCTCCAGCATCCGCTCGGCCTCGGCGCGCAGTGTCGCGTCGTCGAGACCCTCGTCTGCCGCCTGCACGAGTGCCTCGTCGGGGACCGAGTTCCACAGGACCCGCGCGAGGCGGGCGGCCGTCTCGTGCGGGGTCAGTTCGACGATGTCCCCGTTGCCCTCGCCCACGATTCGGTCGTAGAGGAAGTCGGGGTCGATGAGCATCGCGGTCAGGAGGGTGGCGACGCCTTCGGCGTTGCTGTGGGCCGCTCCGATCGCGTAGTCGTCGGCGAAGCGTGACCTGTCCGCGTCGGTCAGGGGACGCCGGAGCATGCGTCCACCATAGTCGTCGATGAGGGCGGTCAAGCACGGCTCGGTCGTGGCGTCGGCGCCCGCAGGGACGCTGGGCAGACACTGTGAGAGCGCGGCAAGGGCCTCATCGTTGCGCGTCAGGTGGCTTGCGACCGTGAACGCGGCGTTGACCTGGGCGGAGACCTCGGCGTAGCTGGGCGGCGCGAGCTCGGTGCTGAACTCGCCGACGTGCAGGGCAGGAATCGCCTCGAGCACGGGGCCCAGATCGTCGACCACCTCGTCCCCGAAGACGTCGCGGATGGCGTTGACGATGCCATCGCGGTTCGTGCGAACCAGGGCCGAGGACGGGACGTCGTCGGCTTCACATCCGGCTGGAACGCCGCCGTCGCCGTCGGTCCCGTCGCCGTCCGTCGTCGCACCTCCGCTCGAGTCGCCGTCGCCTGCCTCGGCAGCCGTGTCTGCCGAGTCGGTGTCCTGCACTGCGGACTCGGCTCCCGTGTAGCACCCCAGCGGAAGCAGCAGCGCTGCCACCCACCAGGGCGCGGTTCTGACTCCCCGCGCCATCGTTGACCACGCTAGCGGGTGATCGGCCGTCTCGGTATCGGAAGAACTGCCGAATTTGGGGCGTGATCGTCCCCGAGCCGGAAATATCGGAAGTTTTGCCGATGCCGCTCGGCGTCGGCCTCTCCTACCGTGCATGGAGGGGAGGGACACGCCGTGAACCGCAGACATCTACTCTTGTGTGTGAGCCTGACGGCCGCAGGCTGCTACGACGGCACCACGATGGCCGGGGGCGACACCGACAGCGGGACCGCCGGCGAGGACGGGTCCGGTGGTCCGACCGCGGGTGACGACGACAGCGGCGGTCCCGCGGACCCACCCGCAGAGGTGAACCTCGTGCCCGAGGGCGTGTCGCGTCGACTCAGCCAAAGCGAGCTCGACAACACGCTGCGCGACCTCGTCGGCGACGACTCTCGCCCTGCCCGGCTCTACCTGGCCGAGGACGAGTTCGCTCCGTACGACAACGACTACCGGTTGCAAACCGCCTCCAGGGCGCTCATCGAGTCGATGGAGGTCCTCGCGATCGACGTCGCCAACCGCTTGGTCGAAGACCCGACACGCCGCGACCTCGTCGTGCCTTGTACCCCGGTCTCCGATGACGACGCGCAATGCTTCGACGAGTTCATCCGATCGTTTGGACGCCTCGCGCTGCGGCGGCCGCTGAGCGACGAAGAGGTCGCGACCTACGGCGTGTTCCTGCCGTTCGCGACCGAGGACGTCCCTGGCGTCGACAACGACTTCTACACGGCCGTGTCCTTGGCTGTGACGGCGTTCATTCAGGACCCGGAGTTCCTCTACCGCATCGAGGCCGGGACGCCGACCACCGATCCCGACGTCTTCAAGCTCAACGACTACGAGATCGCCACCCGGGTGGCCTACCTCCTGTGGGGCAGCACACCCGATGACGCGCTGCTCGCCGATGCCGAGGCTGGGTTGCTCACCGAGGCCGACACGCGGGCCGACGTCATCGAACGCATCCTCACCGACGACAAGGCCATGGGACAGCTGCATCGCTATCACGCGATGTGGCTGGGCTATCGCGCCATCCCCCACGACGCCGAGCTCATCGCGGCGTTCAACGCCGAGACGACCGCGCTCATCGATCGCGTCGTGTTCGACGACCGTGATGCCTACACGGCCCTGTTCACCGCGTCCGAGACCTACGTCGACACCGCGCTCGCCGAGCACTACGGGCTCGAGGCCCCAGCCGGAGGTGAGGGCTGGGTGAGCTACGGCCCCGACCGCGCCGGCATCCTCTCGCACGGCTCGGTGTTGGCTGCGTTCTCCAAGTTCACGGACACCAGCCCGACCCAGCGCGGCATCTTCATCGCCGAGCGCCTGCGCTGCAACGAGATCCCAGCGCCGCCCCCGACGGTCGACGCCGACAACCCGCCGGGCAACGCCGACGACCCGAACGCCTGCAAAGAGGAGCGCTACGCGATCCACAACGAGCTCGCCAGCTGCGCCTCGTGCCACAGCCTGATGGACCCCATCGGCATGGGGCTGGAGAACTACGACATCGCGGGGCGCTTCCGGCTGACCGACGACGGCAAACCCGACTGCGAAATCTCGGGCGTGGGTGAACTCCCAGGCGTGGGGGCATTCAGCGGACCGGGCGAGCTCGCTGCGCGCTTGGTCGAGTCGGGGGAGCTCGAGCGTTGCGCGACCGAGCAGTACCTCCAGTTCGCCCTGGGGCGTCCACTCGAGGACGACCACGAACTCGTCGACCACGTCGTCTCGGACTTCGAATCCGAGGAGTACGACTTTCTGCAAATGATGACCAACCTGGCCAGCCATGACGCGTTTGGCTTCCGCCGCGAACCGAGCAACTGAGGGGACCACGACGATGAGCCATCGAATGGATCGACGAACCTTCCTTCGCGGCGCCGCTGGCGTGTCCGTGGCGCTTCCCGTGCTCGAGTGCATGCTCGACGACCACGGCGTGGCACTGGCCCACGGTGGGTCGGAGGCTCCCAACCGCTACGCCATCGTCTTCGCCGGGCAGGCCCTCGGCGGGGACCACTGGGAGAAGAACGGACAGCGGATCGGCGGCAAGACCTACGAGGAGGACGGCCACTTCATCGCGCCCGCCCAGACGGGGTCCGACTACGAGATCACGACGCCCCTGATGCCCGTCGCCGACCTTCGCGACGACTTCACGGTGCTCTCCGGCATGGCGATCCCCTGGAACGCCTCGTCGGTCGACGCCTCGGCGGTCCCGCCCGGCGGCGCGTTCCGTGACTTTCACGGGGGCGGATGCAGCCCGCTGCTCAGCGGCACGCGTTCGGACACGTACTCCTTTCGCGCCAACGGCATCACGTCCGACCAGGTCATCGCGCAGGTGAACCCGGGCACGCTCTACGACTCGTTGGTGCTACGCGCACAGCCGTCGTGGTACCTCGGCGGCAGCAGCTACGCGGGGCGGCAGTACCTCTCGTACACCGACGCGGGGGCTCCGGTCGAAGCGCAGACCAGCCCGCAGACGGCGTTCATGACGTTGTTCGGCAACTTCACGCCCGACAACGCCGAAGACGCGGCGCGCCTCGACTTCGAGCTTCGCGGGCGTCGCTCCGTGCTCGACCTGATCACGGCCAAGCGTGAAGCCATCCTCGGCAAGGTGGGGCAGGCCGACCGCATCCGCCTCGAGCGTCACTTCGACGAGATCCGTCAGCTCGAGCTGCGCATCAGCGGCATCGACCCCACCGTCGCGGCCTGCCAGGTGCCTGGCGATCCGGGGCAGGACCCACCGATCGGTGGTGACAACGCCGGGTCGAGCAGCGACACCATCGACACAAACACCGGCTACAGCAACGAGGACCTCCGGGCGCGCGTGATGGCGGATCTGATCCACATGGCGTTCGTCTGCGACCTCACCCGCGTTGCAACGCTGCAGATCACGACGTTCCAGTCGCACATGAACGTCTACCCGGTCTCGAGCGACCTCGGCATTCCGATTCGCGCCGACCTCCACGAGGTCGGCCACAACGGCGACGCCGAGAACCGCGGTCAGCTCGCGGTCAGCACCATGCTCAGCTGGCACGTCGACATCTGGGGGGAGCTGGTCCGCAAGCTCCGCGACACGCCCGAGGGGGCGGGCAACGTGCTCGACAACAGCGCGATCGTCTTCATGACCGAGGCCGGGCACGGCCTGCAGCTCAACGACGGCGTCACCGACAACGCCACCCACTCAGTCGAAGAGATGGTCCAGCTCGTCGCGGGCCGAGCCGGCGGACTCGAGCCGGGCAAGCACATCGACACCGGCGGAGCACACCCCGCGCAGAACCTCATCTCGTGCATGCAAGCCGTCGGCTACGAAGGGGACACGCTCGGCGAGGTGTCGGGCCGTATCGACGCGCTCTTCGAGGCCTGAGCGGCTTCACTCCGGCTGAAGCCGGTTCGAAAGGCGGTCGAGACCCTTCTTGGCCGCCTTCTTCGCGCCCAGCTTCTCGGCGCGTTCGTACGCTTTGCGTGCGGCGGGATAGTCGAGCGTCTTGAAGTGGGCGTCGCCGAGCTGCAGGTGCGCCGCGGCCGAACGCGGGCGGATCTTGGTCGCCTTCTGGGCGAACCGCACCGCCTGTGCGTACTGACCTCGCTCGAACTTGCAGCGGGCCAGGCCCGCGTGCGCGCCGAAGCTCCGGCGGTCGAACTGCAGCGCGCGGTGGTAGTGCGGCTCGGCTGCGGCCCAGCGACCCTTCGAGGCTTGTGCGTCGCCCCGTTCGACCTCGGCGGCGGCGAGCTTGGGCTGCTGCGTTCGCGCCGGCTCGGTCTCGGAGGACGGAGGCGGAGTCTGCGGGTCGGCTGCGGCCTCGTCGAGGTCGATGACGACGTCGTCTTGGGGCTCGTCATCCTCCGCGGGAGCGGGCGTTGGCACCGGTGGCGGGGCGTCGGCCGGGGCCGGGCGTACGGGTTCGACGATCGCTGCCAAAGCTGCGCGCGTCGTCAGGCCCGTGGGTGCGTCGTCGTCGAGAAGCTTCTGAAGCTTCTTCTGACGGCGCTGCGGTTCTTCGTCCGTGAGGGCCGAGAGGATTTCGGCGGCTGCGAGCTCTGGGCCCGAGAAGCTCTTGGTCCGCGCGCGTTCGATCACCGCATCGCGCTGCAGCGGGGTGATCTGAGAGCGCTCACCGGCGTGCTCGTTGTCGGCGTCGAACATCAACGCCATCGCGTAGAAGTCGGCCGCGAAGGGGCGGCCGCCCTCCATGTCGTAGTAGCGATCGCCAAACTTGATCAGCGCGCCGCTGAACTCGGAGCGCAGCACTGCGGCGGTCTCGAGCGCATCGGCGGCGGCAGGGCCCTCGATCTCTTCGAGCTCGAGCACGTTGGAGAGCGCGGTCGGGGCGTCCGGGTCGGCCGCGGGCGGGTAGACGAAGTCTCCGCGCGCTGCGGCTTCGCGAGCCGCTCGGGCGATCAGGTCGGACTCTGCGAGCTCTTCGGCGGTGGGCTCGGGGCGCCAGAGCCAGGCGCCCGCGCCGACAGCCACACCGAGCAGGGGCACGGTGAGCAGGAACGCCAGCCGCCTCCGCTTGCGACGGAGGCGATCGCCTTCGAGCGCGCGAAGCAGGGCTTCCATCGTGGGGAAGCGTGCCTCGGGGCGAGCCGCCATGCCGCGGGCGATCACCCGCACGAGCCACCGCGGCACGTCACGGTTGGGCGTGGTGAAGTTGCCCGCTTCGACCGCCTCCACGTACTTCGCGACGGTGTTGCGCTCGAAGGGGTAGTCGCCGAAGAGGATCTTGTACAGCGAAACGCAGAAAGCGAACTGGTCGCTCGCTTGCGATGTTTCTCCGCGGCGAAAGCTCTCGGGCGCCATGTATGCGGGCGTGCCCAGCATGACCTCGTGGCTGGTGACCTCGCGATGGAGCAGGGAGGAGTCGCCGCGAGGCTGCAGGACCGTCGCGGTGTCGAGCGACACGCTCGCGGCACGAGCGAGGCCGAAGTCGAGCACGGTGACGCTGCCGTCCTGCCCAACGACGACGTTCTCGGGCTTGAAGTCTCGGTGGACGAGTCCGGCGGCGTGGGCTGCTGCGAGGCCACGCCCCGCATCGAGGAACACGTCGCGGACGCGGCTCCAGCTGGGCGAGGTCGCCTTCGCCCAGCGGTGGAGCGGTAGACCGTCGGCGAACTCCATGGCGATGAACGCCGCCTCGCTCGACTGGCCGACGTCGTGCACTGCGACGACGTTGGGGTGCCGCAGCTTGGCCAGCGCTTGGGCCTCGCGGTGGAGCCGGTCACGTGGCAGCCCGAGCTTCGCCTCGGCCTCCAGCACGTCGGCGCGAAGGATCTTGATCGCGATGCGGCGGTCGAGCTCCGGGTCGTAGGCCTTGTAGACGTCGCCCAGGCCACCCGAGCCCAGGTGCTCGACGACGATGTAGCGGTCGATCACGGTGCCGGGGAGCAGCAGCGGACGGGGCGTGGTCTGAGGAGCCGGGGCTGTATGGCCGACGGTGACGGGGACGGTTTGGGCCTCGTCACCCGATTCGACGAGGCGCGCCCGCTGTGCCGCCGCGGATCCGCCCGGCAGGATCCCCGTGAGGTCATCGTCGGAATGCGGAGGTACTGCGGTCACTGCAGCCCCGCTCGTGCGACGAGGCCGGCCAGTGCGGTCCGCGTTCGGAGCTCGAGTCGCTCGTAGATGTGCTCGAGGTGGGTGTTTACGGTGCGGGTGCTGATGTGGAGCTGTTTCGCGATCTCGGCGCTCTTGAGGCCGCGGGCGATGGCCAAGGCGACCTCGCGCTCGCGCGGAGAGAGCTGCGCCACCCGTTGCCGCGCGACGGCGCGGTCGCGAACCTCGATGAGGCCGGCGCGGGTCTCGATGCGGAACTCGAACTCGACCGACCCGAGCTGGAGTCGGTCACCCGGCGTGAGGAACACTTCGGTGACCTCCGCCCCGTTGACCGCCGTGCCGTTGGTGGAGCCGAGGTCTCGAAGTCGGATTCCCTCCGGGGTGGGCAGAAGCTCGGCGTGTCTCCGGGAGACGCCTTCAAAGGGGACGCACACCCCGGCGTCCTCGTCGCGGCCGATCCACAGCGGGTGTTCGACGGCGACGACCATGCCCACCGTCTGGGCGTCGATACCGACGAGCACGGGAGTCCTCGTGGGGGCCTCGCGTGGGGGCCGCTCGAGCGGCGTCGTGTGGTCCGCGTCCGTAATGGGTTCAGCGTAGCAAATGAAGCGGTGGCGCCTACGGTTGGAATTCGAACGCGCCCACGTCGGGCCGCCCGACTCGGGGGTTGCCGTCGTGGTCATGGGGGACCGGAGTCCCCGGCACAGCGATTCCTGCGTCGCGGGCCACCGAGTCCGTGGCGAGGCGGAAGTCTCCGCCGGCCGCGTCGGCGTAGTCCGCTGCGGTCGCGCCCACGACGTTCGTATCGACGCCCAGCGCGACCGCGCCGTTGCGCTCCTGGAGCGTGGTGGAGATGAGGTTGTTCGCGATGGTCACCGACGTATCGGGGTAGCGCCACTCGATCCCATTGAACGTGGGCAGCGTGACATAGGACGTGTTGTGCGCTGCGACTCCAGCGCACACATGCCAGAAGCCGATCATCGAGTCGAGCGCGGGTATCGCATCATCGTCGACCCAGATGACGTTGTTGATGACCTCGCCCCGGACGTGTCCCCAGGTGACGCCGTCGGGCGTCCCACATTGGTCGCCGTCGGGCTCGGGCCGACCCTGGCCATCGTTGTCGCCACCGAGAAGGATCCCGCGATGGTTGTTGCGAAGCAGGTTGCGGACGATGCGGGTGTCGCTCGAGCCGAGGTTGGCGGTCAGGGCCGCGTAGGCGGCGGAGGAACACCAGAACCCTTCGAGCGTGTTGTCGCGGACCACCCACCGTGCGGCTCCGGAGAGGCGAACCCCCGCCAAGCCGCCGCAGCTGGGCACCGTTTCTCGGAACCCGGCGGTCAACCCGAAGTAGGAGCACGCCACCGATCCGTCATCCGTCCAGCCGCGCTCCTCCGCCCCGACGTCGAGCAGTGTGTTCACGGAGTCGAGGAACCGCATGCGGTAGATGGTCGGCCTCGCGAGGATCGTCCCCGCCTCGCCACCGACCTCGACCAAGTTCGACGCGCTGTTTTGGACCGTGAACTCCGCGAGCGTGACGTCGTCGGCGAGGATGCTGATGAGCCGAGAGGTGCCTTCGCCTCCGCCGTCGAGCACGACGTCCTCGGGGTTGCCACTGGTCGAACGAAGCGTGATGCCGTGGGTCCGAATGAACAGGATCGGCTGGCCGGAGCGATCGTAGAAACCCGGTTCCAACGCGATCGTCGTGCCCGGGGCTGCACCTTCGATCACCGAGTCGAGCGTTGCGTTGTCCGCGGGCCCCACGATGATCGCGTCCGCAGGAAGCTCGCCCAGCGGGTCGCAGCCGTCGGCTACCTGAGGGTCGGGCACGCTGCCCGTGGTGCTGCCCATCGTGTCGGTTTCGGAGCCCGACCCCGATGGGGTGACGCCCGTCGTGGACGCGTCCATGCCGCTGGTTCCCGTCGTGCCTTCAGAGGTGCCGCTCGGGCCTTCAGCGGGGGGCTCCCATTGCGGGTCCTGAACCAGGCAGGCCGAGGTCAGCAAGAGGAGCAGGGAACAGCGACGCACCACGGGCTCGCAGCGATGCTAACATGCGCCCGCGTGAGTGCTGCGCTCAGCGTTGCGGTTGCGGCGATCTTGGCCGCCCCCAGCTCGCGCACGTCGACCGTCGACATCGAGCCGCTGGCCGTGGAGGGCACGATGCCCGAAGAGCTTCGGGCGTCGGCGAACGCGGCCGTGCGCACGGGACTCGCGCGCGGGGCCGTCGAGGCGTGCGCCGAGGATGGCTGCGACGCGGACTTCGTGGTCACCGGAGCGCTCACCATCGTCGAGCGCGACTACACCGTCCGGCTCGAGGTTCGACGTCCCGGTGAGGACGAAGTGGTGGCCAGCACCGAGGGGTTCTGCGAGCTGTGTGGGGTCGAAGAGGCGATCGACGAGATCGAGGCGCGGGCGGCCGTGCTCGCGCCGCGGATCGAGCAGCTCGGCGCGTCTGAACCGGTCCTGATGTTTCGCAGCACGCCCCCGGGCGTCGAGGTGATCGTCGACTCGTCATCGCGTGGCGTGACGCCGATCGAGGTCGAGATCGAGCCGGGGCAGCATCTCGTCGAGGCCAAGATGCCCGGCTTCCTCCCGCAGTCGTTCGAGGTGCAGGCGATCGACGGCGTGCAGCAGGAGATTGCGCTGCGGCTCGTGCCCGTCCCCGACGAGCCACCACCGAACGGTCGTGTCCTCCGCATCGCGGGCGTGGCGAGCCTGTCGGCGTCGGTGGTGGCGTTGGCGGCGGGTGTGCCCCTGCTCGTGCTGCATGGCAGGCCCTATCAGCGCACGTGCAACGAGGACGCGACGGGCCGCTGCCAGTTCGACTACGACACCCTCACCGGGGGTGCGGTTGGGGCGGCCATCGGAGGCACGCTCTTGGTGACCGGCGCCGTCTTGCTCGGCGTCGGAATCCGCCGCGGACGCGAAGCGCAGCGCGTGTCCGCGGGTCCATCGGGCGTGCAGCTGCGGTTCTGACGCAGGCGTCGAGAAACGGCCGGCTACAGATGGATGGTTCAGCGCGCGCGAACTTCCGACTTGCGGACGTTCGCGCGCTCTGTGTTTCGTTCAGGCAGGCCGAACTTCCGAATCGCGGACGTTCGGGCCCTCTGAACGAAGCCACAACGTCGGGCAGAGCGAGAGCTTCACCTACGACGACGCGCACCGGCTGCGCACGTCGAGCTGGGGTGGCGCAACGCAGGAGACGCAGTACGACGTGTTGGGTAACATCACCCAGAAGTCGGGGCAGGGCACGTACATCTACGAGGCCCCGACGGATCGGCTGACCTCCGTGGGCGCAAACGCGTACAACTACGACGACAACGGCAACGTGCTCTCCGACGGGGAGCGCACGCTGACGTGGACGGCGCAGAATAAGGTGCGCTCGCTGAACCGGAACGGCGACGCATGGTCGCTGCTGTATGACGCAGACGGCACGCGGGTGGTCCGCGAGGAGGCAGCGGCCAACGAGGCCACGTACAACGTTTCACCCACGTACGAGCTGCGCTTCGAGGGCAGCAGCCTGAGCCAGTCGAAGATCTCGGTGCTGGGCACGACGGGGCGCGTGGTCGCCGAGGTCGTCGCCGACCGCACCGAGCTGGCGTCGAACGAGCGATGGGAGAACACCAAGAGCTTCGTGCACGACGACCACCTCGGCTCGACGCACGCCGTCACCGACCGCGAAGCCGCGGTGCAGTCGAGGGTGATGTACGGGCCTTGGGGACGCGCGCGCGACGGGGACAACTGGTACTTCCTTCTCGACGAGGCCGACCTCGAGGATCTCCCGGTCGGCTTCACCGGCCATCAGCCCGAGCTCGACGCGGGGCTCATCAACATGCGCGGGCGCATGTACGACCCCGCGGTCGGACGCTTCATGAGCGTGGACCCGGTGATCGAGGACGCGCTCGAGGTCGGGACGTGGAACGCGTACAGCTACGTGCAGAACCGGCCGCTATCGTTGGTGGATCCGACGGGGCTGGCAAGCGAGGAGCCCATCGATCGGGAAGCGTTCGTCAAGATGGAGGCCGCGTTCGAGGTTCTCTACGAAGGCGGGTATGTCGATGCCGATGGGGATGGGGCAGATCTCCGGGCGGACTTCCTGATGCCCTCTCCCCGCGTTGAGGATGAAGTGGCGAAGGAGGATGGCGGCCTCCCCGTTGAAGGCGGTAGGAGTGAGTGCTACCCGTCGAGAGATGAACTCCCGGGCGCTCCCGAGGAGGATGGGCGAGACCCAGAGTGCCCCCACGGAAACAGGAACTGCATCGCGGGTTTGTTCGCGCGTGAGGCGCTCAAGCGGACCGCACCGACCAAAGAAGTGATCGAAGACTGGGCGCTCGCGATGGAGATTGCGCTCACAGTTGCTGATGGTGTCGCACTCATCCGGGTAGTTGGATTTTTGGCGAAGATGGGACGCGGGGCCACCGCATATCGACTGCTCTATCGATTTGCGATGAAGCACAGTGACGACTTTGTCCCAGCTGTGGCGCGAGCTCGGGGGTGCTTTGCCGCAGGCACCACCATCTCTCTAGCGAGGGTTGGCAAAAATTGAGGATGTAAGGCAGGGGGACCTTGTCGTGGCCCTTGACCCGGACACAGGACAGTGGGGGCATTTTACAGTCGGAAAGTTGATCCGACGGCACTACTCCGGACGCCTTGTTCGGCTCGATGTTGACGGTGAGCCGTTGACCTCGACTGACGAGCATCCGTTTTGCCTGATCTCCAACTCTAGCCAGGATCCGAGACCGGAAATTGCCGGGCTGGAAGGCCCGCACGCTAGGTGCGGAGAAGGCGGAGTTTGGGTCCGTGCGTGGGATCTTGCGGAAGGTGACCTCGTTGCTTCGGTCGGTGGAGTCTCCCTGATCAAGGGCCTAGAACGTGTTGCGAGCGGAAGCATGAGTCAGGATGTCTACAATATTACCGTTCGTTCGGCTCAGAACTACTCGGTTCTTAGTCGCGGCGTGCTCGTACACAACAAACCGTACATGACCTCCAAAGGGTGGGCTGCGGACTATGCTAATCAGCTTCTCAAGCATTGGAAGAAGTCCGGAGTGGGAACAGGCGCTGCGTCTGGACAGCATGGCAAGCCTTTTGCCAGAGCTGCTGCCGATATTCGACGCACGATTCGGGCGAAGGGCGCAAAGACGAAGAGCGGCGAGTTCATCGAACTCGATGCCGAGGTACTCGAGGAACTCGCAAAGAAGGAAGTTGAGTTCTTGAACCGAGCTAAGGGCTACAATCATGCCGTCAAGTAGAAGCTCTGGCTCCTGGCGCTCTGCGACGGAGGCCTACATCGATTGGGGGTGGGGGCGGATTTCTGAGGAGGCATTCTCAGCCGCCTTCGACCAACTCCCTGCCTCCATTCTCTCGATTCCAGGAGATGAACGGAGCGAGGCCCAGGCGGAGGTTTGTCCGATACTCTACGACTTGGGAAAGATCGAGCTGTTGAAGGCTTGGTCCGAACCGGTCTTCAATCCCGTTGCACACGTCTGGCTCGCCTATGCGGCGTTCGATCGCTCCGATTGGTTGGAAACCGTTCGCCAGGTCGAACGGGCGGAGAGCCTGCTCGACATGAACGACGTTGACTTCGCGAAACAGTGCGAAATCCGCCTGCTTGCGAGGATGCATGTTGATGAGGACGCTGTGGTCCCTGGAGACTTCGCCGAGCTGATCCGGCGCTACCGATCGAATCGCCTCGGCCGACTTGAGCCTAGGGAACTACGAGAGTGGCTTTCGAGTGCGGATGCGGAGAAGCTCAGGCCCGAACTCCGGGACGTGGCCGAGAACACCCTCGCCACGCTGGAAGAAATCTATCGTGCGACGCCTGAGTTTCCAGAGTAGCAGCGCGCCCAATGGTACGAAGGTTGCCGGTCGACAAGCGCCCGGAGAGCGCAATGCCGAGGGAGCCGAACAGCGTCGGTGGTCGCCACGGTGCCGCGGTACGTGAGGGATTCATCATGACAGTGTTCCGATATAGGCGTTCTTTGTTTTTCAGTTTCCTCCTCCTCCCAGCCTGCGCGGACCCAACCCCCGCCGCACCCCTCGAGCTCCCAACCTGCCCCGGCGCCTCCCCAGCCGAGCTCGGCCGTCTCCCCGACCCGGACCGCACCGTCGACCGCGTCGACGTCTTCGACCTCTCGCTGGGCGTCAGCATCCGCACCACGATCGAGCGCAAGACCGACAACGTCCTGCTCGACAACTGCGGTGGGGAACCACTCCCGCTGTCCCAAAAGGGCCAAGTGCTCACAGGCTCCACGAACCTGGGCGACCAGTTGGGGCTGTGCCCGTCGCTCTCCCGGGGCGAGGGGATCTACACGCTGCTCGAAGACGGCACCGCGGGTGAGGTCCTCATCCCGGACGGCGAGTGCCCGCAGGATTATCGCCTGTCGGCGTTTGGCGTCGTGCGGGTCGGGGAGGGCGGGGACGACCTTCAGTTTCGCGAGGACGGCAGCACGCGGGTGCTGCCCTCGACGCTCATGGAGCCCATCTGGACCGGCTCCGACCCTGTGCTGTTCAGGTTGGTGGACGACCCGGAGATCTACCCCGTGGGCGCCACCGACCCCATCGCCACCGACCTGCCGCAGATCGACGAGGTCGTGCAGCTCCCGGGGCGATACGCGGATGCAGGCTGGGTCATCGGCGTGCCGCCGATCGGCACCCCCCGCGCCTTCCTCGTCCCCGGCGACGAGGTGCAGTCTCCGATCTACGCCGTCGAGCCGGCCACGGGCACCTGGTTCACCGCCTCCGCCGAGTGGATCTACGGCGAGCTGGCCGACGCCGTGAGCGTGCGCGATGGCCTGCTACTCGTGCAAAACCAACCCCCTGCAGCCGAAGCGGGCAGTCCCGTCGTCTACCGCGCTTCATGGCAGGGCTCCGCGTTGCTCCCCATCGGCGGTTACAGCTTCACCGTCCTCGATGCGCAGCGAGCGTTCGTGATCACCCCCGACGCTCTGCAGGTCGTCCAGATCCCGATGGAGCAGCCCAGCGGCGATCTCGAGGTCGAGGTGCTCTCCTCGCGCCCCTGGACCGACGCCGGGGAGCCAGCCTCCGTCGCGGGCGTGGCCTGGAACGATCTCGTCCTCGTCGAGCGCACCGACGGGGTCTGGGCCTTCCCCATCGAAGACGGCGAGCCGTATCGGTTCTCGCCGCTGCCCGTGCACGCCCACTACGGGGCCGCGGCAGTCACCGGCCTCACCGTCAGCCCCGATGACGGCGAGCAGCTGCAGCTGTACCGCGCGCGCCCCGGTAGCGAGGTCGAGCTCATCGAGACCGAGATCATCAGCACGGCGTTGTCGGGCGACGTCAACGACCCGATGCTCACGCACACCTGGGCGCCGGACACCGGCAGGGTCGTCTACGCGGTGCGGGACGGCGACGCGATCAGCGTGCGGCAGCACCGGTTCGAGGATTGAAAGTGTACCGGCACTGCGTCTCCCTCCGTCGTCTCGCTGCTCAGCGCGCCCCAACTTCCGAAGCGCGGACGTTCGGGCGCTCTGTGTTTCGTTCAGGCAGGTCGAACTTCCGAATCGCGGACGTTCGGGCGGTCTGAACGGAGTGTCTGGGGCGAGCTGGGCCCGCCCCGCCCTACTTCGAGGGCGCGACGCGGAACACCGAGCCGGGGCCGCCGCCGAAGTAGGGGTTGGGGTTGGCCGCGATGAAGACGTCGCCGTAGGCGTTGGTGCCGCCGCCGTACGGGACGAGGTTGTCGGGCAGCTGGGCGACGGAGCCGAGGTCGCTCACGGTAGAGCCGTCGTAGGCGACGGCGAAGACGTCGGTGATGAAGATGTCGCCGTAGAAGTAGATGCCGTCCCAGCCGGGGACCTCGCAGCCCTTGTACAGCCCGATGCCGGAGATCGACTGGCCGACGGCGTGCCCGTAGGCGACGATGGGCAGCCGCTGGCCGACGCCGTTGAGCCCGCCGGGCTCGCCGCTGGTGTCGCAGCCGCCACCGAAGCAGTTGAACCCCTCCATGTCGTTCCAGCCGAGGTTGTCGCCCGCAACGGCGACGCTGACCTCTTCGAAGGCATCTTGCCCAACGTCGGCGATGAACATGCGGCCGTCGTCGCGATCGATGGAGAAGCGCCACGGGTTGCGCACGCCGGTCGCCCAGACTTCGTCGCGAACGGTCGCGTCACCGACGAACGGGTTGTCCGCCGGGATCGTGTAGTCGAAGCCGCTGAGGCCCGAGCAGGCGCACTGGCCTCCGGGGCATCCGGGCGTGGTGTCCGGGTTGCCGTCGGCGGTGGGGTCGATGCGCAGGATCTTGCCCAGCAGCGCGTCCCCGTTTTGGCCCGACCCGCAGGGGTCGCCGCCGCTGCCACCGTCGCCGAGGCCGAAGTAGAGCATGCCGTCGGGGCCGAACTCGATCTGGCCGCCGTTGTGGTTGCCGAACGGCTGCGCGATACCGATGACGTCGCGGGCCGAACCGGTGTCGACGACACCGTCGGAGACCGAGTACTCGGTCACGAAGACGGCGCCCGAGCCCGAGGCGGGCGTGTGCGCGATGTAGATGAGCCCGTTGTTGGCGTAGTCGGGGTGAAACGCGAGGGAGAACAAGCCCTGTTCGTTGCCGCCGGAGCCCCCGAGGACGCTGACGTCGAGCCAGTTCTCGGCGGGTGCTGTCTTCACACCCGGCTCGATGCGCTTGATCGTGCCGCCGTGCTCGACGACGTACAGCACGTCTTGGTCGATGGGGTCACCGACTACGTGCAGCGCGTGGTTGAACCCGCTGGCGACGAGCTCCAGCGAGACGCCGACCTTGCCCTCGACCGGGTCGTAGGGGCAGTCGGCCGGCTCGCCGGTGGAGTCGCTGGGGTCGGTGTCGGTGCTCGGGCCCGTGGTCGTGGAGGCGGTGGTCGGGCTGGTGGTCGGGCCGTCCGTGGTGGGGGTGCTCGACGTGCCCGTGGGGCTCCCGGTCGGGTCGCTGGTCTCCGACGTCGGCGAGTTGGTCGACGCGCCGGCCCCTTCGGTCCCCGTCCCAGCGCCGTCGTCTCCACACGCGGTGAGGGCGAGGCCGAGCAGGAGGGTCGAGGACGTACTAGCGAGGCGACTGCGGCGATGCATCAGGAAAGAACGCTCCGGCGCGGACAGTAGCGTTGAACGCCCTGCAAGTCACGCGGCCGGGTGTGGGCTGCGGCGCGGGCATCGCCCCTTCGAATCGCTACAGCACCTCGCGCAGCACCGAGAGAAAGCGGTCGACCTCGTCGAGGGTGTTGTAGTGCACCAAGCTGGCCCGCACGACGCCGCCTCGCTCGGCGAGCCCGAGCGCGTCGATGGCTCCGGGTGCGTAGAAGTCTCCGTAGCGCAGCCCGATGTGATGGGCGTCGAACAGCGGAGGAATTTCGGAGGCGTGACGGTCCTTCACCGTGAACGCGATCGTGGGGACCCGGATGGCGGGGCTGGGGTCGTGCGGTCCGACGACCGACACCGCGTCGTGTGAAAGCAGCCCCTCGAGCATGCGTGCGCACAGCGTGGCTTCTTGGGCGGCGAAGCGCTCGAACACGGCAGCGTGGCGCGCCCGCGTAGCGGGTTGCCGGATGTCGTGGTGGGCTGCGACGGCGTCGAGATAGTCGGTGATGCCCGTCAGGCCCGCGGTGAGCTCGTGGGTGACGTTGCCCGGCTGCATCTTGTAGGGGATGCGGTCGTCGGCAATGAACCAGTGGTTCTGCCCCTGCGCCTCGCGCAGCAGTGATGCCCGGCCGTAGATCGCCGACAGGTGCGGTCCATAGACCTTGTACAGGCTCGTGGCGTAGACATCGACGCCCATCGCTTCGACATCGACGTGTCTGTGAGGGGCATAGGCGACCCCGTCGGCGACGACGATGGTGTCCTTACGGTTGTCGCGAATGACGTCGGCCACCCGACGAACGTCGATCAGCTCGCCGACCACGTTGGCGCACTGCGTGAACGCGACCAGCCGCGTCTTGGGCCCGAGCAGCGCGGCGAGGTCGTCGGTCTCGAGCCGAGCCGTGTCGGGGCGGATCTTCCACTCGCGCACGACGAGTCCGTGGTGCGCTGCCATCCGTAGCCAGCAGCCGATGTTCGCTGCGTGGTCGAGGTTGGTCACCACGATCTCGTCGCCCTCGGTGAGGGTCGGACCGATGCCCGCGGCGAGGATGCCGAGGCCGGCCGTGGTGGAGTGGCTGACGATGGTCTCCTGCGTGCTTGCGCCCAGGAGCAGGGCCGCGGCAGCTTCGCCCGCGCGAACGTCCGCTTCCGCCGCGCTCGACAGGCTGTAGCTCGCACCGAGCTGCACGCCGCGCGACCGCATGTATCGCGTCACCCTGTCGATGACAGCCCCCGCGGGCACGCTGCCCCCCGCGTTGTCGAAGAGCACCCAGGGAGACTCGAGCCCGGGGAACTGCGCGCGCACGAACTCGATGTCGAGGTTCACGCGCGAACGGTAGCAGCGATGGGCGTCGATCCGGAGCCCCGCCGTCGAACGAGCGCTCAGCCGTGCTCTTCGAGGAGGTACGCCTCGAGCGTGTCGACGAACGCCGACCCATCGGGTGGACATCGGGGATCGATGAGCGTGCGCTCCCCCTCGGCGGACCACTCCAAGATGCCGGTGTCGTCGGGGTCTCCGGGCGTGGTGGCGGCATCGAGCGTGAAGGCTCGCGCGAACGGGGCGCCCGGGCCCTCGAACCGCGCAGCGCAGGCGACGAAGTAGGCCTCGAGCGGGCGTGTGACCGGAGGCATGGTCACCAGCGCCACGAAGATGTCGCGCTCGAGCGCAAAGCACTGCAGATCCACCGCGGTGTTCTGCACGCGCTCGTGGGGCTCGAGCGCCTCGTGCATGACGTCCCACATGCCCGCGAGGAACTCCGGTCCGTCCTCGGACCCCAAGATGCCGATGATCGCCGGTGGATTGCGGAGGAACGCCCGCGGAACGGCTCGGTGCGCGTAGAGGTAGTGCGCGACACGAGGTTCGCTAGGTGCGGAGGGGGTCGCCACGGGCTGCTAGGATTCTACACGGTGGCAGGCCGCGCGTACCCGTGGATCCAAGTGACGCTACGCGCCGCGGTCAACCTGTTCTTCCGTCGTGTCGAGGTGGGAGGCGCCTCGAACATCCCCAAGGACCGCGGGGGACTGGTGGTGTCGTGGCATCCCAACGGCCTGGTCGACCCGGCGTTGATCTTGACGCAGTGCCCCCGGCCCATCGTCTTCGGTGCACGCCACGGCCTCTTCTCGTATCCCTTGGTCGGCCCGCTGCTGCGAGAAGTCGGGACCGTCCCGATCTACCGCGCTTCGGATCTCGCCGAGACCTCCACGGACGCTCGGCGTGCGGCCAACCGCAAGAGCCTCGAGGCGCTCGCGCAGCGGATCTCGACCGGGTCGCTCTCGGCGCTGTTTCCCGAGGGCGACTCCCACGACCACTCGGGGCTGCAGGCGCTCAAGACCGGCGCCGCTCGGCTGTACTACCGCGCGCGTCAACTCGCGCCCGACGAGCCCCCACCGGCGATCGTTCCCACCGGTCTGCACTACGACGACAAGCAGATGTTTCGATCGAGTGCGCTCGTCGCCTTCTATCCGCCGCTCGAGCTGCCACCCGACCTCGACGTGACGCCCGAGGGGGACATCGACGGCGAAGAGGTACGGGCGCTGTCTCGTGCACTCACCGCGTTCATGGAAGAGACGCTGCGCGACGTGGTGCACGCGACCGACAGCTGGGACGTGCACGACCTGCTCCATCGCGCGCGACGGCTCGTGAGGGCCGAGCGTGCGCATCGGGCCGGGGAGAGCCCGGGCAGGACCCGCATCGGCGAACGCGTCAGCGGGTTTGCCGAGGTGCGTGACGGATACCTCCGCGCGCGTGCGCACGACCCCGCTGGCACCGCTGCGCTCCGGGCCCGACTCGAGCAGTACGATGAAGACCTCCGCTCGCTGCGGCTCGAGGACTACGACCTCGACGCACCGCCGCCGGTGCAGTCGCTCAAGTTCATCAGCTTGCTCGTCGCCCAGGCCATCGGCGTGTTCTTCCTGCTGCCTCCGCTGGTCTTCGTCGGGTATCTGGTCAACCTTCCCACCGCCGGGCTGCTCGTCGGCATCTCCAAGCTCGCGGCCAAGCGCCGCAAGGATGAAGCCACGGTCAAGCTCGTGCTCGGACTGGTGCTCTACCCGCTCACCTGGCTCGTGGTCGCGGTGCTGGCCGGGCTGGGGCACCACCAGCTCCATCTGGGGTTCCCCAGGATCCCCGATGCTCCGATTTCGGCGGGGCTGGTGGCGGCGCTGCTCAGCGCGCTGGGCGGAGCTGCTGCGCTCCGATACTGGGTGGTCGCACGTGAGACGGCGCGCGCAGTCCGAGTCCGCATGACCCGAACCCGCGCGACGCGGTCGGTCGCGCAGCTCCGACGAGAGCGCGCGCAGATCTACGACGCGCTGGCCGAGCTGACCGAGTCAGCGCTTGCCGAAGAGCCCGCGTAGGCCGCGGCCCTTCTTGGCGTCCTTGTCTTCGGGCGGCTGCGCCGTGGCGCGCTTGAGCGCCCGGAGGTAGCGCTCGGCGTCGATGAGGCGCGGGTCGGCTGCGAGCGCTCGCTCGTAGCAGATGATCGCGGCGCCCGAGGAGCCCATGTCGCGCAAGACGTGACCCCTCCACATCTGGGCGCGCGCGAGCGCAGGCACGTCGGCGAGCACGATGCCGAGCTCTCGCTCCGCCTGGACCGCGGCGCCGCGCGACTTGTCCGAGATGTTGTATCTGCACCAGATGGCGGCGGCGCGGTAGTCGGGTTCGTCGGGGTTGAGCTCGAGCGCCTTCTCGTACTCGGCGAGGGCACGTTCGAACTTGTTGGCCCGCACGTAGCGATCGGCCTCTCGGGCGATGACTTCGCTCTCGAAGGCAGCGCGGGCGAGGTTGGCGGCCTCTGCGTCGGCGCTGGCTGAGACGTCTTCACCGCGTTCGAGCTTCTCGGCGAGCTTCTCGCGCTCTTCCTTGTTGGACAGCAGCGTGTTGGCCTCGCTCAAGGCCGCGAACACATCGGTGACGCGCTCGCGGAGGTGATCCCACCCCTTGGACTGAAGCGCGTCGGGGTGCATGCGACGGCTGAGATCCGACCAGACGCCGCGCAGCTGCTTTCGGGACGCGTCGAGCGGCAGGTCGAGCAGGGCGAAGGGGTGCGCCTCTTCGGCGATGCGCTTCTCGAACGACTCGAGCTCGGCGACGAACTCCGCCTCGGCGTCGCTCGAGGGCGCCGGTGCGGGCTCGGGCTCGGGCGCGGGCTCGGGCGCAGCTTGCGGCGCGGGCTTGGGCGCGGGCTTGGGTGCCGGCTTGGGCGCGGGTGCCGGTGCGGGCTTGGACGATGGGCGAGGGGTCGCAGCGGCCACCTGTTGGGCCGCCGCCCCGGTAAAGAGCATCTGCGATGCCCAGAGCACGTAGACCAGCTGGGCTGCCCGCCGCGCGCCGCCGGAGGACGCCTGGCTCAGCTCGGTGAAGGTCGTGCCGCGCTCGAGCGCCTCGAGCAGCGGCGCGTCGGTCGGCCGAAACCGGAAGTGGTCGCGGTAGCGGCCGTACGCGGCGGTGGTGCGCAGCGGCGCGTCGAGATGGTTGCCCATCTCGGCCCGCACTCGCGCTTCGTCGTAGTGACGACCGACGGCGGCGAGCATGAGCTCGAGCACGTTCACCCCGGTCATCTCGACCAGCTCGTGCGTGCCGGTCTGCAGGGTGACCTGGCCGTGCTGGAGCCCGAAGATGTGGGCCAGCTTGCGCGCGCATTGGTAGCGAAGCGCCTCGGTCAGCTGCTCGTTGGACAGCGTCCCCTGCCGCGCGAGGACCTCGCCGAGCAAGCCGCCGCCCTGGGCCATCTGCTCGAGGCCCCGCATGAGTGCTGTCTCGTCGACGCGGCGCATCTCGAGCAACACCTGTCCGAGCACGTCGGGACCGCTGACCCAGTTGGTGAACACGGGCATGCCCCCGGAAAACCAGACGCGCCGAACTCCCCCGGGCTGGCCACCGGCGGGGGGCTGCTCGACGTCCATCGTCCCCGTGAAGCGTTTGTGCAGCAGCGCGAACAAAAGTCGCGGAGGGCTGGCCTGCGCCAGGTCGACCACGGTCCCCGATCCTGAGTTGGGCTGGTCCACGCCGTCTCAGCGTACCAGGTCCCTGTGCTGGGCGGTTGGCCCACCCACGCGAATCGCGGTGCGGTCTCGACGCGCAAACCCCTGAACCAACGCGGTTTTTGGGGGCTGCCTCGCTCGCAGGTGCCGGCGGGCTCTCCGGGCCTGTTACGGTTGTACCTGGCGCGCTCCGCTTGCTCATGAGCATCAGCTTCATCGACGGACACAGCAAGATTCGCTTCTCGGGCGTGACCGACGTCGGCCGAGTTCGCGACCACAACGAGGACAACTTCCTCATTGCCGACGACTTCCCGCTGGGCGCGGTGTCCGACGGGATGGGCGGCCACGCCAGCGGGGAAATCGCGTCGCAGATCACGGTCGACACGCTGCGTCGGTACTACACCGACACTGCCGAAGCGGGCGTCGACACGTGGCCGTTTCGCATGCCGTCGCTGCAGGTCGAGCGCGACCGCATGACCGTCTCGATCAAGATGGCCAACACGATCATCCACGAGACGGGCAAGAAGGACCCGTCCAAGAAGGGGATGGGGTGCACGGTCGACGCGATCTTCTTCGCGCAGGGGCGCTTCTTCGTGGGACACGTCGGGGATTCGCGGGTCTATCGGATCCGCGGCAACCAGATCCAGCTGCTCACCGAAGACCACTCGCTGCTCAACGACTACAAGCGCATGAAGGCGATGAGCGGGGAGGAGGCGGAGAACTTCCCGCACAAGAACGTGGTCGTGCGGGCGCTCGGGCTCGCGCCACACGTGTTCGTCGACATCCTGGTCGAAGAATACGAAGTCGGTGACCTCTACCTCCTGTGCTCCGACGGGTTGTGCGACATGCTCGACGACGCGACGATCTTGGCCACCGTCACGCGGTTTCAGAGCATCGACACGGCGTCGCAGACGCTCGTGCAGCTGGCCAACGAAGCCGGCGGCGTCGACAACATCACGGCGCTGGTGGTTCGCGTCGAAACTGCGTGAGTTCTCGCGGTTTCGTGGGACCCGCGGTGATGTACGGTCGCCGCGTCATGACCGTCGTCGCCGCAAAAAGTGTCGTCTCGATCCAGTACACGCTCAAGAACGCCGAGGGCGAGACGATCGACGCTTCCGAGCCGGGAGAGCCGCTGCTCTACCTGCACGGCGCGGGCAACATCGTTCCCGGTCTCGAGCGTGAGCTCGAAGGCAAGGCGGTGGGGGACGAGCTCGAGGTCGTCGTCAAGCCCGAGGACGGCTACGGCGAGGCTTCGGGCCCTGGCCCTCAAGCCCTCCCTCGCGCGGCGTTCGAGGGCGTCGATCCGATGCCGGGCATGTCGTTCGTCGCCGAGGACGACGACGGCAACCAGATCCAGCTGTGGGTCCTCGATGCCGACGAAGAGCGCGTCGTCGTCTCGGCCGACCACCCGCTCGCTGGCGTCACGCTGCACTTCGCCGTGAAGATCGAGGACGTCCGCGCTGCGACCGACGAAGAGGTCGCCCACGGTCATGTGCACTAGCGCTGCTACGGGCTCGCGAACTGCTGCTCGATCGCCGCGTGGGTCTCGCGGAGGCGCTCGAGAAGCGCCGCGAACTCGGGGGCGCCCAGGCCGTCGAGCTGCGCGATGTGGTCTTCGAGGTGGGTCATCGCCGCGTCCACGGTGACGTAGCGGTGGTCGCACGCGTGCGCCTGCCGAACGGGAAACCGAACGGCCAGCGCGTCCGGGGCGAGGTCGTCATGAACGACGACCCAGACGGTGCCCCCGGACTCTTCGAAGGCGTGACCTTCGCCGTCCCACTGCCACCATTCTTGGCCGAGAAGATCGGCCGACATGGACGGGGGCCCAAACGCGTCGTAGCGGAAGAGTTTGGCGTCCTCGCCTTCGACGTGCGGGCAAGGGTCGGAGTGCACAAGTTCTGGCGTCGCCTCGACGCGGGTGGCTCGAGGTGCCGGGCGTGCCGACGCCTGGGGGGGCGGTGGCGGGCTCGCGCACCCGAGGGCGAGCAGGGCCGTCAGCGAGAGGCGAGGGCCCATACCTGCGGAGGCACGGCGATGATGCCGGAGAGCCACGCGTAGTCCTTGAGCGTGACCAGCTCCATCGCGCGAGGGTTGGTCGCGGGGTAGTCCCAGTGGAACTCGGAGACGTTCGCTCCGGTGCCGCAAAACACATGCCTGCCTCCGCGAGCGCACCCCACCCAAAACGGGACCTTGTCGAGCTTGTTGATGCCCGTCAGGTCGGCCCGCGGCTTGCGGCGGTAGTCGAGCACGTAGTCCTGGACCGGGATCTTGTAGTAGGTCTTGCTGCGCCTCGCGACGTGGGCCGAGTAGCTGTGTTCGGGGTCCGAGGTGTCGGTGGTGTCGGGGTTCCAGTAGATGCCCGTCCAACCGGCCTGGACGAGGTCCTTGATGAGCACCGTGCCCTTGAGCTGGTTGCGGCGGGCGTTGGCGGCGATCCGGTTCCAGACGGCAGACTGGCCGACCTTCTCGAAGGCGTAGGCCGCACACTCCATCGCCCACACGACGCAGCTGCTCTCGGTGAGGGAGGCGCCCGCCGGAGGCCGGTAGTTGGAGTGGTCGCCGTAGTGCGTGCCGTAGCCACGGGTACGGATCGCGTCCCGGTGGGCCTTGGTCTTCGTCTCGATCGCTTCCTTGCCCGCACGGGCCAGTGCCATGCTCATATCAGACGTACCCTCTAGGCTGCATGAGCACAGTGTAGGTGGACGTGGTGGCTGCGTCGAGTGCGATGCGGGCGTTGTGCTAGCTCTTCTTGTTGCTAAGGCTGCAGGCGGTAGACCGTGTCGCCGTTGATGACCATCGTCCAAGTTCCCGACGTCTCGTGCGGCGGCTCGTCCACCTCGATGGTGGTCTTTTGCGTCATCACGCCCACGACGAAGTTGTCCTCGCCCCAGCCTGCGATGGGTCCTTGGATTCGCTCGTTCCCGGCGCCTTTCTTGCGGTCGTAGGTCACGCGACCCTCGGGCGTGATTTCGATACGAACGCCGTCGCCCTCCCACGTGCCCGCAAACTCAGCTTTGCCCTGAGGCAGCGGTTGTGGGTTGGAGCAGGCGAGGAGGCCGAAGACCAAGGCCGCGAGTGCGGAGCCGCGCATCGACGACATGCTACCGCGTCGGGTCGTGCGCGCCAGGTTCTCGTGGACTGCGCTCCGCGGTAGGCTCTCGTTGGTGGGGAGACATGGGGTATTGGCGCTCGCGCTCGTCGCGTGCGGACTGACGGGTTGCAAGGAGACGTTCGAGTGCGCCGCCGACAGCCACTGCCAACTCGACGGTGTCGCCGGGTTCTGCGAATCGCTGGGTCACTGCAGCTTCCCCGACGAGGACTGCGAGACGGGGCGACGCTTCGGCGATCTGGCCGGAACGCTGTCCAACATGTGCGTGCCCCCCGGTGACGCCGTCACCAGCGGTGAGGTGGCGTCGACGGGGGATGGGAGCGCTTCGGGCAGCACCACGGTTCCCGACCCCACGACCGCCACGGCATCCGGCTCGTCCTCCACCGGCTCCGACGATGCGTCGAGCTCGGGAAGCGCTCAGCCGACCGACTGCAACATCCTCTTCGAGGACACGTTCGAGGGCAACATGCTCGGGGAGACGTGGTCGGTGTTGGGCGAGCCGCCCACGGTGTCCTCGGGTGCGCTGCGCTTCACGATCGAACCGGAGAACGTGGGTGCCTATCCGTCGGCTTCGGTGTTGTCGGGCACGCCCCTGAACCTCAGTGATGGATGGGTCACCGTCCGCCTCGACGCCGTCCCGCAACTCTTGCGCACGCAGGGCACGATCACCCTCGACTTCGGCGAGCCTGAGGCGATGGCGTTGTACGAAGCCGGAGGCATGAGCGCGATGTACGACAGTGAGAGGCTCGAGGACACCGCAACGACGGCTCCGTGGATCCGGATCGCGCTCGAGTCCTCACCCGAAGGAACCGACATCGCCTACTACGAGTCCGAGGATGCCGACGCTTGGACCGAGGTCGCGCGCCTCTCGGGCATTCCTGCTGACCCGACCTCCGTCCGGGTCAGCGTGCGTGCGGGTGCGTACCAAGACTTCGCAATCCCGCAGGAGTTTGCGATCCGGTCGCTCTCCGTCTGCGGACGCAACGGGCTCTGATCGCGTCAGCCCGTCCGGGTGTGGACGAAGCCCAAGATGTCGTCGAGGTTGATCGGCTTGGTGAAGAAGCGATCGGCGTGCAGCCCCACGCAGCGGCGTCCCGCGTCGATCGGATCTTCTGCGCTCAAGACGGCGATGGGGATGTGGGGGTAGCGCGCGCGGATGCGGCCGATGAGCTCGCCGCCGCCGACGTGGGGCATGTCGAGGTCGGTGAGCACCAGGTCGGGAGGAGACGCGCTGACCAAGGACCACGCGACGGCGCCGTCGGGCGCCTCGTCGACCAGGTAGCCCTCTTCTCGCAGCACGGCGGCGAGTCCGCTGCGGGTTCCCGCATCGTCCTCGGCTACGAGAAGTCGCTTGGCCGGATTCATCTCCTCCATCATGGACCGTGCGTCGGGGAAAGTGCCGGCAACAACTGCGGGTTTTGCTTTTTCCGCCGGCACCTTACGATGGTGGCAGGAAATCATGAGTCGCAACCAGAGCGATTCCCAGACCGCTGACGCCCATTCACCCGCCGAGGCCGTGGTGCACGCCACCCAGGACGCAGTCCTCGCCATCGACAGCGAGGCCAACGTGACGTTCTGCAACGCGGCCGCGGCGCGGATGTTCGGTTACGAGCAGGACGAACTGATGGGCCGGAGCATCAACTCGCTCATGGGGCAGCCCTACGCGCGCGAGCACGACGGTTACATCCGGCGCTACGAGTCCACCGGCGAGAAGAAGGCCATCGGTCGGGTGCGGGCCGTCAGCGGCCGCCGCCGTGACGGCGAGGAGTTCCCAATCGAGCTGTCGGTGACCGAGTATGAGGAGGCGGGGCAGCGCCGATACGCCGCAATCCTCCGCGACGTGTCCGAGAAGGCGAGGCTCACGCAGGCGCGCGTCGAGGCGGAGAAGATGGCCGCCATCGGCACGACCGCGAGCAAGTTTGCGCACGAGCTTGGCAACCCGATCAACGGCATGGCGGTGAGCGTGCAGCTCCTCAAGCGCTGGCTCGACCGCGCCGACCCGCCTCCCGAGCCCCGGGTGACCGAGCGCTTGGAGCTGCTCATGGGAGGCATCGATCGCCTGACCGAGCTGCTCGGCGAGTTTCGCATGATGTCGCGACGGCACGAGTACCGCTTCGAGGCGATCGACCTGCGGGCGATGGTGGCCGAGCTGTGCGAGATGGAGCGACCGGCCTACAGCCAAAAGGAGGTCGCCATCGAAACCGACGTCGCGCACGATCTCGGGCCCGTGCGCGCCGACCCGGGCAAGCTGCGGCAGGTGCTGCTCAACCTGTGCAAGAACGCCCTCGAGGCGCTGCCCGATGGCGGCACCATCACCGTCTCGGCGGATCGCACCGCGGTGGGCGTCATGCTCGAGGTTCGCGACACGGGTCCGGGCATTCCGGCCGAAACCGACGTGTTCGCGCCGTTCACCAGCACCAAGCCCGACGGGTCGGGCCTGGGCCTGCCGATCGCCAAGCAGATCATCGAGGCCCACCACGGGTCGTTGTCCTACGACTGCCCGCCCTCGGGCGGCACGGTGTTTCGCATTCAGCTCCCGGGCTGATCGCCGCGCACGACCATCACGCTGCGCTCGCACTTGTTGACGACCTTGCCGGCCGTCGTGCCGAGCAGGCGGTCGATGCCCGAGTACCCGTGGCTCCCGATCACGACGAGGTCGCAGCGGTGTTCCTTGCAGGCTCGCAGGAGCACGTCGGCGGGCTGGCCAAGCTCGGCAATGAGCTCCGAGACCAGTCCGTCGGGGAGCTCTTCGACCAGGCGCTGGAGCTGGCCGCGGGCGTGCTCGACGAGGAAGTCTTCGAACTCGTCGCCCTGCAGGCTCCACGCGAGCGCTGGAATGCTGCTGGGGATCTGCACGGCGCGGCACAGGACGAGCGTGCCTCCACAGCGATCGGCGAGCTCGACGGCCTGTCGCATGACGTCGGGCTGTCGTTCGGAACCATCGACACCCACGAGGATCTTCGTGAACATGGATGGACGATGACGTGCCGGGCCGTCTCGCAGCCCGCAGATTTTTCGTTTTTCGAAGCCTGGAGCCGATGCCGGCAAGCGTTGCGCCCTGGCCGGTCCGCGCGCAAGAACTGCCGGCAGAGGTCGACAGGACGCCCGCAAGAAGGCGGGATTCTCGTTGGCAGCGTTCTTGCTCTGTAGACTGGCGATGGATCGCCACGACCTCTCGTCGGACCAGGAGCGCGCGCTGTTCGAACGCTGGACAAACATCGGAGCAGTGGGCGCGCGCACGCGGCTGGTGCGGAGCCAGCAGCGGATGATCGCGTTCTGGGCCAACCGCTATCAGAGCCGGCAGTGCACGCTCGGTGACCTGATGCAGGAAGGCAACGTCGGCTTGCTGCATGCGATGGAGCGCTTCGATCCCCAGCGCGGGGTCCGTCTGGCGACGTTCGCGAGCTGGTGGGTGAGGGCGCACATGCTGCGCTTCGTCGAGCGCAACAGCGGCATCGTGCGTGGTGCGACGACCGCCGCGCGGCGACGGCTGTTCTACCAGCTGGCCAAGACGACGGCCGAGCTGTCGCGGGACGGGTCGCTGCCGTGCTCGCAGGAGATCGCAGACGCGCTCGGCGTCTCGGCGGCCGATGTCGAGGCGATGGAGAGCTTGCGTACGCCAACGGCTTCACTGGACACCCCGGCGAGTGACGATGACGTCGCTCGCATGGAACGCGTCAGCGACCCGGCGCCGACTCCCGAGGACGAAATTGCGGACGCGGAGCTCGCCCAACGGCTCGGCACCGCGCTCGAGGCCTACGCGGAGAGCCTGGAGGGCCCGGCGCTCGCCATGCTGCGCGAGCGGGTGGCGAGCACGAACCCCGTGCCCCTGTGTGAGCTCGGCAGGAAGTGGGGGCTCTCGAGCGCGGCTGTGCGTCGCTTGGAGAAGAGCGTCGCCACGCCGCTGCGTCGGCATCTGTACAGCCACATGGGCGACGCGGTCGTCGAGGCCCTTGGCGCTCTCTAGCGAGCACCACAGGCTAGACCCGCTTGCGCGTCTTCTTGCGGGCCAAGATCAGCGCGACCTGCTCGGGGTCCTCGTCGCGGTACTGGTTCATCCTGTACTGGATGGTGCGCGGTGACACGCCCAGGATCTTCGCCGCCTTCGACGTGCTGCCGCCGACCGACTCGAGCGTCTTGAGGATGACGTACCGCTCGACCTCGGCCATCGACGAGCCGGGGACGATCGGCAACTCGTCGAGCGCGCGGCCGGAGCCAAGCACCTCTCGGGGGAGGTGGCGGACGTCGACCTCGAAGTCGTTGCACAGCGCGACCGCATGCTCGATGCAGTTCTCGAGCTGGCGCACGTTGCCGGGCCAGTCGTATGCACGCAGCGCGTCGAGGCTGCGCTCGCTGATGCTGCGGATCTGCTTTCTCGCGCGGCTGGCGTGTTGCGCGAGGAAGTGCATGGCGAGCAGGGGGATGTCGTCGGCCCGCTCGCGCAACGTGGGCAGCCGGACGTTGATGACGTTGAGCCGGTAGAACAGGTCTTCGCGGAAGCGGCCCTCCTTGACGTCGGCGAGGAGGTCGCGGTGCGTCGCCGCGACGACCCGAACGTCGACCTCGATCGCTCGATCGCCACCGACGCGCTCGTAGGTCCGCTCTTGTAGGACCCGCAGAAGCTTGACCTGGACCGAGAGCGGGATCTCTCCGACCTCGTCGAGGAACAGCGTGCCGCCGTTGGCCCGCGCGAAGCGGCCGTCGCGGGTGCTGTCGGCGCCGGTGAACGCGCCCTTCTCGTGACCGAAGAGCTCGCTCTCGAGGACGCCTTCGGCCAGCGCGGCGCAGTGGACGGGTACGAACGGCCCGGTGCGGCGGGGGCTCGCATCGTGCAGCGCTCGCGCGGCCAGCTCCTTGCCCGTGCCGCTCTCGCCGGTGAGCAGCACGGACGCGGGGGAGTCGGCCACCTGCCGGATGAGGTCGAGCACGTTGCGAGACGCCTTCGACTGCCCGACCCAGCCCAGGGCTGGGGACTTGGCGTCGCTGGCACGGCGATACTCCTCGAGCTCTCGCGCGGTCTCGCGGTGCGCGAGCAGCCGATCGACGACCAGGAGGAGCTCGTCGAAGCGGATCGGCTTGGTCAGATAGTCGTCGGCACCCTGCTGCATGGCCGCGACCGCGCGCTCGACGGTGCTGTAGGCTGTCATGACGATGACCCCGACCTCCGGATGCGCCTCTTGCACCTTGGCCATCAACGACGTGCCGTCCATGCCGGGCATGTGCACATCGGTGATGAGGAGGTCGGGCACGCCCGCCTCGACCATGCCCAGCGCCTTGAAGGCATCGGCGGCTCCCCGGACCTCGTAGCCCTCCTCTCGCAGGAGCTCGACCAGCCCGGAGCGGGCGCTGGATTCATCGTCGACGACGAGGATCTGAACGCGTTTGCTGGAGCGCTTGGACATCGGCTTGGCGGTAGGATGCGCGGCCACGAGTGTACGGTGCCGGCAGATCTTGCGCCCTACTTCGTGCGCGCGGCCGCGCGCTTGGCCTCGCGCTCTTTGCGTTGGTCCCATTTTGCCTTCTTGCGCTTGATCCAGGGCTTGTAGACCCCCTCGTCGAGCAGCGGCAGCCCGTCGCGTTCGCGGATGAAGTTGGGCAGCTGCCCCATCACCGCGTGGCGGCAGTTCTCCGTGTAGGAGACGCGCTCGTGGCCGGCCCGCTCGAGGAGCTCCTCGGCGCGGTAGTAGCCGTGTTTGCGGACCTGCTCGGGTGTGGGGATCCGGTACCAGATCTTGACCAGGTCCACGCGCTTGGGCGCCTCGCCTCCGTGGTTTCGCGCCCACTGACGGCAGTGGTAGCGCGCGTACCACTTGCGGTACCAGCTGTTGGGGCCCGACTCGCCGCCGATGATGCGGCGGTTGATCTTTCGCATGCGGTCGTTCCAGATCCACGGCTGAGGCTTCTGCTCCTCGGCGTAGACGTCCGTGCGCAGGTCCCAAGTCTCGCCCTGCTGGTCGGTGACCATGACCTTGAGGAATACGTTGGTGCGCGGTGGGTTGGGCGCGAACATGCCCCAGCCCTGATCGGTCGTGGTCCGCGTCAGGTAGAAGGTGAACACGCCGCGGGCCTGGTTGCGGAAGCTCGACAGGCAGTCCTTGCTCGGCATGAGCCAGGTCGCGACGGCGACCAGATGCCAGACCACGAGGCCGCCGACGATCAGGCGCCCGACGGGTCCGTAGGCCCACGGCTCGCGACCCACGACGTCGGCGTCGGTGCGCCCCATACTGCGCCGCGCCTGCACGAACGCGACGCCGGCAATGAACGCAGCGGTGGCGACCCAAACCCAGCGGAAGTCCCACTCGGGCTTCACCTTGACCTGCACGACGATGCCCACGAGCACCCCGACGAGCCCCATGAAGAAGGCCGCCATCGGCAGGCGCGCGGCGTCGTGGTGGTGCCGCGGCAAAGTGACGTCGGCGGCGGGCAGCACCGGCAGGCGCTGCTGCACCGACTTGGGCATGCCCGGGACGCCCCAGCTGTGCAGGCGGTGGCCGATGTCACGGAGCGCGGCGGCGATTTCGTGGCCGCGGATGAACGCGAAGGTGGCCGACATCATGCCGGTCTGGAACTGGCCGACGTTCATCATCGAGAAGATGTGGCCGTGAAACGCCAGGTGCCAGATCAGCAGCACGCGACGGCCCAAGATCCACGTGCAGACCCACTTGCGATCGATGACCACTGGGGTGTCGAGCCTCCACCTGCCGAACCCGCGGAAGCGAAACGGCGCGTTGCCCAGCTTCCACCACAGCAGGTACAGCGCCGTGTGGACGCCCGCCCAGATGCTGGCGAAGGCGCCCGCTGAGATCTTCGGGCCGAAGTGGACCGGGTAGGCCACGTAGATGAGGGCGGTGCTCAGGCCGATGAGCGCGAACCAGCAGCCGCGGATCGCCCACTGACGCCACTTGGGGTAGGGCTTGAAGCCCTGCGCGATCGACCAGCGCGTGATGATGCCGAAGATGACCAGGGCAAAGGACATCTGCCCGACCTTGGTCGCGTAACACATGGCGCGAAACACCGTGGTCCCACCGAGCGACGACAGGTACTGCGGCGGCGTCCGGTAGAAGTGGTCGAGGTTCATCGCGTAGTACATCGCGTCGCCCGCCATCCACACGCTGCCGGTCTTGAGGGTGCCGGTGGTCACGTAGATGGTGGCCAGCTGAAGCATGATCAGCTTGCGAGGCCACGAGGGGATGCGGCGATACACCGGCTCGAGCCCCTCGGGGTGCTCGGAGCTCGGCGGCAGGCCGGCGCCTCCACCGGGGCCGTCACGTTCGCTGAGGCGGCCCTGCTTGCGGAGCTTTCGGCAACGCAGCCAGTTGTCCACGCTGTAGGCGTGGCCGCTGCGCGCGAAGATGAGGTAGGCGAGCATCGTGCGGTAGACGAGCTCGGTGCCCTCCCAACCCAGCGAGTTGCGGGTCAGGATGCTGTTCATCAGAAACCAGGTCAGCACGCCCATCAGGCGCGTGCGAAAGCCGATGATGAAGCAGACCGCGGCGACTTCGAACGCGACGATGTGGATCCAAAACGCGGTCGGAGAGTCCCAGAAATACAGCAGGGACCACTTGGGTCCCTTGATGAACTCCCACAGCGCGGCCGGGTCGAAGAAGCCGTAGGGCTCTCCGTCGGCCATGCCGTCGCCGAAGCCCGCAAACTGCTTCGAGGCGAACACCTGGCGGGCGACGTCGGCGGGAAAGATGCCCTCGTCGGTGTAGAGGAACGTGAAGACGTCCCACATGCCGTTGATGTTCGCGAGCACGAAGAAGCCGAAGACGATCCGGAAGAAGGCGATGCCCCGGGGGTCTTCGGCGCTGAGCCACCAACGGCGCCAGCGGTCGGCGTGAAGGATGAAGAAGCTGATGACGGCGATGGCGCAACCGAGCAGGAGCCATCCCATGGTGGGCGAGAGCGCCACCGCCTGCTCGTTGACCGCCTTGTCTGCAAGCGCGAGAAGCATGTCCGGTCCGATCAGGTGGATGCGGGGGTGGGCAGGCCTGCGCCGAGGTCGTCGGCCTTGCGCGGGCGGGCTTTCGGAGCCCGCGTCGCAAGCGGTGCTGCGGGGGGGACCGGTGGGTCGCCTGCGCGCATGACGGGTTGTGCTCGCTCCGCCTCGGTCCGCGCCGCCCAGCGCCACACGAAGTAGATGAAGGCAGCCCCGAAGATCCAGAGGCAACCCATGGTGCCGAAGATCGCGAGGTCGAGGGGTCGGACCGCAAGCAAGAGCATGGGTACGAGCTTGCCGCGGCTGGATTTCGTCTGACCGGAAAGTGCTGCGTCGCCGTGGTGATCCTCAGCCGCAGAAAATGCGGGATCACAGCGCGGCGAGCAGCGCGTCGATGGCCTCGATGTACGCGTCGGCGTCGGGGTAGCGGTCGCGCGCGGTCTTGGCCAGCCCCCGGTCGACCAGCTCGTCGACGGCTTCGGACATCGGCAGCTGCCCGTTCGTGAGCTCGCTGATGAGCGGCGGCGTCGCGCTGACGTGCATCGTGAGCAGGGTGACGACGTCGCCCGCGCGAAACGGCAGCTTGCCGGTGAGCATCTCGAAGAGGAGCACGCTGAGCGAGTAGAGGTCGGCGCGCCCGTCGACGACCTGGCCGATCGCCTGCTCGGGCGAGATGTAGGCTGGCGTGCCCAGGGTCATCCCCGCGGCGGTCAAGCGCGCCTGCTCGGGCGAGAGCTTTTCTTGGGGTAGCTTCGCGATGCCCAGATCGATCAGCTTGACCTCCGATTCGTCACCCGCGCTTGCGAACAAGACGTTGTCGGATTTGACGTCGCGGTGAACGATGCCGCGGGCGTGCAGCTGCCCGAGCGCGCCGAGGAGCTGCTTGGCGATCTCGAGCGCTCGACGCAGGGGAAGGGGGCCCTCGACCAGACGGTCGGCGAGGTTGCGCCCCTCGAGCAGGTCGATTGCGATCCACCGCGCGCCGGGGAGCTCACCGTTGGCGAAGCTCCGCACGAAGTTGGGGTGTTCGATCATGTCCATGGCCACGCACTCGCGGTCGAACCGGGCCCGAATATCTTCGGTGCCAGGGCCGAGGAACACGACCTTGAGGGCGACGTCGTTCCCGGTCTGCTCGTCGCGGGCTCGATGCACCACGCCCATGCCGCCCGCGCCCAGGCGAGGGCCCAGCCGATAGCGGCCTCCGACGAGCGCGGGCAGGTCGGCGACGCTCCGGGCGTTGGCGGGCGCGTCCCGTGCAGGCGCGGTGTGGCCCGGGGCGGTGACGAGGTCGACGAAGCGTCGCCGCGCCTCTTGCAGCTCCGCCTCGAACTCGGCCAGGGGCACCTCCATCGCCTTGGCGACGTCGGCCGGGCTGTTGCCCTCGAGCTCGACGAGGGTGAGCATCGCCCGCTGCTGAGGGCTCATCTGCCCGAGTGCGGCCCGGACGGCGTCCGAGACGACCTGCTTGCCGGCCTCGAGCGACAGGTTCGCAGCGCTGAGCAGCTGCGGGCGAGACAGCGGCGCGGAGACGGCCGCGTCCACCTCGACGTCGTTGGCGACGTCGCGCGCCATGTGGATCAACCACGCGTGAAAGCCCGCCGGGTTGGTGAGCTCGTGAAGGCGCGTCGCCGCCCGCACGAACAGCCGCTCGCACGCGGGCTCGGCGTGGTCGGCGTCGGAGAGCAGGGCCGCGAGGATGCGATAGAGCGGGATCTGGTAGCGACGGACGAGCTCGGAGTACGCGAGCGCGTCTTGGCCGTCGCGATACGCCTCGATCAGCGCCTCGTCGGAGGACGCAATGTCCACCGTGGTTCGACTCGCGTCCATCGGCTCAGGGCTTGCTGCGCTCGAGTCCCGAGAGCACGTGGCGCGCGGGGACGAAGTGTTCCTTGCCCGCCGCGTCGCGCAGCATGACGCCCAGCGGGACGAAGCGTTCGACCACGCCGCGCGTCTGCTCGAGCTTCACGTCGTCACCGACGCGCACCAGCTGCCGCAGGTAGTAGTTGGCGATGATCTCCTCGGCCGGCCGCCGCATGGACCACGCCATCAAGAAGGCGGCCAGGACCAGGAGCACCACCACGAACACGCTGAGGTTGGACGTGATGAACGAGACGTCGACGCCCAGCGACTCGAGGGCGATGAGCGCGACGACCAGCATGATGCCCAGCTCGATCGGCGCCTCGAACATCTTGGTGCGTCCGCCGCGGAACTCGGCGAAGAACGCCCCGACGAGCCGGGCGATCGCGCTGGCGGCCACGCTGCCGATCGCGACGATCAGCAGGGCGGAGATGACCTTGGGCAGGTAGCCCAGCGCGGCGAGCACGGCGGTCTTGGCCGCCTCGATGCCCAGCGCCTCGGCGGCCGAGGTGACGGCCATCAAGAGAATGGCGACGTAGGCGAGGTTGGCGACTGCCCATGACGGCGTCGCGTCCTCGCGAAACGCCTGGAGCATGCGGCCCAGTCGCGTCTGCGAGACGACCTCGTCCAGGGGGGTGACCTGCAGCAGGCGCTTGACCAGGCCGCGCACGAGCTTGGCCACGAGCCAAAGGGCCAAGAACACGAAGAGAGCCGAGCCGATCGATGGCGCGTAGTCGGCCACGCTCTGCGAGACCGAGTCGGCGAGGCGGCCCAAGGTGCTGGTCGGGTCGACGAACGCGAGGGGGAGGTCAGGTGTCGTCACGGTCGGGCTCTTCGGCCGCGTCGTTGCGCAGCCAGTTCAAGGGGGCGGCGAAGACGAGCAGCGTCAGCTCGGTGACCGTGGTCATCAGCGTGACCGTGGACCCGACCTTGTCGGCGAAGTCGTCGGAGGGCGGCGGACCGAGGGCCACGCCGAGCAGCGCCCCAATGTCGACGTCTTCGGGGCGGACGCGACCGGATGGAACGTCACTCACCCGCGCATGATAGCGCCGCGGCCCTCAGCGCGGCATCCAAGCGCACATCGCATCGATCGCGTCGGTGACCTTGGGGCAGTGTTGCCGCAAGAACGCCTCGTTGATCGCGTCCCGAGGCAGCTGGGCGACGGCCTCGAGGGCGGCCGCGCCGTCGAAATCGACGTACGCGAGGCGGGCCGTCAGCTCTCCAGCCGGGCGACCGAACTCCGAGCCGGGCAGAATGGCCACCCCGGTCTCGTCGAGCAGGGCGCGGCAGATCGCGGGCGAGTCGAACAGGCCCCGCGCCGCGAGAGGCTGCGTGAAGGCGGAGAAGTCCGGAAACAGGTAGAAGCCGCCGGTGGGTGCAGCGCAGCGGATGCCCGCGGCGGTGAGGGTGCGGTGGCACCACCGGCCGAGCGCACCGAGGATGCGGCGGGAGCGCGCGAGGTAGTCGTCGATCTCGGGGCTGGGGTGGAACGCGGTGACGGCCGCGTGCTGGATGGGCGCGCTGGTCGAGGTGTACGTCTCGCTCGCCGCGGCGGCCATCGCATCGAGCAGCCACCGCATGCTCGGGGGAAAGAGGAACGTGCCCAGGCGCCATCCGCCCGCGCCACACCACTTGGACAGGCCCGAGGAGATGATCGTGCCCTCGGGGTAGAAGCGGGCGATCGAGACGTGTTGCCCCTTGTGGTGGAGCTCCCCGTAGATCTCGTCGGAGAGCATGAGCACGCGGTATTTCTTGGCGACCTTGGCCAGCGCGCGGAGGTCGTCGAGCTTGTACGTGCCGCCGGTCGGGTTGGAGGGATAGTTGAGGATGACCAGGCGTGGTCGGTCGGGGTCCTCGGCGCAGAAGGCCTCGAGCCGGGCAGGGCTCAGCTGCCATCCGTCGGCCTGAGAGGTCTCGAGCAGCTCGACCCGTCGGCCGATGATGCGGGCCTGCGGGGCGTAGGAGACCCACGCAGGGGTGGGGATGACCAGGTCGCCGTAGTAGGTCAGCTGCAGGAGGAACATCAGCTCCTTGCTGCCGGGCCCGATGAGGACGTCGTCCCCGGTCCGCTCCACGCCATCGGTGCGTCCGTGATACGCGGCCACGGCGTCACGCAGCGACCTGAGCCCGCAGACCGGGAGGTAGTCCTTCTCGCCGGCGTTCTGCCGAAGGGCCTCGACCACGGGTTCGGCGACCGGGAACGGAGACTGCCCGAGCCCCAGCTTGTAGACGGTCCGCCCCTGGGAGATGAGGGCGTTGGACCGCTCGTTGATCGCCACGGTCGCGGACTGCTTCATCCCGCGGACGTTGAGGTTGAGATGGGTCTGGGGCGCGCCCTTCTGCATGCCGCTCGACGGTATCGACTTCGCGGAGCGTATCCAAGCGACTTCGTGTGCACCCTTTGCCGACGCGGTCGGCTCCGACGTTGGTCCGCTTCCTCTGAACGAGCGGACGAGAGGCGCAAACACCATGGCAGCGAAAAAACGAGGCAAAGCCAAGGGCGGCGCGAAGCCGCAAATGTCCAGCGATCAACCCGTGGCGCCCAAGGGCAAGGCGGCCCCCAAACAGGGGAAGGCCAAGAAGAAGTAGCACCACGCCGAGTCGCGAACACGAACCATGAGCGTGCTCTCCCTCGTCGGCCCTCGCCGGCGGGGGAGAGCTTTTTCGTGGGCCCTGCATCCTCTCTTGAAGATGTGGGCTCCCATGGATCGGACATGTTCGGGCTGGCGTTGCAACTGTGGATCTGGCTTCAGCCGTCGGCACCCCCAACGCCGACTCTCGCCTACGACGCCTACGTCACGCGCGGGGCCGACCCCGACGAGGCGCTGCCGACCGTCGTCATCCTGCACGGTCGGGACGACGCGCTCCACGGACTCCCGGCGGCGCTGCGCTACTCCAGCCGCCGGCTTCGAGTGGTCGTTCCGTGGGGCCCGAGGGTTCAGCGCGACGGCACCCACGCCTGGTTTCGCCGGTCCGAGGCACGGTCGCGGATGAGCGATGGCACCGAGGTGGTCGGTGCGGCGTCGATGGTGGTCGGGCTGCTCACCGACCTGCAGGCCTCGGGGCTCGTGTCCGGTCGGCCCGTGCTCGTGGGCTACTCGCAGGGCGCCTCGGTGGCCCTCGAGGTCTCGGTCGCCGCGCCCGATTCGGTCAGCGAGGTGATCGCGATCAGCGGTCATTTTGCGCCGACGCGGGTGCCAACCGAGCTGGGGGAGCACGCGGTCACGCGCGTGCTGGTGGGGGAGCGAGACACGGTGATGTCGGCCGCGGTCACGCTGGGCCAGGTCCGGCGCATGCAAGCGCTCGGGTACCTGGTCGAGGCCGAGCGATTTCCGGGCCAGGGCCACGGCATCGGGCCCAAGATGCGCCGAACCGCGCTGCGACGGATTCACGCGGCGCTTCGGGCTCAAGCGGGCGCATGATCCGATCCGGGGACGTGCCGACCGCGCGCACTTTTTATTGACCCGCGTCGCGGCGGGGTCTCCACTGGCCCCAAGATGCGAAGGCGTGCGGTCGTGGTTGGGGCGTGTGTGGTCATGGGATGCGCAGAGCCTCCGCGGGACGACAACCCGTTCGATGGGGGCGGCAGCATGACGACCGGGGCGTCGGCCGTCCCCTCGTCGGCCACCGGGAACATGGGGTCTGGCAGCGACAGCGCCACGTCGGGCGCCGGGACGACGGCCGAAGACGCGAGCGAGAGCGGCGATGAGCCCATTTTCGACGTGGGGGGCGACGAGGGCCCTCCGGACACGAAGTGTGGGCCCGATGACGACGATTGCGGCTGCAATGCGGTCGACATCCTCTTCGTCGTCGACAACTCCGGCTCGATGAACACCCACCGCGAGCCGATCATCGCCGCGTTTCCACAGTTCGTCGACGAGATGGTCAACGCGCTGCCCGAAGGCACCGACCTGCACGTCGGCCTGACCCGCGCGACGGGCTTCTACGATCCGGGAAACTCCGGAGGCTGGGGTGGGCCCGCGTGCGAGGCCTCGATCACCGACGGGGTGTTCTTCCCGCCGCAAGACGGCAACAACGGGGTCAACGGCCAGCAGGGCAGGCTGTACGAGCACGAGGGGTCCACGTTCTACGCGGTGCAGACCGGGCAGGACACCGCGGGGCTGACCGCGTGGTTCGGTGGCGCAATGACGGGCGTCATCGACGGCTCGGTGCCGCACTCCAACACCGAGACCGTGGTCGCCGGTGCGGCCTATCCGTTCCATCCGGCGAACGCCGCTCACAACGCCGGCTTCATGCGGACCAACGCCGTGCTGGTGCTGTTCCTGCTCTCGGACTCCCCCGACCTCACGCCACCCGAGATCCCAACGTCGGACTTCGTCGACATCGTGTCGGCGGCCAAGGCCGACTGCGGTGATGCGTGCGTGGTGACCTCGGGCGCGATTGCGGGCACGTGTTACGAGAACCCGGCGAACACCAACACCCGGCTCACCGATTTCATGAACGCCTTCGGCGGTGCGCCCGCGTCCTGGGTCGACCTCGCGCCGTCGATGAGCCCCGATTTCACGGGCGTGCTCGGCACGGCGCTCGCCGACGTCGTGGCGACCACGTGCGAACAGATTCCCCCTGAGGGCTGAGCGGCGCGCTTTCGGTCGCACAGGCCGCGATTGGAAGTGACCCCGGGGTCAGGGTCGGCGACACTGCGCCCGATGTCCGACTCGACCTCTTCGTCCGACCGCAAGCGAAAGGGCTCCGCTTCGTTCGACGTCGTGCTCAAGTTCGTGGTCCTGCTCGCGGGCATCGCGGTCATCATCGCGAGCCTTCGCGAGGCATCCACGGTGCTCGCGCCTGTGGTCGGTGCGCTCTTCTTCGCGTTGATCGTGGCCTCGCCCGTCCCGTGGCTGTCGACCAAGATGCCCCGGCTGGTGGCCAGCGCCCTGGTCGGAGGGCTGTTCGTGGCCTCCCTCGTTGGCATCGGCTTTCTGATGCCGGTCTGGATCGCGAGCATTCGTGACCTGCTCGCCGAGCACAGCGGGGAGATCGACGACATCACGGCGCGCCTGACCGCGTTTGCCGAGCAAAACGGCCTGGACCTCTCCGAGAGCGGCTTCTCACCCGAGTCTGCGCTCGCGGCGAGCCGTCAGGCATTTCGCCTCACGGCGGGGCTGCTCTCGGCGGTGGTGTTCATGGGCTTCATCATTGCCGAGCTCGTCGGCCTGCCGCGCAAGCTCTCGGTCGCATACGGTGAGGGGGACCGCCGCATGAAGGTCTTCAACCGGACCGCATCTCGGCTCACCACGTACTTTCAGGTCAAGACCATCGCCTCGCTCGCGACGGGGCTGATCGCCGCGGGGGCCTGTGCCGGTGTGGGGCTGCCGCTGCCGGGGCTCTGGGGGCTCTTGGCGTTCCTTCTCAACTACGCGCCGACGGTGGGCTCGATCGTCGCCGCCGTCCCGCCGGTACTGCTCGCCATCATCACGCTCGGGTGGGAGCGCGCGGTCGTGCTGGGGATCATCTACCTGCTGATCAACGGGTCGATCGGCGGGGTGCTCGAGCCCAAGATCCTCGGCGAGCGGATCGGCCTCTCGCCGCTCGTCATCCTGATCTCGCTCGTGCTGTGGGGCTGGGTGTGGGGTCCGATCGGGCTGCTGCTCGCGGTCCCGATGACGATGGTCGTCAAGATCGTCTTCGAGGAGGTGGACGAGCTGCGGCAGATCGCGGTGCTGCTGGGACCGAGCCGCCACGTCGGAGCGAAGCGTCCTGGGCTGAAGAAGCCGCCTCTTTAGCGAGCGATGCCGTTGGCGGAGTAGGTCCGGTCGGCGAACGGGCCGTAGCTCGCGGAAGCACGCAGCGCCTGCTCGACCGGAGCGAGCTCGGCGCGCCCGATGGTGCGGACGGCTCGGTGCAGGCCCAGGTCGAGACAGACCTGCGCGGCCTGCCGGTAGATCGCCCCGGCGTCGCCCATGGAGGGCTGGCGAGCCTGCGCCTGGAGCCGGCGCTGCACGTCGCCCGCGTCGGCCGCGACCCACAGCGCCTGTGCCATGTACGCGGTGGCTTCGATCTCGACGTGCAGCCCGCGAAACCGCGACATGTCTTGGAGCGCGTGCACGAGCTCGTGCAGCATGGCCCCCGATGCGCTGGGGCGGTTGAGGTTCTCTGGACGGAACTGCACTCGGTCGGCGCGCTGGTTGTACGAAGCGAACGCCCCCTCGCGCATGGTGGTGACGTTGGCGTCGAAGTCGAGCCGAGGCAGCATGGACAAGAGCCTCGCGTACCCGGCGTCGGTGATGGCGAACGAGGCCGAACCGCTTCGGTACTCGAAGCCGAAGCGGTGCTGGCGGTGATACCGAACCGCATCCTCGAGCACCTGCCGAGCGAAGCGCCGCGCGATCTCTCGGCCGTTGTTGCTCGGTCCCCGATCAGGGGTCCATGACGACGTGATCGTTCCTTCACAGCGTGAGCAGGTCATGCCACTCCTCCTACAGTTGAAGACACCGCCGGCTCGGGGATTTCCGGACGGTCGTTCGAAATTCCGGGAACAGGCGGTGGTAGCGTCTGGCCGATGGCGTTCGCCACCCAGCTGCCTGCAGCCCTTCAGAGCCTTCACGAGGTCGAGTTCGACATGGACGAGATCGACTACGAGCCGTTCGAGGCGTTCTTTCCCGCCGAGGAGAACCAAAGCTGGATTCGGGCGTGGACGGGCAACGAAGCGCTCGACGGGTCGGAGTACCGCGTGTTTGGCCAGGACGGAACCGGCGGCTACGCGATGTTCTGGCTGGTGAGGGACGGGCAGCCCGTGGAGGCGCAGCCGGTGGTGTTCTTCGGCTCCGAAGGTGAGGTCTCGGTCATCGCCAGCAACCTCGACGACTACATGTGGCTGCTCGCAGGTGGCATCGGGCCGCTCGAGGCCACCGAGTACGGCGCAGACGATGCGAAGCCGCATGAGGCGTTCGCTGCGTTCGCCAAGGAGCACGCGCCAGCGGCGGAGAAGTCGGCCGCGGAGGTCCTCGAGAAGGCGCGTGCGGAGTTCCCCGACTTCGAGCAGCGCGTGCGTGGCATGTGCGGCGAGTGACCGGCTCGGGAACGATCGGGCCGGCGTCGGTACGACCGGCATCGATGCAGATCTCGCTCGCCTGGCGTCGCCTCAGCGTCCTTCTTCTCAGCGCGGCTCCGCTCGCGTGCACCTACGGAGAGGTGGAGTGGGGCGGTGAGCCCGTCGCCGACGCCACCGTGCGCTACGAGAGCTGCAACGGCCAGATCTGGACGGCGCAAACCGACGCGCAGGGCTGGTACGCGTTCGACGGCCACGAGAACGACGCCGAGGCGATTCCCGACGGCCCGTACCTCGTCCGCGTCGACCTACCCGAGTACAGCTACCACCGGCTCGAATACGTGAACCACTACTTCTCGCCGTGCCCCGACGACTCGGGGCGACTGTGCGACCGCCACGATGTCGACTTCGGATGGCGTCCGCTCTCGGGGTGGGAGTGGAGTACGTGGATCGAGCAGCTCAGCACGCACAACGCGGTCACGTATCACACGTTCCACAACGAGATCTGCATCTGGAGTCAGACCTGAGGTCTACGTCGAAGCGCAGCTGGACGCGCGAGCGAGTGCTACCGTCGCAACCGTGACTCGCCGTGCTGTCGCCGTGCTCCTTGCTGTCTTCGGTTGTGCAGGCGCCCCGTCGGAGCCGGCCCCCGATGCGAAGCGGAGAACCGACGAGGCATCGAACGTCGGCCAGCCCGAGGTCGCCGTCGACCTGAGCAAAGCGATGGCGGCGGTGTGCAAGGAGCCCTGTCAGGGCAATTATTCGCGCAACGTCGTCTTCCGGGACGCGGACGGCAAAGCCAAGCGCATTCGGCACGACGGGGACATCGAGGCCTGCAGTCATCCGCCGCGGGTCTATTTCGATCTCGAGGGCGCGGTGGTGTATGTGGTCCCGATGGAGCCGGTCACCGCCGAAGAGGCCGAGGCGCTGGCGAAGAAGCAGGCGGCGGCGGTCGAAGGGCTGACCGAAGCCGAGAGGGTGACCTGCCCGTAGGTCAGCGCAGAACCGCGGGCTCGGATCGATGTCGGCGCGGCTTCGCTGCGCTTGTCCTCGCGCGGAACGTCGGGAGCCTTCGCGGTACATTCTTTCGTGTGGACCCCTCGCCGACGATGACGGCCGCCCAGTTCGAGCAGGCGCTTCTCGAAAAGTTCGAGCGACTGCTCGGCCGGCCCCCGCTGGCCGTGCCCGAGTTGGAGGCGGGTATCGAGGAACTCGGTCTTGGACCCGAGGAGGAGATCCTGGTCGACGAACAGTGGTCGGCCTTTGCCGCCGTCGCTCCCGGGCACAGGCGTTGATCGCCAAGTACCGCGGCAGCGGTCACGATACCCTCGCCAATATCATCGAGGGCGACCTCGAAGCCACGCTCACCGCTCACCTTCTACGACCTCGACTCCGCCATCCGGCCATCTGGCAAACCATGGGCTCGACCAACGTTCTCGAGCGAACGAACCGCGAGTTTCGAGCCCGTTTCAGAAGCATCGGTGCTCATCAAGAGGCGAAGAAAACCGAGGCCTCTCCTGCCACCACCCGAACCGCCGTTCTCGTCGCCATCCGCCTCAACGACGAGGCCAAGAACCAGACCTTCAAAGGCTTCAAGCAAAGGAACCGCAGTCGGAGGAACGCTCGCTAAGCCGCTTGAAGTTGCACCAAATGATTGACGCTACCTTCATTTCCGCGCTTTCACGCGACCACTGACAATGCCCACACGGTTTCCTGATGCAGCAAAACATCTATGCCCGCGTACTACCCATCGAGGCGGAGTATTCGGCGCTAAGGACGATTCCGCAGGTCTCCAGAGTCGCGAGACCGCCGTAGAGCTAGATAACTACGGCGACTCCTCATCTGCCCCCGGAAGCAAGTACCGCTTCAGCAGAGTATCCACTTCGCGATCCGATGTTCCACCCTCTGAGTCGCCGAAACCACTCCATGCGGCGGCATTCGCCAATTTCTCTACTGGCACGTTGAAGGTTTGCTTGAGGTACAGGGCCACGATGAATCGACCTTCCCCACGCCCTTCTACTCCTGCGTGGCGTCGGATTGCTGAGAGCAACTCCGACGCGCCGACACCACGTCGTGCCATCGCTTTCAACTCCGCTTGAAAAGAAGGATCAAGTTGTGTCATCACGGTCTCTCGAATACGGCAAGAATTTCGGAGTACGTACCGTCCGCGGCGGCTTTGTGAACCGCCCCGGGTTTCTCGGAGACTCCAGAAAGAGAGAAACTCAGAGACATGGGCAGGTACTCCAACGAATTTCGTGAGCGCGGCGTGAGGCTCGCGCAGGAGGCGATGGACAAGCACGACTCCCGGTGGGCGGCCGTC
>JANSYI010000088.1 GCA_024742475.1 bacterium | reverse complement strand
CGACCAGTCTCCGACCTCGAAGCGATAGCGCTCGGCCCCCGTGCTCGCGTCGACGCAGCGCAGCTCGCAGTGGTCGCTGTCGCCGCTGGGCGAGGTGACGTAGACGAACAGCTCGTCATTGGCCTGAATCTGGGCGGTGTCTCCGTGCCGAGCCTCAGCGCCTGCGGTTGGCTCGTCGCGTGGCGCCGAGCGCCAGTAGCATCAGCATGGTGGCGGCGAGACCCGAGGGCTGCTCCGGGGCCGTACAACCGCGGGCCGAGTCTCGTGCGGGGTCGTCGAGCTCATCGTCGACGTCCGAGGGCCCGGTCTCCTCGGTCTGGGGATCTGCGTCGACGGTGGGAACGTAGGAGCCGCCGTCGGGCCACAAGGTGCAACGGTCGGGCTGCCAGGCGTCCCCTCGCGCTTCGCAGACGTAAGGCGGACCCTCGCAATCGTCGAGATCGCTTTCGAACTCGGGTCGCGCCGAGGTGCCCAGTGTCACGTCGGGGCACCAAGTGTGGGGCTGGACCTCTAGCGTGACCAAGTCGACGATCTCGAACTCGAGGCATGCGTCGGACTCGGTCCGAACCACGAATGTCTTCGGGTTGCCCGTCGGGTAGACGCTCTGTGTGTGCTCGCGCAGCGCGAACCTTGGCGGCGCATCGTCGGGGAGACTTGCGCTGATCTGCGCGAAGATTCGCTGACGCATCGCCGAGCAGCGAGAGTCGTCATACAGACCTCTCGACTCGCTGCATCCGTCGCCAAACATCGGGTAGGCTAGGTAGGGCATCGCTCCATCGCAACAGACGAGGTCGTCGAGGCCGCGGAGCTCAGTCTCGACAATCTCGATGTCCAGCGCGAGTTCGGGCCAGCCCGGCGGGTCTCGGGGTTGGGCGGGTTGGGCGACGAAGGGGATGGAGACCTCGCGCGGACCGCAGGGCTCCTCCCGCTCCAGCACGATGTCAGCCACGTAGTCGCCCGGGGGCAGGGCAGTTGCAGGACGCCACGCTGCGGGAATCATGTCGTCGTGGGTCTCGAGCTGTCCTTCGATGCCATTGCCGGCGTCGTCGCTGACTTGGATGGAGACGCGACTCCACGATCGGGGCGAAGCGTCGCCGGGCCGTAGATGCGACAGCCACAGCACGAGCACGCCGTCGGAATCTACCGAGGTGCCGACCGCCGAGACGGAGTCAGGGCCCGACTCTGTGCACCCATCGCAGAACATGGCGCGGGCATCGGCGACGGGCACGCCCGCAACGAGCCCGCAAACCGCCAGCGAGGGTCCAACGGCTCGGAATCGGTGCATCGGAGTTCCTTCCGACTCTTCCATGTCGAGAGCATAGCAGCCGCGGGTATCACTTCGATGGCATGACCCTGGCTCTTCCGCTCAGCCGAATGGGTTGCGGGCCAGCAGGCGGCCGTCTGCGAGGCTGAAGACGGACACGGTCCGGGATGCGCCGGGGGGGTGATGGACGACGACGAGGTGCTGGCCGTCGATGTGATGGCTCGACCAGTCTCCGACCT
>JANSYI010000033.1 GCA_024742475.1 bacterium | reverse complement strand
CCTTGCGCACCACGGGGGTCGGCACGAGCCGATAGCTGCGGTGCACAGCGCGGCACGTGACGTACAGCGTGGTGTCAGGATAGAGGTTTCGGGGCATCGTCATTGCCCCGAACAGGTCGGCCGTCGCCGGCGACCGTTGCAAGGAGACGGTCCTTCCGGACTGGTTCTTGACCGTTCCGGACTGGTTCTTGACCGTTGCAAGGAGACGGTCCTTCCGGACTGGTTCTTGCCGGACTCCCCCTCCTCAGGGCCCTGTGCCCCTCAGTTGCCTGGGGTCTTGCCGCGCTGGTCGACCCAGCCGGCGCTGACGTGGGGAAAGGCGTCGCAGTAGGGCACGTAGGGCTTGATGTCGACGATGGGGGTGCCGTCGAGCAGATCGGTGCGCTCGACGATGAGCTGCAGACCCTCGACCCGCAGCAGGCGGACGGCGGAGAGGGCGATCGGGTTGGGCCGGTGCGGCGCCCGGGTGGAGAGCAGACCCTTCTTCTCGAAGCCGGGCACGGCGACCTTGTTGCGCCAGCCGTGGTTGAGGTGCATCCAGCTGAGCACCCAGAGCATCTCGAAGCCCTCGAGGTCACCGGTGGCGTGGGGGGAGAAGACGTGGGGGAAGAGCTCCAAGACGGTCTGCTCGGAGTCGCGAAGCTCGGGCTTGGCGGGCAAGACGGCCTGACGAGGGGTTCCGTGGCGCTCCTTGTGAGGCGAGCGGACGATACCGATGGGCTGGAGCGTAATCTCGGTGGGGAAGTCCGCGTCCTGCGTGTAATGCTTGGGCGGGATCGGCTTGGCCACCTCGGGTGAGTACCATGGCGGACGTGGAGCCCCAGGCCGACTCCCACGTGGTCGAGCACGTGGTCGACGAGCACCAAGACGACATGCGCGTCGACGCGGTGCTCGCGGTGATGCTTCCCTGGCGCTCGAGGCAGTCGCTCGCGGGCTTCGTCGGGCAGGGCGCGGTCACGGTGGACGGTACGCGGGTGAAGAAGTCGCGCCGCCTTCGCCCCGGGGAGCGCGTCCGGATCGTGCTGCCGCGGGCGGCGGAAGATCTCGAGGCCGTGCGCGCGATTTCCCTGAGGATCCTGCACGAGGACGAGGATCTGGTGGTGGTGGACAAGCCCTCTGGCATCGCGGTCCACCCCAGCTCGGGGGTGCAGTCGATGAACCTGCTGCGGCGGTTGCAGCTGCGCTACGCGGAGGAGGCCCCCGACCGGAGCGCGTGCCCTTCGATCGTGCACCGACTCGATCGCAACACATCGGGGGTGATCGCCTACGCGCGTCGGCGCGAGCTCGTCGCGTTCTACACGGGGCAGTTCGAAGCGCGCACGACGACCAAGACCTACGTCGCCCTGGTGCACGGCGTGGTCCCCGAGCGCGGGACGTGGACGTGGGCGCTGCGGGTGGAGGACGCCACCGGGGTGGTGGTCGATCGCCACGGCAAGCCGAGCCAGACGCGGTTCGAGCGGCTGCAGACCGACGGACGCAAGAGTCTGGTGCGGGTGCGACCGATCTCGGGTCGAAAGCACCAGATCCGGGTCCACTTTGCCCGCGCCGGACACCCACTGGTCTTCGACGACCTGTACGGCGTCGACGGGCAGCCCGACGATTGGCCGAAGGGGGCCCGCCTTGGCCTTCACGCGCAGGCGCTCGAGCTGGATCACCGCAACGGAGAACGCCTCCGGTTCGAAGCGTCGATCCCGGAGGCGTTTCGGTTGGCCGAGGACTGAGCCTTCAGCGACGACGGCGTCGTGTGGCGACGAGGCCAAAGATCCCGAGCATCCACAGGCTCGGGGGGGCGCCGCCGGCGTTGCAGCCGCTGCCGTCGGCGCTCGAGCCACCGCCGTCGGTGTCGGAGTCGGTCTCGGCGTTCGAGTCGGAGCCGGCGGCGGTGTCCGACGCTGAGCCCTCGGCGTCGCTGTCGGAGCCGCTGGCTGAAGCGGCGGAGTCCGAATCGGAGCCGCCCGTGTCGGTGCCCGGCCCGCCACCGTTGGAGGTGGAGTCGGAGCCAGCCGCGGTGTCGGAGCTGCTGGTCGACGCGCCGGACTCGCCGGCGCCGGTGGTGCCCGAGGTGGACTCGCCAGGACCGGTGGTGGTGCCCGATGTGGACTCTCCGCCGCTCGAGCTCGAGTCGGTCTCGCCTGCGGAGTCGGTCTCGCCTGCGGAGTCGGTCTCGCCTTCGGACTCGGAGCCTCCACCCATGCCTGGGACCACGGTGACGGTGACCTCGTCCTCGTCCCACTGGTCGTCGGCGTCGAGGCCGAACACCTCGAAGGTGTACTCGCCCTCCTCGAGGTTGCTCACGGTCAGCGTCTGGCTGTCGGCGTTGGTGAGGGTGAGCGGTGCACCTGCGGTCTGCGTCCAGGTGAACTCGACCGGGTCGTCGTCGGTGACGAACGCGGTGATATCGAACGAGGCATCATCGGTGGTGACCTCGAAGTCGGGCCCGGCGGAGACCTCGGGGAGGTCGTAGGTCAGCAGCCATTCGTAGAGGTCGACGTCGAACGGGACGGTGTCGATGACGGTGCCGTTTTCGAGGGGGTAGCCGTCGTAGACGGCGTCGTCCATGCCCTGCGGCGGATCGATCGTTCGAGCCCAGACGTTGTGGCCGGCGCCCTCGTACATGGTGAGCTGGGCGACGGGGTGGGGCTCGGGGCAGTCGGCGACGTCACGCACGAAGCGGGCGAGGTCGTCGGGATCGAAGTACTGCACGCCGTCGTTGTCGCCGTGAAATGCCCACATCGCGGTCCGGCCCATGTCGCAGGGCCCGGGCAACTCGGGGTCGCCGGGGTTGACCCCGACGCCGGGCAGCAGGCTGACCGCGGCGTAGCGCCCCGAGTAGTTCACGGCGTGCAGCGTGACGCTGTAGCCGCCCATCGACATGCCCGTGAGGTAGATCCGGCGCGGGTCGACGTTGTAGTTGGCGATGAGGAAGTCGAGGAACGCGTCCATGTCGTCGGGCTCGTACGGGTTGCCGAGCACGAAGAGCGGGGCCGGGTTCTGCGGGGAGATGACGATGAAGGGGCGTTCCTCGTCGTCCCAGTCCGACAGCGAGCCGTCGCCATAGAGATTGTTCCAGATGTGCGACTGCGGCCCATGGCGGAGGTTGCGGCACAGGTACTCGCCGGCGTGACCGGGGCCCGAGCATCCACCCGGGGGCAGGGTGCCGTTGCCGTTCTCGCCGATGCCGGAGAGGAAGATGAACATCGGCCAGGGCTCGCCGATGGTGTCGTAGGCGGTGGGCAGGTACTCCCAGTAGCCGTAGACGTTGTCGCCTACGGTGTCGCCGTCGACGTCAACGCTGTCGATCTCGATGCCGACGATGTCGCCCGGATCGGCGTGGGCCACGGAAGGAGCGGCGAGTAGCGCCGTCGCGATCAATCCTCGAGTCAGTCTCTTCATGGTCACCAAGTGGCGTCGCTGTTGGGCGAACGCGTACCCCCAGGACCCCACATTAGCACCATTGTCGAGGCCCAAGGACCCCATGGCATCGGCGTGAAGTTGGCCCGGGGCGCTACCGGGCTGCGCGCAAGGCAACGAGCAGGGCGTCGAGCTGCGCGGCGCCGAACTTGCGGCAGCGCGATGGCGACCAGCCCAGCGGATGGGGCGTGTCGGCGGTGTCCTTGAAGGGCTGCTCGAGCGTGATCGCGAGGCATCCGAAGCGCTCGCCGATCCAGTTGCTGGCCATGGTGTTGTTGGCCTCGCCGGGCTCGGGCACGGGGTAGCCGAACTTGGTCTGGAAGTCGGGGCTGGCGGCCAAGAGGGCGTCGCTGTACCGCCTCTCGCGGGCCGCTTTGTCGTCGTCCCACGACTTGATGCCCTCGCCCCCGCTGATGAAGTTGTAGGGCAGGGCCTCGTCGCCGTGCACGTCGAGGAAGAAGTCGACGCCGGTGGCCTCCATCTTGGCGCGGACGTAGTAGACCTCGGGGCTGAGCTCGGCGCTGGGCTCTTCCCACTGGCGGTTGAGGTTCTTGCCGGCGGCGTTGTTGCGCAGATGCCCGCGGGTGGAGCCGTCGGGGTTCATGTTGGGCACGACGTACAGGCACGCGCGTTCTCGCACCTCACGCGCGACGGGATCCTCGTCGTCGAACAGGCGCTCGAGCAGGCCCTCGACGAGCCACTCGGCCATGGACTCGCCGGGGTGCTGCCGGGCGATGATCCAGCACGACCGCTTGTCGTCGCCATCCTCGCCGACCTGCAGCAGGTCGATGTCTCGCCCGTCGACGGTGGCCCCGAGCCGCTCGAGCCTGACGCCCTCGACCGTCTGCGCCTCGGCGAGCAGGTCGTAGTGACGGTCGAGCGAGTAGGGCGCAAAGTAGGCGTACCAGACCGCGTCGGCGTCGGGGGTGTGCTCGATGATCAGCTCGCCGCCCTCGTAGCGGGTCGGCACCCGGAACCACTCGTCGCGATCGTACGACGCCACGGCCCGGTAGTTCTGCCAGCCCTCGGGATAACTCGCGCGCCGCGCGTTGGTGATCTTCATCGTCAACGCCGTGCCCCGGGACCCGCTGACGCGGTAGTGGAACCACTGGAAGTGGTCCTCCCCGGCGTCGGGACGAATCTCGAGCTCGATGTCGCTGGCATCGTCGGCCTTGATGACGACGATGTTCCCCGAGTCGAAGACGCTGCTGATGTGCATCGCGGAGAACCTATGGAGCGTGGGGGGCGGTGTCAAACAGGGGGGGACCCGGCTGCGCGGGCACCCCGCACCTGCATGCGCACCGTGGTAGGCTGCCCGTCCGGGATGAAGAGCTGGGTCTTGATCGCAGCCATGCCGGTCGTCGCTGCATGTGCACCGAGGCCGGCGGCGGGAGTCGACCGCAACAGCACCACATCCGCAGGAGGGTCTACAGGCGCTACGAGCGGTGGCCCTTCGCCATTGCCGTCGACGGGCAGCTTCGGCTCGTCTGCGTCGAGCGTCTCCGGCCCGAGCTCCTCGCAAGATGGCACGTCGACAACCTTGGATGCCTCGAGCGGCACCGGGGACAGGATGGCATCGCCGGTGACCTACGATGAGGTCGCGCGCGCGGTCGGCGTTGACGTCGTCCACCAGTCAATCGACCCGTTCACGACGCAGGGCGTGGCCTGGGGGGACTTCGACGTCGATGGGGTCCTCGACATGGTGGTCACCAGTCACGGAGCACCGAACCGGTCTTTTCGAGGGGTGCGGGGCAGCACCTTCGAGGTTGCCCCGTGGGACGACGCAGCCGCGCTTCCGACCGATATCAGCACCGGAGCCGTAGTCGTCGACTACGACAACGACTCTTGGCCCGATCTCTTCGTCATGGCCGACGGCCCGAACACTTTGCTTCGCAACGCGGGCGACGGTGCTCTCGTAGACGTCACGCAAGCCGCCGGACTCGGTGACGCAGGTTTCGGCCAAACCGCCGCGTGGGGGGACTACGACGGCGACGGGCTCCTCGACGTCTACATTGCGAACTACGAGACCGAGCTTCCCGATCGCCTCATGCACAACGACGGTGGCGGAGTCTTCTCCGATGCCAACGAGGCGTTTCCCATCGAGACGAGGACGCGGCTCGGGTTCACGGCGAGTTTCTTCGACTACGACCTCGATGGTGACGTGGACCTCTACGTCGTCAACGACAAGTTCGGAGGGAACGTCCTGTGGCGCAACGACGGGCCCGGTTGTGGAGGAACCTGTTGGGTGGACGTCTCGGCGTCGTCGGGCGCTGGCGTCCAGATGGAGGGGATGGGGCTGGCAGTCGGGGACTACGACAACGACGGCGATCAAGACCTGTTCATCACCAACATCGGGCCAATGGTCCTCTTGCAGAATCAGGCCGCGCAGGGCGTGGACTCATTCGTGGACGTCAGCGCTGAGGCGCGGGCGCTCGTCGACGACAATGACTGGGGCCAGTATGGCTGGGGCGCGCAGTTCGTCGACTACGACAATGACGGGTGGCTCGACCTATACGTGGCGCTCGGGCGAGTTGGGCCTGGACCAGAGCTGCCGAACGCGATGTTGCGGAACCGTGGGGATGGGACGTTTCAGCGCGTGCCTTCCGCCGCTGGCGCCGAGGACCAGAACCGTTCTCAAGGGCTCGCGGTTGCGGACTACGACGCAGACGGATGGGTCGACCTCCTCGTCGGCAACGCGAACGCGCCGTTCGCTTTGTTTCGCAATCGAGGCGCGGATGCGAACTGGCTCGAGGTCGAACTGCACGGCGATGGTGACGTCGTCTCTCGTGATGCCGTTGGCAGCCGGATCTCGGTCGTCGACGAACGAGGTCACGCGCAGGTCCGTGAGATCATCGCAGGCTCGAGCTTGGGGGCCGGTTCGAGCCTCCGACAGCACTTTGGGCTCGGCAGCGCGGCTCCCACGTCGTTGACGATTCGGTGGCCAAACGGCGCCGTCCACACGGTCGAGGACGTTGCCACGAATGCCCTCGTGAGGGTCGAGTACGAGTGAGCGACGCTCATCGCGGTTGAACCAGCAAGAAAAGGGCAGCCAGGTCCCCCTGACTGCCCTCCTTCGCGTTCGTCGCGCGTAGCGGACTACGGCGTCGGCAGTGCGCCGCCGGCGGTCTGAATCGAATCGATCCAGGCCGCGTCGGCGCCGGCCGACATGCTGCCGTCCTTGACGTAGGACCAGCGGAAGGTGTGCGTGCCCGCCATCACCGGGTAGGTGTTCTGGGTCCATCCGAGCTCACCGCTCCAGTCGTCGACCAGGACGTCGTCGATGTAGAACTCGAGGAAGTCCCAACCTTCTTCGCTCGAGACGAACGTCCAGAAGAAGATCGCGCCGTCGGCGGCAAACTCGAGGTCGACGCTCAGATCGGCGCTCTGGTCGTCAGCGATGTCCGCGTTGGAGATCGCCTGCGCGCCCGCCTGGACCTGATCCATGTTGAGCACCCAGTCGGCGTCGCCACCGAACGTGAACTCGGGGCCGAGGAGCATGTCTTCGAAGGGCTGCGCGTAGCCGACGATGTCGCAGGTGGTGTTGTCGTCGTCGGTGATGATCTCGCAGCTGTCGGTGAAAGCCGAGCAGGCGCCGGGCGCGTCGCAAACGTCGCAGGACGCCTCAGTCGCGTCGGCGCAGTCGGGATCGGGGATCCCACAGCCACAGTGGCACGTCGCACCGTCTTCGTAGGTCGAGTTGCCGCACGTCCAGCCCTCGGGTGCCGCCGGCGGGGTGGCGTAGGTGCCGTCAGCGATCTCGATGCAGCGGCCGTCTGCGACGGGCGTGCTGACCGCGTCCTTGCCGTTGACGGTCGCCTCGACGAGCACGACGCCAGTCAGCTCGACCGACACGATGCCGTCGCCGGGCGCGAAAGGCTCGGCGATGACCATCGTACCTTCCGACTGGAAGAACTGCGGGTCATCGAAGTACTGCGGCCCAGTCGGGGTTGCGCCGGTATCCTCGTAGAACCGCACGCATTCAAAGCACGTCGAGTAGTTTGCGTTGTCGCCTGCGCCGAGATCGCTCTCGCCGGCAACGCTTCCCCAGAACTCGATGCGGAACTGGTCTTCGTCAGCTGCACCGACGCCGTAGTCGCCGATGTTGAAGAAGAACTGGCCGGCCTCTTCGACGAGGAGAGAGTCGGGCGTGACCTCAATGCAGTCAGTCGCTCCGGTATCGGTATCGGTATCGGTGGCCGAATCCGTGTCGGTGGCCGAATCGGTGTCCGAGTCCGAGTCCGAGTCCGAGTCCGAGTCCGAGTCCGAGTCCGAGTCGGTGTCGGTGCCCGAGTCGGTGTCGGTGCCCGAGTCGGTGTCTGTGCCCGAGTCGGTGTCGGTCGCCGTGTCGGAATCCGAATCGGAGTCCGAGTCCGAGTCGGTCACCGTGGTCGGGGTGGTGTCGGTCACCGTGACGGTGGCGCTCGCCGAGGCGGAGTCGCTATCGGAGTCGGAGTCGGAGTCCGAGTCCGAGTCCGACTCGGTCTCGCCGTCCGAGGTGCTGCTCGACGGCGTGTCGTCGCAGGCGGTGAGGCTGAGAGGGAGGAGGGCCGAAAGGGCGACGGCGCTGAGCAGGTTACGAAGATGAAGGGTGTTCATGTTCTAGCAATCCTTTCCCGGTACACCGGCAGGCCGTCCGGGGAGGCGTCGAGGTACAACGCCGCGGGTCGGTTGGCAACTGGAGCACTGGAGTGTTGGTGCGGCGCCCGCCCCCGCGGGTGCCTGTGGGCGCGGCGTTCGCTACCGCGTTCTGGGGTAATGGACCGAACCGTCGTGATCCTTCATGTTCGCGACGGAAGATTTCGCGCGCGCGGCGTCGAGGCGTCGCGTAGGGGTCCTTGCACCACGGTATCTGGGTGCGGCCAACACCGCAGGCTGCTACCGTGCGCGGCCGTGACAGACTGCGTCATCGCGGCGTTCTACGGCTTCACCCGGCTCGACGACCACCAGAGCCTCCAGCAGCCGCTGCAGACGTTGTGCGCCGATCACCAAGTCGTCGGCACCCTCCTACTCGCGCCCGAAGGCGTCAACGGCACCGTCGCGGGCTCTGGCGAGGGAATCGAGCGGCTGCTCGCGTTTCTCCGGGCGCTGCCCGGTCTCGAAGGTATGAACGCCAAGTACGCGTCCGCCGCGAAGCCGCCCTTCGGGAGGATGCGCGTGCGTCTCAAGCGGGAGATCGTCACCATGGGCGTACCGGGGATCGACCCCCTCGAACGGGTGGGAACCTACGTGCATCCCAAAGATTGGAACGCGCTCGTCGACGACCCCGACGTCCTCCTCATCGACACGCGTAACGACTACGAAGTACGCATCGGTACGTTCGTCGGCGCCGTCGATCCGCGAACCAAGAGCTTTAGGGATTTTCCCGATTGGGTCGCCAAACATGTCGATCCTACTCGCCACAAGCGAGTTGCCATGTTCTGCACCGGCGGAATTCGGTGTGAGAAGGCAACATCGTTACTCCTGAAGGAGGGCGTGTCTGAGGTTTATCACCTCGAAGGCGGCATCCTCCGGTACCTCGAAGAGACCCCTGCGCAGGACTCACGCTGGCAAGGTGAGTGCTTCGTCTTCGACCGTCGCGTCGCCGTCGACCACGCGCTTCAGCCCGGCAAGCACGTCCTGTGTTTCGGGTGCCTCGAGCCGCTCGCGCCCGAGGACCTCGCGCAGCCCGCGTACGAGGCGGGTGTGTGCTGCCACCGCTGCGTCGCGGAAGTCGATGACTCGACCCGTGAGCGTCGGCGTGAGCGAATGCGGCAGATCGCCGCCGCAAGAGCTCGCGGCGAGACCCACGTGCGCACCGGGCCCTCACCCGAGGAGCTCTGACCCGCCGCCTTGGGGCGTTGCCGCGGAGCGCCTCGCCCATGCCGGCCGCGACGCGGAGAATCGCACCCACCGATCGTCGGCGGGGTGGCGGAGCCGAAGCGCGTCGGCGTGCAGGCAGAGCGCGCCGCCGCTTTGAAACTCGCCCTGCGCGTCTGGCCCGTAGGCTCGGTCGCCGACGATCGGGTGCCCCAACGCGGCCAGGTGGACCCGGATCTGGTTCGTGCGCCCCGACCGAGGCCACGCCGCCACCACGCTCGTCGTCGCGTCCGCGCGAAGGGTGAAGAAGTGCGTGAGCGCGGGTGCGCCTGCGCCCGCGGAGCGCTTGCCGAGGGCGTTGGGGCGCCGCCCGACAGGCGCCGTGCAGCGAAAGCGGCCGGATGTCGCCCCGTGCACCTTGGCGAGATAGCGCTTGACCACCGTCCGTGCCTCGAATTGCACCCCGAGGTGTCGCGCCGCCACGCGGTCCTTGGCGAGCACGAGCACGCCCGTCGTGTCGGCGTCGAGACGGTGTACCGGGTGCACGCGCCAGCCATCGAACGCGTGCGCGAGCAGCCCCACGACCGTGTTCTTGTTGAAACGGCCGCTGGGATGCACGGGCAGCGGCGCCGGCTTGTCGAGCACGACGAGTTGGTCGTCCTCGTGCACGAACCGCAGCGAGGTGGCCACGTCGGGCTCCACCTCGCCGGGGATCACGTGCACGATCTGGTTGCCCGCCCGAACGACTCGCCCGAGCTCGGGCACGCGCCGGCCATCGACCTCCAGTCGACCTGCCTGCGCCGAGCGCTGCCACACGCACCCGTCGATGTGCGGATGCTTGGCCGCGAGGAACTCGGCGAGCGTCATGCCCTCGAACGCGCCGCCGACGTTGAGCCGGCGCCGGTTCTCATAGGGCGTGGAGCCGGGCAGGGGCTGCAACGCCGACGCGAGCGCCGCGTTGCGCTGGCGGCAGCGCTCGTCCACCGCGCCAGTGTAGACGCCCTACTCGACTTCGGGGAGGTCGACGTCGAACTCTTGCGTCGCGTTGGGGCTCGTCAGCGCCCGAAGGAACGCGACCAGGTCGGCCTGCTCGTCGGCGCTCAGCCCCAGCGGCCGGAGCTCGGGGTCGACGTTCTGCGCGTCGGTCAGGGCACCCGCGTTGTAGAGCGCCACGACCTCTTCGAGCGTCTGCGCCTCTCCGTTGTGGAAGTAGGGGCCCGTGACGTCGATGTTGCGGAGCGTCGGGGTCTTGAAGGCTTGAAAGAACCTGTCGCGGCCCCGGTTGTTGAAGAACGCGCCGAAGTCGTTGTGGTCGAAGATGCCCAGCGCGTGGAGCTTCTCGTCGGAGTAGTTCGAGCCGCTGTGGCACGACACGCAGCGCGCCTTGCCATTGAACAGAGCTCGACCGCGCTGTTCGGCTTCGGTGAGGGCCCCGAGGTCGCCGGCCTCGTATCGGTCGACCGGGGAGTCCCCCGTGAGCTGCGAGCGCTGGAACGCCGCGAGCGCGAAGCCGGTGGTGGAGACGCTCGGGTCGCGGCCGAAGACGTCGTTGAAGCGATCGACGTACTCGGGGACGCTGACGAGGTACTCGATCAGCTCTTGTCGGGTCAGGCCCATCTCGACGGCGTTGAAGATCGGCATGACCGACTGCTGTTCGAGCGAGGGCGCGCGGCCGTCCCAGAACTGCATGGTGGAGAGCGCGCGGTTGAAGATGGTCGGCGTGCCGCGGTTGAGGTTGGAGCCGTCGATCGCCGCGCCGACGGCTCGACCGTCGGTGAACGCGAGGGCGGGGTCGTGGCAGGTGGCGCACGAGATCTCCCCGTTGGCCGACAGCCGCGGGTCGAAGAACAACATCATGCCCAGCTCCACCGCCGGCTCACCGACGTTGGCGAAGTTGGGCATCACGTACTGCTCGGCGGCCAGGCCCAGCGGGAGGTCGACCTCTTGCTCGATGCGCTCGACCGAGGCGATCGGGCGGCGGAAGAACTCTTCTTGGTGTGCCTCGGCGTAGACGGCTTCGTCGAAGCGCACGACGCCCGAGACGGTGACCTCGTCGAGACCGAGCACCGGGCCGTCGGCGCTGCCCGTGGCGCGACCGATTGTGATCGCGCCGCCGTCACCCTCGGCGAACCCGCCGCGGGTGAACTGGTCGTCGCTGATGCGCTCGCCGTCGACGAACACGCGCAGGCGGCCGGAGTTGCCGTCGTAGGACACGGCGAAGTGGGTCCAAGCGTCGCGGGGCAAGGTGGGGTGCACCGAGCTGACCGGCTCGCTCTCGGAGGTGACCGCGCGAACGACCACGCCGCCGTCTTCGATGTCGATCGACGCGACGCCGGGCCAGTCGAACAGTGGGCCACCCAGATCGTCGGCCATCGGGCGCACGAACATCGAGACGTTGAAGCCGCGCAGCGGAGCGACCGTGGAGTCGCTGGCGGCAATCGTCATCCCAGCGCCGCTGCTGAGGAATGCGGCCTGCCCGTGGGCGCCAGGAAGAGCGCCGAAGCTGGCGCCCTCGTCGAGCACGGCCGTGTTGAAGCGACCCGAGATGTCCCCCGCGCGGCGGTCGTCGAGGGTGCCGTCGGCGGCGGCGGCCTCGGTCATCGGCAGGTAGGCGACGTAGTCTTCGTCGGAGAACGCGACGAAGTCGATCTCGTCGTAGCTGCTCTCGAACGCGCCGTCGCGCTCGGTGAAGCCGAGCAGCGACACGGTGGGCAGCCGATGCTCGCGAACGGGCAGCCGATGGGCGCGGGGGTAGGGCGCGTAGGGGCTGCCGCTGCGGCCGAGGCTGAGGTGGAAGGCGGGGGCGTCGTCGGTGCTCGCGTTGATGTGTCCGTCGAGCTGTCGGATGCCGAAGCCGCTGCGTTCGCTCAGGACTCGCGTGCCGCCGTCGGCCTCGAAGAACACGGACGTGCCGTCTTGGCCGAGGGACGGGCGGCGACCGACGATCGGTGAGCCGGCCTCGATGCGGGTCCCATCAGCGGCGCGCAACGCATCACCGGCGAGCGGGTAGCGGGTGGAGAGCGCGAGGCCGCGGACGACGTCGCCGGCGTGCAGGTGCAGGCTGCTCAAGGGCGTGGCCTCGCCGAACCCTTCGCCATCGGCCAGCGCGAACCACAGGGTCTCGTCGCGCTCGAAGATCAGCAGGCCACCATCGGCGGTGAGCGTGGGGTCGTTGCCCTCGAGCTGGAGGTTGGTTGGCTCCTCGTCCCACCGGGCCGAGACGACCTCGCCGCCGGTGGTGACGATCGAGCCGCTGCGGCGCACGAGCTGGCCCGCCTCGTTGCTCTCGACCAGCATCAGGTCGTAGGTCAGGTGGGCGCCGCGATAGTCGAGCGCGCCCTCGGCGTCGCTGGGAAACGGGTTGTGGCCCTCGGGCGCGGCCATGGCGAGCGCGGGCCGGCCCAGGCCCGTCGGGCAGGGCACACCATCGGAGAAGACCTCGGGCCCGAACGAGAGCCCGCCCTCGCGGATCTCGATGGCCTCGGGCCGCACCGCGACCACCCGGCACTCGCCCTGCACGTCGGCGAGCAGCACCCGGCCGTCCCACGTGGCCGCGTGCGGGGCCAGGGGGAGGGCGCCCGTGATGCTGTCGAACCCGTCGCACTTGCCGATGCACACCGGCGCGTCGTCCTGGCCCGGGTCGTCCCCCGCGCTGTCGTCCGAGCACCCGGTGAGCGCGACGAGACCGAGCACAACCGCCCCGAGTGGCGTTTTGCTCTTGGAAATCGGCGACTTCGGACTGTTGGCGCGCACCATCGAGCCCAAAGACGCGCTGAATGTGGGTCCGTTGCAGAGAAACCCACACGATGTCGGACGCAAAGGTGTGAGCCAGCGCAAGGCCCGGGGGCCTGCCGGTCCTCAGTCGTATTCGTCGTGCACGACCGCGGGCAGGGCGACGACCGAGGTGAGCTTGGCGCCCGCGACCGCTTTGTCCACGCCGGCCTGCGGGCCCTGCAGCATGGTCACCGCGCGCTCGGGGGCGAGCACCCGGTCGATGGCCCGTTCGACCTCGCTGGGCTCGAGCGTGGCGACACTCGTGGCGAGGCCGCGAAAGTACGCGTAGCTGCGACCGCTTCGCACGGCGCGGGCAAGCGTGTTGGCGAACTCGGCGGGATCGCCCTGCGCGTTGATCATCCGCTGCAGCACGTTGCGTCGCGCGAAGGCGAAGCGGCGCTCGAAGTCTTCGCGGGTGCGCAGCTCCTCGATCGCGGCGTACAGCGCGACCAGGCCTTCGTCGGCGCGCGCGCTGTCGATCGCCCCACCGATGCTCACGCGGGGTCGCTCGGCGTCGAGGCGGGCGTAGGTGCCGTAGCTGGCCCCGAGCTCCATGCGGACCCGGCCGACGCCGAAGTTGAGCATTTCGGCCATGACCATCAGCGCGGCGTGGTCGTCTCCGTAGACCTCGGCCAGTCCGAAGTCGATCTGCACGTCGGTCTGGACGCGCTCGGCGTCGACCTGGGTCAGCACCCGGACGTCGCCCGGCTTGGGCTCGGGCACCGGCGGCGCTTTGGGCTCGGCGTAGGGCTCGAGCCAGGTGTTGCCGCGCTCGCGAAACTCGGGCTTGCCGAAGAAGCGCTCCACGTAGCCGATGGCCAGTTCCATGTCGAAGCCGCCGGTGATGATGAGCGCGCTGTTGGCCGCGCGGTAGTGGGTGTCGCGGAAGTCTTCGAGGTCGCGCACGCTGATGTCGCGAAGCTGCTTGGGGTCGGTGATTTGCGGGCGAATGTGCGGGTGGCCCTCGCCCGCGATCTCCCCCGTCGTGAGCGTTCGCCCCGCGGGTGGTCCATCGCCGTATTCTGCCAAAACGTCCGCCAAACCCGCCACAGTCGGTCCAATCGTCGTCGAACCGCGCGATTGACCGCGTGGATCGCGTTTCCTATGTTCGGGCGGATCCAGGGCGGCCCATGCTCTTTCCGACATTCGACTTCCTGCTCTTCGCCCTGCCCGTGCTGGCCGGGTTTTGGGCGTTGTCGAATCGGCCGACCGCCCGGGTCTTGTTCCTGCTGGTCGCGAGCTACTTCTTCTACGCGGCCGGGCCGAAGACCACGCCGCCTCCGGCCCCGGCCTACTTCGCCGGCCTGCTGGTCTTCTCCACGGTCCTCGACTACTTCTGCGGCCGCGCAATCTTTCGCCACGACGCGGGCTTCAAGTCCAAGGACCCCGCCATCAAGGCGGCTGCCAGCCGCAAGCGCAACGTCTGGCTCTACCTGAGCTTGCTGGGCAACCTCGGCCTGCTCGGCTACTTCAAGTACGCCAACTTCTTCCTCTCGGGTTTCGCCGACGTGCTCGGGGTGTTCGGCGTGGACATCGAGGTCATCCACCTCGACGTCATCCTGCCGCTGGGCATCAGCTTCTATACCTTCCAGAGCCTCAGCTACACGATCGACGTGTGGCGGGGCCGGCTGGTGCCCGAGACGTCCTTCGCCCGGTTCGCGCTGTTCGTCGCCTTCTTCCCGCAGCTCGTCGCCGGGCCGATCGTGCGCGCCAAGGAGTTCTTGCCGCAGCTGCAGCGCGGGCCTCGGTTCACCCGCGAGGGGCTCGAGGTGGGCGCCTTTCGCATCCTCAAAGGGCTAGCCAAGAAGGTCGTGCTCGGCGATTTCATCGCCGTCGCGCTGACCGATCGCATCTTCGATGCGCCCGACACCTTCAGCTCTCCCGAGCTGCTCATCGCCCTGTACGCCTACACCCTGCAGATCTACGCCGACTTCTCGGGCTACTCCGACATCGCGATCGGTCTTGGCAGGATGCTGGGCTTCACGCTGCCCGAGAACTTCAACCGTCCCTACCAGTCCAAGGACATCGCCGAGTACTGGCGGCGGTGGCACATGACGCTCTCGGCGTGGCTGCGGGACTATCTGTTCTTCCAGATTCTCTCCCGGCTGGGCTCTCGCGGCGGCTACTACGCCCTGTGGATCACCATGTTCCTCGTGGGCATGTGGCACGGGGCGAGCTGGAACTTCGTCATCTACGCCAACATTCACGCCGGCGCCGTGGTGTTCAACCGCTGGAACCGCATGCGGGACCGCAAGCTCAGCGCGGTGGGCATCGTGGCGTGGCCGCTGGCGACGGTGCTGCTCGCCGTCGCGGTGGCAGCGTTTGGGCGCTACGTGCTGCAGCTCGATTGGCAGCAGGGCTCGGTCCTCGGCGGCGGCGTCGCGGTGGTGTTCTTGCTGGTTGCGTGGCTGCCGATGCCCAAGGGCAAGGCGCTGGTCACCCTGCACGTGATGCTGACGTTCCACCTCGTGGTGCTCTCGCGCATCTTCTTCCGCGCGCCCGACTTCGAGACAGCCCGCCGCTTCATCGACGCGCTGCTCACGTTCGAGACGCTCGGTATCCGCCCGGGCTTGGCCAGCGAGGGCGTGTGGGCGGGCCTCGTGCTCGGCCTCGCGTATCACTTCACCCCGGTCAGTTGGGTCGACGTGCACCTGCGCGGCCTGTTCGGCAAGGTCCCCGGGGTCCTCGTCGGCTTGGCGTCCGCGGGTCTGTTCTACGCCCTCATGCGCCTGATGGAGGGCTCACCCCGGGCCTTCATCTACTTCCAGTTCTAGCCGGCTCGCTCCTTCCCAACATGGTCAACCCACGCGTACACGTCAAAGCGCAGGATCTCGGCGACGCCGAGGACCTCCGCATGTCGATGCTTCGACAGGTGGGGCCGGCAATGGCGACGGTGGCCGCGTGCGTGATCGCGACCTACGTGGTGCCCGACCTGGCGTTTGCGCGGCCGTGGAAGCCCGGGGATCCGCTGCCGTTTTGGAACCTCATCGGGCGTCCGCTCGAGACCGAGGAGATCGAAGCCGAAGCGGAGCGCGCCGAGGAGGTCGAAGAGGTGGCCCAAGAGGTGCTCGCGGGCAACGACCCCGAGCCCGAGGTGGCGCCCGATCGCGAGGTGATCGAGGTCGACGCGGTGGAGACGCTTCCGCCCTACGAGGCTCGCGACGGCGACGACAAGCGCGCGGTTCGCCCGATCGAGCTGTTCGAGGGGACCGAGCTCGACGGGTTCTTCGAGAGCCTCGCGAGGGCGGACGCGGGCATCGAGGGCAGCGTCGTCCGGGTCATGCACTGGGGCGACTCGTCGATTGGCATCGACGGCATCCCCGGGGCGATTCGCCGACGCATGCAGAACCGCTTTGGGGACGCGGGGCACGGGTTCCATCTGATGGCGCCGCCGAACACCTCGTACCGCCACCGCGAGGTCGACTTCTCCCACAACGACGCGTGGAAGAAGTGCTTCATCATCCACAAGTGCCGCAGCGATGGGCACTACGGCCTCGGCGGCACCACCTACAGCAGCTGGGGTGGCGGTCAGAGCAGCTTTGCCCCGCACCCCGAGCGCAGCTCCGGCAAGGTCTCGCGCTTCCAGCTCTTCTACGCGGGGCAGCCCGAAGGCGGCCACATTCGGGTGCAGGTCGACGATGGCGAGAAGGTCATCCTCGAGACCGCCGCCGACACCCTCGACGACCGGGTGTGGTCGGTGCAGGTGCCCGACGGGCCACACGAACTCACCGTGCGCGCCGTCGGTGAGGGCCAGGTGCGGGTGTACGGCGTGGCGATGGAGCGCCCCGGGCCCGGCGTCGTGTGGGACTCGGCTGCGCTCGTGGGCGCGTTCACCAACCGCATGATGGAGTTCGACGAGGAGCACCTGGCCAACCAGCTGAAGCAGCGCGGGACAGAGCTCGTCGTCTTCACGTTCGGCGGCAACGACATGATTCGCAAGATGAAGATGTCGACCTATGCCGACGAGTACCGCGCCGTGATCGGCCGGGTAAAGGCAGCCAAGCCCGACGCGGCCTGCATCGTGATGGCGCCGCTCGACCACGGCGAGCGTCAGGGCGCGCAGATCGTCTCGAAGGACGTCGTGCCGCGCATGGTCGCGGCGCAGCGCGAAGCCGCCAAGGACAGCGGCTGCGCGTTCTTCGACACGTTCGAGGCGATGGGTGGCAAAGGGTCGGCGGGGCGCTGGTATCAGCGCAAGCCCCGGCTGATGAGCGGCGATCTCGGGCACGCGACCGCGAGCGGCCACCAGGTCATCGGCGAGCTCTTCTTCCGGGCGGTGCTGCGCGCCTACGTCGACTACCGCACGCGCGCCGACGTCGAAGGCATCCCGGCGCAGCCCGAGGACGCGACGCCGGAGCCTCCGTCGGCACCGGAGCCTCCGCCGGCACCCGAGCCTGCCGAAGCGCCCGCCGAGTGAGCGCCTGCCTCAGATCTCGCAGCAGGTGATGTCCTCGGGGTCGTCGGTGCACCACTGGTAGCCGGCAACACAGTCGCACTGGCCATCGGATGCGACCTGGCTGTTGGTGCCGGGGTCGCCACACACCGGCAGGCAGCACGAGAAGTCGTCCTCGGCCTCCGTGCACCAGACCAGGTCGTCCTCGCAGACGCAGTTCCCGGCGTCGTCGAAGAACGAGAACGAGTCCGGGTCGCCGCAGGCCAGGGGTTCGCCGCCGGCCTCGGCGGATCCGGTCTCCCCCGCGCCCGAGTCGTCGTCATCGGGGTCGTCGGTGACGATGATGCAGGCCGAGAGCGAGAGGGCGGCGAGCAGGACGAGGCATCTGCGGACCATGCCCGGAGTATACCGCTGGGGGCCTCGAGCCCCCGTTGCGTCGCTCCGTGCCGGGCTCGGCGGGTCGAGATCGTGGCCTCGAGGCGATGACATCCGAGGGCGTTGCGACGACAATGCGCCCGGACCATGAGCGCGTTTCGTGCCCTCCACCAAGGTTTTCTGCAGAGCGCGGCTTCGGTGCCGCGGCGGCCGGCGATCACGATTGGCGAGGCGATGCAGACCTACGCCGAGCTCGAGCAGGTGACCAAGGCGCTCGCGGCGACGCTGATGGAGCGGCGCCCCGCCGGCGGCGTGCCGCTGACGTGCGTGCTGGGCCAGCGCACCTTCGAGGGGTTCGCCGGCATCCTCGGTGCGCTGTGCAGTGGGCACGGCTACGTGCCGATGCTTCCGAGCTACCCGGCCGCGCGTCTGGTCAAGATGATCGACCGCAGCGAGTCCGATGTGCTCGTGGTCGACCCGGGGGGCAAGCGCGTGCTGCCCGAGGTGCTCGAGGGGGTCGCCAAACCACTGCTGGTGGTCACCCTCGGCTCCACGCTCGAGGGCCTCGATGGGCGCCACACCGTGCTCGGCAGCGACGACCTCGCTCCTGCCGAGGACTGGGTCGAGCCCGAAGTCGGACCCGATGACATCGCTTATCTACTCTTCACGTCGGGAAGCACCGGCGAGCCCAAGGGGGTGATGGTTGCCCACCGCAACATCGAACGCTTCTTGAACTGGGCGATCGATCGCTACGAGCTCGGCGCGCACGATCGCTTCTCGCACATGTTCGAGGTCACCTTCGACCTGTCACTCTTCGACCTGTTCGCGCCGTGGACGGTGGGCGGGTGCCTGTGCGTGCCCGACATGCGTCAACGCCTGCTGCCGGCGCAGTACGTGGTCGATGTCGGGCTGACCGTGTGGTTCTCGGTCCCCTCGACCGCGCGCCTCATGAAGGAGACGCGCACACTCGGCGAGGGCATCTTCCCCGACCTGCGGCTATCGCTGTTCTGCGGCGAGGCGCTCACGTGCAGCGTTGGTCGGGCGTGGATGGAGGCGGCGCCCAACGCCGTGACCGAGAACATCTACGGGCCCACCGAGCTGACCCTTGCGTGCACGCACTACACGATGGCGGCTTGCATGGAGGCGCACGCCGAGAACGGCGTCGTCCCGATCGGCGAGCCGTTCGAGCAGATGCGGGCCAAGGTCTTGGACCGCGAGCTTCGCGAAGTCGAGCCGGGTGAGGTTGGCGAGCTGGCGCTGGCCGGTCCGCAGGTGACGCTGGGATACTGGCGCGACGAGGAGCGCACGGCGCAGGTCTTCGTCGTGCCGCCCGGCGAGGAGGAGACGTTCTACCGAACCGGCGATCTCGTTCGCCGCCCCGCCAAGGAGGGGGAGCCGCTTCGCTTCCTCGGGCGCCTGGACTCGCAGGTCAAGGTGCGTGGCTACCGGGTCGAGCTCGGCGAGGTGGAGGCCGTACTCCGCACGGCAGCGGGAGTCGACGACGCCGTGGCGCTGGATTGGCCGCGCAGCGAGAGCGGAGGCGCAGAGGGCATCGTCGGGTTCCTCACCGGGTCGGGTCACGACGACGCGGCGGTGCTGCGCGAGATGGCCAAGCACCTCCCTCGCTACATGGTGCCCAGCGAGCTGCGCACGCTGGACGCGTTCCCGCTCAACGCCAACGGAAAGATCGACCGCAAGGCGCTGCGCGCGGGCCTCGAGGCTGCCGCGACAGAGACTGCCGACACGTGAGGCCGACCGAGGCGTTCAGCGCGAATCCCGCCCCGCGTGGCGACCGCGTCTTCGCCCGCTCCCGCAGGTTGTTCGGGCGCGCCGCACCAGGCTGGTAGGGTGCGCCGTCATGGCGCTCACGCGGGACGCACTGATCCAGTATCTCGAAGACAAGGCACGGGTCGATCTGAGCGGTGTCGACGACGAGGCCGAGCTGTTCTCGTCGGGGCTCGTCGACTCGTTCGCAATGGTCGATCTGCTCGTGTTCCTCGAGAAGCACACCGGCACGAAGATGGGCCCCGAGGACATCACGCTCGAGAACCTCGACTCGGTCAGCCGCATCTTGGCGTTTGCGGCCGAGCAGACCCAATGAGCGCGGCGGGCATCGTCGTCCTGGGCACGCCTCGCTCGGGTACGACCCTACTGCGTCGCCTGCTCGACGCGCACCCCAACATCGCCTGTCCGCCCGAGACGTACGTGCTCAGCGGCGCCGCGCGCTTCCTTCACGAGGAGACGTTTGCGCAGGGCCTGCAGATCGGGGCGCTCTTCGGGCTCGGGTACGCCGGCTTCGACGAGGCCGAGGTGCTCGGCAGGTTGCGCAGGTTCGCGTTCGGGTTCTTCGAGGAGCACGCCGCAAAGGCCGGCAAGGGCAGGTGGGCGGAGAAGACCGCGTTCGACGCCTTTCACGTGGACGCGATCCGCCGACTCTGTTCGGGCCACGTCAAGTTCGTCTGCCTGCACCGCCACGGCCTCGACGTCGCAGCGAGCCTGGCCGAGCTCGTCGACAAGACCGGTGGCTTCGTCGAGGAGCTGCACCGGTACGTGACCCGCTACCCGCAGCCGCTCGAAGCGTACGCGCATGCGTGGGTCGACACCGCGGGGGCCATCGAAGAGCTGGCCCAGTCCGAAGGCGGCGAGGCGCTGAGCATCCGCTATGAAGACCTCGCGCGCGATCCCGAGGCGGTGCTGCGCGACGTGCTCACCTTCGTCGGGGAGCCGTGGGACGAAGGAATCGTGGAGCGCGGCCTGGGCGAGGCGAGCGCGGTCGGCTTCGGCGACTGGAAGACCTACGCGCGCGCCAAGGTCGACACGAAGAGCGTCGCCCGCTGGAAGTCCCTGCCGCGCGCCACCCAAACGATGCTGGCCGCCGTCTGCAACCCCACGCTCGAGCGGCTCGGCTATGAGCCCGTGGCCACCGAGGATGAAGTCGACGAGGACGCACGTCGTCGGTACGAGCTCGGGCTCTTGCTCGGGCGCCTGAAGAAAGAAGAGTGAACCATGCGAGCGACGTTGTGCATCGCGCTGACTCTGGTCGCGTGCTCGTCCCCCCAGCCAGAACCCGGCTCGGAATCGCCGGCGGCGGTGCAGCCCGAGACCGATCCGGCCGCCATCGCCGAGGTCGAGGCGCCCCAGGCCGCGCCCGAACCCGAGCCCAAGGCGGCACCGGCCGAGCCCGCGTGGAGCCCCCGCCCGGACGACCCGACCGAGCCCCACCACCGGGTCGAGAACCCCGAAGCGCTGGCGTACTTCTACGACCAGCTCGCCGCTCTCGATGATGGCGAGCAGTCCGTCGTCCGCGTCGTGCATCTGGGCGCGTCGATGATCGGCATGGACGACCTGCCGTCGATCATGCGCGGCAAGTTTCAGACTCGCTTTGGCGACGGCGGAGCCGGCCTGGTCCTGCTGCAGCGCTACATGACCAACTACATCCATCGCTGGGTCGACCTGCGCGGCAAGGGCTGGGAGCACTGCTACATCGGCTACCTCTGCAAGCGCGACGGTCACTATGGCCTGGGCGGGGCGACGTTCTGGAGCACGGGCGGGGCGAGCACGCGGATCGCCACGCGCAAGAAGGGCCAGGGGTCCTCGGCGTCTCACATCGAGCTTTGGTACGCCACGCAGCCTCGTGGAGGGCGGCTGAAGCTGCAGGTCGACGGCGGTGAGCCCGTGGTGCTCGACACCAGGGCCGAGGCGCTCGCCGACGCGTTTCACACGCTCGACGTCGAACCCGGTCCGCACTCGGTCACGGTCAAACCCGGCGGCGGCGGGCAGGCCAGGGCCTACGGGGTGGTGCTCGAGACCAAGCAGGGCGTGGTGTGGGATCAGTTCAGCTGGCTGGGCGCCTTCACCAAGCGCATGCACGCCTGGGACGACGCCCACATTGCCGCGCAGGTGAAGCAGCGGGATCCCGCGCTGTTGGTGTTCACCTTCGGGGGCAACGACACGCGTCGCCTGGCGAACAAGAAGATCAAGCCCGCGCAGTACACGGCCGAGTTCGTCGAAGGCATCGAGAAGGTGCGCGCCGGCAAGCCAGAGGCGTCGTGTCTCGTCACCGCGATGACCGATCGCTCGAAGTCGCTCGACTTCGACGTCTCCGCCGTGCTCGGCGACGTGGTCGAGGCGCAGCGGCAAGCCGCCAAGGAGGCCGGGTGCGCATTCTTCGACAGCTTCACCGCGATGGGTGGCAAGGGCAGTCTTTCGGCGTGGAGGCGCAAGAAACCGCCGCTGGCCGCACCCGATCGCAAGCACCTCAACCACGCCGGGCGCGAAGTGCTCGGCGGGTGGATCTACGACGCGCTCGTGGCAGGCTACGTCGCGCATCGTCTGAAGGGCTGACGCGCCGCGTTGCACCACAGCCTGCTAGGTCAAGCGACGTCGACTTCGTGGAATCGTTGACGGCGTTTGAGGGGCACCGCACACTGCCTCGGTGGCTCTCTCCCTGCTCGGCCCGCTCGGTCTCGCGACGGCACTCGCCGCCACCCCGCCCATCCCCGAAAGCGAAGAGCCGGCGCCGACGTGGCGCTGGAAGAAGGCGGACAAGCCGGTCAAGGTCACGGTGATCGCCGGCTCGATCGGTGCGTTTGCGGGAGACTCCTTCCACAAGCGCATCGGTGGCGTGTGCGAGAACGTCGAGGTTCGCAACCTCTCGAAGACGGGCATCGGCGCGCTGCAGATGAAGCAGCGCTTTCGAGGGCAGGTGCTCAAGAACCGCTACATCAACCTGCGCGCCGAGGAGTACGAGCACTGGGCGATCGTGGCGACCGGGGTCAACAGCATCGGCATGCCCGAGATGACCAACCACTACATCAAGGGGTTGGTCGAGCTCGCCCACGGGGTCGGCATGAAGGCGGTCGTGCTCAGCCCGCAGCCGTGGGGCAGGGACGGCTTGAGCAAGTTCAAGGGGCTGGACGGCCTGGCCAAGCGCGACGCCACGCAGCTGGTCGTCGACTACGTCATGGGGCGCAATGAGCCCCAGGCCGCGCTGGGTCGCTACGCCGCCAAGCGCACCGTCGAGGCCGACGACGACTGGTCGCCGTCCGAGGTGGTCGACATCGGCATCGACCTCTACGACTCCGCGCTCCGAGACGAGCTGGCCGAGCTTCGCGACGTCGAGACCATGCGTCGGCTGCTGGAGAAGGACCGAAGCTGGAAGAAGGCGCACGCCGATCTCGAGCCCGAGGCGTACGAGGCGGCGCTCGCGGCCGACGCCGAGCGGGCGGCCGCAGTGCCGCGCTTCTTCATGCGCCCCGAGCTGCGCGGGTTCGACTACATCCACCCCAACTCCGAAGGTCACCGCGCCATCGCGCAGGTCACCTGCCCGTCGCTGCCCGAGTCGTGGGGCTGCGATTGCGACGCGTTGTAGCGGCGTCTTCTCTGCTACAAGGGCCCCCGAAGGAGACCCGCATGGCAAAGAAGATCCAGTGGCACTACCACCGCAACGGCTGAACGAGCTGCACGCGAGCGTCCAAGTTCATGGACGCAAGAGGGCTCGAGGCCCAAGAGAAGGTACCGGCCAGCCGCAAGCTCGGCCGCGACGTTGCCGAGTCGATGCTCGCCGAATCGACGGCGCTGCACGTGGCGAAAGGGAAGAAGCTGACGACATTCAAGGGCGACGCGTTGCAGTCATCCGAGGCCGCCGACGCGATGCTCGGGCCCACGGGCAACCTGCGTGCACCCACCCTCAGGGTCGGCAAGACCTTGCTCGTGGGCTTCAACGAGGAGCTGTTCACGAAGGTCTTCGGGCCCGCGGACTGAGCCCGTGGGCGGCCCGGCCGCGGCCGTGAAATCAGACCGTCATGGATTTTTGGGACGCGGTCCGTACAGTGGACGAGCAATGCGGGAATACCGAAGCGAGTTCTGCGTCGAGCACGGTGTCTGGATCCTCAAGCGCGTCGACTGCGACGCAGCGGACGACGCGCAAGCCCCCCAGACGGTCCCGACCGTGCCGCGAGCGGCCCATCTACGCGTCGTAGAGACCGAGACCGCCCTCGGCAACTGACCGCACCTCGCCGGCGCTTCGAAGCCCGCGCGCTCCTTCGAGCCGCGGGCTTCTGCCGTGGTGGGTCGGGGTGCGGCGCCGATCCATCCCTTCGATCGCGGCCGTGGCGCGCGCACGCTAGACTTCCCGCATGTCGTCTCGTGGGTGGGCGGTCCTCGTCGTCGCGAGCATGGGGCTGCTCGCTGGACCCGCGGCCGCCGCGCGACCGAGGGCCCCGCTGGCCAAGCGGCCACTGGTCGCAGGCGCAGACCCCCATCGCACCGTGGTGAAGTTCTCCGACGCCGCCCGTGCTCGGCTCGATCCGGCTGGGCGCTTGCACAGCGAGGCTGGCATCGACCTGGAGGGGCTCCGGCGGTGGCTCGACGCCCGGGGTCTGACCCTGCGGCCCGTCTTCGACGACGTGCCCTCACTCGAGCGGGTGGCCGCCCGCGCGCTCGCCCGTACTGGGCGCGCGCAGCCGGACCTGCTGGGTCTGTTCGAGGTGCAGGGCGCCACGCTCGAGGATGCGCGTGCCCTGCAGGCGCGGCACGACGTCGAATTCGTCAGCCTCAGCCCACGGGTGCCGCCGCCACCTCCGCTGGACATCGCGCCGCCCACCCCCGACCTGACCGCGTTGCAAGGCTACCTCGGCCCCGACCCGGGCGTGGACGCCGTCGGAGCGTGGGCCCTGGGCTACCGGGGCGCGAGCGTGCGGCTGGCCGACATCGAGTACGCGTGGCTCGTCGAGCACGAGGAGTGGAACGAGGGCTCGCTGGTCCCTGAGCCCGGTCAGACGCCCGACTTCGCGGCACTCGAGGGCATTACCGACGGCAACCACGGCACCGCGGTGGCCGGGGTCTTGATCGCCGGCGACAACGGCTACGGCGTCACGGGCATCGCCCCCGACTCGACGCTCGGTGTGTACCCCGAGCTGACCGTGGAGAGTGGCTCGCGACGCCCCGAAGCGATCATCGCCGCCGCGGCCGATGGTGACGTCGGCGACGTCATCTTGCTCGAGATGCAGGTGGGCGAGAACACCGTGGGAGAGTTCGGTCCGGCCGAGCTGACCGAGTCGGTGTGGCTGGCGACGCGGATGGTGACCGACGCCGGCGCGGTCGTCGTGGCGACGGCAGGCAACGGCGACCTCGACCTCGACCGAGACGAGCTCGCCTACTACCGCGACCGCGGCGACTCGGGTGCGATCATGGTGGGCGCCGGGCGGCCCGGCACGCGCGAGCGCCTCGGCTTCAGCACCTACGGCGAGCGGCTCGACGTTCAGGGCTGGGGACAGGACGTGTTCACCACCGGCTACGGGCAGTACGCCAGCTACGGGGACGACCCCAACCAGGCGTACACATCCTCGTTCAACGGCACGAGCTCCGCCGGGCCGACGGTCGCGGGGGTGGCCGCGCTCGTGCAAGACGCGGTCAAGGCCGCCGGCGGCCCGCCCCTGACGTCGCAGCAGATGCGCGCGGTGTTGCGGGGGACGGGGCTGCCACAGCCCGAAGGCGACACCGGGCAGATCGGTCCGCTGCCCCAGGCCCCCGCTGCAATCGCGGCTGCGCTCGTGCCCCCGACCGAGCCGCCGACGCTCTCCATCGAAAGCCCTGGCGCTACCCAGACCGAAGCGCAGACGTTCACGACCACCATCGACGTCGCGGCCAGTGACGACACCGCGTTCGTGCAGCTGTCGATCAACGGCGAGCTGCAGCCGCTGGTCGACGACGTACCGCCGTTCTCGTTCGCCGAGGTCGTCTTTCCGGTCGGCACGTGGGAGGTGGTGGCGGTGGGCTCGAGCATCTGGGCGCTGGAGGGCAGCTCCGCGCCGGTCGTCATCGAGGTGGGCTACGTGCCGCCGGACACCACCGGGGGCGAGGACGGCAGCTCGGGCGAGGTGGGAGGCGGGACGGCGTCCGAGTCGGGCACGACCAGCGGCGGCACGACGAGCGGGCAGAGCCCCGAGGGGGGCAGCAGCACCTCGGCGGAGGGCTCGAGCTCGGGCGCGGCAGCTTCGGGCAGCTCGGCGGGCTGTCGCGCGGGGGGAGGCCGGCCCTCGTGGTGGATGCTCGTGCTCTTCGCCGCGGCGGCTACTTCGAGAACCCGCGGTCGCGCATCAAGGCGCTGACGTCGGCGTCACGGCCTCGGAACGCGCGGTACGCCTCGGCGGGGTCCACGGCGTTGCGCGGCGCAAACAAGTGCTCGACGAGCTTCTTCGCCACCGCCTCGTCGTAGAACCCGCCTTTGGCTTCGGCGAACGCCTCGGCCGCGTCGGAGGTGAGCACGTCGGCCCACAGGTAGCCGTAGTAGCCGGCGGCGTAGCCTTCACCCGAGAACACATGTCCGAAGTGCGGGGTTCGGTGCCGCATCACGATCTCCTTGGGCATGCCCCACTTTGCCAGCGTCTCTCGCTCGAAGGTGTCGGGGTCGAGCCCGGCCGGATCGATCGTGTGCAGCTCGAGGTCCATCATCGCCGAGGCGAGATACTCGGTGGTGGAGAAGCCTTGGTTGAACGTCGACGCCTTGCGGATCTTCTCGACCAGCGCTTTGGGCATGGGCTCGCCCGTCTCGGTGTGGCGCAAGAACTCGTTGATCACCGCGTCGGTGAAGAGCCAGCGCTCGAGCAGCTGCGACTGGAACTCGGTGTAGTCCCGAACGCCCCCTGCAAGCCCCGGGTACTCGACATTGCTGCTCAGCGAGTGCAACGCGTGGCCGAACTCGTGAAAGAAGGTGGAAGCGTCGTCGGCGGAGACGAGCACCGGCTGGCCCGGCGGTGCCTTGATGAAGTTCGAGTTGTTGGACACCAAGACGGTGACCTTGCCGTCGTAGGTGTGGCTCGAACGGTAGGTCGAAGCCCACGCGCCCGAGCGCTTGCCGGGCCGCGCGAACGGGTCGAGGTACCACAGCCCAATGTGCTCGCCCGAGGCGGCGTCGGTGACCTCCCAGACCTTCACGTCGGGGTGGAAGACGGGCACGGTGCCCTCGGGGACGGGTGTGAAGGCGAACCCGAACAGCTCTCCGGCGACCATGAACATGGCCTCTCGCAGCTGCTCGAGCTGCAGGTACTGCTTCACCTCGTCGGAGTCGAGCGCATAGGTCTTCTGGCGGACCTTCTCGGCGTAGTAGCGGTAGTCCCACGGCTCGATGGTGATGCCGGCCTTTTCAGCGTCGGCGAGCTTCTGCATGGCGGCGACCTCGTCCTTTGCGGTCGCGATCGCGGCAGGCCACACCTTCATCATCAGCTCCCGGGCGCGCGCTGGCGTCTTGGCCATGCGGTCCTCGAGGCGCCACGAGGCGAAGTTGTCGTAGCCCAGCAGCCGGGCGCGTTCGTGACGGAGCCCCAGGATCTCGGTGATGAGCGCGTTGGTGTCGTGCTCGTCCCCGTGGTCTCCGCGGCTGTAGTATTCGCGCCAGACCTTCTCTCGCAGCGGGCGCTCGGTGGAGTAGGTGAGGAACGGGTCCATCGCCGAGCGCGTGTTGGGCAGCACCCAGACGTCCTCGCCGTCCTTCTTGATCGCCGTCTTGAACGACTCTGGCAGGCCGCCGAGGTCTTCGGGGCCCAGCTCGATGGTGCGCTCTTCGTCGGCGAGCACGTTGTTGCCGAACGCGTCGTGCAGCTCGGCGAGGCGGCTTTGAATCTGCGCGTAGCGAGCCTTGCCTTCCGCGTCGAGGTCGGCGCCCTGCCGCGCGAACCGGTTGTAGACCAAAGTGACGAGTCGCTGCTCTCGTGCGGAGCGCTTCGCAAGCGCGGGGCTCTCTTTGACCGCCTTGATGCGGGCGAACAGCGGCGCGTTCTGAACGATCTTTGTGCGGTACTCGGAGAGCTTCGGCGCGAGCCGGCCGAAGATCTCCCGCGACTGCGGGGTCGACATGTTGCTCGACCAGATCCCCATGTAGACCTGCAGCCGCTCCATCGCCTCGCCGGCGCCCTGCATTGCGACGATCGTGTTCTCGAACGTCGGCGGCTCGTCGTTGTTCGCGATCGCGTCGAGCTCGGCGAGGTGGGCCGCGATGGCCTGCGTCGCGGCGGGCTCGACATCGGACAGGTCCATCTCGCCGAAGGCGGGGACGCCTCCGTAGGGTCCCGTCCACTCGGCGAGGAGCGGGTTTTGGGTCTGTGTCGAGCTGTCCGCGGAGGCCGGCGGCCGAGCATCGGAGGCGGGGCTCGGCGTGTTGGCGCAGGCGCACAGGGTTGCAGCGAGACCGAGCGTGAGAGCGTGTCGAGACATGGCGGGCCTTCAGCCGCGGACGATACCAGCCTGCTACGGTACGCGGGTGCACACCCCGCTGGAGCTCGACCTCGCGTGGTTGGCGGCTGCAACGCCGTTGATGACGCCGTCGTTCTGGTCCGAGCACGGGGCCGCTGCCGCGACGGCCCGGCACGCGGGACCGGGCGTGGGTGCCGGCTGCGAACCGGTCCGGCAGGTCGGGCGGTGGTTCGAGCGCGTGCATCTGGCCGCATTGCATGCCGCCGAGGGCGTCGAGGTGCTCGCGGCAAACCGAGCCATCCGGCACGGCGGCGATACGCTTGGAGAGCTCGATGTGCTCTACCGCCACGGGGGACGGGTCGTGCATCGCGAGGTCGCGGTGAAGTTCTACCTCGCCGCCGACGCTGGCGATGACCCGTCCGCGTGGATCGGCCCGGGCCGTCGCGACCGCCTCGACCTGAAGCTGGCACACCTGGCCAACCGCCAGCTGACGCTCCCCGAGCGGGCCCGCGCCCAGGGTGCGTGGCCCGAGGACCTGCCGTTTCCCGCGCAGAGCGAGGTGCTGCTCCTGGGCGCGCTGTTCTCCCCGCCGCAAGACGTGCGCCTCCCCCGTGGGGCCGAACGCAACGCGGCGCACGGCCGCTGGTACTACGCCGCCGACTTCGCCCAGCGCTTCGAAGACCAGCCGTGGGCCGAGCTGGACAAGCCGTGGTGGCTCAGCCCCGAGCACGTTCAGCTGGCGCCGACCCGACCCGCCTCGGTGCTGGCCCAGGGGCTTTCGCGGCCGAAGTTCGTGGGGCGCGTCGACGATGCGGTGCAGCGGGCGTTCGTGGTGCCCGACGGCTGGTGGTCCGACCGAGACCGACCGGTTCCGCCACGCTGAGAGGGTCAGTCGGGGCGGGCCAACTGGGCGAGCTGGGCGAGCTGGGCGTCGATGCGACCGACGCGCTCGTTCTCGGCACCCCACGCGTCGCTGAACAACCCGCGCGCCCGCTCGAGGTTTCGGCGCGCACCTCGGACGTCGGACTCGGCGATCTGAATCTCGGCCAGCACGCACAGCGACTCGGCGTAGTCGGGGTGGTCGATGCCCACGACGCGCTCGAGCGTCGAGAGCGTTCGGTCGGCGAACCGATGCGACTCTTCGAGGCGGCCCTGCGCGCGAAGGGACTCGGCGATGCCGCCGAGGGCCTCGGCGACCCGTCGATGGTCCGGGCCATAGGCGTCGTGCCACAGCGCGAGGGCCTCTTGATGAAGCGCGAGCGCGTCGAGGTGACGTCGCTGTTTGGTCCGTACGTGGCCGAGGTTGTTGAGCGAGAGGCCCACCGAGGGGTGGTCTGGACCCTGACTGCGCCTGCGAAGCTCGATCGCCCTCTCGTACTCGGTCGCGGCCTCGTCGTAGCGCTCCATCGTCTCGAGCACGTACGCCCGGTTGTGCACCGAGATCGCGACCATCGGGTGGGACGGCCCCAGCGAGGCCTCCCAGCTCGACCGGGCGCGGGCGTGATGCTCGAGCGCCTCGTCGAGCTTGTCCAGCCGGGTCAGCGCGAGGCCGAGGTTGCTGTGCGCGGCTGCGACGTTGTCGTGATCGGGTCCATGCAGCGCCTCGCGGATCTGCGCGGTCTTCTCGAATCCTTCGGCCGCCGCCGCGTAGTCGCCTGCGCTGTAGGCCAACGTGGCCTCGTTGTTGAGCAGGCGCGCCTGCCACGTGCGCGCGACGTCACCTTGCACGTGGCCGAACATAGACTGGGCGCTGCGGAGCCACCCTTCGGCGACGTCGGGCTGCTGCAATCGGTAGCCGACGATGTAGACGAGCTCGACCGCAGCCCGCAGCGCGGCGGGATCGTGGTGGCTGGCGCGCGCGAGGTGGAACGCCGCCTCGAAGGAGTCGGCCGCGGCGGCGTACTCCCCTCGAGCATCTTGCGTGGAGCCCCACTCCGCGAGCGCCTCGGCCTCGACCGGGTGGTATCGACAGTCACGGGCCAGGACCAGCGCCTCCTTGGCGCGCGCGTGGGCAGCTTCGAGATCTCCGGCATGCTCGAGTGCGCGCGCCTCGCTGATCGCGTTGCGTGCGTGCTCGATCTGCGCGCGGAGGGACTCGTCCGCGGGGAGCTCGGACTCCAGGGCGAGCGCCTCGGCGTCCAGACACGCGTCGACGGGTGGGAGCTGTCCGATCACCTTCATGGCGCGTGCCGGGGCGTTGCCCGTGGGGCGCTGCAGGGCATCGAGGGTGGCCTGAAGCGAGCCTGCTCGGTGGCGTAGGCAGGCTGTCCGGCGGTCGAGCAAGGTGGCATCGATCTCGGTCTGACAGGCCTGGTCGTGGGCGTCGGCGAGCGCGGTGACGTATGCGTCGAGGGTGTCGTCGACCTTGCCGGAGGTCTCCCGAGCAAAGGGCTCGTCCGCGCGCTCGAGGCTTTCGCGGACCTGCGCGCGCGCGCGGGCGGACCACAGATCGCGGACGGCGTCTCCTCGCGTTTCGCACGGATCGGCCGGCGGCACGGCGGCGAACCCCAGAGTCGCCATCGCGGCTGCGCCGGCACTCCACGCCACCCACGTGCGCGGAGACGTGGGCTGGAGACGATCGAGCAGGGGCTCCATCGACGGCCAGCGGTCTCCCGGAAGCTCGGCGAGCCCGCGCAGCAGCGCCTTGTGGACACGCTTGGGGACGTGAGTGCGCGGGAGCTCGGCGAACTCACCGCTGCTGATGCGCATGATCAGCTCGGTCACGGTGCGGGCCTTGAACGGTCGTTTTCCGTACAGCCCTTCGAACACGGACACGCAGTAGCTGAACTGGTCCGCACGGGCGTCGACGTCGAAGGCGAGGTGCTGCTCGGGGGCCATGTATGCCGGCGTCCCTTGCACCGATCCCAAGCGGCTGATCGCATCGTCGCTGGTCAGCTCGCTCAGCGCCGCGGCGGAGGGCTGAGACCCCGAGTGGTCGGCCTGCCTGGCGAGCCCGAAGTCCATGACGACCACGCGCCCGCCTGGGTGCAGCATCACGTTGGCCGGCTTGAAATCGCGGTGCACCAAGCCCGCGTCGTGGACGGCCGCGAGCCCTCTGCCCGCCTGCAAGAACGCGCGCAGGACCACGTCCCAGGGGCGCCCCTTCATCCACGCCCGCAGCGTAGGCCCCCGCACCCAGTCCATGGCGACGAACAGTCGGCCCTCGTGCGTGCCGACGTCGTGTACGGTGACGACGTTGGGGTGGGAGAATCGGGCCATTGTCTGCGCCTCACGCAGCAGCGTCTGCGAGCTCGACGCCCTGCCCGGGATGTCGTGCAACACCTTGATCGCGACGTTGCGCGCCAGGTCGGGATCCAACGCGGCGTAGACCGTGCCCATGCCGCCCGACCCCAGCGAATGAAGGATCCGGTAGCGTCCGATGCGGCAGCCCGGCTCGAGCGCGACTCGTCGTCGCAGCCCGGCGTCGGTCAGCGTGTGCTCGGTGCTCGCCGGGCCCCTTCGACTCGGGTTGGGCACAGCTCGAGAGTAGCAGCCCTGCCAGGATTCCTCGGCCCGATCACGCCCGAAGAAACGGACGCACGGGCCGGTCTCGCCGTGCTGCGGAGCGAGGCCAGGCGTTGGCGTACGCTTGCAGCGTGACCCTGAGGATCCGGCCCGCGCGACCCGAGGACTACCCGTGTTTTGCCCGGTGGTTTCCCATGCTCGAGTCCGGAGATCGGGTTCCCAGCCGGGAGGAGTGGACCCGCGCGTTCGTCCCCGAGACCTCGATCGCACTGCTGGGCGAGGAGCCTGCGGGCTACTGCCGTGCGCAGGTGTTCGGTACCGACGGGTATGTACGTCACCTCGTCGTGGAGCCGTCTGCGCGCCGCGGGGGCGTCGGTCGAGCGCTACTCGATCGTGTGCAGGCCTCGATGCGGGCGGCCGGATGCGAGCGATGGCGGATCAACGTCAAGCCCGACAACACGGCCGCGGTTCGGCTCTACACGTCCCTGGGGATGACGGTGCAGCACGAGTGCGCGTCGGTGCGCTTCGAGTGGGTGCTGCTCGACGCGCTTCCCTCACCCTCCGAAGCGCTCTCGAGCTTCGAGCCCGATGGCGAGCAGCGGCGGGCGCTCGAGTCGACCTACAGCCTCCCGATGGGGCAGCTCTCCACGGCCGACGAACGGGATGATGTCCACGTTCGGGCGGTGCGTGGCCAAGAACTCGAGGGCGTCGCGCTCTTCTACGCGGACTTCCCCGGGGCGTTTCCGTTTCGGGCCGACTCGGTCGACGCCGCGATGAGCCTGTTGCACGGCATCAGGCCACTCGCGACGCAGCCCTCGATGGGGCTCGTCGTGGAGAACGACATGGCGCTCGAGAACGTCATGGTCGACGCGGGGGCGCGCGTGCCGTTTCGGTTCGTGCACATGCGCGGCCGACTGTGAGCCGGCCACGCGGCGCGAGCCTCAGAGCATGCCGCGGCGGCGAAAGTACAGCAGCAGCGCGCCGGCGATGCCCAGCATCGCGACCCACAGCGCGGGATAGGCCCACGGCTGATGGAGCTCGGGCATGTAGTCGAAGTTCATCCCGTACACGCCCACGATGAACGTGAGCGGGATGAAGATCGTCGCGATGACGGTCAGCACTCGCATCTCCTCGTTGGTTCGCTGCCCGACGAGCGCCATGTGCAGGTTGATGAGGTTGGCGATCATCTCGCGGTACATTTCCGCCGAGTCGACGACCTGCACGAGGTGGTCGTGAAGGTCGCGGTAGAAGGGCAGGTTCTTCTTGGCGATGCGCTTGCCCTCGTTGTGGAGCATCGTGCTGACCGCGTCCCGCAGGGGCGTACTGAGCTTGCGCAGGGTCATCAGCTCGCGTTTGTGATCGTGCAGTCGCTGCGGCAGGCCTTCCACCAGCTCGGGATCATCCTCGTCGAGGGCGATCTCGGCCGCCTCCACGGCCTCCCCGATGCTGTTGACCGCACCGGCATACCCATCGACGACCGCGTCCATCAGCGCGAACGCGAAGTAGTCGTGGCTGCGCAGCCGGACGCGACCCATGTTGTTGCGCAGCCGGAGCCGTACGCCCTCGAAGACGTCGTCGGGGGTCTCTTGAAACGTGAGCACGAAGCCTGCGCCGACGACGAGCGAGATCTGTTCGAGCGAGAGGACCCCGTCGACCTCGTGCACCATCTTCAGCACGATGTAGGTGTGCTGCGGGTAGACCTCGACCTTGGGTCGCTGTGCGACCTGCACGATGTCCTCGAGCGTGAGCGGGTGAACACCGAACGCCTGGCAGACCTCGCGCACGAACGGCACGTCGTGAACGCCGACCACGTCGACCCAGGTTGTGGTGCCCTCCTCGAGCGCGGCGTGGGCCTGGGCAATCGTCGCGGGGTCGTACTCGCGGACGTCTTCGGCGGTCCAGTCGAAGACGCGGACGAACGCCTCGAAGTCACGGGCGGGTCCGGTGTAGACGGCGCTACCGGGAATTGCAGCAGCGTCGAAGCCCGGCGCGGCGGGCTCGGCCGTGGTGCTGGGCGGAGTCATTTGCCAAGGCCGAAGCTGTGCTGGAGGACGCCCGCGGCGTTGAGAAAGATGGTGTGCTGCTCGGACGCGAGCGTAGGCGAGGTGTCACTCGTCGAAGCCCCTCGATAGAAGAACCCCGCGTCGGCGGTGCTGCGGTCGTAGCGATACTCCACCCGCACGCGCAGGTGGTCCCACAAGAAGACCCCGGCCGTCGCCGTGCCCGAGAGCAGCCACTGGTCGACGCCGTAGATTCGATCGCCACGCTCGTACCAAGCGTCGGGCCGCGCCGCCAGCTCGACGTCGACGGACTTGCCGTCGTAGGCGACGCCGTCGATGAACAGTCCACCGCCGCTCCAGGCATGCACGGGGGATCCGGCGAGGTCGGTGCGGGTCTCTTGGCCGTAGTCCCACACGGCCGCGACGCCCAACCGTTCGCCCCTCCACCCAACGTTGGCGTCGGCGTGCGTTCGCCACGCGTCGGCGGAGAGGTCGTCGCCCTCGGGCCCGAAGAACACGAACGCGTTCGCGTTCCATGCTCCCGAGCGTAGGTCGTCACGCGCCCAGGTCGCGCCGGCGAGGTACGACGGCGCTCCGTTGGCGTCGCCGATCGTCTGCCAGCCGTTGATGACCCACGCCTGCAGCCCGAAGCCCTTGGGCAGGTCTTGCATGACGCGGGCGCCGGCGAGGTAGAACGGCGCGGCGTTCGATTCCCACGTGGGGGAGACGTTGGCGTTGAAGGGCGTCCAGAACCCACCGATGCCGATCGGGCTGGAGAACAGGCCGGCGCCGATCTCGGTGCCGGAGCGCTCGATGCGACCGCCCGCGTTCGCGAGCGCGAGGTGTTTCCACGTCTCCGATCCGGCGAAGCGCCCGTCGTCGCCCCCCGGTACGGGCTCGGCGGCGACCAGCGCGTCGGCAGCCGAGCCCGCCTGCAGCCCGAGCTCGAGCCGGTAGGGCTGCTTGGGTGTGGGTGCGTGGGTGAGCGCCGCGAGCCCGAGGTTGACGGTAAACTCATCGGTGCGCGGATGCGTCGAGGTGCCCCGGTAGATGTGGTTGTCGGGGCGGTTGCTGTTGAACGCGTAGCCGGTGTCCACGAACGCGAGCACCGTCCACGGGCGTGAGGCCCGCGTGTCGTCGGACGTGTCCTCTTCCGTGTTCGTCGGCAGGACAACGGCCCACGATTCGGCGCCGTCCTCGGGTTCGCTCGGGGCCAGCGCTGCGGCGGCGAAGGTGAGTGCGAGCAGCATCGTCGATACGACGGTACTTCATTGCTACTGTGCCCGTCTCATGCAAGTGGCCGGCCCTCGGGCGTTCCTCGCCCCCGCGATTACGGCGAGCCTCATCAGCCTCGTGGTCGTTGCGTTCGTGGTGACGGCCGACGCCCCAATGTGGGCCTATCTGGCCGTGCCGGTGGCCGTCGCGTTGGTGCTCGCCCCGTCGCTGCGCAAGGCGGCCCGTCGGCGGACGCTCGCGCAGACGCCATTCCCGGACGCTTGGCGAGAGGTCCTCGAGCGCCGCGTCGCCTACTACGGACGCCTCGACGAAGCAGGGCGGCGCTCGTTCGAGTTCGATGTGAAGGTCTTTCTCGACGAGCAGACCATCTACGCGCCCGCCAACGGTGGAGGCGTGGCGCCCGTGGACGACGACATCCGGGTGCTCATCGCAGCGTCGGCCGCGATGCTGCTGCATGGTCGCCCCGACCTCGAGTGGCCCACCGTCCGCGACATCATCGTCTACCCGACCAAGTTCGATGACGCCTACACGATCGGCGAAGGCGACATCGCGGGCATGGTGCACGCCCAGGGGCCCGTGCTGATCTCCAAGCGCGACCTGGTGCACGGGTTCCGCAAGGCCCACGACGGCCACAACGTCGCGCTGCACGAGCTCGCCCACGTGCTCGACTTCGGCACGGGCTCGGCGGACGGGCTCCCGACGGGCCTCGAGTTCGTCGCGGCGGCGCCGTGGGTCGAGGTGGTGGCCGACCGCCTCAAGACGGTGCGGCGCAAGAAGTACCGCCACGTGCTGCGCGACTACGCAGGCACCAACGAGGCCGAGCTGTTCGCCGTGGCCGTCGAGGCCTTCTTCGAGAAGCCGACGAAGCTCAAGGACCGCGACCCCGAGCTGTACGCGATGCTGCAGGAGTACTTCAATCAGGACCCGGCGGCGTTGTTTCGCGGGCCCTGAACGGCCCCTGCATGGGCGCGACGGAGCTCAGCTTGCGCGACGCGGGCGGCCACCGCGACGTCCGCGTCCGCCACCGCGGCGCGAGCTCTTCTTCTTGCCGCCGCCGGGACGCTGGCCACCGCCCTTGGAGCGAGACTCGAGGTCGGTCATCGGAGGGGCCGGTTGCGAGGCCACGAAGCCATGCTCGTCGATGCGCGCGAGGTGTCGCCCGATGAGCCGCTCGATGTCGACGAGGTACTCGCGCTCTTCGGTGTCGCAGAACGACAGCGCGATGCCCGATGCTCCGGCGCGGGCGGTGCGGCCGATCCTGTGCACGTAGGTCTCGGGCACGTTGGGCAGGTCGAAGTTGATGACGTGCGAGACGCCGTCGACGTCGATGCCGCGTGCGGCGATGTCGGTGGCGACGAGGACGCGAACGCTGCCGGACTTGAAGCCATCGAGCGCTCGCGTGCGCGCGCCTTGGCTCTTGTTGCCGTGAATCGCCGCCGAGCTGACGCCGCGCTTCTCGAGGAACTGCGCGATGCGGTTGGCGCCGTGCTTGGTGCGGCTGAAGACCAGGGCGCGCTCGAGCGAGTCCTCGGCGAGCACCTCGGCCAGCAGTGCGCGCTTGTTGGTCTTGTCGACGAAGTACAGGTGCTGCTCGATGCGCTCGGCGGTCGAGGACACGGGGGCGACCGCCACGGAGACGGGGTCGTGCAGCATGCTCTCGGCGAGCTGGCGGATCTCGGGCGGCATGGTGGCCGAGAAGAACAGGGTCTGCCGCTTCTTGGGCAGCTTGGCGACGATGCGCTTGACGTCGGGCAGGAAGCCCATGTCGAGCATGCGGTCGGCTTCGTCGAGCACGAACACGTCGATCTTGTCCAGGACGACGAAGCCCCGGTTCATCAGGTCGAGCAGGCGGCCCGGCGTGGCGACGATGACGTCGACGCCCTTCTTGAGCTCGGCGATCTGCGGCTTCTCGTTGACACCGCCGAAGATGACGGTGTGCCAGAGGTCCTCGAGGTGCTTGCCGTAGGTCGTGAGGCTCTCGCCGATTTGGGCGGCGAGCTCGCGGGTAGGGGTGACGACCAGCGCGCGAACGCAGGGGTCGTCGGTGGCCAGCGCGTCGACGCGCTGAAGCAGAGGCAGGGAGAAAGCAGCGGTCTTGCCCGTTCCGGTCTGGGCGCAGCCAAGCACGTCGCGCCCCTTCGCAGCAGGGGGGATCGCGTCTCGTTGAATGGGCGTCGGCTCGGTGTAGCCAGCGTCCTTCACGGCGCGGAGAATTGGGGCCGAGAGGCCCAGCGCATCGAAGTTCACCGGCGCCCTGTCCCACGGATCGGCCCTCGGGGCAAGGAGGCGCCGGTCCGCGCACTCGCGCTTTCGCACGAGAACGGCGGTATTCGGGCCGTTTTGGGCCGTATTCGACGCATCCTCGGGGCGCGACACGCTCGCACCCGCGCTCGATGTGAGGTCTGGCCGTCTCGCTCCGCGGTTCGCGGCGCGCTCGGGTGAAGCGTCTACGGAAGGCCCTCCCAGTGCATTCTGGGGGAGAGCTGGCGGAGTCTTGCAGACGTGAGCGGGTGGGGGGCGGTTGGGTGAGCGGCGGGCCCTTCGCAACCACCCCGGCTTTGCCCCACCCACACAGACTCGTGGGCGATGAACCGCCCCTCGGGACGCTCCGTCAACGCGGTATCGAACAGCAAGGCGCCGCTGGGGAGCACGCGCGCGTCGCTGAACTCGAATCTTTCGGGGACGTCCGCCGCAGCGAGCACATCGTCTCGCGCGAGGAGCATCGTCGTTTTCATCGTGGCGACGTCCAATCGGGCAATCGCATCGACCATCGTCACCACGACGGCGGCGCGGTCAGCCGCAAAGCGGACCGCACGAACCCTCGAGTTGGAGCGCCAGGTGCGGAGTTGTTCGCCACCGATGTCTCGTAGGACGACGACTTCCGCGTTGGCGTACAGCAGCGTCTGGCCGCGGAGCCACGATGAGTTGAGCGGCGGGATGTAGCCCGCGTCGCTGCGGGGCAATGGCCACTGCGCCCAGATGCCTCCGCTCGAAGACATGAGAGGTCCGGGATCCAACGCCGAGCGCAGGGAGAGGAGGGACGAGCCCGTATCGAGCACGAATGAGTCTCGTCCCATCGCCCAGCCACGAACGGCGCAGGAGAAGCCGGGACAGGGGTGCTCACTTTGGACCTCGACCACCTCCGGGCCGTGGACACGGAGGACTCGAAGGCGCGCCGCGCTCATGCGGGAGCGGCGGGAGAGGTACCAGCAGGTCTTGAGCGCGCCCGGTTGCTCTCGTCGGTCGAGGATGCACCGCGCCTGAAAGGCTTCGACGTCTTCGGGGTCGTTGACGGCCAGCACGACTCGCCCGTCGGGCAGGGCGTTTGCCGCCCGCAGCATCAAGCCGGCCCAAGGCGTGAGGTCCGTCTCCCCGACGACCTTCGTCCCGCGGAGGTGTACGAACGTGGCGCGACGCCGAACTTCGCGATCTGCACAGGCCTGCGCGACGACGAGAAGACCGCCTGCGACCGCGCGTACGTCTTCGATGGCGAGGGGAGGGCCCCCGTCGTCGGGTTGCGAAATCTGGTAGGCGAGACGCGATACGGCGGCGGGCGACGCCGTGGACAGGTAGACATGGTCGAGGTCCCACCACACCAAACCCGCGTCGCCCTCGAGCCAGTTCAGGCCAGCGGGATTCTCGAGATCGCCGGCTTCGATGACTCCCGCGTCGCCGCCGCGGTCATCCAGCAGGCGAACGAGGCCCGACGACGGGTCGAGCGATGCGACCCGTGAACCATCTGCAGACGGAGCCTGCATGTGAAGCAAGACCGTGCCTCCCGGAGGCGCGTCTGCGGCTTTGCTCGTCAGACGACCGACGCGGCGTACGCCCTGGTCGGGCGGCCGAACGAAGGCACCCATCTCGAGATCCGACCGGATCGCCCGCGGAGGGATTCAGGCTTTGGACTCGGACGGTGCGAGCCAAACGAGGGCGAACAAACCGAGGAGTATGCAGGGCCAACGGTCCACGTCATCACGGACACGCGGTTCGGACGAAGGTTTCCCGTTGCCCGTCAAACGCCGGCCGCAACGCGGTCGAGTTGTTCGTCGAGCGCGCCGAGCAGCTCCGCGTTGCCGTCCTGTGCGTACTCGGCCAGCTTGGCTTCGCAGCCGGGCACCGCGTCGAGGAAGTCGTGCACCACCGCGGGGTCGCGCAGGTCCTTTGCGAAGCGGCCGTACCCGAGCCGCTCGAGCCACCGGGCGTTGAGGACCTGTTCGAACTGCTTGCGTATCGGCACCGAGAGCATCGGCTTGTGCAGATAGACGCACTCGCTCATCACCGTGAAGCCGCCGCCGGCGACCACCGCGCGCGCGCTGGCGAGGTCGTCGATGAAGCCTTGCTCGGAGAAAGGGCGGTGTACGAGGTTGCCGAGCACCCGGTCCTCGGCGAGGTCGCGCTGCATGCCGTAGATCCGGCAGGGCAGCCCCGTGTCGCGCAGCGTCTGCTCGAGCGTCTCGTTGCCTTCGGCGGTCTGGTAGACGAGGAGGTGCTCGCCCACGGAGCGCTCGGCGGCGAGGATCTCGGGCCTGAGGATCGGGGGGTGAAGGCTGGTGCGCTCCTTGCGTAGCGGCGGGCGAAAGAAGGAGGTGACGAGGTAGTGCTCGGCAAAGGGGAGCTTCGACTTCACGAACGCCTTGGCGAGATCGAAGCTCGCCTCGTAGCCCTCGGTGACGTCCTTGGGGTGCCGACAGCGGTTGATGATCTGCATGTTGTCGACGCTGATCACCGGAAGCCCGTGGGCTTTGGCGTAGACGTAGGTCCACGACTCGAAGTCGCTGACGACGACGTCGGGCTCGAAGCGCCCGATGAGGTCGAAGTACGCCTGCACGTTCTGGGGGACGCCGGTCACCCCCGCGAGCACGTTGGACCATAGCGACTTGCCCAGGCGCACGCGGTTTTGCTCGGTCACGAAGTGCAGGCCGTGAATCTCGTGCACGCCGTCGAAGCGCTCGGCCAAGAACGCCTTCGCACGGCCGGAGGTCATCACCTGGACCTCGTGGCCGGCCGCGAGCAGGTGCGCGAGCACGACACTCGAGCGCGTCGCGTGTCCCATGCCTTCACCCACGACGCCGTACAAGATCCGCACGCCGCTACGGTAGCACCGCTGCGCGCCGCGGCCCGCACTGGGCGCGGAGGCCGCTGCGCTCCTCCTTGCTCAGAATCTCGGGCTCGGCGATCGGCGAGCCGTCATCGGCCCGGAAGGCGTTGGGACGGTGTCCACCCCTGAGGCGGTCCCAGAGCAGGCCCGCCGCGGCGCCGGCGAGGTAGAGCTTGCCGATCTCGTGGTGCGAGCCCTCGGGGGCGGGGCCGGTGGCACCCTTGGCCTGCACGCGGGCGCGGACCGGCCCGATTGCGTCGTCTCTGGAGACGCCGGCGCCGTCGTGATCCATGAAGCGGTGAGGGATGCCGCAAAACGGTATGCCGGGCGAGACGGCCTGGTTGGCCAGTGGCGTCCGGCAGCAGCCCGCGTAGAAACGGTATGTGCCCTTGGGAGACAGGCGGACGCAGCGGATGTGCTCTCGTCCGTGCTCGATGCGCACCCGGGAGGGGGTGGTCTGGTAGATGTCGGTGCCGCCGACTTCATCGAGGATCGCGTCCTCGTTGCCGAGCCACCGGGCGAAGGTCTGGCAGTCGATGCACATGCACACGACGCGGCGGCCGATCGAGGGCGAGGCGGGTTCGATGGCCCCGCGGATCTTGCCGCAGCCACACGCGAGAGGGACGGACGAACTCACGGCCCGATCCTACCTCAGGCGTCCGTGGTCGGCTTCGGGCGATGTTGGTCCCGCAGCTCGGCCCAGTGCGCGTAGAACGAAGCGGTCAGGGTGGGCAGCGCCTCGGTCCACTTCGCACGCATGGCCTCGCCGTGCATCGGCCCGTCGGGGGAGCCGATCCGGTCGAGCTCACCGGCGAGCAGCGCCAGCGGCATCATCTTGCGCATCGCGTCGGTGTCGGCGGACCACTTCGCGTCCGCGCGGGCTGACTGGAAGTAGCCGTGGCACCACTGGGCGACCACCGTGGGGTCGGCCGTGTCCGGACCCACCTCGACGCCGAGCTGAAGGTGCGAGTCGATCTCGCGGTAGGCCGCGAGCACGTGCGTGAGGAAGTTGCGCGCGTCCTGGGGGTCTTCGAAGCGGGCGTCGTCGGTCAGCGTGAGCAGCCACTCGGAGGGGTGCGGGGACGCTGGCGCGGTGGCCAGCGCCGTCAGTGCGCCCATCACCTCGGCCACGCTCTTGTGCGGCGCGACCCGCTGCAGCAGGCGTTCGAGCTCCCCTAGGTCGAGTCGTGGCGCGTCGGACACCCATGGAGCCTAGCAGCCTTGTGCGCCCCCCGAGGAGGGCCCTCGGTGGGGCTCTCGACGCGGCCGTGCCCCCGGGGATACTCTGCCCGGCGCACGGCGCTGCGTCCCTCGGGGCGGATGCGCCGACGGAGCACCCCGATGGGCCGGAACTTCGAGAACCGAAAGCAAGCGATCCTCAAGCGTGGCGCCGCCAACAACAAGGCGTTCACTCGCGCGACCCGTCAGATCACCATGGCGGTCAAGGCCGGCGGAGGTGACCCGGACGCCAACCCCACGCTGCGTCGAGCCATTCAAAACGCCAACTCGGTCAACATGCCCAAGGACCGGATCAAATCCGCGATCGAACGGGCGCTCGGGGTCAACGATCAGGAGAACTTCGAGGAGGCGCTCTACGAGGGCTACGGTCCACACGGGGTCGCGATCATCGTCGACGCGGCCACCGACAACGTCACGCGCACGGTGGCCAACGTCCGCAACGCCTTCAAGAAGGGCGGCGGCAATCTCGGCTCGGAGGGCTCGGTGTCGTTCATGTTCGACCGGCGCGGGGTCTTCCGCCTCAAGCCCGAGGGCTTCGATCGCGAGGAGATGGAGCTCGAGCTCATCGATCACGGGCTCGACGAGATGACCGACGGTGTCGGAGAAGACGGCCAGGAGCAGGTCATCTTGCGCTGCGAGTTCTCCGACTTCGGGTCGCTGCAGTCCGCGCTCGAGGAGCGCAAAATCGAGCCGGTCAACTCGGGGTTCGAGTGGATCCCCAAGACGACGACCGAGCTGAGCGAGGAGCAGATGGACGAAGTCCTCAAGCTCATCGCCCGGCTCGAGGACGACGACGACGTCCAGGCCGTGTTCCACAACGTGGAGTAGCGGGGCTCGTCAGTCGGGCGACTCCGACGCCGCGGGCGCGACTCGGTCGATGATTCCGACGATCGCGGTGAGCAGCATGACGACCAGGCTCACGGTGAGCCCGGTGATGATGACCGTCATCGCGCTCGTCGTGTAGTAGAGAGCCACGTTCCACCACTGCGGGATCTCGTTCGACTCGGACACCGGGACGCTCATCAACAGCAGCGTCACCGCAGACAACCCGAAGTCGGTCGCTGCGAGAATGCTGACCCACCGGATCTGGCTGAACCACGCGGTGTCGAAGTCTTCGTCGACTCGGCGGACGAAGCCGAGCACGGTGAGCATGAGCGCGAGAATCGTGGCCGAGGCGGTGGTCGTGGTCGAGGCGAGATAGAGGCCGCCGTCGACGAGGGACGAAAGCAGCTGTCGTGCCTCGTGGCCGCTGTAGACCGTGCCGATGGAGACCCGCACGCCCACGGCGAGCGCGACGGAGAACAGCCCTGCAAAGCAGGCCCAGGCGTCGCCGCGCCGCAAGATGCTGGATCCGGATGCCATGTGCGGGTGCGCCGAGCGTCGGCGTCTGGTCCCGGACTAGGTCACCTTCGCGCAGCCGCAACGTCGCGTGGGCGCCGCAGCGCTCGGTCTCGCGGTCGGTGGGCGCTCACGCCCTTCTCAGGGCGGCGCACAGCAAGGCCCCCGCGGCGCACAGCGCCGCGCACACGCCCACCGCGGCGCTGGCCGAGCCGAGCATCGCCATGCCGGCCCCGATGACGAGCAGCCCCAGCGACACGGCCGTGTTGCTCGTGGCGACGAACTGCGTGCGCTCGCCGCCCTGGGCGAGGTCGACGATGTACGTCTTGCGGCCGACTCGCACACCTACGTAGCCGACGCTGAAGAGGAAGTAGACGGCGCCCCAAAGCCACCCGGAGATGCCCGATCCGGTGCGGGCGAGCAGGAGTACGCCGCCAGCGGTCAGCGCAGCGAGAGCCCCTCCGGCGGCCATGCAGCCGCGCCCCGACGCGTCGGCGAGCTTGCCCCAAGAGCCTGCCGAGACGAACGAGGCCGCCGCGCCACCGAGGACGAAGGCCGATAGGGTGCGCAGCGAGGGCGACTGGGCCCGCCCCATCGCGACGATGAAGGGACCGCCCAGCGCCGCGCCGGCGAGCAGGAGTCGGACGGCGAGGAAGCGGCGCAGGCGAGGATCGAAGAGCGCGCGCGTGAGGCTGGGTCGGGGCTTGGCGGCTGTGGCTTCGTCCCGTTCATCGACGCCAGAGAGCAGCGAGGCCGAGATCGTGAACGCGGCTGCGGCTGCTCCAACGACCAGGACGAGCACGCCCACCGACTCCGGCCGATCCCACAGCAGGGTCGCTGCCGCGCCGCTGAGCCCGATGAGACCCGCGATGCTCGTCGCACGGCCGCCGACCTTGCCGCGCTGACCCTTGGGCACCGCGCGCGCCAGCACGTCCTTGTTCGCGAGGGAGGTGAACGCACGGGCCACCGACAGGGCGGCGAGGGCGACGATGACGACCACACCGATACGCTGCGCATCACGGATCAAGAACACGCTCGAGACGGCCAGCACCGCGGCAGCCTGGGCGAGCAGGCCTGCGATGGCCGCCTTCTTGCGGGGCTCGACGCGGGCGACCCACGGCGCGATGAAGACCTGCGGCAGCATGCTCCCGCTCTCTCGGACCGGGACGAGCAGCCCGACGAGCCCCGCGGGCGCTCCGGCCGAGAGCATGAGCCACGGCAGCGTCGTCTTTGCGCTGCAGAGCAGATCGCCGAGCCCGGAGGCGGCTTTGGAGGCGACGAGCCGACGGGCGTTGGCGGACACGCGAGGCCGAGCCTACGCGGTCTCGGCAGCCAGCGGCAGCTCGGCGACGTTGTCGGGCTTGGCCTTGGGCTTGCGCGCGCGCTTCTTGGGGGGGAGCCTGCGCGAGCGGGCGGGCTTGAGCTCGATGGCGCCGAGCGTTTCGCTGAGCGCTTCGTCGTCGCTCGCGTAGACGCGGGCGTAGCCCATGCCGCGCTCGGCCGCGGTCCGCAAAGCGGCGAACGCCTCGGCGTGCACCGAGCGAGCCTCCTTGAGCGCCGCCTCGGCGTCCGCGACCGCGCGTGCTGCTTCGTCGACGGTGGTGGCTTGGGTGCGGAGCGATTGCGCGCTCACGCCGGGGAACTCCACGTCGGGCAGCTTCGCTTCGAAGACTTCGATCAGGGCGTTGACGGGCTCAGGAACGAGATTGGGGTCGTTCATGAGCATGCTGATATCATGTTCAGTGCGCCCGGCCAACTTTTGTGCGCGGCCATCGAGCAGACCAATCGGCACGCAGTCGTGCGTTGGGCGTGATCACCCACGACGCGCCGCAGACCCCCTTGCGGTGCCGAATATCCAACTTTTGCTTCGGGGGAACCCTGGCGCGAGCGCACGTGGCGGCGTACAGTCGTACGCCATGCCGGACCCGCAGGATGTGCCGTTCGACTTCGATCACGTCGTGGTCGAGACCGAGGGGTTTTCCTGCGGAGTGTTGGTCATGACGCCTCAGGAGCGGACCGTGCTCGGAGAGGCACAGCGTGAACATTTGCGGTCGGTGCCGCCGCTGAGTGAGGTCGAGCAAGCCATCCTCGACCGAATCGCCGAACGTCCCAAGGAGACACCCATCCTCATCATCCGAGGCGCCGACGACGAGGGCCGCAGCCTCTGGTCGTTCGACGCCTCGTGGAACGACGAGGAGCTCGAGGAGACGGGGCTGGTGTTCTCTCGCGCCGTCATGCCGTTCTACCGGGGCCTTCTCGACCGCGGCATCGTCTTGTTCGTGCACTCGGACTGGGGTTTTCGCGAGATTGGCCCGATTCGGCGAGGCCTCAACGCGCTCGCCGATCAGGTCAGCACGTCGTCCACCGACGGAGCCGTCGCGGCCATCGACGAGTGGATCGTGCGCAACATGCTGCTGTACTCGTCGTTGTCGCTCACGCACGTGGTCGAGCGCCTGCTTCCTACCCACCTGCGACTGCTCGAGCGTCGCGGGGACCGCGTCCGAAGGCTCTTCGACCGCGTCGGTGGATAGCCGCGGACCTACTGGCAGAGCATGCCGAACAGCTCCGCGCGGCTACCGAGCTCGATGCGGGCGCTGCCGTCCTCGGCGACCGCCCTCGCGTCCGGGCACGCGGACTCGCCCGTGCTCCACCGTATCGAGCACCTTCGGCGGGCCGGGCACCAGTTGCACGACTGCCCCGTTGAAGGGGACGAGCGTGGGCAACCCCATCGACTCGGCGAGCTCGGCGTGGGCCGTCATGTGCCGCGCTTCGCCGTGCACGGGGATGACCGATCGCGGGCGGGCGAGTTCGTAGACCCGCTGGAGCTCTGGGCGTCCGGGGTGACCCGAGACGTGCACGAAGCCCTCCTTTTCGCTGACGACCTCGACGCCGCGCCCGCGCAGCTGGCTGTGCAGCCGGGCGATGTTGTCCTCGTTGCCCGGGATGATCTTCGACGAGAAGACGACCTGGTCGCCGCGTTCGAGGGTGACGTCGCGGTGGTCGCCGCGGGCGATGCGATCCATCGCGGACCCGGGCTCTCCTTGCGTGCCGGTGCAGATCAGCATGAGCTTGCTCGGCGGCAGGAAACCGAAGTCACGCGCGTCGATCTCCGCGTCCCACGGAGGCAGGTAGTCGCAGCCTCGCGCGGCGCCCACCATGCGGCGAATGGAGCGCCCGAGCAGGACCGGGTGTCGATCGAGCTGCTCGGCGATCTTCGCCAAGGCGTCGATGCGCGCGATGTTGCTGCTGAAACACGCGACCGCGATGCGCCCTGGGCCCGCGGCGTCGAGCCGCTGCACGAGCGCGTCGCGAAGCTCGGCCTCGCTGCGGCTGGAGACGGCCTTGGTCGCGTTGGTCGAGTCCGACACTGCCGCCACGATGTCGCCGTCGGCCGCGGCCGCGAGCGCTTCGTAGTCGGTGGTGGCTCCGACGAGCGGGTCGTCGTCGAGCTTGAAGTCTCCGGTGTGCAACACGGTGCCGACCGGCGTGCCCACCAGGATCGCCTGCGACTCGACGGTGGAGTGGGTGACGTCGACGAAGCGCAGGGTGAAGGGCCCCAGGCGCAGCGGGGCGTCGCGGTCGATGACGCGAAGGTCGATCTCGTCGGCGTGCGCCTCGGCGACCTTGCGCCGGAGGATCGTCGCGGCGAACGGGGTCGCGTAGACCGGGCACCGCAGCTTTTCCCACGTGTGCACGACGGCCCCGAGGTGGTCCTCGTGTGCGTGCGTGATGACGAGCCCCTCGAGCTGCTTGCGCCGCTTGTGGGCGAAGCGCACGTTCGGCATTAGCACGTGGGTGACGCCGGCCTCCTGCTCGAACGTGATTCCGCAGTCGATCATCAACCACCGGCCGTCGTGGCCGTAGAGGTTGAGGTTCATGCCGATCTCGCCCGAGCCGCCGAGCGGCACGAAGAACAGTTCGCGAGGTCCTGGTTCACGCACGCAGAGCAGTCGTAGCACGCCGCGTCAGTCGAAGCGTCCGCTTCGGCCCTTGCCGGCATCGAACGCGCGCGCACCGTCGACGAGGTCCGGCGAGGCGATGGCCTCACTACCGTGCTCGAACTCGACCGCCAGGGCTTCGTCTTGGGAGCGCCCGAGGCAGGCGTAGACCGACGCGCGGTCGCTGCGAACGCACGTCTGCGGGAACGCTGCGATGGTGCGTGCGAGCGCCTCGGCTTCGGACCGCGCCGCGCCTGGTGCAACCACGCGGTCGGCCAGCCCGATGCGAAGGGCTTCGTCGGCGTCGACGGGGCGACCGGTGAGGATGAGGTCGAGCGCACGGCCGAGTCCGACGATCGCGGGCAGGCGCACCGTGCCCCCGTCGATGAGCGGCACGCCGAAGCGGCGACAGAACACGCCGAGCACCGCGTCCCGTTCGACCACCCGCATGTCGCACCAGCACGCCAGCTCGAGGCCCCCAGCGACCGCGTGCCCCGACACCGCGGCGATGACCGGTTTGCGCAGGTGCATGCGTGATACGCCCAAGGGCGCGCGCCCGTCGGGCTCGAGCCGATTGGGTGTGCCCGCGGCGATCGCCTGGAGGTCGGCGCCTGCGCAGAACGTGCCGTGGTCTCCCCAGAGCACCGCAACGTGCAGCGCGTCGTCGGCCTCGAACGCCTCGAACGCGTCGGCGAGCGCGTCCGCGGTGGCGTGGTCGATCGCGTTGCGTCGCTTCGGGCGGTCGAGGACGACGGTGACGATCGGCGCGTCTGTCTCGACGCGGATCATTCGAGCGTCACGCTCGTGATGGTGATCGGATCGACCGGGACGTCGGAGAAGGGCGGGGAGTCGGTCGTGGGGACCTGCGCGATGGCGTCGACGACGTCCATGCCCTCGGTGACCTGGGCAAACACGGCGTAGCCGTCTCCGCGATCGAGCCCGGCGTTGTCGACCAGGTTGACGAAGAACTGCGACGTCGCCGAGTCGGGGTCGCTGGTACGCGCCATCGAGAGCGTGCCGCGCGTATTGAGCAGCCCGCTGACGCCGTGCTCGTTGACGATGGCGGGCATCGTGTTCTTGCCATCGAGCGACTCGGTGAGGCCGCCGCCTTGAATGACGAAGCCGGGGATGACCCGGTGAAAGATCGTGGCGCCCATGCCGTCGGTGCCGTCGTAGAAGCCCGCGTCGATGTACGCGACGAAGTTGGCCACCGTGATCGGGGCGTCGTCGCTGAACAGCTCGAGCGTGATCGTACCCATCGAGGTCTCCATGACCACGAAGCCGCTCGACCCGCCGGTCGTCGAGGTCGTGCTGGCCCCGCCGCCGAAGTCCTCGATGATGGGCGGGGAGGAGGTCGCGTCGTCGTCGCTCGATGACGTGCTCGCGGCGCCGCTGGTGCTGGCCGTGGGTAGCCCGGAGGTGGACGGGCTCGTCATCCCGGTGCTCGAGGTCGACTGCGCCGTCGTCGCGCCGTCGGTGCCCGTGGAGTCGTCGCTCTCGCCATCACAGGCGCCGAGGACGAGCAGAGAGAAGACGAGTGGACGGGCGCCGCGCATGGAGCCGGCAGGCTACCGCACTCTTCGCGCCCGCGCGTACTCGGCGCGCTGGCTGTCGGAGGGTTTTCGCGTCACGCTCGCGCCCTGCGTGGTGCCGGAGCGTGAAGTGATCGTCGGCGACGGGTTGGGCTGGCTCGCCGAGCAGGACCTCGGGCCCGAGCATGCCCTGGTGACGTCGCTACCCGACGTGTCCGAGTTTCCCGGGATGTCGCTCGACGCCTGGTCGGCGTGGTTCTCCGACACCGTCGCGACGTGTTGCCGGGCCGTGCACCCGCAGGGTGTTTGTGTCTTCTATCAGACGGACGTCAAGCGCGAGGGGTTCTGGGTCGACAAGGGATACCTGGTGCATCGTGGGGCGGCGGCGGCGGGCAGCCGCTGCGTCTGGCACAAGATCGTCTGCCGCGTTCGGCCGGGCCTGCGCACCTTCGGTCGTCCCGCCTACGGTCACCTGCAGTGCTTCTCCGCCGCCCGCGGTGTGCCGCCGTCGCTGGCCAGCCCGGACGTGATCGATGGGCTTGGCGTGATGACGTGGTCTCGGGCGATGCCGAGCAGCGCGGCCGAGGCGGTGTGTTCGTTTCTGTGCCGGCTCGAGACGATCACCACCGTCGTCGACCCCTTCTGCGGCCGGGGCACCATCCTCGCGGTCGCCAACCACCACGGCCTGCACGCCGTGGGCGTCGACATCTCGAAGAAGCGAGTCCGCAAGGCCCGAGCACTTCGGTACGCGCAGCTGACCGAGCCCGGCGACGGCTGACACTCGGCCGGGCGTCCTGTACCGAGCGGACAGACATCGGCGCTCGGTTGACATCGCCGAGCCGATGCTTGAGCATCCGATGCAAGCTCGATGACGTCGAAGCAGCCTCCCACCCACGTCGGCGCGGTCGTGATCGGTCGCAACGAAGGCGAGCGGCTGCGTCGCTGCCTCGCGTCCATGCTCGAGGCACCCGATGGCCCCGGCCGCCTGGTCAACGTCGTCTACGTCGACTCGGGCTCCACCGACGGCAGCGTCGAGATGGCCCAGGCCATGGGCGCCGACGTGCACGACCTCGACACGTCCACCAAGTTCACCGCGGCGCGGGCTCGCAACGCGGGCGCGAAGCGTCTGCTCGCCAAGGCGCCCGAGACCGCGTTCATTCAGTTCGTCGACGGCGACTGCGAGCTCGACCCCCACTGGATCCTCACCGCGCTCGATGCGATTCGTGCCGACCCCAGGCGCGCGGTCGTCTGCGGTCGTCGGCGCGAGCGCTATCCGGAGCGATCGATCTACAACAAGCTCTGCGACATCGAGTGGGACACGCCCATCGGGCTGGCCGACGCGTGTGGCGGCGACGCGCTCATCCGCGTGCGGGCGTTTCAAGAGGTCGGGGGCTACCGCGACGACCTCATCGCCGGCGAGGAGCCCGAGATGTGCCTGCGCATGCGCAGAGCCGGCTGGACCATCGAGCGCATCGATGCCGAGATGACCCTGCACGACGCGGCGATGACCAACGCGTCCCAGTGGTGGCAGCGCGCCAAGCGATGCGGCTACGCGTGGGCCGAGGGCTATGCGATTCACGGCGCGCAGGATGGCTACCGCAAGAAGGAGGTCGTCTCGACCCTGGGTTGGGCGTTTGGACCCCCGGCGGTGAGCCTGCCCTTTGCGCCCATGTCGGGCGGGCTGAGCATGCTGGGGCTGGGTGCCTATCCCGCGCTGCTGCTCAAGGTCTACCGCTACGCCCGCGGACGAGGCTTCACGGCGGAGGAGTCGCGAATCTTTGCGCTCTCGGCCGTGGCCAGCAAGTTTCCCCAGGCGGCGGGCATGCTCAAGTACGCCTGGAACCGCGTGCGCAACCAGCAGGGCACGCTCATCGAGTACAAAGGCGCCGGATCCTGATGCCCACCACGAGGACGCTTCCCAAGGTCATGTACGTGGCGGCGATGCTGCCCAAGCGCTCGGAGACCTTCGTCTACCGCGAGCTGCTCGGCCTGCGCGCGGCGGGGTGGGACGTGAGCGCGCTGTCGATTCGCCCCCCCGAGCGCGACCTGGGCAGCGCCACGCTCGAGCAGCTCGCCGCCGAGGCCGAGGTGCTCTATCGCGGCGTGGGCACCATGCTCGCCGCCGCGGCCGCCGAGGCGACCCGGCACCCTCGCAGCACGCTGCGCACGCTCGGACTCGCAGGCAAGCTGGCGCTGGGCGGCGATGACATCTCGGGGCTGCGCCGCGCCAAGCTCGTGTGGCAGGCGCTGGGTGTGCTCGGCGCCGCACAAAAGGCGCGCAAACACGAGGTCGAGCACGTCCACGCCCACATGGCGCACGTGCCCGCCTCGGTCGCCATGCTGCTGGCGAGCCAGCTGGGGGTGCCGTTCAGCTTCACCGGACACGCCGTCGACATCTTCAGCCAGCGCACGCTGCTGAAGACCAAGCTGAAGCGGGCGGCCTTTTGCGCCTGCATCAGCCAGTGGCATCAGCGCTTCTATCAAGAACTCCTGCGCGACTCGGGCGCGCGCGAGCTCGACGAGCACCGCCTGCCCGTGGTGCGCTGCGGCGTCGACGTCTCCGAGTTCAGCCCTCCCGCGTCGCGGCCGCCCGGGCCGATCCGCATCGTCACGGTCGGCCGGCTCATCGAGAAGAAGGGCTTCGACCTGCTCCTGCATGCCCTGGCAAAGCAGCCCGCCGACATGCCCGCTTTCCAGTGCACCATCATGGGCGGCGGCGAAGAGGCGCAGGCCCTCGAGTCGCTCCGCGACGCGCTGAAGCTGCAAGACCGGGTCGAGTTCACCGGGGCCGTGCCCAACCACGAGGTCCGCGAGCGCCTGCAGGCCGCCGACCTGTTCGTGCTGCCGTGTCGCATCGCCAAGTCGGGCGACCGCGACGGCATCCCCGTGGTGCTCATGGAGGCGATGGCCTCGGGTGTGCCCGTGATCGCCGGTGACATCCCGTCGATTCGCGAGCTCGTCCGGCACGAGGGCAGCGGGCTCTTGGTCGCGCCCGAGTCGGTGACCGAGCTCTCCACCGCGATCACCCGCATGCTTCGCGACGATGAGACGCGAGACCGGCTCGCCCGCGGCGGCCGAGACCGGGTCGTCGAAGAGTTCGACCTGGCCCTCAACGTCGGCCGCATCGGCGAATCGATCGCACGCGCCCACGGAGTCGCGCCATGACCGACAAGCACGCCAAGAATCGCGACTACCTCATCATCTGCCCCTGCCGCGATGAGGCCGCGTATCTGCAGCGCACGATCGACTCGCTGATCGCCCAGACCGTGCAGCCCAAGCTGCTCTTGGTGGTCGACGATGGGTCCACCGATGCCACGCCCGAGCTGCTCGCGGCCTACGAGAAGGCGCACGACTTCATCAAGGTCGTGCGCAAGCCCGACCGTGGCGGCCGCAGCGTCGGTCCGGGCGTGATCGAGACCTTCTACTACGGGTGGGAGCAGATCGATCCGGCCGACTTCGAGTACATCACCAAGCTCGACCTCGACCTCGACCTGCCGCCGCGCTACTTCGAGACGCTCATCGAGCGGATGGAGGCCGACCCGCGCATCGGTACGTGCAGCGGCAAGCCCTACTTTCCCGAGCGCGACACCGAGGCGGTGTACAACGCCGCCCACCCCAAGCACGACCTGCACAGCACCATCCCCGACTACGAGCGCACTTACGGCCCGCTCATCAGCGAGAAGTGCGGCGACGAGATGTCCGTGGGCATGACCAAGTTCTATCGGCGGACCTGCTTCGAGGAGATCGGCGGGTTCGTTCGCGAGGTCATGTGGGACGGCATCGATTGCCACACCTGCCGCATGCTCGGGTGGATCGCGTGCAGCTGGGACGAGCCCGAGCTTCGCTTCGTGCACCTGCGGCCCATGGGCTCGAGCCACAAGGGCGTGCTCACCGGCCGCATGCGCCACGGGTTCGGGCAGCACTTCATGGGCACCTCGCTGGCCTATATGACCGCAAGCTCGGTGTTTCGCATGACGCGGCCGCCGTTCGTCGTGGGTGGCCTTGGCATGTGGCTGGGCTACGTGAAGGCCATGGCCGAGCGCAAGCCTCGCTACGGCACCCAGGAGTTCCGCGACTTCTTGCGTGACTACCAGATCGCCTGCCTGGTCAAGGGCAAGGCCGCGGCCACCGCCGAGGTCGACGCGCGCCAGAAGTCGGTGTGGGAGCGGCGGCACGGCCCGCTCTAGCTGCACCGCTGATGCGTAACAATCGGCGTCCCTGCGCCGAATCCCGACCAACGGAGCGAGCGATGTCCGAGTCGAACGTCTACACACCTCCCAAAGTCTGGTCCCCCAGCGCCTCAGAGGAGAACAAGTTCTCCAAGATCAACCGGCCGACGAGCGGGGCGACCCACGACAAGGAGCTGCCGGTCGGGGAGCACCCCTTCCAGCTGTACTCGCTGGCCACCCCCAACGGCGTGAAGGCCACCGTGATGTTCGAAGAGCTGCTCGAGGCGGGTCACTCTGCGGCCGAGTACGACGCGTGGGTCATCAACATCATGGAGGGCGAGCAGTTCAGCAGCGGCTTCGTCGAGGTCAACCCCAACTCCAAGATTCCCGCGCTGCTCGACCGCAGCGAAGACCCGCCGCAGCGGGTGTTCGAGTCGGGGTCGATCCTGCTCTACCTCGCCGAGAAGTTTGGCGCCTTCTTGCCCGAGGGCCGCGCTGCGCGAACCGAGGCGCTCAACTGGCTGTTTTGGCAGATGGGCGCGGGCCCCTTCCTCGGGGGGGGCTTCGGCCACTTCTACGCCTACGCGCCGCAGAAGCTCGAGTATCCGATCAACCGCTACACGATGGAGGTCAAGCGACAGCTCCATCTGCTCGACACGCGCCTGTCCGACCACGAGTACCTCGCGGGCGACTACTCCATCGCCGACATCGCAGCGTTCCCGTGGTACGCGGGGGTGCTCAGCGGGGCCGTCTACGACGCGGCCGAGTTCCTCGCGGTGCACGAGTACACGAACGTGCGACGCTGGGTCGACCAGATCAGCGAGCGGCCCGCCGTGCAGCGCGGCCGCAGGGTCAACCGCGTCTGGGGCGATGAAGCCGAGCGCGTGCCTGAGCGCCACAGCGCCGACGACTTCTAGCGGCTCCGGCGGCGCAGGCCCAGCGCGAGCAAGAGCAGGAGGGGTGCGTGCGTGGGGGTGGACTGCCTGCAGCCGCAGCCGTCGTCGCTGGTCTCGTCGGCCATGGGCGCACCGTCTCCCGTCGATGCATCCATCCCCGTGGAGGCGTCGCCGCTCGCCGAGGACCCGTCGTTCGTCAGCCCTGCGTCGGTCCCCCCGCTGGTGTCGTGGGGAACCTCGCTCGTGCTGCCGCCGGCCTCACCCGTGCTGCCGCCGACCTCCGCCCCCACATCGAGGGTGACGCTCTGCTCGGTGAGGTTGCCCGACCAGTCACGCGCGCGCGCGGTGATCTCCCAGGTGCCCTCGGGAAAGACTACATTGGGGATGCGGTAGGGCGGCGCCTCGAAGACCGCCTGCACCTCGTCGGCGAACGTGACGGTGACGTCGAGAATGCCCGTGTCGTCGCTGACGTCGAGCTCGATGTCGGTGTCGAGCGCCGGGCCGGGGTAGGGGCCCGTGGTCGGGGTGACGAACGAGACGGTCGGGGCCTGCAGGTCTTGGGGCTCACCCGCGGGCGCCCCACACGTCGCCGCGTCGTCGCCGAGCGGTCCTGGGCCGCAGCCGCTGTTCCAGCTCAGGCCGTTGTCACTGCCTGGCGCGGTCGGAAATCCGCCGCAGTCCGGTCCGGGATTCCACGCTCCGTCGGCGTCGTGGCAGGGCGTGATGTCGATGCCGGAGTCGGCCTCGATCCACGCGACGGCAGCCCAGGCGGGGATGTGTTGCGAGCTGCCTCCGCACGAGCCGGGTACGGTCGAGGCGATGCCGAACATGCGCCACGTGCCGTCTTCGAGCTGCGTGTACGCCGAGCCGCCCGAGTCGCCGTTGCAGATGCCGGTCTTCGGGTCGTCGTAGAAGATGCCGATCTGCTTGCCGTCGGCGGGAAAGCCAGCGACCTCGCCCTCGATCCACCGCTTCGTGCCGAAGCCTCCACCCCGGTTCGAGGTGTTGCCGAAACCGACCAGCCACGCGGGCTTGCCGACCGGCAGCTGGTCGCGCTCGCACCCCATCAAGACGGGCACGATGGGCACGTCGGTGACCGGCTCGGCCAGCCGGCAGTACGCGTAGTCGAACCCGGTTTGCGGATACTCGGGCGCGCGCCGACATGCGGTGGTGGAGACGCTGCGCTCGCCGCCGGTGGTGCCGAACCGAACGCTGCCCGCGTTGGGACAGTGGGCCGCGTACATCACGATCTCGGGATGCACGAGCGTGCCGCTGCACCCGGCCATCAAGACGGTGGCGGGCCACTCGCAGTCCTCGGCGACGTCGCCACCGATCACCGGGAGCGGTTCGGGCGAGGGCACGGCGAGCGCGCCCGCCAACAGCAAGAGCATCGCGGCCGTCACCATGGGTCGAGGCTACAGGGCCTTGGCTTCGCTCGCCATGCGCAGCGCAGCCGCACGCCGCTCAGGTGCGTGCTTCGGGGGGCAGCAGGTGCTTCCAGGCGCGGTGGGTCTTGGCGAGCCCGAGGAAGAGCAGGGCGGTTTGCCGCTTGCCCTTGCCCCACAGGAACTCGTACTGCGCCATGAGGAACGGCGGGCTCAAGAAGGCCTTGGCCAGCACCTTCGACTCGCGTGCGTTGATCGCCTCGAGCTCGGCACGGGTGAAGCCCGCCGGGTAGGTGCGCGTGTGCCCCTCTTCGATCCACTGCTGCGCGATGCTGTGGGCCTTGGACATCAGCTCCTCTGGCGGGACGACCCACTGCACCAGGCCGATCTCGGCCGCCTCGGCGGCTGTGGGCTTCCACCCCTCGGGCCCGAGCATGCGGTGGGCGGCCTCCTCGCCGAGCAGCTTGGGAAACGTCTCGCTCGAGCAGCCCTCGGCCGGGACGCGCAGGGCCGCGAAGGGGGTGGAGAAGGTGGCGTTCTCGGACGCCACGATGCCGTCGCACAGCGTTGCCGACGTCACGCTGGCTCCGATCGCCGGGCCGTTGGCGGCGATGAGGATCGGCGTTCGCAAGCGCAGGAACTGGTCGAACAGCTCCTCGTTGTGCTCGAGCACGAAGCGATACAGCGATGCGGGGTGGTCCAGCTTCAGCGTGCCGCCGAGGTTGACGCCCGCGCAGTAGTAGCGGCCCGTGCCCGTGAGCACGATGACCTTGGTCTCCTCGTCGCGGTCCGCCTCGCGCAGCGCCGCACCGAGCGCCTCGAGCATGGAGACCGTCCAGCCGTTGAGGCGGTCGGGGTTGTTCATGGTCAGGGTCGTCACCCCGTCCCGATGCTCGCGAAGCAGCAGATCCTTGGCCACGGCGCGAGGGTAACGAGTTGGGCCCGGGAGCGGGCGCCGGGCCGGGCTGCGGAACCGCAGCGGTCAAGAGGGACGAGACGACCGGTTTCTTGCGGCGCTGCGGCTCGTCTTCGTACACGTGGAGGGTGGGCTGGATCTCGGGCATCGTGCGGGCGTGCGCCGTGATGGTGCCGTTGGCGGCGATGTATGCCGGCTCGACCTCGAGCGTCCAGCGGCCCGCCGCACCAACGTTGCGGGTCGAGACTCGGGCGCCTCGACGTGGCGCACCCCCGCGCATGATCTTGGCGCGAAGCGGTACGCCGGCTCGCAGGCCCGTCACACGTCAGGTCTTTCAGCCCGCCGTCGTGCCCACGCACCCCTGTGAAGGCGGAGCGCCCAAAGAGCCGGATGCGCGCGAGGTGTTCTCGCACCCCACCGCCTCGAAGCGGGTCGCGTTGACGTTCGATGACGGTCCGAGCCGGGAGAACACGCCGCGTGTGCTGAAGGCGCTGCGCCGGGCCGAGGCCCACGCGACGTTCTTCGTGCTCGGTGACCGCGCCGAGCGGATGCCCGACCTCCTCGCGGCGGCGCACGAGGACGGCCACGAGATCGCCAACCACGGGTTCAGCCACACCTCGATGCGATCGCTGTGGAAGTCGCAGATCCGAGACGAGGTGTGTCGCACGCATCGGGCGATCGTCGCGGCGACCGGCCAGGCGCCCGCGCTCCTGCGCCCGCCGTTCGGACGCTATGCACCCTCGGCCGTCCCGCTGGTCGGCGGTCTGGGCTACGACCTGGTGCTGTGGTCGGTCGACGCCGCCGACTGGAAGGCGCGCGAGCCCGCGGCCATGGCCAAGCGCGTGGTGCAGGCGGCCCGGCCGGGTTCGATCATCTTGATGCACGACCGCGAGGCGTCGTCCGCAGAGGCGCTGCCGATGATTCTGGCCGGCTTGAAGCGGCGCGGCTTCGAGGTGGTGACGGTCTCGGCGCTGCTCGAGTGGGACTAGACCTCCGCGTCCCGACCCCACGGCGGGCGGCGGCAAAGGTTCCCATGTGCGGTACATCCGAGCGCCCGGGCCTGAACTCTGCGAGCATGGCTCTGGAGGAAACCGGACCTCGGGCCCCGGTGTCGGTGTTCTCGCGAGTCGGATGGACAACGCAAGGAGCATCATCGAGGTCGTCGACCTCACCCGCACGTATCAGATGGGCGCCGAGACGATCCGCGCGCTCGATGGCGTGAGCCTGCAGGTCGAACCTGGAGAGTTCGTCGCGATCGTGGGGCGAAGCGGGTCGGGCAAGTCGACGCTGATGAACCTGCTCGGCTGCATGGACCGGCCCAGCAGCGGCGTCTATCGGCTGGACGGCGAAGACGTGCAGGGTCTGCCCGACGACGCGTTGTCTCGGGTCCGCAACCAGCACATCGGCTTCGTGTTCCAGAGCTTTCAGCTGCTGGGGCGGGTCTCGGCGCTGCGCAACGTCGAGCTGCCGCTGCTGTATCGCGGCACGCCTCGTCGGCAGCGGCGTCGCCTCGCTACGGCCGCGCTCGACAAGGTGGGTCTCGGCGATCGTCTGCATCACAAGCCGCTCGAGCTCTCGGGCGGCCAGCGTCAGCGCGTCGCCATCGCCCGTGCGCTGGTCGGAGAGCCTTCGCTCCTGCTCGCCGACGAGCCCACCGGCAACCTCGACTCGGCCACCGAGAAGGAGATCATGGCGCTCTTCGACGACCTTCACGCCGCGGGCAACACGATCGTCATCGTCACCCACGAACCCGACGTTGCCGCGCGTTGCCCTCGCGCGGTCCGCCTCGCCGACGGCAAGGTGATCGGAGACGGCCCGGGCAAAGAAGTGGCGGCGATGTGATGCGGGCCGCGAAGACATCGCTCGTATCGCTGGCGCTGGTGCTCGGCTGCGACCCACAGCGTGCGGTGGGGGAGGCCGAGCTCGCGGTGCCCACGGCGGTGGTCGAGCGCGGGTCGCTCACGCAGTCGCTGCTGCTCTCCGGAGAGCTCGAGGCCGAGCACGCGGTCGAGCTCTTGGCCCCGCGTACTGACAACTGGCAGATCGCGATCAAGTGGATGGCCGAGGATGGCAGTGCCGTGAAGAAGGGCGATCGGGTGGTCGAGTTCGACAACTCGTCGGTGGTCGAGAAGATCAGTGACTTCGAGGTCAAGGTCGTCGAGGCCGGCGTCGACCTCGAGACCCAGCAGGCCGAGACGTCGGTGCAGGTCGCCGAGAAGCAGTTCGAGGTGCAGAGCCAGAAGACCGCCGTGGCCAAGGCCGAGCTCGACGCCACCGTGCCGCGTGAGTTGGTCTCGCGCCGCGAGTTCCAAGACAGCCGCCTTGCGCTCGAGCGGGCCCAGGTCGCGCTGAGCACCGCCAAGCGCGACCTCGAGTCGCTGCGCGACGGCGGACAGCTCGAAGAGCAGGTCAAGCGTGTCGCCTACGAGAAAGCGCTGCGCGCCTACAAAGCGGCCGGAGACGAACTCGACGCGCTCGCGCTGGTCGCCCCGCGCGATGGCATCGTGCTCATCGGCAAGCACCCGTGGGAGGGCCGCAAGCTCCAGCTCGGCGACAACGTCTGGCCCGGGCTCACCGTGGCCGAGCTGCCCGACCTGTCCAAGTCGCTCGTGCGGGCCACGCTCAGCGACGTCGACGACCGGCGCGTCGTGCCCGGCATGAAGGTCACCTGCGTGGTCGATGCGTTTCCCGACGTCGCGCTAGCGGGGTTCGTGCGCTCGGTGAGCCCCGTGGCCCAGAGCGCGGGCAACAAGTCGACGCGGCAGGGCTTCGCGGTGCTGGTCGAGCTCGAAGACGCCCTGCAAGAGCAGATGCGACCGGGGCTCTCGGTCAAGGTCGAGGTGCCGAGCATCGTGGTCGAGGACGCGGTGCTGGTGCCCCGTGCGGCTCTGGACTTCAGCAGCGAGCCCGCGACCGCCGTGCTCGAGGACGGCACCGCGGTGGACGTGTCGGTGGGGGCCTGCGACGCGCAGCGCTGCGCCGTCTCGTCGGGCCTGCGCGAGGGCGACGTGGTCCGCATGCCTGGAGGTGCGGCGTGAAGCGCCTGCTCGGGCTCGTGCTGGCCGCGGCGCTGGGCTGCGACGCGGCGCCTGCCAAGGTCGCCGACGCGCAGACCGTCACCGTCGAGCGAGGGCCGCTGGTCATCGGCGTCGAGGTGTCGGGCGAGATGAAGGCGCTGGACTCCCAGCGGATCAGCCCTCCGCCGATCTCCGGAGTCTGGAACTTCAAGATCGCGATGATGGCCGAGGAAGGCTTGGTGGCGAAGGAAGGGCAGCCCGTGCTCATGCTCGACACCACCGAACTCAAGCAGCGCCTCGACGCCAAGCAGGCCGAGCGCGACTCGGCGGCGACGCAGCTGAAGATGAAGGTGTCCGCGGCCAAGATGGCCCGCGAAGACGAAGGCTTGGCGCTCGCCCAGGCCAAGGCCGAGCTCAAGAAGGCCGCGCTCAAGGCCGACGCGCCCGAGGACATCACCGCGGTGATCGAACTCGAGAAGTCGAAGCTCGACCTCGAGCTCGCCCGCAAGAAGGTCGAGTTTCACAAGGCCAAGGCGAAGGCTGCCGCGCGCCGCGACAACTCGGACGTGGGCCGCTGGCGGAGCAAACGCGACCGGGCGCAGCAGCGCGTCGAGGAGATCACGCGCTCGATCGAGGCCATGACCGTGCTCGCGCCGCGCGAGGGCACCGTCATCTACACCACCAACTGGCGCGGCGAGAAGAAGAAGGTCGGGGACACGGCCTGGCGCGGAGACGCCGTCCTTTCCCTGGCGTCGCTCGACGCGATGGAGGGGGAGGGCGAGGTCGACGAGGTCGACGTCAGCAAGGTGCACGAGGGCATGGCGGTGTCGCTTCGCCTCGACGCCCAGGCCGACGTCGAGCTCCGCGGGCGCATCGTCGAGATCTCCAGGACCGTGCGGCGAGCCTCGCCCGAGAACCCGCTGAAGGTGGCGCAGGTCCGCATCGAGCTCGAACCCACCGACGACGTGAAGCTGCGCCCGGGCATGCGGTTTCGCGGCACGGTGGAGTCCGAGCGCATCGAAGACGCCCTGCTGCTGCCGCTGGAGGCGATCATGCCGACCGCCGACGGGCCGGTGGTCTACCGCAAGAGCGGCCTGGGCACCGAGGCGGTGCCGGTCGAACTCGGGCGACGCACGTCCGAGCAGGTCGAGGTGCTCGGTGGGCTCGACGAGGGCGACGAGGTCGTGATGCCGTCGGAGGTGAGCGCATGAGACGGCGACGCTTCCTCATGCTCGGCGCAAGCGCGCTGCTGCTCGGCGGCTGCATCGCCGAGACGCTCGAGGCCGACGTGCCCACCTTCGAGGTGCAGCCCGCGTCCACGTTCGTGCGAAAGGTGAGAGCCGAGGGCCTGCTGCACGCCGTCGAGGCCACGCCCATCTCCGCCCCGCACGATTCGAAGCGGCCCATGAAGATCGCCTGGGTCGCCGAGGACGGCATGGCCGTGAAGAAGGGCGACATCGTCGTCGAGTTCGACGCGACGGAGATGGAGCGCAAGCTCGCCGACAGCAAGGACGACGTGCTCGCGTCCAACAAGAAGATCAAGAAGGAGTCGGTCTCGGCGCGGGCCAACGCCGCAAAACGGGACGTCACCGCGGCGCTGTCGGACTCCGAGGCCGAGGTCGCGCGCGAGTTCGAGAGCCATGACGCCGACATCCTCTCTCGCAACGAGATCATCGAGTCGTCGATCGACGTCGAGCTCGCCGAGGCCAAGGCTCGTCACGCGCGGCGCGTCAAGGACATCGAGCGCGCCGTCTCCTCGAAGCAGCTCGACCTGATCTCCATCGAGAAGGAGCAGTCGGCACGCGAGGTGCAGCGCGCCGAAGAGGGGCTGACCAAGCTGCAGATCAAGGCGCCGCACGACGGAATCTTGGTGCTCAAACGCAACTGGCGGGGTGACCCCATCCGCGTGGGCGACACGGTGTGGCGGGGCCAGAAGCTCGCCGAGCTGCCCCACGTCGAGGCCCTCGAGGCGCGGGTGCACGTGCTCGAGGCCGACGCGGGCAACCTGGCGCCGGGCCTGCCCGCGGGCGTGGTCGTCGACGCGCATCCGGGCCGCACGTACGAGGCGACGCTGCTCAAGATGGACAAGCTCGCGCAGCCCAAGCACCACGAGGTCCCCGTGCACTACTTCGGCGTCACCCTCGAGCTCGCCGAGACCGACGCGGAGACCATGCGCATCGGGCAGCGCGTCCAGGCCACGATCCGCGTCGAAGAGCCCGAGGCGCTGGTGGTACCCCGCCAGGCGATCTTCGACGACGAAGGCAAGACGATCGTCTACCGCCGCGAGGGCGGCGGCTTCGAGCCGGTGGAGGTCGAGCTGGGCACCGCGAGCGCAGGGCGGGTGGTCATCAGCGCGGGCATCGAGGCCGGCGACGTGATCGCGCTGCGCGATCCCAACGAGGAGGCCGCGGCGCTGCTCGGCGACAAGGACGACGCCAAGGCCGACGAGGGTCCCAAGACGCCCGGGGGCCCGCGATGATGCGCACCACCGACGCGTTCCTCGCCGCGCTCGAGAACCTCGCGTCGCACAAGCTGCGATCGGCGCTCACCATGCTGGGCATGATGTTCGGCGTCGGCGCAGTGATCTCCATGCTCTCGATCGGTGCGGGTGCCGAGCAGCAGGCGATGGATCTCATCGACCGCATGGGCGTCCGCAACGTCATCGTGCGCGCCAAGGACTTCGAGAAGGAAGACCTGCTCGAGATCCGCAAGAAGTCGATCGGAGTCTCGCAGCGCGACGTGCATGCCATCGAGGAGGCGGTGCCGGGTCTCGAGTACGTCGTGCCCCGCCTCGAGGTCGACGCCTATGCCATTCACGCTCCGGGGGGCAAGACCGAGGCCAAGGTCTTTGGCGTCTCGCCGCTGCACGCCGAGCTGACCCAGCTGCGGCTGGGGGAGGGGCGGTTCATCGACGCCCGCGACGCGCGCGAGCACGCCCAGGTGGCCGTGTTGGGCTCGGCTGCGCGGCGCGAGCTGTTCGGCCCCGACCAGGCCGTGGGCCGCCACGTGAAGGTCAACGACGTCTGGCTGGAGGTCGTCGGCGTGCTGGCGCCCGAGAGCACCGAGGACGCGTCGATCGAGGGGGTCGCCGTGGCGTCGACGGCCCGAGAGATTCACATCCCGCTGACGACCGGCTGGCGCAAGTTCGACCACGACCCGCTCGACGCCCCGCTGCAGGAGATCGTCATCCGCACCCAGGACGGTACGTCGCCCACCGAGGTGGCGGCGGTGGTCAGCGGCCTGCTGCAGCGACTGCACGGCGGCGAGACCGACTACGAGATCGTGGTGCCCGCGGCGCTGCTCGAGCAGAGCCGGCAGACGCAGCGCCTGTTCGACATCGTCATGGGGTGCATCGCCGGCATCTCGCTGCTCGTGGGCGGCATCGGCATCATGAACATCATGCTCGCCTCGGTGCTCGAGCAGACCCGCGCAATCGGGATTCGTCGTGCGGTTGGGGCGCGGCGTCGCGACATCCGGTTTCAGTTCTTGCTGACCTCGTTCGCCCTCTCGCTGCTGGGGGGTCTCGCCGGCATTACGCTGGGGGTGGGCATCGCCTACGCGGTGGCCGTGTACGCCGACTGGCCCACGGTCGTGACCGCCAGCTCGATCCTGCTCTCGACGGGGGTCTCGGTCAGCGTGGGCTTGGTCTCGGGGCTCTACCCCGCCGTTCGTGCGTCGCGGCTCGACCCGATCGAAGCGCTGCGTCACGAGTAGCGCGGCGCTACAGTGGGGCATGCACCGGCTCGACGACGCGATCGCCCGCTGGGTCTGCGAGACGGCGGGCGCTCGCACAGTCCTGGGCGCGGAGGTCGTGCAGACGCTGTGGAGCGGGTACGGGTCGATCGTACGCTGCCGCCTGGACGGCGCCTCTGCACGCGCGGTGATCGTCAAACACGTCCGCTGGCCGAGCACAGCCGAGCACCCGCGTGGCTGGTCGAGCACGCGGTCGCACGCACGCAAGGTCCGCTCGTACGAGGTCGAGGTCGCCTGGTACACCGAGCACGCACAGCGGTGCGGACAGGCGTGCCGCGTGCCGAGGTGCTTGGGCGCGACCGCGACGGACGACGGTGTGCTGCTGGCGCTCGAAGATCTCGATGAGGCGGGGTACGGTCGCCGCGGCAGCCTGGACGAGGTCGATCTCTACGGCTGCCTGACCTGGCTGGCCCGCTTTCACGCCGAGTTCCTGGGCTCCGAGCCGGAGGCGCTGTGGCCCGAGGGGACCTACTGGCACCTGCAGACGCGGCCCGACGAGTGGGAAGCGCTGCCGGGCGGCGCGCTCAAGGACGCCGCGGAGGCGCTCGCGCACCAGCTGCGGGAGGCTCCGTTCCCCACCTTCGTGCACGGCGACGCGAAGCTGGCGAACTTCTGCTTCGGGGCCCCGGGGGAGGTGGCCGCGGTGGACTTTCAATACGTCGGGGGCGGGTGCGGCATGAAGGACGTGGCCTACTTCATCAGCAGCTGCGTCAGCGAGCGCGATGCGGACGCGCGGGTGCCCGGCATGCTCGACCACTACTTCGCCCAGCTTCGCGCTGCCGTCCGCGGCGTGGATGCCGACGCGCTCGAGGCGAGCTGGCGCGCGCTCTACCCAGTGGCGTGGACCGACTTCTACCGCTTCTTGCAGGGGTGGAGCCCGGGGCATCCGAAGATTCACCGCTATAGCGAGCGGCTGGCCCGCGAGGTCTTGGGGGCCCTGTGAGCGACGTGCCCACCAGCCCCGAGGGCCTCTGGCAGCTGGCCGCGCATGCCCAGCGGGCTGCCGCGGTGGCGGCCGAGCACATTCGCAGCCGCCGGCCGCACAGCATCGAGCACAAGGAGACCGGCGGAGACTACGTGGCCTCGCAGGTGGTCACCGAGGTCGATCGGCAAGCCGAGGCGCTCATCGTGCAGACCCTGCAGCCTGCGCTGGAGGGCCTGGGGTTGCTCACCGAGGAGCGGCCCGACGATGGGTCTCGCCTGCGTGCGCCCGCGTTTTGGTGCATCGACCCGCTCGACGGCACGCTCGCGTACATCCGTGGCGAACGAGGGCCGGCGGTGTCCGTCGGGCTGGTGCGTCGCGACGGCGTACCGCTGATCGGGGTCATCGTCGACGTCGTCACCGGGCAGCGCATCGCGGGGGTGCGCGGCGGAGGTGTCGCGGTGGATGGCACGCCCTGGCGGCACGGCGCCCCCTCGGGGTCCCTGCGCGTGTTCGGAGATCACAGCTTCGAAGACAAGCCGGCCTACCGCAGCGTCACCGATCGCTTGGGGGCCGCCGACGTGCACGTTGGCCAAGCCGCGGTGCTCAACGCCTGGTCGGTGCTCGCGAGCCCGCCGGCGGTGTACTTCAAGTTCCCGCGCACGGGCAGAGGTGGCGGGAGCCTGTGGGACTACGCCGCGACGGCGTGCTGCTTCGGCGAGGCCGGGTGCGTCGCGACGACGTTCGCGGGCGACCCCCTGCCGCTCAATCGGCCCGACACCACCTTTCTCGCGGACTGTGGGGTCATGTTCGCGAGCGATTCGGGCCTGGCCGCGCAGGTCCGAAGTGCCGCGGCCTCGCCGCCCTAGCGTCAGCCCGCGGGGATGGTCTCGCAGCCGAACTTGATGGCGACCTTGCCCGCTTCGAAGCCGCGGATCGTGTCGCACGTCTGCGGGCACACGATGATGCGGTTGGGATCGTCGGGGTTGTCGTAGTACCAGCCGTGCGAGACGCCGGCGCACTCGGCCTCGGAGTCGACGCGTCCGACCGGGAACGGGTTGCCGTCGCTGTCTTCGAACTCGACGTTGACGGCGTCGCGGTCGAAGGTCTGGCCCTGCTCGGGCTCGGGGATCGTGTAGCTGCACGCCAGCGCTGCGCCCCCGATGACCTGCTGGGCCACCGCGGCGAACACGGGCTGAAACTCCTGATCGCACAGGTTGCCCTCGACGCCCCCGGTCTGGGCCACCAGCTCTTGGTAGACGGTGCCCTGCGACGCACCCAGGGCGCAGCACGAGCCACAGGCGGGCCCGTCGGGGTCGAGGGTGCTGACGATGGCGTGAAAGACGAAGTTGTCGAGCTGTTCGGCGAGGTCGCCGAACTGCGAGGTGAAGTCCGCCGCGGGCATCGCCGAGTTGTCGTCGCTGACCACGACGACGTGGGTGAGCGAGTCGGGCCGCAGCAGAGGTCCGTAGCCGGGGTAGAGCTCGATCAAGCGGCTCAGCGCGTTGGAGCTCGCGATGTCGCTGTCGGGTACGTGGAGGAACTTGGGCGGGTTCGAGTCTTGGTCGGGACAGCCGCCCGAGCCCAGCGGCGGGTCGATGCAGATGCCGGGGCTGATCAAGAACGGGTACTCGGCGAGCAAGACGATGCGGGCGTCGACGTTGGCGGCCTCGATCTGGATCGAGAACGAGTTCATCTGCTGCTGCACGAACCCGGCCTCCTGGATCATCGATCCGGACGTGTCGACGGCGAAGATGATGTCCTGGGTGCGGGGTCCGAGCTCGGCCTCGTCGACCAGCGTCTCGCACGCGATCGGCCCGCCACCCTCGTCGCCTGCGGACGCGCCGGTGGGGTTGGTCGTGTCCGAGAACCCCGACTCTTCGCCGCTGCCCTCGTCCTCGCCACCGCTGCCGTCTGCGGAGCCGCCCGAGAGGGTGATCGACGCCGAGGCGGTGGGGTTGAGGCCACCCTCCTCTCGATCATCGTCGCCGCACGACAATGCCAGCGCACACACCAACAAACCCCAATGCCTCATGTCCCCCGACATGCCTACACGATACTACCCACTCCGAGTCTTGCCGAACTGCGGTGGCTGCACGCGCGTTCGCGACCTCGATCGCGGGTGACGCGAAAGGTTCCCGTCTCCTCGTCCGTGGGGTGCGATCGCGCCACCGCGGGCGTACGGCCCCGTCGGCGCGCTTCGGCGGAGCTGGCCCCGGCGCGAGGCGGTCGAATCGCGCTCACGCGGGGAGTGAGCACGCGAGCACGAACAGCAGCGGCAGCCCCACCCACTTCTTGGCGCTGCGCGAGCGCTCGGCCAGCGCCTCGGTCATCACGTGTTCGGCAGCGTGCTCGATGCTCCAGCCGGCGCGCGTGGCCGCCATGATGTAGTCCGACACCGTGTGGGCCTCGCCGAGCATCTGAAACTTCGGGCCGCCGGGCGCCTCGCGGAAGCGGGCGTGATAGCCCCGGCGCAGCATCTCGGGGTGGAAATCGCTGATCACCACGCGACCGCCGGGGCGGGTGACGCGGGCCATCTCGGCGAACACGGCGCCCAGTGAGGGCACGTGCTCGAGCACCAGGCAGCAGGTCACCAGATCGACGCTTCGGTCGGGCACCGGCAGCCCCTCGGTGAAGTCGTGTTCGATGACCGTCACGTCGGCGTCCGGCTTGGCGCGCAGCTGCTCCAGCATGCCGCTGGAGAAGTCGACGCCCGTCACGGTCGCGCCGCGCTCGGCCATCCACAGCGCGTGGCGGCCCGTTCCGCAGCCCACGTCGAGCACCGCGAGTCCGCTCGGGTCGCCGATCAGTGCCCTGACCTCGGGCTGCTCGAGCGCGATGAGGGGGTTGTCGTAGGCGTCGTAGCCGGGCGCCCAGCGGTCGTACCCCGCTTGGGTGGAGATCTCGGTGATCGGCTCGTCGGACATCTCAGCCTGCGTGGACCAACCGGGGCGTCGGCGTCTTCGCGGGCGATGGGGCGAGACAGACGCGATTGCGGCCCTCGCCCTTGGCCATGTACATCGCCAGGTCGGCGCGGTGGTCGAGGCTGCGCGCGTCCTCGGTGCCATCCCACGTCGCCACGCCGATCGACACCGTCTGCTGGAGCTGGACCGTCTTGCCGAACCAAAGTGGCGCCCGCGCGAGCCGGTCGCGGATGCGCTCGGCAACCTCGAGCCCGCCCGAGGCGCTCGTGGTCGGCATCACCAGCTCGAACTCCTCGCCGCCGCGGCGGATCAAGATGTCGAAGTCGCGGACCGTGTCACGGACGGTCTGCGCAAACGTGGACAGCATCGCGTCGCCGATCGCGTGGCCAAACCGGTCGTTGACCGTCTTGAAGTGATCGAGGTCCATGAGCAGGACCGAAAGGGGCGTGCCGTCGCGACGCGCTCGGTTCATCTGGGCGTGCAGCGTCGGCAGCAGTCCGGCGCGGTTGAGTGCGCCGGTCATCGAGTCGGTCGTCGCCTGGCGCTTCAGCTCCGCGATCTGCAGCGACGCTCCGATGCAGTGTCCCAGGGCCGTGGCCGCGAGCTCGTGCGAGACGTCGAAGGCACCCGGCTCCGCCTTGGAGACCGAGAACACGCCGAGGGCACGGCTGTCCGCCATCAACGGGATCGAGATGAGCGATCGGATCGCAAAGCTCGACGGCTCGGGTGCTTCGAACCGAGCGTCGGTCGGCGCGTCCGCCACCCGCACGGCCTGCCCGGTCTTCACGGCCCAGCCGAGCAGGCCCTGTCCCTTGCGCAGCGGCGTCGGCGGCGTCCCGGCACCCACGCCCGAGCGAGCGATCGGGGTCAGCGATGCGTTGGCGCGGCAGACCCGGACCGAGCCATGGTCGGCGCCGAGGGCCTCGACCGCGAGGTCCGTGGCGGCCTGGACGCGGGTGTCGAGCTCGGCGTCGCTGGCGAGCTCGGAGGTCACCCGGCAAAGTGCGGCCAGCGCTCGGTCGTGCACGCGAGCATCGTAGCGATTTCGATCTGCAATGGAATCGCCGAATTCATCGCACAGGGTCGGATCTGCGACCCCACGATCGTACATGCCGCGGCGTCGGCGAAAGCTCCGCCAAAACGCCGATTGCGACCCTCATACCCCGAAATCGTGCTCTCCCTAGCGCATCGGCGTCGCCTCGATCTCATCGGAGCGCACAGAAAAAGCGGGGGAGGTGATTCCACCGGCTTGCCGTCCTTTCCCGTGAAGGAACGGCTCGCTCGAAGGCTCTCCCGCGCGCCGCGAGAGTCGGGTATCACGGCCGACATGAGCTCCCCCAAGGGCGACTCCATCAAGCGCGTCGGCATCGTGTTCGCGGGCGGTCCGGCGCCGGCTGCCAACGCGGTCATCTCCGCCGCGGCGACCTCGTTCCTCGAAGACGGCCGCGAGGTGATCGGCTTCTCTCACGGCTACACCAACCTTCAAGACTACGACGCGAAGACGCATCCGCTGGTGGCCGACGAGCACTACCGCGTGTTCGAGGAGCGCGACCTCCGGGGACTTCGCAACGAGCGAGGCATCATCATCGGGACCGCGCGGGCGAACCCGGGCAAGGGCATCGAGACGCCGGCCGACCTCGCCGACCCGAGCAAGACCAAGCAGCTGGACAACGTCTACCGCGCGCTCGTCGACCTGGGCATCGACGCGCTGATCTCCATCGGTGGCGACGATACGCTCAAGACGGCGAACAAGCTGCTCGAGTACCAGAAACTGCTCCCCGAGGGCGCCAAGCGGGTTCGCATCGTGCACCTGCCCAAGACCATCGACAACGACTACCGCGGCATCGACTTCACCTTCGGCTACTTCACGGCGGTCGACGTCATGGCCAAGGAGGTTCAGAACCTGCGCGCGGACGCCATGGCGACGAGCGCGTACTTCATCGTCGAGACGATGGGGCGCAAGGCAGGGTGGCTCTCCTACGGCGTGGCGATCGCAGGCGAAGCGCACATGGTCATCGCGGTCGAGGACATCGTGGGGCCGCTCGCGATCGAAGAGGGCGGCCGCACGTGCTGCGACATTTCCGGCTTGGCCGAGCACATCGTCGACCTGATGCTCATTCGCGAGGAGCGAAGGAAGTTCTACGGCACGGTGGTGCTCGCCGAGGGCCTGGCCGAGATGTTCCCACCCAGTTACATCGATTCGCTGCCGCGCGACGAGCACGGTCACATCTCGCTGGGCCACCTCGACGCAGGGCGGCTGATCGCCAAGAAGGTCGCGGAGGTCTACGAGGCCCGCACGGGCCGCAGGAAGAAGGTCGGGAGCGTTCAGCTCGGCTATGAGTCCCGCTGCGCGGCCCCGCACGCCTTCGACGTCATGCTGGGCAGCCAGCTGGGCATCGGAGCCTATCGGGGCCTGGTCGAAGAGGGGCTCGACGGCAACATGGTCAGCGTCAGCGGCCAGCTCGACCTTTGTTACGTGCCCTTTGGCGAGCTCATCGATCCGAAGACGCTGGTGACGACGGTGCGCTTCATCGAGCGCGGCAGCGACTTTCACCGCCTCGCGCGCTTCCTCGAGACGCGCGTCGACAAAGAAGGCTGGAGTCCAGGTCCGCGCCACGAGCCCTGAGGACCGTCGACCCCACGAGCGTGCAACGCTGGGGCGCGGCGGTCGACCACCGTCGGTGATGGCCGTCGACTCTCAGCTGCGCCTGTTCACCGTCCCCGATCCCCCCGCGCAGCGACCGTGTGTCGCCCGGCTTTGGCTGCGTTGCGACGCATGCGGCGCGGTCGAGCCGCGAACGCTGTCGTGCGTCGCGCCGTGTGCTCAGTGTCCGTGGGGGCCACTGCGCGTGAGCGCAGCCCTCTCCCGCCTGCCGCGCGTGCCGCTGCGCCACTGGGTGCTCGTGCCGCCGGCTCGATGGGCGCGCGTACTGCCGAGCCATCCCGAGGCCGCGCAGGCGTTTCGTCGCGCGATCGTCCGGCAGGTCGTCTCGGCGGTCGAGGCCAGGGCGAAGCACGAGCTGGGGCACGGGCGCGGCAAGGCGGGGGCGCTGGCCGTCTTGCACACCGCCGGCGCGGATCTGCGACCCCGTGCGCACGTGCACCTGATCGCCACCGACGGCGTGTTCGTCCCCGCGCGTCGCGGCGCCGCTGGGTTCGTGCGGCTGCGGGCAGGGTTTGGCGACGCCGAGTTGCGAGAGCTCGCGCGGGTCGTGGGTGCCGCGGCTCGGAGCGCGCTGCCCGACCCCGCGCCGTCCGTGCGCGAGTCCGCTGGCGTGCGGGTGGGTCGCGCTGGCGGCAGCCCGACACGCGGCCAGGTCGCCCAGGCCCGCGGCGCCGAGGTCTTCGTGGGCCAGCGGGTCGAAGGGCACGATCGGCGCGGCGCCGAGAGCCTGGCGGGTTACCTCGTGCGGCCACCGCTGGCCGGCGTCGCGGTGAAGGATGTCGGCGACGGGCAGGTGCAGCTGAAGCTGCGGGAGCCCGCGCGCGACGGAGCCGTGGCCGTGCGCGTGCCCAAGTCCGACTTCGAGGCGCGCGTCCGCACGCTCGTGCAACAGCTCCCGCAGCGCCGCGTCTCTCTGCACGGCGTCCTGGCCCCCGGATCGGGCGTGCGCTGGAGGGGCGATGGGGTGCAGCTGCGCCTGCTCGATGGCGGCGCACCGACGCGGCGGGACGGCAGCCCCGAGCGCGGCCGGGGCGAGCGATGTGCGTGCGGCGGGACGATGCGGGTGGTCGCGGTCGAGCGTGGGGGCTAGACCCCTTCGTACTGCGCGAGGATGGTGGTCGGCCGCGCCTTCGTCTGCTCGAACACCTCCGGCGGGAGTGCGACGACCTCGGTGTAGACGCCGTCGTCGCACAAGCAGGCCCCGCTGCTGTAGTCCATCTGGACCACCGCGGTGCCCGTGGCCGGGTCGGCCCACACGGGGCCCACGTTGGGGGTCTTCTTGCAGAAGTCGTCGTCGAGCCACCAGTCCTGCGGCTGCGTGTGCACGACCTCGATGCCGGGCACGCGGAAGACGAGCTTGCTCGCGCTGTAGCCCATCTTGACCGGACGAAGCTTCGCAGGGATCGCGCGGAAGTCGGCCCGCTCGTCGTCCATCCAGGGCGCAGGCTCGTAGGCCACGTCGAGCGGCGGGAGGGATCGGTAGGAGGCCAAGCGCTCGTTCGCCGCCTGGATGCGCCGCTGTAGCGCGCGGCGCTCCTTCGCGCAGCGCTTCGCATCCTCGGCGCCGTAGCCCTCCTCGATGTCGACGGTGAGCTCGTGCTGCTTGGTCGCGCGCGTCTCGATGCTCTGCTCCACCAACCACGCCGGCTGCGGTACGTCGGCGGCACCAGGGGCCGTGCGGTCGAGGTACGCGACCGTGCCCTCGTCGCGATGCATGGCCGGCAACCCGTGCGCCTGCACCTCGAACGCGCAGGGTCCCCCGTCCTCGGTCCACGACAGATCGAGCTCGAGATGTGGCGTCTCGTTCACGGCGACTTGCTCGGGCTCTTCGGCTTCGGGCTCAGGCGCGGGCGGCAAGGGCTCGGCATCGGGCCGCATGAGCACGCCGAGCGTCTGGCGCTGGGCCTGCGTGTACTCGAGCGAATCCGCCGGCACGGCCGACGTGCAGGCGGTCAAGGCGATGAGCGTCAGCGGTGCGAGGCGGTGCACGCTGGAGGTACGCGCGGGCGGCGGGGCGCTATTCCGCGGTCTGTGGTAGCGCTTTTCTCCGGGACTCTCGGGTTGACTCGGGGTGGTCAGTGGCCTGGGTAGAAGGGCTCGGCAGTCTTGGGGCGTGGCCCAGGGCTATGCGTCCTGACCCAGGAGTGGTGTGCTGGACTCGGCCGAAGGTAACGAGACATGGACGGCAGTGGCTTTGGCACCCAGTTCCACTGGTTCATTGCTGGCCAAAATACCAGGTAGCGATGCCAGTCGAATGGGACGGCGATACTTCGCCACTCTCCTTCAGAGACGAAGAGGAGGTCCACATGACCTTGTGCGTTGACGAGAGCAACGGCATCTCCGCCGACTCTGTTCGGGTCGCTCGGCGCGTACGTCCGGCCGTCGGGAAGCGTCCACTCATCGTCTTCCCAGCGGGCGACGTCGGCATTCCAGACGTCTCCCAACGTCATCTGTACGACGTTGCAGCCTGGCTCGCCGTCCAAGACGGGAATTATTGACGGCCGACCGCCACCCACCAGCGCGGACCTCCCACCGAGGCCTGAAACATGCAGCCCCGGTTCGTCGTCCACCACAACCCACGCTGCAACCTCCTCGTCCCCGTCCCCGTCGAGATCGAGGAATAGCTCGCACGAATCCGTAGCGACATCGCCTGAGTGGTACCACTGGAGGGCTACGTGCTCCCGGTACCGTCTCTTCCGGATCTTCCTCGCAGCGGCGCAGCGGCGGGGAAACTCTCCTGCAGTCCAGGGCTCGGCCACAGCGGTCGCCGACGCGTCTCTTACTCGGTTCATGCTGGTTGCGACGCGCCATTGCTGACCATCAAGCCCGAGCCACGCGCCGCTGGGCAGTCGGAACCCAAGCATGGTGGGGTGACTCGAGGCAGCTGGAAACACCTCCGACATGGCCGCCGGTTCGAGCTCATCAATGTTGCTCACGTCGTGTTCGTACAGGAGCGTTTGCAGCGTCGTCGCGCAGAGTGATGGAGCGACGACCGGGGAAATATGGCCACCCGCCTCGGTGAAGAACGCCTCTGTCGGCGCCGCGTTCCCCCATGCGACTGCCAAACCGGGCCGAGCGTCAGGCCCACGAATCGGCGAGACGCGGTCGGTCTTGCCATCCGAATCGAGGTCGACCGCCACGCTGCACTCTATGGGGCGGGGTTCCTCGGGCGCGCAGCTTGGATTCTCCGATGCCAACGCTGATGGGTCGAGCTCGTACGTTGGCCCCGCTTCCCGCCAGCGCACCCCTGGCGACCCAGCATCGTAGACGAGCATCCTTGCGCAGTTGAGCGCGGAGCAAGCATACGTCCAGCCCCTGGGCAAGTCACCGAACCGTGGGCCGCCGGAGTCGTCCGTTTCCGGTTGCATCACGGCCCCGGCTCCGACAAGCTGGCGGTCTGGAGCGGACTCGACTACACCATCGACCCGCGTTGGGGGACGCGCGCACGAGGCGCAGACGGTGAACGCCATGCATGCTCGGACGGCCCGAGAGCGGCGCTCAAAGGGGTGGGAGTTTGAATCCGTCGGGCGCTGGAAGTCTCGGCCGGTCATCAGCTTTTCGCTCGCAGGCGTTCTCGGTTGCCGTGATCATATGTTTTTTGACCGTCATGTTGCTGTCCTGGAGTTGGACAGTTTCACGTCCTTCCGCAAATCCGGGGCCGACGCTCTTGATGAGCTGTGTCTGCTTTGCATGAACTCTATATGCACTCAGCTCCACCCCCTTGGCAGACAGTATCCGTTTTGCTTCTTCGTGCATCGCGTAGATGTTGGCTCGTAGCCACGCGTGTGTAAAAAGCTCAATGTCTTGGGTGTTGTCAAGGATGAGTGGGGTTGCGTCGGCCGCAAGTAGCTGCCGTAATCGCGGCCATATGTGGTCTCCAGCATCCAGTGTCATCGTGTTTCGGCTGCCCGCAAAGCGGGCCTTGGGAAAGCACGGTATGAGCAACCTCTGTGCGAGTTCGCATAGCATGCTACATCCACTCACCGCCATGAGCGCGATGTTCGGGAAACCGCCCGGTTGAGCGTGCAAGTTGTACCGCAGATCGAACCCGCGGGTCGTGTTCGCGTCGGAGAAGAACCCTGGCACGAGGTGTGATGTGAAATGATGGCCTCGGCACCCAAGGATGTGGGCGCGGTTCAGGATTCGAGTGTTCGTGGGTTCGGACTTCTCGGATTTTCGGCGATGGTCTGCGGGTTCATAAGGTGTATTCGGTCCCCAGATTTCACCGGGAATCGTCTGCGCTTCAAGCCCTGGAGTGAGAGTGGATCCCAGCCTGGAGAAGACGTCTCGGACTTCTTTCGACCACGGAGCCCAAGCTGCGAGGTGTCCTCCAAGTACGGTTTGTGCGCTTTCGAGAGCTTCCCGCTCCAACTCCGGGGCGAATCTTCGAATCTCATCGACTCCGTCATCAAAGGAACCTTCGCATCTGAAGAGTCGCTTGAGGTGCCGGATTGTCTTTAGTTTCGCGTCTTCTCGTTCGTCACGAGTCGAAGCTCGATGTAGCTCTACATTGAGAGTTTCCCGGAGTTGCTCGAGTTCCACTTCTTTGTCAAACTCTGAGCACACTCTTGCGCGACGTTTGCGCACAATGGCCGCATGCAGGGTTCCGCTGTGGGCGTTGGTGCGCGTGTGCGGTTTTCGAAGCCAACGATCTTTGAAGGTCATTCGTTCCCTTCTCGGTCGTCTAAGAAAGTTGCGAATGGTTGATCCGCTGCGAGTATATGGCGGGTTCCGTCGACGTTGACGAGCGATACCGTGAATCGGCCTCGAGTGTCTACCGAACGGAACACGACGTTCTGAGACACATCGCTGGAAAGTGGCTTCTCCTCGAACCAGCTCCCGTCCGAACGTTCCACACGCACGGATCTGTACTCATCGAAGTCCGAAGGGAATTCTCCTTGAAGCCGGATTACAAGATCGTCGCGCTCGAAACACCAGGGCACTTCGGCCCTCTCGACCTCGGCCCGCGGATTGTCGTAGAGGACGGAAAGATCGAAGCTGGCGGGGAGCGTTGCAGGACGAAATACCCAGACATCCAACCCGCCGTTTGACGGGTAACGGGCGCTGTTTTGCGGTATGTCCGATCCTGGCAGGAAACGAACTGGCTGCGTTACCAAGTCCTCGTTGCTGAGGCCGAATACCGGAGCCCACCGGTCGCGTTCGTCTCGAAGGACGTTGAATACAGCTCCAAGTGTCTGTGTTCCGCACACTCCATCGACAAGGATCGGTCGATCGAACCGTAGGTTGTACTCAGATTGGAACGACCGAATCGCCGCTCCTTCTGAGTCTCCCAGCTGAACGTCCCATCCTCTTCGCACGCTCAAGTGTGCTAGGTACCGGATGACCTCACCCAGACTCCCCCCTTCCGTTGCCACCTTGACCCAACCGTCCAGGTCGTCGGCGAACACCGCCTTGATCGCACGAATGCGAGTATCCGCGTGGGGGGACCCGCCGAGAGACACGACAACGATCTCAGCCGCGTCGAGTTCTCGGGCGTGCCTGGCCGCCGTAAGGACCACAGGAATAAAGTGGGTGGGCGCATCGGCGCTTGGGAGGGCGAGGGCTCCCTCTACCGGGCACGGCGTAGGTGCGGTCCGAAGGAGGGGGAACGCCTCGTCCGGCTTCGGTTCCTCACCGCCGGGCCCGAGCGGCGCCGGCGGGCTCGGCGGCTCGGGCTGCGTGCCGTCCGGGCCGAGCGGACTTGGCTCCGGGTCGGTCGCGTCGGTGGTGGGGTCGACCTCGGTCTCCGGCAGCAGCGGGAGCGTGATCGCCTCGAGCTCGACCTCGACGTACGCGTCGTGTTCGAGCTCGCCGACGAACCTGCGCTCGCCCGCCGGCAGCGAGCCCGCTGGGTCGCCGCTGGGTGCGTGGACCTCGAACCGGACCGGCACGCCTTCGCCCGCTTGGTCGACGACCTCGAACGTGAGCGAGTCGAGGTCGCGCTCGGGTTCGGGTGGAGGAAGCAGGTCGGTGAGGTTCGTCTCCGGCGGAGCGTCGAACACCGGCGGCTCGACCCCCGTCCTGAGCACATTGAACGCGCCCGCAACGAACCCCGAGACCAGCCACTCGGCGAGCTCCTCGAGCGTCGCTTCGGGTCTGCCGAGCGCCGCGCGCAGAGCCGCGACGTTCTGCTCGTCCTCGAGCAGCTCCTCGACGAGCGCCGCCGCGGCCGGCTCGGAGTCGGCGCGCAGCCTGTGTTTCCAGCTGACCAGGTAGCCGTAGCTTCGGGCGGTCCGAAGCCGCTTGGGGTCGCTGAGCACGAGTGGATTGGGCCACGCGCGCGGACGGGTTGCAAGTGCGCAGCGGCGTGAGGGGCAGGCTCAGGGGGGGCGGGCCAATCCTACGGGTTGTGCTTGGTGGCCCACCACACGCCGTTGTCGCCATTGGACGGCCGGTAGATCGATGTCACGTACGAAAAGCCGAATCGGTCCGTCTCGACGTCCGCTTTGAAACCGGCGAAGAACAGCGCCGGTCCGGCGAAGTCTCCGGCTGCGTTCGCACCTTGGTACTGCCAGACGAGGTTGCCGTCCGCGTCTCGCTTACGGATCACGAGGCGGCATCCATCGTACGCGAAGGCCGGTGCGACCCAGTCGCAGGTGTCGAGGACGACAGAGACCACGTTCCCGAACGGGTCGGCGGCGATTGCCTGACCGAATCCGGTGTTGTTCGGGCCCTCCTCGGTCCATAGCGGGTTGAGACCAGCATCGTATTTCCTGACGATCCAGCGCCAGTCTTCGGGGCCCTCGGTCGTCGCCGCGGTTGCCCCCGTCACGACGAGGTCTCCGTCGGAGGTCCAGGTCACGTCGTGCCCCTCGCTTCGGGGGAACTCGTCGGTCAGCGTCAGCTGCTCGACCAGTGCGCCATCTGGGCTGTAGGTCGCGAGCCACAGCTTTCTGGCTCCCGCAACCCGTGATCCTACCACCGCAACGTTGCCGTCGTCGTCGACGTCGAAGTCGTAGACGAACGGTTCTCCATCGGTCTCGGCACTGCCCGTGATGTCTCGTGTCCAGACGAGATCGAGGTCGGGCTCCAGCTTCGTCAGGAACGAGCTGATCGCATCCCCGGCGTAGGAGCCGAGGACGTAGATGTTCTCATCGCGATCGCGCTCGAGGCCGAGTGGGTAGTTGTCAGCGTCAGGATCGGGACCCCCACCGATGACCTCCGTTGCGAGCTCGGAACCAGAGGGGGAGTACCGACGTACGGCAGTGGAGCGAGGTAGTGCCGTGCCGAAGCTGATCGCAGCGAGGACCTCGCCGTTGTCGAGGGTCGTGGAGTCGATTGCGAACTCGGAATCCGTGGCCGTGACGTCCTCCCAGGCCGGACCCTCGATGCGGTCGATCCGGGCGAGGCTCTCGGAACCGTTCCAGAAGTTTCCAACCCACAGCACCTCGTCTCCGTCTTCGTTGGGGCTGATCCCCCAAACGGAGGAGTTGTCGCCGCCGTCGAACTCCCAACCTTCGACGACGCCACCGTTGGGTAGGTCGACCTGGGTGATGATCTCCTCGCTCGCTTCGTTGCCGTCGGAATCGGAGACGACGACCTCGAGAACGGTTCCCCCGTTCTCTACCGCACCGGCGAGAATCCACTCGAGGGAGAATGCTCCCCCTCCCAATGCCGTGCCCTCCCCGAGGAGCTCTCCGTCGCGGTAAAATGTGGCGCCCGCGACCTCGTCGTCGTCCGATGCCACGACCCGAAGTTCGAATCCTCCAGAGACGGATAGATCTGGACGTGTGTCTCCGTCGACCGTGAAGGATTCGATGGTGGGGCCGACCGATGGTCCCTCGGTGTCGGTTTCGGCGGCGCCGCTCGAGTCGGCCGCACTCGCCGCCGAAGACTCACCGCCCGACGTGCCTTCCGCTCCTGCCGTCCCGTCGCCCGAGCCTTCGGAATCGCCGCCCGTGGACGACTCGCCCGGGGTCGTGGCCATGGAACTCTCGACAGAGGCTTCCGGGGCGAAACAAGCAGGAATCAGGAGTAGGAGAGCCGGAGAGAACCGAAGAGACTGCATCGCGCTTCCTGTCGACCAAGCTCGACGAGCGTTGCACCGTTTTCTACGGTTTTCAACGCCGGTGCGGCCCGGCGGCCGGGTGCGGTGGCTTTCGCTCCCGGGGACCTTCGTCCTCGCTCGGCCCCCGCCCCCCTCAGCCCGTCACCAACTTCCGCAGCGCCTCCAGGTCCAGCCCGACCGCGGCCTCCATGCCGCCGAGCAGATCCTCGGCGAGGCTTCGCTTCTGCTCGTGGAGCTCGAGGATCTGCTCTTCGATGCTGCCCTCGGTGATCAATCGGTACACCGTGACAGGGTCGCGTTGGCCCATGCGGTGGCTTCGGGCGGTGGCCTGCTCTTCGACGGCGGGGTTCCACCAGGGGTCCATGTGGATCACGTATTGCGCGGCGGTGAGGTTGATGCCCACGCCGCCGGCTTTGAGGCTCATGATGAACGCGTCGGCTTCGCCGGCTTGAAATGCGTCGATCCTCGCCTTGCGGAGGGCGGCGGGGGTGGAGCCGTCGAGGGTGAGCACGTCGAGGCCGAGGTCACCGAGGCGCTCGTCGAGGTGGGCGATGCAGCCGAGGAACTGCGTGAACACCAGGCAGCGGTGGCCGTCGGCCGCGAGGGCTGCGATGCGCTCGCACGCCTCGTCGAGCTTCGATCCCGCGGGCGCGAGGTCTTCGCCGAGCAGGCGCGGGTCGATGGCGGCTTGGCGTAGGCGCATGATCTCCGCGAGCACCTCGATGCGCCCCTTCTTCGGGTTCTTTCGAGACGCCTCCAGGCGCTTCATGGCGCGCGCGCGGATGACTTCGTAGAAGGCCGCCTGGGCGTCGGTCGGAGGGACGCGGACGGTGATCTCGGTGAGCTCGGGTAGCTCGCGCAGGACCTCGGACCGGCGACGGCGAAGCACGAACGGGTCGAGGATGGCGCGCAGGCGGTCGAGCGCGCCGGCTTCGTGGCGAAGGACGGGTCGTCCCAGGCGTTCGTCGAAGCGCCGCTTCGAGCCGAGCAGGCCCGGGACGGTCGCGTGCATGACCGACCAGAGCTCGCCGAGGTGGTTTTCGATCGGGGTACCGGTGAGCGTGACCCGTGCCTTGGCATCGAGGGCGAAGGCCGCCTTGGCGCGCTTGGAGGTCGCGGTCTTGAGGGCGTGCGCCTCGTCGAAGATGGCCGTGCCGAACTTCACTGCGCACAGCGACTCCTGCTCGCGCACCATCAGGCCGTAGCTCGTGATGAGCACATCGCCGCTCGACAGCGATGCGATCGCCTCGGCGCGTCCGTCCGCCTCCAAGGTGACGACGCGCAGCGAGGGCGCAAAGCGAGCGCACTCGTCTCGCCAGTTGGCTGCGACCGACGTGGGGCACACCACCAGCGCCGGGCCCTCCTTCTTGCGCAGGCACAGCAGGGCAAGCGACTGGACCGTCTTGCCCAGGCCCATGTCGTCGGCCAAGCAGCCCCCGAGCCCTGCCGCACAGAGCCGAGCCAGCCAGCGAAAGCCCTCGCGTTGATAGTCGCGCAGCGTGCCACGAAAGCTCCGCGGCAGCCGTGGGTCGAGCGAGCGCGCCTTGGCGAACGCGGCGAGCTGGGCTTTGGCCGCCTTGTCGAAGGTGACGCCACCGGTCGCCTCGGTGAGCGCCAGCGACTCGGCGATTGCGGGGTGCAGCTGGATGACGTTGTCTCGCTCGGACGCGAACGCTCGCAGCGCGTCGAGGCGGCGCGCCATGTCCTGCGTGATCGCCAGGTACTCGTCGTCGCCCAGCGCGATGAAGCGGCCGCCGTTCTCCCGGCCGCCCATCAGCGTGGCGTAGTCGAGGTGCAGATGCTCGTCGACCGCGAAGCTGAGGCTCGCGGAGAACCACTGCTCGGCCTTGGCGACCTTGATCTTCAGCGCGTCCGCGCCCCCCGAGCCTCGACGCACCCGCAGGTTCTTGGCGGGCCACGCAAGCATCACCGCCTCGCCGAGGTCCTCGAGCGCCTCGACCAGGGCGAGCGCCTCGGGCAGGTCGCCGATGACGCGATCGGTCTGCTCGTCCCACTCGCCCGGTAGCGCCGCAAACAGCTCGCGGGCGCGCCGGCTCTCGTCCGCAAGGTCGCGTCGGGCCCCCACCAGCCCCTCGGAGGTCTTTCGCACCGCATCGGCCGACCCTTCGCCGACCGGATAGTGGGGCCCATCGACGCCAAACGGCGCCGCGCGAAGCTCCACCTTCAGGACCAAGCCGTTCCAGTCGAGGCGGGCGAGCAGGCGAGGGTCGGCGTCCACTTCTCGGTCGCCGAAGGAGAGCCCGTCGACGTCGAAGGCCTCGCGCTCGGCAAGCGATGCCGCGAGGCCTTCGAGCCGGGCCACACCCGCCGCCGGGACTTCCACCCTGCCCGAGGGGACCTCGGCGAGCAGCTTTGCCCACGACTGCGGTCGCTCGTAGAGCCCGACCTCGTCCCCATCACGAAGGAGCGCGACGGACGAGCCCGCAAGCTTCGGGGGGTCGATGCTCAGCGTGGCGCCGGCCTCGTGCGTCGTCAGCACCAGCTTCGGCCGGTTGCACCGCAGCTGCAGCCGGTTGCCCTTCGCATCTTCGAGGCCAGGGTGTCCTTCGAGGGCACGCAAGGCGCGAACGGTGAACAGCGCGATCCGCTTGCCGGTCCAGTCGTCGCGCTCGATCGCGCACGCGTCGAGCACCGCTTGGTCCTGCGCACTGACGGCGAGCTCGCCGTTGTCGGCCTTCCGAAGCAGCGTCATCAGCGAGATCGTGCGGCCCTTGCGGGAGCGAGGGCTGCGGACCTTGCACTCCACGCGAAGATCCTCATCGCGTCCCGCGAAGACCCAGACGATCGCGCCCTCATCGTTCGCCGCGCCGCCTTGCTCGGCCGCCAGCAAGCCGACCTCGAGCACGTCGAGCATGACCTCCCACGCCGCACGCCGCACGAACGCGCCCGCGAGGCCCTTGGGGCTCTGCAGGTCCGAATAGGTCGACTCGAGGTCACCGAAGAGCCGGCCCAGCGTCGGTGTCGAAGACGCCCGGGCTCTCCAGCGGCTCCATTGCGCGGGCAAGCTCGGCTGCGGGTCCTTCGCAGGGTCGTGTGTCCACACCGTGCACAGTGCGCGTACGTAGTACTGCATGCCGCCGCTCGGTTCGCCCGGCCGACCGTAGAGCACCCGCATGTCGTCGGGGGCGACCACCGCGAGCAAGTCGTCGTAGCAGTCGTCATAGAAGCCCCGACCCGACGCGCCCGCCATCACGGCCGCATGCGCGTGCGGCATGCCGCGAGGCTCGCTCGCGCTCGCCGCGATGCAGGCCAGCGTGTGCACCAGCCCCGCTTCGCCCGTGAGCAGCTTGTTCTTACGCTTGAGCGACGCGCACGCAGCCAAGCCCACCTCGGCCGCCTCCTCGTACGTGCGCTCGAAGAACGCCTCGATGACCTCGACCCCGGCCTGCGTCTCCTTGCTCGACCCCGCCATCTCGCGCGCCGCCTCGTACTCCCCGCGCAGGGCGAGATACCCGGCCACGTCCCGACGCAGCTTCGGCTTGGTCTCATGGAGCCGCTGCAGCACCTCTGGCGCGATCGGAACCCACAGGTGCCGCGCGAGCTCGAAGCACTGCGTGCAGTACTCGACTGCCAGCTCGTCGGCAAACATCTCGAGCAGCCCCGGCGGCGGCACGTGCCCCGCGATGTTCAGCCACGCCGAAGCGTGGTCGTCGAAGTAGCGGGAGACCGCGCGGCCCCGCCTGTCTGCGGACTGCAGGAGGCGCTCGTCGCCCAGAACGAGCGCGACCCTGGCGTCGAGCCACCACGACGGCGCGTTGCCCAGGAGCTGGGCGCGGTCGTCCTCGAGAGCACGGCGCAGGCCCGTGAGCAGCGAACGCTCGATGCCTGCGAGGTGGGCCAGCGCGGGCTCGGGGCTGATGCGGTAGTAGGTGTGACCACGCTCCTGCCGAACGAGCTGGCCCTCGGCGACGAGCTGATCGCACGCCTCGCGAACCCGCGCGTTGGGTTTGTTCGTGGTGGGGAGCGCCTTTGGGCCGTAGATTCGGCGGATCGCCTTGATCAGCGTTGTGACCGTCGTGCCGATGACCATGGCCGACAGGGCGGTCTTGATGTGTGTGGCGAGGGCGGGCATCGGCGGGGGAGGGGAGAGTATCAGGCGGGCGTGTACGCGAGCGTATCGATGTGGCCGCCCGTGTCGTCAGTCATCGTCTCTTCCTGCCTGCTCCAGCCACCGGCGGACGGCGTCTCTCTCGTCGTATTCGCGGATCGCGTCGTTGAGTGCGCTCGCGATCTTCTCCAGGTCGCGGCGGCGGAACGATGCCTGGCGGAAGAATACGTGGGTTCCGCACTTGATGACCTCCCCCCGTACCTCCTGCACGAGCTCGCCAAACTCGCCCGCAGTTTCTAGTGTCGTTTCACTCGTGATTCGGGGAACTCGCAGCTCCTCGAGAGGAATCTCGAACCCGTCGTTGCTGACGAGAGCCCTCGCGGGGTCGAGGACGAAGTAGCCGGTGGTGAAGTGGGAGAGTCCGAGGAGCAACAGAAGGGACGCATAGACGACCGCCACCGTAGGGAGAACCGCTTGCCTGTCCTGTGGCGCGGCTGGGACCAGAGCCATCGCGGCAGCGATCGGGCACCCGAAGAGGACGGTCAGCAGAAACGAGCGCGCTCTGTTCGACACACGAACTCGGAGTCGCTTCGAGGCCGGTGGGCGAGCAAGGAGTTCTCTCGCAGCCTCTTCTTGGCCTTTTGCGAACGGTACGGTCGGAGATCGTTCAGCCTGTGGGGACACGTTCAAGCTCCTCCTGTTGCGGCCCGGGTCGGCGGCAGTAGCTCCGAGGGGTCGCGGGCGCGGTCGAAGATCGCCTGTGGGAGTGCGTTCATGCGCTCGTCGATGGCCTGCTCGTGTGCCCTAGATGGCATGATGAAGAACGTCCGCGCCGAACCCTTTCGGGACGTCAGGGCCTTCAGGTCGTCGTAGCGAGCGTCCTGCACGATCTTGGCCTGCCCCAGCGTCGCGTTCTTGGCCTCCTGGCCGTCGTCAGGGTCGAGGAAGACCAAGTCCGCGCCCTCGACCGCTCGCACGGCGGAGGCGAACCGCGCTGCGCACGTGGGCGAGCGGTCGACGACCGGCACACCGGCCAGGTCCAACGGCACGTCATGGAAACAGTTGTCTGCCGGGAGGCCGGCGGCACGCTCGAGGGCTGCGATGCTTCGCGTCCCCGAGGCAATCAGCGCGCCGAGGGCCTGCGCCAGCGGTGGGTCGCAGGCCCACAGATGTGCGTGCTGCTTGGCCTCCGCGGCCAGATAGTAGATGTGGCCGCCGTCGTTGTTGCCCGACTCGTCGGGGACTCGGTACCAGAGCACGCCGAGGCGAAGGGGGGCGGGGCCGCGGACGAGGTGGCGGAGGAGGCCGAGCTTGCCAAAATCGCCGACGTCGCCGGCGTTGCGATCCTGCATGGGCTCGATGGTAGCGGATCGCGGACCTGTCCCTGGGGTGGCAGGGCGAGTGACGACAGGGTCTGGGGTTGGTAGCGTCCGTGTCGTGTCGGAGAGCAAGCGAGCCGCCGGGGTAGTCCTCAGTGATGCCCTGCAACCCTTCGAGTGGTTGTCCCGGTATCTCGGACATCATCCACAGGCCTTGCTGCAGTCGTCCGACCCGAAGCGGGTACCCGTTGTGGACGGGATGGTCACGCCGCTGCGTGACCGGTGGGTCTACGCCGTCATCGACCGTCTCGATCCCCGGGTGTCCTTCGTCGGCATCGAGATCTACGTCGATGCGGATGGCACCTGCTTCTTCGAGAACATTCACACCGACGCCTCTCCAGTGTCCCCAATCGGTGAGCGAACCCCGCCACTTCACGCGGCTGGAAACTCAGGCCCGACGATCGCGCTTCCCATGACGGACTCAGGCGGGAACGCGGTCGAGGTCCGCTTGCTGCTCTCGAGATTTCGGCTCCCCAGCGCGGTCACCAAGAAGATCGGAAGCAGCCGGCGTCTGCAGAAGTCCATCCGCAACCGCATCGCACCGCTATGGGAGTGGGCGAAGGGAGAGAACGAGCTCTCCACCCTGATCTCCAGCGACGGCTACTCCCTGGTGGAGACGCCGCTGTACTACTCGCCGACGGCTGATCCCGACGAGGATGATGCCGCGCCCCGCGACGAATCGATGCAGGTGTGGGTCGGCACCGATCCCTTCACGGTCGTCATGAACCGCAGCGATCTCTACGTCGACGCGCGCGAAGACTACCTGCGGGAGTTCGAGCCGACCTCGGAGAGCGGAAGGAAGGTCGTAGCCCGGACGGCCCTCGCGCAGGCGATCTCGGACGCGGTGATGAAGCCTGATGAGATGAGGGCACGCTACGGTGGGTGCGTCCGTGGGACTGCGATCAACGAGGAACTCAACAAGGTCGACCGCCGCCGACGCCGCCGGGTCAAGAAGTATGAGGCCCGGGCGGCTGCGCTGTGCAAGGTCCTCGACGACCCTCTCTTCCAGCTGCTCGTCACCGGGAGCCTCCATCCCGAGCTGATCGAGGGCGAGGACCGGAGCGAGCCCGTGTGTGAGGCGGTCGAAGCCCTCGGGGTCGCCGCGCGGCGGCTGGAGGAGTCGCGGTTCGGGCGGGCGCTCTACATGGAATGGGTCTCGGAGGCCGAGAAGGACCGCGACCACCTGCTCAACGCCTGCGTGCTCCCGACGGGCAATGTGCACGTCTCCGCCTTCAAAGCCTTCCGCTGGGGGTCGAAGGCGTTGGCGAGCATCGTCAAAACGACACTCGAGCATCGTGCGGCTCTGCGAAAGGTCTCGACCCGGCTGGAAGTCGCCGAGCTTCTCGAACCGGCCGTGCGGCTCTCCTTGCCAAACCACGCGAGCCAGCACGTCGTTGACTTGGCGTTTGTGCAGGACATGCTCGACGAGATCGAGGTCGTCTTGCAGCGGACGAAGCTGTCCGCGAAGGTCAAGGTTCGGGTTCCGCGACCCGGCATTGATGTGCATCGGATGATGTACGAGTGGACCCAAGCCGACGAACTCACCAAGACGAAGGGCGCGAAGCGATTCCTTGGGATTCGGACCTACGGGGCGATGGTGCTCGATGGCGTCAACGTCATCATCGCGATGTCGAAGATCGGCGAGGCCGAGGGCAGCGATGCGCGTTCGAAGGCGATTTGGTCCACCGGAGCGGCGGGGATAGGCGCGGCGAGAAACCTCGTTGAGCAGGTCCTGAACTGGGAGTGGGCGAAGGCTGAGTTCGGAATCACGGAGGCTCGAGCGCTTGGAACGAGACGAGTGCTCGCCGGGATTGGAGGGGTTGTCGCTACGTACTACGTCGTGATGAATGCGAAGGGCGCTGCGTCGGCGTTCCGTCGTGGCGACAACGACCGCGGGTACGCGCTCTCAGTCGCGACCGCTGCAGAACTCGCTGGGCTGGTCACGGAGCTGTACTGGATCTTCAACCCTGTTTCCCTCGCTGCGCCTTGGATCGTGGTCGGGGCTGCGGCGGTCGCTGCCGCAGCCTACATCGTCGCGGAAGCTACGAAGGACGATCCGCTCGAGGACTTCTTGACTCGCTGCGACTGGGGCGTCGACAGGTATTCCGAGCCAGAAACTCGATTCTCATGGGATGACGGGACGGTTGGCGCATGGAAAGAAGATTTGCCCCATCAGTCCGTGCTCCTACTGAGACTGCTCGTTCGAATGCGCGCGTGGTGGGACCTTGAGTCGTGGCCTAGCGTTACCGTTAACGTGGCTTGGAACATCCAAGACCCGACAGCAGAACTCGAGGTTGAATGGGCGCATTCATACAAGAATGGGAAGGTTGGGACTCCGCTGAGGGCGAAACTATCCGGCGACGAGCTCAATTGGCAGGCGCCGTATCATTTGAGGGTTACTCCGGAGCGACGGTACACATCCATGAGCGGGATCGACGAAGTGGTTCTGACGTTGAAGTACCGACCTTCTGAAGGCGCCCCTGCGTCCGTCCTTCGATGCGTTCTGATGGAGGATGGCGTCGGCAAGGTCAGTGGGAGTGTCGGACATGTCTAAACTGAGCCCGCTGCGCATGTTTACGCAGCACAACTTCTTGTTCGGGATGTCACTCACTCCGATCGCTGCCATCGTCGTTGGGTTGATGCTCTGGTCTCAGGGAGAACTCGGGTTTGCTGAGATCGAGGACCTCGTTGGGACGCTCATCCTGATCTTTGCTGCCGCGATCGGCCCGGCGATGGGGATATGGTTCTTTGCCAAGCAGGGCCCGCTCGTCATCGATCCCGAAGCGGAGACACTGACCTACCGCCGTCACGTCTTCGGGTTCGACAGGCTCGGACTCGTCCGGGTAGGAACCGCTACGACGCTGATGCCGAGCGTCTCGAGTGTCGAGTCTGGCGTACCGGGAGAGGCGGCAACGGTGAAGGTTGCGGTCGTGGCTTCGGGAGACTTCATGCTCAGCCCCGATGACCAACTCCCACGTCGGCGGGCGGAGAAGCTGGCCGATCACCTCAACGCCGTGCTCATGGAGTACTACGGCCGCAAGGGCGAGCCTCTCGGGCCTCGGAAGGAGATGCTACTTTGAGCGACACCGAGATTCGTTTGCACATCGACCGCCTCGAATACACGCGTGGCGGGTTGCGAACCCGCGAGCCAGTGCCGCTCGTCGTCGGCAACCACAACCGCGTCGTGTTGGTCCGGCCGCAGCGGCAACGGCCGGCTCATCCTGGCAGCCGAGCCTTTCCCGAAGGCTCCGCGCTGCCCCTCGTTGGGGCGTTGCGAGCCCTGTGGGCTTGGCTTCCACAGACCACTGCACTCGTGCACGAGGCTGGCGGGCGAGCTGCGACCGACGATGGCGTCTACCAGATCTTCGCGCATGCGAGCGACTCGGGAGACGATGACTACAACAAGGACCTCTCCGATCGGCGCGCCGACGTCGGCCGGAGCTTCCTTACCGGAGATCCCGACGGTGCGCTTGCGGTTGCCCGGAGCGAAGGGTGGGGCGTTCTCGAGGGGCAGAGCATGTTGCGGTGTCTCGGCTGCGACCCCGGACCGCTCGACGGTGATCTGGGCAAGCTGAGCGCCGCGGCAGTTGCCACCTTTGTCGAGCGTTTCAATCGAGGGGTCTTCCCCGCGCGATCGACCTCCCCACCTCGCACACTTCCCGAGGATGCCCGGTGGTCCGACGACGTTCGCGATGCGCTGCTCGAGGCCATGGTCGCGGTTCACGGCCTCGGCGTCACCGAAGCTCGACTCCACCCCGTCCACCCGGCTCACGGGTGTTCCGAGTTCAACGCGCCGCCCAGCGAGAGCCCAGGCGATGCTCGGCGCCTCGTCGTCCTGCGTCACCCCGAGGTCCCCGAGTTCCCCGACGCCGCGCCTTGTCGCAAAGGGGACGCCTCGGCGTGTGCCGTCGTCGACGAGCGAGCGCAGCGCTGTCTGTTCTACCGGGAGCACGTCAACGAGCCCGAGGTCTCCGCGGTCGGCGTGTTCGATCCTCGCTGGTTGTGGATCGACGAGGACCGCTACGTCCTGAGCGTGTTGACCGACGCTCCCGACGGTGACGAGGTCACCTTCGAGGTCCTCGAGGACGGCGGTGGGACGGTCGCCACCCTCCGCGTGCCCGCGGCGATGGGTACCGCCGCCGTCGTGTGGAAGTCACAGCGGTCATGGGAGGCAGACGGCCGGCCAGATACGTCGGGGCATCCATCGTTCGTCGCGACCCACGTGGCTTCTTCCGCCAACGCGACCGCGCCGTATCCCCGTCGCGATGTGTTTCGGATTCTGCTTGGCGATGCGGGCGGTACCCGCCAGGCGCAGTCGCGCGAGCACTTCCGAGTCGTGGCGACCGACGGCAGCTATGACCAGACTCTCAGTGTCGCCGACCACGCCGTTCGCCTCTCGCCGCGCAAGTTGATGCTCGAGTTCCACGATGCGCCCCTGGACGTGGTGAGTTCGGTGCTCTACGGCTTCGACCCAGACCCCGGCCTGCCATGGATGGCGTCGGTACGGCTTGCAGAGGTGAGCGCGTCACGGCACGGCGCCGAGAGCATGGAGAGTCCGGTCGAGGAGCCGCCCTCGCACGACGAGTGGGCGCAGTGGGAGCACCCGGATCGAGTGGGGGCGGAGCTTCGCAAGTACGCGGAGAGGGAGCCACTCAAGGGGTGGTGAGAGCGGGACCGTTTGCGCGAAGGTGCGGGTCATCTCGAAGGACCGACGCGACGGCCGATGGCGATAGACTGCGCAGCCTCACATGCCCGCGCCGAACATCTTCGAGATCGCCACATCCGAGCTGAGCCAGGACGCCATGCTCGCGTGGTTGCTGGCCTGGGCTGACCCATCCAACGCCGAGGTCGACGCGGCGCTTCACCAGACGGGTCGCCGGTTCCTCGACGCGCTCTTTGCAACCCATGGCTCCGAACCCGCGCCGCGTGGTTCGATAGACGTAAAGCGCCAAACGCTGAACATCGACGTGCTCGCCCGAATCGGCGAGGACGCCGTCGTCGCGATCGAAGACAAGGTGCGCTCGGGCCTCCACTCCAACCAGCTGGTCCGGTACCGCGAGGCGCTCGAGAAGAAGTACCCAGACCAGAGACGGATCCTCGTCTATCTCAAGACGATCGAGCAGGCCTCGTACGAGCAGGTCGAGGACGCCGGCTGGAAGGTGTTTCGCCGCGGCGACCTGCTCGAGGTGCTCGGACAGGCCGACACGGACAACGCGATCCTCTGTGACTACCGCGCCTACCTCGAGGGGATCGAGGCGCAGACGCAGGCCTTCGAAACGAAGCCGTTCGAGGAGTGGGAACGCCAGACGTATCGGGGCTTCTTCGTGCGGTTGACCGAGGAACTCTCGCGGCTCGGCGCGGACTTTTCAGCGTCGTGGCGGAACGTGCCCAACGCAGCGGGCGGATTCATGGGTTACTGGTGGAACGGCCGCGACGTCGAGCACGGCCGGCTGTACCTCCAGATCGAGTCGGGGCCTCGCGGTAAGGACCGGCGCGACCGGCTCGTCGTGAAGCTCGCAGTGGGCGAGGGGGCGACGGCCCGCGAAGCGCGAGGACGGTGGCTCGGTCCAGTGCTGGAGGTGATGAAAGCCCTGGGCTTCGAGCAACCCAAGCGGCTGGGCGCCGGAGCGACCATGACGCTCGCGACGCTGCCAGGGGATTATCGGGTCGAGCGAGACGGGCTACTCGATCTCGCGGCGACCGTGAAGCGGCTTCGACGCGCTGGCGAGGCGTTGGCGCGAGTTTCGTGAGGCTCGGCGTCTCGATTCGAGACGCCTCCGGCCACCCGGCTCGCCCCGTTTCCTTGCTAGCCTGCGGCCGGCATGCAGGAGCGGCTCTAAACCTTGGCACGTCCGACGAAGCGAAGCGTCCTCGCGAGCCTTGGCTTGGAGAGGACTCCTCTGCAGGCGAAGTGCTGGCAGAGAAGTGTAGGGCGATCGAAGGTTCAAGGGTCCTTCGGTGCGCAGTCGTGGCGACGAGCAAGCAAGGGCGTCTTCATCACCACCTCGCGTTGTACGGGGGAGGCACGCGAGTTTGGTGTCGGGGTCAGTCGGCGTGAGGTCTGCATTCCCGAGATCGACTCCGACTGCTTCTCGGAGACGTGATCGTTCCTGCCTCGGACCGACATGGAGTTCGTTCTCACGCCGGATGAGTTTGGTGGGCAGCTCCACTGGGGCGGGGCCGCGCTACAGCCTACGCTCGGGGTGTTGCGGGGGCCTGCTTCGCGACTTCTCACCGTTCTCGAGACGTCCCTCGGCCTGGTGGGCCCTCCGATCGACGTCAACCTTCGGGCAGCGCGACTGGTCCCCAGCTTGGAGGGTGCCGAAGGGTTCTTTGCCGCGTCGGCCGCGGTCGACCCGCTCGGCACGGCGTTGCGGCTCATCGAGTGGAGAGACACGCTGTGGATGCAGGGATGGCGGGGCGAGCCGTCGACGTCGCGTTTGACGGAGCTTGCGCGGGCCACGGTCGATGTCGACGACGGAATCCCGGACCGGCTGCTCGCGGTTGAGGCCGCGCTGCGGCATGGAGACTCGGGGCTCGAGCGGGTCGTGTTGACGGAGCCGGCAAACACGCTTCCGTGGCTATGGCGGGAGGTGCTCGAGGCCCTGGTGGCTCAGGGCACAGAAGTCATCGAGCGGCGGTTCGAGTCTGTGCAGATCTCGAATGATATTCGCCGTCTGCTTCACGGCCGGAACCCGTCCGGGGATGGTTCGCTACAACGCCTCCACGCGAGTGGGCCCCGGCGGTCGGCGGATGCCGTCGCAGCCTGGCTGGCCGCGCAATCGGACTGGGAGGGTACGGTGATCATCGGTGGAGACGCTGTGTTGGATCACGCGTTGCGGCGGCACGGGCTTCCCGTCGTGGGGGCGCGCGAGGTCGGGAACCAGCCGCTCACGCAGGCCCTACGGTTGTCCTTGGCGCTGGGGTGGAGTCCTGCCGACCCGGAGCGCGCGCTCGAGCTGCTCACGCTGCCCCAGGGTCCCGTGCCGCCCTCGATCGGTCGGCGGCTGCTCGGGGCGCTCCAGAAGTGGCCGGCGGTGGGGAGCCCGGACTGGCAGACTGCCCTCGCAGAGGGGGTGAAGCGCATCGAGTCGGTCGAGCGCCGAAACCGCATCGAAGCGCGGCTGTCGGTGTTGTTCGAATCGACCGCGGACGAGCACTACCCCGTCGAGCTTGCGCGCCGCAAGGCGAAGGCGCTTCTGCGGTGGGCTCGGGGCTGTCGCGACAACGCTGCGGCCGCGAACTTGGCGTTGATCGCAGGGCGATTCTCGGAGTTGCTGGACACGGTCTCGGCACCGATCCTGACGGCGAGTCAACTCGAGCAGATGTTGATGCCGGCCGAGGGCTTCTCGTGGGAGAGGCCGACTTGGCGCGCGGAAGCCGGGATTCACGCGGTGGCCCAGCCGGGTGCGGTGCTCGGTCCGGCGCGCCGGGTGATCTGGTGGTCGTTCAACCGCGAGCGAGTCCGAAACGCTCGGCCCGAGCTGCCGCTGTACCGCGAGGAGTTCGAGGCGTTGCGCGAGCAGGGCGTGGTGCTCCAACAGCCGCTCGACCGGGCCGCGCGCCAGACAGTGTGGTGGGAGCGGCCGCTTCGGCAGACCGAAGCGCAGCTGTTGTTGGTCTGCCCCGAGCACGGTGAGGACGGCACGCGGCTGCATGCGCATCCGCTGTGGGACGCGCTCACGTGCCGACTCTCCGCGGTCCAGGTCGAAGCGCTCACCGTCACCATGCCGACGATGGGAACGGCCTGTCCGAGCGTTCCCCGCGATCCGCGGCCACGTCCAGCCCCACGCAGAAAATGGTCGGCCGGCCGTAGGCTCATGGTGACGCGCGAAGGCCCTGAGTCTCCAAGTAGCTTGGAGACTCTGTTGGGGTGCAACCTTGCCTACACACTCCGCTACCTGCTGCGGGTCAGACCCTCCCGGCTCGGCTCGCTCTCGGACGGGCCGCGGCTGCTCGGAAATCTCGCTCACCAGGTGCTGGGGAACGTGCTGGCGGACCCCAACGTGCGGTCGCCCAAGGACCTCGCGGCCGCCGCTGCGACGATGTTCGACGCGGAGGGTCCGCAGCTCGCGGCGGCGCTCTTTCGCCCGGGGGCGGACGCGGAGCGGGGAAAGGTGCGCGGCATCATCGAGCGTGCGGCGGCGTCGATCGGCCGGTGGGTCGAAGAGCAGGACCTGCGCGTGGTCGGCACGGAGACTCTCGGTCAGACGCGCATCGCAGGGCGGGAGGTCAAAGGGCGGGCCGACCTGCTGGTCGGTCGCGCGAGGGGCGATGCGGTCGGCGCCGTCGTGGATTTGAAGTGGGGAAGCAAAGCCCGGCACCGTGCGGCGCTGGTAGACGGCGTTGCGGTGCAGCTGCTCAGCTATGCGCGGGCATTCCAAAGCGGGAGCGTGCAGCCGGAGATCGCCTACTTCATCCTCTCGGGTGGAACGCTGCTCGCGGGTCGCGACGCGGAGGTCGTGCGCGGTCACCTGGACCTGCCAGAGGTGCAGGAGGTATGGGACGCGTTTGAAGACAGTGTGGCCGAGGCGTTCGAGCGGCTCGCGAGCGGGGCGCTGGAAGCACCGGGGAATCCGGACGCAGACGGCGAGACGGTGGAGTCGTCGCAGCGGACGGACGGACGCATCGTGCTCGCGCCCAAGTGCGACTTCTGTGACTACGCGGGCCTCTGCGGTCGCCACTTCGAGGTGGAGACATGAGCCGGATCGAGATCATCTCGGCGAGCGCCGGGAGCGGCAAGACGTTTCGGCTCGCCCAGACGCTGGAGGCGGCGATCGTGCAGGGGCAGGCCCGGCCCGAGGCGATTTTGGCCACCACGTTCACGCGAGACGCGGCGACGGAGCTGTCCAGTCGGGTGCGTCAGCGGCTACTGGCCAGCCAGATGCCCGCTGAGGCCCAGCAGCTGGAGGCCGCGTGGATCGGCACGGTCAACAGTGTCTGCGCACGCATCGTGGAGACGGCGGCGTTCGAGCTGGGGCTCTCGCCGCAGCTCGAGACGATGGACGAGGCGGTCGCGAACTCGACCTTCCGAACGGTGCTCTCGCGACTGTTGACGAGCGAACGGCAGGGCCGGCTCGATGCGCTGGCGAGGAGAATGCCGGACTTTCGATGGGCCGAGGAGATGCGGCGCATCGTGGACTTCGCGCGGGCGAACAATATGGACGCGTCGGCACTTCGGGAGCAGGGCGCGCGCAGCATCGCGTCGGCTGAGCAACTCTTCCAGCCTTGGGTCTCCCAGGAAGGGGTGGTTGCGCGGACGCTGGAGGCGCTGGCGCAGTTCATCGAGCAGGCGCCGTCCCGGGGGGACACGACGAAGGCCACGCGGAGCGCCCTGGAGGAGGCGGGCCGGGCACGCGCGGACCTGCTGCGGGGGGCGTCCTTGTCGTGGAACGTGTGGTGCTCGCTGTCGAAGCTCAAGCCGGGCGCGAAGTGCAAGGACCTGGGCGCAGACGTTCGGGCCGCAGCGATCGAACACGGCCGAAGCGGCGCACTCTGGGAGGACGTCGAGGCCGCCATCGAAGAGTGCTACGCGCTGGCGGCCGACGCGATGGCGCTCTACGACCAGCACAAGCGCTCGTTCGGGGTTCTCGACTTCACGGACCAAGAGGTGTTCGCTCTGGAGGCGCTGAAGCTGGATCCGGTACGGGAGCGGCTGGCGGGGACGATCGACCTGGTACTGGTGGACGAGTTTCAGGACACGAGTCCGCTGCAGCTTGCGATCTTCAACGCTCTAGCGGGTCTGGCGAAGCGATCGGTTTGGGTCGGCGACCAGAAACAGGCGATCTATGGATTCCGCGGCACGGATCCTGAGCTGATGGACGCGGCGATTGGCTCGATCCTCGGCGAGCACGAGCCGGAGACGCTGGAGCGCTCGTGGCGATCTCGGGGTGCCTTGGTCGAGGCGACATCGGACGCGTTTGCGGCTGCGTTCGAGCCGTTGGGTGTGCCGCCGTCCCGGGTTCGCCTGCAGGCCGCGGAGACGCGGGATGCGGACGCGCTCGGTCCGGTCTTGGAAGCCTGGCCGGCGGAGACGAAGAACAAGCAGGGTGACGCCGACGCACTGGCCGATGGGGTCCGGCAGCTGCTCGACGACCCCTCGGTGCATGTTCGCGATCGTCTGGGGCCGAGCAAGGGAACGCTGGCGATCCGTCGGGCACGCGCGAGCGATGTGGCGGTGTTGTGCCGAACGCACAAGACGTGTCAGGAAGTAGCGGTTGCGCTGGAGGAGGTGGGCGTCTCGGTGGCGCTGCCGCGGACGGGGTTGCTACGGACGGTGGAGGGCCGGGCGTGTCTGGTGGCGCTGAGACTGTTCTGCTCGCCGGGCGATGCGCTGGCGCGGGCAGAGTTGGCTCGGCTGGCGTGGACGACCGATCCGCAGGGGTGGCTGGAGGCGCTGCTGGACGCGGAGCCGGGGCGCGCATTCTCGGACGACCCGCTCGTTCGAACGGTGGAGGACCTTGCGGGGGCGCACCCGGAGGCGGGCGGGGTGACGGCGTTGGATCTGGTGATGGACGCGATCGGGGTCGATGAGCTGTGTCGGGGCTGGGGGGATGCGCAGGCGCGGCTCGACAACCTGGACGCGCTGCGAGCTCATGCGGTTGTGTTCCGGGACACGGCGCTGTCGTCAGGCACGGCGACGAGCCCAGCGGCGTTGGTGCTGGCGCTGGAGGCTCTGGAGCGAGAAGGGTTGGACGCGCGGGCTGTGCCTCGAGGGACGAACAGCGTCGAGATCTCGACGTGGCACGCGGCGAAGGGACGCGAGTGGCCGATCACGGTACTGGCGGAGCTGACGGATCGGCCCTCGAGCAGCCTTGGGGTACGGGCGTTTTCGTCCTCCGACGGGTTCGACGGTGGGGATCCGCTGGCGCATCGCGTGGTGCGGTACTGGCCGAATCCCTACGATGCGCGGAACAACGGGATGCCGTTCCATGACGCGTTGGCGGCCCACCCCGAAGCGTTGGCGGCGGATCGACGGGCTCGGTTCGAGGGCCTTCGGCTGCTGTATGTCGGCTGGACGCGAGCCCGGGACCGGCTGATCGTCGCGGGGCGGCGAAAGACGCTTGAGGGTGCGGGGACCCTGGGCCTGCTGGAGGGTTCGGCATTCGATCTCGATGCGAAGGTGTTCCGAACGCCCGCGGGGGAGTCTCCTATGGTCGTGCGGGTGACGGTGCCCCGGGAGCTCGAGGGCAGGGGCGGGGAACGGGGTCCCGAGCTGGGGCCACCGCTGAGAGAGCCCGTGGTCCATGCGCCCGCTCGAATCTCACCGTCGGAGCTAGAGGCTGAGGGCAGGGTGGTCGAGACGGTGCGCCTTGGCGGTCCGCTCCGGGCGGGAGAAGGCCTGGGCACGGCGGCCTTCGGCTCGGCCGTGCACACGTTCCTCGCGGCCGATCGGGGAGACTTCGACGAACCGCGCCGGTTTCAGCTCGCGGCGGACATCCTGCAGAGATGGGAGGTGGCCGACACGCCACCGGTATCGCTGCTGGAGGCCTCCGATCGTCTGCAGGGCTGGCTGCGTCAGCGCTGGACTGCGGCAACGCTGCACCGCGAGGTTCCGCTGTCGATGGTGCGCGGGACCGGGACGTTGCTCAGCGGGATTGCGGATCTGCTGGTCGAGACGCCGCAAGGGTGGGTCGTCGTGGACCACAAGACGCACGTGGGGAGTCAGGCTGAGCTCGAGGCGTATGCGGTGGGGGTTGCGGGGCAGCTGGGGGCGTATGCGGAGGTTCTGGCGGCGATGGGGCGGCCGGTGGTGGTGTGCATGGTGCACTTTCCGCTGTCTGGGGGGGCGGTGCTGGTGGGATGAGTCTGGCGTCGACAGGTTGATTCGCTTTCGAGCGGCTTCTTCCCCCCTCGTCCGGCCAGCGAGCGCCCGATGTGACGGTTCACTTGTGGCCGATAGACAGTGCCCAAGTGGCACTTTTCTGTTATGCTATCACCCTTTACTGTGGCCGACTCGGCCGGCGCCGTCAGCTTCCGATCTGCTCGGTCTCGCATGCATTGAATTAGATGAGTTCGTAGTCACGCGCGTAGTCTTGAATCTTCGACAATAGATATGATGCGATTACTGCGAGAGTTGCGTCGCCATCTCTGCGATGGGTGAACTCGAATGCGCGAGGGCGGTCGCCGTCATCTGACCAAATGTCGACCCGAAGACCCTTGCCGTCGGCTTTGAGGGGTTCGAACTCCGGTTGCGGTTTGGCCAGTGGAATCTCGAGTTGCTCAGTTAGGACCCGAATAATCGACTCGTTTATCTCTTTGTGTTTCGGGTTTGTGAGTTTTTGGATGCCTGTATATGCACTCCTAATTTGAGCGGAAGGGTTCGAGGTCGCGATGCCAACATCATCTTCACCCCGAAGGGCTCGCGCGAGAGCGCTGTTTCGAAGAGCATTTTTGGCGTTGGCTCGAACCGGGTTCGGGTATTCTTCACGGACGACGGTTTCGAGTTGTTTGTCTCCCGACTAAGCGCAAGCATTGACCACTGCGGAACTCGAGAGGTTGAGAAGTCGGAGCTCGAACAAGGAAGATATGAAAGGGAGTCCTCTGCGGGGGTTCTCGTCACCGCGCTTTTTCCAGTCGTCTGCGACATTAGCGCGGCTAAACTGGAGGAGTTTGTCTGGGTCGACGAGGAACTTCGAACCGCGTCGGAGCAGCCGGCATACATTGTATGTGTCATCGTTCGACGAGACGATCACGCTGACACGTGGAAGCCGTTGTCCAAGCTCCCCAAGGTCGTATCGTTCAACCACTAGCGATTGTACGTGTCGGAGGAACTGTCCGACAGTCTCCTTGGGGTTAACTAGCGAGTCTACCTCCGCGGCTGAAATTGCAGCGTCTTCGAGGGTTACACTGGTCGCGCCGAGTAGTAGGTGTAGCGCGTCGATGTACCGTGGTGCTGTTAGTCCAACGAGTTCATGAATAGCGTCTTTTGCAAGGGCGGTTTCGCCTCCTGCGGTGGTCAGCCGCTCGATAGCGGACTTTGCGAACTCCACGTTGTTTACAGGCCAAACGAGCAGGACGTTCGGGGTGTTCCGAAGAAGGCCGTTCAGGTTTCCCATCGCGGCTTGAGTTGCGACCTCGTCAATAACCGGAATTTCTCGTTGATCCAGGTTTACGAGAATCACCCGCCCCTTCGCTCGGCGCCTCGCGGGTTCAAGATTGTTCGAAATCCAAGAGGGTAGCTGGGTAATCGGAACCTTGTAGTCCGCAGGAGGTGTTACGATGTCTCCAACAACATCGGACAGGAAAACGGGGATGGACTCGGCGAGCGATGTCTTCCCCGCGCCTGGTGTTCCCTTCAGGAAAAGCAGCTTTCCTTGTCCTGCCGAACTAACCTCGGCAACCGCTTTCTTTACTGCTTCCAAGTCGACGGGGCACTCAAGTAGTACCTGGCCGATGCGATCTTCTCCGACAGCGTCGCGGAGAGTCTCGAAGCTCGCAGGAATGCTAACTACGCCGATACTTCGTTCCATTTTTTTGTTCTCAAACCAGAACGGCCCGTCCCCGAATCGCATCCTAGCTCCTATGTCGTGCGGTAGGCAAGCTGCGCCGTTGGCGTGTGTCTCGTCTGGCTCATGGGAGGAGCGAATGTGTCCGCTCAGCTCTACGGCAACTACGAGTGCTGTCGATGATCACATCCGGGCTCCAGCCACCAACGCCCGTCGAGTCGCCGCCAGATCCAACGACCCCAACAACAACTTCGTCTCCAGCGCCTCCGGCAGACACGGCTGAAACTTCGACACCTGGTACTTCACCGCGCTCGAAGCCAACGCCTGCGCTTCCTCCACCGTCGGCCGGCCGGCCGTCACGGCCTCGCGAACCCACGCCTTCAGCGCAACGAGGCTCTTCCCCGCGTCGTCCTTGCACGTGATCGACTGGTTCCGCGACACCACCTTCCCCCCAAGGTCCTTCTCGATCAGCTGGGCGAGCATCAAGTTTGCCCGCCCCCCAGCCCAGGTCCACCACGTGATCTCCCCGGCCTCGCTGATCATCGGCGCGACCTCGTCCCGCAGGAACATGTACTCGGCCCGCATCGTGATCATCAGCTCCTGCACCCGCTTGGACCACGTGGGGTCCATCTCGTCGGACACCAGCAGCTCCCGCATCGCCTGGCACAAGTCGTAGCTCAGATACTGCGGAACCCCAGACCACCGCGTCCCCTTCGCGTACTCGGCCGGCTTCACGATGCAGACGGCCTTCTTCCAGTCCACATGCTGGATCTCCCAGGGCCGTCCACCCAGCGTGAAGGTCCCACGCCCGTCTTCAGCGTCCAGCCCTGACAGGAACTGCGCGTCGACGGTACCGATCTCGTTGTTGTCGTGACGTACCGTCACCAAGCGCGGCGTAGAGAACACCGCATAGAGCTCGGCGAAGTTGCGCTTGCCGTAGAGCTTCTCGCCGCGTTCTCCAAGCCAGAGCTTGCCGCCGTGGTCCGCGAGGATCTCGGTCTCCAGCATGTGCTGAAGCAGCTGCGCGCGCTCGTCCGCCGAAACATCCCGGAACGCCGCCGCGCCTTCGATCCACGCCCACCACTCGTCACGCTCGACACCCGAGCGCGCGATCGCCAGCGCCATCAACTGGTGCGCGAGGATGTGATACGCGCAGGTCCGGGTGTTGACCGGCTCGACGAAGCCGTCCCGAGTCAGCTTCACGATGGCCGCGGCCTGCAGCGTGAGCATGTCCTTGGTCGTCAGGAACACGCAGTTGGGCACCGTGCCCGCGCGCCGGCCGGTTCTGCCCATGCGCTGCAGGAAGCTGGCGACGCTGGGTGGGCTGTCGATCTGCAGCACGTGGTCGAGGTCGCCGACATCGATGCCCAGCTCCAGCGCGCTGGTGGCCGCGATGACGCAGTCCGAGCCCTCTTCGAACATGCGTTCGGTGTCCTTGCGCTGCGAGGCCGAAAGAGACCCGTGGGTGACGTAGGTGGTGACTCCGGATTGCAGCAGGAACTTGCCCAGCTCTTCCACCCCGCGGCGGCTGTCGACGAACACCAGGCGCTTCTTGCCGGGGTGCAGGCGCTTGATCACGATCGCCGCATTCGCGGGCGTGCCGACGAAGTCGATCCTGATCTTCGGGTCCACCTTGGGCTTGGGTGGGGAGATCACAGCGCCTTGCCGCGACGACCGCCCCCCGATCCACGCCAGGATCGCATCGGGGTTGCCGACGGTCGCCGAAAGCCCGATCCGCTGGATGTCTCGCCCCGCAAACCGCGACAGCCGCTCCATCACCGCGGACAGGTGCGCCCCACGGTCGTCGTCAGCAAACGCGTGCACTTCGTCGATGATGACGGTCTGCAGGCCGCTGAACAGGTCGCGAGCGGGCACCTTCGCGCTCATCATCATCGCCTCGAGCGACTCGGGTGTGGTCAGCAGGATGTCGGCAGGATCTCGCATGAACGCCTTGCGCTGCGAGGGCCCCACGTCGCCGTGCCACTTGAACGCCCGGCGCGACAGTAGCCCCGCGTACTTCTCGACCCGTGCGTACTGGTTGTTGAGCAGCGCCTTGATCGGGGACAGGTAGAGCACCGACACCGGACTCCACGACTCGGACTCCATCCGCGAGAGCACGGGAAAGAACGACGCCTCGGTCTTACCGCCCGCGGTCGGGGCCAGGACGACGCAGTTCTTGCCCTTCAGCACCGCGTCGATCGTCAGGTGCTGGACGGGCCGCAGTGACGTGAAACCCAGGGTGTTGACGATCTGATACTGCAGCGCCGGGGCGAGCTGATCGAAGGCGTCCACTACTCGCCCCCGAGGTCGAGCTCGATGTCGTCGACGTCGCGCTCCATGCCTGCAGCCGCGCGCTCCTCGGGCGTGAGGTCGGCAGCGCTAATCACGGGGACGCAGTGCTCTTTCGGGTCGTACGTCGCGTGTATGTCGACCTTGTCGAGGACCTCCACGAGCTCGCGGAGGTACACGCGCGGCGGCACGCCCACCTTGCCGCCGAGCTGGCCACCGATTCCATCGGCCAGCATGCGCAGCACGTCATCGCCCACCCGCGAACGAAGGTCCTCCTCGTCTTCCGCCGGGAAGATGTCGCGGATCCTCTTTCCAACCTCGATCAGACGCTCTCGGTCGAAGGGCGTGAGGCGGATCTGGATCGCTCGAGGATTGTCGTACTCGGTCGTCTTGGGATCGAAGCGAACGCGAAGCCGCTGCTCGAGCGCGGCCAGTCGGCGAACTCCCTGTGGGCCGTCGTAGAACTGGGGCGTGCCCGTCATCAGCACGTACATCCCGGGGTAGGAGCCACCGTCGAGTTCATCGATGAGCTGGCGGATCGCGTTGAGGCTTTTCTCCCGGCTGTCCGCGCGCACCCTCTGAATGGTTTCGACCTCGTCGATCACGAGGACCAGGCCGGCGCGCCCGAGCTGGCGGAGCACTGCGAGCAGGCCGCGGAAGAAGCCCGAGGCGCCGCGATGGTCGAGGTCGCCTTTGAGGTTGGCAGCTCGCTTGACGCCGGCGCCGACGTTGGGCTGACCCATGATCCATGCGAGCAGCCCCTCGGAGACGCCGTGTTCGTTCCGCAGTCGTGCGGTGTGGGCCGCGCGCAGGGCAGCGGCGAACTGGGGCTGAGTGGCGCTGACGGCCGCGAGCCGCTTCTCGAGCAGGTCACCCACAGCGCCGGCGATCTGCTCGGCGTCGTCGACCTCCTCGCCCAGGGCCCCGAGCGCCTCTTCCTCCAGCTCGAAGAACCACTTGTCGATGAGCCGGCGGAATGCGGCCTGGGTCCACTCCTGCGTCTGCAGCGACTCGAGCGCCCGCCGGTACACCGTCTCCATGCGGTGCAGAGGTGTGTCGGTCTCGCTCACTTGGACGAGGGCGGTCGCGAATCCCTTTTGGCGAGCCCGATGCTCGAGCCAGCGAGAGAAGAAGGTCTTTCCGGTGCCGTACTCACCGCGCACCGCCTTGAAGACGCCGTTTCCGGCGGCGGCGCTCTCGAGCTCGCTGTCGATGGCCTCCTCGAATCCCTCGAGCCCGACCGCGAACACCTCCAGACCCCGCTTGGGCACGGTGCCGCGCCGCAGCGCATCGATGATTTCCTTGCGCTTGATCAGGCTGATGTCGTTCATGCGCTGCGCACGATCCTATACGCCGAAGCCCTGTTTGAGCAGGGCAAGGTTCAGCTCTACGACCTTGGCGACCGGATCAAGTGCGATGACGTCGTAGCCGTCGATGTTGACAACGGCGGAGACATTGCTGACCAAGCCACCCACTTGGAACGCCCGGGTGCCGAGGTGTCGTGCGAACGCAGGCGATGACACGCTGTTGCCGCGTTCGATCAGCAACTCGAGGGCCGCCACTGTCTGCTCGGACGTCTTGGGATCCGGTGCGCGGGCCTTGAACAGCTCGGTCTTGGAGATTTTGGCTACGAGCTTGCGGGTGGTCTCGGAGATGAATGGGCCGTCCGCTGCGCTTGAAGCTGTGTCGGGCTGGGGAGGCTTCATCGCCGCCGTTTCGACCAGCAGCGTCTGGCCGAGCTCCTCCTTGACCGCGTCCTTGGATTTCTTGCGGCGAGCCGCCGGCGCGAGGGTGGCCGGGGGGGTCTCGACCTCGAGATGCCACCACGCCGGCGGGCGAGCCCCACGAGACTCGAGCGCGGGGTCGGGGGCGCTGCCGGGCTTGGGCTGCTTGAGCCCCTCGTGCCCGAGCACGAACGTTGGCGTGACCACCTCGGCCAAGGTGGCGCCGCCGTGTTCCCCGTAGCAGCGCTTCGAGCTGTAGCTATGTTGATCGTCGGCGAGGACGATCACGCCCCGCACGTCACTGCCCTTCGGGGCCCAGGCGCAGGACGACTCGACCGCGACCTCGTACTCACGCACGGTGTCGCCATCGTTCCAGGTGCGCCAGCGCGATCCACTCTCGCCCTTGGAGTCGTTGCTCGTGTACTGCAGGCGCTGGCCGGAGACATGGCCGTGGTCGGATCCGATGAGCACAGTCCGGCCCGCAACGAGGGCGGCATCGAGTAGCTCGCGCAGGGCCACGATGTCGTCGACCTTCCAGGTCCGCTCTTCTTGGGGGCTCGAGGCGAGCTGGTCATCGATCGCGTTGACGACCACGGCGACGACTGGCTCGTCGCGGTCTTGGATCAGGGTGCGGGTGGGCTTGCTGACCGAGCCGTTGGTCTCGAAGCCGTTGGACTTCACGCGGAGCTTGGGCGCTTTGGTGCCCGAGTAGAACGGCGCGAGGGCCTTGTGGTCGGCCCAGAGCTTTGCGTCATCCAGCTTCATGCGGTTGACCCCGGAGGCGGTCGGTTTACCGGCGAAGAATGCGGAGCGGCTGACCTTGGTCTCCGAGGGAAGCTGGGCCAACACGGGGGTGAAGAAGTCCTTGCCGGGCGAGAAAGCGGTGGTGTTCCAGGCAATGGGCCGCCACGGCGCGTTGTCCGTCTCGAGCAGCTGCAGCAACTCGACGGCCTGGGCCCACCCCATGCCGTCCATCAGCAGGACCAGCATGCGCCGATCTTCGGCAGCGGCCAGGTAGGGCGCACCAAAAGTAGAGACGGCGGCGTCGATCGGGAGGAGGGGGTTGGTGGGCCGGCCCGCGCGCAACCAGTCCACGTAGGCCTTGGCGAAGCTGCGGTCCATCTGGACGCGCACCGCATCGGCGGCTTCGACGACGGCTTGGATCCCCTCGAGCAGGGTGGAACCGTCGCCGCAGCGGGCTCGCCTTCGGGCCCAGTCTACGTAGCCGCCCTCTTGCGCGTACCAAAGCGCGAGCCGCTGCGCTTCGGCGTAGCTTTGGGCCCCGGCCTCACGCCGCTGGTCGGGCCGTGCGACGAGCCAGGCGAGCAGCCGGGCAGCCATGGTGGCGCGCTCGAGCAGCCGCTTGTGCTCGTTGTGGGTGAAGGCCTCGTGGGTCTCGAGGGCCTTGAGGGCCTCAGCAACCACCCCGAGGGTCGCCTTCGATGGGGCGTTGGCACCTGAGCGCAGGGCCTGGCCGATGCGTTCGAGGTGCAGGGTCCACGCGACGGGCAGGCGCCGGCTGGCGGTAAGGCCGGGATGTTCGCTGGTATGCACCAGACTCTGGGCCTCGGACAGCAAGGCATCGACGGACTGCGCATCCAGCCGCTCCCGCAGCACGCGAAACGCCGCGCCCGCGCCTTTTCCGACGGGATCGATGAGGGCATCGAGCGTCGCGTCCTCGATCTCCAGCTTGACTGCAGCCACGCTCCGGATCGATCCCTGGGGTGCGCCTTCTGGATCGAGGGTGAGCACCTCGAACAGTGCGGCGAACACCATCAGCAGGCGTCCATGACCTCGCAGCCAACACTGGAGAATCCCGGGGCCGGCATCGCCCACCCGGCGTCGCAGGAAGGCCTCGAGCTCGTCGCGGACACCCGCGGCGGGCTCGGACTCGAGCATCTCGAGCATTCTGGGGCCGCGGGTGTTGGTGGCGACCCAGGCCATGAGGGTGTCCAGCCCGAGGCTGGCGCCGGCGTCGAGGCCCCAGTCGGTCTTCAGCCATGCGGCCCACGCGGCGTCCAGGGTGATCTTCCCGGCGGTGGACTCGAAGTGGCCGCGAGCGTAGTGCTCGGCGAGGTAGCGGCCGAGCTTGCTGCGGGTGAGGTCGGGGTCGACGTCGATGTAGCTGCGGGCCCGGCCGAAGAGGTGGCGTAGCTGGTCGGCTTTGTCGAACCTGTCGACGCGGCCGTGGTGAACGAAGCGGCCGGCGATGTCGACGGGCAGCTCGCGGGCGGGCCAGGCGAGGACGAAGGCGGTGTGGGCGGTGTCGCTCAGTGGCGGGAGATACCGCCGCAGCTCGAGCTCGCTCCGTACGGGGATGACCTCGACGTCGCCGACGGCCGAGGTGGTGACGCGCTGGCGATCGGTCGCCCCCTGGAGGGCCGCGAGGCGCCGTGGAATGGGCCGGTCCTTGGCGCGCTCGCGGGCGAAGAGCTTGTCGATACGCTCGCGCAGCTGGTCGGGGCCGATCGGCTGGCTCATGCTTCGGGCTTTCCGGTGAGTTGGAGCCCGTCCCGGGGCGTGTGAAGGCGCCGAAGCGCCCTGAGAGCGACAACGAGGGGCATGAGCGTCGAATCTACCAGGATTTTGGGCCGTGCCAGCGGTGAGGCAGGCTACCGCAGCGGTGTGTCGGACCGTCGAGCCGCGAGCGACCGACTACTCAGCTCGCTCGCGAACGACTTCGAGGCTGAAGGGGGCGGGGTCCTGCTCGAGCTCTTGTTGGACGCGGATCCAATAGCGACCGGGCTCCATCTCGACGCTGGTCGGGATGGTCGATACCAAGAGTAGGTATCCCGGAGGCGTCAAGAATCCGACGAAGGGGGAGCCGCACCAGGATGTGTCGCAGCCGCCGAGCACTGCGAAACCCTCCGTGACCGCGGTGAGGGTGTACCTGCCGCGTTCGGCGACATCGAAGCTGCGGATGGTCCAGACGGCACCGCCGGCGTCAGGGCCCACGGTGTCTTCGGACGCGCAGTCGAGCATGCCCGATGCACTCCATTCGTCT
>JANSYI010000058.1 GCA_024742475.1 bacterium | reverse complement strand
GCGCGGAGCGCCCTCGCTCGCTCGCCTTTGGCTCGCTCCTCGGCGTTCGGGGGTCGGTGGTGGGGCGTAGCCCCCTCCGCTTCACCCCTCCAAGTTCGGGCGCGGAGCGCCCTCGCTCGCGGGTGCCTCTATGGGGAACCTCTCGGTTCCCTCGCTGCGGCCGGCAAGCCGCCCTACGCTCGCCCTCCAAGTTCGGGCGCGGGGCGCCCTCGCTCGCTCGCCCTTGGCTCGCTCCTCGGCGTTCGGGGGTCGGTGGTGGTGCGGCGGGAGTCCCCCTCGCTTCGCTCTTCTGACTGAACGAGCGCACAGCGGGCGAGGGGGTGAAGAAAATTTTAACGGCTCCTCGTCCGGACGCTGACTGATGTGGGGGAGGTGCACGCCTCCCCCGACGTTCGTCGCTGCCTTGGGATGGTGGCGGACCTTCGGTTAGCCTCCCGCCAGAGTCGCTCCACTTGTCCTCCGTTCTCCCGAGACCGACCGTCGAGGTCCCCCGCCGCCGTGCGGGGCTGTGGACGCTGTTCGCGATGCTGCTCGTCGGGCTGTGCCTGCTCCGACCGGCGGCCGCGCGGGCCGGCGGCGCGCAGAACCTGCCGCGCACGCCCGATGGCGAGGGGCTCAAGGTCGGCAAGAAGTCGAAGTTCCACGCCGGGCTCATGCTGCCGGTGGGCGTGGATTCGAACATCTTCAACGAGGCGAGCAACGAGAGCCCGCGGACGGGGGCCTTCATCTTCCCCACCGCGTGGGTGGGCGTCGGCAGCCGCGACGTGGTGCAGGGCGTGCTGCAGACGCCACCGGAGCGCACGTCTCGGCTCTTCGACTACAACCTCGGCGCGATCGCGGGCTTTCGGCAGTTCCTCTCGGGCGACGAGATCATCCGCGCCGTCCCCAAGTTCTCCTTCGGCACCGGGCTTCGCTTCTCGATCTTGCCGGGGCGACGCTTCGAGATCCGCGTCGCCGACGACGTGTTTCGTGGCGCGGCGCCGGGCAACTACGAGAGCCGCGGAACCGCGTTCAACTTCAACCGCATCGAACACGAGGGCACGCTCGACTTCATCGCCCGCCCCGGCGGCGGACGACTCTCGCTGGCGCTGGGCTACCGCAACCGCTACATGCGGTTCGCGACCGGCGGCGTCGGTGAAAAGAACAACAACATGCGCCACGGCCTCGCGCACGAGACCAAGTGGCGGTTCCTGCCCAAGTCGGCGCTGGTGTTCAACTACACCTTCGACTGGACCTTCTACACCGACTGCTGCGTGTCGGTGGGACTTGGCCGCAACGAAGACAGCTTCGCGCACCGCCTCTCGGGGGGCTACCGCGGGCAGATCGGCAAGAAGGTCGCCCTCGACGCGATCGTCGGCTGGGGCTTTGGCTACTACCGCGACGACCGCAACGGGCCCAACTTCAACTCGTTCATCGGCAACGCGGGGCTGAGCTACTTTCCGACGCTCCGCACGATGCTCTCGCTGCGCGGCAGCCGGTCGTTCAACGACTCGCTGTTCGGCAACTACTTCGTCGACAACGGCGTCAACCTCTCGGCCAACCACCAGTTCCGCTGGCGCATGACGCTTCAGAGCGGGCTCGGCATCATCGGCCGCACGTACTCGGGGCTGCCGGTCGAAGGCGAGGAGACCCCGCTCGTCTCGGGGTACGCCGGTCGCGGCGCGGACACCTATCAGTCCCGCCACACGCTGTTCACCCTGCAGGCCAAGGTCGATCAGCCGCTGGGGCGCATCTTCTCCGTCGGGCTGAACTACACTTTGCTGGTCGACAGCACGGTGTTCAGTGTGACCTATCCGATTGAGAACCCCGTCGAGGGGGGGCCCACCGAGATCACCGACGAGCTCGGCTACCTCAAGCATGTGGCGTGGATCTATGGAGCGATTCGCATCTAGCTTGGCCCTCCTCCTCCTGGCCGGCTGCCCGAAGCCGACCGGGCCGGTCGTGTTGCCGCCGCCTGCCCAGGCGCCCAAGAGCGACGCCGTGCGCACTGGCGACACGCTCGCCATCGTGGTGCGGGGCCAAGAGGAGATGTCGGGCGAGTATGTCGTCTCCGCCGACGGCACGATCCGCTTCCCGCGGATTGGGGACGTCAGCGCGGTCGAGCGGGAGCCCACCGATCTCGCTCAGGAGATCGAAGCAAAGCTGGCCGACGGGTGGCTACGCGACCCGCAGGTCAGCGTCTCGCTGTTCGAGCGGCAAAACCCCGAGCAGATCACCGTGCTCGGTGAGGTGAAGGAGGCCGGATCCTACCCGCACGGCGGCAAGCTGACGCTCATGCAGGCGATTTCCCTGGCCGGAGGGCTCACCGACGAGGCGCAGCAGCGCAAGGTCAAGCTCATTCGCGAGACCGCCGAGGGCCGCAGGACGGTCGAGATCGACGTTCAGGCCATCGTCGAGAGCCGAGCCCAGGACCTGCCGATCGAGCCGGGCGACATCATCATGGTCCCCGAGTCGCCGATTTGATGGAGAGAACCCTCTGGGGTTCTCTCCATCGAATCGGCCGGTCTATCATGGGGAACCTCTCGGTTCCCGCTCCTACGGCCGGCGGAGCCGCCCTCCGGGCTCCCTCCGAGTTCGGGCGCGGGGCGCCCTCGCTCGCTCGCCTCTGGCTCGCTTCGTCGTGCGCCGCCGTCGGGGGTTGAGCGGAGCTCCGTCCGGTTGATTGGCGTCGCCGAGGTCGGGCGCGGAGCGCCCTTGCTCGGGGCCTTCGGCCCCTCCTTTGGCGCGCCCACGTCGGGGGTTGAGCGGAGCTCCGTCCGGTTGATTGGCGTCGCCCGGCGCTTCTTCGCGTCGGTGTGGGGGCGGTTGATACACTCCCCGAACGATGGCGACCGATCAGGAGCCCGTCCTCGGCATCGACCTGGGCACGACGAACTCGGCCTGCGCGGTCGTGCGGGACGGCCGTGCGTCCGTCGTGCGGCGTGGTGACGACCGCATCATCCCCTCGGTCGTCGCGGCGATGTCCGACGGTCGGTGGCTGGTCGGCACCCGCGCCAAGAAGCGGCGCTCGGTCGACCCCGTCAACGTGATCTACTCCTCGAAGCGGCTCATCGGGCGCCGCTTTGGCTCCGCGGAGGTGCAGGAGATGCGGCAGCGCGTCCCGTACCGGATCGTCGAGGGCAAGAACGAGGCGATCATGATCGAAGCCGGCGGCAAGGTGGTCAGCGCGGTCGAGGTCGCGGCCCACGTCCTGACCTACCTGCGCCAGATGGCGGAGGAGGCGCTCGGTCGACGGGTGCGTCGGTCGGTGATCGCGGTCCCGGCCAACTTCACCGACTCGCAGCGCAGTGCGACCCGCATCGCCGCGCGGCTCGCCGGGCTCGACGTCATCCGAGTGATCAACGAGCCGACGGCGGCCGCGCTGGCCTACGGCTACATCGAAGACACCGACCGGGTCATCGCCGTCTACGACTTCGGCGGCGGCACCTTCGACGTCACCATCCTGCAGATCACCCGCAACGTGTTCGAGGTGCTTGCGACGTCGGGGGAGATGTTTCTCGGCGGCGACGACATCGACGAGGCGATCTTGGGGCTCATGGTCGGTGCCTTCGAGCAACAGCACGGCATCTCGCTCCGCGACAACCCCGTCGCGCTCGAGCGTCTGCGGGCAGTCGCCGAGCAGGTGAAGATCCAGCTCAGCTCACAGTCGGGCGCCGCGGTCCACGTCGAGGAGGTGTTGCCCGGTCAGCGCAGTGACCTCGACTTCTCACTGCGCGAGGCCGACCTGCGACCGTACGTCGACCCGATCGTCCGGCGCACGATCCCCGTTTGCCAGGACGCGCTGCGCTGCGCCGGGCTGTCGCCGCACCAGGTCGACGAGATCGTGCTCGTTGGTGGCACCACGCGTCTTCCTCACGTCCGGTCGATCGTCGAAGAGACCTTCGGCAAGAAGCCGCAGACCTCGATCAACCCGATGAGCGTCGTCGCGGTGGGGGCGGCGATTCAGGGCGCTGCGCTCATGGGATCGCTGGTGCCCATGGCCGACGGCGGCGTCTCGGCACCGTCGGCCGCCGCGTCCGCCGTGCTGCTCGACGTCGTCCCACGCAGCCTCGGCGTTCACACGCTCGGCGGCTACGTCGACTTCATCATCGAGCGCAACAGCGCCATCCCGCTCGAACAGACCCGCTTCTTCACAACCACCACGGACAACCAGCGGTTCGTCCGCATTCAGGTGTGCCAGGGCGAGGACGAGGTCTTCGAGAACAACCTCAAGCTCGGCGAACTCGTGCTTTCGGGGCTGCGGGACGCGCCCCGGGGTGAGGTGACCGTCGCGGTGACGTTCGAGATCAACGCCGACGGTCTGCTCGAGGTCCGCGCCATGGACAAGGAGACCGGTCAGCAGCAAGTGGCCACGATGCGGGTCCTCGGCGGGCTCGACGACCAGGAGATCGAGCAGATGGCCACGCGCATGGCGAGCGCGGGCCCCGGCCCTTCGTCGCGCGGCGGGACGGTCGTTTCGCGCTAACCTCTGCGTCCCGCCATGCCCACGAAGAACGAGCTGCGCGAGCACTTGCACGCCCTGCAGGCGGGCCTGAGCAGCATGACGTACTACGAGTTCCTCGGCGTGCGGCCCAGCAGCGACTACGTGGCGATTCGTGACGCCTACTACGACCGCGCGCAGCAGCTGCACCCCGATCGCTTCGTGGCCTTCGGGGCCGGCTCGCTTCAGCGCAGCGCCTACGCCGTCTACAAGCGGATCTCCGAGGCGTTCAGCGTGCTCAGCGATCCGCACCTGCGCGTCGCCTACGACGAGGCGCGTCTTGGCGGCGCACATCGGCTCGACGACGTGGCGCGTGCGCGGCGGCGTTCACCGCAGGAGCGACAGCTCTCCAACAACTTCGCGCGGATCTACTTCCGCGCGGCCGTGAAGAAGCTCGAACGCGGGCTGCTGCGTGCGGCGTGGATCGACGTGCAGCTGGGGCTCAGCCTCGAGGACGCCCCAGTGCTGCGCGAACTCGAGAACCGCATCATCACGCACCCCGAAGGTCCCGCGTCGCTGCAAGCAGAGGTTTTCCGATGAGACAGGCCCGCGTGTCCCGAACGACCAAGGAGACCGACATCACCGTCGATCTCGTCCTTCCTGACGATGCCCCCGCGCCGCCGGCGATCGACACGCCGGTGCCGTTCCTCAGCCACATGCTCGAGGCGCTCGGAAAGCACGGGGCCATGGCGCTGAACGTGCAAGCGACGGGGGACACGCACATCGATGGCCACCACACGGTCGAAGATGTCGGGCTCGTCCTGGGCTCTGCGATCGACGAAGCCCTGGGCGACCGGGTGGGGATCCACCGCTTTGGGCACTTCTCCCTGGCGATGGACGAGACGCTGGTGGACTGCGCGCTCGACCTGGGGGGGCGCCCCTACCTCGTGTTCGACCTCCCCGTGATCTCGGGCCGCTGGCTGGGTACGTTCGACTGCGACCTGGTCAAGGAGTTCTTCCAGGCGCTGGTGGTGCAAGCGCGGATGAACCTGCACCTGCACCTGCGCGCGGGCGGCAACGTGCACCACGTCGTAGAAGCCAGCTTCAAGGCGTTTGCCAGGGCCCTGAGGATGGCCTGCGCGGCGGACCCCGCGATGGGGCTGCCCTCGACCAAGGGCAAGATCTAGCCCGCTGCGTCGCCTCCTCGGTCGTTTTCAAGCGGGACGTTCGTCGGTAGTCTCCGGCCGATGTCCTCGGATTCCGATTCGACCCGACGTTCTGCGCAGCGGCTGCAGCTCCACCAGACGCTGGCGTCCCTCAACGCCCACCCCCATGCGGCCCGGGAGGGCGAAGCGGGCGTGGACGCGGCGCGCAGCAAGGCGTCGAAGTCGGCCGAGCGCATTGCGGCCTCGGGGCGGCAGCTCGCCATGGACCGCATCGAGCAGCTTCTCGATCCCGACTCGTTCATCGAGCTCGACCCGTTCGTGACCCACGCGGTCTCCGACTTCGACATGCAGTCGAAGAAGGCCTACGGCGACGGGGTGATCACGGGGCACGGCACCGTGGACGGACGCACGGTGTTCGTGTTCGCCCAACAGGCCGAGGTGTTCGGCGGCAGCCTGGGCATGGCCCACGCCAGGAAGATCTGCAAGGTCATGGACCTGGCGACCGAGGTCGGTGCGCCGGTCATCGGCCTCAACGACAGCGGCGGCGCGCGCATTCAAGAGGGCGTCGAGTCCCTTGCGGGCTACGCCGAGATCTTCAAGCGCAACGTGCTCGCCTCGGGCGTGGTGCCGCAGCTCTCGGTCATCCTCGGGCCCTGCGCGGGCGGTGCGGTGTACTCGCCCGCGCTCACCGACCTGGTCCTGATGGTCGATGAGACGAGCTACATGTTCATCACAGGCCCCGACGTGATCAAGACGGTGACGCACGAGGAGGTCACCAAAGAAGAACTCGGTGGAGCGGCGACGCACAACGAGAAGAGCGGCGTGGCGCACTTCCGCTGCGCGTCCGAGGCGGGGGCGCTCGCGATGGTGCGCCAGCTGCTGGCGTTCTTGCCCTCGAACAACATGGACGACCCGCCGACGGCGGCCGCCAGCGACGACCCCAAGCGCTCGTGCGACGCGCTCGCGGACCTGGTGCCCGAGGACCCGTCCAAGCCCTACGACATCCGGACCATCATCAAGGAGGTTGCCGATGGCGGGCAGTTCCTCGAGGTGCAGGAGCACTTCGCCAAGAACATGGTCGTGGGGTTCGTGCGGCTCGACGGCAAGCCGGTCGGCGTCGTGGCCAACCAGCCCCTGGTGCTCGCGGGGTGTCTCGACATCGACGCGTCGGTCAAGGCCGCCCGCTTCGTGCGGATGTGCGACGCATTCAACGTCCCCCTGCTCACGCTGGTCGACGTGCCGGGCTTCTTGCCGGGCACCGATCAGGAGTACGGCGGCATCATCCGCCACGGCGCCAAGCTGCTCTACGCCTTCACCGAGGCCACCGTGCCCAAGGTGACCCTGGTCACCCGCAAGGCCTACGGCGGCGCCTACGACGTCATGGCCAGCAAGCACATTCGCGGCGACATCAACCTCGCCTACCCCACCGCCGAGATCGCGGTCATGGGGGCGGACGGTGCGGTCAACATCATCTACCGCCGCGAGCTCGCGGCCGCCGAAGACCCGCAGGCGCGGCGCAAGCAGCTCGCCGACGAGTACCGCGAGCTGTTCGCCAACCCGTTCAAGGCGGCCGAGCTCGGCTTCATCGACCGCGTGATTCAGCCGGAAGCTACGCGCACCGAGGTGTTGCGCAGCTTCGCGATGCTGGCCAACAAGCGCCAAGAGAACCCCCGCAAGAAGCACGGCAACATCCCGCTTTGAGGTCCGTTTGACCCATGGGAAGGCGCCGTCGCTGGCGAGGGCACGCGGACGTGGCACCATGATGGGGATGACTCGCGTGTTCATCGTCGGTGTGGCCCTGCTCGGGCTCGCCGCGTGCGCGCCCACCGGAACCTCGGCTCGCGCGCTGCACTACGTGGATGACGAGCTGGTCTACTCGAACCCGCCGCCGGCGCTGGCGTACGAGGCGTACATGCGCTCTCGCATCGCGCTGTCGTCCGACCCGCCGCGGCTCGAGCAGGCGCGCGCCGAGATCGAGGTGGCCCTCCACTACGACCGCCGTGCCGCGCATCTGTGGACCACGCGGGCCGAAATCGCGGCGCTGCAGGGGCAAGACGACGTGGCCGCGTCGTCCGCGGAGCGAGCCCTCGCGCTCCGCCCTGGATACGCGCCGGCGCAGGCCGTGCTCACCAGCGTCCGCGGCGGGCCCAAGGCCGCGGCCGTGAGCGATTGAGCGCTACAGGAACGTGCTGAGGTAGAGCACGAGGCAGTACCAGGGCATGCCTGCGAGCAGCAGCGCGCGGCGTGCCCGGGACAGACTGGGCCGATCGCCGCCCTTGATCAGCGCGGCCACGGCCACGCACCAGGAGAACGCCGCCGAGATGACGGCGAGCGCGAACGCCTTGAGGACGTAGGGCGCGAAGACGGGGATGAGCGCACCGAGCCCGGCGACCAAGGTCAGCCCCACCGGGAGCGCGGTGCTGCCCAGGGCGATGGTCGCCAGCCAGTTGGGCTTGGTCGAGGCGGCCGAGGACGGCTTTCGAAGGAAGGACGCGACCCACGCGAGCAGGAACGCGAACGCGCCCAGCAGCGCCAACACGATGCCTCCAAGCGCCAGGATCTCCTGGATGCGCTGCAGCAGCTCGCGCAGACGGTCGAGATCGGGGAGGCCGAGGAGGATGGAGTGCGCCAACACGCCCATGGGACCAGAGTAGCACTGCAGTCTCCGCCGGCATCGCGCGGGGCGCGGCCCGCGGGTCGGTGCATCGCGTACCGTGCAGCCGATGCAGCCCGAGGCTCTGGTCTTCGACTTCGACGGCACCCTGGTCGACAGCATGCCGATGCACTTCCGCTGCTGGCAGCGCACGCTCTCCACCGTGGGGCTCACGTTCGACCACGCGACCTTTCACGCGTGGGGCGGGGTGACGACCCGCGAGATCGTCCGCCGTCTGAGCGACGCGCAAGGCGTGGACGTCGACGTCGAGGCGATCATCGAGGCCAAGGAGGCGTGCACGCGAGCGCACGCCCATGAAGCCGTGCCGATCGAGCCGGTCATGGCCATTGCGCGGGCACACCGAGGACGCCTGCCGATGGCCATCGCCACCGGTGGGCCGCGGGCGGTGGTCGGGCCTCGTCTGGACGCGCTCGGGATCCGCGAGTGGTTCGACGCGATCGTCACCGCCGACGACGTCGAGCAAGGCAAGCCGCACCCCGAGCCGTTCCTGCGCGCGGCAGAGTTGCTCGGCGTCGACCCGACGCGCTGCCGGGCCTATGAAGACGCGCCCGCGGGCATCGAGGCGGCCCGGGCCGCGGGCATGGACGTGGTCGACGTCGCGACGCTCATCGACCGAGCCGACGCACCGCAGCCATGAAGCTCGAGCGGCTGCGAAAGCCCGCCTTCTCGGCAGCGTCGGACATGGCGAGCATGCCGTCGGAGAGAAGGGCCTGGCAGCGCCGGACCCTTCGCAGCTGCAGGTACTCGGTGAGCGGGACGCCGACGGTCGAGCGAAACTCGGCCTTGAAGGCAGAGCGAGGCACACCCGCGAGCTCGGCCAGCTCGCCCACCGTCCAGTTGTAGACCGGGTCGCCCTCGATGGCCTTGAGCGCGCTGCGGACCCCCAGCGAGGCGAACATGCCGAACAGGCCGAACCGGTCGTCGGCCGCGCCCGCGGTGCGCATGAGGAGCTTGCCGAGGATGGCCTCGGCGAGCCGCGCGGCGACGTAGCGGTCGCCGACGCCGGGCATGAGCACGAGCTTGCTGGTGAGCAGCACGATCTCGAGCACGTCGGCCTCGGGCGCCTCGACCAGCGCGTGGCCGACCGGAGCCGCGCCGGCTTCGCTGGCGGGCACGTCGAAGGGCAGCGTCATCAAGCGCGCGTCGACTTGGCCGCCGGTGGCGTAGTTGTGCACGGTGCCGTCGGGCAGCTCGCCGTCATGCTCGACCAGGTGTCCGTCGTCGATCGGCAGGCGAGAGGCCACCGTGTGCGGCACGTCTCGCGGGAGGAGGAGCATGCCGCCTTCGGGGATGCGAACCGGGGCGTCCTGCAGCCCCTCGACCAGCGCGGAGCCCTTGACCATGCAATGCACGACCGCGTGCGCCGAGCCCGGATATCGCACGCCCCACGGTCCGGTGAACGACCACTGCTCGACGTATGCGCTGCGCGCTCCGGATGCTCTCGCAACGTCGCTGAGGGGGTCCGACGGGGCGTGTGTCGGAGCGACGCGGTGCTTGGACGCGCTGAAGAACGGCATCGTCCTGAGCGTACCGGGCGCGCTGCCCGTTGATGCCGAGTTTTTTCTCAGACTTCTGTGGCTGCCGCCGCGTGCGAGGCGCGACCCCTCAGTCGCCGACCTCGGGCCCGCTCGAGCGCTCGACGAAGCACTTGGTCTGCGGTCCGTCCTCGTCCCAGTCAGGTCGCGAGCCGCAGAAGATGTGGGTCTTGATTACCGCCCCGAGTGGGTCGTCGAGCGTCCCGGCCGTCAGGTAGACGTTCGCCTCGTCCTCTTCGGCGGGCAGCGGCGTGCCGCAGGTCTTGCACCGCGTGATCGTGTAGGTCTCGCGCAGCGCGTAGGTCGTGCGGTGGTCTTCGCCGCTGATCCAATGAAAGCGCTCGCGCGGCACGACCACGATCGTGTTGCCGAAGCCGCCGCTGGCCTTGCGGCAGTTGGAGCAGTGGCAGACCCAGACCCCGTCGAACTCGCCCTCGATCTCGTAGGTGAGCGCTCCGCACAAGCAGCTTCCCTTGCGTCGCATGTCCGCGAGGGTAGCGGGATGCAGTGGGGCGGGTCGAACGAACGCGAAGGCCCCGCAGGGGTGCTGCGAGGCCTTCGGAGTACACACGGTAGGATTCGAACCTACGACTTTCGGCTTCGGAAGCCGACGCTCTATCCAGCTGAGCTACGCGTGCGTGGGGGCAGAGGTGTAGCGGAGCCGAAGACGGGGCGCAAGCGCAGAGCGCAAATGTGCGCCCGAGGGCTACGGATTGCCCGACGGCGCGGCTTCGGAGGCGTCAGCCTCGTCTGCGCAGGGCTCGGGGCCGACGTAGTCGGCGTCGCAGGGGTCGGTGATCGCCTGCGCGTCGTCGGGGCACACCTCGCCCCCGACGTAGTCGGCGTCGCAGGGGTCGGTGACGGCCTGCACCTCGGCGGCGGTGCTGGCCTCGACCGCCTTCTTCTCACCTTTGGTCCACGTGATGTCGAACTCGAGCGAGACGCTGCCCATGTTGGAGGTCTGACGGACCTGGCGCTCGAGCGTCTTGGCGTAGCCCTCGCTGGTGACGAACGCGATCGTGCTCAGACCGCTCATGTTGCCCTCGATGCTCTGACCGTCTGCCTCGCGCTTGATCGTGCCGCTGCTCTCGGTCTCGAGGGTGGCGATGGTGGCTCCGCTGGCGTCGGTACCGAAGTCCTTGAAGACGCCCTTCATCGTGACCGTGTTGCCGTCCTCGTTCCGGTCGCGCGACCAGCTCTCGCCCTTCTTGAGCGGTTTGTCGGGCATGCGGGCGAACGCCGACTGCAGCCCACCGGTCATCTGGCCGAGGAGCACCTGAATCGCTGGCGGCTGCCCCTCGGGGAGCTCGGGCATGTTCTCGACCTCGCCGCCTTCGTTCATGTTGAAGCGAAGCTCGACGCCGTTGAGGGTCTTGGCGACCTTGGGGTCGAAGCCGGCGACCTCGGGCGGGATGCCGCCGGGCATGATCGCATTGGCCTCGATGTTGTCGAACGTCGCGGCGAGCAGCGGTCCGTCGGCCGACGCCGTGCCGGTGACGATCACGTTCAGATCGTACTCGAGGCGCATGTCGATGTTGCCCATGGGCGACTCGAGGACCGTGCGCTGCTCGACGTGACCCTGGTAGGTCTGACCCGGGGTGAGGTCGTAGACCATCGTCACGCCCGCGTCGGGCACGGCGGCTTCGGCGAGCTGCTCCTTGTCGCACGCGGATCCGAGGGGGCACAGCAGAGCGGCAGCGAAGGCGAGACGGCGCAGGCGCATGCTGCCTCATACCCAACGAGGGCGGGGGCGGGCAAGCCGGGCGGGCTCACTCCCCGTGATTGCGACAGATCTGGGCGTAGACCTCCGCCGTGGCCCGAGGCGTCCTCTCCCCGGTCGCGCGATCGAGGGCCAGCAAGCCGAAGCGTGGCCGCCAGCCTTCGGCCCACTCGAAGTTGTCGACGAGCGACCAGTGAAAGTAGCCCCGCACGTCGATGCCTTCGGCCAGGGCGTCGCGTACGGCCGCGACGTGGCTCCGCAGATAGGCAGTCCGGACCGCGTCGTCCTCCGTCTGAATGCCGTTCTCGGTGACGAGCAGCGGCACCCCGAGCGGGGCGAGACGCCGCAGTCCGCGGGTGAGGCCTTGGGGATGGGGCTGTCCCCAGTCCGTCTCGCCGCACTTGCTCGTGGGCGTCTGCACGTGGGCCCCGAACGCCATCTCGTAGGCGCGCGGGGAGAATCGGACGGCGTAGCGGCCGTAGTAGTTCAGGCCCAGCCAGTCGTAGCTCGTCTGCAGCCCCTCGATGCGGGTACCCAGACCCACCGGCGGCCACAGCCTGCCCGACTCGAGGGCGCGCAGGACCACGCCGCTGACCGCGTGGTCCTGCAGCCACGCGAGGCCGCGATCGATCAGGAGATCGCGCGAGGGGTCGAAACACGGCATGTTGAGCACGAGGCCGACCGAGGCGTTCGGGCAGGGGGCCTTGATCGCGCGGGTCATCGACACGTGCGCACGGAGCATGTTGGCCAGCGCCGGCCCGAACGTACGCGGGTCGCGGTGCCCCGGGGGCCACAGCGCCTCCGCGTAGCCGAGCAGGGCCACCAGGCTCGGCTCGTTGATCGTCGCCCAGCGCTCCACCGACGTGCCCAGCCGCTTCGCGCAGGCCTCGGCGAAGCGGCCGATCGCCGCGACGATGTCATCCCACAGCCACGCGCCACGCCGCGCGACCCACCTGGGCAGCGTGAAGTGGTTGATCGTGAGCAGCCGCGAGAGCCCCAGCGCGCCCGCGTGCTCGAGGAGCTTGGCGTACCGCTCGAAGGCCGCCTCGTCGAAGCGCCCAGGCTCGGGCTCGAGCCGGCTCCACTCGACGCTGAGCCGGGTGGCGGTGTGTCCCCAGGAGGCGGCGCGCTCGAGATCTGTCTCGGCCGCGCCGGACCACCACCGCGCCGCGTCGCCGCTGCGGGTACCGTCGGCGATCGCCCCGGGACGTCGCTCCCAGTCGGTCCAATCGTTGTCGGTGCCGCCTTCGACCTGATGCGAAGAGGTCGCGCAGCCCCACCAGAAGTCGCTCGGGAATGAGGTCACGATGGGTCGTTCCACTCCGGAGGTGGGTCCCCGAGCAGCCAGCCCTCGGGCGGCTCGCGCCAACGATCCGCTCGCCGAGCCGTGAGCTGCTCGACGACGCGTTCGAGGTCCGGGTCGCCCTTGCGGCGGCAGTCGAGCCGGCGGCCCTTCGCGGCGTTGCATGATTTGCACGCGATCGCCAGGTTCGCGGCCTCGTTCGTGCCGCCGTGGTTGCGCGGCATGATGTGCTCGAGGCTGGCAGGCGAGAGCGGCTCACCGTCGGGGCTGAGTACGTGGCGCCTGCGGCAGTGAATGCAGCGCCCCGAGAGGACCGCGCGCCCGCCCTGCTCCATGCGCTCGAACGTGGAATCGGTCGCCGCCACCCACAGCAGCCTGGTGCGCAAGTTGCGATTCACCGCCTCCAGCGTAGCAAGGACCCGGCGAAGCGACCGCGTACACGGCCTTTGCACCCGGTTACGGGCCGTTCACGAAGATGCGAGGCCGCGCTCGCGTCTCAACGGGTGTTCACAGAAGGAGGCACCCCCAATGAAGATCGACATGGAACAGTTTCTCGCAATCACGGTCGCGCTCGGATGTGCGGGCGCGGTGGGATACGCGGTCTATGCCGACCGCGCGCAGATGCAGGGCGTCATCGCGGGAGTCGAAGAGGTGGCGGAGCCCATCGCCGACCCCGAGCCTGCGCCCAGCGCCGAAGAGGTCGCGGCCGCGATCGTGGCACCCGTCCCGATGCCGGCGGAGCCGACCGACCTCGACACCGCAGCGGGCATTCCGCCCGTGGTCCCCGACGACCCCGAGAGCTACGCGCCCGGTCCTACGACCGAGATGGATCAGTGGCAGTAGGACCACGTCATCGCAGCGAAGCCGCCAGGGTAGATCCCCGGCGGCTTCGATGCGTTGAAACCTCGGCGTGCGACGCCGAAGCGTAGTGTGTGCTCTGGGGGCGTGCCTGCTGGCGAGCGGGCGAGCGTTCGCGGGCGAGCGTACGACCCTCGCGCTTCTCATCGCCGAGCTGCAGGCCGTCGCGGACGCAATGGAGGAGGACGCCACGGTACAGGCGGACTTCGAGGCGTTCGCCGAGGCTCGGGGGCTCCGCCCGACGCCGGCGCTGCGGCGGGACTACGCGCGCGTGAGGCTGGTGTTCGAGGCCACGCGCGATGGTGGGTGGTGGCACCTGCGGTGGGACATCACGAATCGCAAACCGAACGCCGAGCAGGTCTTTGCCCAGTGGCGCGAGGACCCGCCGCTGTTCGATGCGTCGGGCCGACCCCTGCCCAGCGCAACGGCCGAGTGCGACGAACTCTCGGCGTTATTCGCGTTTCTCGTGCGTCGACTGGGCGTTTCCAAGGTGGGGCTGCTGTGGCCGGTGTGGAACCACGTCGTGGCGGTGTGGAGCGTCACCCAAGGCGAGGCGACCCATCGCGTCGTCGTGCCGACCTCGCAGGTCTTCCTTCCCGCGGACGCGACCCTGGGCACGGACGGCTTCGACCCTTGGCGGCAAAAGACGATCTACACCTACCGACGCACGGACGCGCCCTTGCGCTCGCGCGTTCCCGACGCGCTCGTGCGGGCCTTCGTCGACCAAGCCTGGACCCACGCGTTCGAGGACCAGCAGACCGCCCAGCGCAAACGCAACGCCCGGTCTCTCGCCCTCGATGGGTCGTAGGCGCTACATCGAGATCGAGCCCTTGCGGAACTCGGTCTTGCCGATGTGGGCGTTGATGAGCACCGGGTGACCGTCGGCGGCCAAGGCCTTGGCCTGCTCGATCGTCGACTCGACCTGGTCGGGGTGGTCGAGCTGCAACCCCTTGGCGCCGAACCCCTCGGCGACGCGGTGGTAGTCGGTCCGGGCGAGCACGGTCCCGACGTCGTCGTCGAGGATCTCGATCTGGTCGCGTGCGATCTGAGCCCACGAGGCGTCGTTGCCGACGACCGCGATGACGGGAAGACCGTGGCGGACGAAGGTGTCGAACTCGGGGATCGTGTAGCCCGCCGAGCCGTCGCCGTAGATCAGCCAGACCTCGGCGCTGGGCCGACAGAGCTTGGCACCCAAGGCGAAGCCGGCGCCCACGCCGAGCGTGCCGAAGGGTCCGGGGTCGAGCCACGACAGCGGTGCGCGCGGCGACATGATGTACGACGCGGTCGCGACGAAATCGCCGCCATCGGCCACGAGCACGCTGTCGTCGGCGAGGTGCGCCTCGAGGCGCTGGCACAGCGCGAGCGGGTTGACCAGGTCGACGTCCTGCTCGGCTTGGCCGTCGATCTGCGCGTCGCGTTCGCGGTCGCGAGTGCGCAGCCTGTCGAGCCACGGCCTCAGCGAGTCGCCATCGAGGGCCGCCTCCCGGCTGAGCCGGCACAGGAAGTCGCACGGGTCTGCGACGGCACCGAGCTTGGGCTTGCGGTTCTTGCGGACGTCGACGTCGCTGCGGTTGACCGAGACCAGCGTGGCCTTGCGGCTGATCTGCAGGCCGTAGTTGAGGCGAAAATCGTTGGGCACACCCGCGAGCAGGACGAAGTCAGCCTCGCCGAGCGCCTTGGTCCGCTTGTGGCGGAACCACACGTCGTGCTCCCGACCCATCAGGCCCCGCGCCATGCCCGAGAGGTAGACGGGGACGCCGAGGCGGCCGAGCGCGTCGGCGAGTCGCTCTGTCTCCTTGGGGCCGCCGAGCGTGGCCTGAGAGCCCACGACGATGACAGGGCGCCTGGCCTTCGCGAGCAGGCCCGCCGCGCGGGTGATCGCGCTCGGGAAGGCCAGGGGAATCTCGGGGTGGACCTTGGGGCCTGCCTTGGCGCGGCCGGACCCCGCGAACGTCTTGGCGAGGTAGTAGCGCAGGTACAGCTGCAGGGCGACGTCGGCGGGCCCTTTGACGTCCGAGGCCGACTTCGCGCCGAACATCTCGCGCACGACCGGCTCGTCGTAGAGCAGGTCGACCGGGCACTCGACGAACACGGGGCCCGGCACGCCCTCTTGGGCGATCTCGAACGCTTTTTCGAGGGTGCGAGGGAGGTCGCGAACGCGGGTGACCGCGGCCGCAAACTTCACGTGCGGCGCGATCAAGGCCATCTGGTCGATGTCTTGCAGCGAGCCACGACCCTTGAGGATCGTCGCCGTCGCGCCTCCGAGGAGCACCAGGGGCGACTGCGCCATCTGGGCGTTCTTGATCGCGGTGATCGTGTTGGTCACGCCCGGACCCGCGGTCACGGCAGCGACGCCGGGGATCCCAGTCATGCGCGAGACCGCGTCGGCGGCGAAGACCGCGTTGGCCTCGTGTCGGACGTCGACGACCTGGATTCCACGCGCCTTTGCACCGACGAGGATAGGAGAGATGTGGCCGCCGCAGAGCGTGAAGAGGAACCGAACGCCCTGGCGGGCGAGGACTTCCGCGACGAGGTCTCCACCGTTCATCGCCGCGAGTCTACGTCAGCGAGCCTCCCTAGCCGAACCCGAAGCTGCCGCCGAAGCGGAAGGTGCCGGTGACGGGGCCGGGCACGAGGACCGGCGTGGGGCGGCCCGAGGGATCGCGGCCGCGAAACTGGGGGCCGACTGCGGGGATCGAGATGCCGACGCCGAGCAGCAAGCCGAAGTTGCGGGTGAAGCGGTAGCGGTAGTCGCCCTTGAGCGTCCCGGCGACGTGCATGGATTCGACGCGGTCGGGGGTGCCGAAGCCGCGCCACTTGTGTTTCCACCCCCCGAGCTCACCACCGAGGCACATACGGACGCGATGCTCGCGGACGTTCTTGCTCGCGCACGCGTCGAGCATGCCGTAGGCGAGGATGTTGGAGATCTCGTTGGAACCGAGCCGGAACGACGGCGCGCCGAGGAACGCCCCGCCGGCTCGCAGCGCAAACGCCTTGGTGCCGAACGCGAGTGCTGCGTCCACGCCCAGGAACGAGCTGGGGATCATCTCGCGGGTGACCATGGCGTTGGTCTCGAGCGCGAAGAAGCGGCCCCGACTGGCGCGGGCGCGCGTGGGTTTCGCGTCTGCGGTGCGGACCACCTCTGCAGACCCTGGCGCGGACTCTGGGGATTCGGCCGCGAAGGCCAGCGAAGGCGCCAGCAGGGTCGCGAGGCCGATCCCGGCCAATGTCACGAACCGACTTTGATTTCGAGACATCGGGCCACCCATGCGTGTTCAACGTACGGCCCGGACGTGCCGCCCGACAAGCCGCTCGGGATGAATTGCCCGGTCTGTGCCACCGGGGACGGCGGGGGGCCGTCGGGGTCTCGTCCCCGAAGGCGGGCGAGGGTACGCTTGCGGGCGATGTCGCCCAGCATTCCAGGCATGGACGCCCTCATCGCTGACGTTGCGGCGGGCCGGTTGAGAGGCACCGACGCGTTCGACGAGGTCGTCTCACGCATCGCCGCGCAAGAGACGCCCGAGAGCGCGACCGATGAGGAACGGCAGCTGATCGTCGAGCAGGTCGTCCGCGCCGTCAGCCAGGATCGAGCGCTGTGCGAGCTCCTGTTCGCTCCGCCCGACGCACCACGCGCCGCACCGTCGACCTCCCCTGCTCCCGCAAGAGAGCCGAAGCCGAAGGCCCCCAAGAAGACGCGCGAGCGCGAGCCGGACGACGAGGTCGTGCCGCTGCCGCTGACGGACGAGGAGATCGACGCCGAGCTCGAGGCGATCGAGCGTGAACGTGAGGCGCGGCTCAACGGCGGGTTCGGGGCACCGCAGCGGCGTGGCCAGCTCATGGGGATGTTGGCGCTCGGCGCCGTCGTCGTCGGCGGCGGCGTGGCGTGGTTCTTGACCCGGCCCGACACGTGCGACCAGCTCGTCAAGCGGATCTGCCTCGAGGGCAAGACGAAGTCGTGCGAGACGGTCGCATTCGGCGACGCGCTCGAGGCCAACGACGTCGGGGAGGACAAGTGCGTCTCGGTGATGGCGGCGCTCGATCAAGCCGTCGAGGGCAAGAAGACCAACGAGCGCCAGCCGGCCTTCGACCGTGCGCTGGTCAAGGAACTCGGATTCGATCCGCGAGGTGACGACGCGCCGACGATCGCTGAGCCGGCGCCCAAGGGGCCGCCACCCCCGACGGTGGTGGTCGAGGGGCAGCTGGGCATGTCGGACATGTTCTTGGACACGGCGTTCCTGTACTGGACCTCGACCCAGCCTCCTGGCGTGTTCCGGGTGCGCAACATCGGCGGCGCCATCGAGCCCTTCGGCAACCAGCCCGACGCGATCGACGTCACCCCGACGAAGAACTTCGTGTACTGGGTCGCTCGGGCGGCGGCCGGTGGCCAAGTCTGGGTCGACAAGGTGCGCGGCGCTCACGAGCCAAGCCCGATGGCGCTGGAGGGGTTCTCACCACAGCGCGCCGCGTTCTTGGGGGCCGAGTTCGCGTTCATCGACGGGGTCAGCGGCGCGGTGATGATGGCGGCCGTTGCTGGCGGGCCTCCACGCGTGCTGGTGCCGGGTCGCCCGGTCGCAACGGACGCGCCCAAGCGTCGGCGGGGCAAGAAGCGCGAGGAGGTGCCTGCCGGACCCGCAGCGCTGCCGACCGAGATCGCCGGCGACGCGACGCACGTCTACGTCCTCTCTCCAGCGCCGGTCTCGACCGTGTGGGCGGTGCCGCGCGATGGCCAGGCCCCGCCGAGGGCACTGGCGACCGGGCAGACCAACCCCCGCACCCTCACCCTCGACGACACGCACGTGTATTGGATCGAAGCCGGCCAGGGAGCGATCGCGCGGGTCCCCAAGACCGGCGGCGTGCCCGAAGTGCTGGCCACGGGCCAGGCGGGCGCCGGGGGGCTGGCCATCGACGCGACGCATGTCTATTGGACGAACACGGCGTCGGGCAGCCTGCACTCGATCCCCAAAGCGGGCGGGGACATGGCGACGGTCGCCTCGGGGCTGTCCGAGCCCCGATTCGTTGCGGTGGACAGCGTCGCTGTCTTCTACGAGTCGGGCGGCACCGTCTTCCGGCAAGCGCGTTGAACCCCGAAGGGGTCGAGCGGGTGGTAGGGTCGCGGCATGGCCGATACGCCGGAAGAGACCGAAGCGGGTTCGTACGCGGACATTCAGGGCGAAGTGAACAAGCACTTCGCAGGCGACTGGAAGCAGTTCTTGCTCGCGGTCGACAACCCGGCGGAGATCCTCCACTTCGTGTTTGCCAACCACTGCAAGAAGGACCGCGAGGCCTTCGAGGCGTGGGCGAAGCGACAGGGCGTGCCCGAAGACTGGACGCCGCGCTTCTACATGACGCTCGACGAGGACGGCGATCTCAAGCCGAAGGCCGAGTGGTAGGCCCGCCCTTCGCCTGGCTTTGAAGGTGCCGCGCCAGAGCCTCGAGCGGCCGCCGCAGGGTCGGCTCGACGGCGACGCGGCCGAGCACCAGGGGCACCAGCTCGGGCCAACGACAGCCGTAGCAGGTGCGGATCGCCGCTCGGCGGACGGCTTCGTCGGTGTGGTTGAGTGCTCGGGACCAGACGGCGAGGTAGCGGGGGTGCGTGGCGTCGGGTCGATAGACCGAAAGTCGAGACAGACCTCGAATCCACGCGAGCGGCTCCTCGGCGTCGGGGAGCGTCTCGAGCAGCGCCTGCGCATCGTAGTGCGGTAGCGACTCGCGAAGGATCGAGGTGACGGCCTGCGCCGAGGGGCCCGAGACCTGCGCGAACCGGACGTCGGAGGTGTGGTCTTCGAGGTACTCGACCGTGGTGCCGTCGGAGGTCGTGAACCGCTCGCTGGCGAGCACGAAGTGCCCACGCTGAACGTCGCCCGACGACACCCAACCGAGCCGACGCGCCACCGCGACGAGCGCGTCGCGGCCGACGGACTCTCGAAAGACGAGCGTGCCTTCGCGGCTCACGAGGCGGCCTCGACTCCGTCGTCGTGCGTCAGCATGGGAATGCCCTCGTCGAGCAGCGAGCGCAGCTGCTGCTCGATCTCCGGGTCTTCTTCGAGCAGCAGGGCCTCTTCGAGCAGCGACTCGAAGTTGTAGGCCGCGAACACGTTCCACAGCGTCGTGCGGACGACGGAGTCGGGGTGGTCCATGTAGCGCCGAAAGACGTGGAACATCGAGACGTCGCTGTGCCGCAGGGCCGACAGCAGCGAGAGCAGGCCCGCGAGCGCCTGGGGGTCGGCGGTGGTCTCGAGCTCGTTTTGAATGTCGGTGGGGCTATCGAAGCCGAACCCGAGCAGGGCCGCGATGACGTCGACGGGCATGTCGATGGGGTAGTCGCATCCGAAGTGCAGGTTCATGCGCTCGACGACGGCGGTCTGCCGGGACGGGCTGTAGCGCACGTCGAGAACGAACACGTCGTCGTGGTGCAGCTCGTAGCCGAGGTAGCTGCGGCTGTGTCGTGAGCGGCGCGTTCGAGTCCAGACCAGGCCGTCGGCTTGCCGGTTCGTCTCGCGTTGGCGCCGACCGAAGTGGGGGATCGAGTTGGGCTGGTCGGGAACCTGCTCGGGCCAGGGGTCGTCGGCGTAGGCGCTGCCCCACGACCCGGGCTCGAGGAAGGGGCAAAGCGCGAAGTGATGATCGACGCCGAGCGGATCGGCAGGCACGGTGTCGCCGGTCGGGCTGGTGACGCCGAAGCGTCCGAGGTAACCCATGAACCCGCGGGCGTGAGCACGAAGCGTCCGTCGCTCACGCAGCGGGCTGGGGAAGTAGTCGCAGAGCGTGTCGGCGACGGACTTCGGTGACGTGCCGCCGTCGAGCCACAAGAACGGCGGGTAGCCATCGGAGAGCGCGACGAGGATCTGGGCGGGGTTGTGTTCGTCGACGAGCAGCCACGACGGTTCCTCGACGCCGTCGCGTCGGATCGTCGATGGACCGCGGGCGACGAAGCGCGCGCGTCGAGCCAGCGTGCGAGACAGCTCGAGCGTCGCGCTGGTGTGAGCGACCCCCGAGGGGCCGCCTTCGTCGTGCACCGCGCGGAGCCTCTCGGAGAGCGACTGGCTCTGTGCGCCGTCGAGCCACTCGATGCCCGCAGCGAGCAGCCCGGTGTCGTTGCGTAGCGCTTGAAACCAGGCGGGAAAGATGTCGAGCCAGCTCAGGTCCGACTCGACGGTGAACTCATCGGGCGCGCCAAACAACGCCTGGTAGCCAGGGTGCTCGCGAAGCGTCTCGAACTCCGCGGCGCGGAGGACGTCGTGCATCCGCTCGGGCGCCAACGCGAACGACGATCGCAGGGCCTCGACGGCGATGTCGTCGTGGCCGGCAGCGGCGGCAGCACAGGCGAGGCAGTAGTACGCGGGTTCGCACTCGGGATCGAGCGAGGAGGACTGCTGCGCGGCCTCGCAGGCGTCGTCGAGGCGCCCCAGGGATCTGCAGAGGTTGGCGAGGTCGAGCCACCGCAACGCGCTGCTCCCATCGACTCGCAGCGCCTCGGCGTAGAACGAGAGCGCTCCCTCCATGTCCCCTCGGGTCAGAGCGACGGACCCGCGGGCGTGCACGATCTCGGCGCCCGGAACAGCGGGGTCGGTGGTGTTGGCTTCTTCGGCGAGGTCGATCAGCGCCTCGGCGTCGTCGGGCTGGCCGCGGTCCAAGAAGAGCTGTGCCTGCAGATAGCGGGGCAAGGGCACGTGCATGCCCATCGCGCTCGCCTCCTCGAAGCAGGAGAGGGCCTCCTCGTCGGCGCCGGCTCGATGCATCAGCACGCCGAGCAGCATCCAATCCGCGAACCCCATCGACTTCGTGGTTTGCGCGCGCCGACGCACGAGCTCGCCCAAAAGCTCGTCGTCGTCGCCGAGGTCGAAGCCGCGAAGCTCCGCCGTCACCGCGTCGAAGTAGGGGTCCATCCCGAAGGGCGAGTCTACTCCGTGTGCCCGGGCCTCGTCAGCGGGAGTGGTGAGCGCTCGCCGCGACCGATCCGCGCGTCTTCGCGTGAGCGCGGACCGCGGAACGCTCAATCTCGAACCGCTGGTCGCCTTCGATCCGGGTGATCGTCGTGATCTGGTCGAAGCCGACGGGAAGCTCGGCGATCAGCATCGTGCCGCCGACGTCGGGAAGCTCGGTGACGCGCACATCACGAACGAGAGAACCGGTGGGGGTCCCAAACTCGATCCGCATGGTCGCGCTGCGTTCAAGGGTGCCGATTCGGCCCGGGACGGTGTACCAGGCCTCCGTACCGTCGGGCAGGAGGTTGCCGATGAGCACCGAGCCGGCCGGGGGGCGCGGAGGGTCGATCGCGTCGGCGCCGGGGTAGTCGTCATCCCACATGCTGAGGGTTCGGATGACGGGGTAGACCTTGTTGAGACCCCACGTGCTCACCCAGGCCGGGTTGCAGTAGGTCATGTAGTCCTTGTAGACGGTCGGGTGGCGCAGCTGGAAGTCGACGACGCCGAAGCCCCACTCGCCGAGGTCGCCGCCCTCGATCGGGTAGGTGGGATCGGGTCCACCTTCTTCGCCGCTGCACGCCACGTGTCGGCGTCCCAGGCTGTGGCCGACCTCATGCACGAACGTGTCGGCGGAGAACTCGGGGTTGGCGGGCAGCGACAGGCCGGAGGAGACCCTCTGGTACGCCACGTCGGGGCTTGCGGGGTCGCTGGGAATTCCGTTGGCGAGTCCCCCGGCGCCGCCGAGGCCTCCCGAGCAGACGTCGACGAGCCCATAGTAGAAGACCTCGGGGGCGGCCTCCTCATCGACGCGCAGCCCGGCCATGTACTGGTTGAGGGGCACGAAGCTGGTCAGCTCGCCGTCCCAGTCGACGTTGGGCCGGATCTCGATCTCGAGCTGATCGATCGGCATCATCATGTACATGTAGTCGTAGAAGAGCTGCATGGTCTCTTCGGACAGGTCGGGTTCGCGCGTGCACTCGCCGAAGTCGTAGTTGAACGGGACGATCACCACCTTGAGCAGCTGCCAGCTGTCTTCGATGCCGACGAACGCCTCGCTGCCGTCTTCGGGCAGGCGGGGTGGCTCGACGACCGCGGGGTCGGCGTTGGCGGGATCGGCCTCGAACAGCTCGATGTGATAGGTGATGCCCGGCTGCGCCTCGTCGGCCATCAGTCCCCAAAAGAACGCTTCGCTGAGGTTTCCGATGAAGCTCGGGCCCTCGACGAGCTTCGAGTCGATCTTCGTGTCGCTGGTGCCGTCGGGAAAGTTGACCGTGAGTCGGGCTTCGATCTCGCGAGGCTCCCAGGCGTCGTCGATCTCCCAGAAGGCGCGAATGAGCGTGATGCGGTTGGCGAGCAGGGGGGACGTTCGGCCTTCGGGGCCGACCTCGCCACCGTTGTCTCCGATCCGAACGCCGACGGCCTGGTTGGCCTCGACCCAGTCGACCGAGATCCCCGAGGCGGGGACGGGTCCGGTGGGGGCGCCCGAGGACGAGTCGGCTTGGGCGGTGCTGCCCTCGGCCGAGTCTGTGGTGGTGGTCGTCGCGGCGTCGGTGCCCGTCGCGGGCGCGTCGCTGGTGCTGCTGTCGGAGGTGCCGCTGCCCGTATCCTCGGGGTCATCGGCGGGGCAGCCAAAGCTGCACAAAGCGAAGAATGCACACCACGCGGCGCGTTTCATGCCGTCAACCTAACACGGTGACCGGCGGTGGAACTCGCGCCGGCGCGTGCGCAGCCTCGTGGGTTTCTGGTATCACGCAGCCCGGTGGACGACGCAAAGCAGCTCGAGGAAGCCAACGCCGCGTTCTACGACGCGTTCGCGCGCCAGGATCTGGCTGCAATGGACGCGCTGTGGGCTCGAGAGTCCCCGGTCGCGTGCATTCACCCCGGCTGGCCCGCGCTGGACGACCGCGGCGACGTGATGGCGAGCTGGCGCGCGATCCTCGGTGACCTCCCCGGCGAGGACGGACCGGAAGTCGCGTGCGCCGACCCGCGCTCGACGGTCAGCGGCAAGATGGGGTTCGTCATCTGCAAGGAGCTCGTCGGCCCGCACAAGCTGCTGGCCACCAATGTGTTCGTGCGCGAAGACGACGGGCAGTGGCGTCTGGTCCACCACCACGCCGCGCCCGTCTACGCGGACGAGGCTCCGCTCGATGAGACGCCGAAGCGGAGCTTGAACTGACGCCGCGCCCCGCCGAGGTCACTCCGGCTCGATGGGCTCTTGTCCGCCGTCGAGGCGTTTCTCGAACCCGCGCTTGGTGTCGCGCTTGTCCTCTTGCTTGGTGAGGATCTTCAGGTCGTCGCCTTCGCTGCGCGCCATCGCTGCGGTGACGGCGAGGTCGCCGGTTACGTTGAGCCCGGTGCGGAACATGTCGAGCAGGCGGTCCATGCCCAGGATCAGCGCGACGCCTACGGTCGGGATGCCGCTGGCGGTGAGCACCATCGCGAGGGTGACCATGCCCGCGCCCGGCACTCCCGCGGCCCCAATCGAGGCCATCGTGGCGGTCGCGACGATGCCGATCTGGTCGCCGACGCTGAGATCCATCTGGAAGACCTGCGCGATGAAGATGGCCGCGACCCCCTGGTAGAGCGCCGTGCCGTCCATGTTGACGGTCGAGCCCAGCGGGATGACGAAGCTGGCGACGGGGTTGCTCACGCCCAGGTTCTCCTCGGCGCACTCCATGCTCACCGGGAGCGCCGCCGACGACGATGAGGTCGAAAAGGCGATGAGCTGGGCGGGTCGGGCCGCGCGGAGGAAGCCGAGGATGGGGAGCTTGGCGAGGTACTTGACGATGAGGCCGTAGACGATGGCGCCGTGCAGCGCGAGGCCGATGAGAACGGCGAGGCCGTAGACGAACAGGCCCTTGAGCACCGAGAAGCCGCTGGTGCCCACCACCTCGGCCACGAGCGCCGCGACGCCGTAGGGGGCGATCTTCATCACGATGTGGATGATGACCACCATCGCGTTCTGCACCCGGTCCATCAGGGTGACGACGGGTTGGCCGTTCTTGTTGTCGAGAAAGGTCAGCGCGACGCCGAAGAGGACCGCGAAGAAGATGACCTGCAGCATGTCGCCGGTCACCAGCGACTCGGCCGGGTTGCCCGGGATGATGTTGAGCAGGTTCTCGACGGTGGACGGCGCCTCGGCGGCGGCGTCGGCGGTGCTGCCCGCGGCGCCTTCGAACTGAGCTTGCAGCGCGACGCGACTGCGCTCGTCGATGAAGGAGCCGGGGTTGATGAGGTGCGCGACCGCCAGCCCAATGCTGACGGCGGCGGCGGTCGTGCCCATGTACAGCCCGAGTGTGCGCAGGCCCATGCGGCCGAGCTTGCGGATGTCGCCAAGGCTCGCGACGCCGACGAGCAGCGAGGCGAACACCAGCGGGACGATGACCATCTTGATCAGCCGCATGAAGGCGTCGCCGACGGGCTTCATCCACGAGACGAGCGTGTCGCCAAACCCGCTGATCGGGATCGGCCAGACCGTATGGCCACCGCTCTCGAGCTCTGTGTGCTGGTGTTTGACCCAGACGGTGACCTCGTCGCCGACCACGGGATTGCCCAGCCGCTCGGCCAGCGCACCATCCTTGTCGCGCAGCAGCATCTGGTGGGTGATGGGCATCTGCACCTTCGACCACGCGGTCAACGTGCTGGTCTCGCCCTTGGCGTCGGTGAACTCGGCGTCTCGAGTCTCGACGATCTTCAGTCGCAAGGGCTTGGGGGCCGTCGGCTTGGCGCCGGGCTTGCTCGGCTTGGGCGGCAACGAAAAGGCGGTGCTCGGATCGTCCTTGTCGAGCTGCAGGTCCAGGCGCTCCCAGGAGGTGACCTTGTAGATGTCGGCCTCGAGCAGGGAGGAGTTCGGTCCGAGCGTCAGCCCCACGATGGCGCCGACGAGCATCCCGATCAGGATCTTCGTATAGACCTGCACGGCGCTTGTTCTATCAGCTTTCAGTAGCGAACTTCGAGCCGAAGCCAGCCGCCGTAGGTGGGATCGTCGCGGAGCCCGTCGGGGTCGTCGAAGGCAGGCCCGGGAAAGAGCACTCCGCCCTGGACGCCGGCTTGCAGCCAGACGCCCCGAAAGCCGTAGTGGGTGCGAATGCCCAGATCGAGCTCGGTCGCGAGGAAGCGCGAGTCGACCTCAGCTTCGAAGGCGTTGGATGGGGCACCTCCGGCGAGTCGGGCGGCGAGGGGGTCGAGCATCGCGGCGGATGATGCGGCGAGCAGAGGTCCACCCCACAGCTCGAAGCGCTCGGCGATCGCCCAGCGGGCCTTGGGCTGAACGAACAGTACGTTGCCGACGCGGCCTTCGGTCGGGAGATACTGCACGCCGTTGGGGGGCTCGCCGGCGAGGAGGGGATCTTCGGCGCGGCGGGCCGAGCGTGCGCTCTGCCAGCCGCGAATGTACGGGAACAGGAGCAGGCCGGCGGTGTAGCCCGGCGCCGCTTCGAAGCCGTTTTGTCGGTCGTCGTCGGGGTTGGCATCGCCGCTGAACCATCCCGCGTCGAGGCCCGCGAGCCAGCCGGTGGGGTCGCCCACGAAACCGCGCGCCGCGAGTCCTCCTTGCAGCACGCGATGCGACGCATGCTCGCCCCTGGCGAAGGTGGTGCGCCCGCCGACGATGACGCCCTCGAACGCGCCGAGGAGGGCGAGCTTGGGGGTGAGGCACCGATAGCCGCGACCGGCGATGTCGCCGACGACGACACGAAGCTGGTCGTCGCCCTCGATGTCGTCGCCGTCATCGGCGCTGCGCTGGTGACGGTAGGCGACGTACCCCCCGATGTAGGCGCCGGGGCTCTTGCGAGGCTCCCAGCGAAGGACGAAGATGCCCTGTCCTGCGAGGTCACCTTCGGCGAGATCTGCGTTGGGGTCGCGGTAGACGAGGTCGGCTCCGAGCGCGACGACGAGGTCGCGGGCCGCGCTGGAGGTGCTGGCCAGGGGCTTGGTGGCGAAGAGCAGCCGCTCGACGATGCTGCCGTCGCCGTCGTTGCCGAACTTCATGTCCCCGAAGCGGTCCATGTTGTTGCCGTCGTTGGCGACGAGTCCGAGACCCCAGCCGAACGCCTGCTGCCCGACCCGCAGCACGCCGTAGTCGGAGGTCCACTCGAGGTACAGCTCTCGCGGGTCGACGACGCCGAGGCCCTGGTCGAGACCGGTGGCGATCGGCGGTTGGCCGTTGTCGATGATGTCGCGGGCGATCGGGTCGGGGCTGGTCGCGGGGGCCCAGCGTCCGTTGGCGACGTCGAGCATGCCGACGAGGCGGACGGATTTGCCGGGCCCGAATCCGAGCTCGGGTCGCCAGCGCACACGGCCGCCGAGCGTGAACCCCTCCCCGAGCTCGTTGCCCTCGGCGTCGACGCGAAAGGGGCTGACGGCACCCATGTGGGTGCGGATCTGAACGCCGGGATAGAAGGTCACTCGGTCGCCGCCGAGGGAGGCTCGCTCGCTGGGCAGGGGTCCATCGATCGTGACCAAGGTGCGCGGAGGTGCGAGCGCCGGCTCGGGGGCGGAGGCCCTTGGGGGGTACCCCTGCACGTCGACGAACCGTGCGGGCGGCAGGCTGCCATCAGCGCTCGACCGCGCCGCCGAGGCGGGGAGGGGCGCGGGTGTGGGTGCGTCAGAGGTGGTCTCGAGCCCTGTGATCTCGGGCCGCACCGACACCGGCCCCTGGTAGCCACGGTGGAGGGGATCCGCGACCTGCGCGGAATCCTCGGCGTCCACAGGCGGAGCTGCGAGCGCGAGCATCATGCAGAGCGACAGTGGCACGGCGGGTGAAGCTACCAGGGTCCCCGACCAGGTGGACCACGGAGCAGGGTTTTTCGTCCCAACCCGGCAGCCTGTATAGTTTCCGGCATGTCTCGAGCTTCCTTGTCACTGAGCATCTGCTTGTCTCTCGGCCTGGGTCTGTCCGCCTGCGGCGACGATTCGAACCCCGGTGGAGGCGGTGAGACCGACACCGACGCGGGGTCCACCACCGACGCGCCCACGACGGACGAGCCGACGACCGACGAGCCGACGACGGACGAGCCGACCACCGACGACGGCACCACGACGACGGGTGAGACCGACACGGTGGACCCGGACTCGAGCAGTGGTGATCCGGCCGACACGGACACGGAGGGGGAGACGACCGGGGTGGTGCCGATGGACGCCGACTATCGGGTCAACTCGCTCGGGATTCTCGATCCTCCTCTTACTTATCTGATGTTCCCCATCAATGGTGCGGCGAGCGAAGCGCTCACCACCAGCCTGACGACCGACGAAGATGAGGACGGTGACCTCGACCTCGGGTTCGTCCTTCAGTTCCGTCCGCTCGACCAATCCGATGGTGCGTCGGAGGGCTTCGGCTTCGCGAACGCGAGCTGCACCGCCCCCGAGGAAACCTCAACCTGCGATGTCCTCATGGACACGGTGGTCAGCGAAGGCACCTACTCATCGTCGGCCGACGAGTGCTACGCCGCGGACCCTGCGAATGTGAGCAGCGCTGATGTCCCGCCGACAGCCGGACCGTGTTTCATCAGCGAGTACCCGACGCTCACCATTCAAGCCGGGCTGTTCGAGCTCCCGCTCCAGGACGTCCGGATCGCAGCATCCTACGTCGGCGAACCGGCCGGGAACCTCATCAACGGCAACCTCGAGGGCTTCGTGACGATCGAGGTCGCCGAGTCGACCCAGGTCGAGACCGAGCTGTTTACCGGGCCGCTGTCCGACCTGCTCGACCTCGCTGATGCGGACAACGACGAGACGGGCTGGGTGTTCCATATGAACTTCACCGCGGTCGAGACCGAGTGGACCGGCGCCTGAGGCTCCGGCCCTCGACGTCATAGTCGCAGCTTGGCTGCGAAGACATCGCCGTTCGTGCTCAACCCTGCGGTCTCGAGGTTCTCGATTCCGCAGACGAAGGCGGCGTCTTCGTAGACCGATACGCCAAGCCCCATCGAGTCGGGGCCTGTGGCAATAGCCGCTTGTTGCCACGTCAGTTCGCCGTTCGCATCGAATCTGGTGGCCACCGCAGTCTCATCCCCTACGGGTCCGAGAGTGCCGACGAGCACGATCCCGCCTGCGCCATCCGCCGCCACGTCCGGGACGCCGGGGTAGTCGTTGCGCTCATCGAGCACCAGTTCCGGACCGGCGTTGCTGCCGTTCGAGGCGAGTTCGGTGTACGAGACACCGTCGGAGGAACGGGTCGCGACCGCGGCGACTGCACCAGAGCTTCGAACGGTCGCGACGACTCCGCTCCCTAGTCCCGCCGTCCAGGCGATGTCTCCGTTCGGCTCCACGCGCCGCAAACACGTTTGAGCACCAGGCGCGCACTGGCCCTCGGTGTTGAATGTGATGAGAGTCGCCCCGTCGCCGAAGGGGTCCAAGTCGGTGATGACCGCGTCGTCAGCGAGTTCGACCGTCCATGCCGGTCCGGCGAAGGTTGTCGAATAGCTCGCGAGCGTGTTGGGAAGCGTCGTCAACACCAGTCCATCTCCACCCGTGGTTCCACGACTTCCCACGAGTTGCACCGTGATGTCGCCAGCGGGAACTCCAAGTGTGAGGCTGTCCACGACTGCCGACGAGTCCAAGGCCCGCAGATCGTAGGTCCAGCTTCCGTCGAGCCAGGTCGAAACGAGGACCTGACCATCGACGTCGGCCGCGCGGGCGCGAGTGAGCCCGGCGCCGTTGTCGGTCCACAGTGAGCTCAAGTCATCGTTGAAGGCTTGCACGCGTCCCGTGGCGGTACCGGCGACATAGCCGTTGACCAATACCCGTCCCGTTCCTGTCGACGCGATCGCAAGCCCCGGTCCGCCAATTCCCGTAGAACCCGGAAAGAGGTTATCGCGATAGAACATCACCTCGCCCCCGACGATGTTGATCGACAGCATCACCTCCTCCGATTGCGCCGTCTGCCCGGCGGTATCCGTCGCGAGCGCAGAGTAGGCGTGCGCGCCCGAGTCTGCGCTGGAGACGGCGACGTCGAGCTCGAACGGAGCGGCGTCCACCACCCCCAGCGAGGTGTCTCCATC
>JANSYI010000068.1 GCA_024742475.1 bacterium | reverse complement strand
CGCGCGAGGAGATCGTCGCGTTATCTTGACAGTCTGCACCGCATGCCACCTTGCCGTAGGATGGGTGACAGGCGTTGACGGTAGGCAGTTTTCAGGCTGGCCGCCGCGCTTACCAAAGAGCTGGCGGCGGCCAGCCTGAGAACTGCCGGGCCGAAGCGTGCGCCGGGTGGGGGCATGGGGAGGGTTTTGCGCTGGTGTCGATTATTTCTGTTTGCGAGCGTCGCGAGGCCGGGGGTCTCGCCGCGCATGTGCCGTTGATCCTGCGCGGCGACGCGCTCTACGACCCCGATCTGGATCGCTTCTTTCTCGACCTGCCGCTATCGGGGATTCGATCGCGGCATTCGCTTCGCGCCCAGGCCTATGATGTGACAGTCTGGCTTCGCTTTCTCGATGCTTGCGGCAAGACCGTATGGGCTGCGACCCGCGACGATGTCGAGGCTTATCATCGTGCGCGCCGGCGCGGCGATGCTGGTCAGCGGATCACGGCGGCAAGCTGGAACAGGGCCGTCGCCAGCCTTGATCGCCTCTATCGCTGGGGCGAGCGGCAAGGGCTGATCGCCGAGGCACCGTTCAACCGTCGTGCCGTGTGGCGACCGGCGCAGGGTGGACGTCGCGGAATGATCGCCGCGCGCAACGACGCCTATGAACGTGTTGCGAAGCGGTCGGATGTCCGGTTCGTCACGATGGACGACTACCGCATCTTCCGCGAGGTCGGTCTGCGCGGCCTCGCGCCTGACGGCAGCGAACGCCCCGGCGCACGTGATCGGAACGGATTGCGCAACGCGCTCTTCGCCGATCTGCTCGTCACGACAGGTTTGCGACTGGAAGAAGCCTCAGGTCTGCTCTCCGGTGATCTCGCGGTCATTGTTCCGGACGGCGATGAGAACCGGCAGCTCTGGTTGCGCCTGCCGCCGCCGCTCACCAAGGGCGATCGCGGACGAAGTGTTCTGGTCCCACGCCGGCTGCTTCGTCAGATCGCGGCCTATATCGATGTCGAGCGCGCGGCAGGCGCGGCCAAATTCGTCGCGCGCAATGGCGCGGCGCGCTTTGACCGGCCGATCCATATCACCGACGCCGGTCTCGACCGCATGCGCGATGTCTGCACGCCAGAGGAACGATGCCGTCTGATCCTGTGCAACGAGAACGGAACGCCGCGCGAGCCCGCGGCGCTATGGCTGACCGAGGTCGGACAGCCCGTTCGACCCAATTCCTGGGAGGTGATCTTCGCCCGCGCCTGCAAGCGCTGTAGAGACTATGGTTTCTCGTTGTCGATCAGCCCGCACCAGCTGCGCCACACCTTCGCGGTCCATATGCTCGCTTTGCTGATCCAGGAGCGTCTGCGCGAAGCCGCATTGCCGGCGGGGCCGATGGAGAGCTACCGGCTGATCCTGGGCGACCCGCTGCAGCAGGTGCAACGCCTGCTCGGCCACGCGAGCCTCGCCACCACCTATATCTATCTCGACCATATCGCGACCCGCGCCGATACGGTGGATTCGGCGGTCGAGAAGTTGCTGGCACTGCTGCCGGGACCGCAGGGCGCATGAGCGGGCGTCCCCGCAAGGGCAGGCCCGTTGCTTTCGCGCGCGTCACGCCGGAGCGAGCCAAGCCCGATCCGGTGCTCGGCCTCAGGTTCGTCATCGAGGCGCGGCATGGCGGGACCGTCCTGGTTGACATGACCAATCTCGATCCTCGTCCGCTCGCTATCGCCTTTGCCAGCGCGTTGCGCCGGTCGGCCGCGCTCGGCGGCCCGATCGGTGCGGCCAGCGTCATCAAACAGTATGTAAACTCCTATCGCCGTTTCTTCACCTGGCTTTCCGATGAGGCGGGGGAAGTGGACGGGCCCGAAGACATGCGCACAGCCCATGTCGACCGTTTCGCATCGGCACTCGAACGCGGGGGAATGGGGGCGATCTACCGGCATGTGACGGTCAGCAAGATCGTCAATACGCTGCGTGCGATAGAGGCGGATCGGCCCGACAGTATCACGCCCGGCCTCCATGAGCGGTTGCGCTATACAATGGCGACCTCGGCGGAACGCTCGACCCCGCGTGATGCCTACAGCCCCTTCGTCGCCCGTGCGCTGCGCGACGCGGCCCGTACGGACGTGGAAGCGATATTCCGCCGGATCGGCACCGAGGATCGGACCGATGAGGGCGATCCGGTCATTGCCGGAGCGCGGGCCGATGTCGAAGCTCTCATCGCGCGCGATGGAGCCGTTCGGACCGAGAGCGTCGAGTTGCGCCGTCTCTATTTCATGCGCTTGCGGCGCGGTTTGCCGATCAGCACGCTGATCGACGACCTGCATCGTCGGCATCATCTGCACGTCACCGATCTGCCGCCATTGCTCGTGCTGCTTGCTCTCGATACCGGCCTCGAGCCGGAATGCCTGAAGGCGCTGACGGTCGATTGCCTGGCCAATCCCTCCGCCGGAACCGTCGAACTGCGATACCTGAAGCGACGCGCCGGCGCCGCCGGGCACAAGAGCATGCGCGTGCGCGACGGCGGCCTCGGCACGCCGGGTGGCCTTCTCCGCCGGCTGATCGAGATCACGACCGTCGCCCGTCAGCATCTGCCCACCGATTGTCTCTGGGTTTACCACAGCGTCGGCGGTCTCCATGCCGGCATCCGTCATCCGCGCGAACGCCTCGACGCCTGGGTGGCACGGCACCGGATTGTCGATGAGGACGGCAAGCCGCTCCATCTTCTGCTGTCCCGGCTTCGCAAAACCCACAAGGCGCTGTGGTACACCAAAACTGAGGGGTACATCGCCCGCTTCGCGGTCGGCCACACGCCCGAGGTCGCGGCGCGCCACTACGCCGATCTGCCATCGCTGCGGCCCCTGCACGAGGCCACCGTCGCCGATGCCTTCCGCGACGCTGTTGTCGCCGCGATGCCGACCATCCTCGCGCCAGCAGCCGAGAAGACGCTGCGCGAAGCGCCCGAACAGGCCGGGCCGCTGATGCCGCCGGATGCGGTCGGTTCCATTCTCGATGGGGAGCAGGATCTCTGGCTCGCCGCCTGCGCGGGGTTCCATAGCAGCCCCTTCGCCGAGGCCGGCTCGCCATGCCAACAGCCGTTCTGGGGATGCCTCCATTGCCCCAACGCCGTCATCACCGCCCGCAAGCTCCCCGCGATCATGGCCTTCCTGTCCTTCGTCGAAGACCAGCGGCAGGGGCTTCCCGGTCCCGACTGGATGGTCAAGTTCGGGCAGGTTCATGCCCGGATCGTCCATCAGATCTTGCCCGCGTTTTCCGATGCCGTTGTCGCCGAAGCGCGGTTACGCGCCGGGGAGGAGCGCCTCTATCTGCCTCCCGAGGCGCGCGCATGACCGCGCCCGCCCTTGCTCGCGCTCCCGCGTTCGACGATCGGCCCGTGCTGGCGTGCGCGCCGCTCAAGCCGGGCCATGCCCGCGAGGACCTGTCGCGCGTCGGCGATCCAAGCTGGGATCTGGGTCCGGCCGTCTTCCGCGAGAACGCCCGGCGCTGCCACGTCACCGTGCATTTCGACGTGCTGGAAGATGCCGATGTGCAGGCAATGATGCGCGCCTATCTCTATGCGCGTCTCAATGTCGACCTTCCCGGCCATCGTCCGAAGCTGCCGCCCAGCTGTGTGCGGCAGGCGTTCAACCGGGCGCGGCGCTTCTTCGCCTTCGTCCGCGAACGATTGGGCGCGCTGGACCTTGCCCGCATTGATCCTCCGCTGATCGACGCCTATGCGCGGCATCTCCGAGAGGACCCGGCAAGGCGGCCCGTCATTGTCGGGCAGCTTCTCGAGATCGTCATCGACTTCTATCTCTACCGCGAGCACCTTCCCGCCGGCGGCTTGTCGTTCGAACCGTGGGACGGACGGCCACCCGCACGCGTCGCGGGCTATCGTCATGTTCCCGAGAACCGGACCCCGCGCATCCCCGAGCCGATCATTGCGCCGCTTCTGGCATGGTCGCTGCGCTACATCACGGTATTCGCAGGGGACATTCTCGCCGCCCGGCGTGAGCTTTCCCGGCTCGAAGCGCGCCGCGACCGGCTTTTCGTTGCGGAACAGGGATTGCCGCATGCGGAGCGCCGCCGCCGGCAACGGCAGCGACTGGCGCGCTATTTCCGGTCCCGCGCGCGGCAGGGTCGGGGCGTGCCGGTCTGGGCAAGCCCGCCCAACGGTTCCGCATCCGTCGATCCGGTAAGCGGGGAGCTTCTGCCCGTCGTCAACGTGCAGCTTCTGCATCTTCACGTAGGGGTCGATGCCGCCAGGGAGCCGGCGATGCATCTCGCTCTCGCCGGCGGCGCGTCCGATCTCATCGCTGCCGCCATCGCGGATATCGGGATCGAACCCGGCGGCATGGATACGCCGATCTCGGTCGATGCCAAATCCCTCGTCCTGGAAGAGCGCATGCTGCAGGCAGCGGCTTATGTGGTCTGCGCCTATCTGACCGGTATGCGCGATTGTGAGGTGCAGGCGATGCGCCGGGGATGCCTGACGCTTGCGCGCAGCGAGGACGGCACCGTGTCACGACACCGCGTCCGTTCCACCGCCTACAAGGGAAAGGGGGCCCGGGGAGCGCCGGCAGAGTGGGTGACCATCGAGCCCGTCGCCGATGCGATCGGGGTGCTCGAACAGTTGACCCGGCGCGCGGCTGTTGCCCATGGTCTCGATACGCTCTGGCCTGTGCTGTCAGTGACGCGAAGTAGCAAACCGCACGTCTCCGCCGAGATCGTGCGCCAGATCAACGCCTATCGTGACCACCTGAACAGGCTGTTCGGGACGGAAGAGGCGCCCGCCATACCGCCCGGGCCGGACGGCAAGCCCTGGCGGATCACGACCCGCCAGTTTCGTCGCACGATCGCATGGCACATCGCAAACCGTCCTTTCGGAACGGTGGCCGGCATGATCCAGTACAAGCATGCATCCGTCGCCGCGTTCGAAGGCTACGCGGGTAGCAGCGCCTCGGGTTTCCGCGCCGAGGTCGAGGCGCAACGTCGGCTCGGCCAGATCGATGATCTGCTCGAGTATTTCGACAGGCGGCGCGGCGGGGCCGACCTTGGTGGGCCGGCCGGTCCTCGTGTCGCGCGTACCCTCGACGAGACAGCCACCGAGCTTGGGCCATTGCCGCCGATGATCGCCGACCGGTCTCGTCTGCGCACCATGCTCGCCAGTCTGGCCCGCACCCTGCATGTCGGACCGCTTGCCGATTGCTTCTTCGATCCGGCAACCGCCCTGTGCCTCAAGCGCGTGACAGATGCCGCGGCAGACCGCCCATTGACAGCACTTTGTGAACCGACCCGCTGCCCGAACGCCTGCATCGCGGAACATCACAGGCCCGTCTGGGAGCGGAGTGCCGATGAGGCACGCATGTTGCTGCGCGAGAAGCGGTTGCCCGGATTGCAGCGGACCGCGCTCCAGCAGGAGGTTGACCGGATCGAGGGTGTGCTGGCCCGGATCGCGCCCGAGGGCGCGACGCCGCCCGTTCGGGCGGCGGTAAAGGGAGAGGAAGCTTGGGATCGGGGTGAGTGACGGGATGAGGAGAGCGGGAGAGGCCTGCTCCGCCCGTCCTGGAGACCTGTCATGTCCCGATCTTCCTCATCGGCCGGGCGCGCCGATGTTTATAATCGTATCACCACCGAGATCATCGCCGCCATCGAGGCCGGCGCCGGCGACTGGCGTGCGCCCTGGTTCCACAACGGGAGCAGCATAGCGCGTCCGACCAACGTTTCATCCGGCAAGCGCTATCGCGGCATAAACACGTTGGCGCTCTGGGCCACGGGCTTTGCCGCCGGATATGGCGACGGTATCTGGGGAACGTACAAGCAATGGCAGGATGCTGGCGCGCAGGTGCGTAAAGGAGAACGCTCCACCACGGTCGTCTTGTGGAGGGAGATCAAGGTTTCCCAGCAGGCCGACGACGATGACGATGATGACGGGCATCGACGGATGTTCGCCCGCGCATTTTCTGTCTTCAATATCGCTCAGGTGGACGGGTACGAGCGCCCGGCGACCCCTGTGCTGCCCGAGGCTGAACGCCTTGCCCATGCGGAAGCGTTCATCACAAACTTGGGCGTCAAGACGGAGTTCGGTGGATCGGAAGCCTATTACCGCCCGTCGGCCGACACCGTGTTCATGCCGCAGTTCACTTCGTTTCGCGATGCCGCGTCATTCTACGGTGTCTGGCTACACGAGAACGGTCACGCCAGTGGCGCAAAGCACAGGCTCGACCGCGATCTTTCCGGTCGCTTGGGTTCGGCCGCCTATGCCGCCGAAGAATGCTGTGTGGAAATTCTCAGCGGGCTCGTCTTGGCAGACCTCGGGATCGCCCACCATCCGCGCCCCGATCATGCCGCCTATATTGCCTCGTGGCTCAAGGTCCTAAAAGACGACCCCAAGGCCATCTTCACCGCCGCCAGCAAGGCGCAGCAGGCGGCCGACTGGATGCATGCGCAGCAGCCCCATGCAGAGGAGGTAGCGGCATGACCAAAACCGTTCTCATTGCCGGAAAATTTCAGAATGGGGCTGGACTGTCAGGATATGTCGCGGAATTGACCTCGGTGTTCCTGGGTCAGACGCTCGGCTTCACGGCGCATACGCTCGAGATGAATGCCGCCTATCTCCACAACTGGTTGCGCGTTCTTCGGTCGGACAAGGGTGCGATCTTCAAGCACGCCGCAGATGCGCAGCGCGCCTGCGACTATCTGATCGCCAGATCGGAGACGGGCAGGGCAGGGCGCAGCGCCGAGGCCGCCTGACCGCACGGAGAACGGAGACTCGCATGTCACGCAAGGAACCCAAGTCGCTGCGGGTGGCCGGGCTCCGCCCGTTCTTGCCTCAAACTGTCCCCCGGACAGTTTGCCGCTTCGCGGACCGGCGCGAACTCAAAGACGGCCGCTAGCCGGAATCACCTTTAAGCGCGGTGCCTATTGGTGGAGCCCGTCCGAGGGCGCTTATCCGTTCTCGGCAGCTCTCGAGAGCATCACGGACCAGGGCGGCTGGATCGAAACCATCCCCAACCCGAATTACAGACCCAAAGGGCTGTTCGGGTAGGGCGCCTTCGGCCTCGATTCATCCGCCGCACGGAAAAGAAAAAGCAGGCTTTGGGAAGGGTGTTTCAACTTCTCAAAGGAGATCCCCATGTCCATGAATGTTCAACCCCAGCAAGACCGGCCAGATCCGAGTTTGATCGCGGCGCAAAACGACGCGTTCCGCAAGCTCGCATGCCTTGGAGTGCCGCCTGCGTGGACCATCCAAGGCCGGATGCATGTCACCCGCTCGCTCATGGAGACCGATGACGGCTTCATGGCCGAGGCGGTGAAGGCCACCGGTGAGTTTGCCACATTCGAGCCTGAGAATGATCCCGAGGGATGGCACGATTTCGGGGCGGTCGAGATCCGGGGCGAGACCGTGTTCTGGAAGATTGATGGGGTGGATGCTCCCTCCCACAACGGCATCACAATGTGCCAGACTGGCTTTGTTGGAAGTCAGTGAGAATGAAAGGAAGCATCCGTGACCGACGTTAGCATTTTAGCCATCGACCTTGCAAAGCACTCGTT
>JANSYI010000078.1 GCA_024742475.1 bacterium | reverse complement strand
GAGCAATGACGGGGACGTGATGCCCTGGTCGATGGCGGCGGCGATGAACAGCTCGCGAATCGGACCTCGCGCCCGCATCGCGGACGGTCGCGCGCGGGTGGCCGCGAGGACGGCCGCGGCGATCGTCTCGAGCCCGAACGCGGGGGAAACAGCGCTTCGATCCGCTCCCAGAGCCATCGCGCCGCGTCGAACGTCCCGAGATCTCGGCGAGGCGCTCGAAGTCGCGCGACCAGATGAACCACCACCACCCCCGTCGGCCGTCGAGCCCCCCGTTGCACCCGAACTCGCGCCGCCTGAACTTCGCCTTTCGCGAAATTCGGGCGGCCCGGCTTCGGAACAGACACGCTGAACTTCGCCTTTCGCGAAACTCGGCCCGAGCGAGGCGTTTGCTTACCGACAGCGCCGAGGTGGCCGTGTACGCAGCCGAACTCGGCATGGGTGTCGTCGACGTTCGCTCTCGGTGCCGTCCCGCGCTCGAGCGCTGCGCGGAGGGTCGGCAGCAGGGCGTCTCCTCGTAGCTCACGTCCAGTGGCGACGATCGTACCCGTCTCGTCGACGAGGACGCTGGTGGGAAACGCCGAGAACGACAGCGCGCGCTGGACCTCGTCGTGCTGATCGCGTGGGACGAACCCGTGGGTCCACGGCATGGACCAGTGCTCGGCGCGGAAGGCTCGGGCGGCGTCGCGATCGTGGTCGAAGGAGACGAAGACGAACTGGACCGGGGGACGGGCGACGGCTTTCGAGCGGCGCAGGCCCTGCTCGTTCGGGACGGGCCGCCCTGCGAGGCTGGCGTACGCGGCGTGTAGAGGCTCCATCTCCTTGACGCAGGGGCCGCACCACGAGGCCCAGAACTCGAGCAGGTACAGCTGCCCCTTCAGCCCTTCACTTCGCACCGGGTCGCCTCCGGGATCGAGCGCTTCGAAGTCGAAGGACGGCATCGGCTTGCCCTTCATCAGGGGTCGGTCGGGGTCGAACCGGTTGGCGAGGTTGATCCCCATGCCGAACGCTTCGAGCTCGTAGCGCTCGGCGAGCGCGTACAGCTCCGCCTGCTCGTCGGGGTCCTCGGTCCCGCTGATCAAGGTGTAGACCGCGAGCAAGACGGCGTGAGGCTCTGGGTTGTGCTCCGCCACGCGACGCAGCCAGGCCAGATGACGAGACCGGGTCGCCTCGTCTGCGTCGAAGCTCGCGTAGCTGATCGGCTGCGACGGTGTCAGCAGCGCGAGGCGTCGGTCGGCCGGGTCGATCGCCTCGAGCATCGCGGCCAGCTCGGCGGGGCTGGTCCAGCGCCGCGCTGGGTCTCGGTCGGCAGAGAACACCTCGGCGTGCGCCAGTCGAAGCAACGCCCGGGTCGACGCATCGCGCTCCCTCTCGACCTCATTCCACAGAGACTCGGCGAGCACGTCGATCCGCGCCTCGTCCTCGTCGGAGAGCGTGATGACGCCGTTTACCGGTTTGGCAGCCATGATGATCTCTCGCTGCTGCTGGCGAGCGGCCGACGAGAACTCGTGGATTCGAGCGGCGGACGCCGTCTGACCGGTCCAACGCAGCGCCGGCTCGAGCCCCGCGGGAGGAAGCGCGGACAGGTCCAGCACGATCTCTCGGGAACCCGCCTCGACATCGAGAACGGAGAAGTAGTCGCCGCCGCCGTCGGGGACGAAGCGGTCCGCCACCGGACCATTCGCCGAGCGGCCACCGGACACCCAGATCTGATAGCGGATGGCGACGGCACCCTCGGGCCGCTCGTCGAGGAGCAGCCGATAGCGCTCCTCGTCGATCGCTTCGGCCTGTGTCGGCCCCGGAGCGAGCGCCTCGCCGTCGGCGTCCACCCACTGACTGAGCAGCTTCAACGAACCGTCCGGCGCCGGACGCTCGTACGAGCCAAGCCGACCCGAGACGGTGATCGCCGACGCCTCCACGAACAGAGGGACGACCAGCTCGGCGTGGTCGACCGCGGCGACGCGCAGCAAGTGTGCGCCGGGCGTGGCGACGAGCTCGAAGCTGCCATCTTCGGCCAGCGTGACCGTGCGTCCTTTCGACGACCCGAACCGGCTCAACGTCGCCGTGGCCGCCCGCAGCGAGGATCCGTCATGCGCGCGCAGCTGCCCCCGGACCACCACCAGCCCCGCCTCGTCGTCACTGTTCGTCGACACCGGCGGTCGCGAGTCTGGCCGTGGCGGTCGCACCTCGACCGACTGGGGCGCGCACCCGAGCACGAAGAGCGCCAGGATGCCGAGTCTACGGGGCGAGGGCATGCGCCGAGTATAGGCGCTCCGCCCAAGCAAACAGCCCACTCTAGCGGCGGCGATCGACGAGGTTCGGCGAATCCGTGTGCTCGAGCGACGCGAACGAATCCCGGACCAGCCCCAGGGCTGCCCGCAGCAGCCGCTCGTCTCCGAGGCAGCGGCGGATCGGCATGAGCTGCGACTCGACCACCGGGCGGTGTCGCGCCAGCTGGATCGTACGCGGCGAGCATGCACACACCGTGGCGAGCAATGACGGGGACGTGATGCCCTGGTCGATGGCGGCGGCGATGAACAGCTCGCGAATCGGACCTCGCGCCCGCATCGCGGACGGTCGCGCGCGGGTGGCCGCGAGGACGGCCGCGGCGATCGT
>JANSYI010000048.1 GCA_024742475.1 bacterium | reverse complement strand
TGCGGCCGCAGTCGGACCTCGTCGAACCGCACTGGCTCAACCTGCCGGCGCTCATCCGCGAACTCTCTCGACCACCGATACACGCTCTCCGCCTCCAGGTCGTGCCTGCGCGCGAACTCGGCTCCGCTCAGGCCGCTCGCTCGAAACTTCCGCGCCCACTCTCGGCGCTCGGATTTGCTACGACGTCGACTCGCCATGCCTTTCGGCTACACCAAGTGCGCCGGCTTGGGGGCGAGGCGGCCCGTAGAGGGCTTACGGAGCAGTCGAAGGCGGTGCCACCGCGGCGGGAGTGGCGGTACGAGAAGCCTCCCCCCGCAAATTCGTTGCTCGCCATCGCTAGCGCTGGGGTGCTACCGCGACAATCCCCTCAGCCGCCGCGACGCCATTGCACAGCGCCTGCTCGAACAGCGGCACACCGCCCACGTCCGTCCCGCAGGCCTGAACCACGCCAACTCTGTCTTTGGCCACGCGCAATCCGTCGCCAAACAGCAACCCCGGCACGGGCCGAATCATCGCGTGTCCCCAGCGCGCGAATTCGATCGAGCGCACATTCTCGGTCATTCCAGGATGCATGCCTTCGAGCCCCTCGAACACCTCGGCCGCGAGTCCGTCCAAGCTCGCTCCCAACAATGCACCGCGCGCTTCCGCGAGCGTCCGGCTGGCCGTCTCCACCTTTGCGTCGTAGTACGTGAGCACCGTGCCGCTGCGGGTCTTCGCATCCACCAGCGATTCGCCATGCGTCGACACCACATAGCCCAAGTGCGACGCCTCGACATTGACGTTGTCCCACGCGAGCGGAATACCGATTCCCCCCGGCCGCTTGCTCACCTCGACGTTCGCCACCAGCCACGGCGCGTACGTCAGCGCGTCGCTTGCCAGCTCGTCGCCGCGCACGACGTGGCGCATGACGAAGCGCGGAGCCGCCCACAGGATCCGCTGTGCGGTGATCTCCACGACCTGCTGCTTGGCCACGTCCCACGCGTGGGCCACCCCAGCCACCGGGTCGATGTCGAACACCACCATCCCCGTGCGCCGCCGCGGCGCCATCTCGGCCAGCGCGGCAACCTTCTCCACCAGCTCTCCGTTGCCGCCCGGCCACATCAACGTCACCCGGTCGTGCGACTCTTCCAGCCCGCGAGCCAGATAGTGATGCAGCCCCGCGAAGGCCGAGGTCTGCTCCAGCGTGCACCCGTAGTCGTCGCGACACGCATACTCCACCGTCCATCGCAGGCGCCAACTGTCGAACCCGTGTTCGCGGAGGTACGCGTCCATCGTCATCGCATCCAGCGAACGCTTCGCTTCGCTGCTGCGCTCGACGGGTAGATCGAACAGTCGCCGGCCGTCGAGACCTCGCTCCGATTCGAGCGCCCGCAGGTGATCCCACCAGCGCTCCCACTGCTCGGCCTCCTCCGCCGTCTCCCCCAACCCCGGATACAGCCCCCCGAACCACTGCCCTTTGTAGCGGTGCCGCTCCACCGGGGCGCGACACACCACCGACGGGTCGTACTGAGGCCGGCCGGCCGCGTCGGTGCCCCGCTCCACCCCGATCTTTCGAAGCAGTTCGCGGAGCAGCTCGAACTGCGGGTGCGGGCTCGGCAGATAGTGTGCGCCCAACGGATATTTCGACCGCGCGCTCTGCCCCGAGGCCGCCGTCCCACCGGGCGCGTCCTCCAGCTCGAGCACGAGGTAGTCCTCCATGCCCGACTCGTGCAGCCGCCACGCCGCGCACGTGCCCGCCGCGCCCGAGCCCACGATCAGCACCTGCGTCTTCACCCGCTCCCCCACAGCCCCGCTCGGCTTGCCCTGCCGCAGCAGGTGCCCCCGCTCGGGCGTCTGCCCCACGAATCGCAGCGCGGGCGGCTCGCTCCGTGGCGTTCGCTCGCACCCGCTCGCCGCGGCCGAGGCGGCCAGCCCCGCGAGCACCGTCCGGCGCTTCAGGCCTTTGGACCCGGCCTCCGCTCGCGGCGTGGAGTCATCGGGGGCTTTGGGCGTCTTGGCCACGGTGCGAGAATACTGCGGATGCGCGCGTGCGTGGCCGAGGCGGGGAGGGCGGTGTCCGTGTTTGCGTCTGTTCGCGCGAGGGGCGTCCGCTCGAGCGGACGGCAGATCTCACGCGACGTCGGGGCTCGAAGGGGCTGCCCACAACCCCTAAGGCCGAGGCCGCTGGACGATCGGGTTCTTCAGATCCGCCTCGTAGTAGTGCACGAGCATCTGGTCGTTGAGCCGGTTGATCTCCACGTCCAGCGGCTGCTGGTCCGCCGGGAAGACGAACATCGTCGGCAGCATCGCGTCGCTGAGGAACCGCAGCTTCATCTGCGCGGGCAGCTTTCGCGGCGGCTCGATCGCCTGGGGGCTGATCAGCGCGAAGCCCCAGTCGCCGAAGCTGGGCACCAGCGCGTGGTAGGGCACCGGATGCAGGTCGGCGGCCTTCAGCGTCTCGACCACGCACCAGTACGAGCGCGGTGCCAGGTATGGCGAGGTCGCCTGCACCACGCCGACGGCACCCGGCTTCAGATTCTCCCGCAGCAGGCGGTAGAACGCTCGGGTGTAGAGCTTGCCCAGCGAGAAGTTGTTGGGATCGGGAAGGTCGACGACCGCAAGGTCGAAGCCCGGCTCGCCGTCTCGGCGCCGCTGGAGCAGCCACTCCATCGCGTCGGCGTTGTGCACGTGCACGCGCGGGTCGTCGAAGGCGTGATCGTTGAGCCCCGCGAGCACCGGGTGGCTCGAGAACAGCTCCGTCATCGCGGGGTCGAGGTCGACCAGGTCGATGCGCTCGATCTGCGGGTGGCGCAGCAGCTCGCGCATGCCCAGTCCGTCGCCGCCTCCGAGCACCAGTGCTCGGACGGGGCCGGTATGCGCGGCCATCGTTGCGGCGGGGTGCACGAGCGCTTCGTGATAGCGGTGCTCGTCGGTGCTGGAGAACTGGAGGTTGCCGTCGATGAATAGCCGGATGTCGGACTGCCAGCGCGTGATCGTCAGCCGCTGATACGGCGTCTTCTTCGAGAAGATGACCGGAAAGTCGTACAGCTGCGACTCTCCGAACGACTCGAGCCGCGGCCCCACCGCGAAGCCGCACGCAATCGCCAGCACCACCAGCCCGGCCTGCACCTGCAGCCACCGAGGCCTACGCAGCGCAGTGTCGAAGGTGATGCTCGACCACAGCGCGATGAGCCCGTTGAGGAGCCCGAAGAACAGGCTCGTACGCACCAGGCCCAGGTAGGGCAGCAGCGCCAGCGGGAACAGCACCGAGGCCGCGAGCGAGCCCAGGTAGTCGAACGCGAGCACGCGCGCCACCAGGTCCTTGAGCGAGGCTGGCTGCGCGTCGCCGTCCTCTCCGGCGAGGATGCGCATCAGCAGCGGGATCTCCAGCCCCACCATCGTGCCCACCGTGATGAGGGTGCCGAACAGCAGCGGCCGCACGCTCGCCAGCCACGCGAACCCCAGGAACAGCGCCGCGGCCGAGAACCCGCCGACGAGCGCGATCACCAGCTGGATCTGGATGAACCGCGCGTGCACGTCGCGCTCGACGTACTTGCTCAGGTACGAGCCCAGCCCCATCGAGCTCAGGTACACGCCAATGACCAGGCTCCACTGCGTCACCGAGTCGCCCAGCAGATACGACGCCATCGTCGCGCTGATCAGCTCGTAGACCAGCCCGCACGTGGCGACGACCAGGACCGAGAGCAGGACGAATCGCGGCTTGGGGGGCGGCGGGGTGAGAGCCCCGGGGCCATAGTCGGCCGGCGCAGCATCGGCCGGGGCGTCGGACTCGACGCCCGCCTCGACGTTGGGATGGTCCTCCGACGAAGACACGACGTCGTCGGGTTGGGACACGGGTTGTCGCTAGCCCTGCACCGCGGAGCTGATGATCAACGCGATGCCGATGATCACCGCGCCGATGATGATGCCCAGCGACGTGTTCTGGTCCTCTTCGATCTCCTTGCGGATCGAGAACGGCGCGACCTTGACGATGATGAAGAAGGCCAGGCCGAAGAGCCCGATGCCGATGAGCGAGTAGAGCAGCGCGCCGAGGAGTTGGGGGACGTCGAGCATCTCTGCAACCAGGATCGAGTTGAGGTGGGTCATGTCACTTGCCTCCTTGGTATCCGCCGCCGAGCCAGATGAAGGCTGGGCCGCCGCGGACGGTTCGCTTGCCGCTGCTGTCGGTGGTGACCTTGCCCGTTTGGGGGGCCGTGGTCAAAAGGGAGCCGCTGGGGGCGGAGAGCGTCAGCATGGCCAGCGAGCCAAAGCCGAAGATTCCGTAGACGATGTTTCGAATCATGGGTGCTCCACTAGTTGGATGTGCTGACGTAGTCGCTGTTGGCCCAGCGACGGCCTTCGTAGACGCGGCCCAGCAGCCAGAACAGGATCGGGAAACCGAAGATGATGACGAAGGGCAGGGCGATGTACCGCCCGAGCACCACGTTCTCCTTGAGGGAGTAGGAGAGCTTCAGGTTGGGCGGCGGGGTGTTGGCGGCCGAGCCCTGCTGGCCTGCGCTGGGGGTGATCTGCAGGAGGTATTTCCCGCCGGGCACCTTGCCCACGGTCACCGAGGGCGTCTGGTCGCCCTCGCGCCAGCTCTCGCCCCCCGAGACCCCATGCCACTCCTCCGCCGTGGCCCCAAAGCCGATCGCGTTCTCCGACTCTTGGGAGATGAGCATGACCTCGGTGTAGGCCCAGGCGTTCGACAACCCCGTCGCTCGGAGGTCGAACTCGAGCGTGGTCATCTCGCCCTTCTTCCCGATCTCGACCTCTTCGCTGATCGTGTCGGAGACCGTTTTGTTGGTCTCGGCGAAGACGACCTTGTTGGTGCGGCCGTCGACGTAGGCGATCGCGGCCACGAGCCACGCGACCAGCATGACCGCCAGCAAGACCCAGGTGATGGCGCGCCCCTTCTTGTAGGGGTTGGGCTGAAGCATCGCCACGCCCGAGGTGCGCGGCGGTTTGCCGGGCAGCTTGAACGCCTTCCATACCTCGGCGCCCTCGATGTGGCGCATGCGGGTGAAGTTGACGTCTTGCCCGTCCTCGGTGGCGGCCTCCTCGATCGACATCGACAGCGGAGGCTTGATGAAGTCGTGCGCGACGGCCTGGTCGCCGACCTTGACCTGCCAGGGGAACTCGCCCTCGACGTAGCTGACGATGGCGACGGAGGTCTGAAAGTGTTTGTACTTGTCCTTGGCGAAGGTGACCTTGCGATGACCGAAGCCGGTCTCGAGCCGAGGCGCGCCGTCGAGGGTCTGCCCGATCGCCCAGGACCCGTCGGTCATCGTGAACATCAGGTAGCGGTAGCCGATGTACGGGTTGTAGAGCAGGAACTCCTGCCAGGGGTAGACGACGCCGTCCACCCGGCACTCCCGCCACATGATGCCGATGATCTCGAACTCTTCGGGTTTGCCCTGCTCGCCCGGGAACGAGCCGCGGGCGTGCAGGGGCAGGGCGGACGAGCGGCGGGCTCGCTGGGCGGCCTGGAGCAGCTCGAGCTCTCCACTGTCTTCGGGCGCCAGCTCGCTGCCGCAGTAGGGGCAGTTGACCTGCTCGACCGCCCCGAAACCGTGCAGCTCGATGGGGCCACCGCAGGCCGGGCAGTTGATCGCGCCGGTCTGGGCCTCTTCGCGGAAGAGCTTGCGAGGTGCGCTGGGTGCTTGAGCGGCCATGAGTGAGGAGCGTTACCCGGCGGGTTGCTGCGCGCGGCCGGCCGCGCCTTGGGGTGCCGGCCGCCGCCACCCCTTGAAGGACCGCAGCGGGTGCATGCCGACGTCGACGAGCGCGATGGCCTCACCGAGGTAGGGCACGGGGCTGTTGTGGTTGGGGTTGGTGCCGTAGTCGAGCGAGATGAACTCGCCCTTGTGGCCGCGTAGGTCGACGCCGTGAAAGCGCATGCCGGGCTCGGCCTCGAAGGGCAGGATGCCCTCGGCGCCCTTGTAGGAGGCTGCGCGCCGATCGACGACGACCGCGGGGATGTTGTCGATGGTCAGCGTGCTGTTGATCGCGACCTGGTCGTAGGGGGGCACGCGGCCCGCGACGACTTGCTGGTTCTTGGGGCGGGTGATCGCGAACTGGCCCTGCGCGTCGGCGAGCCACCCGGTGGTGCCGTCGGCAAAGTTGATGAACCACTCGTTCCAGGTGCCGCGGCCGTACTGCACCTGCAGGCGACCTGCGACCTCGAACGGGGTGCCCTTGAACCGCCCTCGGCTGCCGAGGATGACCGGCGAACCGTTGTCGACGATTGCCGACACCTGGCCGATCAGCTTGACGTCGACGCCCGTCCTCACGATCGTCGAGTTGCAGTACTCGCACACCAGCGACACGGCCGTGCCGCGAAACGGCGCCGGTGCACCACAGTTTGGGCAGTGGGTTTGCTGCTCCTGCATCGGGTCGGGCGCCGGCATCATGCCACACCCGCACGAGGCTCGTAAGGGCGACCGGCCCTCACGGATAGTCGTCCATGCCGCCCACGTTGGTCACGCGCGTGTACCCAGCGGCCTCGAGGGCCGCCTTGGCCTTGCCCGCGCGGCCTCCGGACCGGCAGTAGACGACGATCGCCTTGCCTTTGTCGCCGCCGGTGAGGGCCTCGAGCTCGGCGAGCGCCTCGGCGTCGTCGGCCACGATCTTCTCGTGAGAGATGTTGACGGAGCCCTCGATGTGCCCCTCGGCGTGCTCTTGCGGCGTGCGCACGTCGAGCAGCACGGCACCCTCCTCGTCGACCAGTCGCTTCGCCAGCGCCGGGTCGCGGTCGGGCAGGCCCTCGGCGGCGGCCGGGCCCGGGCTCACCGTCGCGTCGTCGGCGGGCGCCTCGGCGCTGGCGGGCGCCTCGGTCGCGGCCTTGGAGCATCCGAGCGCCAGCAGGGACGTCGCGAGAACGAGCGTTCGCATGGGCGCAGTCTCGACACGTGGCCCCCGCCTGTCAACGCCAGGCGGGGTCACGCCGGCGCGAGCGAGTCGATCATGCGCGCGAAGATCGGTCCGACCGTCGGCCATCGCGTGGGCACGGTCGAGAAGGTGAGCGCGACCTCGTGCGTGTCGGTGAAGAACACGACCCGAATTTGTCGCATCTCCAGCTGGGATCCCGCCTCGTGTCCCTGCGACTCGAGCAGCCAGGCCTCGAACCCTGCGACCTGCAGCCGCTCCTCGCGAAGGATCTGCGCTCCGAGGACGTCGCGGAGCTGCTGCACCGTTTCATGGGCGACGTCGTCCAGCGTAAATCCCATCACGTTGGGTGTCTGCGCGATGATGAGGTTGTCACCGAATCCGTTCTTCATCGGGCCCCGCAAGAAGGGAACACCGTGGGCATGGAACACGCCCCATCGCTCGGGCAGCTCGACGCGGATCGGCGTACCTCGCATGTGCGCGGTGCCGTCGGTGACGTCGAAGGCCGTCGCGAGGTCTGCCAGAGCCTGCTGCTCGGCATCGGCGGTCGACGCGGCGCCGTCGGTGGGCGGCAGGGGAGGCACGGGCAGCGCTTGCGCGATCGCTTCGGCCTCCTCCTTGGTCAGAGCTGGGGGCAGGACCACGAAGTCCAGGCGGCGCCCGTCGGCGAGCATGCAAGAGGCCGCCGGCGGGTCGCCCAGCGCTTCCCATGCGGCCGCGAACTGCTCCACGTCCTCTTCGCGATCCCACACCGTGCGCCACACCAACATCGGCAGTCCGTCCCCGGTCTCGTACCAAAGCAGCGCGTCCCCGTCCCAGCCGGTCGCCGCGGGCGTGAGCACCGTGTCGTCCACGATCCGAGCGGACATCAGGTTGCGCAGCGTCAGCTCGCCCACCGTGTCGCTCGAGACGAGCTGCGCGCCGGGGATCTCCGGCGGCGCAATCACGGTGGGCGCGTCGCGGCCGAGCTTGGCCGGATGCAGCAGCTGCTCGCTGCTCGGGGGCACTTCGCGAAGCAGCGCCTCGACGGCATCCAACCCGCCGCGTCGGTACACTTGAAGCATCGCCAGCGCGCCCCGCTCGTAGACGAGGGCGGCGCTAGGACTGCTGAGCCGCGCCGCGCCCGGGTCGAACAGCGCGGGGCTCAGTCCGTCGAGCGACCCCGTCCGGCCGCGCAGGAACGCCGCCATCGAGACGAACTCGGCGTGCCCTTCGAGCGTGAGCTGCCGGGTCGCCAGCGCATCGATGCTGGTCGAGGATTCGAGCGCCTCGAACACCCCCCCGGGCAGCTGCTCGTCCTGGTACGCGTGAACGAGCTCGTGCGTGAGCAGCAGCGGCGTCGGAGCCAAGGAGGCCGCCTCCTTGTCGATGACCGCGATACGATCCCGCCCGTAGTAGGCAAGCGCCGGCTTCGTCGCGCCCAGCCGCATGCCCGCGCGCACGGCCTGCGGATCGACGCCCAGCGCTCCATCGCCGAGCATCATCCACATCAGGCCCAACACGTTCCGGACCCGATCCTCGGGCCACAGCGCGTCGCTGCGGCGGCTGAGCTCGGCGGCAGCCTCCTCCTCGCTCACCGTCGCGACCGGCAGTGGTCCCCCGCGAAGCTCGAGCCCGAGCGCTTCGAGCCAGCGCCGAGGCTCCTCGAGCCCCGAGGGCGAGCGGGCGTGCGCGGGCGCGACCGGTGGTTCCGGAGTCGGCCTGCACGCCGTGAGCACGAGCGCTGCTGCCAGGAGTCCGCGCGCCGACACGGCAACAGCATACTCCCGGTGCCCCTCGTGACGCTCGGCGCTCTTGACTTCCGGCCGAGCTCCGCTCGATCCTCGTCGAACCACCGGGAGGGCGCACGGGGTTGAACATGCCGCCGCGCTTGGGCCGGCCCCGAACGAGTCCGACAGGCACCATGGGTCCCACTCAACCCGCTCACCTCACGCGATGCTTCTTCGCTTCGTGGCTCGCCACACTCTCGACGTTGGCGACGGGATGCTCGTCCCCACCGGCCAGCGCGGGGGATTCGGGGTCCAAGGCTGCGGCCACCGCGTCCGAGTCCCCGCCCGACGCGGTCGAGCCCGCGCCGGTCGATGTACCCGCCGTCACGCACACGGCATTTCACCCGTTTGCGCCCGGGTCCATCCGGCTCTCAGCGCCCTACGACGGTGAGCCTCTCGTCACGACGACGCTCGACGAAGGGCTGAAGGTCGAGGACTACGTGCTCGGCGAGGGGGAGCCCGTGGTCGAGGGCAGCTACGTCACCTTTCACTACGTGGGCTACATGGATGATGGGTTCGTCTACGAAAGCAGCCGGCGGCGAAAGCGTCCGTATTCGTTCTTCGTCGGGGCCAAGCAGGCTCTCGCAGGGTGGGACCTCGGTTTGCGGGGGATGAGGGTCGGCGGCCACCGGCGCCTCGACGTTCCCCCAGCGCTCGCGTTTGGCGATCGCGGGCGAGGCCCACAGGTCCCACCCGGCTCGACGATCGTCTACACCATCGAGCTGCTCGCCGCGCGTGCACCCTTCGCGGCGCCGCTGGAGCTCGCCAAGCTCGAGGCGCTGGCCGAGAAGACGTCGGGAGAGCAGCTGCGGCCGCCGAAGGCAAAGGCAGACAGGAGCGTCGAGATGGAGGACGACGTCTTCGTCCACTTTGCGCAGTTCGACGCGGCGGGCGAGCTGCGGGACGGAACGCACCGAACCCGCGTCCCTCGTCGGCTTCGCGTCGGCCCAACGGCGTGGACTGCGAAGTTGGCGGGAATGCGGGTCGGTGAGATCCGCCGCGTGCGTCACGACGGGGCGACTTACCTCGTCGAGCTGATGGGGCTCGACGAGGCACGCTCGACGCCTAAGGATTGAAGCAGCGGTACTCGGCGCCCCAGCCCTGACTGTTGACGAAGTCGCTGGCCCACTGCTGTCCTTCGGCATCGATGACGTGGGGCTCGGGGCAGCTGTTGCCGGCCACCTCTCGCACCATCTCCCCGGCCTCGTAGCCCAAGGCCGCACACAGCGCGCCGACCATGTCGCCCGGGACGCCGTTGTTGTTGCTGTCCGGGGAGTTGCAGAGCCCACCGGGCGCCGAACAGCACCCGGTGAAGGCGCTGAAGGGCGTATCCCCCAGCACGTCTCCGGGATCGACGGATGCACGCATCGCGGTGCCCGACGTCGTACCGAAGGTCAGCTCGCCGCCGGTGTCGTCGCAGTACCAGGTATTCAGCGCACAGCCGTTGCTCGACAAACAGCCCATCCAGTGGAACGTGCTCGAGGTGTAGTCGGTGAGGTCGATGCCCGTGCCCGTGTAGTCCCACATGGGCTGCGTCACTTCGAGGTCGGCGCACGTGGCTCCCGGTGGGAGCGAGCAGTCCGCCTCGCAGCCGTCTGCAGGGTCGGTGTTGCCGTCGTCGCACTCTTCGCCGGCGGCCACGTTGAGAACCCCATCGCCGCACTCGGCGGGCGTGCAGTCGGTGTCGCACGTGGCCGACTCGCCACCGTCGTCGCAGATCTCGCCCGCGGTCGGATTGAGGGTTGCGTCACCGCATTCTGCCGGGGTGCAGTCGGCATCGCAGCCATCGGACTCTCCGCCGTCGTCACAGGTCTCGCCGGCGGTGGTGTTGAGCGTGCCGTCTCCACACTCGGCCGCGGTGCAGTCGGCATCACACGCGTCGGACTCTCCGGCGTCGTCGCACGTCTCTCCTGCGGTGATGTTGACGGTGGCGTCACCACATTCGGCCGCGGTGCAGTCGTCGTCACAGCTCGCGGACTCCCCGGAGTCGTCACACATCTCGCCGGCGACCATGTTGATCACTCCGTCGCCACACGCGACTTCGGAGCAGTCGACGTCGCAGGTCTCCGATTCTCCGGCGTCGTCGCAGGTCTCTCCCGCGGTGGCGTTGATCAATCCATCGCCGCAGCTGGCGTTGGTGCAGTCGGCGTTGCACGCTTCGGTTCGGCCCGCTCCGTCGCAGTCCTCACCGGCGGTCTGGTTCGAGTTCCCATCGCCGCACTCTGCCGCGGTGCAGTCGTCGTCACAGGTCTCCGATTCGCCGCCGTCGTCGCAGGTCTCACCGGCGGCAGCGTTGATCATCCCGTCGCCGCAGGTGGCCGAGGTGCAGTCGGCGTTGCAGGACTCGGACTCCCCCGCGTCGTCGCAGGCTTCCCCTGCCGCAGCGTTGGCCGTGCCGTCACCACATTCGGGCGCGGTGCAGTCGTCATCGCATCGTGCCGACTCTCCTGCGTCGTCGCAGGTCTCGCCCGCGGCCGCGTTCACTTGGCCGTCGCCGCACGCCGCCATGGTGCAGTCGGCGTTGCAGGCCGATGATTCTCCACCGTCGTCGCACTCCTCGCCGTCGTCGACGACTCCGTCCCCACACTCGCCCCCACCGGTGTCGTCGGCCCCGGTGTCGTCGGCCCCGGTGTCATCGTCGGCCCCGGTGTCATCGTCGGCCGTCGGGTCGACGCCCGTGCTACCGATCGGAATGTCGGGCGCGCCGCTCGACCCGTCTTCGGTTCCCTCGCCGGTCGCGTTGACCACGTCGTCGGTGGGACATCCGGCGAGCAAGAGGCCGCCGAGGAGGAGGTAGGGTGCGCAGAGGTCGGTAGTTCTCATCGGACGTCCTTCGTAGGGATGGTGTGGGTTTTGTTTGTTATCGAACGCGCGTACGACGTTCGAGAGCAGCTAGGGCGTCCGGTATGCGTTATGGGTTGCGATAAATATGTATCCTGTAATACTCTTTGGTTTAGAAAAGTATGCGCAGGACGCAGCGTTCGACAACGCCGCTCGGGGCCGCGCACCGTGGCTGACATCGCCCTCGTCGTTCACTCGCCCTGGCAGGCGGCCGTTGCGGGCTGCGCTGCGAACCACGACGTCACCACCGACGACGCGAGTGCGGTCGTGGCCACCAGGGCGCCCATCAGCAGCGCGCGGCGAGTCCGGGAGGGCGGGGGAGGGGGCGCGAGCGCGTCGAGCAGGTCTCGCATCGTTCGGAAGCGGAGGTGATCGTCCATCTCCATGCCGCGCTCGAGCGCGTCGCGGATCCGGGCCGGGACGTCGCGCCTCAGGGCGACCTCGGTGCGTATGCCCGAGGCGTAGCTACGCGCCTGCTCGACGGGCGTCTTGCCCGGGAAGGGTCGCGCGCCGTGCAGCGCCTCGTACAGCGCCACGCAGAAGGCGAACTGGTCACTCGCCGGGCTGACCTCGCGCCCGAGCAGCTGCTCGGGGGGCATGTAGCCCGTCGTGCCGACGACCGTGTCTGCTCGGGTCATGCGGCGCGACAGCAAGGACCCGTCGGTCGCATCGAGCCAGGGGTCGACGCTCGGTTCTCCGCGCGCCAGGCCGAAGTCGAGCACCTTGACGCGGCGATCGGCGGTGACCATTACGTTGGTCGGCTTGAAGTCGCGGTGCACGAGGCCGGCTTCGTGGGCGGCGGCCAACCCTTCGCCCGCGGCTCGAAACACCTCGAGCACGTCCTCGATCGAGCGCGGAGCGACGTGCAGCCAACGACGAAGATCGATGCCTCGCACGTACTCCATCGCGACGAACGTGCCGTAGGTGGTCGTGCCGATGTCGAACAACGAGACGATGTTTGGGTGGCACAGCCGCGCCAAAGCCAGGGCCTCGCGTTGGAGTCGCTGGCGGTAGCGCTGCGCGGGCTTGCCCTCGCCACGCACCAGCTTGATCGCGACGCGCCGACCCAGCGTGGGATCGACCGCGCCATAGACGATGCCCATGCCCCCGCGGCCGAGCACCTTGTGCACGACGTAGCGCCCGATCGCGGTGCCGGGCGTGAGCGGGCGATGCCAGCTCCGACGGTGCCGCGACGCCCGGCGATCGTGATGGATCGCTTGGGGCACCCCCGCGTCGCTCGACGTCGTGCGGGCGGCCGGTTGGGCGCGGACTGTGGTTCGGGGATCCATGGACCAGGCATCCCCCTCAGTTCGACGACGATCGTCGCATCCTGAGTCGCTCGGGGGTTTCGTACCCCATTGTCCGCCTATTGAAGCTGAAAAATCCGCAATTGAAACTACGTTGCGTGGAGCAAAGTACTCGGCCGCCCGGCCCGTATCGGTCCGAGGTCCGATCGCGGGGTCAGCCGATCCCTGGGTCGGACTCGTCGACGGGCTGCGGGAGAGGCGCGAGCAGCGTCTCCACGTCGTCTTCCGAGAGGCTGAAGCCCGTGCGCCCCGCGGTCCGGCCCGCGTCCGGCTGGACGGCCTGCGCGAGCGCCCGCTTGTGATCTTGCAGCGACAAGATCCGCTCTTCCACGCTGCCCTCGCACACCAGCCTGTACACGGTGACGGGTCGCTCTTGTCCGATGCGGTGCGTCCGGTCGATCGCTTGCTGCTCGACCGCCGGGTTCCACCAGGGGTCGTAGAGCACGACCGTGTCTGCCGCGGTCAGGTTGAGCCCCGTGCCGCCGGCCTTGAGCGACACCAGCATCAGAGGGACCTCCTTGGCCTGGAAGCGATCGACCAAGTCTTGGCGCTTGCGAGACCGACCCGTGAGCATCAGGTAGGGCTGGCTCGAGGCGTCGAGCTTGGCTGCGATCAGATCGAGCATCTTCGTGAACTGCGAGAACACGAGCACGCGTCGGCCAGCCGCGATCAGGGGCTCGAGCAGCGCCATCAGCTCGCCGAGCTTGGACGAGCTCTCTGGCGGGTCTTCGATGCGCTTGGCCAGCCTAGCGTCGCAGCAGATCTGACGCAGCCGCAGCAGCGCCTCGAGGACTACGATGCGACTGAGTCCCAGCCCCTTCTTGCGTAGCGCCTCGCGGACGTCGTCGCTGACCACCCGGCGCACGGCTTCGTAGAGCTCTCGCTCCCGCGGGCTGAGCACGACGGTGCGGACGACCTCGGTCTTGGGAGGCAGCTCCTCGAGGACGGCGTCCTTGGTCCGTCGCAGCAGGAACGGCGCGACGCGTCGGCGAAGCCCCGCTACCGCGTCGTCAGCACCACGCTCGGCGGGTCGCGCGTAAGCCCTGGAGAACTGGGCCTGCGACCCGAGCAGCCCCGGGGCGACGAATCGGAAGATCGACCACAGTTCGAGGAGACTGTTCTCGATCGGGGTACCGGTCAGCGCGAGGCGCTGCCGCGTGCGGAGGGTTCGCGTCGCGCCCGAGATCTTCGCGCGCGGGTTCTTGATCGCCTGGGCCTCGTCGAGTGCGACGACGTGGTAGGGCGCGCCCCGGAGCCCCTCGTCTCGTAGGAGCGTGGCGTAGCTGGTGAGCACCACGTCGAAGCACTCGAGACGGTCGACGGTGAGCGCTCGATCGGGCCCGTGCGCCAAGCCCACGCGCAACGAAGGGGTGAAGAGCGCGGCCTGCTGCGCCCAGGTGCCCAGCACGCTCACGGGCGCGACGACCAGCGCGGGCCGGTCGAGCCGCCCCGCCTCCCGCTCGCCGAGGATGTGGGCGAGGACCTGGACGGTCTTGCCCAGGCCCATGTCGTCGGCGAGCACGCCTCCGCAGTGGGTCCGTTGGAGCAGCTGCAGCCAGGCGAGCCCGACCTTTTGGTAGTCGCGCAGCTCCCCGCGAAAGCCGTCGGCCACGGTCGCGTCGTCGGGGCCTACGCCTGCGACGAGCGTGCGTCCGAGCGTGACCAAGGCGTCGTTGCCTCGCCAGCGGTCGACCTCGAGCTGGGCGAGCCAGGCCGCGTCGTAGGTGGAGGCGCGTAGCCGCAGGTCGGGGCCGCCGCGCGCGTTGGTCATCGAGACCAGCCCGTCGAGGAGCCGTTGCACCTTCTCGGCGGGGACGCGCAGCAGCGTGCCATCGTCGAGGCGCAGGGTGACCGACGCGCCCACGACGATGCGGTCGTGCTGGAGCCGGCCCGCCTCGATCGCCTCGAGCAGGACGGGGAGCAGGTTGACCCGCCGTGTCCCCTCGGGGCCTTCCACGTCGACCCCGAGCTCGAACGTGAACCATCCCTCGCCGTCGGGCGTGTCGTCGATGTCGACGTACCAGGCGGTGGGGTCGGTGGGCGCCAGGGCGTCGGGAGGAGAGCCCGTGCGGGCCCACCCGCGGCGCTCGAGCACGGGGAGCACGTCGAGCAGCGTCAGCCACCCGTCGGCGTCGAGGGAGACGTTGCCCTCGGGGTCGGGTGCGGGGAGCCCGAGGTCCTGCCAGCCCGCGAGCGCCTCCTGCTCGGCGTCGGAATCGCGTGGGCTCACCCGGAGGTTTGCCCCATCCCAACGGCACACATCGGACTCTCCGCCGCGCAGGGGGACGGTGACGTCGCCGTAGCGAAACGACAGGGCCGGACCGTCGGGGCCGTGGGTTTCGGGCAGGTGCAGCGTCGGAGTCAGGGGGATCTCGACCTGCTCGACCGGTCCGTGCAGGGGCGGCGGGAGTCCCAGCGCGCTGATGCGGGCACGCACGTCCTCACCGGGATCGACATCGATCGGGATGTCGGTCGAGACGTACAGCGCACGCAGTCGCTGCGGGCTGAGCGTCACGTGCAACGAGCCGCAGGCGCCGGTGCTGGGATCCACCCAGATCGGTGTGTCGAGCGGGAGCGCGACCAGGTGCGCTGGCGTCGCGAGCAGGCGTAGGTGCTGGGTGCCGTCGGGCCGCGGCTGCCACTGCGCGCGACCTTCTTTCACCGCGTCGGTCCAGTGCAGCGCTGGGCCCTTCCACTGCAGCCAGCGGGCGCGCCCCGTCGCCACGAACCTGCGCAGCAGCGCCTCCGCGCCGGGCACGGCCTCGAGCGCCTCACCGTCGCGCGAGGAGAGGGTGCGCAGCGCGTGCCACAGGTCGAGGTCTTCGCGAGCGACGCCCGCGGGGATCACGGACTGCGCGGAGCTGACGACGAGCCGAGCCGTTCGTGGCTTGATCCGCCCGTCGTCATTGGCCGGGCCGACCCGAGGGGCGACCCGGACCTGCCAGCCACGCGCCGAGTCGTGTTCGAGACCGACGACGAACCGGACCTCGCGTCCCGAGGGCTCGGGCAGATCGGGGACGGGGAGACGCGGGAGGATGCGCGGGCTCGCGAGGGCACCGTCGGCCTCGGCGACGGAGAGCCAGTCGAGCACGGCCTTGCGCGCCGCGACCTCCTTGGCCAGGGTCGGGTCGGCGAGCGTGTGCAGTGCGGCTGCGAGGTGGCGGCAGTCGTAGCGTGCGTCGCACGTGCACTGCCCGTGCACGGCAGTGCGCGCGAGCTGGAACTCGACCGTGTGTGTGCGGGCCTCGCCGACCTTGGCCGTGTACCAGCCGCGCATGCCGTCGGCCTCGGCACACGAGAGCACCGCCCCCGCGCGCGCGTCTTCTTGGCCGCGTCTCCACACGGCGGGTTCGAACTGCCTGCACAGGGCGTCGAGATCGAGGTCGAAGTCACTCATGCGGTGGGCTGCGGCTTGGGGACCGCGGCTGCGGCTGCCAACATGGCTGCGCTCAGGGCCGTCGCGACGATCGCGATGCCCGGTTCGACGTCACCGCCGACGAACTGTAGACGCAGCCAGCCGAAGGTCGCCGCGATGAGGAGCGCACCCCATCGCACGAAGAACGCGACTGGCGTGGGTCGGACGCGGGCCGCAAAGAACTCGCCGAGGCGGGCCAGAGCGGCCGACCCGCTGACGCCCAGCAGGGCCAGCGGCGCGATGCCCTCACCGCGGTTGGCGATCATCAGCCCGAGCATGAACACTTCGACGATGAGCAGCGTCTGCGCGCTCGCGATCGCCCACGCGCCGAAGGAGCCGCGGGTGAGCGCACGGAGGAGCACCAGAAGTCCAAAGAGATAGGGGAGCCCGAGGGTCAAGCCGAGCAGCAACCCCGAGACGACATCGCCGCGGAGCACGTCGATGAACAGGCCGAAGGCGCTCATGCCCGACTCGGCGTCGAGCGGGAGCAGGCAGCAGCCAAGCAGCAGCGCCCCGACGACGCCGCACCGGGTCGTCGCCGAGAAGAGGTGCGGCGCGGGGACGGTCGTGCTCACGGCCGCCGAGTCTACCTCTGTCGGCCCGAAGTTCCGAGCCGGGAAGGCCTCAGGGGTTGGGGTTGTAGTTCATCCAGTTCAGGCCGTTGGAGCGGTTGACCAGATCGTTGTAGGCGCGGCTGACCTTGTCGGGGGAGCCTTCGACCATCCAGCCCGCCGAGGTGCCCAGGCGCGAGAGCTCCATCTTCTTGTAGGCCCGGTTGTCGCGCTTGCGGCGCATGAGCTCCTTCGCCGCCTTGAGGTAGCCCTCGCCGGTGTCGATGAAGGAGTCGAACATCAGGACCGTGTCGGCCTCGGCTTCGTTGGCCTCCACGTATTTCTCGGCCTCCTCGAGCGCGGACGCGTAGGCTTTCAGGGCCTTGTCGAGCCGCTCGAGGTCGAGCGCTTCGAGGGTGGCGGCGTCGCAGGCGGCCATGAGCTCCTTGGCCTTGGCCATGACGTTGGCGCCCTGGAAGCGGAGCTTGCGGCCCTCTTCCTTCTCGAGGCGCTCGAGCCGGCGTGCCTGGAGTGCGTCGTTCTTGTCGCCGACCACGGTGCGCAACGCCAGGTCGGCCTCGCGAAACTTGCCCAGCGCGTCGGCCAGTGGCTCGTGCATCTCCTTGCCCTTGGAGAAGCCGTCGTCCTTGTAGTCTTCGTGGTCGTAGTACTCGTGCGCGTCGTGGATGAGGGGCTGGACGGCCTTGTACGCGGCCAGCCACGCGCTGGCGGCCTTTTCGAGCGCGTCGTCCTTGGGCTCGGCGGCGTTGGCGGTGCTGATGCCTTCGACGCATGACGCGTCGAGCTCGTGGTCGTAGATGCCGTAGACGTTCTTCTCGTCCCCGGTGACGCCCTTCTGTGGGTCGACCCAGCTCGCGTAGCGTTCGGAGGCATCGAGCACGCTGCTCGAGGGTCCGTTGATGCAGTCGATGTAGCCCTGCATCTTCGCGCCGAGCTTGTCGTCTTCGGTCATCTCCGCGGGCTGGGCCTGGTTGCTCGCCTCGCCGACGGCTTCGGCACCCTGTTCGAGGAGCTCGGTGACCTTGTCGCACCCGGCCAGGGCGAGGGCACAAAGAAGGAGGGCCATCGGCGTTCGCATGGCCGAGGTTCTACCAAATCGGTCGGGTCAGGACGCTGCGGCACGCGGAAATCGCAGCCGAAAGGTGGTGCCCTCGCCGGGCCGCGGTTCGGCGCTGATCGTGCCTCCGTGTCGCTGCATGACCTTCTTGCACAGCGCGAGACCGACGCCCATGCCGCCGTGCGGGCCGGCCGGGTCGAGCTGCTTGAAGAGCCCGAACACCCGCTGCGCGTGCGCGGCGTCGAATCCGACGCCGTTGTCGGTGACCTCGACGAGGATGTGCGCGTCATCGGGCTTGGCGGTGATGTCCAGCCGCAGGGGCCTGTCGGGGTCGCGGTATTTGATGGCGTTGTCGACCAGGTTGGCGAACACGGACGACAGAGGTCCGGCCGCGCCGAGCACCGAGGGCAGGCCACTCTCGTGCACCTCCGCGCCCGCGGAGCGAAGGTCGGCCTCGCGCTCTTGCAGTACGGCTCGGACGACTTCCCGGAGGTCGACCGGCGCGGTCGAGGTGTCCCTTCCGACGACTTTGGCGTAGCGGTAGAGTTCGCTGACGAGCGAGCGCATGCGGGTGGCGGTGCGCGAGAGTCGGGTCAGGTATTCCTGCACGTCGGGGGAGGTCGTCTCACCGAGCTCGTCCTCGAGCAGCTCGAGAAAGCCCATCATGGTCCGCAGTGGGGCCTGCAGGTCGTGCGCGGCCGCGTAGGCGAACTGCTCCAGCTCCGCGTAGCGCTCGAGCACCATGCGCTCGCGCTCGGTGATGTCCTGAAAGACGCCGAATATGCCCGTGACGTTTCGTTCTTCGGAGTCGTCCGTCTCCACCTTGCCCACCGCGTGGACGAGACGCTCCTCGCCGTCGGCTCGGATCAAGCGCAGCCGAAAGTCCCACCCGGTCTTCTCCCCCATGGCCGTCTCCACGTAGCGTTGCACTCGCTCGCGGTCGTCGGGGTGGTAGGCGTCGATACCGTTTTCGAGCGTCGGCTCGAAGCTGCCGGGCTCGTACCCGTGGATGCGAAAGACGTTGGGTGACCATTGAAGGTTCTGGGTGTCGAGGTCGACCACCCAGTGGCCGAAGTTCCCCATCTCCTCGGCGAGCTCGAGCGTCTCGACCTGTCGGCGCGCCGTGGCGAGCATTTGACGCAGCTGCGTGACGTCGCGTGCGTGCGCGTAGACGTGCTCGCCTTCGACCCAGCTGTTCCACTCGAGGTAGCGCCACGACCCCGCCTGAGTCCGGTAGCGGTTGATGAAGCCGACCGCAGGGTTGCCTTCCGCGAGGTTGGAGAGCTCGGCGGCGGTCGCCGCCACGTCGTCGGGGTGCACGAAGTCCATGAACGGCCGCGCGAGCAGCTCTTCCTGGCTCCATCCGAGGGAGGACCAGGCGTCGTTGAGCCACAAGAAGCGCCCCTCGAGGCTCGCGACGGCGAGCATGTCGTGGGAGCTCCGCACGAATCGACGGTAGTCGGGCTCGAACGCTTGGGCGGAGCTCATGCCTCGATCTTAATGACGCTGCGGCGAGGCCGCGGTGCCAATTCGGGCCGAGTGGCGCTGTTGCTCGACTCGCGGCGGTGGGCGCACCATAGAAGCATCGTGAGCGAGCAGAACCTCGGTCGGCGAGTGGTCGTCGTCGTCGACGACAACGAGGACGACCGCTTCTTGGCGCGGCGCATGTTGAAGCGGGTGGATCCGGGCGTCGAGATCATCGAGTACGCCGCGGCCGACCTCGCGCTTTCGGACTTCGTCGACGACGATCGCTTCGCGGCGCGCTTCGTCGGGGCACGACCGCTCCTCCTGCTCGACATCAACATGCCGCGCATGACCGGCTTCGAGTTCCTCGACGAACTCGGCGAACAGCGGTGCGCGCGCATCGACGTCGTCATCCTCAGCGCCTCGGACAGCCCGTTCGACCGCGAGCGCGCCGCGACGTACCCGGCGGTGGTTCAGTGCCGGGAGAAGCCGTTGACCCGGTCGCTGATCGGCGAGCTCTTGGCGCTGTGAACGACGAAGGCCACGCCCCCCGGTCGGGAAGCGTGGCCGAGCGCGCAGGGGGCGTGCGCCCTACATGCGCTCGAAGATGCCCGCGGCACCCATGCCACCACCGATGCACATGGTGACCATCGCGTAGCGACCCTGGCGTCGGTGCAGCTCGTGCACCGCGGTGGCGGTGAGCTTGGCGCCCGTGCACCCCAGCGGGTGACCCAGGGCGATTGCGCCGCCGTTGGGGTTGACTTTGTCCATGTCGAGCCCGAGCTTGCGAATGACCGCGAGCGATTGCGCGGCGAAGGCCTCGTTGAGCTCGATGACGTCGATGTCCGAGAGCGCAAGCCCGGTCTGTTTGAGCACTTTGGGGATGGCCTCGATGGGGCCGATGCCCATGACGTCGGGGGCGACCCCGGCGACCGCGAACCCGACGAAGCGGGCCAGCGGCGTGAGGCCGAGCTCTTCGGCCTTGGTCTTGCTCATCACGACCGCCGCCGCGGCGCCATCGCTCATCTGCGAGCTGTTGCCGGCGGTGGCGGTGCCCTTGACGTGGAACGCGGCACGCAGCTTGCCGAGCGCCTCGAGGTTGGTGTCGGCTCGCGCACCCTCATCGACGGCGAACGTCTTGCCCTCGGCGGTGGTGACCGGGACGATCTCGTCTTTGAACTTGCCTGCCTCGATGGCGGCAACGGCCCGCTTGTGGCTCTCGAGCGAGAAGGCGTCTTGGTCTTCGCGGCTGACCTCGAAGCGCTGGGCGACGTTCTCGGCGGTGAGGCCCATCGAGATGTAGTACTCGGGATGGTTCTTCACCAGGTCGAGGCTGAGGGTGGCTTTGTTGCCACCCATGGGCACCATGCTCATCGACTCGACGCCACCCCCGATGCCGCAGTCGATGACGCCGAGCTGGACGCGCTCGGCCACGGTGGCGATGGCCTGCAGACCGGAGCTGCAGAAGCGGTTGATGGTGATCGCCGAGCTGGACTCCGGAAGGCCGGCACCCAGGCCGATCATGCGGGCCACGTTGAGACCTTGCTCGGCCTCGGGCATGGCGCAGCCCATGACGACGTCGTCGACGATCTCCTTGGGGAACGACTCGCCGAGCGAGTCGAGTACGCCTCGGAGCATCTCGATCGAGAAGTCATCGGGGCGGGTGTTTCGCAGCGCGCCTTTGACGGCTTTGCCGACGGCGGTGCGGCGGGTGGCAACGAGAACGGCTTCTTGGAATTGAGGCATTGTCTTCGGTTCCTTTCGTGTTCTCGCGCTTAGTTACGGAGGGGTTTGCCCTTGGAGAGCATGTGGGCCATGCGGTCTTTGGTCTTCTGCGTGCCGCAGAGGCTGACGAACGCCTCGCGCTCGAGGTCGAGGATGTCTTGTGCGGTCTTGGTGGCGCCCGAGGACTCCATGCCGCCCGAGAGCACGTGGGCGATCTTCTGCGCGACCAGCTGGTCGTGCTCGGAGGCGTAACCTCCCCAGGCGAACATCTGCGCGCCCATCAGGAAGCTGGCGCCGCGAGAGGCACCGATGACGGTGAGTGGCTCGTTCGGATCGGGCGGCACGAAGCCGGCCTCGGCCATGCCGATGGCGGTCTTCTTCGCTTCGGCGATGACGCGGTTCTTGTTGAACACGACGCGCTGGTCGGCGGCGATGAATCCCTGCGCCTTTGCCTCGTCGGCGCTGGTGGCCACGGTCGCGGCCGCAGCCGCCTCGAACCCGCGACGAACCCAGGGGTAGGGGTCGCCGTCCGGCACCTGGGCGGCCCAGGTGCTGGCGCGACGGACGATTTCCTTGAGGCCGCCGCCGGCCGGCAGCACGCCGACGCCGATCTCGACCAGGCCGATGTAGCTCTCGGCCGCGGCGACGGTGGCGTTGCCGTGCATGACGGTCTCGCAGCCGCCCCCGAGCGCCATGCCGTGCGGCGCGGTGACCACCGGAACCGGGCTGTGGCGTACGGTCATCAGCGCCTGCTGCAGGTCATTGACCGCTTTCTCCAGCTCGTCCCACTTGGACTGGCCGGCGAGCGCCAAGATGGCGAAGAGGTTGGCGCCGACGCAGAAGTTCTCGCCGTTGTTGCCGATGACGACCCCGCGCAGGCCGTGCTTCTCCGCGTTGGTGACGGCGCTGACCATCATGGTGCCGATGCCGTCGTCGAGCGCGTTCATCTTGGAGTGGAACTCGACGCAGCCGATGCCGTCGCCGAGGTCGATCAGGCTGGCCGAGGCGTTGCTCTCGATGACCTTCTCCTGCTCCTTGAGCGCCGAGAGAATGAGGATGCCCTCGGGCTGCGGCACGGGCTCGTGCGCTTTGCGCTCGGGGATGAACATCGTGCGCTCGGCTTGGGGACCGGCGTACCAGGTGGCGTCATCGCCTCCGGCTTCGAGCAGGGCCTTGGCCGCGGGCGCGACCTCGATGCCCATGGTCTCGAGCTGCTGCACGGCCCACTTCACGCCGACGGCGTCCCACATGGCGAACGGGCCTTGATCCCAGCCGTAGCCCCACTTCATGGCGTCGTCGATCTCCTTGGGACCGTCGCTGATCTCGCCCAGGCGGTTGGCCGAGTAGTTGAACAGCGGCAGGTAGACCTTGCGCAGGAAGTCGCCCGCGCGGCCTTCGAGACGCAGCGCCTCGTGCAGGCGCTTCTGCCAGGGGAGCTTCTTGATCTTGTCGACCTCGGGGAAGCTCGCCTTGACCTTGTCGCGGTACTCGAGCGTCTCGAGGTCGAGCGCGAGGACCTTGCGCTTGCCGTTTTCGTCCTTGGTCTTCTTGTAGAAGCCTTGCTTGGTCTTGTCGCCCTTCATCCCCTTTTCGAACATCTGCTCGATCTTGGGGTGCACCACCATCTGGTCGTGCATCTCGTCGTAGTTGTCGGCCGACTTGTCGCTGCTGGTCGCCTTCTCGAGGTTGCCGATGACCAGCGCGGCGACGTCGATGCCGACCAGGTCACCCAGGCGGAAGCTGCCCATCTTGGGGCGACACATCAGCTTGCCGTTGAGCAGGTCGACCTCCTCGACGGTGTAGCCGCCGTCGAAGGTGGCGCCGAAGGTCAGCAACATCTCGGCGATGCCGATGCGGTTGCCGATGAAGTTGGGCGTGTCGCGGCAGGGGACGATGCCCTTGCCCAGCACGTGGTCGCCGAACGCGGAGAGCTGCGCGGCAACCTCGGGGTCGGTGTACTCCGAGCTGACCACCTCGAGCAGGTGCATGTAGCGGGGCGGGTTGAAGAAGTGCATGCCCACGACGCGCTTGCGGGCGTCTTCGGGCAGGTCTTCGGCAATCGAGCCGACGGGGAGGCCGGAGGTGTTCGTGGCCAACACGGCGTGGGCCGGCGCGGCCTTGGCGATGCGATCGAACAGCGGCTTCTTGATGTCGAGCCGCTCGATGACCGCCTCGAGCACGAGGTCGGACTCGCCGACGGCTGCTTCGAGATCGTCATCGAGGTTGCCCGCGGTGATTCGCGAGGCGAACGCCTTGTTCATATAGGGCGCCGGCTTGGTCTTGAGCATCTGCTTCATCGCGCCCAGGGCCAGCGCGTTGCGCTTGGCCGCCGGGGCGTCCGCGCCAACGCCTTTGGGGACGATGTCCAACAGGTGGGTGCGAATGCCGGCGTTGGCGAACTGGGCCGCGATCTGGGCGCCCATCGTGCCAGCGCCGATCACGGTCGCGACCAGCTCATGCGGGGGACGGTTGAGACTCACCGTCGGAGCGTAGCCCCGGGGTCCTCTGAGGCTCTAGAAGAATCGGGGCACCGTGGGCCTGCCGTTTTGCAGCGGGGCGGGACGCCCCGCGGCGCGCATCCGCACCGCATCGGAATCACATGCAATTTGGGTGAGTGGTGCTACCGTGAAAGACTAGGAGAGATGGACGGTCGGACACCCCAGACGCTGCGTGTAGGCAGCCTTGGGCTCCTGGCCCTGGCGGGCTTGGTACTCACGGCATCACCCAGCGCATCCGATGCGCAGGGCGACCCCGTGCCCGCGGCCACCGACGGGCGCGATCTGCCCGATGCCGAACCGACGCAGGCCGCCGAGCCGCCCGCGGAGGACCCCTCGCGCGAGGGCGTCGCGGCGGAGGGGCCGCTCGTGGGGTTGAATGGGGCGGCCACCGCGCTCGCGATCAAGGACTACGACACCGCGCTGCGGCTCAGCGACGGGCAGGCCGGTGCCGAGGGCTCACCGACCTGGTTTCGCGTGCGAGCGCTCCGCGGCCGGGCGCTGCGTCGGGCCGGGAAGCCGGCCGATGCGGTCGCACAGCTCGAGCCCGCGTGGGCGCACAAGCAGCTGCGGGCGTCGTTCCCCGCCGAGACGCTCGGCTACGAGCTGGCGCAGGCCAAGCTCGCCGCCGCCGCCTCGCTCGACGCCCATGCGGCGGACGCACACCGCAAGGAGGCCGCGTCGATCCTTCGCAAGGTGCGGAAGATGTCGCCGATCCGCAACTTCGCCCAAGTGCGGGTGCTCGAGGCGCGGGCGCTCGCCGCCATCGAGGGCACCGACCGCAAGTCCACCGCGGCCGCCGGGCGCAAGGCCGCTTCGGCGCTCGGCTCGATCATCCGCGACTACCCCAACCATCCCGACATCGGGTGGCTGCAGCTGGAGGAGGCCAGGGCCCTCGCGCGGGCTGGCAAGGCCACCGACGCTGCCGCGGCGTTCCGGTCGATCCACATCGCGCGAGCCGGAGAGCCCGAGGCGAGCGCGGCGTGGGAAGAGCTGGAGTCGCTGGCGGCGAGCTCGGGCCGGGTGAAGCTCCGCTCGCTGTCGGTCAACGAGCAGCTCGACCGGGCGATGGCTGCGCGGCGGCTGCGCTGGGTCGACCTCTCCCGGGAGATCCTCGACGAGGTGATCGACACGGTCTCGTCGAAGTCGCTGCGCACGCAGGCCCGCTCGTCGAGGGCATACACCGCCTACAAACAGCGAGACTTCGAGCGCTGCGCCGACGACCTGCGGCCCTCGTTCGAAGCGACCGGATCCCTCGATACACGCGATCGGCTGCTGCGGTGCCTCGAGCGCGGCGCCATGTACGACGAGGCGATCGCCATCCTCGACGCGGCCACCAAGAGCAAGAAGAAGTGGTCCCGGCAAAGCGCCCTGTGGGACGCGGTGATGCTCTCGGTCCGCGCGGGCAAGTACGAGACGGCTGAGCGCTACCTCGCGCGCTACGAGAAGGAGACCGCAGGCAACCGTCAGACCCGGACGTGGCTGCACGCGTGGCTTCCGATGCGACTCGGACGCACCGAAGAGGCCATCGCCGGCTTCGAAAAGGCAGAGCGCTACTCCAGCGACCGCACGCGGGCGCGGTACTTTCGCGGCAAGCTGCTGCTCGAGTCGTCCGATCCGACGAAGCAGGCCGACGGTGAGGCCTTGCTGATCGAGCTGATGGATCGCAGCCCGCTGAGCTACTACGGGCTGATGGCGCGGCAGCGGCTGCTCGACGCCGAGCGACCCGTGCCCGAGCCGCCCTCGCTCGAGCCCAACCGCGGCGAGCCGATGCACCCGACCCGCGCCGAGGTCAGCGCGACCCTGGGCGAGCTCGACGGGGCCTACGGAGACGCGTGGCCCGAGATTCGGCGCATGAAGCAGTTCTACGAGGCGGGGTACCTCGAGGAGGCTCGCCGTGAGCTGCGCGTGGCCGTGCAGGCGTACGAGACCCGCGGCAAAAAGGCCGGCGGTGTCCGCAACGAGTCGTTCCTCGTGGGACTGGGGTGGAAGCCCGACTGGAGCTACCCGCGCATCCGCCCGGCCAAGGGCGCGTTCAAGACGCTGCGCAACAAGGAAGACTCCGCCGCCCTCGCGGCCGGCTTTCGCGAGCTGGCCCGTGGTCTCGACGAGCCGTACCGCTTCGCCAAGCTCAGCACGTCGGCCGACGGCGCGTTCAAGGCACGCTGGCACCCGCGGGCGTTCCGTGCGGCGGTCGAACGAGAGGCACGACTCTTCGACATCGACCCGGTGCACATGTGGTCGCTCATGTACACCGAGTCGCGGTTCCGCCGGTTCGTCGTCTCCCCCGTCGGCGCTCGCGGGGCGCTGCAGATCATGCCCTGGACGGCGCAGCAGCTCGCCGAACGCCTCGGCGAGGTCGAGCCCGGCGGGTCGTTCGACGACGACACGCTCTTCGACATCGACACCAACGCCCACCTCGCCGGCTACTACGTCGCCGAGCTCCTGAAGAAGTTTCACGGCCAGCCGCCCATGGCGTACGCCAGCTACAACGGCGGCCCGTCCAACGTGCAGCGATGGCTCGAAGCCAAGGCCGGCGGCGAAGGCAAGGTCCCGCTCGAGCGCGACGTCTTCGTCGAGGAGATCGCCTTCCGCGAGAGCTACCGCTACGCCAAGCGCGTCACCGAGGTGTCCGCTGCGTACAGTCTGATGTACGACGGCAAGCTTCCGCGGTGGACCAACGAGATCGACGCCGACGTCGAAGACAACATCGCGTTCTAGTCTGTAGGGGGAACCTCTCGGTTCCCCTCACTTCGGCCGGCAAAGCCGCCCTTCGTTTCACCCCTCCAAGGGCGGCCGCGGAGCGGCCTTGCGCGCTCGCTGTTGGCTCGCTCCTGCGGCCTGCGATTCGTCTTCGCGACAGACGCCACCGCGCGAGGCCGATTTTTCTTTGCCTGGGTTGGTGTTGCCGGCTCAGGCGGCGTGGCGCTCGAGCTGGCGCTCCATGCTGCGCAGCCGCTCGAGCTGCCCCTCGAGCAGCAGGCGGGTGCGGGTGCCGGTGACGCGAGCGAGCGTCTCGTCGTGGGCGTTGCGGGCGTGGGCGATGGCTCCGCTGAGCGCGACGAGCCCGAGCGTGGCGTCGGCGTAGGGCTCGGCGCTCTGAGGTGCCCGTGAGACGTAGTCGAACTCGGCCTCGGCGACGTCGGCCATGCGCTGCAGGTCGAGTCGCAGGCTCTTCAAAAGGGGCTGCAGCCGCGCGTCGCTCGAGGACATGGCGCAGCGCTCGAGGGTCTGCTCGAGCTCGCCCAGGGTCGAGCACAGGGGTGCCTTCGGTTCGTTGACGGCCATGCCGGCGGTCTAGGGACCCTCGCTGCGCCCGCAAGGGGGCGTCTCGCGCTGACCCCGCGGCCGTGCTCTGCCTCACCGGGCGGGTGCCCAAACCCGCGTCGGCAAGGGGCTACTGTCCCCCCGTGGCAAGCACCGAGATTCAGAACATCTTTGCCGAGCTTGGTTTGACCCCGCCGGCCGACGTCGGCGAGGGCGGCCTGGTGGTCGAGGATCCGAGCACCGGCGAAACGCTGGCCCGACTGGCCACCCACACCGCCGACGAGGCGAGCGCGATGGTCGGCAAGGCCCACGAGGCGTTCCGCTCGTTCCGCACCGTGCCCGGCCCCAAGCGTGGCGAGCTGGTGCGGCAGATGGGGCAAGTGCTTCGCACGCACAAAGAGGCGCTGTCCAAGCTCGTCTGCGTCGAGGTGGGCAAGGGCATCGAGGAGGCACGCGGCGAGGTCCAAGAGATGATCGACATCTGCGACTTCGCGACGGGTCTGTCGCGGACCCTGGGCGGCAAGACGCTGATGTCCGAGCGGGATGGTCACCGCATGATGGAGCAGTGGCAGCCGCTCGGCGTCGTGCTGACGATCAGCGCGTTCAACTTCCCCGTCGCCGTGTGGTCGTGGAACGCCGCGATCGCGTTCGTGTGCGGTGACTCGGTGGTCTGGAAGCCCAGCCCCAAGGCGGCGCTGTGCGGCATCGCCGTGCACGAGCTCTTGCGGCCCGTCCTCGAGCAGGCCGGCCACGGCGAGTGCATGCAGCTGGTGATCGAGCGCGACGTCTCGGTCGCCGAGGCGCTGGTGGACGACGCTCGCATCCCGCTGGTCAGCGCCACGGGGTCGTGCGCCATGGGCCGCAAGGTCTACCCGCGCGTCGCCTCTCGCTTGGCGCGGTGCCTGCTCGAGCTCGGAGGCAACAACGCGATCATCGTCGACGAGACGGCGAACCTCGATCTGGCCGCGCGCGCCATCGCGTTCGGAGCCGCGGGCACGGCCGGGCAGCGGTGCACCACGACGCGCCGCATCTTCGTCGAGGCCCCGATCGCCGACGCCCTGATGGGCAAGCTCGAGGCGGCCTACCGTCAGCTCGCCGAGCGCATCGGAGATCCCCGCGACTCGGCCAACCTCATCGGGCCCCTCATCGACGCCACCGCGGTCGAAGCGTTCTCCTCGGCGGTCTCGAGGGCCAAGGACGCCGGTGGCGACGTGCGGGTCGGTGGTGAGGTGCTGGACCGGGCGGGTCACTTCGTCCAGCCGACGCTGGTGCGGGTGCCCGACGGCAAGCCGTTCCCGCTGATGGCCGAGGAGACGTTCGCGCCCATCCTCTACGTGCAGGCGTTCCCCAAGGGGGACCTGCAAGGCGCGATCGAGTCGCAGAACTCGGTCGAGCAGGGCCTCTCGAGCGCGCTGTTCAGCGACAGCGTGCGCGCGGTGGAGCGCTTCTGGAGCGCGGAGGGCAGCGACTGCGGCATTGCCAACGTCAACCTGGGCACCTCGGGCGCGGAGATCGGCGGGGCCTTTGGTGGAGAGAAGGAGACCGGGGGCGGCCGTGAGGCTGGAAGCGACTCCTGGAAGGCCTACATGCGGCGTCAGACGTGCACGATCAACGGCACCGACGCGCTGCCGCTGGCACAGGGCATCACCTGGGAGTAGGCCTCGCGGCTCGATAACGCTCGGCCGGCTGTCCGAAAGGGCGCCGGCCGTTCGCGTATGGGCGTTCGCGGTTGCGTGCGCGGGTCCACGCCCATACCTTGAGGATGGGTTTTCGGTGGCGCTGGGAACGGCGCCACCCCCCTGCTTCTCCACGCGGCCTCGGAAGAGGGCGCAGCAGTCCGCCCTTGACGGGGTGGGAGGGACAACGACCGTGACCATCACCGAAGAACTTCATCGTCTGGGCAACTCGGCCCGTCGGCTCAACGACGGCTCCGACCAACTCAACCGGAGCATCGCTGCCATCGACAACCTGCTGGGGCGTCTGATGATCGGCCTCGACTACGTGCACCCCCGGCCGCTCGCCGAGCACACCAGCTACGACGCCAGCGGCAAGCGGGTCATCGAGGTGTCCTACCTCGGCTACCTCAAGGTCCGCGGCAGCTACTGCCTGTCGCTCAAGACCGTCAAGGTGCTCGAGTCTCGCTCCGCCGCCGCCGGGCAGATCCCCGGAGACCTCTGCGCGCTGCTCGAGGCGCCACGTCGTCTTCGCTATCGTGCGGTCGAGCAGCTGCCCGAGCTCGTCATGGGCCTCGCCGAGCAGGTCGAGGACATGCTCGGCGCGATGGAGCGCCGCGTCGGCATCGCCAACGCCTTGGTCAACAACCTCGAGCAGATCGCTGGCCCCGCCGACTCGCAGCAGACGCACCGGGCAGCCGAGTCGGCGACCTCGCATCGTCGGCAGACCCTTCCTGCGCTGTAGCCGGCGCACGCCTGCGTGAACCGACCGCATGGGCGGACTCGTCACCTCCACGGGCGCGCTGAGTGTCTGGTTGCGGGCGAGCTTGTCCGAACTCGACCGCTACACCGTGCGCGCGGCGATGCCCTCTGCGGTGGGGGTCTCGATCGACGCCTACGACGAGCGCCTTCATCGTCAGGTCGTCCTGCGCGTCTACGGCCCGGACCACCAGCCGCAGCGGGCGCTCGAGGGCGCACGCGCGGCGAGCCGGGTCAAACATCCAGGCGTCGTCGAAGTGCACGACGCCGGGGAGCTCGGGCCTCCGCAGGCGCGCTCGGTCTACGTCGCCATCGAGCGCCTCGCACCCTCGCGGAGCCTGCGGGCGTGGCTCGGTCGCGGCCCGACCCACGCCGAGGTGAGCGCCGTGTTCGACGCGCTCGCCCAGGGCCTGCACGCGGTGCATGAGGCTGGCGTCGTGCACGGGGCGCTCGACGGGACCGCCGCTCGGGTGCGGGCGGACGGGCGCGTCGTGTTGGTCGAGTTCCGAGGCGCCCAGGCCCACCCCGCCGACGATCAGCGGGCGCTCGCGCGTCTGTGGCTTCGGGCCACGGCGCGGTGGCGCAACGCCAGGCGCGAGGCGGTGCTGCGGAGGGCCGTCGACCCTGCGCAACGTGAGCCTTTCGCGTCGGTCGATGCGCTGCGGCGGGCCGTGGCCGAGGCTGAGCGCTCGCGTCCGTGGCCTCTCGCGGCCGCGGTGGGTCTCGTGGGGCTCGGCGCGCTGGCCTGGTGGCAACACGGCACGCCGGAGCAGCCGGCCCCGTGCGCCGCCGGGGTCGAGGCCGAGGCCGCGAGCGTCTGGTCGGCGACGCGGGCGGAGGCGGTGCGCCGGGCGGTTCGGCGCTCGGGCCTTCGCCAGGCAGAGCCCACGCTCGAGCGGCTGCTGCCGTCGATCGACGCGTACGTGCAGCGATGGCGCGAGGGCGCGGCCGCGGTATGCAGCGCCGGATACTCGGACCCGCGCGTGGGGTGTTATGCCGAGGCTCGCGCCGAGCTTCACATCGTGCTCGCGATGTTCGAGGGCGCAGACCTGGTGGTCGCCGAGCGAGCCCTGCAGACCGTGCTGGAGCTGCCGAACCTCGATGACTGCGACGCGCGCACCTCGGGGGCGCCGGCGGAGGCGGGGCTGTCGATTGCGATGGGACGGCTGCTCGCGCTGCGCCGGTCCGGCCGCGATGCCGACGCCCACGCTCTGGCAACGCAGCTGCTCCGTCGCGATGACCTCCCCACCGCCTATCGAGCCCGGCTTCACGTCGAGCGCGGGTACGCGAGCTTTGGGCTCGCGAGACTCGATGAGGCGGCCGCGGAGTGCGAAGCCGGGTATGCGCTGGCGCTCGAGTCGGGGGGCCCGCGTGAACAGGTCAACGCCGCGTCGCTGCTGGTGATGCTGCATGGCTACGAGTGGCGCAACACGGCGCTGGCGGAGCAGTGGCTGGCGCGCGCGCGTGAGGCCGCGAATGCTCCGGGGGCAGGCCCGAGCCTGCTGCCCGCGGTCGACCAGGCGGCGTCGAACTTCGCCTACGGGCAGGGCGAGTACCCCAAGGCGCTCGCGCTGATCGAGCGGGCGATCGAGCGACGTCAGGCGATCGGTGGCGAAGATGACCACGTCGCGTGGGCGATGCGAAACAACCGCGCGGTCAACCTTCGCATTCAAAGTCGCATCCCAGACGCGATCGCCGAGCTCGAGGCGATCCTCGCGCATCAGCGTCGGACGTACGGGACGATGAACCCCAACGTGGCGCGGACCTATAACAACCTGGGCTCGGCGTTCGTGGAGTCCGGTCGGTATTCCGAGGCGATCACGAGCCTGGACCGCGCCGTCGAGATCTGGAGCGCGACCAAGGGCGACGACTACCCGGACCTGGGGATGGCGTACACGAATCGGGGCCGCGCGCACACGCAGCTCGACCATCAGGGGGAGGCGCTGGCCGACCTGCAGGCGGCCGTGGACGTGTGGACCGAGGCATTCGGGCCGCAGAACTTCCGCGTCGGCATCGCGCGCAGCAACCTCTCGGCGGCCTACACGACCTTCGAGCTCGCCGAGGCGTCGGTCGCGGAGGCCGAGGCCGCCTACGAGATTCAGGTCGCCAACTCGGGCCAGATGCACCCCGACAACGTGTATCCGCTGACCAACCTCGCCGATGGCTTGGCAAAGCTCGGGCGTTTCGACGAGGCGCGCGCGAGGGCTGACGAGGCGGTGCGCATCACCGCCGGCAAGCAGGACGAGGTCCCGCTCGAGCATGGCAAGGCCGTCATCATCTCGGCCGAGGTCCGCCTGGCGGAGTTTCGCGCCAACCCCAGCGACGCGCAGCTGCGCACGTCCGCGGTCAGCGACATGCGGCGCGCCTGTACGCTATCGGAGACGATCCCCGAGGCGCTCTACGCTGCCCGGTGCTACGCGGAGCTTGCCGAGCTGCTCCTCGACGTCGGCGCGGAGGATGCGAGGGACGTGGCCCGGGTCGCGATCGACTACATCGACGCGACGGAGGCCGAGCAGGAGGGGTTGGCCCAGCTGCGGTCCACGTTGGTACGGCGCTCGAAAGATCCACCGTAGCCCTCGCGCCTCGTGTTATGTCGCGAGCATGGCCAAGCGCGTTCTCGTCACCGCCGCCCTGCCGTACGCCAACGGATCGATCCACCTCGGGCACATGCTCGAGTTCATTCAAACCGACGTGTACGTGCGGGCCCGGAAGCTGGCCGGCGAAGACTGCCGATTCATGTGGGCCGATGACACCCACGGCACCCCGATCCAGGTCCGGGCGCGCAAGGAGGGCATCACGCCCGAGGAGGTCGTCGAGCGGGCCTACGCCGAGCACCGCAAGGACTTCGAGGACTTTCAGCTCGGCTACGACATCTTTCACACCACGCACTCCGAAGAGTCGAAGAAACACGTCTACGCGATCTTCGAGCGGCTGCGCGAGAGCGGCAACGTCGAGACGCGCAGCATCGACCAGCTCTACTGTCCGCACGACGAGATGTTCCTGCCCGACCGCTTCGTCAAGGGCACCTGTCCCAAGTGCAAGAGCCCCGACCAGTACGGCGACAACTGCGAGGTCTGTGGCAGCACCTACAACCCCACCGACCTCGGCGATCCGCACTGCTCGATCTGCGGCACCACCCCGGTGATGAAGGCCAGCGAGCACCTGTTCGTGGACCTGGCCCGGCACGCCGACTTCCTGCGAGAGTGGATCAGCGCTGGAGGGCAGGGGGGCACGCCGCTGCAGGAGTCGCAGCGCAACTACGTGATGGAGTGGGTCGAGGGCGGCCTGCGCGACTGGGACATCTCGCGCGACGCTCCGTACTTCGGATGGGAGATTCCCGGGCACCCGGGCAAGTACTTCTATGTCTGGTTCGACGCGCCCATCGGCTACATCGGCGCCACGCAGAAGTGGTGTGACGACAACGGCCTCGACGTGAACGACTACTGGGGTGGCAAGAGCCGCGACGACGTGGAGATCGTGCACGTCATCGGCAAGGACATCGTCTACTTCCACTGCCTGTTCTGGCCCGCGATGCTCAATGCCGCGGGCTACACCACGCCCTCGCGCGTCCAAGTGCACGGCTGGCTGACCGTCGGCGGTGAGAAGATGTCCAAGAGCCGTGGCACGTTCATCCTGGCTCGCACCTACCTCGACCACCTCTCGAGCGACTACCTGCGCTACTACTTCGCGGCCAAGGTCGGCGCGTCGGTCGAAGACATCGACATCAACTTCGAGGACTTCGTCAACCGCTGCAACGCCGAGCTGGTCAACAAGGCGGCCAACCTGTGCAGTCGCTGCGTGAAGTTCATCGGCAGCCGCTTGGGCGGGACGATGGGCGCGCTGCTGCCCGACACCGAGCCGCTCGTGGCCTCCTCGCGCGCCAAGCTGGAGCAGGCGCTCGAGCACTTCCGGGCCTTCGAGTCGCCCAAGGCGCTGCGGTTGGCGATGGAGGTCGCCGAGGAGTTCAACCAGTACCTCACCGACCACGCCCCCTGGAAGCTGGCCAAGACCGACCCGGAGCGCGCGCGCTCGATCTGCTCGGCGGGCATCTTCGCCTCGCAGATCGTGGCCGCAATCCTGGCCCCGGTGCTGCCCACCTGGGCGCAGAAGGTGCAGCGGATGTTGAAGATCGACGCGCCGCTGACCTTTGCCACCGCCGGCACGGTGCTCGAGGCGGGCCACGCCATCGGAGAGTACGAGACGCTCGCCGAGCGCATCGACATGAAGGCCATCGAGGCGATCGTCGAGGCCAGCAAGGAGGACGCGGCGCCCAAGCGTACGTTCGACTACGAGGTCGAGCCGCTCGCCGACCAGACCAAGATCGACGCCTTCGGGGCGATCGATCTGCGGGTGGGCAAGGTGCTCTCGTGCGAGAAGGTCGACAAGTCCGACAAGCTGCTGCAGCTCACCGTCGACCTGGGGCCCCTAGGCATGCGCAACATCTTCAGCGGCATCGCCAAGAGCTACGAACCCGATGCGCTCGTCGGCAAACACGTGGTGGTGTTCGCCAACCTCAAGCCCCGCAAGATGCGGTTCGGCCTCAGCGAGGGCATGGTCCTGGCCTCGGGCGAGGCGGACGACGCGGTGGTCGTGCTCGAGCTCGACACCAAGTCCAGGCCCGGCGAGAAGATCAGCTGATGCGCAAGCCCACCCACCAGTGGGAGACGCCGACCGCCAAGGCCCGGCGGGACGACGCGCTCCCGCCGGGGTGGGAGAGCCGCGCGCGCGGAGTCGTTCGTGCTCGACTACGCGGGCGGTCGGCAGGGGCGGGCGACCTTCGCGATCGACTGGCAAGAGGTCGACGCCGTCGCGATGGGAGATGCGGGCGTCCGCTTCGCGGCGAAGTGCTGGGTGGCGGCGCGTGGTGGTCGGGCGATCGCCCTACGCGGCCCCAGCGGCATGATCGAGGAGGGCCCGTTTTCGATCGCGGGGCTGTGCCCACCGGCCACCTCCGCGGCGCAACGCGTCATCACCCTGGCCCCGAGCAACGCCGAAGTCGTCGACGCGCTCGGTGCGTTCGAGCGCGTCATCGCGTGCGAAGACTCCTCGGATCACCCGCCGGCTGTCGCGTCGGTCGAGCGCCTCGGACCCGACCTCGGCCCCAACCTCGACCGCGTCGCCGAGCTCGCGCCCGACCTCGTGCTCAGCTCGCTCAGCGTCCCGGGCATGGAGCGGGTCGTCACGGGGTTGGCCGTCCGAGGCGTGCCACAGCTGGTGCTCGCACCCCGAAGCCTGGCCGACGTGCGTGCCGACATCCGACGGGCGGCCCAGGCCTTGGGTCTGGGCGAGATCGGCGAGGCCGTCGCCGGCGACATGGAGGCTCAGGAGGCCGCGTTGCGGGCTGCGTGCAGTGGTGAGCCGACGCCCGTCTACCTGGAGTGGTGGCCCAAGCCGATGTTCACGCCCGGGCAGGACTGCTACAGCAACGAGCTGATCAGCTTGGCAGGGGGTCGCAACGTGTTCGGCGACCGGCCCGGATCCAGCCTCGAGGTGCAGGCGGCCGAGGTCGTCGCGGCCGATCCCGCGGTCTGCTTCGTGTCGTGGTGTGGGGTGGCCCATGACAAGCTCGACCCGCGCAACCTCATCGAACGCCCGGGATTCGAGGCTTTGCCGGCCGCGTTGCAGGGCAGGGTGTATCGGCTCGACGAGGCCTTCAGCGGCCGTCCAGGCCCTCGCATGCTCGAGGCGGCGCGCCGCATGGCCGCCGCAATTCGAGGCGGGTAGCAGCGCGAAACCGATCGCGGCCGTTTCTCTGCGCCTTTTTTTTGCGCAGCAGATCCGGCTATGCCTACTGTCGCGACACGTCATCGGGACACCGACCCGAACCGTGCCCATGCGGGGCAGGGGGGTCGAGCGTGGTCCCGACGCGCGGAGAACTCGTCATGGTCGTCGAATCGCTGAAGAGCTGGTTGCCCGAATCTCTCGAGAACGAAGCCCGAGACCTTTGCGCGGCGCTGCAGAGCTTCTCGGGGTACCGGACGCTGTGGCTCGACGGTGACGACGCGCTCTGGCACGCCGAGCCGGACGAGATGCTCGAGGAGCTCGGGCACCGCTACGTGGGCACGTTCTTCCGCCCGGACGCCGAAGACGTGTGTGAGGCGCTGGCCAAGCTGATGCCCGTGCGCCGCCCCGCGGTCGTGCAGACGCGCCTGCCCGCGCCCGCCTTCGCGCGCGTGGGTGCGCTCGTCCCTGCTTGACCCGCCGCGATCAGAAGTCGGCTGGGAAGGCGCAGATTCCGATGCCGCCGCCGCCGACGGGGTTGCACTCCATGCCCGTTGGACAGGTGGTGGCCTGCATGCACGTCAGGACGCAGATCGCCTCTCCGCCGCCATTGGCGACGCCGCGACAGACCGCCTCGGCGTCGCCCTCATCGGGCGCGGGGCAGTCCTGGGCCTCGAGGTCGCACGCCTGGGTGCACCAGTTGGCGCCCGCGTTCGGCCCGACCTCGATCTGCTGACAGGCGAGGTCGCCCTCGCAGGCTTGGTCTCCGGGGCAGGGACCGTACAGCCCACCATCGTCACCCCCGGTGCTGGAGCTGCCCGCGCCGCCCGAGCTCGAGCTGCCAAAGCCTCCGCTCGAGCTGCCGCCTGAGGTGCTGCCGCCGGTCGAGCCCTCTTCGCCACCCGAGGACGAGGTGCTTTCCGGGCCGGAGTTGGAGTTGGACTCGGACTCGGCCGTGTCAGAGGCGCTGTCGGAGGCCGACGCGGTGTCGGAGGTCGACGACGTACTCGACGATGCACCGTCGGTGCCGCTATCGGTCTCGCCGGCATCGCCACCGGAGTCGCACGCGCCCAAGGACAGGCCGAAGCCCAAGAGGAAGGTCAAGGTCATCCGCTGCATTCGCCGATCCTGTCACTGGAGGACAGGGGCGAAACGGAGCCGACTTGCCTACACAGCGTCGCGGCGCTGCGCGAGCACCGGGAGGTGTGAGGTGGTGAGGGTGTCTCGGAGAATCTGCTCGACCGCGTCGACCCACGCAGCGGTGGCGTTGAGCGAGGGCACGAGCGTCAGCTCTCGACCCTCTCCGGGCGCCTCGAACTCCTCCTTGAGCCCCATGCCGACCTCTTCGAGCGTCTCGAGGCAGTCGGCGACGAACGCCGGACAGAACACGACGACCCTCTTGTAGCGGCCCTCCGCGCGCATGCGCTCGAGGGTGACGTCGGTGAACGGTTGGACCCAGTCTTCGTTCAGTCGAGACTGAAACGTGACCGTGTAGTCCGAGCTCTCGATTCCGAGCCTGTCGGCCAGCGCCCGGGCGGTGGAGAAGCACTGGGCGCGATAGCAGTTGCGATTGACGTCGGTGATCGACGCACAGCAGTCGTCCTTGGCCAGGCAGTGTTCGCCGCTGGGGTCACCCTTGCGCAGGTGACGGTTGGGCAGCCCGTGAAAGCTCATCAGGATGTGGTCGGGGGTCTTGTCCTCCAGCACCGGACGGCCCACCTGGGCGAACGCCTCGATGAACGCGGGATGGTCGTAGAACGGCGGCACCACCGTGATGAACGGCGTGTTCTCCTGCTCGGCGGCGATCTTGTAGACCGCCTCGGTGGTGGAGCCGGTCGAGCTGGAGGCATATTGCGGGTACAGCGGCATCACCACGATGCGGTCGCAGCCCTGCTTGGTGAGCGCCTCGACACCGCTGCGCAGCGACGGCTGCCCGTACCGCATCGCGAGGTGCACGTGAATGTCGGGCTCTTCGGCGAAGCGGGCGGCGACGGCCTCGGTGAGCCGCTCGCCGTGCACGAGCAGCGGCGAGCCCTCCTCGGACCAGACCTTTTGATACGCCGCGGCCGACTTCGCGGGTCGGAAGCGCAGGATCACGAGGTTGAGCAGGAGCCACCGCCCCACAGGGTTGATGTCGATTACCCGAGGGTCGCTCAGAAACTCTGCCAGGTAGCGGCGAACGTCGCCCGTTTGGGGCGAGTTGGGGGTGCCCAGGTTGACGAGCAGAATGCCGATCCGGCGGTTCACGGGCCAACCCTGCGCAAAATCCCCCGCGCGCGCAAGCGAAGCATCTACGCGCACGCGCGCAGGCATGCGCCGGGTCGTCGCCTCGGCGCAGGCCATCGCAGACGTGCCGCTACCGGCTCGCCAGCGCGTCGAGGACCGCCTGAATCCGCTCGACGGTGCCCTTGGGGTCGGGCACTTCCCCCTCGGCGAGGTGCGCCTGGTCGTGCAGAAGGTGAATCCACATGTCGGCCGTGGCGTTGTCCGACCCACTGCCGACGAGGGCGGCCGCGGCCTTGACGAACTTGTGGTCGCCGTTGACCTCGAGGATGCGCGGACGGGCCGAGACCTCGCGACCGGCCATCGCCAAGATGCGCTCCATGTTGCGACCCATGCCGGCGGGGTCGTCGACCAGGCAGGACGCGCTCGAGGTCAGGCGGCGCGAGACCTTGACCGCGCTGACCTTGTCCCCGAGGACCTCTTTGGCGCGGGCGAGCAGCGGCTCGAGCTCCGCGCTGGGAGCTTCGTCCTCTTTCGCCGCGTCCGCTTCATCGTCGGCGTCCTTCTTGCCGTCGAGGTCGAGGTCGCCGGCGGTGACGCTCACGAGCTTCTTGCCGTCGTACTCGGTGAGGTCTTGAACGACCCACTCGTCGACCGCGTCGGTCATCATGATCACCGCGTACCCGCGCTCTCGCAGGGCCTCGAGGTGGGGGCTGCCGCGAAGCTCGGCTTGGGAGCGGCCCGTGATGTAGTAGATGGCGTCCTGGCCCTCGGGCATCGTGTCGACGTACTCGCGCAGCGAGATCCACTTGGTGTCGTGTCCGGTGCTGGAGAAGCGCAGCAGCTCGGTGAGCTGGTCCTTGTGCGCGTTGTCGAGGTGCAGGCCCTCCTTGAGGAACACGCCAAACTCCTCGAACACCTTCTCGTAGCGCTCGCGGTCTTCTTTGGCGGTGTCGGCGAGCAGACGCAGCGTCTTGCGGGTGAGCTGGCGGCGGATCGCGGAGAGGTTCTTGTTCTCCTGCAGCATCTCGCGGGAGACGTTGAGCGGGAGGTCCTCGGAGTCGACGACGCCCCGCATGAAGCGGAGGTAGGCCGGCAGCAGCTTGTCGCAGCTCTCCATGACCATCACGCGGCGGGCGAACAGCTGCAGGTGCTTGCTCTCTTCGTTGAAGAGGTCGGCGGGGCGCCGGCCGGGAATGAACAGCACCGCGTGAAACTGAATGGGCGCGTCCATCGACAGGTGCAGGCGCCCGAGCGGCTCGTCGCCGGGCAGCACGAAGCCGCCCATGACGTGCTTGTAGAAGTCCTTGTAGTCGTCGTCGCTGAGCTCGGACGCGGAGCGCGTCCAGAAGGCGCCGATCTCGTTGAGCTGAGCCCACTGCACCTCGCCGTCCTTCTCCTCGCCGGCAAACTGCACCGGGTACATGACGAAGTTGCTGTAGCGGCGCACGATGCTCTCGATCCGGTACCGGTCGAGGAACTCCTTGGCGTCGTCCTTGAGCTGAAGCTCGATGCGCGTGCCTCGGTGCTCCTTGTCGGTCGGGGCGATCGTGAACGAGCCGTCGCCGGTGCTGCTCCAGTGAATGCCTTCGCTGCCCGGCTGAGCCGAGCGCGTGAACACGTCGACCCGGTCGGCGACCATGAACGCGCTGTAGAAGCCGACGCCGAACTGGCCGATCAGCTGCACGTCCGGCGACTTGCCCTCGGCCTGAGCCTTGGCGGCCTCTTGCAGGAACTGCAGGGTGCCCGAGTGGGCGATGGTGCCGAGGTTGCTGCGGGCCTCCTCGGGCGTCATGCCGATGCCGTTGTCCTCGATGACGAGCAAGCCGCGCTCGGCGTCGGCGCTGATGCGGACGCTGGGCTCGAGCGCCTGACCTTCGAGGTCGGTGTCGACCAGCGCGGTGTAGCGCGCCTTGTCGAGGGCGTCGGAGGCGTTGCTGATCAGCTCTCGCAGGAAGATCTCGCGGTTGGTGTACAGCGAGTGCGTGACCAACTTGAGGACGGCGGCGACCTCGGCCTTGAACTCGTGCTTCTCGGGGGCGGGCGTGTCGGGCATGGGTGCTCGGCGACGAACGCTAAGCATCGATCGGGGCGGGTCAAGACGCCCCTCGCAACCCGCGCCCACGCGCGTCGTTGCGACTTCTCACTAATTCCGCGGGCTTGTGGAGGGTCGACCGCGCGCTTGCCACAGGGTCAGTGCAACCCCTACAGTAGAAACATCGTGAGGGTGCTCGCTTCGTGTTGGGTCGCGTGCGTGCTGGCCGTGAGTGCCTGCGTCGCCGGTTGTGATGCCTCCGACGAGGCGCCGGTGCGTCCGCGTGACGCCGACATCCCGCTGAAGGCTCCCCCGCCGAACATGCAGGTCCCGGCGCCGCTGCCCGGAGCGATCTGCGAGGTCAACGTCGTCGGCACCGGGTTGATCGACCTCGAGGAGGAGTACCTTCCCGGGGTCGTCACCTGCGAGAACGGGGGCGCGGACATCGAGGCGCTCAAGGCCCAGGCGATCTCTGCCCGTTCGGTGGCCTACTACAACATGGAGACGTCGGGCGAGATCTGCGACAGCCAGGGATGTCAGGTCTTCAGCTGTGGCAACGCGCCCACGGCCGAGGCGATTCAAGCCGTGCAAGAGACCTCGGGCATGTACCTCATGTACAACTCGACGCTGACGTACGGGTTCTACGTCGCCGGTGACAACAACACCTCCGGCCCCGACTGCGTGGGCGTGGGGGGCTCGACCGAGCAGTGGATCACCTACAACAGCGGGCAGTCCGGCTTCGACGTCGAGCAGACCGCGCTGGGGTTCGTGCATCCGACCGACGACCCGTCCTATGGCCAGAACCGCGGCTGCATGGGCCAGTGGGGCGCGCGCTGCCTCGAGGAGGGCGGCGCCGACTACATGGACATCCTGCGCTTCTACTACGGTGAGGACATCGAGGTCGTGCAAGCCCAGGGCGAGTGCGTGCTCCCGGTGGACACGACCGAAGGCGGCTCGGACTCCGACCCGACGACGGGGGACGCGACCGGCGGCGGCGAGGAGAGTGGCGCAGGTCCGACCGGTGGCAGCGACCCGACCGATCCCGGTGGGGATGCGGAGACGGGCGATGGCGAGGCCGGGACGGGTCCGGGGGTCGACAGCGTGAGCGGGACCGGCCCTGGCAACGGCTCGGACGCGGAGGGCTCCGACAGTGACGCGACGGGGCCAACGGCGGGCGAGACGGGGCTGGCCAGCGACGGCGCGCTCCCCGACGGCTTCGGAGAAGACGCCAGCAACTCGGGCTGCAACTGCACGAGCGGGCGGAACGACCTCGGGCCCACCGCGAGCTTGTGGGGGCTGCTCCTGCTGGGCCTTCGGCGCCGCCGAGCACGCCGCGCTTGATTCTCGCAGACAAGAAAAACCCCGGCCGGTGGAGCGGTCGGGGTTCTTCGTTGGAGCCGAGCGAGTCGGCCCGGCTGGGGACTACTCCTCCGCGGTCGGAGCTTCGGCGTCCGCGTCAGCCTCGACGGCTTCTTCGGACTCTTCTTCCGACTCTTCGCCAGCCTCTTCGCCGGCTTCGTCCGACACGTCGTCGGCCGTGGGAGCCTCGGGAGCCTCGGGGGCGGCAACGTCAGGAGCTGCGGTGTCGGGAGCCGTCTTGTCGCAAGCGACGAGGGTACCGGCGGCCGCAACGATGAGGAGCATGTTCGTGATCTTCATGATGGTCGCTTCCTTGTGCGCGAGCGTCGGCTCGCGATTCGGCTTCCTTACCCCAACCCCGCCGCCTTGTGAAGCCGGGTCCTGGTGCATTCCTGAGGACAATTACAATCCCGCGCTCGTTCTGTGAGCCTATCCACGTTCCGCGCAGCCCGGTAGGATCCGGCCGATGGGAAAGCTGCGAAGCTTGTGGTCGCTCATCCTGTTCGGGACATGCGCGGGGTTGGCCTACCAAGGCTTCCAGAACACGCGCATCCCGCATCCCGCGGACGCGAAGGCGCAGGAGGTCGCCTGCGAGGACATGCTCGCCTGCGGGGGTCCGACGGCCAACTGGACGGGGCTCGATACGTCGCCCTTTGCGAGGATCTACACCCTCGAGTCGGGCAGCGGCCCGGTCACGATCGAGTGTCGCTGGGCGATGGTCATGTTCGGTGCAGTCACCTGCACGGGCGCCCGAGAGGAGGTCGCCCCGCACGTGGACGACACGCCGGCGCGTCGACCCCATGAGCTGGGGCGCGGCGTCAAGGCGAAGTGACCGCGCACCCCCGCCAACGACGAGCGCCCCACCGCAGACGCGGTCGGGCGCTCGACAAACCGTGCCTTCGGTCGATCAGATGAACGACGGGAGTCGCGGCGAGTTGCTGTTGGTGATGCGCCGGTGCCACAGCTGCACCCCGACGAAGTCCTCGTCGCGCGTGACGTGGTCGGTCAGGCGCGCGGTGACCTTGAAGCCCAGGGTCGAGAAGACCTGGTTGCACAGCGGCGCGTCGACGGGGCAGAGCCCAAACACGCTCGCGGTGTCGATGCTCTTGAGCTCGTCGAGCATGGCCCGCAGCGTGAACTCGTACTGCGGGAGGTCGTCCTCCTTGGTGGGGACGGTCATCAGGTCGATCTTGGCGTGACCGAACGAGCTGTCGGTCTCGGCACCGAGCCAGATCTCGCGCTTGCCCTGCTTGCCGTGCACCCCGATGTCGGGGTGGAACATGCCGCGGCGGAACGGCGCGTAGACCGACCCCGCCTGCAGACCCTCGGTGATGCCCTTGAGCCGATTTTCGTCGGTGACCACCTCGAGGTTGAGCCCGCGAGGCTTGGTCTCTTGGGGGGTGCGAGCCTTGACGGCTGGCCCCTGCAGCTTGGGCGCGCCGCCTTGAATCGGGTCACCGTCCTCGGTGTACACGCGGCTCATGACGTAGGCGTCGGCGGTCCGGAAGTAGCCCGGGATGGCGCCTTCGCGGGAGAAGCCGACCGAGCGCCAGCTCTTGCTGTCTTGCTTCTCGACGACCGTGAACACCTTGCGCAGGCCTTCGGCCCGTGCGATCCGATCGAAGAAGTCGCGCTTCTGCTGGTAGTTGCCTACCCTGTAGTCGAACACCCGAAGGTTGTGATGACGCCGATTCAGCAGGAAGCAGAAGTCGATGTCGCCTTTGCGGTAGTAAATCTCTTCGACGGGCTCGTCCTTTTGGACGGAAGCGGCTTGCGTTGCCGACATGCTTTGATCTCGATTCGAGTCTGGGAAGAGCGCTCCCGGGTCTCGTGACTGCTCAAGCGTTCACCGATTCCCCCGAAAACACTACGTTTTGCCGGCCTGCGAGGCCGGATTCCATGATTCCCCACCCCTACCACCTACATATTTCCATGTCAAAGCGCGGGATCACAATCGGCCTTGACGCGGTACCCCGCACAGGAGTACCGCGCGGCCTTTTGTGCGTGCTGTGCGCGGTGCTGGGCTGCCGGCCAGATGCCAACCACGAGCCTCTGACGGGTTGCACGAAGGATGTGGACTGCAAGGGAGCGCGGATCTGCGTCGACCAGCTGTGCGTCGACCCCGAGCCCAAGGGTGCCCTGCAGGGGCAGGCTGCCGAGCCCGCGCAGCCAGATGACTCTTGGAGACGGGGTGGCCCGGCCGGCGATCGGCCTTCGCGCGGGCGCGGACCGCTCGAGGCGCCCAAAGCGGCGTGGGAGGCCGATCTCGGGTCGGTTGTGTTCGCTAGACCTACACTTGGGACGGACACCGAGGGGCGGACGGTCGCGTACGTGGGAACGCACGCGGGCAGGTTCGTCGGCGTCCTCACCGACGGGGACGGCGCAGGCACCATCGTCACGGACCTGACCGTAGGAGGCATGGTCTGGTCGACCGCGGCTCGGGATGCGCGGGGTCGCCTCTACGTGGGTGCCGATGACGACACGCTCTACGCGATCGACCCGGGCAGCTCCAAGATTGCCTGGTCCAAGAAGCTCGGCAACTGCGCGCCGGCCCGGGCGCCCGGACCCGAGGGGGCGCGATGCGATGTCGACGGGGGCCCGACGCTCGGGCCCGACGGCGACCTGTACGTGGGGGCGGACGGCGTGTACCGGGTCACCACCGCCGGGGAGATCGTGTGGCACTGGCCCACCGACGTCGACCGGCCCAAGCACGTCTTCTCGAGCCCGCTGGTCACCGAGGACGGGCTGGTGGTCTTCGGGGGACAAGACGGCTTCGTCACCGCGCTCGACACGGCCGACGGCACACAGAAGTGGCGGTACAAGGTCGGCGCCGACGTCGACGGATCGGCCGCGGCTGGCATCGACGGCTCGGTCTACATCGGGGCCGACGACGGGCGAATGTTCGCCCTGCGGACCGACGGAAGCTTGAAGTGGAGCTTCGTCGCCCAGAGCGACATTCGGTCCTCGGTCGCCGTCGCGCCCGATGGCACGATCTACCTCTCGTCGTTCGACGGCAACATGTACAGCCTCGACCCTGCGGGCAACGTGCGCTGGATGCTGCCCACCGGAGGTCGCATCGCGGCGTCGCCGGTGCTCGACGCCGATGGGGTCGTGTACGTGGGGAGCCAAGATGATCGCCTCTATGCGGTGACGGCCGAGGGCAAGGTCCGCTGGAACGTCGAGTTCCCGACCGACATCGATAGCTCGGTCGCCATCACGCCGGCGGGTACGCTCGTGGTCGGATCCGACGACGGCACGCTTCGAGGGCTTCGCTGAAGCGTCGAGTTCGCGTAGCGCTGCGCACCCCATGCTGCTAGCGTCCCGCCGTGGCGCGAAAGTCAAAAGCGAAACCCAAGACCAAGCGCGCGAAGACCCGAAGCGAGAGCGGCGCTCGCGGGGCATCGAAGCGAAGCTCCAAGAAGAGCACCTCGTCGCGCTCGTCGTGGCCCAAGTCGGGGTCCAGCGCGGGGGCGCGCCGCAAGGCCGGCGGAGCAACGTGGGAGCCCAAGACGCCCGGGCGTGTCTCGCCCGAGACCACCGCGTCCAAGCCTGCGCCGTCGGCTGCGTCGCGCAAGATGTCGTCCGATACGTCCGGTAGCCCTCGCATCGTGCAGGGGACGCTGCTGGTCAACCCTGCAGGCTTTGCGTTCGTCGACCGCGGTGACGGCGAGCCGTCCGTGTTCGTCCCGCCGCCCGAACGCAACGGCGGCATGGACGGCGACCAGGTCATCGTGACGTGGTGGCCGGGCAACCGAGGCCCCGAGGGCAGCGTGCGCTCGGTGATCTCGCGCGCCCGTACCCGCGTCACCGGCGTCCTTCGCCGACGCGGCCGGCGGGTGTTCATCGAGCCCGACGATCCTCGTGTCCTCGGCGAGGCCGACGTGCTGGCCGAGACCGACGCGGAGCCGGGCATGGTGGTCGTGGCCACCATCGTCGACTACCCCGATCCGTGGAACGACACGTTCTCGGTGACCGTCGAGCGCGTCCTGGGTGAGCCCGGGTCGCTCGCCACCGAGGAGGAGCGCATCTTGGTCGAGCACGGCGTCGACCCGCAGCTGCCCCAAGCGGTGCTCGACGCGGCCGAGCTGGTGCCCAACCGAGTGCTCAAGTCCGATCGCGAGGACCGGGCGGACATGCGCGACTACGACTTCATGACGATCGACCCGCCCGACGCGCGGGACTTCGACGATGCCGTCTGCGTCGAGCTGCTCGGCAAGGACCCACGCCGCGCCAAGATGCGGGTGCACGTGGCAGTGGCCGACGTCTCCCACTACGTGCACGAGGGCGACATCTTCGACACCGAGGCGCGCAACCGATACTTCTCGTGTTACCTGCCCGCGCGGGTGATCCCCATGCTGCCGATGCCGCTGAGCGCCGGCATCTGCTCGCTGGTGCCCAAGAAGGAGCGCTGCGCCATGGTGGTGTCGTTCGAGGTCGACTCCGGGGGCCGCATGAGTGGGGTCGAGCTCGCGGCCGCGGTCATCAAGTCCAAGGCGCGCCTGACCTACGACCAGGTCGCCGGACATCTGGGCGGAGACCGTCCGCTCGAGGACGAAGTCGGCGAGCGCGTGGTGCTGCTGCGCGCGGCCTCGGACCGCCTTCGCAACCGCCGGCTCAACAGCGGCGCGGTCGAGCTGCACCTGCCCGAGACCAAGGTCATTCTCGACGAGGACGACCGCGAGCGCGTCCGCGACGTGGTGCAGGCCCGTCAGGATCCGGAGATGAAGCGGGCCTACAACTTGATCGAGGAGCTGATGGTCGCGGCCAACGAAGCCGTCGGACAGGTTGCGGTCGCGAACCGCTTGCCGGTCGTCTTTCGGGTGCACGACCGACCCGACGAGGCGCGGGTCGAGCGGTTCACCGGGGTCGCGGGGCTGCTGGGGGTCGACGTGGAGCCCGACGAGCTGCGCTCGCCGCTGGCCTTCGCGGGCTTGCTCGAGCGCATCGAGGGGCATGAGCGACGCGCTCCGCTCAACGCCCTGCTGCTGCGCACGTTGGCGCAGGCGGAGTACTCCACCCACAACCTCGGTCACTTCGCCTTGGCGAGCGACGCGTACGTGCACTTCACGAGCCCCATCCGCCGCTACCCCGACCTGATCAGCCACCGCGTGATCAAGGCGTGGCTGCGGCAGAAGGGGGGGCACTGCGGCCCCGAGCCGGTACCCCGCATGCCGGCCATGCGCGACAGCACCGCGCAGGCCGAGGCGGCGAGCACCAAGGAGCGCGGCGTCACCCAGGCCGAGCGCGACGCGAAGTCGTTGCTGTGCGCGGCGTTCATGCGCGACCGCATCGGGGACCGCTTCGAAGCGTCGATCAACGGCATGTCTCAAGGCGGGCTGTACGTCACGCTCGACGCGCCCGCGGTCGACGGCATGATCCGCCGCGCGCAGATCGAGCGCGAGTTCCGGGAGAAGTTCGAGATCGATGAGATGGGCGCGGTGATGAAGGGGCTCAAGAGCGGCCGAACCCTCGCGGTCGGCGACCGGCTGATGATCGAGATCACCGGGGTGTCGCTGCAACGACGGCAGATCGAGATGGCCATGATTAGCAAGCTCAGCACCTGAGCCAGCACCGCAGGCGGGGTGCTATGAAGCGGCCGTGTCCACGCCCCAAGCACTGGTCCGCCTTCGCGCCCGCTTCGACGCGCTGCTCGAGCAGCTGCCGCAGTCTCGGGAGGACGCCGCGCAGCTCGTGCACGACATGATCGAGCTCGACGCGGTCTTCGGCATGCGCTGTGCGGTGCGCTTCGACGCCGCGCTCTACGGAGAGGACGCGCCCGAGGTGGCGGGCAGCCAGGCCAAGCTGGGGCAGGCGCTCGCCGAGGCCGGCTCGATTCGCGAGGCCTCGGACGTGTGGGTCGACGCGGCCAAGGGCTTCGCGCGCGACGGCGACCCGGTCGCGGGACGGCTGCTGGTCGATGCGGGGTTCGGCTATCGAGCGGTCGGCAAGCTCGAGGACGCGATGGCGGCCTTTGGCCGGGCGCTGCAGATGCCCGAGGCCCCGGCCGTCCCCACGCACAAGCTCGCGCTGCTCGGCATCGGGTACGCGCTCGCCCAGCAAGACGACATCGAAGAGGCCATGCAGGCGTGCGAGCAGGGCTTGGCGCTTCCCCTGCAGAACATGGACGACGACGCAGCGGCGCAGGCCGAGCTGTGGCACGCCGTGGGCACGCTCGCCGAGGCGTTCAACGCTCCCACGCTCATCGGCTACGCCCTGCGGGCCGCGGTGGCCCTGCATCCCGACGAAGACGAGCGGCGGAGCTTCGCCGAGGCGCTCGCCGAGTTCGAGGCCGAGTACCCCGATGCGCCCACGATCGAGCCCGACGAGGGCTGGCGCCACGTCCTGCACAAAGACGACGGCGTCACCGTCCTCGCCCACCCCCTCGGCGGCCTCGAGCGACAACCCGAAACCGACCACGCCGTCGGCGACCGCCTCCCCATCCCCGACTGACCAAGCGCAACAAAGCTGCGCTCCCCACAGATGCCTCCGAACTCGGAACCGTCGAGGGCGAAGCCCGACCTTGGAAGGGAGGCCGCAGCGAGCTTGGCTCGCGGAGGACGGGAAACCGAGAGGTTTCCCCAAAGGAAGAGGCCCGGGAGGCCGCAGCGAGCTTGGCTCGCGGAGGACGGGAAACCGAGAGGTTTCCCCAAAGGAAGAGGCCCGGGAGGCCGCAGCGAGCTTGGCTCGCGGAGGACGGGAAACCGAGAGGTTTCCCCAAAAGATCAAAACTCAATGCCGAGGCCGGCGAACCACGTGACGTCGCCGATGCTGATCGAGCTGCCCGCGCCGAAGTTGTCGAGGCGGCCCATCGAGAACTCGCCGAAGAGGTAGGTGTGGTTGATGCCGGTGGTCTGGTCGAGCTTCTTGGCGGTGCCGCGCTCGATGAAGTCCATGCGCAGCATCAAGCCGGCGTTGACGGTGAAGCCCCACACGCCGCCTGCACCGCGGTCGCCCTCGTCGTCGCGGGCGATGTTGCCGCGGCCGTCGCGGGTCCAGTAGAAGGCGTAGGTGGGGCCGACCTCGCCGTAGGGCACCAGGGGCACGCGGTAGCGGTCGGCGAGCAGCTCGAAGCGGTAGCTGAAGAGGGCCGAGATCGGCACCATGCTGAAGGTGACGCTGTCGGCCGCGCTGCGGACGGTCTCGTCTTCGTCGGTGGGGTTGGCCAAGACGGCCTGGGCCTTGTCGCGAAAGAAGCCGACCTGCGTGCCGAGCCCGAGCGGGCCGCCGGCGTAGAAGAACTGCCAGTCGAACCCGAGCACGGGCATCAGGCCGACCTTGGGCGCGTCATTGACGACGCCCTCGCCGTCGGTCTCGCCGAAGATCGTGGCGTAGGGGCCAAAGCCTGGGCCTTCGTACTTGCGGTCGACGTCGGGCAGGTAGGGGCCGAGCTTGATCTCGAAGGCGAAGCGCTGCGGCGATCCGGGGCGCCCGAACTTGTCGCGGCGCGGGGCCTCGGTGTTGACGTTGCTCTGGCGGGCGATCGCCGCCTCGGAGGGCGTGCCCGCCGGTGGTGCCGCGACGAGGGCGGCGGCGAGGAGGCCCGCGCTCACGCGTGGCCTCCGGCGCTTCGGCGCCGCCGCGCGACCATGGCGAACAGGCCGGTGAGCAGCAACCAGCCGGGGCCTTTGGGGTTGGGCTGTGTGGTGACGCTGCAGAAGCCGCCCTTGCCGCAGATCTCGCCCTGCGCGTCGCACTGCTCCCACAGGTCGGTGGTCTCGCGCGGGGTCGCGATGAACACGTCCGAGGCGGCGACGGGGTTGCCCGCGTAGTCGAACGCGACGAGCAGCACCTGGTACTCCTGGTCGTTTTGCAGCCCGTCGATGCGGGCCGTGCTGGCGTTTTGGGCGATGAAGTCCGAGCAGACGTAGGCCCAGTCGAGCGACTCGATGCCCGTGGTGTCGTAGCCGGCGAGGCCGCCCGTGTCGGTGTCGGTTTCGCCGCCGGTGTCGCCGCCGGTGGTGGTCGAGTCCGTGTCGGTCGCGGGGTCGCCCGAGGTGCCGCCGCTGGTGGTCGAGTCGTCGGGCGGCGCGCAGAGATTGGCGCACGCCGTCTCGGCCGCGCTCGCGCAGGTCTCGTCCCACCGGACGTTGCAGCAGTCGGGGTTGTCGCCGCAGACCGTGACCGCGCACGGCGTGTCGAGGCAGCTGGGGGTGTCGTTGGGCAGGCAACACGAGCCGTCCCCGCCGCAGACCGAGCAGTAGTCGGTCGCGAGCGCAGCACAGGACTCGCCCCAATTTTGCGCGTCGCAGCTGGCGTCTTGCGTCTGCACCGCGACGATGCACGGCGCGTCGGAGCACACGCCGGCCGTGCAGCAGTCTTCGCCCGAGCCCCGCGCCCAGTCGGGCTCGGCCTCCAGCTCGGCGACTCCGCCATCGGTGTCGCCGTCGGTGTCGCCGCCGTCGGTGGAATCGCCCGTGTCGGTGTCCGTGCCCGAGTCCGTGTCCGGCGCGATCGGGTCGGGGTCGGGGTCGACGTCGACCTGGTCGAAGGGCCCGTCGGGGCAGAGGTTCTCGGCCGTGAAGTAGACCGTGCCGTTGTTCTGCTGGGTGACGGAGGAGAGCGAGAAGCCCTTGCCGTCGACCGGCGAGCCGTCGGCGTTGGCACACAGCGCGCGGTAGCCCTGGATGTCGGTGGTCGTGGAGTTGTCCCACTTGATCACCACCGACCCGTCGCCGCCCTGGGCGCGGAAGTTGGTGGCGTTGATCGTCGGGGGCAGGAAGTCGTAGGTCAGCGAGGGCGTGTTGCCGTCGGCGTCGGTGACCTCGGTCTGCTGACCGGTGACGACGAACTCTTCGGGCTGGCAGTCGGGCTGGTCGAGGTTCTCGACGCACACCCAGATGCCACCGTCACCCGTCTGGGCGTCGCAGGTCGCCGCGGCGGTGGCGCTGTTGATGTCGCGGGGGCCATCGCTCGTCACGCCGCTGGCGAGCCAGAGCGGGTTGAACTCGAAGTCGATGTTGCGGGTGTAGGTGTTGGTGAAGTCGTCGATGGCGAGCGCGCAGGGCCGGGCCTGGGCGTTGTTGCCGAGCTGGCCCTGGTCGCAGCGGTTGCCGACGAAGGTGCGCACCGGGACCGCGTCGAGGGCCTCGGACGAGGACAGCCGCACGCGCGCCGAGACGGCCTGGCCGCACTCGCAGCGGGCCTTGTTCACGTAGCCCCGCAGGTCGTTGGCGGTCATCTGGCGGCCGCGCGACCCGTCGGCGTTGGTCGTCCAGTACTGGATCGTGAAGTCGGTGCCCGAGGGGGGCGCTGCGCGAACGGGCTGGGGGCCCACCGTCATGGCGAGGGCGCCCAAGAGCACCACCGGGGCGGCGGAGCCGAGCAGCGCCAAAATGGAGCCTTCACCCCGCGGGGGGCGTCGGAGTCGGACACGATGAGGACGCATGGCGACGGTCGGGGAGAGCGTGCAACGATGATGCCACCGATGGATGCGAGCAGACGCACCGGTTGGGCAGTTCGAGGAGGCGCATCGTGGACGACTTGGCCGAGCCCGGCAAGGGGCTGTGACGAAATGACAATCGGGACGCTCGGCGGCCACGATCGGACCGGCCCACGGCAGTGCAAAGGTGCCATACTCCTCTCATCGACGCCCCGCGCATGAAGCGGGGTACTCCGCAAAGACCGAAGACACATGGGTTTCACGCGACTGGACGACGAAATCGAGTTCACCCTCCTCAAAGCACGCCGGCTGTTCTTCAGCAGCGGGGTGGGGGGCGCCTCGGCCACCGATGCCATCCGAAAGCTCTGGTACATGGAGCTGACCGGCAAAGGGGAGCCGATCACCTTGGTGATCAACAGCCCGGGGGGATCCGTCGACGCAGGCTACGCCGTGTGGGACCAGGTCAAGCTGATCAGCTCGCCCGTCCGCACGCTCGTCACGGGCATGGCCGCGTCGATGGGGTCGATCCTCTCGCTGGTCGCGCCCAAGGGCAGCCGCTACGCGACCAAGAACGCGCGCTTCATGATCCACCAGCCCTCGATGGGCGGCATCACCGGGCCCGCCACCGACATCGCGATCACGGCCGAGGAGATCGTCAAGACCCGCGACAAGATCACCGACGTCTACGTCGAGGCGACCGGGCAGCCGCGCGAGAAGATCGTTCGGGCGCTCGACCGCGACACGTGGATGACCCCCGAAGAGGCCCTCGACTTCGGCCTCATCGACAAGGTCATCGAGTCGTTCGACGACATCGACGCCTAGAGCCGCCTGGCGCGGCGTGTTACGTGAGGGCGTGCCCATTCGTCCCGCGCCGCCGCTGCCTCGCTGGCTCGCCGACATGCTGCCGTTCGAGCGCTGCACGTTCGAACTCACCGAGGGCCCGCTCGCGGGCCGCTCGATGCACCTGATCGACGAGGGGCCCAAGGACGCCCCGGCCGTCGTGATGGTGCACGGCAACCCGGCGTGGTCGTTTCTTTGGCGCAAGGTCGTGGCCGAGCTGCCGGGGTTTCGCTGCATCGCGCCCGACCTGCTGGGCTTCGGGCTGTCCTCGCGCCTGCGCAGCGCGGTCGACCACACCATCGGCAACCACGCCTCCACGCTCGTCGCGCTGGTCGAGGCGCTGGTGCCCGGGCCGTTCATCGTGGTCGGGCAAGACTGGGGCGGTCCGCTCGCCGTGCAGCTGTGCCGGGCGCTGCCCGATCGCGTCGCCGGCGTGGTGCTCGCGAACACGTCGGTATTCGTGCCCGAACGCCCCCGCGGCACCACGTTTCACGCCTTCTCTCGGCTGCCCGTCGTCTCGGACTTCGTCTTTCGCGGGCTGGGGTTCCCGCAGAACATCCTGTGGTCGGTCCAGGGCAACCGCCGATCGATCCGCGGCCGCGTGGCCAAGGCGTACAAGTGGCCCCTGCGTCGACCCTCCGCTCGCGTGGGGCCGCTCGCCCTGGCGCGGATGGTGCCCGATGGCGCCGAGCACCCCAGCGTGGGGCCGCTGCGCGAGGGCGCGGAGTGGATGTCCTCCTTCGAGGGCCCGACCGCGCTCGTGTGGGGGGCGCGCGACCCGATCCTCGGCCGCGCCCTGCGTCGCCACGAGCGCGAGCTGCCGCGCGCCGAGGTCACGGTGACCGACGCGGGGCACTTCCTGCAAGAAGAGGTGCCCGGGGCGATTGCCGCCGCGATCAAGAGCACGCACGCCCGGGCGCGCTCAGGCGCGGACGTCGAGGCTCGCGGGTAGGGGCGCGCCGGCCTCGAGCGCGCGAGCGAGCAGCTCTCCGTCGCGCCGGCCCTGGTCGAAGGTGGCTTGGACTCGCTGAGGGCTCGCGTAGTCCCAGAGCTTGATCGGCAGCGGGGCGCTGGGCCGCACGGCCACCACGCCCGGAGGCGTCGGGATGACGTCGTCGTGCCGACTCAGCAGCACCAGCGTCGGGCCGAGGTGCGCGACCTGTTCCACGGGGACACCATCGACCAACGCGCCGTCGAGTACGCCTCGCGTGCCCCGACGCATCAAGGGCATCAGGGGAGGCACGCAGGACGATTGCAGAATCAAGTCCGCGAGCTCATCGGCGTTGGCGCAGGTGTCCGCGCGCACCATGGTGGGCTCGTACCCCAGGCGCAGCGGCCAGCGTGCGCGGATCCGTCGGGCGACCTTGCGCTCGACCCGGTAGGCGACCAGCCCGACCGCGGCCGCGACGGCGGGGTGCCAGCCCAGTGGCGCGTGCGCGAGCATCACGTGGATCTGCGGGCCCTCGCGCAGGGCGGCGAGCATCTGTTCGGTGGTGGTTTCGAGGATCGTGCCTCGGTACATCGCGTAGTGCGGGAAGAGCGGACCCCCGCCCCGGACGTTGCGCAGGTGCAGGTTGCTCGGGTTGGCGGCCGTTCGCCGCTTGAACGCGTCCAGCACCGCCCGCGTGCGGCCTCCGAGCGCCGCGCAGGCGAACGCGGCGCCCGCGCTCACCGAGGCGACCGCATCGGGCCGCAGCGCGTGGCCGGCCTCCTCCCACAGGCCCGCCTGCCAAAAACAGCGGCACCCGCCCCCGGCGAACACCACCGCCCGGATCGCCTGTGGGTCGAGCATTGGCGCAGTTGTAGTGCGAGAAGGGCCGGCTGCCCAGGATCCATCGCACTCGGGTGCTCCGCGAAAGGCCGCTCGCGAAGCCCGCCGATTCGTGTAGGATGACGTAGGTGTTTGGAGGAGACAAGAAATCCGCCGCGTTGTGCATGGCCGCCGCCGTCCTTCTGGGAATCGCGGGGTGTGCGCAAGATGACGAGACCCAAGACGGCGGCGCTGGGCCAGGCGGCAAGGCCGACGACGTGTTCGGCCAAGACGGCGCGTCGATCTACGCCGTCGGCAACCGGCTCGATCCCTGGGACGGCGAGGACGCGTTTCTCGACGACGTGCAGCCGGTGCTCGCGCAGCGATGCGTCACCTGTCACTCCTGCGGTGACTCGCCCTGTCAGCTCAAGATGACCTCGTACGAAGCGCTCGTGCGCGGTTCGAACGAAGAAGACCTCTACGCGACCCGGGTCTTTGGCATCGACTACGAATACAACCCGGTGCACATCGACCACGGCCGGGTGCGCGATGGCGACGGCCTGGTCGATTACGATCGCACGGTCGAGACGTGGCGAGACCTCGACTTCTACTCGGTCACCGACCACGGCACCGACTCGGTGCTCGCGCGCACGCTGACCGAGGCGCACGACGTCACGCAGACCTTCGATCAGGCGTACGAGGTCGGCAAGTCGATCACCGGTGGCCGCGACTTCGAGTGCGTGGGCAGCGATAGCCCGCGGGGGGAGCAGATGGTCGGTCGCGCGATGCCGCTGGGTCTGCCCGCGCTTCCCGAGGCGGGGACCGACGCGGTGCTCGGATGGCTCGACGCTGGCGCCGCGCCGCTCTCGGACGAGGCGCAGCGGGCCCTGAGCGCGCCGGCCAACGCAGAGGCCGTGGAGCAGTGGGAGGCGTTCTTCAACCCCGAGGGCGACAGCGAGCGTGATCTGCTGATCGCCCGCTACCTCTACGAGCACATGTTCTACGCCAACCTGCACATCGAGCGCAGCCCTGGCGAGTTCTACCGGCTCGTCCGGTCCACGACGCGGACCGGTCCGATCGACGAGATCAAGACCGAGCTGGCCAACGACCCGCTCGACGACCATGACGGCCGAATCTTCTATCGCCTGATGAAGCAGACGCAGGTGCTCGCGGCCAAGCAGCACATCGTCTGGGAGATCGGGCCCGAGGATCTCGAGCATTGGCGGGAACTCTTCTACGACGGGGACTGGGAGCTCGTGCGGCATGACGAGTACCGCCCGAACAGCACCAACCCGTTCGCCTACTTCGCCGCGATCCCCTCCAAGGTTCGCTACCGCTTTATGATGGAGAACTCGCGCGAGATGATCGACGCGATGGTCCGCGGCTCGGTCTGTCTCGGATCGGGCGCGACGTTCGCCATTCGCGACCGCTTCTGGGTGTGGTTCCTCGATCCCGACAGCGACCCCTCCGCGCTCGAGGAGGTCGCCGGAGAAGACACCTTCGGCCCCCTGCTGGGCGAGGGCAGCTGGTTTCACCTCAACCCGCACGAGGGCGACACGCTGCGTGAGATCGACTATCTGCGGGCGTATCGCCGGTACCTGCAGCAGCACCGCCCCGACGGACTCGCGGTCGAGGACCTGTGGGACGGCAACGGGGGGACCGACCCCGACGCTTGGATCACCGTCGCGCGTCACGGAACGACGGCCAGCGTCACCACGGGTCCGCGGTACGGCGCGCCCGAGACGATCTGGATCCTCGGCTACTCGAACTTCGAGCGGCTCTACTACAACCTCGTCGTCGAGTTCGAGACGTGGGGCAATGTCGGCCACAAGATCGAGACGTGGGAGCTGATGAGCCTGGTCCGCTCCGAGGGTGAAGACCTCTTCATGACGATGCTTCCACCCGATGTGCGCGAGACGCTGCGCGAGCACAAGACGCGAGGCTGGGGCGCGTGGAACGACGTGCTGCTGCCCAACTTCGCCTCGTGCAGCGGTGAACTCGAGGACATCATCGGCGACTGCTCGGCCTACGGAACCTCCGTGGAGTACTCGGTGGATGCGGAAGCGGGCGCGACGGACGACGAGCGCATCGACCTCTACATGCACGACGTCGCGCAGCAGGTGCGCGAGCACATTGGGGGCGAGGCGCTCGAGGAGGACCCGCTCAACGAGAAGTGGGGCGGCGACGAGCCGGCGGAGATCCGCTCCCGCGAAGACGTCGACGCCGTGTTCAACATGCTCACCGGCTGGCCGAGCGAGTCGTTCGCGCTGCTGCCCGAGAGCATGATCGTGCGCGTGCACAACGGCGATGGCACCTGGATCTACACGGTCATGCGCAACAGCATCTACCGCTCGCACGACCGCGTGTACTTCGAGGGGCTCACCCGCGAGCCGAGCGAGGACAACATGTCGGTCGCACGCGGGGTGGTCGGTGCCCGGCCCAACCTCTTCGTCGACGTGCAGATGGATGCAGTGGGAGACTTCGTCGCCTCGCTCGCCGGGGTCGACTCTGCGGACGACTACCGCGCGCTGTGGGGAGCGAGCATCGACGAGCACGGGTTCGAGCTGATCGATCGCCGCGATGATGCGTTCTGGACCTTTGCCGACGCGCTGCACGAGCAGTGGTTCGCCGAGGATCCGATCAACGCGGCGGTGCTCGACCTCAGCGAGTACGTCTGGCCTCAGGATGGGTAGCCTTTTGGGGGGAACCTCTCGGTTCCCTCGCTGCGGCCGGCGAAGCCGCCCTTCGCTCGCCCTCCAAGTTCGGGCGCGGGGCGCCCTCGCTCGTCGCTTCGCTCCTCCTCCGCATTCGGGGCTGCGGTGGTGGGAGGCGCCCCCTTCGC